>CAWJAO010000001.1:2500-75971 GCA_963840905.1 uncultured Acidobacteriaceae bacterium
TGTTTCCATGGTCCGCAATAACCGTGGGAGCGATGAGCAGTCAAAGCGCCATAAATTTACCAGCACGGTCGGAAGCGAGACTGACGGCTGAAAGCTAATAACTGACAGTCGGCGGCCACGCCGCCGAGTGAGCTGAGTAAATTTTGTGGTCAAGCTACTAAGGGCGCATGGTGGATGCCTTGGCAGAAGCAGGCGATGAAGGACGTGGCAAGCTGCGATAAGCCTCGGGGAGCCGCAAGTAGGCATTGATCCGGGGATTTCCGAATGGGGAAACCCTATACGGTAAAACCGTATAACGGCCCGATAAATACATAGTCGGGTACGAGCAAACCCAGGGAAGTGAACCATCTCAGTACCTGGAGGAAAAGAAAACAACAGTGATTCCGATAGTAGTGGCGAGCGAACTCGGAACAGCCCAAACCTATTTCACCTTCGGGTGCAATAGGGGTTGTAGGGCCCGCAACAGTAGAGTTACCAATCCAGTCGTTAGTCGAAGCCCTCTGGAAAGGGGTGCCATAGCGTGTGATAGCCACGTAGGCGAAAACGACCTGGACTCGAAGCGGGTACCTGAGTACCGCGGGGCACGTGAAACCCTGCGGGAATCTGCGGAGACCATTCCGTAAGGCTAAATACTAGCTTCTGACCGATAGTGAACCAGTACCGTGAGGGAAAGGTGAAAAGAACCCCAGCGAGGGGAGTGAAATAGTACCTGAAACCGTGTGCCTACAAGCAGTGGGAGGGCTATGCCCGCAAGGGAATGCCTGACCGCGTGCCTATTGCATAATGAGCCGGCTAGTTATTCTTGTCAGCAAGGTTAAGCGTAAGCGAGCCGTAGCGAAAGCGAGTCCTAATAGGGCGTTCAGTTGGCAGGAATAGACGCGAAGCGGGATGATCTACCCTTGGCCAGGTTGAAAGTGGGGTAACACCCACTGGAGGACCGAACCGGTGTTTGTTGAAAAAAGCTCGGATGAGCTGAGGGTAGGGGTGAAAGGCTAATCAAATTCCGTGATAGCTCGTTCTCTCCGAAATAGCTTTAGGGCTAGCCTCGTATGATTTGCAGCGGTGGTAGAGATCTGAATGGACTAGGGGGCTTTCCAGCTTACTGAATCCAACCAAACTTCGAATGCCGTGGACAACTAGTACGGGAGTCAGACAGCGGGGGCTAAGCTTCGTTGTCGAGAGGGAAACAGCCCAGATCGCCTGCTAAGGTCCCCAAGTCTCAGTTAAGTGGGAAAGGATGTCGGAACGCCCAGACAGCCAGGAGGTTGGCTTAGAAGCAGCCATCCTTTAAAGAAAGCGTAATAGCTCACTGGTCAAGCGGTCCGGTGCCGACAATTCAACGGGGCTTAAACTGAGCACCGAAGCAGCGGATGCATGGCGTCAAGCCATGCGTGGTAGGAGAGCATTCCCAACAGTTTGAAGCGGGACCGTAAGGATCCGTCGACGGTTGAGAAGAGACCCTGCCGGCATAAGTAGCGATAACGGAGGTGAGAACCCTCCGCGCCGAAAGTCTAAGGTTTCCTGAGGAAGGTTAATCCGCTCAGGGTTAGTCGGTCCCTAAGGCGAGGCCGAAAGGCGTAGTCGATGGACATCCGGTTAATATTCCGGAACTCCCTTTCAATCGTTATACGATGGGGTGACGCAGAAGGATACGTGCAGCCTGTTATGGCTATCAGGTTCGATGCGTGTAAGCCGGTTTCTCCAGGCAAATCCGGAGAGACATCCAAACGGTGAGACGCAAAGGAGTAGTCCGTATGGACGAAACGCACCGATTCCACGCTGCCAAGAAAAACCTCTAAGGAGAAGGAAAGGGAACCGTACCTCAAACCGACACAGGTAGACGAGGAGAATATCCAAAGGCGCTCGGGAGAACGCTCGTTCAGGAACTCGGCAAATTAACCCCGTAACTTCGGGAGAAGGGGTGCCCCGGTAGAGTGCAAGCTCGAGGGGGCCGCAGTGAAATGCGCACGGCGACTGTTTAACAAAAACACAGGTCTCTGCAAAGTCGAAAACGACGTATAGGGGCTGACGCCTGCCCGGTGCCGGAAGGTTAAAGGGAGCGGTCAACCGCAAGGTGAAGCTGCGAACTGAAGCCCCGGTGAACGGCGGCCGTAACTATAACGGTCCTAAGGTAGCGAAATTCCTTGTCGGGTAAGTTCCGACCTGCACGAATGGCGTAACGATCGTGCGACTGTCTTAACGAGCGACTCGGCGAACTTGTAGTACCGGTGAAGATGCCGGTTACCCGCATCTAGACGGAAAGACCCCGTGCACCTTTACTATACCTTCACTATGAACTATGGCATTTGCTGCGCAGGATAGGTGGGAGGCTTTGATCTCAGGCTCTTGGGCTTGGGGGAGCCAACGGTGAGATACCACCCTGCGAGTTCTGTGGTTCTAACCTATCCCCGTTACCCGGGGAGGGGACATAGTGAGGCGGGTAGTTTGACTGGGGCGGTCGCCTCCTAAATTGTAACGGAGGCGCGCGAAGCTACACTCAGGCTGTTTGGAAATCAGCCGTCGAGTGCAAAGGCATAAGTGTGGTTGACTGCGAGTCCTACAAGACGAGCAGGTGCGAAAGCAGGCCTTAGTGATCCGGTGGTTCTGTATGGAAGGGCCATCGCTCAACGGATAAAAGGTACGCCGGGGATAACAGGCTGATCGGAGCCAAGAGTTCATATCGACGCTCCGGTTTGGCACCTCGATGTCGGCTCATCGCATCCTGGAGCTGTAGAAGGTTCCAAGGGTTAGGCTGTTCGCCTATTAAAGCGGTACGTGAGCTGGGTTCAGAACGTCGCGAGACAGTTCGGTCCCTATCTGATGTGGGCGTAGGAGATTTGCGAGGACCTGTCCTTAGTACGAGAGGACCGGGATGGACGAACCTCTTGTGTTCCAGCTGTCATGCCAATGGCACGGCTGGGTAGCGAAGTTCGGTTGTGATAAACGCTGAATGCATATAAGCGTGAAGCACTCCTCAAGATGAGATCTCCCAACCCTCAAGGGTGAAGAAGGGCACACGAAGACTACGTGTTTGATAGGCTGGATGTGAAAGTGCAGTAATGCATGAAGCTTACCAGTACTAATCGCCCGTTCGGCTTGACCATAAAATTTACTTGGCTACATGTGTTGTCCCACCTGCGCAGAAATTGGCGTAGCTTGGACAGCCCCGTGCATGCTGGAGAACTAGCCAGCATGCGGACCTCGACGGAGGTCCAGCCTCGAATTGTAGTGAATTCCTGATGCTATTCAGTTGTGAGAGATCGCCCGCGTGGGCTGATCGGTAGAGGGTGCTTTGGGCGCGCTCGGGCTGATCAGATTGGGTAGTGCGGCGCTTTAGCGTCGCGTTACTCCAAGCCGCTTTGAAGGGACACGGCTTCAGCCGTGCCGTCGGGCGACCCCTACAAAATCGGGGCTTTAGCCCCGGCTCCAGCGGCGAGGTTCTTTGAAGATTGGCGCTACAGGTCCTGCGTGGAATCACGCCTAGGGACCGAGCTGCGAGGCAGTCTCGCACGCGCCTGCGAAGCCGGTGATCTTACCGCAGGGGAAACACCCGTTCCCATCCCGAACACGGAAGTTAAGCCCTGCAGGGCCGATTGTACTGCACGCGAAAGTGTGTGGGAGAGTAGGTCGTCGCCGACATAAATAACGGCCATCAAGAGGAATCTTGGTGGCCGTTTCCGTTTGCGGCCTACAGATTCCTCGCAGAAAACGCTCGGGACTTCGGCTGGCGGCTCAGACGCCGCCAAGCGCCTCAACATGGGGCCGTTTCCGTTTTGGGGCAACCGGCCACGCCTTTGTCCGCCCAATTTTCCGGGAAGGTTACAATCCTTCGGTGGGAGGCAAGACCATGCGAGGGTTCCTGATCGTAGCCGCCCTGCTCCATGCGGGGTTTATGTTTGCCGAGCTCTTCCCCTGGCCGTTTCCCGCCTTGCTTCGGGCCGCCAGTAAGAAGCTTCCCGCTGGCGAGCCTTTCACCGCGGCCCAGCAGAAGCTGGTTGCGACCGTGGTACACAACGCTGGAATCTATAACGCGATCCTCGCGGGAGGTTTGCTGTGGGCGGCCTTCGGCGGACCTTCGCTCGCTGACGTGGCGCGCGTGATGCTTGCGGGCGCGACGGCCGCGGGTATCTTTGGCGCGATAACGCTCAAGTCGCCGGTGCCTGCGGTCCAAGCTGCGGTTGGAATCGTCGGTCTGTTCTTGCTCCGAGGGTGGGCGTAGTTGCGATGAAGGGCAGGCCATTGCCCCGTCTTGGCCCTCCTTTGGCTAGGGCCGGGATTCCGTTGATTCCGACAACAGTTGTTTGTCGAGGCGCCTAAACTAACAGCCGACGACTGTCCACTGACAGCTGTCTTTATTGTCACCTTGGGCGCCGTCGAACGCCTACTGTCTTGGTTCGCTCCTCATCAGAGTCAAGGCGCCGACGGATCGCCTCCGCGGCAGCCCCGCCCAACGGGACGGAACAGGACGGTCCCAGCATGAAGCGCCCTCTTTTAGCGCGGAATGCTGGGTAGGATTCCAATTGAATCATGAGCCCCTTTAAGGGGCTTCAGAGGTCTTCCCACCCTTTCGCCAAGGCAGGCGAAAGGATAGGCGCCCCGGCCATAAGTTGGGCGATAAGCAGATCATCGCCTTGTGAAAGTGGGTTCGCGCCCTGAAAGACAGCTACGACGACTTGAACTTCACACCTACATCACTGTCGCAAATCACCGTGTCACCGGTGGGGCAAGTTTGAGATAGGCTATCGCAGATTCTAGATAGCATGCGAGGATCGTCGTTCGTTCCTCTCCTAAGCGACAAGCGTAGTTATCCTGGCTCAAGAAGTCGGTTGAAGTAGCCAAAAGAGCTGTATGAGGGTATTCGTGGGATTGCGCTGCACTGGTAGATAGTTGGCCTAGCTGGCTAGAATTAGTGCTTCCTTTTGGACGTCTTTCTATTGCAAATAAACCTGCTAGGTTTAAGCAAAACTTACCATAATTTGTAGCAGTTTTGGGATAGCATGACGCGGAGTGCCGTTAGCCCGGCGGCGGCAGCTATTGGCAGCGAAGCAGATTTCGAGATAGCTCGTCACATGTTTGGGACAGCAGGTGAAAAGCACCAGCAACTTATTTCTTGACCAAGCATTACTGGTGTTGCAAAAGCGATCTATGTTGTCAAGAAGCTGCTTCGCCTTGAGCAGTGACATCATTTTAAGTTCAAGTCAGGACCCTACAACCATCCGGGAATCTTCTACAAGATATTGAAGATCGAAGCTGTCTTTCTACAAAATCAAATAGGTTCAGGATGTTAATTAACCCCTAAACCTTCTGTAATCAGCCCAGGCGAGATGGCTGTCCTTTTGCAACGTCCGGTAGGAAGGCGAATTGTCATATTCCCCTTTTCCAAACAATTTGGTGCGGAGAGTGCGATGAATCGAAACACATTGAGATTAATTTCCTTGCTTGCGATTCTGAGCCTGTTTTCGGTCTGGGCCTTTGGCCAGGCCGAATCAGGAGCGGTCAACGGCACGGTGACCGACAAGACAGGCGCGGTCGTGGTCGGAGCCAAGGTTACGGCGACCTCGGTCGACACCGGACTGGTTCGCACTGCGACCACGGGGTCGGCTGGCGAATACGCGATAACCAATCTGCCGCCCAAGATGTACGACATCACCATTGATGCGCAAGGCTTTCAGAAGTACAGCCAGCGCGTTCGAGTGGGCGTCGGATCGATGAACGAGGTTTCGGCGAAACTGGCCGTGACCGGTGCATCCACCACGGTGGAAGTGACGGGTTCGGCGGAAGTAGCCACCGTCAACACCGAGAACCAGACTTTGTCGACGGTCATCAACTCCAAGCAGATGGTCGATCTGCCTACCCTGACCCGCAACCCCTATGACCTGGTTGCTACCTCGGGCAACGTCACCGAGGACAACAACAGCAATCGTGGCGCTGGTTATTCCATCAACGGCGCGCGTTCGTCAGACACGGACATCCTGCTGGATGGCGGCGAGAACGTTGATCTGTTCACGGCTACGGTAGGCCAGAGCGTTCCGCTCGATACGGTGCAGGAATTCAGCGTGCTGACCAACAACTTCACGGCGGAATACGGCCGCGCTGGCGGCGGTGTGGTCAACGTTGCCACCAAGTCCGGGACCAACAATTTCCACGGATCGTTGTACGAATTCAACCGTCTATCGGCGCTGGCGGCCAACACCTACAACAACGACGCCAACGACATCAGCAAGCCCGGGTTTACCCGCAACCAGTTTGGGTATTCAATTGGCGGCCCGATCGTGAAGAACAAGCTGTTCTTCTTCAGCGGCACGGAGTGGACGAGGATCCGCAGCAATTCCGTGGTCACCCAGAGCATCCTCGATCCGGCTTTCCTGGCCCTGCCCGAAGTTAGAAAGCCCACCAAGGACTTCTTCAACGCCTATGGCAGCAAGTTCGTTCCCAGCCTCGGCGTCCTGCAGAACGTCAACTGGCAGCAGGCGAATGGTGGAGATTGCCCGGCGCCCCTGCCTTGTAACGCTCCGTTCGGCCAGTACATCCAGTACACCGTCCCCTCGGATTCCGGTGGTGGATCTCCGCAGAACACCTACAGCACCGTGGATCGCGTGGACTGGAACATCTCCGACAAGAGCACCCTGTATGGTCGCTACGCTCTCTACAGCGAAGACGACTTCGCCGGCACCATCAATGCCAGCCCATACGCGGGCTATAACACTGGGCAGACGAACTACAACCAGAACGTCACCATTAACTTCACTCACGTATTTACGCCGAGCTTTGTGAGTTCGTCCAAGGTCATTTACAACCGCCTGAACCAGTTGCAGCCGCTGGGGACAAACCCGGTCAGCCCAACGTTGTACACGTCGGCGACAGCACTTCCGGACCTGCCGGGGACAAACGGCTCGCTGATATTTCCTGGTTATTCGGAGACCACGCCGGGTAACGCGATCCCGTTTGGCGGCCCGCAGAACCTGTATCAGTTTTATGAGGACTTGAACTGGACGAAGGGCAAGCATCAGTTCAAGTTTGGTGGCGACTACATCCAGACTCGCGACAACCGTCAGTTCGGTGCCTACGAGAATGCAGTCGAGTCGCTCTCTTCTGGCGGCAGCATCTCGGACGCAGCTGATAATCTGGTCAAAGGCGAACTATTCCAGTTCCAAGGCGCGTCCTATCCACAAGGCAAGTTCCCGTGCTACAAGAACGAAGCCGGAAAGACATTGGTCACTCCCGCTTGCACCCTGACCCTGCCGGTTACGGCACCGGCGTTTAACCGCAACAACCGGTACAACGACGGCGCGTGGTACGTACAGGATTCGTGGAAGGTACGTCCCCGGCTGACCTTGAACCTCGGCTTGCGCTGGGAATACTACGGCGTACAGCACAATGCCAATCCGAACCTGGACTCGAACTTCTATCTGGGAACGGGCAACATCTATCAGCAAGTCCGCACCGGAACGGTCGACATCGCAGACAAGAGCCCGGTGGGCGGCTTGTGGGCGAAGGACACCAATAACTTTGCCCCGCGTGTGGGCTTTGCCTGGGACATGTTCGGCGACGGAAGCACCAGTCTCCGTGGCGGCTACGGCATGGGCTACGAACGTAACTTCGGCAACGTGACCTTCAACGTCATTCAGAACCCGCCGAACTACGCCGTGGTCAGCCTGACCGCCGGTTCAGACTTGCCGTTCATGCCCATCTTCACCGACAATGCCGGTCCTCTGCAGGGTACTGGTACCAAAGCCCTGCCAGCCGTCAGCTTGCGCGCGGTCAAGCAGAACCTGCCGACCGCTTACACGCAGTTCTGGTCGGCGGCCATTGACCGGCAGGTCATGCGTAACTCGGTACTGTCCTTCGAATACTCCGGATCCACGGGTACTGGTCTGTACGACATCGCCAACCTGAACGACGCTGGCTACGGCTCCGCGTTCCTGGGTGATGCCCGTACGGTCAATCGCGTCAACTACCAGTACAGCAACATCAACTACCGCGGTAACGGCGGTTTCAGCAACTACAACGGCGTAAACGTGAAGTTTTCAACCAGCAACCTCTTCAACAAGGGATTACAGTTGGTCGCCAACTACACCTGGTCGCACTCGATTGACAATCTTTCCTCCACGTTCTCGGATGGCTACTCCTCGTTCTACGGTTTAGGTTACCTGGATGCGTACCAACCGGGCCTGGACAAGGGCAACTCCGACTATGACACCCGCAACCGTTTCGTTGTCAGCGGCGTGTGGGATTTGCCGTGGATGAAGAACGCGAGCAATGCGTTCGCTCGGCAGGCCCTCGGAGGCTGGAGCATGTCGCCGGTCTTTAAGGTCCACTCGGGCTATCCGTTCTCCGTCTACGACTGCACCAACCTGGGGGCGACAGGTTACACCTGTCCGCGGTATGTTCCTGGAGTACCGGTTGCGGGCTCGGGCCACGCGGATTCCGGCAGTCCGATTCCGGGCTCGCCGAACTTGTTCACCTACCTGCCCCTGCCACTGGATGCGAGCGGCGTACCCGTGGGCAACGGTAACGTTCTCGCGGTGCCGAATTGCACTGGCCTGTACGGTGTAGGCTGCACCTTTACCCAAAATGGACAGAGCCTTCCACAGCGCAATGGCTATCAGTCTCCGGGATACTGGAACATTGATTTCGTTGCGATGAAGAACTTCAAGCTGACCGAGCGGTTCAACCTGCAGTTCCGTGGTGAGTTCTATAACATCTTCAACCACCACAACATGTACATCCAGGCCACCAACCTTGACATCGAAAACGGTACTGGTGTTACCGCGATCAATGCCATCAATGGATCGCCCAGCGCGGGTTCATTCAACAGCACGCTACCCGACGAGCGACGCAACATCCAGTTCGCCTTGAAGCTCCTCTTCTAGGCAGACCTGAACAAAAGAACCGCTGTACCTTGGGGGAGCCTTCGGGCTCCCCCAAAGTTTTCTCGGACAACGACCGTTCAACCGCCGCATGACCCGAAATCGGGTTCATAGCATTACTCACCGACTATGAGCTGCTGTGGAGTACCGCATCGCGCCACGCTTCAGGCTCTGGCTGACGGCAGGGCGACGGACCTCTATTCCCAAGTCATCCGGGAGAAGTTTCGTCTCGGGCTGGCGTCACGGTGCAAAAATCGCTGCAGTGCTCGACTCCCGGGACATTCTGGACCGCTATAAAGGCGGCTATTTTCTTCCTCGACCCGCCCTTTCCTCGCTGGATCCGGAAGAAGGGCGCGTAGTATCGCGTACGCTATTAGGCGTAACTCCTAAAGGCGTAATTGATAAAGACTGAAGCGACGATTACTTGGCGTTGGCTGCGTGTCATTGATGAATCGGGATAAGACCCCTTCTATCCGCGAGACTATTTCGTTGGTTGACCTCTCATCCCTTGCGGGTCCGCATCGACCGGGACCGTATACCTTGCCAAGTCGCCTCCATTCCCGGATTCGGGTGCCGGTGGCAATGGTTTCAATTTCGGTCACCGGACCGATGACTTTGAAGTGCATTTACCAACCGCGCCGACCGAACAAAGACTGCCCTGACATCACCCGATGTTTCCCTGCTAACGGTTTCTTCGCGATGCGTCTAGAATCACTTCCATGCCGACATCCGAAGATCAGCAGGACAGCCGATGGGGCCGGGGCATGCAAGCTCTCGATCATTTCATCAAGGGCGACATGCACGGTATTCACTACGCCGTCAGCATCTTTATCGCAACCGCGGTGCTCTGGATTGTGGTCAAAGAATTGGCCGAGAGCAACCCGATTTGGGCCATCAGTTCCATGGTCGCAACCAGCGACCCGCTGATGAAGACGGCGATATTGACCTTCCGCTCCCGCATCATTAACGCGCTGGCGGGCTGCGCCGTCGGACTCTTGTTTATTGCCGTCGGAGGCACCCGAGTCATAACTCTGCCGCTCGCGATGGCGGTGACGGTCCTGCTTTCCTCCTACGTGATCCGCATTCCAACCATGTGGCGGCAGGCGCCGATTACCGCCGCGTTTGTTATCGCCGCCGGACTGGAGCATCACTCGCGGCTCCTAGGCCTTAAGGCCGGCGTGGGCCGCATGGCCGAGGTGCTGTTCGGCTGCGTCGTCGGACTCGTAGTTGCGTGGGTGGTGTCCGTGGTGTGGCCGTTGCCGGATGTTGCGGCCGGAGTTACCAAAAAATGATCCTATCAAGGGATCTCTCCTCAGATCCGAGTTGCCGACTCGGTTGTTCCTGCCTTCGCGCACTGGTCCGCATCTGCTGGACCATCTGCGCGCCTGAGGTCCAAACACGCTAAAATAAAGCCTTAATCGCAGCCCGCTTATTTGAGCTGTTGCGGTCGGAGGCCGGATCCTTATTGAGCGCCGGTTTTGCGTTCGATGGGGTCAGAGATCATGTTCGAAGTCACTGTAGAAGACACCTTTTCCGCGGGACATTACCTGCGCAACTATCACGGCAAGTGCGAGAAGCCCCACGGACACAACTACCGCGTTCGCGTCACCCTCAGCGGCGAGACCCTGGACCACGCCGGCCTGCTGCTGGACTTCAAAGACCTGAAGGACGTGCTGCGCCCGGTGATGAGTTATCTCGACCACCAGATGATGAATGAGTTGGAGCCGTTCACCACCATCAATCCGTCGGCGGAGAATTTGGCCAAGTATTTCTACGATGAGACCAATTCGCGGCTGAAGCAGGGCACCAATGGTCGGGTCCGGGTCAAGGACGTGACTATCTGGGAGACCGATACCACCACCGCGCGCTACAGCGAATAGCCCGGGCTTCCATGCAGATCATCGAGATTTACAAATCGCTGCAAGGGGAGTCCTCCTACACCGGACTGCCGTGCGTGTTCGTGCGCCTGGCAGGATGCAATCTGCGCTGCACCTGGTGCGACAGCGAGTACACCTTCAAGGGCGGCCGGCGCATGACCCTCGACGAAGTCGACGCCGAGGTGCATCGTCTCTCGCCTGACGGCGGGCTGGTGGAGATCACCGGCGGCGAACCGCTCTTGCAGGAACGCGATGCGATCGCGCTGATGGACCGGCTACTGCTCGCGGGGTACACCGTGCTGCTCGAGACCAGCGGCGAACGCCCTCTGGAACGCGTTCCCGCCGCCGTGGTAAAGATCGTGGACGTAAAGTGTCCGGACTCCGGCGAGGGTGACACGTTTCGCATCGAAAACCTTGAACGCGCTGGGCCGCCAGGACGAGGTGAAGTTTGTCATCGCCAGCCGCCGGGACTATGACTTCGCGCGCGACTTCATCCGGCAGCATGCTGCTGAATGCGCGCGTCGGGATGGTGATTCTGTCGCCGGCGTTTCGCAAAGACGCATCCGGCAGCCGCGATGTCTCGCATTGCATGGTTGACCCGCAGCATCTGGCTGAATGGATGCTGGCCGATGGACTGAACGCACGCCTGGGGCTGCAGATTCACAAGTTCATCTGGGAGCCGTCACTGAAAGGCGTTTAGACCGGATTTACAATGCGCGATCAAGCAGCACAAGTGGTTGTGGCTCTCAGCGGAGGGATGGACTCCTGCGTGTGTGCGGCCCTGGCGGTGCGCGACTTTGGAGCCGACGCGACGGCCGCGCTGCACGTCAGTTACGGGCAGCGCACCGAAGGCCGGGAACAGGCCGCGTTCCAGGCGATTTGCGATCGGCTGGCAGATTCGCCAACGTCTCAGCGTTCGGAACGCCGTTCTTTCGTGCCATTGGAGGCTCCGCCCTGACGGACGACAAGATCTCGATTCCTGATGCCGGCCCGGAGATCGGTGCGCACATACCCGTTACGTACGTTCCTTTTCGCAATGCGCACTTCCTGTCGGCGGCGGTGAGCTGGGCCGAGGTGCTGGGCGCGATCCGCATTTACATCGGAGCCGTCGAGCAGGACAGCTCCGGCTATCCCGATTGCCGTCCCGAGTTCTACCGGGCATTCAACGAGGTTATCCGGGCGGGCACCAAAGAAGGCAGAATTCGCGTCGAAACGCCGTTGATCGCCTTACGAAAGGCCCAGATTGTGACGCTTGGCCTTGAATTGAACGCTCCCTTCGATTTAACTTGGTCATGCTACGGCGCGGAAGATCGGGCTTGCGGCACTTGCGAGAGTTGCGTCTTGACGGCTGAAGGCCTTCGAAGCGGCGGGCGCAGTTGATCCTATT
This sequence comes from uncultured Acidobacteriaceae bacterium, assembly GCA_963840905.1. Taxonomy (GTDB): domain Bacteria; phylum Acidobacteriota; class Terriglobia; order Terriglobales; family Acidobacteriaceae; genus Bog-257. The sequence continues at coordinate 14,635 of CAWJAO010000001.1, forward strand.
TCTTATGCGTCGCAGACAGCGACTTCACTTTCGAGGTTCGTCACTCATTGTGTAGTGAAGCAGTCATCATTCCGTTTCATGGGTTGGAGGAAAAATGAAGAAACATATTTCCCTGGTCATATTGCTGACGTTCCTGATCGGAATCTGCGCGGCCCCGATGTGGGCGCAGTTCACCGGCACCGTTAAGGGAACTGCCAAGGATGACAACGGAAAACCGATCGCAGGCGCTACGGTGGAGCTCTTCAGTATCGATAACGGCAGGAAGATCATCCTGAAGACCAATGCGAAGGGCGAGTATTTTTCGATCGGAGTTGCTCCTGGTACCTACAAGTTCAGCCTGATACAGGACGGCAAGGTGATCGATTTCTTCGACAAAGTGCCGGTCCAGGCCGGCGACGAGCGGCAGATCGATTTCGACCTGGCTAAGGAAAGAGCGCAAGCGACGCAACAGGCCGGCATCTCCGAGAGCAGCAGAAAAAGATCGCGGAGGTCCAGAAGCAGAACGAAACCATCAAAGGCCTGAACGCGCAGTTGGCCGAGGCCAGGCAACTGGAAGCGGCGGGCAATTATGACCAGGCCATTACGATTTTGCAGCGGCCACGCAAGCCGATCCCAATCAGGATGTGATCTGGGCAAACCTGGGCGAGGCGCAGCTCGGCGCCAAGAAGTATCCCGACGCCATTGAGTCTTATCAAAAGGCGATTGCGCTCAAGCCAACCTCCGGTCCTTATCACGGCGGACTGGCCGATGCTTACGCCAAGTCGGGCCAGACCGACAAGGCCGTGCAGGAGTGGGCCACCGCCGCGCAGAATGATCCCACCAACGCCGGGATCGTATTACTTCAACGAGGGCGCGGTGCTCACCAACACCGGCAAGGTGGACGAAGCCATCGCCGCCTTCGACAAGGCGCTGCAGGCCGATCCCACCCGCGCCGATGCCTACTATTGGAAGGGCGTCGACCTGATGGGCAAAGCCACGACCAAGGGCGACAAGATGGTCGCGCCGCGAGGGCACGGCCGAAGCTTTCAACAAGTATCTGGAACTGGCGCCTACCGGCAAGTACGCCGATCCCGCCAAACAGATGCTGGCCAGCATTGGCGCTTCGGTCGAAACCACCTACGGAAAGAGCAAGACGCCTCCCAAGAAGACAACCGGAAGAAGCCGTAACTGAGAGAGTTGCTCGAGTTCTTGGCGTCTCGCTATGTACCGGCCGCTGCGAGCGGGCCTGCTTTTGGCTAGGGCGGGGCAGCTTCATTTGCAGGGGAGCGTCAGGTCTAACTTGCATGCGAGTGGCCCTCACCTCACGACAGCAGCCTCGTTGAATCACTGCCTCCGGTAAAATCCGGGCAGCATCCATGAGCTCAACCGAACCCAAACTTCTGTCGTTTGCCGAAGCGCGACAAACAGTCGAGCAGTACGCTTCCGCGCTCTCTCCGACCGAGCCGGAGATGCTCTCGTTGCTTGACGCTCTCGGGCTGGTGCTTGCCGAAGACCTGCGCGCCGACCGCGATTTCCCGCCTTTCCCCCGCTCCACCCGCGATGGTTATGCGGTGCGGGCGGCTGACGTGGCAGCAACGCCGGCGAGCCTGCGTTCCATCGGCGAGATCAAGGCTGGAGCCGCCATCGAACAGAGCGCGATCAACTATCGCAGCCGGGGAGACGGCGGAAATCATGACGGGCGCGCCGGTACCGGCCGGCGCCGACGCCGTTGTGATGGTGGAATACGCGGAACGAAATGGCGAGCAGGTAACCATCCAACGTCCGGTGCGAGCAGGCGAGAACGTCGTATCTGCCGGCTCCGAAGCGCGCCAGGGCACGACCATGGTTTCACGCGGGACTCGTGTGAACCATGCGACCGTGGCCATCGCCGCAGCCGTGGGACGCGCGGAGCTGGCGGCATATCGCCGCCCGCGAGTTGCCATCCTCGCTACCGGCGACGAGCTTGTAGACATCAACTTGCCGCCCGGTCCTAACGAAATTCGCAACTCCAATAGCTACTCACTGGCTGCTCAGGTTTACGAGGCTGGCGGCGAGCCCGTGATCCTGCCGGTCGCGCCCGACCGCGCCGACGAGCTGGCGCTGCTGCTGCGCAAAGGCTTCCAGGCCGACCTGCTGCTGATCAGCGGCGGTGTCTCCATGGGCAAGTACGATCTGGTCGAACAGGTGTTGGCTTCCTTCGACGCGCGCTTTCTGTTCACCGGCGTTCGCATTCAGCCGGGGAAGCCAGTCGTGTTTGGCCAGGCTACGCTGCACGGCCGCACCATTCCGTTCTTTGGGCTGCCCGGAAATCCGGTCTCAACCATGGTGACGTTCCAGCTCTTCGCTCGCCCCTTGCTCGATGCGCTGGCCGGATCGAAGCCCCAGCCATTGCCGTTCGCGCAGGCCAGCCTGAAGGCGGAGTTCACCACCAAGACCGGGCTGACACGCTTTCTGCCGGCGAAGTTGGGCGGTACGCACGAGCGGCCGGAGGTGGAACTGGTGCGCTGGCAGGGGTCGGGGGACCTGATGGCCGTTTCCCGCTCGAACTGCTACATTGTGGTACCTCCGGATCGCGAGCGCTTCGCCGCGGGAGAAGCTATGACAGTCCTGCTGTTCTGAATGGCGAGTTCGATAGTGCGGCGCTGCAGCGCCGCTTCAGGCGAGTAACAGTGAAACGGCCTTTAGGCCTGGGGGACATTTCATAGAAGCGGCTACTGACGTCGTGCCCTGATACAAAGCCCGAGGAGCGCACCGATTGGCAAAACCGATCACCAAGCCGAAGAAGCTCTCGCACTATGACGCCGCCGGCCGCGCCTCGATGGTCGATGTCTCGGCCAAACAGCCCACGGTGCGTGAAGCCGAGGCGCGTGCCTTCGTGGCGATGAGCCGCGCTGTTCTGCGCGCCCTGCCGCAAAATCCCAAGGGCGATCCTCTCGAGGTCGCCCGTGTGGCCGGCATGATGGCCGCCAAGCGTACGGCGGAGCTCATCCCCATGTGTCACCCGGTCCCGCTGAGCAAGGTTGACGTTGCTATCGAAGTGAAGAAAGACGGAGTTGCCATTCGCTCGCTCGCCCGCACCACCGCCGTCACCGGAGTCGAGATGGAAGCCCTAGTCGCAGCGTCGATTGCCGCGCTTACTGTTTACGACATGTGCAAGGCGTTGGACAAGGGCATCGAGATCCGCGAGATCGTGCTGGTGCGAAAGTCAGGCGGAAAGAGCGGCGACTACCGGCGCGACAAGTCCCCAGTTCGGCGTGGTTCCACCCCGTAAATCGAGCCTTACGAAAAGCCTTCCTTAGATTGCTGTTATTGCAATCCAACAACGGGTCTCCGACCGTACAGGTTTGGAGAGGCATGGGCCTCCCGACACTCAAGGCGAGGGGCGGGTTCCATCCGAAGCCTTCGTCTGTGAGCGCAGCTGCGTAAATCGACCAGTCCAGAGCTAGCAAGATGAAGAAAAGACTCAATCTAGTGGTCCTGTCCGTGCTAGTTTCGGCCGCATTCACTTGCTGGGCCGAGCAGAGCGCCACGGATCGCCAGATTTCTTTCTATCAGACCCTGGTTTCAAAGTCTCCGAACGACTCTTCGAGCTACGACAGGCTGGGGGCGGCATATCTGCAGAAAGGTCGAGAGACGTCGGACTCAGCCTATTACGGTCTTGCCGAGACGGCGCTCACTAAGTCGTTAGAACTGGCATCCCCGGTGGATATGTCGGCGGCTGCGCCCCTGATGCACTTGGCCGAGTTCTGCATGGCTGAGCACCGCTTCTCAGAGGCGGTGGATTACGCGCAACGCTCACTCACGCTGGGGTCAGGTGACCTTTCCCCGTTTGCGCTGCTGGGTGACGCCTACACCGACATGGGCAAGTACGATCAGGCCTCGGAAGCCTATGCCAAATTGTCCGCGATTACAGGGGGGCAGAACCGCGGGCTCGCCTATATGCATGACATTCGCGTGTCGTACTTGGAGTTTCTGCGAGGAGACAACGCCGCCGCGATCCGACTTGGAACCAATGCCGTGACGTTGGCCCTGCTGGCCAACATGCCGGGCGAAAATTCAGCTTGGACTTACTATCAGTTGGGGGAGTTGCTGTTCCTTTCCGGAAACCTCAGCGACGCCGACACCGCCTACCAACAAGCTCTTATCCGGTTTCCCGGGTTCTACCGTGCGCTCGGAGGACTGGCCAAGGTTCGGGTGGCTCAAAGACGCTACCAAGAGGGAATCGAACTCTACGAGCAGGCGATTGATGTCATCCCGTTTCCCGATTACATCGCGGCTTTGGGCGACGTCTATACAAAGCTGGGACAGCCCAAGCAGGCCAGGCAGCAATACGACCTCGTGGAGTATATCGGAACTATCAGCGCGTTCAACCAGCGAGCTTATAACCGTGAGCTAGCCATTTTCTATGCCGATCATGACATGAGGCTGAAGGAATCGCTGGAACTGGCGCAACGCGAAGTGGAGGTCAGGCGGGACATCTACACCCAGGACGTGCCTGGCCTGGTCGTTGTACAAGAATCATCGGCTGAAAGAAGCCGCAGCGGCAATCGACACTGCACTACAGTTGGGGACCAAAGACCCCTTGCTGCTTTTTCATGCGGGAATGATCTACCGCGACCTCGGTGACGTCGAGCGCGCGAGCAAGTTCTTGCGATCTGCTCTCTCAGCCAATCCGCACTTCCATATCTTCTATGCCGACCAGGCGGAGCGCGTCCTGCAAGAGATGACGAAACAGAAAACCATAGCCAACCTAGGAGTGCAACGCCCATGACACGCAATTGCATTTCGGCCATGCCGCGATTTCTGACGCGCTTCGTCTTATCCGCTTTCACGGGCACGGTCTTGCTCCTGGCCCCTGCCGCTGGCTTTGCCCATCCCATGGGGAATTTCAGCATCAGTCATTACTCAAGCATTCGGGTGGAGCGCCACTTCATCGACATTCGTTATCTCATCGACATGGCCGAGATACCCACCTTTCAGGAGATCCAAAACAGCGGGTTGATTGCGAATCCCGGGGACCCTGTTGCGCGTCGGTACGTCGAGAAGCAGGCAGAGATCTTCAAGAAGAGCCTGACGCTAACTCTCAACGGTCATCCCCTGGACCTGCGGACGCAATCGGCCGAAGTAATCTTTCCTCCCGGGGCAGGCGGGCTTCCAACCATGAAAATGGGATTCGTGTATCGCGCGCCTGTCCCCGAGGTTGATTCCGGCAATCGCGATAAGCAAGAGTTCGCGCTCTATTACCGCGACGATAACTTTCCCAATCGAGTCGGCTGGAAAGAAACCGTTGCAACCGCCGGATCCGGCGTTACTTTGATAAACACCTCCGTCCCTGCTACAGACCGGAGTTTGCAGCTCTCGAACTATCCCACGGATCTGCTGAACAGTCCGCCTCAGGTTGTGGAAGCGCGGCTGAACTTCAGAACAGAGGTGGGGGCAGTGGACCGCTCGGTGCCGGGTGATACGCCAACTGGATCTTCCGCACGGCAGTCTACGGCCTCGTCGGCAATTCACAACGCCTCGCTGGAACGTGCGTTCGCCGCAGCAAAGGCGGACACTGCCCATCGAAGCCAGAAAACCGCTGCTCGCTCACTAGATGCTCCGCCGGGTTCCGCCAGTCAGCCGGTTTCGGCATTCGCAGGTCGGCAAGATTCCGGTGTCCCGCCGCCGCCGGCATTGCAGGCTAACAAACAATCAACTCCCCAAAATCGATTCACGGAACTCATGACCACCAGGCAGTTTGGCTTGTGGTTCCTTCTAGTCGCGGCGACCATTGCAGCCGGCTTGGGTGCCTTGCATGCGTTGGAGCCTGGGCACGGAAAGACCGTTGTCGCAGCCTATCTGGTTGGCTCCAAAGGCACCGCCTACCACGCCTTTCTGCTTGGCCTCATTGTGACTATCTCTCATACTGCCGGGGTATTCGGGCTCGGTATTGTGACGCTTTACGCGTCCAGATATATCGTTCCAGAGCAGCTCTACCCCTGGCTCGGAGCGATTTCGGGCCTGCTCATTGCCGCCCTGGGCTCCTACCTGTTTCTCCAGCGGTATGCAGGTCGTGAGGTCGGGCATTCCCATGGGCCGGGAGGGCATCACCACCATCATCACCATGGACATGATCATGTCCATACCCATGCCGATGAGGATGGGCATATTCACAGTCACGATGGGCATGCACATAGTCACGACGCTCATGGCCATCATCATCACGACCTGCCTCGCGATGTTTCCTATCGGCAACTGCTGGCTCTGGGAATCACCGGTGGTATCGTGCCGTGTCCCGCCGCTCTGGTCGTGTTACTCAGTGCGGTAGCCCTGAACCGGGTTGGCTTTGGAATGTTCCTTATCGTTGCCTTCAGCATAGGCCTGGCAGCGGTCTTGATCGCGGTTGGCCTCCTGATGGTTTATGCTCGCAGATTCATGACCAGGCTGCGCAGCGATGGGCTCCTCATTACACGCTGGTTACCGCTCGCCTCGGCGGCCGTCATTACTGCCCTGGGGCTTGCCATCGCAATTCGATCCCTGGTCACCGGTGGCATACTGCAGATCAGGGCATGAAGTATGATCGATTCTCGAAATTAGGTTGGCTACATGGTGAACTTGCTGGCGATAATCGGAGTGGGATTTCTTCTGGGGATCCGTCACGCTACCGACCCCGATCATGTTATTGCGGTTTCCACGATCGTAAGCCGGCAGCGCAGCATCCGGCACGCTGGCCTGATCGGAGCACTATGGGGCCTGGGGCACACGATAACGATTTTCTTCGTAGGCGCGGCCATTATCCTGTTCAACGTGGTGATCCCCCCTCGCATTGGCCTTGCCATGGAACTGGCTGTGGGCTTGATGCTGATCCTCCTGGGTGTGCTGAACCTCACCGGACTCACGCAATGGATCACTAATCGTTTTACTCCGGTTCACAGCCACGGAGGGGTCATCCACTCCCACACCCACGAGCATCAGGATGGTCGTGCTCATGAACACGTGCACGGCCACAATCCGGAAGTACACCTCCATCTGGACGAAAAGCCCCAAAGCCACTTGCAGAAGGAGCTGCAACGGCTGGGGCTTTATCAGCTTCTGCGGCCCCTGGCGGTTGGAATTGTGCACGGACTCGCTGGATCGGCAGCCGTGGCTCTGTTGGTTTTAACGACCATCCATGACCCCCGCTGGGCGGTGACTTACCTTCTGGTTTTCGGAGTTGGAACTATCGCCGGAATGATGTTGATTACGATGGCCATCGGGGCGCCATTTGCCTACACAAGCAAGCGGTTCGCGCCCTTCAACCGTAGCCTCGGACTCGCTTCGGGCCTGGTCAGCATCGCCTTCGGCCTCTTTCTTACATTCCAGATCGGCTTTGTGGATGGTCTGTTTACCACCCACCCGTACTGGACGCCGCACTAGAAAGACGTGAGGGACTCGTCTGACTGCGGGGCCTACTTCATAGAAGTATCCATGGCGTTTTCAAAACAGGGTCCGAAGGGCGGCCTTGGTTACCTTGCCCATGGAGTTTCGCGGCAGCGCCTCCAGCAGCAGTAGCCGTGACGGGATTTTGTGCGGCGCCAACCGCGGCTTGGCCCACGCGCGAAGGCCTTCCAGTTCCAGCGCCGCTCCCTCCTTGAGCACGAGTGCCACCCCGACGCGCTCACCCCACTCGAGATCGGGCACGCCGACCACGGCACATTCAGCGACTCCGGGATGCTCGCGCAGCGTCTCTTCAATTTCCAGCGCGGATACTTTGTGGCCGCCCGTCTTAAGAATGTCGATGTTGGTCCGCCCTAGAATGCGATAGACGCCGTCTTCGATGACGGCTGTATCGCCAGTGCGGAACCAGCCATCGTGAAAGGCATCGCGAGTCGCGTCAGGCTTGCCCCAATACCCGCTGAAGACATTTGCACCACGAACTTCGATCTCGCCCGGAACTCCCGCAGGGACCTCCTCCCCAATCTCGTTGACCAATCGCACCTCGACTCCCGGCAAGGGCCCGCCGACACTTCCGGACACGCGGTCGCCCCGGTAGGAGTTCGATAATGCCATCCCGATCTCGGTCATGCCGTAACGCTCCAGCAGGGTATGGCCGGTGATTTCCCGCCAGCGCTCCAGCGTGCTCACTGGCAATGCCGCCGACCCCGACACCATCAAGCGCAATTGTGCTGCACTTTGACCCAACATCACACGGCGCTCCAGGTGTGATGCCTCCCAGGCGGCAATGAGCTTCACGTAGATCGTCGGCACCGCCATGAAAACCGTGACACTGCCCGCGGCGAGGCGCTCCCAGACGGCGTTGGCGTCGAAGCGCGGCAGCATCTCGCAGACTGCTCCTGCCCACAGCGCGCAAGAGACGACGTTGATGATCCCGTGGACGTGGTGTAACGGCAGACACAGGACAATGCGATCATCGGGCGACCACTCCCAGGCATCAATCAAACTCGTGATCTGTGCGGCGATAGACGCATGCGTGATGACCACGCCTTTGGGACGACTAGTAGTGCCGCTGGTGTAGAGAATCATGGCCCGTCGCTGGTTCGGGATAGCTGGCAAGTTCACTTTCCCGTGCGCCAGCATCTCTTGGTAGGAATGAGATTGAACGTCGCGCCCCGCAGCGACAGGCGCAAGGACCTTCTCGCCCACAGTGTCAAAGACCAATGCTGCAGCCTGCATGTCATCAACGAAGTATTCGAGCTCAACAGCGGGAGAGTCGAGAGGCAAAGGCACCGCAACGCCTCCGGCCCGCCATATGCCCCATTGAACCGCCACCCAGGGAAATCCAGGTGTGACCAGAAACGCTATTCGCCCTTCCCGGAGATCGTCACGCCCAGCGAGTAGCGTAGCTGCGACTCGCTCCGAAGCATCCAGCAGATCGTCGTAGGTGTACGTCCCGAGGGAATCGACAATGGCCGTGCGTCCGCTGTGCTGCACCGCGCGGGCGAGGAGAGGGGGTATGGTCGCGTCCGGCATGGGGAGACTATAAGGCGACCCTACTGGTTTGTCACACGGTCTAGCCTCTGAAATGCGAGGTCTTAGCGGCACGCTTCGTCACCGGACACTCAAGAAACAACTGTCCAGAATTGGGCAATCAGTGGCAGAGATGGACGGCTTTCCGAGCGTCCTATCGAGACCGTGGCAGCGGAATATGCCGGTTGAACTATTCGCCTTCTGGCAACGTAACTGCTTGTAACGACTCTTGAAGGGCCAGGACCTCTCATGCATGACATCCGCGTCGCGTTTCGGCAGTTTCGCAAGTCACCTGGTTTTGCAATTACAGTCATTCTGACACTCGCTCTGGGAATTGGCGCCAACACGGCCATTTTCACGTTGGTGCACGCGGTGCTGATCAAATCGCTGCCGGTCGTCGACCCCAAGACGCTTTATCGAATCGGCGATAAGGACGACTGCTGCGTGAATAGCGGCTTCGAGAGCGACGATGGGGATTTTGATCTCTTCTCCTATGATCTGTACGTACACCTTCGCGACACAACGCCGGAATTTGAACAACTGGCAGCCATGCAATCCGGCAGCGACTCTATGATCGTGCGCCGAGGTTCGGAGCCCGCCAAGTCAGAGCGCAGCGAGTATGTATCGGGAAATTACTTCACGGCCTTTGGAATTGGAGCGTTTGCCGGACGCATGTTGGCGCCGACGGACGACACGCCCGGCGCTGCGCCGGCCGTGGTGATGAGCTATCAGGCGTGGCAATCAGACTACGGCAGCGATCCAGCCGTGGTGGGTTCAACTGTTTACATTGAGGGTCAGCCGATGACGGTGGTGGGAATTGCGCCCCCGGGATTCTTCGGTGACCGGATCAGAAGCCGCCCTCCGGCCATTTGGATTCCGCTAGCAGTCGAGCCGGTAATTGAGCGCGAAAACACGATTCTGCACGTTCCGGAGAGCAATTGGCTGTATGCGATTGGACGGCTAAAGCCGGGTGTAGGAGTGGGACCTCTGCAGGCGAAGCTGTCCAATACGCTGCGGGTGTGGCTGGCGACGCAAGACGGATACACGCGAAACGGTGGTTCGACGCTGATCCCCAGGCAGCACGTGGTAATTACTCCTGGCGGCGCGGGCATCCAAAACCTGCAGCAGGAGACTGGCAAGGGCCTCTTCCTCCTGATGGCGATCTCTGGCCTGGTGCTGCTGGTAGCGTGCGCGAATGTAGCCAACCTGCTGCTTGCGCGGGGGACGATGCGCAAGGCCGAGACGTCGATACGCATGGCCCTGGGCGCGGCGCGTACCCGGTTAATCCGGCAGATGCTGACGGAGAGCGTACTGCTGGCATGTATCGGCGGATTGGCGGGCCTGGCAGTGGCTTATGCAGGGACACGCACGATCCTGTCCCTGGCGTTTCCCAACTCACCGCATGTGCCAATCGAAGCCAGCCCGTCTCTTCCGGTGCTGGGCTTCGCATTCCTGCTGTCACTGGTGACGGGAATTGCGTTCGGCATCGTGCCGGCGTGGATTACCTCCCACTCCGATCCAGCGGAGGCGTTGCGGGGAATCAGCCGCTCCACCCGCGACCGTGCTTCGCTCCCCCAGAAGGGGCTGATCGTATTTCAGGCCGCCCTGTCGCTGGTGTTGCTGGTGAGTGCCGGACTGCTGACCAAGAGCCTGCGCAACCTGGAACATCAGAATTTTGGCATCCAGACTACAAATCGCTACGTCTTCCACCTCGATCCTGCCGGCGCAGGGTACACTCCGGCGAAGTTGCCAGCGCTCTACCAGGCTTTGGAGGAGCGGTTTGGAGCGCTGCCAGGGGTGCAAGGTGTGGGGTTGGCCCTCTACAGCACTTTGGAGGGAAACAATTGGGGTGAGGGTGTCCGGGTGGAAGGACGGCCGGAGCCGGGACCGAATGAGCACATTGGGTCATCGTGGGACCGGGTGAATCCTCAGTTCTTTGAAACCGTGGGGCACCCGGTGATTCGTGGACGCGGTTTTACAGACGCAGATACCGCGACATCGCAGAGGGTGGCAGTCGTAAACCAGACCTTCGTCAAGAAGTTCTTCCCGAAAGAAGATCCCATCGGGCGCCACTTCGGCATCTTCGACCAGAAATATGCCAGTGCGTTCGAGATTGTGGGCATCGTGGCCGACGCCAAGTACACCACTCCGCGCGATGAGTTCCGGCCCATGTATTTTCGGCCATTGACGCAACAGCTGCGGGTGACGGAACCAACCGCAGCCATGGCGGAGGGGCGCTCGCTCTATATCAACTCGGTGACGCTGCGTTTCCGCGAGAAGCCGCAGAACCTGGATGCAATGGTGCGACATGCTCTGGCAGAGATCGACCCCAATCTGACGGTGATCGATCTGCAGTCGCTCGACGAGCAGGTGAGTTACAACTTCAATCAGGAGCGGCTGATCGCGCGCTTGACGATGCTATTTGGCCTGCTGGCGTTAGTGTTGGCGGCGGTTGGTCTTTATGGCATCACGTCGTACGCGGTTGCACGGCGGACCAGCGAGATTGGACTGCGGATGGCCCTGGGCGCGGACCGCGGCAACGTCGTGCGCATGGTACTCCGCGGCGCGTTCGCACAGGTGGGGCTGGGGCTGGCGCTGGGGATTCCGATTGCGCTAGTTGGCGCTCACTACATGGTGGATCAGCTCTATTCTGTTCGCTCTTATGACCCGTTAAGCATCGCGATTGCGGTTGTCGTATTGTCGGCGGCTGCAGCCTTGGCAGGGTTCATTCCGGCCAGGCGGGCAGCGAGCATCGAACCGATGGAGGCGCTCCGCATCGAGTAGGCCTGCCCGCATCCCGACAGCTCCGCTCTTCGACGGTCACGCGAGGCAGCGGCGGGGTAGGTGCTCCCCGCGACCGGCTGGCCTACGATCGGGGACTCCCGTCTTAATTATTTCGTATGACGATATTGTGTGGCGGCGGTGGCGTTCCGCCGAAGATACGACATGGACCATGCGAGACATCGGAGGAGAATGACTTAAGTGACAGGAGCTCATGGATTTGAACATGCCAAATGACCTCGACATGCTAGACGCTTCGGCGGCTGGCTTTCCTGATTTGGGAGAGCTGTCCTTTTGATTTAGCTTTCAACCCGCTTGGTCCGTTCTTTTCGGTCTATTCTGGTGCATGGGACCTTGCAAAATGGGATCCCCAGGCCGGACCCTCCTCAATCCTCGCTTTGACCATGAGTCGTGCGGAGTCGGATTTGTTGCGACGTTGCACGGCATTCCCCAGCATGACATTTTGCGCCTCGCGCTCACCGCTTTAGGTCGATTGGCCCATCGCGGTGCGGTAGCCGCTGATCGCAAGAGCAGTGACGGCGTAGGCATCCTCGCCTCCGTTCCACGCGATCTGCTGCTCCGTCAGACTGGCATCGCTCTGCCGGAGGAGCAGCCCCTGGCTGTCGGAATGCTCTTCCTACCTCAACAGGAGCCAAGCGCCAGTCGTGATGCTCAGCGCTTTCGGGAGTGCATTTCCGCCCACGGTTTGCAATGGCTGGTCTGGCGTGATGTCCCAATCAATTGCGAGACCCTGGGCGAACTCGCTGTCGACTCGCTTCCCATCATCCGTCAGGCGATCATAACCGTTCCCAAGCGAACCCAGTGGACCGTCGCCGAGATCGAGCATCGTCTTTACCTGGCGCGCAAAGCCTTCGAACGCGAGACGCAGGACACTTACGTCTGCTCGCTCTCGACGCAGACGATCGTCTACAAGGCGATGTGCGCGGGAAGAGCGTTGCACGAGTTCTACCCTGACTTGGACAATCCAGACTACGTGACGCCGTTCGCGATCTTTCATCAGCGATATGCGACCAATGTGTTGCCGTCGTGGCATCGAGCGCAGCCGCTGCGCATGCTGGCGCATAACGGCGAGATCAATACGATTTGGAGCAATCGCGCGCATATGGAGGCCCGGCGTGCCACCTTGCCGCGAGAGTGCGAGCCCGTCCTTAGCAACGATGCCTCTGACTCGATGAGCCTGGATGAAGTTGCCGAGCTGCTATCCAACCACGGCCGTAACGTGGCAGAGGCTGTTCGTATGCTGCTGCCCTCAGCTGCTGATGGCAAGGAGACTGCATTTCATCGCTACCACGCCGACTGCATGGAGCCGTGGGACGGCCCGTCGGCGCTGGTGTTTAGCGATGGGCGCCTGTTGGGTGCGGCACTCGATCGCAATGGCCTGCGGCCGTGCCGTTATGTGGTGACCGAGGAGGGCGTGCTGCTGGCCGGGTCAGAAGTTGGACTTGCCGATGTCGATCCCGACTCCGTTGTGCGCAGCGGCCGCCTTGGCCCAGGGCAGATGATCCTGCTGGACCTGGAAAGCAACCGCCTATTGGATGGCGAAGCTCTCGACCGGTATTTCGATGAGCTTACGGTCTACGGCCCGTTGATCGACGACATTCCGCTGGAGCCCGCAACGGATGCTGTCGTTGTGCTAACGAAGGACAGGGTCACCCGGTTGCAACGCGGCTTCGGATACACCCGCGAAGACGTCAAGATGGTAGTAGCTCCCATGGCCCTGGAGAGCAAGGAAGCCACGTGGTCCATGGGCGATGACACCCCCATAGCGGCATTGGCCCATACGCCCCGGTCGCTGTACGGCTTCTTCCGCCAAAGATTCGCGCAGGTGACGAATCCTGCGATCGACTCCATACGCGAGTCGTGTGTGGTTTCGCTGCGTACGCGCCTGGGACCGTGGCCACACTTGTTGAACAAGCACGCTCCGCTGCCAGGCCTGGTGCTGCCGTCACCGTTCCTTTCGCTTGGCCAGATGGCTGCATTGCACGAAGGGGTCTATCCCATGCGAGAGGAGCTGCCGCTGGCGGAGATCGATTGCAGTTTCTCGCCGGGTAGTTCACTCGAAGCGTCCCTGAAGGAGTTGCGCAGCCGTGCCATTGAACTGGTACACGAAGGAATTCGGATACTGCTGCTGAGTGACCGCGCAGCGTCCCCGCAAGCGTTGCCCATCCCAATGGCCATGGCAACCGGAGCGGTTCATCATGCGCTGGTCAGAGCCGGCTTGCGCACCAAAGTTGGGTTGGCCTCGGAGGCCGGCGATTGCCGCGATGTGCATCATGCCGCCCTGTTGATCGCATACGGAGCCGGCGCCGTTTGTCCCTGGCTCGCATTGCAGACGGCGCGCAATTTGGCGGGAGACGCCGGCGAGGCCCGCATGCTGAAAGCGCTCGAAACCGGGCTCGCCAAAGTCATGTCGAAGATGGGGATCTCTGTCCTCGACAGCTACCGGGCAGCGCAGTTGTTCGACATTCTTGGACTGGACCACGCCGTCGTGGAATGGTGTTTCCCCGGTAGTTCCTCTCCGATCGGAGGGCACGGCTTCGCAGAGATCGAAGCAGCCATGCGTGCTTCATGGCGACAGGAGCACGCCGCCGAGCTGCCCGATTACGGATGGGTGCGCTTTCGGCGAGATGATGCAGCCGAACTCCATAACTGGGCGCCGCAGCGAACGCGACATCTTCAGGTTGCCGTGGGTGCCGCAAAGCCATCGGCGCTGGCCGAAGCCGAAGTGCCGTCGCCCTTGCAGGCATGGTCTGCTTACGCTGCCGGAGATGAGCGGAAGCCGGTTGTCCTACGAGATTTGCTGGAGGTCCGCCCTGCCGGTCCGCCGTTGTCGGTCTACCAAGTCGAGCAGCGCACCACGCTGGTTCGGCGCTTTGTGTCCAGCGCCATGTCACTGGGATCGATAAGTCCAGAGGCACATCAAACCATTACCCTCGCCATGAACCAGTTAGGAGGGCGATCCAACACCGGCGAAGGCGGCGAAGATCCCTCTGTCTATGAGCCCGATCCGGATGCTCCTCGCGGATTTCTGCCGCGCAACAACAAGATTAAACAGGTTGCTTCAGCGCGGTTTGGCGTGACCGCGGAGTACCTGGCGCATGCCGAGGAGCTGGAGATCAAGATTGCGCAAGGCTCCAAACCGGGCGAGGGAGGTCAGCTTCCCGGGGACAAAGTTACGGAGCTCATCGCGCGGTTGAGGCACGCCCAACCGGGAATCACGCTGATCAGCCCGCCGCCGCATCACGACATCTACAGCATCGAGGATCTGGCGCAATTGATTTATGACCTGAAGCGCATCAATCCTCGCGCAGCAGTTGGAGTAAAGCTGGTATCGCAGCTCGGAGTTGGGACGGTGGCTGCGGGAGTTGCAAAGGCATACGCAGACTACATTCATATTGCCGGCCACAGCGGCGGTACAGGCGCATCACCACTGAGCAGCATCAAGCACGCGGGCAATCCGTGGGAGCTTGGCTTGGCCGAGGCCCAGCAGGTACTGCGCCTAAATGGCCTGCGGGGCCGCGTCCGGCTGCGGGTGGACGGTGGCATCAGCACGGCACGCGATGTACTCGTCGCTGCTCTGCTGGGAGCCGACGAATTCTCATTCGGTACCGCGGTGCTGGTGTCTCTGGGATGCGATATGGCGCGCCAGTGTCACCTCAATACCTGTCCCACCGGAATCGCCACTCAGCGTCCTGACTTGCGTGCGAAGTTCCGTGGCAAGCCGGAAAACGTGGTTCGCTTCTTCTTCAATATTGCGGAAGACTTGCAACGCATGCTCGCCGGATTAGGCCTCCCCTCTCTGGAATCCGCCATCGGGCGAACTGAGCTGCTCCATCAAACGAGATGGGACGGAAAGATCAACCTGGAACCTCTGCTCGCGTCCTTTGGCGATGGCCCTCTGCACTGGGAAGGCCACCCGAACGCGCGACCGGAAGAGCATCCACCGCTCGACGAGGGCTGGACAGAGCCTGCGCTGCAGGCGGTGATGGGCGGCGTCCCGTTTGAACACAACCAGATGGTGAAGAATGAAGACCGTAGCCTCGGTGCGCGTCTCGCTGGCGAACTGGCGCTGCTGCATCGCCGCCGGCCCGTTCTTAAGCCCGACCTCACATTCCGGTTGCGCGGCACCGCAGGGCAGTCCTTTGGCGCCTTCGCCACCGAAGGCATGACCCTGCTGCTTGAGGGTCAAGCTAATGACTACGTCGGCAAAGGTCTCTCGGGGGCCACACTCGTGCTCCGACCCTGGAGCCAGCTAGCCCGCGCTACGAAACCACAAGCCATTCTGGGTAACGTGGCCCTCTACGGTGCAACCTCCGGCTCTCTGTTTGCAGCCGGCAGCGCCGGCGAACGCTTCGCCATTCGCAATTCCGGAGCAACGGCTGTGGTCGAAGGCGCGGGCGAACACTGCTGCGAGTACATGACCGGCGGAGTCGTCGTCATTCTGGGCGCAACCGGCGGGAACCTCGGAGCCGGCATGACCGGCGGAGTGGCGTACCTTTGTGATCTGGCGGCAGACATCGGCAGTGCACCGAAAATCAATTCACAGTTCGTAGAGCTCAGCAGGCTGGCCGACTGCGCCGGCAGCGAGCAGACGATGGTGCGGGAACTAGTGTGTCGCCACACGCGACTGACCGGCAGTCGCAGGGGAGAACAACTGCTCAACGGCTGGGAGGACGCGGTGGGGGGAATCGTTCGCATAACTCCCAGGAATGGACCTCTGTAGATTCTGGTATAGGGAATGTCCGCTACGTAATTCAGTCCCTCTTATTCTCAAGTCGGCAGATTGCCGTTCTCACGTTGGCTACGAAGGCCATCACCGGGTCAGCCCAGCGTTTCCTGATAACCTCAAGAGAGATTCTCGGAGGCCGCAGGCAGTGCCGCCCATCATCAATGCACAGAAAATCTCGAAAGCCTTCGGAGCAGAGCCGCTCTTTCGGGACCTGTCTTTTACCGTTTCGGAGGGCGACCGCATTGGGCTGATCGGGCCGAATGGATCGGGGAAATCGACCCTGCTGCGAATTCTGGCCGGTAGCGAAGAGCCAGATGGTGGGGACTTGGCAGTACGCAAGCGCGTGCAACTCAGCTATGTGGAGCAGGACTCGAAGTTCGACTCAGGAGACACGGTACGTTCTGTTGTTGAGAAAGCGCTGCAGCGTTCGGCCGCGCTTGACGCGGAGCACAGCGCCCACTTTGCCGAAACCCTGGGCCGGGCTGGTTTCGATGACCTGGAAGCGGAAGCGGCCGCGCTATCCGGTGGCTGGCAGAAGCGCCTGGCCATCGTCGAGGCGTTAGTTCAGGCGCCGGACGTTTTGCTGCTGGATGAGCCTACCAATCACCTGGATCTCGCCGGAATCGAATGGCTCGAAACCGTGCTGGAAGAGGCGGCCTTCGCCTGTGTGGTCGTAAGCCACGATCGCTACTTTCTGGAGAATGTGGCCACGGAGATGGCGGAACTCAATCGGGTATATCCCGATGGCCTGTTGCGCGTGCGCGGAAATTACAGCGCCTTCCTGGAGAAGAAAGAAGAGTTTCTTCATGCCCAGTCGAAGCGCCAGGAGGCCCTGGAAAACCTGGTGCATTCCGAGATTGAGTGGCTGCGGCGTGGGGCGAAGGCGCGCACCCGAAAGTCCAAGGCACGCATCGACAAGGCCGGTGAGCTGATGGGCGAACTCGCCGACCTGAATGCCAGGACCCGCAGCGCAAGTGCGCAAATTGATTTTTCGGCGACCGATCGTAAGACCAAGCGGCTGATCGAGCTCCAGGATGTCACTTTCGAAATCGGGGGTCGCACGCTATTCGAGCGGCTGAACTTCATCGTCTCGGCTGGAATGCGGGTCGGGTTGGTTGGGCCCAACGGGAGCGGCAAGACCACGCTGCTGCGCCTGCTGCTGGGGAAGGTGGCTCCCACCAGCGGAGAGATTCGCCGAGCTGAGTGGCTGCGAATCGTGTATTTCGACCAGAGCCGCCCGCTCGACGCCAACATGACGCTGCGGCGCGCGCTGGCCCCGGAAGGGGACTCAGTCATCTATCAGGAACGCGTCATTCACGTGGCCTCGTGGGCCGCGAAGTTTCTGTTCACCAGCGAACAACTGAATCAGCCGGTCGAGCGGCTCTCGGGAGGCGAGCGGGCCCGCGTGTTGATCGCCCAGCTCATGTTGCAGCCAGCCGACGTTCTCCTGCTGGATGAGCCGACCAACGACCTCGACATTCCTACGCTGGAGATTCTGGAGGAAAGCCTGCTCGAATTTCGCGGCTCTCTGGTGCTGGTGACGCATGACCGCTACATGCTCGATCGCGTGTCAACTGTCGTGCTGGGGCTGGATGGCCAGGGCGGCGCGGAGAGCTTCGCGGATTACGCACAATGGGAGGACTGGCAGGCCGACCGCAAGTCGGCTGCTACGGGGACCTCATCGACGAAGCTTATTCCGAGGCCTTCGGAACCCGCGAGGAAGAAACTTTCCTATCTGGAATCGCGGGAATATGTCGCCATTGAGGGGCGTATCGCCGAGGCTGAGCAGACATTGCAGAGTAGGCGGGCCGAGATGGAAAATCCGGCCATTGCCAGTGACGGTCCTAAACTCATCGCGGCCCATGCGGAATTGGAAGCTGCGCAGGAGAACCTGGACGCACTCTACGCGCGCTGGGTGGAACTCGAAGAGAAGGCTGGAAATGCGCCACAATCGCACGTTCGATAGGTGGGTTCCTTGACACTGCGTCCTGCATTCTCTACGGTACTTACGCCGATGCAAAGTCACCCTCGAGCCATGCCAAGCCGCGCCAAATTCGCACTGCTGGCTTTGGTGCTGGCCTGCTGTTCCTTCGCGTCGGCAGAGAAGATCCCCGATATTCGTCCGCAGGGGTACGTTACCGATCTCGCACAGGTCATTGATCCCGCGACCAAGGCCAAGCTGGAGACGCTGTGCGCCGAGGTCGAGCAGAAGACCGGCGCGCAAATTGCGGTTGTAACCGTAAATTCTCTCGAGGGCCGCACCGAAGGAAGACTACGCGGCCGATCTCTATAAGCAGCTCGGGGTGGGATCGAAGAAGGAGAACCGCGGCGTTCTGCTCTTGGTAGCCCCCAAGGAGCGTCAGTACCGAGTCGAGGTGGGCTACGGATTAGAGCCGGTCATCAACGACGCTCGTGCCGGCGACATCGGGCGTGAGATGGTGCCCGACCTGCGCAGCGGGGACTACAGCGCTGCGGTCCTGGTTGGCACGACGCGGATAGCCCAACTCATCGCGGCCGACAAGGGTGTGCAGTTGACTGGCGTGCCTGCCAATCAGCCACGAGCTCCTGCGTCGGAGACGCCATGGTGGATCCCTGTATTGGTCATCGTGGTCATCTTCCTCATCGTCCGCGCGCTTTCGCGCTCAGGACGAAGTGGTCGTGGCCCGCGATCGGGAGGCGGCGGGTCCGCTCTGCCTTGGCTTCTTGCGGGCAGCGCCCTGGGTGGTCGCGGCGGAAGTTGGGGTGGCGGCTTTGGCGGTAGTTCCGGAGGCTACTCCGGTGGCGGTGGTGGATTTGGCGGCTTCGGCGGATTTGGCGGTGGATTGAGCGGGGGTGGCGGCGCAGGCGGCAGTTGGTGAGCGACCGCACCAGGAGTGACGATCAATGAAGAAACCGGAAGGCAAACTGCAGGAACTCGTTACCCGATTGCAGCAGGCGTGTGGCGAGAATCTGGTGTCCATCGTTCTGTATGGCTCCGCGGCCCGCGAAGACTTCCACGAAGAGTTCTCCGACGTGAATGTGCTGGTGGTCATGCAGCACTTGCAGCCGGCTTCGTTTGCGGCGATCTCGGCGGTCCTGCGCTGGTGGAGTCGCGAAGAGAAGCTGCGGCCGCCAATGATCATGACGCTCGAGGAGCTGCGCGAGTCCGCCGACGTCTTCGCGATTGAGCTGCTCGATATTCAGCGCTCGCACAAGACGCTTTTCGGCCAGGATGTGGCGGCGGCGATCGATATCCCGATGAACCTGCACCGCGTCGAGGTGGAGCATGAGCTGCGAACGACACTGCTGCGACTGCGCCACCACTTGCTGCTGAGCCCTGACAACGAAGACGAACTCCGCGCGGTGCTGGCAAAATCGATCACCAGCGTTCTGACTTTATTTCGTCATGCTTTGATTGCGCTGGGCGAGGATCCGCCACACGAGAAGCCGCGGTTGCTGGAACGGGCAAGCGAGGTCTTCGGATTTGATGCGCAGCCCTTGCGGTCAATCCTGGAGTTGCGGAATGAAGGCTCGCATTCGGACAATCGTGCGCGAGCTGTACCATGCGTACATGAGCGCAATTCAGCGGGTCGCTCATGAACTGGATGCGCGCGTACCCAAGCGTCAGTTGCAGAAATTACCCTAGGGCAATATCCATCTAATCGATCGGCGGGAGAGATTGGCATGAAAAAAGGAATCATCGTACTGGTCGTAATCGTGTTGCTGCTGTTCTGGATCGGCAGCACCTTCATTGGCCATCGCAACGAGATGGTACGCAAGCGCGAAACCGTGAACGCCGCCTGGTCGCAGGTGGATGTCGTGCTGCAGCGCCGGGCCGACCTAATCCCGAACCTGGTTGAGACGGTGAAGGGGTTTGCAACGCACGAAGAGAAGGTCTTCGGCGATATTGCCGCAGCGCGCGCCGCGATGGCGGGAGCAAAGACGCCTCAGGAGAAGATCGCGGCCAACGGTCAACTCGACTCAGCTCTCAGCCGTCTGCTGGTGGTGGTGGAGAACTATCCGCAACTTCGTTCCAATGAAAATTTCCTGCGCTTGCAGGACGAGCTGGCAGGCACGGAGAACCGGATAGCGATCGAACGCCGCCGTTACAACGAGACCGTGCAGGACTACAACACGTATATCAGCCTGTTCCCGAACAATATCGTCGCAAGCCTTTCGGGATTCACTCGCAACGATGCCTATTTCAAGACCGACGAGGGAGCACGGCAGGCTCCCAAAGTGAATTTTGGTACGCCCGCACAACAACCGGCTCCGGCGCCAACGCAATAAGCCAGTGTTCTTGATTTGCAGGTGTCATCCTGAGCGACGAGCGTAGCGAGGAGTCGAAGGGCCCCTATTCTCGAAGGATCCTCATCAGTCCGCCTTGGCACAGTTGCGCTCGGGATGACACCCAAGATTAGACAAATTGCTGCTCGCTGATCTGTGGGCCATGGTTCGCGGCGGCAACCCCGCAGGCGGCGCGTTCGAATGCCTGCTCTAAATCAGCGAGCAAATCGTCTACATCTTCGATTCCCACTGACAGTCGAACCAGGTCCGTCGCCAGTGAACGTGCCTGCCGAACTTCGGCTGGAATGCTCGCATGCGACATACACCCGGGCAGGCTGATCGAGGAATTCACGCTGCCGAAGCTCACGCTGATGCGGAACAACTGCGTCGCCTCCACCACTTGCTTCGACACTTCGAATGAGCCCGTTTCGAAGCTGATGACCGCCCCTGCTCCGCGCGCCTGCGCGGCGTGCAATTCGTGTCCGGGATGGCTTGCCAGCACAGGATAATGGACGCGCTGCACTGCGGGATGCGCATTCAGGAAGTTCGCCACTTTCAACGCATTCGCCTGTTGGCAGTCCAGTCGCAGCTTCAGTGTCTTCACTCCCCGAAGGAGCAGGTAGCAATCGAAGGGAGCGAGCGCCGCACCTTCTCCGTTCTGGACGAAATAGATTTGCTCCGCCAGATCGGCGCGCTTCACGGCCACCACCCCGGCGGTGACGTCACTGTGACCACAAAGATACTTGGTCGCCGAGTGCACGACGATGTCGGCCCCGAGATCGAGAGGATTCTGCAAGTATGGCGACATCGCGCTGCTGTCCACGCACAATAGTGCGCTGTGCTGATGCGCGAGATCGGCCAGCTTGCGGATGTCTACGATTCGCAGCAGCGGATTGGTCGGCGTCTCGATGTAAATCAGCCTGGTTCGGGAAGTGATCTGCGAAGCGAAAGTCTCGACGTTGCACGCATCGGCATAACGGACGGTTACGCCAGTGCGATCCAGGATTCTGGAGAAAAGCCGGTAGGTTCCACCGTACAGATCATCTCCGGCAAGGATTTCGTCGCCCACCGATAGCAATCGCGCGACCGCACTGATCGCCGCCAATCCGCTGGAGAAACAGAATGCACGGTCGGCATTCTCCAAGCGCGCCAGCAGGTCTTCGAGCACGGTACGGGTTGGATTCCCGCTGCGCGAGTAGTCGTAGCGACCGAAGGCGTCCGCTTCCTCTTGTTCGAAAGTTGCCGTCTGGTAGATCGGGGTCGCGATCGGCCGGAACGGATCTTCCGGACAGGCGTTGAAAGTAAGAAGTCGGCTGGCGAATTTCATGAGGCCCTCCCGGCGGCAAAACACTCCTCGGTAACGCCCAAATGCTGGGCACGGTAGACGTCGCACACATCGGCCATCACCGACACCGCGGTGGGCCATCGTCCGGCGCCTTTGCCTCGCAGCTGCACCACGTCGCCGTTGTTCGATTCGATTTCAAGACAGTTCTCTTCATTGATGGTCTGCGCAAAAGAGTGCGTCTGCGCCACGAGTTGCGGAGAAATCCGCGCTCGCACACCAAACTTGTCCTGGCTCAGGGTCGCAACCAGACGGACGGAGTGACCTGAGCGTGCGGCGTCCTGCACGGAGTCGCTGTCGACTTGCTCAATGCCGGTGCATTCGATTGCGGTGGGATTCAGCCATACACCGAAAGCCGTCTGGGCCAGCAGCGCCAGCTTATGCGCGGCATCGCTGCCGTCGAGATCGGAAGTTGGATCCTGTTCCGCGAAGCCCAGCCGCTGCGCTTCCGCGAGCGCTGCCTCGCGACTCAGGCCTTCGGCAAGACGGTCGAGGATGAAATTGGTGGTCCCGTTCACCACACCGTGCAAGGTGCGGATGCCGCTGCTTTGCGCGATGCGGCCCACTTGCTCCAGCATCGGCACACCACCGCCGACGGCTGCCGAGTACAACAACTGCACGCCCGCGAAGTCGGCAATTCGGCGAAGCTGCTTGCCATGGCGGCTAATTACCAGCTTGTTCGCGGTAATGACGTGCTTGCCTGACTTCAGCGCCGCCTCAATCAATTCCCGCGCCGGCGAAAGACCTCCAATCAACTCGATGATCACTTCGCAGTCCGAACTGACGAGCTCCCAGGGGTCGTGAGTGAGCAAGCCGGCTGGAATTTCGTCCTCGCGCTCCAGGCGGCGAACTGCAACGCGTCTGACGTCGAACGTCTCGGGATGAGCAGCCAGCGAGCGATAGACGCCCAGCCCCACAGTGCCGGCGCCGAGCAATCCGACGCGTAACGGCGTCGCGGATGGGAATTCGTCGGCGAACGATACGGGCAGGCCGCAGATGAGAGTCGGTGAGCCTGAATTGAGGGTAGCCACTTCAATGCTGAGCCCGTGCTGTTCGGCAAACTCGATCGCTTTCGGCTGCACCACTCCATTGCCGACGCGCACCGCCTGCGCCCAGCCGACGGTGCTGTAGCGGCGCGGGACGTTGATGGTGTCGGCCGGATCATGTTCGAAGATGCCGTTCACATCTTTGATCAGCCGGCAGCGTTCGGCCCCAAGATGATGAGCAACGAAGACGGCAGTCAAATCAGAGCCGCCACGCCCCAGGAGGGACAGGGTGCCATCCTCCTGCCGTCCGACGAACCCGGGCACCACGGCTACTGAGGCATTTTCCAGAATGCTTAGCACCCGGGGAACGTCGATGCGGCATGGCTCTGCGTTCAACACCGGGCCATGGGTCCGCAGGCCGAGGCGGACTTCATCCACAACCGCGGAAGGTATTCCCGCGCGTTCGAGCGCCAGCGTCAGCAGCGCTGCGGACGTGGCTTCGCCGGTCGCGACCAGCGTGGCCACCGCTTCGTCACTCAAACCGGAGCCGTACGTCCGGGTGCGCGCCAGCAACAAGTCGGTGGTCGATCCAATCGCCGAAACGACCGCAACTACGCGGTGACCGTCGCGTGTCCAGCGATAAATTTCCTGCACGGCCTTGGAAAGGTCAGCCTCGCAGCCCAGCACCGAGCTGCCAAACTTCAGAACGGTTATCGGGTAACGGCGCATGACGTCCTCCCCGCTTTTTCGGTTGCGATTGCCAGCGCCTGCTCCAGGTCGGCAATGATGTCTTCCGGGGACTCGAGGCCAACCGAGAGTCTTATCAAGCCATCGGTAATGCCAATTTTTTTTCGAGTTTCTGCCGGCACATCGCCGTGCGTCATGGAAACCGGATGGGTGATGAGCGTCTCGACCGCGCCCAGATTCTCGGCCAACGAGCAAAGCCGCACGGAGTTCATCAACTCCACGGCAGCCTCGGCGCCGGCTGTGATCTCGAAGGCGAGCATGCCACCGTGCGCCAGGTGCTGACGTTCAGCCAGGGCCTTCTGCGGAAACGAGGCCAGCCCGGGATAATGCACGCGCTCCACCGCCGGATGCGACTCCAGCCATTGCGCGACGATGGAAGCGTTCTCGGAGTGAAGCTTGAGCCGCACGGGCAGGGTCTTGATTCCGCGCTGCGTCAGCCAGGCATCCTGCGGCGATTGAATGCAGCCGGTGGTCTTGCGGATTAATCGGAAGCGATCGAGCAGTTGCTCGTCGTGGGTCGCCAGCGAACCGCCTACCGTGGCGTTGTGGCCCTCAATGTATTTGGTGGTGGAGAGCACGCTGATGTCGGCGCCGAGTTGAAACACGGGTTGCAGCACCGGTGTCAGGAAGGTGTTGTCCACGGCAAGACGCACACCGTGCCGTCGTGCAACAGCCGCAATTGCCGGAATGTCACAGAGTTTGAGCGTTGGATTTCCCGGCGTCTCGATGAAGATCAACTTGGTCCGCGGGGTGATGGCCTGCTCGACCAGCTCCGCGCGGGACGCATCCACCAGCGAGTGCTCGATGCCGAGTCCAGTCAGCAGTTGCTGGCACAGGCGCACGGTGCCGCCGTAAACCACTTCGGAGATGACGACGTGGTCGCCGGACTTAAGCAGCGACAGAAACAGGGTGGTGATTGCCGCCATGCCGGTCGCGAAGCACACGGTCGCGGGTGTTCCTTCAAGCGCGGCCAAGGCGCGCTCCAGCGCGTCCACGGTTGGGTTCGCTGCGCGCGAATATGTGAATCCCTTGTGCACACCAACCGCTTGCTGCACGAAGGTTGTGGATTGGCAGATAGGCTGGAGAATGGCGCCGGTAGTCGGATCCGGGCCGAGTCCGCCATGGATAGCTATGGTGGGTACGTCGTAATTGCCGTGAGACACGGTGAATCTCCCTTCAATGTCTGAGCGAAAAGTGGGCTTAAAACAAAATCGCCGCCGGTGTAAGCCCCAGGCGGCCGCTCAGTGAAGGGAGATTGTTAGGTGCGTGATTACACTCCCGACGCAGGCACGGCGCCACCTGGGGCGCACATGGCCATAAACATTCGGGAATGAATCAGCAAACGCATAATCAAAACACTGATCACAGGGATCAGTGACAAGAGCATACCACACGGCAAGTTTCTGTCAAGGAAAAGGCGACGGTGCGTCGTACCACAATGCGGGTATCCTCAGAACCTATAACAAACTCCCCCGGTTAGCCCGTGGTCCAGCCAACACAACCTTGTTATCGGTGACGGCGGCCAAGGCCATTTTGCCGCCCTGGCCGCGAAGGGTCCAACACGACGTGGAGCGGGGCGGCCACAGCGAGTTGCGACTTGACGAGTCATGCACTCCAATTCCGCTAATACAATTAGCTTCTTGTCGAAGTGAAGGCGCAAGATGAACGATCAACAAAAGAAGGAGCAGTATTCTGGACTGCGAGATCAAGAGATCCGTGCGGCACTGGATCAGCATTGGGCAGCGTCCGATGCCAACGATTTTGAAACGGAGCACCGCATCTATCACGAGGACGCGGTGCTGGATTACCCGCAGTCAGGCGAGCGAACCCGCGGTCGACGCAACATACAGAATCAACGCGCTAGTCAGCCGAGCAATAAGCGGTTTGCGGTCCAGCGAATCATTGGCTGCGGTGATCTTTGGGTCACCGAATTCATCCTGACCTATGACGGCAAGCCCTCCTACACCGTGAGCATCATGGAGTTCAGGGACGACAAGGTTGCGAGGGAAACACAGTACTTTGCGGATCCGTTCCCGGCTCCCGCATGGCGCGCTCAATGGGTCGAACGGATGGACACATAATCTCGAGGTGCAGGAATTCGCTAACGACACCGCCATTTGCGGTTTGCAGCCTGATTGTCGAGAACAGAGATTAATACCACAGACCCGCTAAGTCCTGATTAACGGGGTTGCCGGAGAAGTCGAACTGTACTGATATGGGGCATCGTTACAGCACATCCTCCGATGGAGGGACAAGAGATGGATTGGAAACGGTTGGTCCAGTTTGCGCTTCTGGGCAGCAATGATTTGGAACAATATGCCATCCTGCTGGTACGCGTTTCGCTCGGGCTGTTCTTCGCTATCTCTGGGGCAAACAAATTGTTTGTCGGCGGTAGAGGTCAAGCCATGTACGAAACGCTCGTTGAGGCCAAAGTCCCGTTTCCCCACCTGATGACTTATTTCGTGTCGGGTGTCGAGTTCGTTGGCGGACTCTTGGTGGCCGCAGGGTTTCTTTCGAGTCTGGCCTGCGGGGCTTTATTGGTTGATATGATTGTCGCGATCCTGACCACCAAACTTTTCGCCATGCCTAAAGGACTTTCGCCTCTTAACTGGCTCGACGATTTCCTCTACCTTCCGGAAGTCCTGTACGTGCTCTTCTTTGTCTGGCTGCTCTGCTCTGGTCCGGGAAAGTTCAGTGTCGATTACTGGCTAGCCGGCAAGTTACGGATGTGATCGCTCGACGAAGCAGCTTGTTGCTAGACAAGAGCTTGATGGTCATTACAGAATTTTTCAGCCGCAGACTGGCGCTAAGTCTGATTAACGCCATTCCCGTGTAAGTGATCCATTTGCTGTCCCGTTTGGTATCGGTTCTTGGCTTTTAAGAGCGCCCTGACAGGACCGACTCTACGCCGGATCCGTACTACACATGCGCGTTTATCGTTGCTAATCTCGCACACGCGCTTTTCGGCCCGCTTGGTCGCTCTCTGGTTCGGCTTCCGGTTTGCCCGTTCTCCGCCCAGTGAGCGCATTGCCCATGATGCGGCGAGTGCTTAATGGTGATCACCCCAGTTCAGAGGTGCAGCGCTGACATTAAAGAAGTCTCCGGGCATTGCAGGGACCATAGTGGTTTTGTACTATTTTCGGGCAAACTCGCAACCGATAAAGTGATTCGATCTCTTCCCAGGAGATCGACGAATTGAGGAGAAGCTGATGAAGAGGCGCGAGTTCCTGCGGTCAACGGGTGCGGCATGTGCCGTCGTCGCCCTGGCCAAAGCTGTACCGATGCTTGCCGAGACCTCCAACGGCTGGAGAACCTTTGACGTGACGACGCGCGTCGAAGTCCTGAAGCCGAACGGCGTAACTCATATCTGGCTGCCTGCAGCGCTTATTCGCAACACTCCGTTCCAGAAGACGCTCGCCAACAAGTACACGGCTGACGGCGGAACCGCTCAACTCGCCGAAAACCAGCAGGACGCGTTGGGTATTGTTTCGGCGACCTATCCCGCGGACGCAAAACCCGTGCTGGTACTGAGCAGCCGCGTTTCGACGCGGAACTACATGGCTGATCGATCAGCTCCTGCGAAGGGTCAGAAGGCATCCAAAGCGGAGCTGGAGTACTTCCTGCAACCCAGCAAATATGTTCCAACCGACGGCATTGTTAAGGAGACAGCGCTAAAGGCGACAGCGGGCGCGACTACCGATCGGGAAAAGGCGCGGGCGATCTATGACTGGGTGGTCGCCAACACGTTTCGCGATCCCAAGGTACGCGGCTGCGGACGAGGCGACGTTCGTTTCATGCTTGAGACCGGCGACATGGGAGGCAAGTGCGCTGACATCAATGCGCTGTACGTTGCTATGGCCCGCTCGGTGGGATTGCCGGCACGGCATGTCTATGGGCTGCGGATCGCCAAGTCGCAGGAGGGCTATAAGAGCCTAGGGGTGAACGAGAGGGCCACAAAGGGTCAGCATTGCCGCGTAGAAGTGTACTTGCGCGATCATGGATGGATTCCTGTCGATCCGGCCGATGTACGCAAAGTAGCGCTGGAAGAGCCCCCGGGAAACCTGGCGCTAAGCGACCAGATGGTGGCCAAAGCACAAAAGCAACTGTTCGGATTTTGGGAGATGAATTGGATGGGATACAACTACGCGCACGATGTGGCGCTGCCCGGATCGAGTGGTTCGCCACTGGTGTACTTTATGTATCCGCAGGCAGAGACCAGCGTAGGGCGCGTAGACCCGTTCGATCCGGACAACTTCAAGTACGAAATTACGGTGAAAGAGACAAGTTAGCCTTTCCGCTTTTTGCAACCGGGCTAAATCTCCTCAACGGTCGCCGTGCGCCTCCCTCTATTGCAGCCCGCTGCGGGCTTGTGAACCTCGTCGGGCGCGCTGCTCGTATCATTGCGGGAATTGTGGTTACCTTGGTGTTGCGGGAAGCGTTTTTTGCTCAGTCCGGTTCATTCCCGCACACTAAACTGGGAAGGCGGAGCTAGTCTCCGGCGCTGCGAGCCCCGAAACGAGGGCTGCGGCAATGATCCTTGAAAACTCTGCGCGGGTGCCGCAATCGGCCTAGGCATCGGCTAACTCCTTTGTCCGAAATACTTTGCGTGTAACCCGTTTGGGATGAATACTTTGCGCGGAGTTTTGCAAAGTATTGAACTGTAAGGAGTTACGGAGACTCGTAAGTGTAATGTTCGTAATACTTTGCGGGCAAAGTATTGAAAACAAAAGATGGAAAAATGGGGGAGGGGGGTGCGTGGCAGATCCTTAGACTCCGACTTCAGGCTTGCGGACCGGACTTGTCTATGACGCTTCCGGAGACGCCAGACCTATCACTGCCTTATCCTCGGATTGAAAACTGAGTACAACAGATCAGTAAGGAAGTTCACCATCACATAGGTCAGGCCAATCATGAGTATGCAGCCTTGCACCAGGTAGTAATCGCGGTTGGAGATGGCGGTGATGGTGAGCCGACCGATGCCGGGCCACGAGAAGATGGTCTCGGTGACGATGGCCCCGGCAAGCAGCGCTCCGAATTGCAATCCTACGACGGTGAGAATCGGGATCATGGCATTACGCAGTGCGTGCCGGTACACCACGGTGCGTTCGGGCAAGCCTTTGGCGCGCGCGGTGCGGATGTAATCCTGCCCCAACTCTTCCAGCATGGAGGTGCGTATCATGCGCGTGAGGATGGCGGCCAGCGCTCCGCCCATGGTGATTGCGGGAAGGACGAGGTGCGCCAGCGATCCCGATCCTGAGACCGGCAGCCAACCCAATTCGATCGCGAAAAGCAAGATGAGGATCGGCCCCAGCGCGAAGTTGGGGAAGGACAATCCCAGCAGGGAGACGAAGCTGAGCAGGCGATCGTCCCAGCGATTGCGACGCAACGCCGAACGTACACCGGCGGGAATCGAGAGGGCCAGCGCAACCAGCAAGGCAGCGAGGGTCAGCTCCATGGTGGCGGGATAAGCCTGCGCGATCACGTGGCCGACATTCTGATTGAGGCGCAGCGAGCGGCCCATATCGCCATGTACAAGGCCACGCCAGTAGTTGACGTACTGTTGCCCGAGGGGGACATCGAGCCCGTAAGCATGGCGCGCGGCGACGATGTCGGTGGCGGCCGCGCCTTCGCCCAGCATCTGCTGGATGGGGTCGCCTGGCACCAGGTGAATCAGGAGGAAGACCACTGACACCACCAGCCAGACTACCGGCAGAGTGTACAGCGATCGCGAGAGGAGATAACGCGGTGTCATCCGTGGGCCAGCGGTGTTGCCGGGGTCGATTGTATCTGGGGCTCCGGCTGCGTCCCTTCGATGTCTATGCTGACCACGCGCAGTCCGTCCATGGCAGCGACGGTATAGCGGCGGCCCTGATACTCAAAGCTATCGCCGACCTCGGGAATCTTCTGCAACTGTGCCAGCATGAAGCCGGCGAGGGTTTCAAAGCCTTCATCACGCGGCAAGGCAATGTGATATTGCGATTCCAGATCGCGAATGTTGACCGAGCCATCCAAGGTCATCGAGGAAGCGCCCGGTGCAAGCCGAGGCTCGGTGATGTCGAACTCATCCTCGATTTCGCCGACCAGCTGTTCCAGCGCGTCTTCCACGGTCACCAAGCCAGCGGTCGATCCGAACTCGTCGACCACCACAGCCAGGTGGCGCTTGCGAACCTTGAATTCGACGAGGAGATCGGGAAGGGGCTTGGTTTCGGGCACCACCAGCACCTCGCGCATGATGTGGCGTACCTGCAGACCGCTGGGCCGGGTGACCGGCCGGCCGGAGGCGGTGCGATTCACCCGGTAACGCAACCAGCGCATCAGGTCCTTGGCATACAAGACTCCGATGATGTGCTCGGGGCCGCGCTGCACGTCATAAACCGGCACACGCGAATGTTGCTCGTCCACCACGCGCTGCAGCGCTTCTTCCAGCGAGATGTTGCCCGGCAAGGAAAAAATGTCGCGGCGCGGCACCATGATTTCGCGCACGGAAATGTTCTCCAGTTCGAGCGCGCGATGGATCAATTCCTCCTGCGGGACGCCAAGCATTCCCAGCCGCCGGCTGGCAGAGACAATCAGTTTCAGCTCTTCCGGGGAGTGCACGCCGCCTTCGCGTACCTGTCGCATGCCAAAGGCCCTCAATGCGATGCGAGTGGATGCGGTCATGAAGGCAAGAAACGGCGCGGCGAGGGTCATGAAGAAGTCCATTGGCCCGGCGACCGCCAGCGCCACTCGCTCGGTGCGCTGCAAGGCAATCGACTTGGGAACCACCTCGCCGAGGATGACGACCATGTAGGTGATCAACACGAAGGCAGCAACGACGGAGACACCGTGCGCGTAGAACCGGGAGTGAGGCAGAGGAAGGAACAGGGGCTCCAGAATGCGGGCCATCGAGGCCTCGCCGAGCCAGCCCAGGGCCAGGCTGGCCACCGTGACACCAAACTGCACGGTGTTGAGAACGTGGTCGAGCTTCTGATGGAGCTTCTGAACGGTACGCGCGCCTATGCGGTGCGCCGCAATCATCTGTTGCAGCCGAGTCTCGCGCACATTTACCAGTGCAAATTCAGCGGCCACAAAGAACGCGTTTGCCGCGACGAGCAAGACCACCACCACAATGCGCAGCACAACGAAGGTAACCATGAAGCTGAAATCTTACCATCGGCGGAAGGATGAGAGCAGTTCGGGATCGCAGCCGGAAAGGATACCGACAGCGTTCCCAACGTGCACATTCGCCTGTGGACGAGAGCTAGCGCCGCGCTTTCTTCGATGCCTTCTTAGCAGTCTGTTTTGTGGCTTTCTTCGGAGCTTTCTTGAATGGATCCCCTGGTACCTTTCGCGCCAGGCTTTGTCACCGAACTCTCGGTGCGGCGCGTGGGGTGCATCAACCACGCATGGGGCACAGCTTTCCCGGTCGGATCCTTCTTCGGGTCGGCAGGCTTCTTTCCCGGCGGCGGCGTGCTTCAACCGGCGTATATCTTCTGCCTGCTCTTTGGCCATCATGCCGAAGTAATCTTTGATGGTAGGCAACTTGGGAGAGTCGACGGTCGGCGAAGGCTTTCGTGGTGGCATGCTCAGCTACGATACCGCGAATGCAGCGGGATGTCACTGTCCTGCCGTTGCATTGGGCGAGCAATAAGCGGAACTGATAGCCCCTATAAATAGTTTGAATTTCTCATCCATGCAAGAACCGCGTATCAACGTCTTACGCGAGCAAAAACTGAAGAGAGCGACCGGCCATGCGTCGGCATACCCTCTTCATCCCCAAGCGCTTTCGTGTCTGGACTTTGGATTGTCGTGATGCGTATGGATCTGACGGCTTCAGATCAGACCGTCATCAGCCCCGCAATAGGAGTTCTTAATGCGGTTGCTACAGAAGTTGCTACCGTTCGTGATGTTGGTTGTGTTGACAGGCGCTTTGATGGCGCAATCGACGCCGGTTGCTGCTCCCGGTTCGAACGACGGGGCTGCGCAAGCGGATCGTATTGCGCAATTGCAGCAGCAGATCGCTGATGCCAAAGGCTCTGCCGATAACGCATGGATGCTGGTGAGCGCCGCCCTGGTCCTGATGATGACTGGCCCCGGTCTGGCCCTGTTTTACGGCGGCCTGGTGCGCAAGAAGAATGTGCTCGCAACCATGATGCAGAGCTTCGCCATGATGGCGATCATCACCGTGCTGTGGGGAATCGTTGCCTACAGCCTGTGCTTCGCTTCCGGCAATAGCTTCCTCGGCGGATTGAGCCACGCATTTCTACGCGGCGTGGGCGCGCAGCCGGATGCCGACTACGCTGCCACCATTCCGCTACAGACGTTCATGATCTACCAGTTGATGTTTGCCATCATCACCCCGGCGCTCATCAGCGGTGCCTTCGCCGAACGCATGAAGTTCAGCGCGATGGTGTTGTTCATGGCACTGTGGTCGCTCTTTGTGTATGCCCCCATGGCCCACATGGTGTGGGGCAAAGGCGGCCTGTTGAACGCCAGCCTCGGCGGGCGCTTTCCCACCCTCGATTTCGCCGGCGGCACGGTGGTCCACATCACCTCCGGAGTTTCCGCGCTCATCTGTGCTACCTATCTTGGCCGTCGGCTTGGCTATCCGCAGGAGCCTATGCCTCCCCATAGCGTGGTACTCAGCTTCATCGGAGCCTGTCTGCTGTGGGTGGGATGGTTCGGCTTCAACGCAGGCAGCGCGCTGAGCGCAGGAAGCCTGGCGACGAGCGCATTTGTGGCCACGCACTTCGCGGCGGCCTCGGCAGCCATCGGATGGGCTGGAGCGGAGTGGATCCGCAACGGCAAGCCCAGCGCCTTGGGAGCGATCTCGGGCTGTGTCGCTGGATTGGTCGCCATCACGCCGGCAGCTGGGTTCGTCGGACCGATGTCAGCCCTGCTGATTGGATTGATCGCCGGAGTCTCATGTTACGCGATGGTTGCAGTGGTGAAGGCCCGGCTTGGCTATGACGACTCACTCGATGCCTTCGGCGTGCACGGCGTCGGAGGGACCATTGGTGCGCTGCTAACCGGCGTCTTCGCCACCAAGCTTGTTAATCCGATCTTCAAGGATGGGCGGGGCAGCGCGCTGGCTGTGGGAATGATGGACGGCAACTATCACCAGATGTTGAATCAACTCGTTGGCATCGGGATGGCGATCGCGCTGGCGGTCGTGGGCACCTACATCATTCTCAAGGTCGTCGATTTGGTTCTCGGTGTGCGCGTCTCCCGGAACAGGAGGAGCAAGGGCTCGATGTCACCCAGCACGGCGAAGAAGGCTATTACTGGGAAGTTTCTCTGCCTTGAGCTGGGCATGGAGGTTGCCCGAAGGAATGCCGTTCGAGTAGAGCCGGCCTCAGGCCGACGTCGTGGTCGCCTTGTTTGTTTTGGGGCTTTACTATAGCCCCGAAGAAAAACGTAGCAAGAGTTAGTTTCATGCGGTTTAACATCACCTTATGACGAAGCTGGAAGCAGTAATTCAGCCCTCGAAGTTCGAAGCTGTCAAAGATGCTCTCCTTGAAATTGGAGTGGAGGGTATGACCGTAACCGAAGTTCGCGGTCACGGACGACAGAAGGGGCACACCGAGTTCTATCGCGGTCGCGAGTACACCGTGGATCTTCTCCCCAAGGTGAAGATCGAAACGGTCATCCCCGACCGCCTGGTGGACCAGGCGATTGCGGCGATCACAACTGCCGCACGCAGTGGGAAGATCGGCGACGGCAAGATTTTTATTTCGCGTGTCGACGAGGCCATCCGCATACGCAACGAAGAACGCGGCGAGGCTGCGCTGTGACCAAGCGGGGCGCGGGAATGTTTGCGGGACGCGGCTAAGCACATGTCCAGCCCTGCGCTCGAACACGCCTCTCGCGCATTGTACCGGCAAGAGTTCGAGCGTCTGCGGCGGGAGTTCGAGGCGACCGGCTCTGGCCGTACCTCGCTGAGAGAGCGCACGCAATTTATCGACAAACTCGCGCTGCAGCTTTGGGAGCAGCAGATCCCGACAAACGCGCGCAGCGGCTTTGCGCTGGTCGCACTGGGAGGCTTCGGTCGATGCGCGCTTTTTCCGTACTCCGACATTGACCTTCTGTTCCTCGCGGAGAACGACGCTCTTCGGGGCAGGGCGAAGGACCCGGTACGCAGCATGTGTCAGGAGATGTGGGACACTGGCCTGCGGGTCAGCCCCACGACGCGGACCCACGACGACTGCGTCCGCTTCGACCACGACAATGTCGAGTTCACCGTCTCGTTGCTCGACTGCCGCTTTCTGGCCGGCGATGCCAGGTTGTTCGAACGTCTGCGTGAGAAGAGCCTTCCGCAACTTGTGGCACGCGAGGCAGACGTCCTCATGCAGCGTCTGGCGGAGGTCACTCGCACCCGGCACTTGCGCTTCGGCGACACGATTTTTCACCTGGAACCAAACCTGAAAGACGGTCCGGGCGGGCTGCGCGATCTGCACGTGTCGGGATGGCTGGAGATGATCACAACGATTGCGTCCAACCGCACGTGGCCAGGCGCGCCCAACGCGGAAACAGAGTCGCAGACCAACGATATTCTCGGCGCCATGGACTTCCTCACCTCCAGCCGCTGTTACCTGCATTACCGGGGAAATCGTGACGAGAACGTCATCTCATGGGACGCCCAGGACGAAATGGCCAAGCGCGGTATCGCCACCCAGTCTGGCAGCATCTCGTCCGCCGAGTGGATGCGATTGTATTTTCGCCACGCGAGGACCATCCATCGCCGCGCGAAGCAGATGCTGGAACAGCTTCCCAGGAAGCGCTCTTCGTTGTACCGCTCGTTTCAGCACTGGCGCTCTCGCTCCTCGAACGAAGAGTTCTCCGTGGTGGACGGACGCGTCTATCTTCAGCAGACCGCTGGGGCCCGCGATCCCTTGCTGGTCTTGCGGCTTTTCACTTTTATCGCCCGCCACGGCGTCGCGCTCAGCCTGGAGACCGAGCGGCGGCTCGATAACGCACGGCGCGGGCTGGCCGACGCGATGCCACAGGATTCCCAACTATGGGAACATTTGCGCGAGATACTCGCGCTGCCCTACGCCGCCTATGCGCTGCGAGCCATGCATTCGCTGGGCTTGTTGACGCTCGCCATTCCGGAGTTCGAGGCCATTGATTCGCTGGTTCTTCGCGACCTCTACCATCGCTACACGGTGGACGAACACAGCATTCTCGCGATCGAGGTGTTGCACCGGTTGGCTACCAGCGATGAGCAATGGCTGCAGCCCTTTGCCGGTCTGCTGGCAGAGCTGGAGCATCCTGAGCTGCTCTATCTGGCGCTACTGCTGCACGATACCGGTAAAGGCATGGACGGCACCGACCACGTGCACAACAGCCTGCAACTCGCAGCAGCTACTTTCGCGCGCATGAAGCTTCGGGAAGAAGACGAGCAGACCGTTAGTCTGTTGATTGCCAGCCATCTGGAAATGTCAGCCACGTTACGCCGCCGCGACATTTACGATCCCGAGACCGCGCGCGAACTGGCGCACAAGGTGGGCACGCCCGAGCGGCTGAAGATGCTAACCCTATTGACGCTCGCCGATATCAAGGCGGTCAATCCTGAAGCGCTTACTCCGTGGAAGGCCGAGAACCTATGGCGGCTGTACACCGGGACGGCCAATTACTTCACCCGCAGCGCCGACAGCGAACGGTTTCATGCCGAGGAGTGTAGCGCACAGGTCGAGCGCATCGCCGCGCTACTGCCCCAACGTCGTTCGCATCTGTTGAAGTTCCTCGACGGACTTCCGCAACGCTACCTCATGTCGCACTCTCCCGAACAGGTGCTCCTGCACTTCGACATGGCGAAACAGCTTCGTGGCGAGCCCGCACAACTCGCCGTGCGCCCCATCGCCGGCCAGCATGAACTTACGATCGTGACATTGGACCGCCCGGGCCTGTTTTCCACCTTGGCCGGTGTTCTCTACGGATGGGGCATGGACATTACCAAGGCGAGCGCCTTCTCCAATCGGGCCGGAATCGTCGTCGACAGCTTTTATTTCAAAGATCGCTTTCACACCCTGGAGTTAAATCCCCCGGAGCGCGAGCGCTTCAAGAAGTCGGTCGTCGAAATTCTGTCCGGTGAAGCTCCACTGGAACGCCTGCTGGACTCCCGCCTCAAGTCTGATACCAAACCGGCCAAGCTCAAGGTTGAAACCCGCCTGCGGTTCGATGACGAGTGTTCTCCATCCAGCACTTTGTTGGAAGTCATTACCCAGGACAGTCCCGGGCTCTTGTATACGATCAGTTCCATCTTCGCCCATCAAAGCTGCAGCGTCGAGGTGGCGCTGATTGACACCGAGGGCGCGACCGCTCATGATGCTTTTTACCTGACCTGCGATGGCATGAAACTCACGCGCGAGCAACAGAGGGCGACTGAGTGGGCGCTTACCACGGAACTCGACGATTCCTTGCCGTCGACCTGGTAAGCCGAGACCGGCGCACTTTAGTCCGAAAATGGATTACATCTGCCGGATCTGGCGCAAATCGCTAACCAGTACTAAGGCTCTTGGCCGTGCGGTTCGCGAACAAACATCATCGTCGGCTCACCCTTGTAGGTTGTAAGTTGTAGCTCCCGGAATCCGCATTTTGCTGCAACCCGCATGGAAGCGACGTTCTCGGGAGCGATGATGCATGCAGTCCGGACGGGTCCGAAGTGAGCGTCGCCCCAGGCCGTCGCCATGCGAACGGCCTCAGTAGCATAGCCCTTGCCTTGGAATCGTGAGGCAAAGACCCAGCCAATTTCGGGCACGCCTTTGAGCGATGGCTGAATGTCTCGCTTGTAGTCGGCGTATCCTATCTCTCCGAGAAACTGGCCGGTTCCTTTTTCCTCGACGGCCCAGTAACCAAAGCCCAATAGCGCCCAATGCCCGACATAACGCAACAACCTGGTCCACGCCTCCTCTTCGGTGAAGGGTTGGTTCCGAATGTATCGCGTCACGACTGGATCCGCCCACATAGCGGCAGAATCGTCGAAATCATCCAGGCGATGGCCGCGCAGTTTGAGCCGTTTTGTTTCGAGGATTGGAACTTTCATAGCACCACCAAATCGGGCTGGGCACTAGGCCTACTTACCCATCAGTCGCGTAACGCGGGCATTGGAGTCAATTATCTCTCGTGCGCCCAATTCGAGCCGGCGTTGAAGGACTCAGTTGTTCTGATTCCTGACATTGCAACCGTCCTACCATGCGTCTAGACTCGTGGTGGCCAGTGTGCAACGGCGAAAGAACTCTTCGGTCACCCGCCGCCCGGCTTGACGTGGCGGCAGTCAGATCTAGCGCCAAGTCATCGACAAAGGGTGGTAGACCTGCGATGCGCGCTGCGGAGACGGCTGGTACACAGGCCAAGTACCGCCAAGACTGCCGCCCCATTTCCGCATTGTGGCTGTTGGTGGGAGACATTAGAATAAGTTGCTTAGTCGTAAGATGTTAACGGGAATGCGAGAGTGGCGGAATTGGCAGACGCACCAGACTTAGGATCTGGCGGGGAAACCCGTGGGGGTTCGAGTCCCCCCTTTCGCACCATGGTTTGTCGACGGTCTGATTGCATGTCTTCGCCCAGGTCTCTCCACCCTTCATATGCAGATATCTGACATTGTGGGAGAGTACTTCCATGTGGCACGTTATGCGACTACAGCCACTGACAATGAAAATTCCGCGGGCCAAAAATCTGGGAAAGTCGCTACCGTAGATTCAGAATAGTCCGTCAAGCGATCAGGACTGTGCTACCTTGATCACATTCTAGTTTCCAAGGAGTCCTTATGCGGAAGACTGCTATATCGCTTGTTATTTTCCTGATCGCAGCAGCGTCGATCTCCAATCTGAACGCCTCCAGCCTGGCGGGCGTGACCCTGCCGGATACAGCACAGGTCGGGGGCAAGACGTTGATGCTCAACGGCCTCGGGATACGCACGAAGTACATGGTGAAGGTTTACGTGGCGGGACTCTACCTTGAGCAGAAGTCGTCCGATCCAAACGCCATCATAAAGTCCGACACACCTAAACAGATCGTCATGAAGTTCCTGCACGGTGCGAGCAAGAGCCAAATGACGGATGCATTCGACGAGTCGTTCAGCAACAATACGCCGGAGGCCAAGAAGACAATGAAGGCCGACATCGACCGCTTGTTAGGCGCGCTCGATACGGTCAAGACGGGCGACCAGATGGTGTTCACATACGTTCCGGGTACTGGCACCAGCCTCGCCATCAACGGTCAGGACAAAGTGACCATCGCCGGCCCGGCCTTTGCCCAGGTGCTCCTGTCGGTGTGGCTCGGCCCGAAGCCGCCCAATGCGGACTTGAAGAAGGGAATGCTCGGGCAGTAGAGCCGGCGGCGACGTTCAATAGCGTAAAGGTATGGCCATGGCAGAAGTAGTACTCCATCAGAGGACTAGCAGAATTTTCTTACGGCGTGATCTCGAATGTAACTGTTCGGCATAGTGTCCGGGGCCGCCTTGGCGCTGGCCATCGAATTGGGACACCGGACCGCAACCTACGCCCGCATCCAGGAGGACGCGCACCGCAAAGAGCAGATCGTGGCGATCCGTGATGGGCTATTTGTTCTGGTCAGCCTGCTGTTGGGATTCACCCTGGCTCTGGCTGTGCCGCGGTTCAATGAGCGGCGCTCCCTGCTCATAGAAGAGGCCGGTTCCATAGAAGCCACCTATCTACGCGCCACTACCTTGCCGCAACCTTATCGTGACCATGCCCAGCAACTGCTAAGGCAGTACGTGGATGCGTGGCTTGATCTGGACGCCGCCGGTTCGAACACCGTCCGCGTGGCGGAGGCTTCGAAGCACGCGAAGTTGATACAGGAGGAATTATGGGAGGATGTCACCGAGCTTACCAAAACTGATCGCTCGGCCGTGATGGCCTCCTATATGAGCTCGCTCAACGAGACCATTGAGTTCCATGGCAAGCGACTCGCTGCACTCGAGAATCGCATACCTCTTACCATTTGGCTGATGATCGTGTCAGTTGCGCTGATTGCAGTTTTCGCGCGCGGTCTGACGCTTGCCCGGCGATTCTGGTTGACGCTGGCACTTGCGCCGGTCACGGTCGCGCTGGTTGTCGCCCTGATAGCCGATCTCGACACCACCAGTGGCGGACTAATCCGGTTGGACGCTCGAGCGATGCAACGCCTGAAGGCTGACATTGGCAAACCGTGAAACGTGCCAGATAGCACCCACGGCGTGAACTGAGCAGAGACTCATAGCTAGAACTGGCGCCCCGGGTTGCGTCCCTATTGGACGCCAACCGGGGTAGAGAAAGGTTCGAATAAGACTGGCCAAGCTGAGTCCGTGGGAGCCAGCGCCACCGCGGCCAATCGTTCATTTTCCAAACCGCCCCTACGGGTTGAGTTCGATGTAAATCGCTAAACCTACCCAGGAGAAGTTGGAGTCATTCGTGACGATACCTGCAGTCCCGGTGGAAGTATTGCACTCCCGGTGTGACAGGGTTGTGGCCGACGTCTGAATTGCCAGAGAAGGGGCCATGACCAGGCAGGAAATCCGTACCGTCGTCTCTGGGACAATTTGTGTTGTTGCCCAGGCAGGTTAACGTATTTGCGCCGTTACTGAGCCAAGTGTCCCAATACGTAACCGGCGTGGGCTTCTGGTCCACCAAAAGCAGGGCGCCCAACTGCAGATCGTTGGAGAACGCGGTGGTGGCAGTACCCGCGGTCACAGTATACGGGGGAGCGCCGGAAGTGTAGTCACCGGAAGCGGTGCTCATGGTTTCCACCGTCCCATTGAACTTCGGCACATCGTAGAGCTTGAGTTCGGCCGGATTCGCGTTGCCCATCTTCACGGTGACCTTG
This sequence comes from uncultured Acidobacteriaceae bacterium, assembly GCA_963840905.1. Classification (GTDB taxonomy): domain Bacteria; phylum Acidobacteriota; class Terriglobia; order Terriglobales; family Acidobacteriaceae; genus Bog-257. Next base: position 54,239 of record CAWJAO010000001.1, read on the forward strand.
CAAGCCACGCTGGTGTTCGAAGTTCCTTTGTACCAGGCGACGATGCCCTGATTGGAGTGAACGGCTTGCGACGCTATCAGCGACCAGGCTCCCATGCCTTGCGGGACACACCCGCTGATGGAAGTGGGAAGGCTCACGGGATTCAGCACCTTCGGGATGGATACCTCAAGCAGCAACGTATCGCCGCTATTCGGGGTTATGGAACCGGATACCAGTAAGGAACCGGAGTCACTGCGACCGCATGCGCTATCGGTGACATACGTGTCGTCGGTTTTGGGAGCACGGCAGTTAGCATCCGCAGGCAGCGGGTCCCAGCGGCAGAGGATGCCATTGTCGGCCGAAGCCCGCTCAGGGACGAAGCAAGGCCAATCATGGCCGTTGGATTGCCATATTTGAGCGCCTTGGTTTTGAACCACGCCAATGCCAAAGTCGGCGTTTTGGCCGTTGATGGTTATGCCGCAGTTCGTGCGATTGTGCGCGGGCATGTAATTGCTGGGCAGTGAGTCACACGCCGGAAGTCCCTGGGCGGCTGTGATCGGAGCCTTGCCTCTTCCTTCCGGAGAGAAGATGATGCGATATACCGGAGCGTCACTCTGGAACACTTCAGGGTCGTTAGGCCACGTGTAGGCACCATGAAGTACCTTATGCAGCGTGTCGTCGCCAACGCAGGCAGACTTTGTTTCCGTTGAAAGTTACGTCGTTGCAGCCACCCACGATAGGCTGGTCGGCCCAATCGTATTTAGTGGAGTCGTCTGGATCCAGCGGATTGATCGATCCATAGGTATTGTTGCAAGCCACCGTAGAGGCGGGTGCGGCGGGCTGGGGATCCTGAACGCCATTGCATTGGCTGACCGTCCCTTTGTAGAAGCCTCGGATCTCGCAGGTGCCTGGCTTGTTCGGACCCTGATTTCTTGAAGCAAGCAATGTGGTAGTCTATGCCGCCGTTATACTGAAGGCAGTCTGAGTCTGCCTTACAGGCTTGACCGTATTTGATCAGTTCGCTACCGGCACAAAACGTCGTCCAGGCGTAGCAGTTGGGGTCTGTTTTCGAGTTGCAGCCGGATTTTCCCAGCTTCCTTGGGAAACTTGAACTTTCCGCAATTGCTGAGACAGGCGAGTACATTGTTGCCGGTTGGCATGGTGGGGTTACCGTTGCCATCGACAATGACGTATCCCAACAAGGGATAGTTCGGCATGGCGCCGCCGGTGGTCTTATCGATGTCGGAACGTATGACCTGGAAACCGGTGCCGGTTGCGGGCACACACTGCGAGGGCTCTCGCAGATCTTTTCCATGCACGGTGAGCGGGTAGTTCCAGTTCAGCCAGTGAAAATCCTTTGGATTCAGCGGGTCAAGGTCATCGCCACCGCGCGGTGAGATGTCCATGGTAAGGTTCGCGCCGTTAACGGCACTGATATCGGGAGAATCGATGAAGTAGGTCGAGAACTGCTGATAGAAAGTCCATTCCGCTATCGTGGTGCGCCGGCGGCGGCGATATGTCGGCGGAACTGCAATCATATTGGCCACCACAGTCGCCGGTTTCGCACTGCGCCCGGTTGGTAACCGGATCGTAACGGCAGCCCGTGCGTGCCCAGATGTTCGGCGTGTTACCGCCCGATCTGAACTGGCCGTACCATTGCGGAGGGATGTCAATGGTGAGCACGTTGGCATCGCTCCCAGACCTGTAAGGTTGCATCACCCACGTGTTCTTCCTGGGGAAAAACCGGATAGGGTGGCAAACCGGCCTCGTGAGCTGCGCTGGCCGCTCCCAGGATTACCTGATCGGAGCAGTTAATCAATTGCACCTGTCGTTTGATGCTGGGATTCTTTGGTGGCTTAACCGGCAGACTGTCGAGATATGCCTTCGAGCCACACACCACCTGAGCTTGTACCGTGCCGTACATCGACAAGATCAAACCAAGTGCGAGGATAAGGAGTGCAGCATTGGACAAAATACGATGTAAAAAAGTGCGTCTTGCGCACGGCATGGCCAGTCGACGAAGTAATGACATGATCTCACTCCTTACAGTTTCGGCGGGAAAAAGGGACGCACGACAACATAGAACCGCGGCTCCTGAGGCCACGGAATCTCTGCGCGTTAAGGTCTTGAACTTGGCCGCAACGGTACCAGATGACGAGTTTGCCTGTCAACGGGATTCCCCAGGACCTACGCAGGGTGCAAGGACGCTGGCGGGGATCGGTCGCGAAACGAAACCAAGTCGGCTCGGGTTGCAAACGTGGAGTTGCTAAACTAAGCTCTATCAGAGCCTTCCGATTTGGCCGGGATGGCGGAACTGGCAGACGCAGCGGACTCAAAATCCGCCGGGCTTCGGCCCTTGGGGGTTCGATTCCCCCTCCCGGCACCACACCTAAACCCCACTGAATACAATCATCTAGCTGGCGCTAGTTCACCGCAGGGACGCGGGAGGCTGGGCCGAAATCGCCTCATTGTGCCCAATTTGTGCACTTATCTGCTCTGCTGCTCTTCGGCTTGCAGTCTTTCCTGCTCGACTCGTTTCTCCGATTCCTGCAACTTGAGAATCGCGTCGTTCATGTCCGAACGGCTCACGATTGCGTAACGCTCGAACACGCTGCGAGTTCGCCAGCCGCCGATTTTCATGATGACGCCTTCGGCAACCCCAGCCCTACGAAGGTTCCGCGCTGCGGTTCTGCGTAGATCATGGAAGAGCAGCTAGGGAGTCCCAGCTGAGTACAGGCATTCTGCCACATCGTCCGAAAGTCGCGGACAGGCTTTCCATTGGGACGAGTGAAGACGTGATCGTCGGATTGCTTTCCATGCACGAGAGCAGGGCATGGAACGTTCGGTCATGGGGACTTCTCGTCCGTCACGGTTCTTGGTGGTACCAGGTTCAAGCCGAATCACGCGCTGTGCAATGTCCAACTGGTTAACGCGCATGGAGAGCAGTTCGGAGACTCGCCATCCATACGTGCGGCCACACTCGACCAGCGAGCGGAACCAAAGCTCGGGCAATACTCGACCAACATTCTGTACTGCCCATCCTCCAGAAATCCTTTGCGAACGTTGTTCTCTGCCAGCTTGGGGAATTTCGGCGAGCGAACGACTTTGGGCGGAGTCGATTGCTGCCCAAGCCAAAACATGCGCTTGAGCGCTGCCAATTCGCGGTTGATCGTCGCATTGGCTGCCGCCTTCCTGCTGTCGCTTGTCCACGTAACGAGCTAACTGCTCACTCGTAACGTCAATGGCCCTCATAGCGCCAAAGAACGGCTTTAGATGCTGATTCCAGCGAGTCTCGGCATCAGCAAGGCTCTTCCGGCTGATTGATGCGGTAATCGCGCACGAACATCACCGCCAGTTCATCCACTTTCGTTCGTTCAAGCTGTGGTCCCGTGAAGTGTTCCTTGATTGATCTCCGCGAGCCGAGTGTGCAGCATCTTCTCAGCTTTGCGGGAATCCGTTGTGTGTGTGCTCTCGCGGAACGGCCGACCGTGACGGTGGTACTTTTATCCACCAAACTGGCGACCCCTGTCGCGCTGATAAATACTGCCGGTGCCTTTTCTGCGTCTCATTGCTCCCTCCAGTTTTCTGGCCTTTGCCCAGCGAGCCAGAAACTGCCTTGCGTGCAATCTCTGCTTCGCTCATCAAGCAGGTCCACTTCCGAACAGCAGGCTGCGGAAAAATCTCTGATTTATGCGAACTCTGTCCCGCTTTGGTAACCGAGTGAGAGAAAAGAGAGTTCGGCTAGCCTTGTTTTCACTATCTGCTGAAGTTTTTTGCATTCAGCAGACACACTTCGGACTGGCCTACGCCGCCTGAACTGATAGGTTGCGCAGGCGGACCAGGTTATACGCCGCGCAGGCGAAGGTGAACACCCAATCCACCTTGAACAACCCGCGATGTCGTACCTTCCGCAGCAGGGCAATGGTCTTGAGCCAGCCGAAACATTCCTCGATCCGCTTCCGCTTCTTTTGGCTGATGCGGTAGCCTGCATGACGCGTCGTCCGCTGGTCGATGGCACTGCCGCCGCGCCGACCGTCATTCTGCGCCACATGCGGTGTGACCTGCATGTGGCGGCACTCGGAGATGAAGTCGGCCGTGTCAAAGCCTTTGTCACCGCCCACGGTCACCCGCTTGGTGCCGGCAATCTGTTCCAGCATCACCAGCGCCGTGTCACGTTCGGCCGTCCCGCTGGCTTCCCACACCATCGCATTCACGATCAACCCGTTACGATTCTCCACTAGCAGATTGCCGCTGTAGCTCAACTTCGCCTCCTTGCCTTCGCCCTTGCGTGCCAACTGGGCCTCGGGATCGGTCTTCGACGCGTGCGTCCGGTTGGACCGCCTTTCGCCGTGAAAGTTCACCGTGGGATTGCCGGGATCATCGGAAGAGGGCGGATTCTTGCCATCCTTGCGCTGAAAACTTTTTGCTCCTGCCCACGCTTCCAGCAAGGTGCCGTCCACCGTGAAGTGTTCATCCGAGGTCCAGCCTTTCGCCCGCGCCTGCTCCACCACCTGCGCCAGAAACTGCTTGGCCACCTCGGCTTCCAGCAGCCGGTCCCGGTTCTTGGTGAACACCGTCGGGTCCCACACCTCTTCGTCCAAATTCAACCCTACGAACCAGCGAAACAGCACGCTGTAATCGATCTCTTCCATCAGCAGGCGCTCGCTGCGGATCGAGTACAGCATCTGCAACAACTGCGCCCGCAGCAGCTTCTCGGGCGCAATCGACGGCCGGCCTTCGCTGGCGTACATGCGATCAAACTGCGACGACAGTGCCCGTAGAACTTCGTCTACCATCGTCCGCATGGCACGCAGCGGGTGATCCTTCCGCACCCGCGCCTCGGGCGACAAATAACTGAACATGTGGCTTTGTTGATGATCCGTTCCTCGCATGCTGCTTTCTTAGCATGCCTACCCTGTGGATTAGGAGTACTTTTTCCGTACCCATTCCTTCAAGTAATTGCCTCTCCGGGACGCCCACGGCCCCTCACCGCTACCCAGAGAGAGCCATATGGGTACGGAAGCAATGACCGTCAGAAGATCGTCTGTGAGCACGTCCCAGTGCAGCAGACACGTCCAGCGTCGAAAGCCTGGGTCTCGATACCACTTGGCCCATCGGCAATAGGCGGGATAATCTCGGGATTCAATAAGGGGATATTCCCGCCACTCGATGTCGGGCTCGGCGCCACGATGCCCCGCTTGACCTTTCCGCTTTGGCTTGCAAGTTATGGGCTGCTCGGGATACGGTCTGTGCTTGAGTTGTGACGGAGGTATACTTTTGAAGTCCTGCGACATTCGGGATTCCTCTCGCTATTGAGTTAAGGGAATCCGGCGAGTATGATGGCTGGGAGTTCATCGGTGCCATAACACGCGCCGGGTGATTCGGGGCTGCTGGTCTGATCACCGGCGGCCCTTACCGTTTTCTCGACCTTCAACCGCCATCTTTGGTTCGGAAATTAGTGCACTTATCACTCGGTGGCAATTTTCACCTACCAGGCATCTAGGTTCGCCTGCCGAAATTGTTCGATGAGCTGTGTGATCTTGTGAAATACTCCTCTGTTCCAACAGGGTCGCTCCGCGTCGGGATTTGAGCGCGATCCATGTCTGCCCCCAGTTCCACTCATTACTAAACAAAAAAACATATAAAACCAGTAGTAACAGTAAGCACTTCGCAAAAGTGGAAATTTTGGGAGAAACCGCCAGCAACCTGCGTCTTTCCCTCTATCTTCAACCTCAAGACTTCGCGCTTCTGCGTATCGGTCAATAGGTGTTTCGGCATATTCTAAGTTCTATCCGCTGAATTTGAAGATAGCAAGAGGGCTATATAACCCTTATATAAGTTACGCAGTTTGGAAGGAGGACAGCAAGAGTTGAGCACAACTTGGGCGCAAGTCGGGCAGACTACATTCGGCGGTTGCGGGCCATGCGCGCCATGTGCTGACGGGCATTGCCTCCGCCGAGGTAAGGGTCTTCCTCTTGCTCGATCTGGTGAATCATCTTCTGTGCGGTAATATGCACATTCGTAAAGTCGTCCGCGTCTACGAATGGCTTGACGGCTTCTTGGATGGGCGCGTGGCCGTCTTCTTTGCTCGGCTCTGGTAGTGACATGACAACGTACTTCTCTGCATCCGTAGCTGGCGCGAGTTGCACCAACCTACCCCACTAACTGTTTCGTTTACTGCCCAGTAACTACGTCAACCAAGCGCAGGTGGGCGTACCGAACGTGTACAACGTTTGTACAACCTTTCCGGGCTCGAATTGCAGTAATTCGGGTTTGATCTTCGACCCTTCGACGGTCACGGCGATAGACCCCACCGTGGCATCTCTACAGTGTCACAGGCCACTGTGATGACCGGCACCAGAGGATCTGTCTGCACAGCAGCATACTAGGGCCCCAGCGTTCGCCGTCATACAAGGAAGTCTGAACGTTCAATGGGGTATACTCGTCGCCCCTACACTTGACAAGCTCTTGTCGTGTGCCTGAAAGGAGCGCTCCATGCGCCGCACCAGCGTCACCGTCGTCCTTGCTTTTATCACCTTGTTGTTCGTCTCCGATGGCTCAGCCCAACAGACGCCCACCACCGCGGTTCCCAGCCTTATCCGCTATGGCGGGACGCTAAAGGACGCCAGTGGAACGCCAATCGCAGCGACCACGGGTGTCACCTTCGCTATCTACAAGCAACAGGACGGCGGCGCTCCCATGTGGATCGAGACGCAGACTGTCACACCCGACGCCAGTGGCAACTACAGCGTTCTGCTGGGCAATACAGCCGCTACAGGGTTGCCCCGTGACCTGTTCTCGCAAGACGAGCAACGCTGGCTGGGGGTGCAGGTGCAGGGCGAGGCAGAGCAGCCGCGTGTATTGCTAGTTAGTGTGCCATATGCCTTCAAAGCACATGAGGCTGAGACCCTGGCGGGCAAGAGCATTTCCGACTTTGTATTGGCGAAGGACCTGAATCCGAACCAAGCAACGGCCAATGTCGGCTCTGCCGAAGTTGCGTCCTCTGCCAGTAATGGTTTACACAAGGCCAAATCGCGAACCCCAACCGCAGTCGCCAGTGAAGGCCCGACGAACTTCAGCGGATCAACCACCGATCAGATCGTGGGGGTCGCGCAAAGCGGAAGCGGAGTGGGAGTGAACGTCACGGCCCGTGCTAACGCCGTCGTCGGTACCTCTGCAGGGCCGAACAGCATTGCGATATACGGCATCGCCACCAACAGCAATGCCATCGGCGTCAAAGGCATTTCTTACTACCCCTTTGGCACCGGAGTGCGCGGCACAAACAGCGCGGGCAGCGGAGTCACAACGGGGATTAGTGCGTATGTTGGCAGCCCTGCGGGCACGGCGGCGGTATTTAACAATGCAGCCGGCGGCAAGATCATCAGTGGACAGAACAACGGGATGGAGAGGTTCTCCGTAGACGGCAGCGGCAACGTAAATTCCGCTTCCGGGGCTTACCGGATTGGCGGCAGCAATGTCTTGAGTATCGGCAGCGCCGCTGATGGCAACCTGTTTCTTGGGTTGGGAGCGGGCACCTATGATATTGCGCTATTAGGGGCTAGGAACACTTTCAGTGGGTACAAGGCCGGCCACTTCAACACGGAGGGCGACTTCAACACTTTCAGTGGGTATCAGACCGGTTACTCCAACACGGAAGGCTACTTCAATACTTTCAGTGGCTATCAGGCCGGTTACTCCAACACGACCGCACCCTTTAATACTTTCAATGGGTCCTGGGCCGGCTACTCTAACACAACTGGCCCCGGCAACACTTTCATTGGGGATTCGGCGGGATACTCCAACACAATCGGCGAAGGCAACATTTTCGTTGGGAGTGTGGCAGGCTGGGCCAACACGACCGGCAAGTACAACACTTTCAGCGGGGCCAATGCCGGCTCCAGCAACGTCTCCGGCTCCTATAACACTTTCAGTGGGGATCAAGCCGGCTACGCCAACTCCTCCGGTAACGGCAATACTTACAGTGGGACCTATGCCGGCCTCCACAACACGACGGGGAACAACAACATCTACATGGGAAATGTGGGCTGCACCTACCCCTGTGAAGAAAGCAGCACAATCCGTATTGGGGGCGACGTCCTACTCGGCTATGGAGCACAAACCGCGGTATACATCGCGGGCATCTACGGCTCGACCTCGTCTGGCGGGGTTCCGGTTTACATCAACTCCGATGGATTGCTCGGAACGCAAACGTCCTCGCTTCGCTTCAAGGAGAGCGTCCATGACATGGGCGATAGCACGCATGACTTGATGAAGCTGCGGCCCGTGACCTTCCTCTACAAGCCTGAGTACGACAGGGAACGCACGCTGCAATACGGCCTGATCGCAGAGGAAGTGGCCAAGGTCTATCCCGAACTCGTGGCCTACGACAAAGACGGCCAACCCTACACGGTGAAGTACCAGTACCTCGCGCCCATGCTGCTGAACGAATTGCAGAAGCAGCACGCGGTAGTCGCGGCGCAGCAGGATGTGATCCAGACGCAACAGGAGCAGATCGACGAGATGCGAGAGCGCCTGTCCCGCCTGGAAGCGCTGATTGGGCAACAGATCGAAAAGAGAGTGCGGCCATGAAGATACTGCTGTATGCCGCGTTTCTTGGACTGGCATCACTGTGCAGTTGGCAAGCAAGCGAAGAGAATCTCGGGGCGGCCACGTGGCGGGGCTGGATCGCACTAGCCTGTTTGCTCCTAGCCGTTCATCTTACTTAGATAGCCCGCGACACTGAGATCGGCCTAGCTTGCAGGTGTGCGACAGTGAGCCGCTCTCTACGAGTCGGCTTGAATTCGCCGCAATATCCACGGCGGCCAAGAACGAGACTGGGCTTCTCCGCCTTCCAGCCAAAGCCGGTAATACGTGCGCCAGTGCATTCCCTTTGGTTTGTCCGGGAAGGGTTCAAAGATACTTACGGAGCCGCCCAGCTTCGTCCGAATCGCCTGAGCGCGTCGTAAGGCACGGTAGTGGGCCTGTTCCCGTTGGCTCTCATAGACGAGTCGATAGCAGTGGCGACATGCAAAGATAGCACCGCCGTACAGGACACCTACTCGCCGACCACAGCCCCTGGCAGGACACAGAAACCATGTTCTCTCCCCGCCATAGTGACAAGGGGTGCGGACAAGCTGTACCGGGTATTCCTTCTGCTGCCGCTCATCTGAGCCATGCGGTTTGAGCCGGTAAGAGAGCACGACGGAGTTCGATGTCGTAGAGCCGTGAATTGACCCCGTTGGGGTGCCATTGCGGCTCTAGCGAAGTGTGAAGGATGCGCCCGGCCGCAGATAGCCGTGACGACGCAAGAACCAGACCTCAATCCTCTGGTATTGATCTGTTGTGTCTTTCCCGCTGCGATAGCGGCCCACCACATCCAGGTGCCGCCGCCAGTGCTGATAGCGCTCGCAAAACCAACTGTAGCGATACCCCTCGGGATGCACCTGCCGGTATACCTGCTCCTGGCTCAAACCGCCACCTTACCTGCGTTGAGTCCAAATGCATCACCAAGGTGTGCCCGTCTGTCCGTTTTCGTCCTGGAACGGATTTTTGTTTTTCCTATACATCAAGGGTGTGTCGGCGAGGGCAAATAGTCCGCGAGCCGTAACCATGTTCCATGAGGTAAGGCACGGATGAGAATCCGTGCCCTTGGAGAAGCCGTCGCCGCTTCGCAGCAGCGACGATGAATCATTTTCAAAGACTACGGACCCGAAACGTAGGTGTAGGCGTTGCTCAGCCACTGGCCTCCTGCCAGCGAGTACAGCGTGACGTAGATCGCGCTGCCATCGGCCGGCAAGCTGTACACCGTGGTGGTCAACACGTTGCCCAGGTTCCCCGACTGATAGTACTGGTTGCCGCCTGGAGCGCTACCGATGTCCAGCCAGTACGCCGTCGCGCCTGTGCCCGCACTCCAGGTGAAGGTGGCGACGTTGCCACTCAGCGTCGATCCGGGGATCGGTGTCTGCATGACCGCCAAGGCTCCCGCCGAGCTAAACGCCGTGTAGGTGTAGGAGTTGCTCAGCCATTGTCCTCCCACCAGCGAGTACAGGGTCACGTACACAGTGCTGCCGTCCGTCGGTAGACCATTCACCGTGGTGGTCAGCACGTGCCCAGGTTGCCAGACTGATAGTACTGATTACCGCCCGGGACGTTCCCGACGTCGAGCCAGTAGGCCGTACGCACCCGCGCCCGCCGTCCAGTTGAAGGTCACGCTGCTGCCGTTAAACGTCGAATCGGGAGTGGGAGTGGTAATCACACCCTGCGCTCCGCTCACGTTGAACGCGGTGTAGGTGTACGTGTTGTTGAGCCACTGACCGCCCATCAAAGAGTACAGGGTCACGTACACCGTGCTGCCATCCGTGGGCAGTCCGTTTGCCGTGGTGGTCGAGTACATTGCCCAGATTGCCAGACTGATAGTACTGGTTGCCGCCGGGAACATTACCGACATCGAGCCAGTATGCCGTAGCGCCCGTGCCAGCCGTCCAGTTGAAGGTCACGCTGCTGCCGGCAAGAGTAGAGCCCGGCGTGGGAGTGGTGATTAACCCTTTGCCGCCGGCGCGTTATACGCGGTGTAGGTGTAAGCGTTCGCTCACCCATTGACCGCTGACCAGGCTATAGAGAGTGACGTAGACTGTGCTGCCGTCGGTTGGCAGCCGTTGACCGTGGTGTCAAGTAGTCGTTGCGCAGGTTGCCGGACTGGTAGTACTGATTGCCACCCACAACCGTTCCAACATCGATCCAGTAGGCAGTTGCGGCCATGCCCGCGTTCCACTTGAAGGTTTCGCTGCTGTCGCTCAGCGTCGAACCCGGAACCGGGGTTGTGATTACGCCCTGCTGCTGCAGCCCGGTCTGGCCGTTCACTGTGAACAGGTAGGCGCTGACGTCGCCCATGCGCGGCGTGCCCATGTCGATTGTGGGATTGCCGGCATCGCCCTGCACCGGATAGGTGTACAGCACGTGTGAGCCGGGCGGCAAGCGCTGTGGCTTACGGTGGCGCTGAAGCTATTGCCGCCCGTGGCTTGGGCCGCACTCCATGGACCCTGCATGGTGTCCATCTGCCAGTACACGCCGAGCGTGGTGATCGGATTGTCGTGTCCGTCGGTAGGATTCAGCGTGAATCGTGGCAGCGGATCGGAAATGTTGTAGGGCAGCGGCTGCGAAGCGGCTACGGTAGCCCTGCGAGATGCGTGGTGATTCGTCGATCACCGTGACGTAACCGCTGTTGCCAAGTTCGTCACATAGGTCTTGTTGGTGACCGGATTGACGGCAACGGCCATACGGGACAGATCCCGCGGGGACGGTATGGTCAGTGTTGGTGGCGCCGTCAATCACCGTGACGTTACTCGCTGGGATCCCGTGCCTGATTGGCCACATAGATCTTGTTGGTAACGGGGTTGACGGCGACGGACCATGCGGTCGGCTCCCGCTGGGACGGTCGTCGTGGTGTTGGTGGCGCCCGTCAATCACCGTGACGTCGTTGTCGCCACACTGATTCGCCACATAGATCTTGTTGGTAATGGAGTTGACGGCAATGGCCAACGGCCTCGATTCCACAGGTAGAGCCGTAGTGTCGTTGGTAGCGCCGTCGATCACCGTAACGTTAGCACTCGCTGAGGCTTGGTCACGTAGATCTTGTTGGTGACCGGGTTGACGGCGATGGCATATGGGCTGACCACCCGCGCGGAACGTAGTGGTAGCATTGGTGGCTCCGTCGATCACCGTGACGTCGCCGCTGCGACTGGCTTGCCACATAGATCTTGTTAGTAACGGGGTTGACGGCAATCGCGATGCGGTCGCACTTCCCACAGGAACCGTAGTAGTGGCGTTGGTGGCGCCGTCAATCACCGTGACGTTATTGCTGTTATAGTTCGCCACATAGATCTTGTTGGTGACTGGGTTGACGGCGATCGCGTCCGGGTTAGTCCCTGCCGGGACAGTCGTCGTGGTTTTGGTGACGCCGTCAATCACCGTGACGTTATTGCTGTCGAGGTTCGCCACATAGATCTTGTTGGTGACGGGGTTGACGGCAAGGACATCCGGGATTGGATCCCGCAGGGACGGTCGCGCTGACCGTGCCGGTAGCGCCATCGATCACGGTGACGTTGTTGTTGCCGATCGATCGCCACGTAGATCTCATTGGTCGTCGGATTGACGTCCACGCCATAGGGTCCGCCGATCCGACCTGGCACGTTGGCAGTGTTGAAGGGTGATCCGTCAATCACCGTGACGGTCATCGCTGCCGTTGTTCGCCACATAGATCTTGTTGGTAGCGGGATTGACAGCAACGGCCTGCGGGCTAGGCTCCCGCCGGAACCGTAGTAGTGGCGTTGGTGGCCCCGTCAATCACGGTGACGTTATTGCTGCCTGGTTCGCCACATAGATCTTGTTGAGTGACCGGGTTGACGGCAACGGCATATGGGAAGGCTCCCGCAGGGACGGTGCGCTGAGTGGCAGTTGGTGCCCCGTCAATCACCGTGACGTTATTGCTGCTCTGGTTTGCCACATAGATCTTGTTAGTGACCGGGTTGACGGCAATCGCTCCGGGCTCGTATCCCGCAGGGACGGTCGTCGTGTCGTTGGTAACGCCGTCAATCACCGTAACGTTATCGCTGAACCAGGTTCGCCACGTAGATCTTGTTGGTGACCGGGTTGACGGCAACGGCACTACGGTGCCTATCCCACCGGGACGGTGGTCGTGGCATTGGTGGCTCCGTCAATCACCGTGACGGTGCCGCTGCGTGTAGTTCGCCACATAGATCTTGTTGGTGACCGGGTTGACGGCAATCGGCCATGCGGCTCGGATTCCCCGCGGGAACCGTAGTAGTGGCGTTGGTGGCGCCGTCAATCACCGTGACGCTGTCGCCGATGTCGTTCGCCACATAGATCTTGTTGGTGACTGGGTTGACGGCGACGGCATACGGGTCAGATCCCACCGGGACGGTAGTCGTGGCGTTGGTGACGCCGTCAATCACCGTGACATTATTGCTGCTCTGGTTCGCCACATAGATCTTGTTAAGGACCGGATTGACGGCAACTGCAAACGGCTTGGTTCCTGCTTGGACAATGACAGTGGCGTTGGTGACGCCGTCAATCATCGTCACATTGTTGCTGCCATAGTTCGGCACATAGATCTTATTGGTGACGGGGTTGATGGCAGCAGCTAACGGCCTGGATCCCGCCGAAACGGTCGCCGTCACCACATCCGCAACCGCCAGTGTGGGCAGCCATACAGCGCAAAACAGAACCAAGAAAACACAACGATTAAGCCGATTCATTTCTTCCTCCAATACTTCCTCGCTCAACGTCCGTTGAGCAGTACGTGACAGAAGACTCGCGCCCTACTCCTCAATAGGGAGACGGTTTATTGGATCGTGGTCAGGAAGGACAACTAAATTTTGGAGGTCGCAGTCGCTAACACAGAAGAGTGCAAAGCAACGCTCGTACAATTCGTCCCTCAGCAAATTGGCGGCTATCTCTGTCGGTGATGCGTGCGGCAAACCGGTATGAAGTGCCCGATCGAGGGCCTACGCGACTCTCCACGGCCCCGGTTGCCGAAGTAGCCACTTGGGATATTAGGTTTGAGATAAGAGGGGTGCCTTGGTAGGGCGAGGCCTCGGATTCGTCATACGCGGTTTCCGGCAAATCTTCGGCGGGAACAGCTAGTGAAAAGGAAAAAAACAGGAGCACTAACAAAATCAGGGCGAACCGCGATTTTCTCACATGCCTAAGGGACCGGGATCCACGAGAGTGGCGGAGGCAAGCGCGCTTTAGGCTCGCGAGGCCTTTCGGGTACGGGGCGCGAGGAAAAAGCGAACCATAACTGCGGAACTGTACAACGTAACACCGCAACATGCTGGCGCACCTCGCTTACAGCCGCATCTCAATTCGCGGCAACTACAACAGGTGCACAAGTAAAACTGCTTTGCAGACAGAAAGGTCGCTCTGAACTGACCGGAGCAGTACCGTGCGGTCACGGGCAGGCAGTAAGATGCTCAACTCGACCCGGGAACTAAAGAAAGTATGCGCCCATTACTTTCCAGCGCGACATAAGTTTTGCTTTGTTCGTCGAATTACCCGGCTTGATACCAAAATCGGGAACACCAGCCTGGATAGAGCGCGGCGGTTGAATGTAGGCAGTCCCTCAACATGCTAGGCTTTGCCGCTACTTTGATTTCCCGCAAATCAATCAAGAGATCAACCTTCAGAGCTGGCCACAGACGGATTGTGAGTGGATTTAAATATAGTGGTTTCAAATAGTTTGCAGCCAGTGACTGCTGCGGCTGCCATCTTGAAAAAATCAAAACAATCAAAGAAATCAAAAGTGCGGCTCACGCCTTGTTAACTAATGTTAACTCTGATCGTTCGCTGCGGTGCTACAACCAGCAGCAGTAAGGAAGCCACACGGTTCGGCGGATACGAAGGCTGCTCCACAGTGGGCGTCGTGTTGAAAGTAATCAGGCCATCGCCAGTATTCATGAGGTCTTGACGGGGTGGAGGACACCTCGGAGGCACCCAGTGGGTGAACAATAAAACCAGCCTTTTCACTTCTCTTTCAACCCCTCTTTGTAGATTTCCAAGGATCGCGAGTCACGTCGATCTCCTGTTCGCGGTCCCATCCGGCCTGAGATGTATATGTTCCAGGGGCAAGCTGAGGAAGCGCGCGCATTGCTGACTGGCTAGCGCTGCTTGTCATCCCGTGCCTGGCGAAGCGGCCCCCTGGAACCTGTTTTCATCGAGCCACGCCTGCCCTCTTCCCACCCCAACCCCCTTCCCTCCACCCTAACTCATACGAATTCTTAAAAATATTTCTTGACACATCACTAACTCAGGAATAATGTCCCGCTAACTAAACAAAAAATCCGCTGTCGTGGGGCGTAGCCTCAAGTAACCTCGCAATGATTTTCGAGGCTTGGGAGATGTAGGCAGCTTAACTGCTAGATGTTAGGCAAGGTGTCTCCTGAATGTTCTCCGCAGACCTTTAGCGGAACTGCAATGGGAAACTTCCTTCTGGCCACTACTGAAGCTGACGCCGCTTGCCGTCCCCGGCTCTGCGCCGTTGCGTAGCCAACCTTACTTTTCTGAGCCGGGGCGCAAGAACTCACAGACACCAAGTTCGCGCAGCACATAGCACTCATCATCGGCGCCGCCCTCGGGCTTCGTCGCTTGCTTTTACGCCGTGCGCGTGTAAGCGCGGCTAACTCCACCTACACGGAACTCGCAGTTTAATGGGAGATAAGATATGAATCGTTGGCTTGCTGGTCTTTATGTTCTCCCTGTCATCGCTGCCAGCTTGGCGCTGCCCGCGAACTCGCAGGCACGCCCGTTCGAGCCCCCACCGACACTAGTTCCCGTGGGACCGCAGGCCAGCGCCAAGGTCAGCGCCCTGATGCTTGGGGTCAAGCCCACAGCTCCGGGCGGATGCGAACAAGCCACGGTCGAGGTCAACGGGAGCATCACGACGGTCACCCTCCAGGAGATGTACGCGGAGTCGAAAATCTTCAACCCGTCCACCGACAATCCGCAGCCGGACCACATGGATCCGTTGTATCTGCGGTCGTACGGAGGATGCAAGGAAGGCCCGCTGATTACAGTTAGTCCTGGCGACGAGTTACGGGTGTACTTGATGAACAATCTGCCGGCGGATGATCCATCCTGCCGGCAAAATCCGCCGACCGGCTTAAGCCTGCCGCCCGGAGTTGGCTGCTTCAACACCATTAATCTGCACACTCACGGACTGCACGTTTCCCCCACGGGCAACGGCGACAACGTTCTGCTAAACATTGCGCCACAAACCCAGTTTGAGTACGCCATCAACATCCCCAACGATCACCCTGCGGGGACCTTTTGGTATCACGCCCACCGCCATGGATCAACGGCAGTGCAGGTTTCGAGCGGATCGGCAGGCATCCTGGTGGTGCGCGGTAACCGGCCGTACACGCCACCGACGCCGGAGAACCCGCATCCGATTGCCGACATTGACACGATTCTGCATCGCCCCGACGGGAAGCAGTTCCCTGAGCAGTTTTTCTTTTTTCAGCAAATTGCGTATGCGTGCTTCAGCAACCCGCCGGACCAGCAGGGCGGACCCTGGCAGTCCATCTTCACTACAAACGGGCTGTACACCACCTCATCGCCAGGCACGAACCCGCCCAACGGTCCTCCTAGTCCCGCTAACTCACCGTGGACTTGTCCCATCCCTGACGAAAAGAACCATGCCTCGAAGGGCGTGATTGAGAATTTCGCCTTACAACTGGACTCGCCGAGCATTTGGGACACGAACGGGCGATTTACCAGCATCAATGGCGTGGTGCAGCCGACGGTTTCGCTTCCGGCGGGACAGATTCAGCGCTGGCGATTTGCTCATGCGGGCATTCATGACACGATCAACCTGCAAATTGTGCCGGCGATTCCGCAGACTGCGACGAACAACCTGCTTTCGGAGTCGAGGTTTACGGGTAATCGCCTGCAGCAGGCGGCGGACGTAGCCCGCGAGTGTCCGTCAACAGTGCAAACCCTGCTGCCGCAATTCGAGATTGCGAGTGACGGTTTGACCCTGACCCGAATCCACACCATGGCCGGGCGCAGCGTGGCAGGATCGGATGGCGCGAACTATCTGCAGCCGGGCTATCGCAGTGACGTGCTGGTAGTGTTCCCACACGACGGGTGGTATTGCCTGCTCGATCAGGCAGCACCGCCGTCTCAGCGATTCAATCCGGGCACAGGCAACGGTGGCGGCTCGGGTCCCTCAGCCCCGCAGTTGCTGGCCTACATCCACGTGGAAGGCGGTAACCCGGTTAGTACCGACCTTCAGACCTATGTCGAGCAGGCTCTGTATGAGGCGAACCCACAGCTTCCGCATAACGTGCGTCAGGGCTTGCTCCAGGGCGACCTCACCCCTTGGGCTCCCTTCACCGATCTAGCCCCTCCCACTCCCGGTCACGTACAGCAGGCGGGTTTCAATATAACTGGCGACAATCTGGGGGTGTATTTTCAGATCAACGGCAACTCCTACGACCCGGACGTGGTCAACATAACCCGACAGGTCAATACCACCGACGACTGGGTCCTCACCGCAAATGGAGAGCCGCACATCTTTCACATTCACGTCAACCCGTTCGAGGTAATGGATGTGAAGGAGGTTCTTCCGGATGGCACCCAGGCGTCCATCTTTGATGCGGACGGGCACTGCAAAAAGGATCTCCCCAAAGATGCCCAGGGACTTGCAAACCAATACTGCGGCATGTGGCATACATTCCGCGACACTGTCTTTGTTGAAAACAACTACTTTGTTAATATCCGGACCCGCTACGACCGCTACATCGGAGAGTTCGTTATTCACTGCCACATCCTTGACCACGAAGACGCCGGCATGATGCTCAATATCGAGATTGTGCCCGATCTCACTGCACCGAAAGGCGGGCTCGGAATGGTTGGAATGAAACATAACCACTGACGTTAATCCGACGAATATGCATGGACATTGTTGACAGAAGTCTCAACCGAGACCAATAACAGAGGAGAGATATCTATTATGGCCACTTCGCTTAGAGTTCGCAGGTCGATTACGGAGTTGCAGGAAGAGTACAAGAACGGCAACAAGAAGCCCCTGGAAGACCTGATGCGCGCCTGGAAAGGCATTAAAGACCTTCCGCCCGAGGATCCCCACTCGTTCTTCGTGCTGGGAGGCTATCACGGCGAGCCCTTCCGTGGCGGGGGTTGGGGTAACAGCCAATACTGGGGCGGCTACTGTAACCACGGCAATGTTCTGTTTCCCACTTGGCACCGCGTCTATCTACTTAAGGTGGAAGAGGCCCTGCAGAGTATCCCCGGCTGCGCGGATGTCATGCTGCCCTTCTGGGACGAAACCAGCAAAGACTCGCTCAAGAATGGAATTCCATGGGCCCTCACGAATGAGACTTTTGATCTCGATGGCGTGCCCATTCCCAACCCGCTGCGCTCCTTTAAATTCACCAGGAGCATCACCGACAACATAAGCACCGACACCGGCGACGCCGACGACCCCAATTATAGTAAGCCGCTGGGGTATGAGACAGTTCGCTATCCTCTGTCAGGGCTCGTCGGAAGCCCCTCTGAGCAAAAAGCTACCAAGGCCCACAACGCGAAGTACCCCGACTATGCGAAGAATGTGGACCTGCTCGACAAGAACATCGTCACCTGGTTGACCACCCAGTCAATCGTTATCCCCAACCAGGCGCCAATCCCTGCCAACGTTCATCAGCAGTTTCTGGACTGCCTTGACGCTCCGAACTACATGTTATTCTCGAATACCACTTCCGCCGGTCAGTGGAACGACGACAACAATACGGCCATCGTTCCCCTGGAGCAGCCGCACAACTTAATCCATCTCGCCGTGGGCGGCTTTGATGTACCGGGGCCGACCGGGTTCGACGCTGATCAGATCGCAGGAGCAAATGGCGATATGGGGGAGAACGATACCGCCGGCCTCGATCCTATCTTTTTCTTCCATCACTGCTTTATCGACTACGTGTTTTGGCGGTGGCAGACCAAGCATAAGAAGACCGACTCTATCGACATCGTTCACCCTCAGTATCCCGGAACCAATACGGTTGACAGTCAGGGACCAACCCCAGGCATGCCGCCCAATACATGGCTGACCCTGGAGAGTCCGCTCGCTCCGTTCACTAGGGCTGATGGCAAGCTCTTCACCTCGGTAGACGCCGTCAATATCGAGAAGCAACTGGGATACACCTATGGACCGGGATCTCTGGATAGCGTCTCCCAGCCGGTTGCTGCAATGGTAGCCGCAGCTGCGCCTGCCAAAGCGCTGCGAGTGTTCGGCCTGGATCGTTCACGGATCCGGGGTTCGTTCCTGATTTCGGGGTGGGCCACTGTCGATGGCAAGCAGATCTACCTTGGCAGCCACGGCGTCTTGAGCCGCTGGAACGTTCGGGGCTGCCTCAACTGCCAGGCGCATCTCGAGACCAAGGCCACCATCCATCTTCACGGTCTTGCGGATACAGCGCTCGCCAAGGCCGCATACGACGTGGTAGTGCACACCCGTGATGGCGTTCTCGGGAGAGGGTTGGCTGCCGACGCCCGGAAGAAGCCGTTCCGCTTCGAGGTGCGGTAGTCTGATCGTTTCTCATCTACTTGAACGAGAGGGGAATGAAGTGTCAATCAGTGTGGCTACGCAAATTGCAGCGATCGACCGCAACAACTTGCCCAGGTCTTCAGAAGCCGGCTCGGAATGCGCTTGCCACTGCTCACCACCCCTGGCCAGCGCGAGAAGCAGAGAGCAGCTTACCTTGCTCCCTGCTATCGCGCTGGTGCTGCTGCCCAAGTGTCCCTTGTGCCTTGCTGCCTGGTTCGGAGTTCTCGGTTCCCTCGGAGCTAGTTCGTGGCTGCGCTCCATCTGGGGCACACCTCTGGCAGTCATCCTGCTCAGCTTCGCGATTGCATCTCTTGTTCTCCGTGCGCGAGGCAGCGGCGACCCCCGCCCGCTCCTGCTTGGCGTCCTTGGTGCAACGGCACTCCTGAGCGGTAAGTATGGATTGGATTTGCCTTTTTTGGTTTACGCGGGCTTCGCCCTGCTGACCGGGGCTTCCTTCTGGAGCAGCTGGCCTCAGTCTTCTCGAACAAGGCGATTCGAGAGCTGTCAATGAATTGTTTCGGCGAAGAGCAGATCACGAGGAACCGGAGTCGAGTCCAGGATAAAACGCTGGCTGCCTCATGACGAAAAAGAGAGTCCAATCCAGGCCTAAAGAACGGAGAGTTACGATGAATTTGAAGATGCTTCCAATAGCTTTGCTTTTGATGACAAGCTACAGCAGGACGACGCTCGCGCAGGGACCTGCCAACGCCCCATTCCAGGTGTGTAAGAGTACCTTCGCGTTATGTACTCACGCAAAATGCGAAGAGATAAAGATACTGGAAACAGCCCTGCTGTTCTCGTGTGGATGCCAGGTCAAGGTCGACGAGTACTCGGCTGGCGCAAACCCCTGTGAGCCGGTGAAGGAGGTCCCCGAGGGCCAGTTGATAAGGTCGCGTTATCAACCAATCAAGAGCTATGCCAGATGCTCCAACAGCAGGCTCTGGGCAATGTGCCTGGATTCGCCCTGTGTGATCGATAAGAACGATAAAACCAAGGCGAAATGCACGTGCTCGGCGGTGCAGAACCAAGGAGACTACGTTGTTGTGCCTGAAAACATCGAGGGGTGCACCAGTGGATTTATTTCCTCAGCAACCGTTGTCGATGTGGATACGATTACTGACTTCCTGGAGACCCAGGAACATTTACCTCCCTACAACTTTACCGTTATAAATACCAAGCCCAAGTGACATCCGGCCGCCCTCAAATCGATGCTACGTCCCAGCGTTAGCGAGAAACAGTCTGCGGGTGCTACTGCTTTCGACGCGAGAAGCGCTTTTCTTAGGCGGAGGTGGCCTCGCGGTAGCCTGGCCTTCGACCGGTCTGAGTGTTTTGGGAACGTGGGGAGGGATGAACTGGCGAACTGCCAAGACCAAGCGTGGATCTGCTCCAACCCTGACAGCAGACTGACCCAAAACCCGAAAACTAAGCCAGTTTGAAGTTGAGAGATCGTAGCCTGTCGTGGTTCTCTGGAAGAGGGAGAGGAGAACCAGGAATGGCCAAGCGGGGACACACGGAAGAAGAGATTTTGCGGGTACTGCGGGAGGCCGAGTCAGGGACTACGGTGGTGGAGATCTGCCGCAGGCATGGCATCAGCCAGCAGTCGTTCTATTTGTGGAAGAAGAAGTATGCCGGCCTGGGGCTCAGCGAGCTGCGCGAGCTTCGTCAGCTGCGGGAGGAGAATGGCAAGCTCAAGCGCTTGGTAGCCGACCTTAGTTTGGACCGCCATATCCTGCAGGAGATCGTCGGAAAAAAGCTGTAAGGCCTCGGGTGCGTCGCCAGCTGGCGGAATGGGCCGAACAAGCTCATCAGCTGAGCCAGCGGCGGGTGGCGGGGCTGATTCCGGTGAACCGGGCGACCTTGCGATACCAACATCACCGTGATCCCCAGGAGGCGTTGCGGGTACGACTGCGGGAGTTGGCAGGCAGCCGGGTACGCTATGGCTACCGGCGGCTGACGGTGTTGCTAAAGCGCGAAGGCTGGCCGGTGAACGCAAAACGGATCTATCGGCTGTACACGGAAGAAGGACTGATCGTGCGTACGCAAAAGCGCAAGCAGCGAGCGCAGCGACAACGAATCGCGCAGGGCTTGGCAGCGCGGCCTAACCAGCGCTGGAGCATGGATTTCGTTGCCCAGCGGCTGGCAGATGGTCGCTGGGTCCGGGTACTGACGGTAGTTGATCAGTTTACCCGCGAGTGTCTGACCCTGTTTGCAGATACTTCGCTGAACGGCGAGAAGGTGGCAATGGCGCTGGACAAAGTAGTTTCCCGGCGCGGCACTCCGCAGTCCATTACCGTGGACAACGGAACGGAATTTTCCGGTAAAGCTATGGATCTTTGGGCGTACAAGAACGGCGTACATCTAGACTTCATTCGGCCAGGTCGGCCAGTGGAGAACGGCTATATCGAATCCTTTAACGGAAGGCTGCGTGACGAGTGCCTGAACGTCGAGATCTTCTTCACCCTGGCTGACGCCCGCGAGAAACTGGAATATTGGCGCCGTGATTACAACCACCAACGCCCTCATTCGGCGCTAGCTGACCGGACTCCGGCTGAGTTCGCAGCTGTATGGACCGGTGGAAATGACGCGGACTGCGTCCGCTTGGAAAACGCTTCGCGTTTCCCA
>CAWJAO010000002.1:0-631627 GCA_963840905.1 uncultured Acidobacteriaceae bacterium
CAACATGCCGCTCCGGTTGGCCTTGTCACCATTTTCAGCGCGCAAAGGCACCAGGAGCGTTCAAATTCATTAAAGATCTTGTACTGGAGGTTCCGCGATTCCCGCTAACCTGTCGAAGAACTCTGTCCCCGACTTCCAGCCCTGTGGCCAGGGCAGCTACTACAAAGCTTTACTGTCTTAGATGCCGGCTTCTTCTGCGAGACTCAACTTCATCCCGCATCCGCAGGCGACAGTAATGCCTCTTGCTGACTCATTTGTTATAGCAGAGGAGCCGGACGGATACAACCCCTGGCATGAAACTTTTGTGCTGGAATCGCGGAGAGATGCCTGAAAACCTCATAAACATTGGCGATTCGCGCGCGAAAAAATTTCGCCGCCGGTGTGATTTGGGGTTCGCGATCGACGATCGGGCCGCAAATTCCACAAAATTCCCACAAGATTTAGTGCATCGCCGATCGCTCATTCGGGCTCGTCAGCATGGACGTGCAGGCTCTTCAACGGCTCGTGTTGCACCCTAGCCGTCACGGACTGCTTCTCCTTCGCTCCTATCTGGAATACGACTACGGTCCCTCGGCGGTAGCTGCGAAGTACACCACTTCCGCTCAGGATCCAGGCTAACTCATTGAATTTGCTTATGTTGCATATCTCGCCTCCGGAGTCCCGGAATGTGACGTCAGTCCCGTAGGGAGTAGCCACTACCGCCGGCCCGGATATCTCCACCTGGAAAGCCGGACCAAGATCGAAGCGATAGACCGCGATTCCTTCACTCTCGAAATGCGGCCGGATGGGAGACGCCTCGTCCATTCCCGGCGTCACCGCATTCATGGCATTGTCCAACTTGGTGGGAAAGAACTTGTACTTGGGAGCCGCTCCGCGCTTTAGATCGCGGGCCCTGGACAACAACTCAATCACTACATTTCGAAAAGCCGTGTCTTTGAGATTCTCTACGACGTGTACCATCCCCGCCGTCAACAGCTCGCACTCACCATCGCGATAACTCAGCGGCTTCGGCTCTTCATCGCGCGCTGCGCTGACGATCTCGGCGTCGCCCACGACGTACAGCAAATAGTCGTTGCCGTGGTGATGACAGAGAGTGCGATCATGCGCAGCGATCTCGACCGCCAGCGCGCGAATAAATTCGTTCTCGATCACGGGCTGATGCCGCGGCTCCTGCTCGACCGGAACCACGTGCTCGCACGAGTATGGCTTCTCTTCCACGGCTACGGCTTCGCGGGTTTGAATTCCATCACGATCAGGCGTATGTCCTGGTCGCCGACATTGGTGAGTCCATGATCGGGGTGACCGCCGTGAAACATCATCTCGCCTGCCTTCCCGTTGAAGTCCATGGCACCAGGGCCTTCTGCTCCGGTGCGTACGTGCATATCAGTCAACAGGACGACCAGATGGGGAAACGCCTCTTCATTGGATACCGTTTGCTTCGGCTTGATGACCGCCTCTGAAATGCGGAATGTATCGCCGTAGCCGATCAACTTGGATTCCGCGGTGAGTGGCGCCCAGTCCTTGGCGCGGGGATCGTTCGCGCAATTGTTCACGCACACCGGACCGTGGTTCTGCAGCAACTCAATGGTGGCATTGTGGAAGGGCGTGTCGGCCATATCGGTGACGGCGTGGATCACGCCTGCCGGGGTGTAGCGAACGTCGCCGTCTTCCAGCACGACATGCTTCACGGTGCCATCAGGTGCAGAGACGTCGATCACGGTGTGCCCGAGGGCAACCGCGATGTAGTCATGGCCGTGGTGGTGCATCGTGGTTGACTGGTGCGGCGGTACCGTAACGTAGTACGCACGAAAATATTCGTTCTCGATCTTCATTTGGTGGGTAGGGTCGGCGGGGATCTCCATCGTGGACCCAAACTTGCCCTGGGAGGTGGGCTTGGAATCCTGAGCCACGGCAAGGCCCGCAACCAAAAAGAACATCAGCAACAAAGAATGAATCTTCATGTCGGACAGGTTAGCGATGCGGCTGCGGCTGCGCAAGGGAGAAGTTGGCAGAGCCGCGGACATTGGAATCGATCTGCTGCGGTCGGTCCATCCTTGCGTCAGAGCGTTCCAATTCCCAAATTGGGCTAGCCAGCTTTTTGGTCTTTTGAATCACCGTGCAAGTTCTTTACTGCTCCTAGAATTTAAGTGTAGGAACCCTGCACTCGTAGCGCGACACGATACGCTTGCAGGCCATCTGCGCAGGCTAGACCTTGATCCGTCGTGAAAGTTGCGTAGGGAAAAGGAGGTATGTCATGACTCGCGTTTTCCTGGCAACATGTACGATCTTTGCAGTGTTGCTGCTGACCGGAATCGCCTCCGGACAAGCTCCGCCGGAAGTTTATTATCCCGCCAGCTTCAATAATTTCCCCTTTGGTTTAGGCGGTCAGGGAGTGTCACCCGACGGCCTGTGGAGCTTAAACTGGTCATCGCCGCCGATCGCGGATCAACACGAGAATGGAGGCTGCGATGGGCGCGGGGACTGTTATTACTGGTGGTGGGGCGATCTATCGCCCGGAGGTAACTTTACTCTCGCTGGTCCAAACGGCTGGATTTTCAGCGGGACGTTTTTCTATAGGGGCACATTCTCAGGCGACTATCGCTCCCAATTTGGAACAGAGGTTGGGGACGAAGCCTTCGGGATGGAACTGATTGGCCAATGGAACAATGGATCGCCCCAGAGTGCCTGGCTGAGCCAGCAACAGACTGGTCTTGTCGGATCGGATTGTTGCGGCGAAGCCAATCTGAGTTTCAGCTCTTCGGTACCCGAACCCAATAGCCTCGGGCTGATAGGGGCAGGAATTCTCGCGGTCGCCGGAAAGCTGCGTCGCAAGCTGATGATGCTATGATCTGCAAGCGAGCCGATCTCGCTTGGGGCCACGCTCCGTTTTCTCCTCCGGAGCACAAAAGCATCGCGGCGCCGATGGCTCTCTCAGATTTAGGGCCGGTACTGCGGAGGGATGTCCCGCGCTCAGCGAGCCAACTATCCTGCCCTGCCTCTCGACTTAAAACGCAAAGAAAAAGGACGTGCCATGAAGTTATCGGGGTGGTTGGCGATATTGTTGTGGTCGGTGCAGGGCATGGGACAAGAGGTGCATGTCTCCCCGGGCAAAAACGGTGTGGCCCTCAGCGTCACGGCGCAAAAGCCCTATTCCCTGATTTCGGGTGAGGAAAAGCGACCTGCGCTGGTGGTGGAATGCGCCCTGAAGAACAAGAAGCCCGTACACGTTCTGAAGTTCCTGCCCGGAGGCATGCTCGCGGACGACAATCCGGAAGGCAATGCGAAGGGCGGCGAGATGGTCTTCAACATGACGCTAGGCGCGACCAAGGAAGCGACAGCCTGGATTCCTTATGGCGACACGGAAAGCTACGCCTATTACGGCAAGACCGAACCGGAGCGCCTGAAGTTCATCCAGGAGTTGCTCGGCTCGACAACGGTTTCCATCGAGTTCAAACCCTTCCTCACCGGCTCACCCACGACCAGCATTTTCGACGTCAGCAAACTGCGCGAAGAGATGGACAAGCATCCCGAGTGCGCGATGAAGTAGTTTTGCGGAGGCGGCCTCCGATTGCACCCTGGCATCGGGTCCCTGAGCCGCCGCACGGTGATACACTATCGTTGACCTCGAAACCCTTCCGGTTCATCGATGGACCGGACTCACCGCCCAGTCGGGACGTGGCTCAGCCTGGTAGAGCACTCGCTTGGGGTGCGAGGGGTCGGCAGTTCAAATCTGCCCGTCCCGACCAAAATCTAGCTCTCAGCTGTCAGTTTTCAGCCATCAGTTGAAGCATCCCTCGCAACTTGCGGGCGCGACCATCCGCTGTAAATAACTTGTCTGGTTTTTCGGAGGCATATCAGGGTTTGTGCGCCTTTCCCAATAGTTCTGCCTGAAAAGTGCGATCGTCCACCCGGTGCAAGCGGTTGATCATGGCCCGGGTCAGCAGCTTGTAATGGTGAATTTCGATCAGGTGATAAATGATGAACCAGATTGGCTTCTCGGTCGTCATCCAGGCCTGATCGTCGAAGCGCTTCAGGTTGACGGGGCGGGAAAAGGCGCGCAGCGACCGCTCGCGCCGCATGTTGAAATAAATGTTGAAGTAGCTCATCGCCAGCTCGCGCAGGGTGCGATACACCGGCTCGCGGTAGCGGCAGCCTGCATAGTTCGACTTGGCCACCGCGCCCCAATGTCCCTTAACTCGATAAATGGCCAGCACGTGGTCGGTGTCGTGTTCGGCTTCAAAGTCGAGGATAAGCGGTGGATAGCCATTGGCGCGCAACGCAGCCGCTGCAAAGATTGCGCCTTCCATGCAGTGCGAGGTGTTTTCGCGCAACACTCGCCGCGGCGACCAGGCGGTATCGGCCAGGTGGTAGGGCATGTCGTCGAGAAGTCGCTGTATGCCGTAGGGGTCTTTCAAGCTGCGCAGCTTGCGCAGTTCCGCCGGAGTGAAGTCGTGCTGGATCGCCATGGTTAAGTGGAAAGCAGTGTATCGCATCGGTCGGGCGTGCGATTCGTTCCACGAGAGACGCAGAGAACGGCGAAGGAATAGAATGTGCCGAATCGGTTGTACATCAACGCAGCGTTGTGTACTTCACATCGACTGTGCAGGAGTCTTTATCGTAATGGTCGATCCACTACTTATTGCCACAAGTCAGGACCCTCAATATCTTCTGCCGACCATGGCGAACCGCCACGGACTGGTCGCGGGCGCGACCGGCACCGGCAAGACCGTCACCCTGCAGGTTATCGCCGAAGGCTTCAGCCGGATCGGGGTGCCGGTTTTCGCGGCCGATATCAAAGGCGATCTTTCCGGAATCAGCCAGCCCGGCGCGGACAATCCCAAGATTGCCGCTCGGGTCAAGAAACTGAAGCTGACCGATTTCTCCTTCTCCGGCTGCCCGGTCACATTCTGGGACGTCTTCGGAGAGCAGGGACATCCGGTGCGGGCGACCGTGTCGGAGATGGGTCCGGTGCTCTTCAGCCGGCTGCTGAACCTGAACGACACCCAGGCCGGCGTGCTGACGCTGGTGTTCAAGATCGCCGACGACAACGGTCTACTGCTGCTCGACTTCAAAGACCTACAGGCCATGCTGCAGCATGTGGGCGAGCAGGCGAAGGATTTTCAGAGTCAGTACGGCAACATCTCGGCGGCAAGTATCGGAGCCATTCAGCGCGGACTGGTCGCCCTGCAACAGGAGGGTGGCGAAAAGTTTTTTGGCGAGCCCGCGTTGAATCTCGACGACCTGATGCAGACCGATGCCAACGGACACGGCGTGGTGAATATCCTGGCGGCCGACAAGCTGATCCGCTCGCCCAAACTCTACGCGACCTTCCTGCTGTGGCTGCTGACGGAGCTCTTCGAGCGCCTGCCGGAAGTCGGCGACCCCGACAAGCCTAAGCTCGTTTTCTTCTTCGACGAGGCCCACCTGCTGTTCACCGATCTGCCGCCAGTGGTGGCCGACAAGGTCAAGCAGATCGTGCGCTTGATTCGTTCCAAGGGCGTCGGCGTTTACTTTGTTACCCAGAACCCGGTGGACGTCCCTGAGGATGTCTTGGGCCAACTCGGCAACCGGGTGCAGCATGCGCTGCGGGCCTTCACTCCCAAGGACCAAAAGGCGATTCGCGCCGCGGCCCAGACATTCCGCACCAACCCCAAGCTGGACGTGGAGAAAACCATCACCGAGCTGGAGGTGGGCGAGGCCCTGGTGTCGTTTCTCGACGAGAAAGGTACGCCTGGCATCGTCGAACGATCGTTGGTGAGTCCGCCGCGCAGCCAGATAGGCCCGGTGACTGCGCAACAACGGCAGCAGCTCATGCAGACGTCGATTGTCGCCGGAGTTTACGAGAAGGCCGTGGATCGCGAGTCCGCCTACGAGCGGCTGAAAGGCCGGGCCGAGCAGCCGGCGCCCGCGGGTGCGGCCCAGAGCCAGCCGTGGTATTCGAACCTGCCGTCGCTATCGTCGCTCGGCTTTCCCAGCGGAGGCGGCGGCGGACGCCGGGGCGACAGTGTTGTGGAAGCTGCGACCAAGAGCGCCGCACGAGCAATCGGAAGCACAGTTGGCCGACAGATTGTGCGTGGTGTGCTGGGCTCACTGTTGGGTGGAAGCAAGCGATAGGACTGCCAAAAGAAGTCTAGAACGGAGCACTCGCTATTTGCTTGTCCCTCGATTTGCGTCCGATCATTTAACCAGGAATCGTTATTCACTCCTTGCGCATCTTTTGTTTTTTAGTTTGTGTTAGCGCTGGCTGCGGATAACCGACCGCGACAGCCGATTTCTCGTGCGAGGGGCCGAGGATGGCAAGTTCGACTGTCGCTGCAGCGCCGGGCATGACCATTTCGCGGCCGACTTCGAGCCCGTGGATGATTGCGGTCTCGGTCATGCTGGCGACCTTCATGGAGGTGCTCGATACTTCCATCGCGTCGGTCGCGCTTCCCTACATCGCCGGCAGTCTCTCGGCCACCAATGACGAAGCCACCTGGGTACTCACCAGCTACCTGGTGGCCAATGCGGTAATCCTGCCCTGCCAGTGCCTGGTTCTCGTTGCGCTTCGGTCGCAAGCGCTTCCTCATCACGTGCATCGCGATCTTCACGGTTTCTTCGTTTGCATGCGGGTCGGCTACAAGCCTGGGAATGATCTTATTGGCGCGCGCGGTGCAAGGCGCCGGCGGTGGCGCGCTGCAACCGCTCTCACAGGCCATCCTGCTGGAGAGCTTCCCGCCCGATAAGCGCGGCACGGCGTTGGCAGTGTTCGCGCTCGGAGTGGTGGTCGCGCCGGTGCTTGGTCCGACGCTCGGCGGCTACCTGACGGACGCCTACTCCTGGCGCTGGGCGTTCTACATCAACATCCCGATCGGGATTTTCGCCATCTCTGATGATCCTCCGCTACATTCAGGATCCGCCGTATATCAAGAACGCGAAGCCCGGGCGCATCGACGGAATTGGACTGGGACTGCTGGCGGTATGGCTGGGTGCGCTGCAGATCATCCTCGACAAGGGTCAGGAGGACGACTGGTTCGGCGCCAACTGGATCCGCTGGGCAACCGGGATTCTTGTGGTCGCCTTCGTTGCGTTCGTCGTTCGCGAGGTGACGCACGAGAAGCCGCTGGTGAACCTGCGAGTCTTTCGACACCGAAACTTTCTGCTCGGCTGTCTCCTTATCGCGATCTTCGGCGGTCTCCTCTACGGCCTGGTGACACTGCTGCCCCTGTTCTATCAGGAGCTCCTGGGCTACACCGCGTTCGCGGCGGGCTGGGCGGTGAGTCCGCGCGGAATCGGGGCCATTCTCGCTATGCCGATCATAGGTGTCCTGACTAATAAGCTCGACAGCCGTTGGCTCATAGCGTGTGGGTTCGTCATGTTCGGCATCAGTAGCCTGCGCTTCGGGCAGGCCGACCTGGCTATTTCTCAGTGGTCGTTTTTCTGGGCCATTTTGCTGAGCGGTTTTGGCTCGGGATCGATTTTTGTTCCGCTGTCGGCGGTCACGGTTGCGGGACTGGCCAATGAGGAGATAGGAAACGCCAGCGGGCTTTACAACCTGTCGCGGAATGTCGGCGGCAGCATTGGCATTTCCGTTGTCAATACCATCGTGGCCCGCCACCAGCAGCTCCACCAGAATGAGCTGGTGCACTCGATCACCTCGACCAGTGTGCCTCTGCAAAACCAGCTTCACGCTCTGCAAGCTTATCTGCATACCCAGGGCTACAGCGCAGCGGATTCCATGCGGAAGGCCTACGGCCTGATCGGCGAGATGGTTGCTCGTCAGGCGCTGCTGTGGTCCTACGTAGATGACTTCCGCTACATGGCCCTGGTCTCGTTCTGCTGCATCCCGATTGTCTTCGTGCTGAAGAAGGCAATGCCGCGCAAGGGCGCGCAGAGCATCGGGCACTGACGCCGCGCCTCAAACAAGCTAGGGTAGGCCTTTCCTGGATCCAAAAGGCAAAGGGTTTCAGCCTTGAGCAAAGCTGAAACCCTTTCGCCTATCGCCCCCCGGGAGGAAGTCCGCCGCAACGCGTCTACTCGTTTAAGTGCAAGCGCGCCCCGGGGATGGGGTGTGAGTTTACGGTTCGACCGCGACGAAGGCCGGGGTCAGTTTGTTGACGATGGGTGAACCGATTCCGGTCACCAGGTCGTAGCCGACAACAGCCGTGCACTGGGCGCCGCAGCTTCCGTTGGTTCCCGACGTGATGTCATGGTAGTCGGTGTACTGTGAAGCGGCGAAGATGGTGTACAGGTCAGGGACTGCGTTCTGGAGCGGACCCTTGCCCGCCGCCGCGCGGCTGGAATTGGCGATAGCAAAGATCGCACTCCAGTCGGGCGAAGACACGCTAGTGCCGCCGACTTGAATCCACTGATTTTGGCCGTAGGTGTCATAGACCGGAACACCGGTGGAGGGATTGGCGTTGGACGAAATATCGGGAACGCAGCGATGGCCGCTGCTGCCACAGCCTGCGAAGAGCCCGTTCTGATAGGACTGTCCGGGCTGGACGGTGCTGACTCCGCCGCCGCTGCCGCTCCAAGCGGTCTCATGTCCGTAGTTCGGAGTCAGAGGGCTGGGAAGCGGAAGAGGCGAGGCCAGCACCAGGGTGGTGCCGCCCACGGCCACAACGTAAGGAGAGGCCGCAGGATAGCCGACTCCGTGTCCGCCGTCACCGGTGGACGCCATGAAGGTAACGCCCGGGTGGTTGAAGAAAGAATTGAATCCCAGTTCGCTGCCGTCTTCTCCACCGCTCCAGCTCATGGAGATTTGGGTAGCACCGGCCATGCGGGCCACGTCAACCGCCGCCAGCAGATCGTCAAAGCTGTTGGTGGTAGCTTCCACCAGGATGATCTTCGCTGCCGGAGCAAGTCCGTGGGCCTGCTGAACGTCGAGGTTGATTTCCAGTCCCCAACCGGTATCGCCGGCCGGGTTGCCGATCTTGATTTTGGTGAAGCAGCCGTTGCCAGTGGTGCAAACCGGCAGGTTGAATTGGGCGTCGTAAACCTGAAGGTCGGATTCGGCGTTGGGATTATCGAAAGCATCCACGATGCCGATGATCTGGCCCTGTCCCTGGTTGGGGGTGGCGTTGAATGCGTAGGCTGCTTTCATTTGCGACGGAAAGAGTCCGTGCGGGCTGCTGCTGTCTTGTTGCACATCCACGATGCGGATTGGCGGATACGCATAGATGTGGCTGCGCTGCGCCGCCATGGGCAAGGCCACGGCCATCAGAACCAACATGCTGAGCGAAAACCAAGCAATTCTTTTCATTCACGTTTCCTTAGGTTCGCTGTATCGCCTGCGAAAAAGCGCGATTGCCGTTGCAGGATGACGGCTCTCGTAGCTTACGGGGATGGGAAGGACCGACGTATCTGATCGATTACTCCAATGCGGAGATTTGCCACAAGGCTCATCTCTATCGGAACGGGGCAGGGCGCTTCCTGCTAGAGTCCTGAGTCGTTAATCGCGCTTCCCATATTCATTAATTGAAATGCGAGCGGAATATGATCCTATCCCGATACCCATGAGGCAGTCTATGACTCTTTGAGCTTAATACTAGAAAATATGTAGGCCCGCTATCTACTATATATATTAGTACTATTAAAGTAAGTACTGCATTATATTATTATTTAAACCATTTATAGTGTAAAACTATTACTATAGTACAGTACACTGTATCCATGGTTAGGACATGACCTAGACTAGCGTTCATCTAGCAAACAGATGGGTCAAGCTGGTATCAGAGGACGAATTCTATGGACTGCAAGAATGGGTGCCCACGAACCTCAGAGCTTGTAGGTCGGTGGGTGCATTTGTTTTGGTGCGGAAAAAAAGGGGCGCGTCAGTGCTCAGGTAAGAAGTTCGGACATGAATCGCGGTTTCATGCGATTCATGAGAGGCAAGATGGACTCCACGTGAAGGTGAACGACGGAGGCTAGCTCACGCTCTTCCTGGCCGAAGAAGATATCTTTTTACGATGCTGCACGCGACCATCATGCATGCCAACTTTGTATCCTTCCTTCCATCCGTCCCACCACGCCTGCGATCTCCTATTGATACCGTTTGCGTTTGAGTTTGCCGCCGCCAGCTTTACATGCCGCCGTATATGGTTCGGCAGCCCTGACTTGGCGTAGACGTCGCCGCAGACCGGGCACGGAATCCCAGCGAACCTTCCCTCCGAGAGCCTTTCATGACCAACCACTTCATCGCCCCTTTGCGCTGAGCTTTGGCGCTGGAGCGGCTATCGGCGTCGCAGCGCGCACAAAACTGTAACCCGCTGACCCCACCTACTACCACGGACGTAGATAGTTCGAATGGCGGAAAATCCGGAACCGGTCTAGCCTTCGTAGACGACGTTACCGTCCACAATGGTGGCGACAACTTTTCCAGTGAAGCTCCAACCATCGTAGGGGGTGTTCTTGGATTTTGACTTCGACTGGGAGGCGTCGAAGGTCCACTTCTTCCTGGGATCGAAGAGAGTGACATCAGCGCACGAGTCCTGCGCGAGGCTCCCGCGCCCCGTAAGGTCAAAAATCCGGGCTGGATTGGAGGAGAGCAGCTCAACGACTCGCCACAGCGGCAGCTTGAAGTGCTGATGCAAGACGGTGACCGCGATGGCGAGCGCAGTCTCGAGGCCAGTGATGCCGAAGGCAGCGCGGTCGAACTCCACCTGCTTTTCGTGATAAGCGTGCGGAGCATGATCGGTTGCGATTGCGTCGATGGTTCCGTCGATGATGCCTTCGATCAGCGCATCGCGATCGGCCGCCGAGCGCAGCGGCGGATTCATCTTGTACAGCGTGTTGAACTCGCCGATATTTTCGTCGATCAAGGTGAAGTGGTGCGGCGTCACTTCGCAGGTCACGCGCAGCCCGGCCTTCTTCGCCTCGCGCACAGACTGCAGGGCCTCGCGCGTCGAGAGATGAGCGACGTGCACATGGCCCTTGGTCTCGCGCGCGAGGTTGATGTCACGTTCCACGACACCGCTCTCGGCAGCGTTGGTCATGCCACGCAAACCCAGGCGGAATGAGGTCGGACCCGCATTCATGGGACACCCTGCCGTCATGCGTGTGTCTTCGGCATGCTGCACGACGGGAATGTTCAACCTGGCGACGGCATGCAGCGCATCGTGCATCAGGCGGTCGTCCAACACCGGCTTGCCATCGTCGCTCACGGCCACGGCGCCGGCTTTCTTTAAGGCGGCAAAATCCGTGAGCTCCTCCCCCTGGCTGCCCACAGTCGCAGCTGCGATAGGAAACACGTTGACCAGAGCGCCGCGCTCAGGAGCTTGCATCCAGCGGGTGATTTCGGCTGAGTCATTCACCGGGACGGTGTTGGGCATGGCGCAGACCGAGGTAAAGCCGCCCGCCGCGGCCGCCGCCGTGCCGGTGGCGATGGTCTCTTTGTGCGCCTGTCCAGGCTCGCGGAGGTGCACGTGCAAGTCGATCAATCCCGGCGAAACGATGCACCCCTTCGCGCTGAGGACGTGCTTGCTCTCACCGCGAAGCTTGCCCGGCGCCGCGATCGCCGCCACCCGGCCATCGCGCAGCAGCACGTCCATATCACGCTCAATTCCATTTGCCGGATCGATGACCCGTCCGCCTGCTATCAGCAATGAGTCCATGTCTTTCATCTATCGCGCGGCCCCCAGCACCGTCGCCAGGATTGCCATGCGCGTCTTCACGCCGTTGCGAACCTGTTCCAGAATGCACGTCTGTGGCCCATCGGCGACTTCGCTGGTCATCTCCATGCCCCGGATGATCGGACCAGGATGCATGAGAATGGCGTCCGGTTTTGCCAGCTTCAAACGCTGCGGCGTGATTTGGTAGTCGGCAATGTAGTCCTCGACGCTGTGCTGCTTGCCGGCAAGCCGCTCTTTCTGCACCCTTAGGGACATGACGACATCCGCGCCCTGCAAAGCGGCATTCAGGTCGTGGCTCGCGACCACTGCCGGTGCAATGCTCGCCGCAACTTCGGGCACAAAATCGGGAGGCCCACAGAAGATAACTTCCGCCTCAAAGCGCGACAGCAACTCCGCATTCGACCGCGCCACCCGGCTGTGATAGACATCGCCGACGATCACCACGCGCAATCCTTTGAGGCGCTTCTTGTGATCGAGCATGGTCAACGCGTCTAGCAGTGCCTGCGAAGGATGCTGATGCATTCCGTCACCGGCATTAACCACGGGGACGGGCACATTGCGCGCCAGCAGGTAGGGCGCGCCGCTGTTCGGGTGCCGGATCACGATGGCATCCGCGCCGAGCGCAGTAATTGTTCCGCCGGTGTCGATCAGCGATTCGCCCTTCTCGATGCTGGAAGAGGTCGCGGTGATGAGCGTCGTGGTGGCTCCCAGCGCTTTGGCGGCAAATTCAAACGAGGTGCGCGTGCGGGTGGAGGATTCGTAGAACAGCAGCACCACGCGCTTGCCGCGCAGCAACTGCGGCGGACGCTTGGGATCCATGCGCTTCGCCAGCTTCAGGATGGCCTCAATCTGCGGGGTCGTAAGTTGACGGATACCCAGCAGCGAATGCGGTGGCTTCATTGGTCCGTGCCCACCCGCTCCATCAGCAGCACTTTGTCGGAGCCGTCGGTCTCTTGCAGTTTCAGTTCGATGATTTCGTTGTCGGTGGTGTGGATCTTGCGGCCTACGAAGCCCGCTTCGATGGGCAACTCGCGATGGCCGCGGTCGATCAGCACGCAAAGCTGAATGCGGCGCGGGCGCCCATGGTCGAACAGCGCGTCCAGGGCTGCGCGCGTGGTGCGCCCGGTGTAGAGCACGTCGTCCACCAGGATGATGTTCTTGTCCTTGATGTCGAACTCCATCGGGCTCTTTCGCACCTCGGGACGGTGGCCGACGGTAGAGAGGTCGTCACGATAGAGTGCGATATCGAGGGTCCCGACAGGAACCGAGGTTTTTTCGATGCGCCCCAGAATCTTCGCCAGACGCTGTGCCAGCGGCACGCCACGTCGCATGATCCCCACCAGGCCAAGATTGGCGACGCCATTGTTTTTCTCGACGATCTCGTGCGCCAGCCGTACCAAGGTGCGTTCGATTTCAGATGCCGATAGGATTTGCGATTTCTCGCGGAGGTTAGAGGGGTGAATGGAGGCCTTGGTCATGCCGTTCGAATCATACGAAAGCCCACGCCGAGGAGCAACTTTTGAAGCGCGTCGTGTGATTGTACGGACCAGACCCGGTGATCATCGCAATTCCCGTTTCCTGCCGGACATGGAGGCTCCCAGCGCGCCGCCGGCGGCAGTGATGACGACGAACACCACGCCCAGCACGAGCAGCATCAGGACCACAAAGGTTGCTGCGCCTTGCGGACTGCTCATCCAGTCCATGAAGTGCTGCAGCATCGCCTGCGCCTTGGGATCGGGATTGCTGGCCATTTGTTTTTCCATCTGCTCCTGCATGGCGCGACGGAATTCGGCGCTGGAACGAAACAGCACGAACGACAGCACGGTGACGACGGCGTTGATCATGAATCCGAAGACGCCCGCCAGCGCCCCCAGCTTCATGCCCATGCCGGGAGTAACTATGGTTCCCGGCACTCGCTTCTGATACATCGAGACCGAGAGCACACCCGCGCCCAACATCCACAGGCAACAGCCGATCGAGACGAACGGAATCGCCGTGAGGATCGCAGCTCCGACTCCCGCCAGCAGTGCCCCCTTCCATGCCAAGTCCCACTGGATGGCGCTGGCTTGGGGTACGAATGGTGCACCGCCTTGTGTCCATCCGGATGCAGGAACGGAGTAGGACGCCGGAGCGGAACTTCCGGCGGGTTGATCGGCGGAGGCAGGAGGGCTGTCTTCAGGAGAAGGACACCGAATCTGCGGAGCGCCGCAGTGCGGACAAAAGGTAGTGCCCTCTTCAATCGAGGCCTGGCAACGATAGCAGGGATGTTCCACTAGCGGAAAGTTACAGCAGATGCCCCGCGGGTGCAACCGGAGCGAAGCGCTGTTCGCTGTTCGCTCTTCGCCAGGATTCGCTTCCCGCCTCTTGGGGCTAGCTCTCACGCTGCCATTCGCACGCACGAAGGAAAGCCGAAAAGCGAATGGCGAATAGCGAACGGCGACTAGCGCTGCCCCCTACAGCGTTCCCTCTTTGCCATGCGTCCGCACCAGCACGGTGCCGAAACGCGTTCCGGAGCCGCGCGGTTCGATCGAAACCAGGTGTTCGTTGTCGCTGGTACCGACCTTCAACTCCCATCCGTCGCCGTGCGTGTCCTTACAGGTCAGCTTCTGGTCTTCTCCTCGCCGTGCGATGACATGTGCACGTCCGAGCCGCCGCTATGGCCGCTGCACACCAGCACGTCACCAAAGCTCTTCAGCTTGTCCTGATAAAACGCTTTGACCTTTTCCGGCGAATCGTCGGTTTCGTACTCGGCGGCAATCACCTTCAGGCCAAATCCCGCGGCGCCAATGTTGATGTTGGCGGAATGGTTGTCCCCGTCATTGTCAGCCGGACGCAGGTGCGCGCCCGGGTAGACCGGAATGCCGTTGTCCGCCGCCTTGTCGCTGGTATTCACCTTCAGGTTGGCAAAGGGGGTCTGGATATCGACCTTCTCGTTCTTCTTGTCCTTGTCGTCCACATGAATGGTAGCAGGCGGCCAGCAGCAGCGCCAGACTCGCCATTACCAGAGCGAATGAAAACTTCGTAGCGACCTTCTGTCATCGTGGTCCTCCGCTGGAATCTTGTGCCGCGCGCCGTCAGTCCCGCCCCGTGACCGGCGATGTTCGGAATGGTTACGGGCAAGTGACCGGTCATCGGGATTTCGCCAAACATTGCCTTCACCGCACTCAATTCAGAGCCGTGACCGCTGGAGAAGGTACACATATAGGTTTGCACCTCGGGCAATTGCGACGGCAACGTAGGGACTGCCCACAGCCACGACAATCGTCTTCTCCGCCGCGCTTCGCAAAACCTGCTGCAGCAGGGTGGCGGACGATTCCTGCACTGCGATTGCGTTGACGGCCGCGCCGTCCTGCGTGCGGACCACTTTGCCCGGCAACCGGAAACTCGTAGACTGCAGCGATTACCACTTGCGACTCCTGCACCGCAGCCAGCACCGTCTGCGTCATGCCTGCCGCGTCGCGCGGATCGATGTAATACACTCGCGCGTCGGGAATTCTCGCCCTGAGCTCATGGTCCAGGTTCTTCCCGAATCGGAGCGGCTGTCATCGGTGAAAGATCAACAAGACAGTGCGATTGCGTGTCTCCGCCACTGACTGATACGAATTCGGCGGCAGCCTTGGTTCCCTTTGCCGTGGCTATCAGGGGAAGCGCCCGATGATTGTCGCGAACCAGCGTAACCGCTCTGTCGGCAATGCTCTTGCGCAGTCGCCAAGCTCGCGAGGTTTCGCCACGATCTGGTCAACTGCGCTGAGATCGACCAGCCTGGCCTTGTTCAGCCCGACCGAGGCCTTGGCGCGCAGGATCTTCAACACCGATTGATCGATGCGCGACTCGGGAATCTCTCCGCTGCGAACCGCGCGCAGCAAGCCGTTGTAGGCGCCGTCGAGATCGAAAGGCAGCAGCAGCATGTCATTACCGGCTTTCACGGATTCGACCGCTGCCCGGCCTGCGCCTTCGGCTCCTTCCTGGGGAAACGACTGTCGCAGCCCGCGCATGTCGAGCGCGTCGGTGATGACCAATCCGTGGAAGCCCATCTTCTCCTGCAACAGTCCGGTCACGATCGCGGGCGAAATTGTGGCCACGTGATTGGGATTGGAGTCGAGCGCCGGAACCAGCACATGGGCCACCATCACTGCGTCAACTCCCGCCTGGATGGCGGCGCGGAAGGGTGGCAGTTCAACCGTGTCGAGACGCGCCGCATCTCCTTTCACCACGGGCACGAAGACGTGCGAGTCGCTTTCGGTGTCGCCGTGACCGGGGAAATGCTTGGCGGTGGTCATCATGCCGTACTGGTGGGCGCCTGCGATGTAGGCGGCGGCCATCTCGCCGACCAGCTTCGGATCTTCGCCGAACGAGCGGGTGTTGATGATGGGATTCGCCGGATTGGAATTCACGTCGACGTCGGGAAACCAGTTCCACTGCACGCCGATGGCGCGCGCCTCCTGGGCAGTGATGCGGCCAGACTGGCGCGCAAACTCCACGTCATCGGTGGCGCCGAACGCCATGGCTTGCGGAAAGTCGGTGGTCCCGTTGAGACGCATGCCCAGCCCGTGCTCGAAGTCGGCGGCGAAGATCAGCGGGAACTCGGAATCCTGCTGCAACTGATTGGTGACCGTCGCCGCTTCGAGCGGCTCATTCTTGTAGAGCAGGCCGTCTTCGAAGCGCACGGTGAGTCCGAAGCCGCCGAGATGATACTTGCGCATGGTGTCGCGCAACGAGATGTAGTCGGGGCTGTTCACGTTGGTGAACTGCGCCAGCGCGCGGACCATGAACATCTGGCCAATCTTCTGCTCCAGCGACATTTTCTTCAGCGACTCGCGCGCCCATTTCTCGCCCTTCTTGTCGAGGTGAACGGGCGCGGGAGTTTGAAAGGGTTCTTTGGCGTAGCTCATGGATGAGATACAGAGTGCGATCAAAAGCGCGGCAACCAGGATCCGGCGATTCATGACGAAGCGAACATATCAGAAGTGCCAGGCGAAAGTGGTATGGCTCCAGCCAGAGTGCTCACAGGTGCGCAATTTCCTGATCGCCGACGTTGGCTCGCAGGAGACCGTAGTTACACGCTACCGACTGGAGCAAAAGGTTGCGGCAGAGGCTGCTGAGGGCTTCGAGGCGGGATGTTTCCATGTAGACGGCAGAGGACTTCCGGAGTTCGCCGACGTTAAGGTCGGTGTCCACGGAAATCAAGAGCTACCGCGCCGCGCTTGGTCGCCCGCTATCTCACACCGTGACGTTCAGCCCGCTGGCTCCGGAAGCGGCGTTGCCGTTCGAAGTTTGCCGCCAGCCCTGTTGCATCGCGGAAAACGCCTGTTGCGCCGCCGCCAGGTTTCCCGATTGCAGCGCCTGTCCCAAAGTATTCAGCTCCTGCACAAACGTGGTGCTCTGCGCTCCCGTGGCAGAGCTCTGCGACACCGGCGTGTGGCGATGATGATGGATAGCCGACGGGCCGATCATAGTAGGCGGGATGGAGGCGAAGGCTTGCCGCGCTGCCGGCAGATCGCCGGATTGCAGTGCCTGGCCCACCGCGTCGACTGCTTTCGCCACCGGGTTATTGCTGATGAGTAGGCTGGTTACCGATTGCGACAGGGTGACGAAATCTGTCTGCGTCTGCGCCAGATTGCCGGCCTTCAGATCCTGACCCAAAGTCTTGAATTCACCCTGCACCTGGTGAAACTTGGATTGGATATTGCCGAGTTGGGAGAAGGCGGTACTTGCGATGCCAAGAACGGACATAGTGCCTCCCGGGCGCAACGCGGGCGTGCTTCCATCTGCAAGCGCGCGGCGCAACGCCATTCTTCAGCGACTCGGACAGCCCTCAACAAGGCGATGTGCTCGCGAGTAGTGCGGTGCGGACCGGGTCCCCAAGCCACGCCCCTTTTGCGCGGATGGGTGATTCAGCGCCGCGTAAAGAGAGTGGAGGGTGAAATGGCCTTTAGGCCTGGGACGTTTCATGGAAGCCGCTATGTTAGCGGTTTCGGACGAGGCACCTCAGGGACTAAAGCCCGCTCAAGAAATCACTTTGACGCGGGCCTGAAAGCCCGCACTACCCGACCACCTGTAGCACCGGTTTTTTCGGCAGCCTGTGAAACCCCGGGCACGCCTTGCCTAGAGCTGGTCGCACTCTTACCTTTAGCAAACTACGGGCCACGTGAAATAGAAAGATTTAATACTTCAGGCGGGAACTACTTCTTGTCTTCGACCATCTTCTCCACGATCTGGTCAATTGTGTCGAGCGCTTTCTTGGCAGGCATGGTGTCGTTGTTGGTCATGATGGAGAACGCGATGTGCTCGCCGCGCTGCGTGGTGGCATAGC
The DNA here is from genome assembly GCA_963840905.1 of uncultured Acidobacteriaceae bacterium. GTDB lineage: Bacteria > Acidobacteriota > Terriglobia > Terriglobales > Acidobacteriaceae > Bog-257. The sequence continues at coordinate 17,926 of CAWJAO010000002.1, forward strand.
CCGCGAGCGAGTACACGTGCGAGAGCGATCCCGTCTTGGCGTGGACCAGACCCATGGCCGGCGTGTTGCGAAAACGCTCCGAGAGCGATCCATCCACCCCGGCGATGGGCAGGGTGTCTTCGTAGAGCTGTCCCCACGGCTGCTGATGGGAGTAGAGCAGAATCGCGACCACCGCATCGGGAGTGACCAGGTTCTCGCGCGACAGCCCCGAGCCGTCGAGAAAGACGAACTGCTCCGGCTTGATTCCGGCGCGAATCAGGAAGCCGCGCAGAACTTCCAGTCCGCCCTGGATCGAACCCGACGTGCCCTTCTCTTTGCCCAGCAAGCGCAGCATCAGCTCGGCGTGCAGGTTCTGGCTCACCTTGTTGATGACCCGCAGGTCTTGCGCGACCGGCTGCGACTGATAGCTGGCCAGCACCGACGGCGCAGGATTGGGCGGTCGAGTTCTATCGCCACCACCCGAAGCCATTGAGGTGACGCTGAAGGTCTGCGTCGACGCGAGTTCGGTGTGATGAGTGCGCGCGCGCCCGTAGATGGTGACGCCCCGCTCCTCCAGCAGTTCGCGGAAGAGTCTGGCCGCAAAATCGGCGGGGTCTTCGATGGCCAGGGCTTCTCCGAAGCCGGGATCATCCTGCGGGATGTTGCCCCAGAAGGTGAGCTGGTTCGAGCCGGGCTCGCGATTGATGGACACCGTGCGCGGCCCGGTTCCCTGCGGCGTGGTCATCACCCGGTTATCGATTTTGTAGTACTCGGGAAACGGCGTGACGGTCAGGAACGCGCGCTCGCCGGGGCGGTCGGCCGGCATGAGGTTCACGAAGATCACGTTGTCGTTGATCGTCAGCGCCGAAACCGGTGCGCCCCATTCCCGCGCCAGGTCATCCTGCGACCAGCCTTCGCCGTAGCGCTCGAAGACAAAGTACGAATCGTCGGCCACCACGTCGCCGTCGATGTACTTCAATCCCTGCTGGACCAGTTGGTCGGCGAGGGTCTGCAAGACCTGGATCGGCGGCGTCTTGCGCTCCGTGTGCATGTTGTAGGGCAGCGTTCGTCCGGAGAGGTTGGGATCGCCGCGTCCCACCAGCACCAGGTCGGAGTTGAGACGTCCGTACTTGTCGAGCGTGCCCGAGGTCTCCACGGTAGTCTTGAAGCGATAATCCGGTCCGATCAGACCGAAGACCGCCGCAGTGGTGAACAGCTTGGTGTTCGACGCGGGCGTGAACAGCTTGTCCTGGTTGAGGGCATAGAGCGGCTTGCCGCTGTCCATTGAAACCGCATAGATACCCCAGAATCCACGCGCCGCCTCGGGATCGCTGAGGATCTTGTCGATTTCCGCAGCCAGCTTCTTTTCGTCACTCTGCTTCTTGTCGAGCTTGTTGGAGGCCGCAAAAGCAGGCGCAGAGCAAAGCGAAGAGCAGGAAAAGGCGGCGAGATTGCGAACCCGATACATGGGGCTACCGTTCGAATTCTAGCACCAGCCGACAAGCCCGCTACTTTTCATTTTGCGAGCGAACATCCTGCGTCTTCGATGCGCCGGTACAATCGTTTCATGCGGCCTTATTTTCGCTGGCAGCTACGGTCCCGGACGCTGGAGTTGGGCCGGCGAACTCTCATCATGGGAGTGGTCAACGTTACTCCGGATTCGTTCTCCGACGGAGGAGAGTTTCTCCAGCCGGAACGCGCGGTGCAACACGCGCTTGCAGATGCTGGACGAGGGTGCGGACATTCTGGATCTCGGCGGCGAGTCCACCCGTCCGGGAGCGCGAGTTGCCGGGAGACGAGGCCACGCAACGTCAAGGCCAAAGCCGATGGTCACCGAGGAGGAAGAGCTGCGGCGGGTGATGCCGGTGCTGCAAGGCATCCTGCAAGCGCGGCCGGGGACGGTCATTTCGGTGGACACCTACAAGTCAGGCGTGGCCCGCGCGGCGGTGGACGCAGGCGCGGAGATCGTGAACGACGTCAGCGGCTTTCAGTGGGACCCGCAGATGGCGCAGAACCTGCGCCGAATTGCAGTGCGGCGTGGTGCTGATGCACACCCGCGGCCAGCCGGAGCGAGTGGCGCGATCTTCCCCGCGAGCCAGACATCACCGCCTTGGTGGAGCATGACCTCGCCAATCGGTTGCTGATTGCCCTGCAGCAGTGGGTGCAGCGGCCGCGCATCGTGCTCGATCCCGGCTTCGGCTTCGGCAAGAATTTCGAGGAGAACTATCCGCTGCTGGCGCACTTCGATCAATTGCACCGGTTAGGATTTCCGCTGCTGGCGGGAACCTCGCGCAAATCGTTCGTGGGACGCACCGTCGGCAAGCGAACCGGCAAGGACGCGCCGCCCTCGGAGCGGCTGTATGGATCGCTGGCTGCAATGGTCGCCAGCATCCTGCGTGGGGCTCACATCGTGCGGGTTCATGACGTGAAGCCGGCAGTCGAGGCCGCTGCCGTCGCCGATGAAGTGCTGGCAGCGGCCGAGGATGCTTGACTCCACATCAAACTGAAGGTTGTCATCCTGAGCGAGGAGCGCAAGCGACGAGTCGAAGGACCCCTATACGTGCATGGATTCAGTTCGCGGACTTGCGCTCAGCGGCCGCGCGATGACACTCCAAATTGCGAACCCTTACCAACGAATGAGTGCCCTGAATCAGCTTTCGCTCTGACCCGCGCGTCACCGTCCGTCGCCCCGGCGCGCCCGATCCAGCCGGCCGCTGCGTGGTGTACTGGATGCAGCGCGCCCAGCGCGCGCTCGACAATCCCGCGCTCGACGTTGCGGTTGAAGCCGCGAATGCACTGCATCAGCCGGTCGTGATTTTCTTTGCGCCGGTGCCGTTCTACCCGCACGCCAACCTGCGGCACTACACGTTTCTCGCGCAGGGCATTCCCGATACCGCTGAACGCGCGCGCAAGCGTGGCATCGGGTACGTGCTGCGGCGCTATCCCGATCATTCGCTGCCAAAGTTCTGCGATGAAGTAAAGGCCTCGCTCGTCATTGGCGACGAGAACCCGATGCGCGAGCCCAATCATTGGCGCGAGCTGGCGGCGAAGAAGCTGACCGTGCCGCTGTGGACAGTGGATGCCGATGTGATCGTTCCGTCGAAGCTGCTGGAGAAGGAGCAGTACGCGGCGCGCATCATCCGGCCGCGACTTAAGCTCCGGCTGAAGGAGTTCCTCGCTGCGCCAGCCAATCCGAGGCGCAAAGGTCGAGTGGGAGAAGCCGCGTGGCTTGCACGCGTTGCCGGACGATGGCTCGTTCGATCTCACCGAAGACTGGAAGGGCCTCGACCGCTCGGTTGCGCCCGTGGATTCCTTTCGCGGAGGAACCAGCGAGGCGCTTCGTCTGTTGCACGACTTCGTGACTCATAAGCTGGCCCATTACCCAGAGCGCCACGGCAAGCCGGAATTGGACGGCACCAGCCGGCTGTCGCCGTATCTGCACTTCGGACACATCGGGCCGCACACGGTCGCGCTGGCGGTCGAGAGATCGAAAGCTCCGCGCGCGGCGAAAGACGACTTCCTCGATCAGCTCATCACCTGGCGCGAGCTGTCCATCAACTTCGTGCATTTCAATCCGCTGTATGACTCGATTGAGAGCGCGCCGGACTGGGCGCATCGCACCCTCGGCAAGCATGCGCATGACAAGCGGCCCGTCACCTACTCGCGCGCGCAACTGGAGCGCGCCGAGACCCACGACGAGCTGTGGAACGCCGCGCAGCGCCAGATGCTCCATGCCGGCTGGATGCACAACTACATGCGCATGTACTGGGCGAAGAAGATCCTGGAGTGGAGCCCGTCTCCCGGCGGTGGCCTACCAGACCGCGGTGTATCTCAACGACAAGTATTTTCTCGACGGTCGCGATCCCAATGGCTATGCGGGAATCGCATGGTCTATCGCCGGCAAGTTCGATCGTCCATGGTTCGAGCGCCCGATCTTCGGGACCGTTCGCTACATGTCGGGAAATGCCGCCGCCAAGAAATTCGACGCCGACCAATACATCGAGCAGATGGCCGAGTTGGCGGGCGAGAGCCGGCAGTCTGAACTGTTCGAGCGTTGAGAACTACGGCGCGATCTTCAGGCTATACAGGAAGGCGCTGATCCACACTAAGAAGTCCCCCGGTCCCGACATAGATATACAGGCGCCGCTCGAAAGGGTTGTGAATGGTTGGCAGAGGCAAGGGAGTTCCCAAGGCACGGTGAAACGAAGCTCCCAGCAGGCCGCCAAATCCGATGAGCGTGGTAGCGCCGCCGAAAGCGAGGCCCGCGATGATGAGGACGAAACTGAGGCTGAACACAACCCACCCACTTACTTGCCCAACAGCCTAGACCTCTTACCGAAGTTCCGCAACTCGGCTGGCTAGCTCGCCTCGACAGCGCGTTCGGACGCTCATATCGAGAAAGCTGTCCGGTTTCTTCGCATACGACGCTTTGTCCGGTTCATCTAATCGAACCCAGCGCGCGTCCGCTCGGTGACTGCCTGCGGCGCGCCGCGATCCAGTGCTGACAATGCCGGAGTCGACTCAAGGACTCATGAAGAAAGTTTGGAAACGCATCCGCAGCTGTTCTGTTTTGCCCTGATCTGCTTTCAATTTTTCCAGCCTGCGCCCAAGAGCGGCAAGAATGCACAATCCGCCGCTTCGCCGCAAGGCGCCGTTTACCGACTACCGTTACGAAAAACCGGGCACGGTTCGCAAGATCACCGCCCAAGGACCTGCCCGCGCCGTACGCAACCACTTCCGCGTCGAACTGGGCCACGATGGTCGACCGCCCAAAGGAACGCCTGGCCGCAGGCCCCGGCGGGTTTCAAAGTCGAACTGTTTGCCACCGGCCTCGATGAACCGCGCAAGATCATCACTGCGCCCAACGGCGATGTCTTCCTCGCCGAAAGCCACAAGGGTGAGATCAAGATTTTCCGCGGCATCACCGCTGACGGAAAGCCGAAACAGACGGCAGACCTTCGCGACCGGCCTCAACCGGCCGTACGGAATCGCTTTTTATCCGCCCGGGCCGAACCCCGAGTATGTCTACGTTGGCAACACCGACGCCGTGGTGCGCTTCCCGTATCACAACGGTGACCTGAAGGCGACGGGCAAACCGCAGCACATCGCCGACCTGCCCGGCGGCGGCGGACACTGGACTCGCGACATCGTTTTCTCGCCAGACGGCAAGCAGATGTTCGTTGGCGTCGGCTCTGACTCCAACGTGGATGATCCCGATACCCACCCGGACGAGAAGAACCGCGCTGACATTCTGGTTATGAATCCCGATGGTTCCAACCTGCGCGTGTACGCCTACGGCATTCGCAACGCGGGCGGTGGGCTGGCGATCAATCCAAGAACGGGCGAGCTGTGGTGTTCGGTGAACGAGCGTGACGATCTGGGCGACAATCTGGTGCCCGACTACATCACCCACGTGCAGGCTGGTGGCTTTTATGGCTGGCCGTATTACTACATCGGCGGCAATCAGGACCCGCGTTTGCAGGGCAAGCATCCCGAACTGAAGGACAAGGTCCATCGTGCCCGACGTGCTTGCTGCAGCCTCACAACGCGTCACTTCAGACTGACGTTCTACGAGGGCAAGCAGTTTCCCGCGGAATACCAGGGCGACATCTTCGCTTCGCAGCATGGCTCGTGGAACAAGAGCGTGCGCGTGGGATACGAAGTAATTCGCGTGCCACTGCATCAGATCGGGAAAGGCGAGCGGCGAGTACGAGGACTTCCTCACCGGCTTCGTGCTTCCCAATGGACAAGTTTGGGGACGTCCGGTCGGGGTGACGGTGGCTCCGGATGGATCGTTGCTGGTCACGGACGATGGTTCGAATTCGATCTGGCGGGTGAGTTACACGGGGAAATAGTGGAATCTTAGCCGTTGCGTCAGGCTTTCCGCCGAATATAATCAACGCATGGGAGCGATCGACGACATCCGCAAGCTGCTTCAGGATATGGTGACGCCGGACCTGAAAGCCCTGAGTATGCGCGTCGAAGCGCTGGAGAAAAGAGTCGATTCGGGCTTCGCCGACCTAAAGCAGACGATCTCCGACGTCAGGCAGACCATCGCCGACGTGGACGCCCGGGCTGAGCGCCGGCACACGGCTTTGCTCGTGCCCTGCATCTGGAAGAGCGGGTGAAACGGCTAGAGGAACGCGCTGCCCCCCACGAACAACGAACCTAGAACAGCCCTCGCCAGCCGAAACTGCGAACCACGATCAAGAGATATCGGCTTGCACCGCCCAAGACCCGCGCCTCAGCTTTCTCGCGATCCGCTTCGCCGCCTTCCGGCCCGTAGAAGAACACCCACGTTGCGAAGTCGTCGGTGAATTCCACGAAGCGATGCTGCTCGCCAGCGGCCACGAACAGCACGTCGCCCGGTCCGAACGAAACCTCTTGCGCCTCACGCCGAAAGCGTCCCGTGCCGGTAGCGATGACGTAAATCTCGTCGCGGGTGTGCGGATGCTGGTTGTCGCTGCCGCGCGGTGCGTACAGCTTCACCGTGAGCGTGCCGTGCCGAAACAACTCGACGGAGCGCTCGCCGTTAGGGCCGGGCAGTTGGTCAAGACCGCTTAGCGCCTTCAGATAACCCGGAACGATTTTTCCCTCGATCTTCATTGTGACGCCTACGTCGGAAGCTCGGTTCGCGCTTTCTTGGGTTTCCACGCACCGACGATCGCTCCCATCAGAATGCAGCCCAGCAGCGGGTAGGCGGCGGAGATCATGATGAACGGAACGGCGCGCGAATTTCAAATACCATTTCCGTGATCATCGCCAGTGCGGCTGCCAATCCGATCAGAATGCCGATGCCCGATGCCGTGTATTAACGTGATATGCCCAGCTACTTAGCACCCGGGCGATGACGTAGGCGATCGCGATGCTGCACACCAGCGAGATGATGTAGGGCCAGAAATTCGGATGGGCCATGTACACCTGCAACTCTTCCGGCGGTATGCGCGTGCCCGCCTGCCAGGGCGCCTTGAAGGCCGTGAACCACACCGCGCCCAGTATCCAGTCCGCAACGCCCGCCAATACAATAGCGCCCCAATTCAATCGCATGGTTCGCTCCTCCTGAGGGTGCGCGGAGACAATATCCTGTTCTGGCGGTTTGACGCAACTGGAGGATTGCGATTACCGCTGCGTGCATCGATCCAGGACCTGCTGGGGCGTATGGCCCTGCTCGCGCAGGTTGCGCAGGCTGAGGGCATCGTGCCGCTTGGCCAGGCGAACTCCCGCTTCGTCACGCAACAGATCGCAATGGTAGTAGGCGGGAACCGCCAAACCGAGCGCGCGCAGCAGCAGCAATTGCCGCGCGGTGGACTTCAGCAGGTCCGCGCCGCGCACGACTTCGGTAATCGCCATGGCGGCATCGTCGGCCACAACTGCCAGTTGATAGGCCGGTACGTCGTCGCGCCGCCAGATCACGAAGTCGCCGAAGTCTTTGCCGGCGACGAAGACGCTGCGGTCCCTGGCGCAGATCGTCGAAGGCCACCGTCTCGCCATCAGGCACTCGAAATCGCCAGTTCACGCCTGCGGGCGCTGCGTAGTTGCCGGCCTCGACGATCTCTTTCCGGCAGCGTCCCGGATAAAGCGGCTCGTCATCGCCCTCATTCGGCGCGGCCGCCGATGAGGCCAGGTCCTTGCGCGAGCAATCGCAGGGATAGATGAATCCGCCGTCGCGCAGCTTGCGCCAGGCAGCCAGATAGAACTCGCGCCGCTGGCTCTGCTCATACGGCGCGAACGGTCCGCCGACGTCGGGTCCTTCCTGCCAGCGAATGCCCAGCCACTGCAGGTCTTCCATCATCGCCCGCGCAAACTCCGGCTTGGAACGTTGCGGATCCAGATCTTCGTTGCGGAAGATCAGCGTTCCACCGTGCTCGACGGCGCGCCGGTAGGCTGTCCAGAAGGTGCAGGCGTGGCCGACATGCAGCAGTCCGGTGGGCGAAGGCGCCAGCCGTCCGCGGTAAGAGGTGCGTGGACATCCAGGACTGGCAATCCATGGTTGATTGTAGAGGTACTGGAGCTCGATGTTGGGGAACGTTCTCTCAGACATGCAGCGCTGGCATCGACTCGGTCGAATGACAGTGCAGCGACCGTGTCAAACTCTTCGACTGCGGTGCGCGTTGCGCAGGATGACAGAGTTCTAATGGGGCGAGCCGCGTAGCGGCAACACCAGGTCGACTAGTGCCCGACACCCACTAGTTCCTCCTCCGGCTCGACGGTTGCCACAATCGCCGTTGCTGCTGTCGCTGCCGTCGCAACCGTCTTCCGCGTGTGCGGATGCAAGGAGCGCGCATTGCGCAGCAGGAAGAGCAGTGGCAGCATGCACAAGAAGATCACGCCCATGACCCAGAACGCCTCGACAAACGAGAGCATGGCGGCCTGCTGCTGCACCATGCCGTAAATCGCGCCCAAGCGCCTTCTTGCGTCGCGTCCACCGAACTGTAGCCGTGAAGCTGGAACCAGCTCTGCAGTCCCTGCAGCATGTTGCGCATGCTCGGGTCGTACGCCGTGACGTGGCTGACCAACTGGTTCTGATGCACCTGATTGCGGCGGGCCAGGAAGGTCGTCATGGTGGCGATGCCGAAGCTGCCGCCGATGTTGCGCATCAGGTTGTAGATGCTGGTGGCGTTGCCCATCTTTTCTTTCGCAATACCAGACATGCTGGTCGCCATCAGCGGAATGAAGAGAAACGCCATCGCGCCACCCTGAATCACCTGCGGCCAGAAGATGTCCCAGTAGCCGGCGTTCAGGTTCAGGTGCGAGAGGCTGAACATGGTGTAGGCACCGACCAGCATTCCGATGGCCGAGCAGCTTGCGCGGATCGTAGCGGTTGGTGAGTTGTCCGGCAATCGGCATCATGACCAGCGATCCCAGTCCGCGAGGCGACAGCGCCAGCCCTGCCTGCAACGCCGGATAGCCGAGCAGGGTTTGCAGGAAGATCGGCAGCAGCATCAGGCTGGCGTATAGCACGAACCCGAGCATCGTCATCAGGAAGGTGCCGGCGCTGAAGGTGACGTCTTTCAGAACGCGCAGGTCGACGATCGGGTGACGGGCCTTCAACTCGCGAATCACCATGGCGACCAGTCCGAAGACGCAGAGCGCGGTCCACAGGCGAATCTGATTGCTGCCGAACCAGTCCTTGCGCTGCCCGGTATCGAGCACCACTTGCAGCATCCCGAAGCCGAGCGCCAGAAAGCCGATGCCCCACAGGTCAACTCCGCCAGTCTTGTGTTTGCCGATGTAGTGCGGATCGCGAACGAAGGCGCTGATCATCAGCCATCGACAGGACGCCCACCGGCAGATTGAGGTAGAAGATCCAGCGCCAGGTGTAGTTGTCGGTGATCCAGCCGCCGAGCGTGGGGCCGAGGATAGGCGCGAGAATGATGCCCAGGCCGAACGCCGCCATCGCGGTGCCGTGCTTCTTGGGAGGGAAAGTCTCCAGCAGGACGGCCTGCGCCAGCGGCTGCAACCCGCCGCCGGTGAGGCCTTGCAGCACGCGGAAGAAGATCAGCCAATCCAGGCTGGTGGCCATGCCGCAGAGCAGCGAGGTAATGGTGAAGCCGCCAACGCAGGTCAGCAGAATGCGGCGCCGTCCGAAGCGGTTGGCCAGCCACCCGGCCATCGGCAGAATGATGGCATTCGACACCAGGTACGAGGTCACCACCCACGTACCCTCTTCGACGGTGGCGCCCAGGTTCCCCGCCATGTGGGGAATGGAAACATTGACCACCGTGGTGTCGAGGATCTCCATGAAGGTCGCCAGCATCACGGCGACGGTCACGATCCAGGGGTTCACCCGGGCTGGTGCGGAGTTGGACATGAGCAGTCAAGGCAAGTGTAGGAAAAGCAGGGCACGGCAGTCGGTGACGGCGGACACAAGGCGGAAGTTTCGCGTGGGAGAGAAGGCAACGGCGATCGCTACATCGGGCAGGAGCTATATGGTCTCTGTCACTTGAAAGCAGCCCACACACCTGAGTATGTGTTTCCTGTCGGCCCCGTGCCGCCAGGATCGGTTGCACCCGCAGAGGGCAGGACTTTGTAGAAGAAGTCGTAGTAGATGTTGATGTTGTCCGAGCGGTAGATGGTCCACCCGGGGCCAATTGCCCAGACAAAATCGTTAGCTCCAGTAAGCCCGACCACGAGGGAATGGGGCGCTGTGGTACGCCCTCGTACTGTGACCGTGCCGCTGTTCATGTAGTCGTTGTTTTTTGCGGTACCAGCGGGCTGTCCAGTCTGCGCAGCTCCCGTTATGTAGACCACATTGACGGCGAACGAGCGCCACGCCGTGATGTTCGCTGACCAAGCAATGGTGACGGAATCGCTGGGGGTGAGCGGATGTGTCACATAGGCATACCAGATGGATTGCTCCATCGGCAGATAATTTGTGTTGTGGTAGTAGACAGCCTGGGAGTAAGTGTTGCCTTGCGTATCGGTAACGTCGATGACGTGGTAATCGTTCCCATCTTGAGCGGCGAGGACGACTATGGTGGCGCCGGCAGGGACGTTGCCGGTGAGATTGCAAATTCCCGGCGGCTTCGTAGTGGAGGCGGATGCGAATCTGCACACTTCGCCGCCGAAGGCTGGCCCTGCAAAACACGGTCGTGCGCTCAGCAGCAACAGGGCCGCAGCCAACAGAGCTTGTTTTAGTAGCATCGCATCACCCGGTCGCGCTGCAGCGGGAACGATTTAGCTTTCTTCACCCGGCACGAACCACGGAGTGCGCTCCGATGATTCTTCGAAGGGTTTGGCCGCCTTGTTCGCAGCGAAAGCTGTCCCCCGGATATCCGCACAAAGTATCTACCCCTTCTGTCTTGGCTATCCCGTCCCAGAGTCCTCGAGCCGAACCGCTGCGTCCGCCTTGCCCTTCCGCCATAGGAAAGGCGCACATTCTCCACAGGCCGCGACGCAAGAAATACTTCGTCACTCGGGGCCGACGAAAAACCTAGGGAACACGATAGCTGGGAGTGTGCGTCATTGTTTCAGCCTCAAGCCGATTTTAGCAAGGTGCGAAAGCGCCTAGTCGGTGGACCAATTCGTGCATGGTGGCGCTTCCACCTCTGGGACGGATCCTCTGACGCCCCCACCACCCGTGGCATGCTTTTTTGATACCTCCTGGCCGACGAAATGGTGCATGGGTACTGCTAACCGGGTGTATAGTTTCACGGGGGTTGGAAACCTCGTGACTTATCGGGCTCGCCTGAAGTCGGTTCTGCTGATGTCGCTGTCGCTCCTGGCCGCTCCAGCCTGCGCGGTCGCCCAGCAATCCGGCGGCACAGATCCCTGGACCGGAGCTTCTTCTTCGGGCAATACCTCCGGCGTTCTGGGAGTACCCCTCCCCAATTCGACACCCAACACCGAGCCTGTTTCCCGCCACGCCGATACAGGGAAACAGATAATATTCAAGGCGCAGACGTCGCTCATCCAAGTGCCGGTGGTCGTCACCGATAAGACCGGCAACCATATCCGCCAACTCACTAAGGCAGACTTCAAGGTTCTGGAGGATGGCAAAGCGCAGAGTATTATCGGCTTTGAAGAGATCATTCCATCCAGCGGAGTCGTTCCCAGTCCCGACGGACCCCCCGGTACATTCACGAACTTGACTACCGATGAGAGTAAGCCCCGTTCGGTAACCGTCATCGTCCTTGACAAGGTGAACACACCCTTCCTCAGTCAATCGTACGCGCGCGGGCAACTCATCAAGTACCTGGCCGATCATCTCGACTCATCGCAGCCGCTCGGATTGATGGTTATCAGCAGCAAGGGGCTGACGGTCCTGAGCGGACTCGGCTCCGACCCAGCCACGCTCATCGCCGCTCTCAAGAAAACGAGCGGTGAGGTTTCGGATATGCAGCGATTCAGCGAGGACGCGCAAGCCATAGCGTCCACCGGAGAATCACCAAATGGTCTGATGGGAGGAATTCGCAGCAGTGACTCTCTGGATCTCATAGTTCGCAAGTTTTTCCTCAAACAGGATGCAGTCGAGGCCACCGTCAGCCAGGAGCGGACCATCGAGACGACGTTGCAGGCCTTTCTGTCCATTGCCTGGTCCCTGTCGGGTATTCCGGGAAGGAAGTCCGTGGTATGGGCAACAGGCGGCTTTCCTTTTTACCTGGATTCCTTCACCTCCGTGCCTGGCGACAGGACGTTGAGGGTGCTGTACGAGAGGGCACTGAAAGCCTTGAACGACGCGGAGATCTCCGTGTACCCGTTGGACGTGCGAGGGCTGTTAGGCAACTCAACGTACTCGGGCGACTACGCCGGTTCCCAGATCTCCGATGACGCCGCCGACTTGGCGCATGCATCCACGGTGAACAGCCTGAAGAATTTCGCCAAAATGACGGGCGGCGTTGCCTACTACGGCACCAATGATCTGGCGGGCGCCTTCAGCCGCGCTGCACAGGACTCCTCCTCCTACTATCTGCTGAGCTATTACCTCGATCGCCTGAACAACAAGCCCGGTTGGCGGCAGGTACAGGTGGTGGTGTCGCGCAAAGATGCGGAGGTGCATGCCCGCGCCGGCTTCCTGGTGACCGATGTCGCTGTCAATCCCGAAGTTACCCATCAGTACGACGTCGCGTTTGCTCTCAGCTCTCCGTTCGAGAGCACCGGCATTCCGGTGACCGCACGATGGGAGGACGCGCTCCCGAACGGAAGTAAAAAGAAGGTGGGTTTTGCCTTGCAGGTACCCGCGGCGGATTTGATTAACGAAGTAGACCGAAACCACTTCGATGTGGAATTCGTCGCCCAAGCTGCAAACAAGGGCGTAATCGCCGGGACCGTGGGGCAAACCATCAAGGGTGCGGTCCGTCCTGACGCTCTAGCAAAACTAAAGGCCGAAGGAATTTTCTACAGAAACGCATTCGACCTACCTCCTGGAAGCTACCAGGTGCGCTTCATAGTGCGCGACAACCTGAGTGGCAGGATCGGCAGCGTTATTGTGCCTCTAGTTGTGAACTAGACAGATGGGCAATCCGCTAGTGCACTTGGAAGTCCTCACTATTTGCTTGGGCGTCAAGCAGGTCGCTCCTTTGTGACCAATATCACTCGAACCTGTGAGGCAGAATGCTACGATAGTTCTTCATGTCTGCCCCCGAATCCCTCTTTCTACGCGCCTGTAGACGGCTTCCGACTGAGAGCACCCCGGTATGGTTCATGCGCCAGGCCGGCCGTTACATGCAGGAATACCGCGACATCCGCAAGCATCATTCGCTGGTCGAAATTTGCAAGAAACCGGAACTCGCCGCCGAAGTGACCATCACGGCCGCCGAGTATCTCAAGGTTGACGCCGCCATTATCTTCGCTGACCTCCTGCTGCCTCTGGAAGTGATGGGCTTGCCGTTCCACTTCTCCACGGGAGAAGGCCCGGTCATCGAGCAACCGCTCCGTACCGCAAAGGACGTGAAGCTTCTGCGCACCGATCGCGCCGCCGAACTAGGATACGTTGCCGACGCGGTCGCGCTGGTGGTCAAGCACTTCGGAGCCAAGCTGCCAGTGATCGGCTTTTGTGGCGCGCCGTTTACGCTTGCGAGTTACATGGTCGAGGGCGGCGGTTCGCGGCACTATCTGGAAGTGAAGAAGCTGATGTACAACTCGCCCGAGGTCTGGGACGAACTGGTCACCAAATTGACTGACGTGCTGGTGGAGTACGCGACGGCGCAGGTGCGGGCGGGCGCCGACGTGTTGCAGATCTTCGACAGCTGGGTCGGGTGCCTGAGCGTAGAGGACTATCGCCGCTACGCGCTATTGCCCACCACTCAGCTTATCCGGCGCCTGCAGCAGGAAACGCACGTGCCGGTCATCTACTTCGGCACCGACAGCGCCACCCTGTTGCCCTCGATGACGGAAACCGGAGCCGAGGTCATCGGCCTGGATTGGCGCATTCCGCTCGACGAGGGCTGGCGTACTGTGGGACATGACCGTGCGGTTCAGGGCAACCTCGATCCCGTGCTGTTGTTTGCCTCGTGGCCGGAGCTCAAACGGCGTGCCGAACACATTCTTCGCCTGGCTGACGGACGGCCCGGTCACATCTTCAACCTCGGCCATGGCATCTTGCCGAATACGCCCGTCTCCAACGTCAAGGACCTGGCTCAATTTGTGCGTGAGTTCAGCTTGACGGCTTTCACCGCGTCGAGGACGGAATGAGCCAGGCCGTACTGCTCATCGCTCACGGCAGTCCTGAACGGGTGGAGGACATTCCCGAGTTTCTGCAGAACATCTCGCGTGGACGACCCATGCCCGGGGCGGTGGTGCGGGAAGTGCAGCACCGCTATTCGTTGATTGGCAGCTCGCCCCTTACCAGGATCACCCGCCGGCAGGCCGACAAGGTGGCGCTCGAGCTGGGCCTTCCCGCCTATGTTGGCATGCGCAATTGGCATCCGTTTATAGCCGACACGTTACAGCAGATGGCTGTCGACGGCGTCGCCAGCGCAGTCGCTATCTGCCTTGCGCCCCACAACTCACGCACTAGCGTCGGACTCTACAAACAGGTTTTGTTCGGGCACGATCCTTCGTTCAGTATCGACTTTGTCGAAGAGTGGCACGATCATCCGTTCTTAATTGAGGCCTTCGCCGAGAAGCTTCGCGCCGGATGGACGAAGGCGTGCGCTGATCACGGATCGCAGCTACCGGTGTTGTTTACGGCTCATAGCGTTCCCCAGCGTACCGTTGCTGAAGGTGATCCTTACGAGACGCAGACCCGCGAGACCGCGGCGCTGGTTGCCTCTAAGGTCCCCGAGATTGGCCAGTGGCGCTTCGCCTTCCAGAGCCAGGGGATGTCGGGCGGCGAGTGGCTGGGCCCCACCGTGGAAGAGACCATCTTGAGCCTACGGGACGCAGGCCATAGCGGCGTGTTTTTGCAGCCTATCGGCTTCGTCTGCGATCATGTGGAGATTTTGTTCGACGTTGATATTCTGTTCCGGCAATTTGCTGCCGAACGAGGAATGCAACTGTACCGGGCCGAATCGTTGAACGATTCCCCGTTGTTCGTGCGGGCAGTCGCCGACTTGGCGCGCACCCGGCTGAACAGCATGACCGTCGACGCGTAGGGATAGACTGGCTTCACAAGTTGGCCGGCAAACGTGGACGTGGAGATTTTGCAGGGGCGCACCTTCAGGTACGCCGTTGAAGGCCTATTGATTGTGTCATCCCGAATCGACTGTAGTCGGTGAGGGATCGGCGGTTCGGAGCCCTCAGCGGATTGTTGAGCCCATCAGGGCCAAACAGCGCAAGGGCCGCGAAGAAAACTGCATGAAGCGCATCGCCATTATCGGTGGAGGCATTTCCGGCCTGAGCGCCGCGTTCTACCTGGAAAAAGCGCGCGCCACCGGGGCTGACCTGGAATACACCCTCTTTGAGAGCGGGCAGCGGTTCGGTGGGTCCATGTATTCCGACCGGGTCGAAGGCTGCCTGGTGGAAGCCGGGCCCGACTCCTTCCTCACCGAAAAGCCCTGGGCGGCTTCCCTGTGCAAGGACCTCGGCATCGCCGATCAGCTGATCGGCTCCAACGATGCCCAGCGTAAGACCTACATTCTGGTGAAGGGCCGCCTGGTGGTCATGCCCGACGGGCTCATGTTCATGGTGCCCACCCAGATGGTTCCGACTGCGCTCTCGTCCCTGTTCTCGTGGAGCACGAAGCTCCGCATGGCGCGTGAGCTCTTGCATCCGCCGCGGCCCATGCAAACCGACGAAACCGTGGCGCAACTGGTGGAACGGCACTTCGGCGCCGAAGTGGTTGACCGCCTTGCAGACCCTCTGCTCTCCGGCGTCTATGGCGGAGATGCTGCCAAACTCAGCGCGCGCGCGGTGTTGCCGCGCTTCGTCGAGATGGAGGAAAAATACGGCAGCCTCAGCCGGGCCATGCTGGCTGCGCACAAGAAGATGGCGGACACTCGCAAAGATCCGCCGCGACCGCTGTTCACCTCGCTTCAAGACGGCATGCAGCAGATGGTGGACGCCATCGTCGCCCGCCTCGATCCCGCATCCATCCGTTTGCGCACCCACATCCTTCGCGTCTATCCCGAAGATATCGGCTGGCGCGCGGCGATCGAGATGAATGGAGAGGAACGTTTCGATGCGGTGCTCATAGCGACCCCGGCCAACGTTGCCGGGACCTTGCTGGACGGCGTGGACCGTGCCCTTGCGCGTAACCTTCTCGATATCA
Source organism: uncultured Acidobacteriaceae bacterium (assembly GCA_963840905.1). Lineage (GTDB taxonomy): Bacteria > Acidobacteriota > Terriglobia > Terriglobales > Acidobacteriaceae > Bog-257. The sequence continues at coordinate 34,055 of CAWJAO010000002.1, forward strand.
CCTACAGCTCTTCGGTCACCGTCACCCTTGGCTACTACATGGACCAACTCAAAGTGCTGCCGCCGGGATTCGGCTTTTTGGTGCCGCGCAGCGAGGGCACGCGCATGCTGGCCTGTACCTTCGTGCACAACAAGTTTCCGCACCGTGCGCCTGAGGGGAAAGGCATTCTGCGCTGCTTTCTAGGTGGCGCGCGCGATGAAGCTGTCCTCGGTCTTACCGATGAGCAGATCCTGGAAACAGTGCAGCGCGAACTGAAGGACATTCTGAAGCTGGACGCACGGCCGATTTTCGCGCGCGTCTACCGTTGGCGCGACGCCATGGCGCAGTACGAACCCGGCCACATTGCGCGGGTGGAGCGCATCGAGAAGCGGGTGTCGGAAATTCCCGGGCTGGCCATTGCGGGAAACGCTTACCACGGCATCGGTGTGCCCGATTGCATTCGCTCAGGCATGGAAGCGGCAAATCTCCTGGCGCAGGTTCCGGTGGAGACACTCTCGCCACAGGCGCAGTAATCACCTCATTCCCTTATCGGACCCATCGCCCCCAGGTCACCAGCAACTCTGCCTGAAATCACTGACAAATCAGGACCGCAACGCATATCGTGAAGATAGTCACCTGCCAGAGTTGACAGGTTTCGGAGGTGACGCGATGACGGCGATCGTCATTACGATTTACTGCATGTTGGCGGTAATGTTAATCTTCGGGCTGACTTTTCACCACGAGCTGCTGAACGAAAAGCCTGGGAAGAGGAAGGGCAGCGTCAAAGACCGGCATTGACAAGTCTGATCGAGTGGACAACTGACTTCGGGCAGTCAGCGTTGCTGAGTAGCTCGCTTGCTTCTTTCGCCCAGGGGTGCTCCTAATGGCGCCCCTTCCAACGTCCTCACAACAACGTAAAATAGATCCTTCGGCGACTGGACGCTGCGTTGCGTCTTTTTCCTTTCCGAAGCGAGTCATCAAACTATGGGTACAACCAATCACGATGTGGGAGCTGAAGCTGCCTCGCCGGCAGAATCGGGCAGTCCCTCGAATTTCATTCGCGACATCATCCTTCAAGATCTGAAGACCAACAAATACAACGGGCGCGTGCAGACCCGCTTTCCCCCTGAGCCCAATGGTTATCTCCACATCGGCCACGCAAAGTCCATTTGCCTGAACTTCGGCTTGGCGGCCGAGTTTGGCGGCAAGACCAACCTGCGTTTTGACGACACCAATCCGGAGAAAGAAGAGCAGGAGTACGTCGATTCCATTATTGCCGATGTCCGCTGGCTGGGTTTCGATTGGGAAGACCGGCTTTTCTACGCCTCGGATTATTTCGACCAGCTCCATGCGTGGGCGGTCCAGCTGATCAATGCCGGCAAGGCCTACGTCTGCGACCTAAGCGCGGGGGAAGTCCGTCAGTATCGCGGCACCCTCACCGAGCCCGGCAAAGAAAGCCCGTACCGAAGCCGCTCAGTCGAAGAGAACCTGAAACTGTTCGACAGGATGCGCGCGGGTGAATTTCCGGATGGCTCGCGAACGTTGCGCGCCAAGATCGACATGGCCTCTCCGAACCTGAATATGCGCGATCCAGTCATGTATCGCATTCTGCACGCCGAGCATCACCGTACGGGTAACAAGTGGTGCATCTACCCGATGTACGACTTCGCGCACGGGCAATCCGACTCCATCGAACAGATCACGCATTCCATTTGCACGTTGGAGTTCGAGGATCACCGGCCGCTGTACACCTGGTTCATTCAACAACTGGGAATCTTCCCCTCGCAGCAGATCGAGTTTGACCGGCTGAACATTACCCACACGCTGCTAAGCAAGCGCAAGCTGCTGCAACTGGTACGGCAGGGCCGGGTCCGAGGGTGGGATGATCCCCGCATGCCGACGCTTTCCGGGTTGCGCCGGCGCGGCTATACGTCGGAGGCGCTTCGCAACTTCTGCGCCGCCATCGGCGCGTCAAAGACCAACGGTACCATCGAACTTGCAATGCTGGAGCACTTCCTGCGCGAGGACTTAAACAAACGTGCACCGCGGGTGATGGCAGTGCTGCGTCCGTTGCGGATCGTGATTGACAACTACCCTGCAGGGCAAGTCGAAGAACTGGAGGCGGTGAACAATCCGGAGGATCCGGCCGCCGGGACGAGGAAGGTCCCGTTCTCTCGTGAGCTCTACATCGAGCAGGATGACTTTCGCGAAGACCCGCCCAAGAAGTTCTTCCGGCTGTCACCGGGGCAGGAAGTCCGGTTGCGCGGTGGGTACTTCATCACCTGCACCAGCGTAGTGAAGGACGAAAAGACTGGCGAAGTAGTTGAGGTGCATTGCACCTACGATCCCGCGACGCGCAGGGGTAACGCGCCCGACAACCGCAAGGTGAAGGCGACCATTCACTGGGTTTCGGCGCAGCATGCCATAGACGCCGAGGTGCGGCTCTACGACAACCTGTTTACCAACGAAGACCCGAACGAAGTGCCCGATGGGCAGGAGTTCACCGTGAATCTCAATCCCAACTCGCTGGAGACGGTAGCCGACGCTAAGGTGGAACCATCGCTGGCGGACGCCAAGCCGGGTGATCGCTATCAATTCGAGCGACTGGGATACTTCTGCGTCGATTCGGATTCGAAGCCGGGGGCGCTGGTGTTCAACCGAACCGTGCCGTTGCGGGACACGTGGGCCAAGATCGAGAAGCGGGGAAGTACGTGACAGCTGATGGACATATCGGCTACCAGATCGAATCGATGACGACCGTGCACCAATCTCGCGCTGTCAAGAGCGGACAAGACTTCGTCTGGCTTGATGAATTGAAACCCTATTCGGGCTTTTACAAACAAATGAAAACCATGCGGAGGCGCTGGTATGGAATAGCCATTCTGCCTTTTGCGGTCGTCATTCTTGTGGTTTTGCGATTCTTGCCAAAATCGAGCAGCTCGTTAGTAGATGCGGCTATCTTCATGTCGCTCTTTTTTGGGCATTGTCGGGGTGTGTCCATTCAATGATGCTCATCATTCGAGTACGAGGAATCCGCTGCCCTAAGTGCAACGCCTACTTCGGCTCCGAAGAGGAGTGCATGTCCTGTGGGCTTCCCAGGCACTCTGTCCTCAGTGGCGAAAAGCTAATGCGACTAGATAAATAATGGCCTCCAATCTAAAAATCCCTGCCACCTCCCGACTCCGCTTCGCGCCCTCACCCACCGGCTATCTCCACGTCGGCGGTGCACGTACGGCTCTGTTCAACTGGCTCTTCGCGCGTCATCACAAGGGTAGCGCTCGTCCTGCGCATCGAGGACACTGACTTCGAACGCTCCACGCCCGAAATGGTGGAGGGCATTCTGGTCGGGCTGCGCTGGCTGGGCATCGATTGGGACGAGGGCCCGTACTTCCAGTCGCAGCGCATGGATTTGTACCGCAATGCCGCGCAGCGATTGGTCGACGGCGGCCACGCCTACTATTGCTTCTGCACAAAGGAAGAACTGGAGCAGCGGCGGGCGCAGGCGCACGCCACGGGGGGCGACCCGCAATACGACCGAAAGTGTCGCGGCATCGCATCAGAACAAGCGAAGAGCCGCCGTGAGTCCGGCGAAGCCGCCGCTATCCGCTTCGCTGTGCCGGGGAGTGGGAGCACTCTCTTTGATGATGCCGTCTTCGGTCGCGTTGAATTTGCCAATACTGAGCTTGAAGATTTCGTTCTCTTGCGCTCCGACGGTGTGCCCACGTATCACCTCAGCGTGGTGGTCGATGACATTGACATGCGCATGACGCACATCGTGCGCGGCGCCGACCACCTTTCCAATACACCCAAGCAGGTCATGCTCTACCAGGCCCAGCATGCGCCCCTGCCCGTGTTCGCGCATGTACCGCTCATTCTAGGCCCCGACAAGACGCGACTCAGCAAGCGGCACGGCGCAACCAGCGTGATCGCCTACAAGGAAGAAGGCATCGTGCCGGAGGCCTTCCGCAACTTTCTGGCGCTGCTGGGATGGACGCCGCCCGACTCCACGAAGGAGATCATGGACGACCGCGCGCTCATCGACTTGTTTGATCTGGGTGGCATCGCAAAGTCGAACGCGATTTTCGATCGCGGCAAGCTCGACTGGTTCAACTCCGAATACATGCGCGCATGTCCGGCAGTGCAGTTGTTGCCGCTGATTGAAGAGGAGTGGAAGAAGGTTGATCTCATCCCGTTCCAGATCAGTCGCGAGGCCATGGCGGCGACAGTGGACCTGGTTAAGCCTCGGGCGCGCAATCTGAAGGACTTCGCGACGCTATTCCGTGCTTACTTTAGCGACAACTTCGACGCTGATCCCGCTGCAGTGGATAAATTTCTGAAAGATGACGCGGTGCGCGAGACGCTGGTGGAGTTGGCATCGCGATATGAGAAAGAATCCGTCTTCTCTGAGGAGAGCACCGAGAAGGCGCTCCGTGACTTCGCCACCGAGAAGAATGTAAAGGCTGGTGCGCTGATCAATGGAGCGCGGGTGGCGCTCACCGGACAGGGCGTCGCTCCAAGCCTGTTCGCGGTGATGGCAAACCTAGGGCAAGAGCGTACTGTGGCGCGGTTGAAGAGAGCCAAGGACATCTAGCGCTGGCCAGTTCTTGGTGTAGTCGGAATCTGCAGGACAAATACCGCCGACTGCAGCCGGCTCCCTTCAGAAACGATAGGGGGGACGCGGCGCTGAGGCGCCGCTCTACGCGTACTGTGCCTACAGGGGTCCTTCGACTGCGGCGTCCGACGGCCGCTTCTGCTCAAGATGACAGGCCTACTTCTTGACCACCGTCACCTGGAACTGTACGGGGATTGAGCGGGGTGGATAGCATGCGCTGTGGTCGCACGCCTGGAAGCGCAATTCGCCTTTCACCGGATAGCTGCCGGCCGCAGCGTTGGCCGGCGCTTTCAACGCGGCGTTGATGCTGAAGTCTCCGCTGTAGACGCTCAGTTTCTCATTGGGTGAGAAGGCAAACGCCATTTCTTCTCCCGCGGGATACTTCAAGTCAGCCACGGCGAACTGCTCCGGCGGGTTCAACTTGAGGACGGTCGCGATCAAGTAGTCGGCTTTGGGATGATGGGAGTTGATGTGAAACTCTGAGCCAACCCGAAAATCCATGTCGACGTTGACGCTGGCCCCGGCACGCAGTTGCACGTTGCCAATCGGCGCCATGGTCACGTAGGGCTGCTTGTCGCCCGGCGCTTGTGCCAGGACAAGCGAAGCCAGGAACAACAGAAGCATCGCTACCGTTCCAGCGCGCTTCGTCATTCCGCACCCTTGGCCGCGGTCGCGGCGGACGCCGGAGTATTCGCGACGGCAGCGCGGCTGGTTTGAGCGGCCCTAGGATTGTAGGTGCTCGCCAGAATTTTCTTGATGTCGCCCTCAATCTCTTCGCGGCTGAACAGTCCGGCCGCCTTGTCCACGATGACGCCGTTGCGATCGAGATAAAACGTCGTCGGAAGATATTGCACATTGCCGTAGTCATCGGAAACCTGGTCGGTACCCAGCAATACCTGATAGTTCACGCCCATCTCATGTGCGAACTCCGCTATTTTGGGCGGCTCGGTATCGTCCATCGCCACGCCAAGAACTACCAGACCATCCTTGCCATACTGCTTCTGCAGATCGACAAACCAAGGCATCTCGATCTTGCAAGGCGGGCACCATGTCGCCCAGAAGTTCAACAGCACGGCCTTGCCGCGGTAGTCGGAGAGCTTTACCCGGCGCCCGTCTAATGTGGCCAACTCGAAGTCGGGTGCCTGCACCCCCTTGACGTTGCCCACCATCTTCAGCGGGCCGTGCTTGCGGGTACGATCCATGTACTTCCCGGCAGCGAGCATCGCCATGATGGCGGCGACCAGAACGATGAACACCAGGGCATTACGTTTCACGAAAAGCAGCCTCACAACGCAAACCGGTTCAGGAACGAAAGATAGCCGGAGAGCAGTTTCAGATTGTTCAAGAAGATCAGCACACCCACCGCAATCAAGAGGACGCCGCTGATGACTTCGACGGTGTGCAGATGACGGCGGAAGCGCCCATAGAAAGCCAGGAAGCGGTCCACTCCCAGCGAGGTCAACAGAAAGGGTACGGCCAAGCCAAGCGAATAGATGGCCAGCAGCAGGATTCCCTTCACTACGGTGTCTTGCGTCTCCGCCAGCAGCAGGATGGCAGCGAGGATAGGACCGATGCACGGGGTCCATCCAAAAGCAAAAGCAAAGCCCACCAGAAACGAGCCCATCACGCTGGAGTTGCCCTTCACGTTATGCATGCGCTTGTCGGCGTAAAGCGCTTTGATTTTCAGCAGGCCCGTCAAGTGCAGTCCGAAGATGATGACGATGATGCCCGCGATCTTCGTCAACAGACTGTGATACTCGTTGGCGAATTGCCCTACCGTAGTCGCAACCGCGCCCAGTGCAATGAAGACCACGCTGAAGCCGAGCACGAAAGTGATGGAATGCAGCATCACCGTGCGCAGCATACGCCGGTCTGAGGATTGCAGGTCCTCGACGGTGGCTCCCGAGATCAGCGACACATAGCCCGGTACGAGCGGGAGCACGCAAGGAGACAAAAATGACAACAATCCCGCCACGAAGGCGGCGATTGGTAGCGGAAGGCTATGCATAAACCTCTATTGTAGCAATTCGAGTGTCGCGGTTGATGTTACGAAAGTGCCCCGTCCCAGACGCGTCTTATCAGCAAAGATGCGGCTGGACAGGGAAAAGTTACACGAAAGTGCTGGACTGGGCCTCAGCACGGGTCGGCACTCGAATGGACGGCTTGCGCAGTCCGGACCAGGTTTCGGAAATAACCAGCGAATCTCCCGGATTATGGGGATCGTACTTTACGGAAGCCAGCAGCCCCAAGCGGCAGGAATACAAGTCAATAAACTGCCGCAAGTGGGTCACGTCCTGGGAGGCCTCGTAGGTCACGCCGGCAACGTCGTACTTGTAGACGAGGAGCGTCATCTGCCGCCCGGATTCGCTCTCCTCCAGTTCCAGCACATCGATGACGTTACCATCGATTATGCGGCCACCTAAGGTGAGCTGGGACCTGCGCTCGCGTTCCTGCTCCTCACTGGACTTCTTGTTCCGGCGTGACAGCAGGGCATAACCAACAAGAGCGGCAATGGCTCCGAAGGCGAGCACCGGATAGAGACGGAATGCGTTCATGGCTGGGCCGCGAAACTTCTGACTGCTTGTCCTCAAGATAATCACATTAGGTGCCGGAGGGGAATCGAAAAATCATCGCCGCGCTGAGTTTATCGGCAGTAACTTCGATTGCACCTCTGGCGAGGCAGAACTGAAGCGACAGAATGGCGTGTGGACGGCTACCCGAGATTCAGCACAGGATTCTTCAGCGTACCCACGCCTTCCACGGTGACTTCGACCGTGTCTCCCGGTTGCAGGGGCCCGACGCCGACGGGAGTACCCGTAGCGATCAGGTCTCCCGGCTCAAGAGTCATTACCTGAGAGATGAAATGAATGAGCCTGTCGAGCGGGAAGAGGAAGTCTACTGTCGTTCCATCTTGCCGCAGCTGACCATTGACGCGGGTTTGAACGCTTACCCCCTTCCAGGGATCAAGGTTCTCCGCCACCACCGGGCCGACCGGGCAAAAGGTGTCGAACCCCTTGGCCCGAGTCCATTGGCCATCCTTCTCCTGCAGATCGCGCGCGGTGACGTCATTGACACAGGTATAGCCGAGCACGTAAGGACGCACGTCGTCCCCTTCGCACAGGCGGTAACAGCTTTTGCCGATCACGACTCCCAGCTCGCCCTCGTAGTCCACGCGCTTCGAGAGTTTGTGGGGCCGGCGAATGGCATCGCCATCGGCAATGACGGAAGACGGCGGCTTTAGAAAGAACAACGGCTCGGTGGGGATGGGATGGTTCAACTCCTTCGCGTGTTCGCGGTAGTTGCGGCCAATGCAAACCACCTTCGAAGGTTGCACCGGCGAGAGCAGGCGCGCCTGGTTGAGCAGGAGGTCAGTGCGCTCGGCGTCGTCAAACTCAGCCCAGGACCGCGGCGCCCTTGCGATCGTGCGGGTGATCGTCTCGATGCCGCGAATGTTCTCGACGAGTCCATAGCGGACGGCATTCTGGTATTGAAATCGGCAGTAGGACATAGGACCTCGAGTGCTCACTTGTCAGGGACCGTTTCGCTGGCTTCCGCAGAGCGTGGGCTTTCGTTGCCTCGGAGATCGACAGCCGAAACGGAGTAAACATATTTCTTGCCGGGCTCGACATTCTCGTCACGGAATGACGAAGTCTGCACCAATGTTTTGTTCAGCTTCTCAAACTGCCCGTTCCCGGCTCGCCGGAAGATGTTGTATCCGGCGAGGTCGCCCTCCAGATTCGGGGCCCACGTTAAGTCGATGAACGGTTTCTGGCCGACACTGGAGAACACGGCCTGCAGTCCGGCGGGCTGGGCAGGAGGATAGATGTCATGTGTGAAGACCTCGACCGGCTTTGAGTCATCGCCCTCCACCGCAGTGTGGATACCATGCGAGTCCACCTGCGTGACCGTGGTGATGCGATATTCGTACTTCTGCTCCCAGTCCGAAGTTTTGTCCAGGTACGATCCGGTAGCCGCGGGCTCAATATCGGCCACTACGGTGTAGGCAGGTGCACCAACCGGCTTTCGCATTATGCGGTAGCGATAGACCAGACCGGTGGGGGCCTCAGGCGGAGCCGGACCAGTCCACGAGATGCGCACGCCTTCTGCTCCGACCTGCGCTGACAAATCGCCAGGGGCAGGGATGGTGGGCGCCACCGGGATCGGTACTTGATTGGAGAGCCCGGCGCTGCGTCCATGAGCATTGATCTCTTCCACCGCATAAGTAACGAAGCCTGCCGGATCCGCCTGTCCCAATTCGGGCGGCAGGGAATCCACGTAATGCAGGTGAATTGGCGGAGGCTCTTCCTGCGCTTTCTTTGGCTGCACTAGCGCCTTAGGCGGCGGGACTTCGCCCACGGCGGTACAGGTGCTCATGAGTCCGGTGCCATCGTGGCGGCAGAGGCTGGTTCCGGGAGGATGCTTCACCAGAGTGCGATCGGTGTTCTTGCGCTGCAGCGTCCAGTCGAGTTCAACGCGGTTGCCCTTGCGAGACGCGGTCAAATCGTCAACCGGACGCGACAGCTGCAACGACGGCGGTTGCGGCGCACCCGGAGTTCCGCACCCGGAGAGCGTGGCGATCAGAAGCAAACTCCCGGCCAGACAATAGAGCTGCATTCGCATGGAAGCTAACAGGGTAACAAATCCCTCCATGCAATTCGTTGGTGTACAGATTCCGGGCAAACGGGTGTTGAATTCGCCTTGCCATGTCTGCGAGAATCCCGCAGCTTGTATTTTGGATAATTCCACTGTCAGAGGTTGTCATGCACAAACGTGTATTCCCGCTGTTGGCAGTTCTGGCTGTGCTGTTCAGCATTCCGGCGGCTGCACAGCCCATTGTTGCGGCCGTGGACAAGGCGTACCTGCAGAAAATTCAGGATACCTGGGCGACCTTCGACATGGAGAAAATCGGACAGTACTATGCGCAGGGTCCGGGGCATCTGTTCTTCGACATTACACCGCTGAAGTACAACGGCTGGGATGACTACAAGGCCGGGGTCCAGCCGCTGCTGAAGCAGTATTCATCGTTCAAGATGACCATCAACGACGATCTGCAGATTCACCCCGAGGGAAAAATAACCTGGGTGGATGCCACCATTGATGTGGATGCCACTACTACGCAGGGTCAAAAACAGAGCATGGTATTCCGCTGGACCGCAATCTTAGAGAGGCGGGGCCCGCACTGGATCATCGTGCACGAACATGTATCGGTGCCGCTGGTGCAGCCGAAATGAGTTCCCGCGGCCGGCTGCTACTCCAGCTTCTTGGCTAGCAGTTCGTTGACCAGGGCCGGATTTGCCTGTCCCTTGGACGCCTTCATGACCTGACCGACAAAGAAGCCGATCACCGTCTTCTTGCCGGCACGGTACTGCTCCAGCTGTTTAGGATTGCCGGCGATCACCTCGTCGATGATCTTCTCGATGGCTGCAGTGTCGGTAAGCTGCTGCGGCTTCTCCTTCTCGTAGACAACGGGGAAATCTTCGCCGCGCTCGAAGGCGAGGTCGTAAAGGTCTTTGAGCATCTTGCCGCTGATGGCGCCGCTCTCCACCAGGTCAGCCGACAGGGCCACTGCCCTTCATCGAAATCGGCGACTGCTCAATCTCCAGCCCCTTGGCGTTGAGCCTGCCCAGCAGTTCGCCCTGCACCAGGTTGGCGACACGCTTGGGATTCCTGGCGGCTTTCGGCTGCCTCCTCGAACTGATCGGCCAGCGCACGCGTGCCGGTGAGCGTGGTGGCGTCGTACTCGGTGATGCCGTACTGCGCGATCAAGCGAGCGCGCCGTGCCGTCGGGCAGTTCGGGCAACTTGTCGGTGATTTGCTTCCGCCATCTCTCATCGACCACCAGCGGTAGCAGGTCAGGCTCGGGGAAATAGCGATAATCGTGCGCCTGCTCCTTGGAGCGCATGCTGTAGGTCTTGCCCTCCGCGGGATTGTAGAGGCGGGTCTCCTGCACGATCTTGCCGCCGGATTCCAGCACCTGCCGGTGGCGTTCGATCTCGTACTCCAGCGCGTGGCGGATAAAACGAAAGGAGTTGACGTTCTTCACCTCCGCCTTGGTGCCGAACTGGGTCTGTCCGCGCGGACGGATGCTGACATTAGCATCGCAACGCAGACGATCCCTCTTCCATATTGCAGTCGCTGACGCCGGTGTAGAGGACGATTTCCTTCAGCCGCGTCAGGTATTCGTAGGCTTCGTCGGGCGACGATATGTCGGGCTCGCTGACGATCTCGATCAGCGGCACGCCGGAGCGGTTCAGATCGATGGAGGTCCACTCGCTGCTGTCGGGAAGCCCGTCATGCAGGCTCTTGCCCGCGTCTTCTTCCAGGTGCACGCGGGTGATGCCGATGCGTTTGGGCCCGTTCGCAGCTCTTGATTTCGATGTAGCCATGCTCGGCCAGCGGCTTGTCATACTGCGAAATCTGGTAGCCCTTCGGCAGGTCAGGATAGAAGTAGTTCTTGCGCGCGAAGATGGAGGTCTCGTTGATTGTGCAGTTCAGCGCGCTGGCCGCCAGTACGGCAAACTCCACCGCCTGCTGATTCAGCACCGGCAACGGACCGGGCAGGCCAAGACAGATGGGGCAGACGTTGGTGTTCGGTGGATCGCCAAACTGGGTCGAGCAGCCGCAGAAGATCTTGGTGCGGGTCAGAAGCTGGACGTGGACTTCCAGCCCGATGACCGGTTCGTACATGGACTGGGCGGCGACAGGAGCTTCCGGGTGGTGGCCATACTTGCGATTATAGCGGCGAGTGCTTGGGATCAGGCAGTTCGAGTCAGCTTCGGAACGCTATGGAGATGTGCCACTTTTTTCCGTCGCCGACGCGAGGCCACCCAGAGATCGTATTGCGACTGCTTACCCGCCCAAAGCTCAGCCGAGGTGCCGAGCGCATCAGCCAAGCGCAACGCCAGATCTGCAGAAATGCCAGCGCGGCCATTCAGCACTCGAGACAGAGTCACTCGCGAGACTCCAAGATGTTCCGCTGCGGCGGAGATAGACCGCTCGCTAAGGTACGTCCGGAGTACCAATCCTGGGTGTGGCGGGTGAACATGCGGGTTGTGGAGCGACGAGTCAATTAATTTCCGCCCGGGGCTGCCGCATTCGACGGCGTTAGCGGAATCTCGAAGTACATCAGTTCCGTACCGTTGTTGTCGCGAACTCCGGTGAGATAGATGTGCGCACCGTCCACCGGTTGGCCCACGCCGCGCACGTCGAAGAAGAGGAAGCCGGACTGCGTGGAGTGAGGCTCGACCGCGGCCGCGGTGAATTTCGCGCGCATCAGTTCGTCATATTGCTGCTGCGCCTTCTTGTTCTTGCTTCCGCCGGGAAGCGGGATGGGGCCGGCATGCGGACTGGGGTTGGTGCTACTGCCCTTGATGTGGGCCACACGGCGAAAGACGTCATCCACGTCGAGCGCTTCCAGCTTGCTGCGATGTGCCGGTGACCAACTCGGCCTGCATCTTGTTCACGCTCATGGGCTGGTCGCCGTCGTTGGTGATGACCAGGAATACCGGCAGGATCCCCTCGTCCTGTAATGGGTGATGAAGATGTCGGACTTCGGCGGCGCATTGTAGACATCGACCGCGGCGTGACGTGCTCGATTGGGATGCGTGTCCTTGCAGGCATAGGTGCTTGCATTGCTGGCCTTGGGAGGAACGAACTCCTTGGACGCCCATAGAGCTCACGGAGAAGAACACGATCGTCAGGCCGGCAATCGAGAGGAAAACGCGCTGTCGGGAGAGCATAGCGGGATTATCCGCTATCGCAGAGCCGCGCTCAACTCGCCTGCCGTTTGGATCGTGGTTGGGGCGCAATTACAATCGCAGCGTGTACTCCCTGTACAGCATTCTTCTGCTGGTCGCGCTGGTGGTGAGCGCGCCATGGTGGCTACTGGAGATGCTGCGCCATGGCAAGTACCGCGCCGGGCTGGGCGAGCGGCTTGGCAACGTACCTGACCGTCTTCTTGGCAGGGCCGCAGCCAATACCATTTGGATCCACGCGGTGTCGGTGGGCGAAGTGCTGGCGATATCAAGAGTCATCGACGAACTGAAGACACAGTTGCCGGACTGGCGCATCGTGGTTTCGACCACGACGGATACCGGACAGAAGCTGGCCTGCGAGCGCTTTGGCGCAGACAACGTCTTCTATTTTCCCGTCGATCTGCCTTTCGCGATACGTGCGTACTTGCAGGCGTTGCGTCCCAAGCTAGTGGTGCTGGCGGAGAGTGAATTCTGGCCGAATCTCCTGCGTTGGGCGCAGATTTCGGGCGCGGCGGTCGCGGTGGTGAATGCGCGCGTTTCCGACCGTTCCCTGCCCGGGTACCTGCGGTTTCGGAAACCGCTTGGCCGTGTAATGCAGAACGTGCAGCTCTTTCTGGCGCAAAGCGAAGAAGACGCCCGGCGGCTGGTCCAGATGGGAGCGCCCCCCGACCAGGTACACGTGAGCGGCAACCTGAAGTTTGAAGTGATGCCGCCGCTTCGGCCGGCGATTGCAGCGGCATTCGCCACGGCTCGGAAAGACGGCGGACCGTTGTTGGTCGCGGGAAGCACGCTCGACGGCGAAGAGGCGATGCTGTTCGAAATGTTCCGGCAAGTGGTGGCCCGCTATCCCGAAGCGCTGTTGGTTATGGCGCCCCGGCACCCTCAGCGCTTCGATGCGGTTGCGTCGCTGCTGGAGTCATCCGGAGTCGCCTACCAGCGACGCTCGCAGTGGCACGATGGGATTCCGATCACAGGAGGCATTTTCCTACTGGACAGCATTGGCGAATTGGCCAGCTTGTACGAGTCTGCCGATCTCGCGTTCGTCGGCGGAAGTCTTGTGCCGCGCGGTGGACACAACGTGCTGGAAGCGGCGCAGTTCGGGACCCCGATTCTGGTGGGGCCACACACAGAGAATTTTCGCGACATCATCGAAGTATTTCGGAGGGCCGGCGCTTTACGCGTTGTGACCCCTGAGTCGTTGACTGCGACCGCGCTTCAACTGCTGGAGGACGACAACGAACGCACTGTGCTCGGCAGGCGAGCCTTCGAGGTCATGCGCTCGCAGCGGGGCTCGACCGAACGGACCGTGAGCGCGCTGCTGGAACTGCTGGCGGAGCAGGGCTTGTTGAGCCGGGTGGAAACCGGCTCGGAGCGGCCCTCGTGAACCCGTTCTCAGCGCTCTATGGCGCGGCGGTGCGGGCGCGCAACGAACTTTACGATCGCAGGGCGCTGACCCTCAGCCGCTTGCAAGGGCCGGTGGTGAGCATCGGCAACCTAACGGTCGGCGGATCAGGCAAGACGCCGTTCCTCATTCTGCTGGGCGAGCTACTGAAGCAGCACGGCATTCTCTTCGACGTGCTCTCCCGTGGCTATCGCCGCAAGACCAAGGGAGCGATGCTGGTTGATCCCCTTGGGTCCGCGGCTGATTTTGGGGACGAGCCTCTGCTGATAGCGCGGAAGCTGGAAATGCCTGTCATTGTCGGCGAGGACCGCTACGCTGCTGGACGACTGGGCGAGGAATGGTTCGGTCCGCGGCTGCACCTGCTTGACGATGGCTTCCAGCACCGGCGGCTGGCCCGCGAATTCGACATCGTGCTGGCCACGTCCGGTGACGTACACGATTCGCTGCTGCCGGTTGGCAGGCTGCGCGAGCCGCTTTCCTCCTTGAGGCGCGCCGATGCGATCGTGCTCACCAATGACATGGCGGTGGATGGACTGCGGCTCGGCTCGCAACACGTGTGGAGGGTGACGCGCGACGTCGTCTCGCCCCAGACGCAAGAGTCCTGTCTGGTATTCTGCGGCATCGCGCGGCCTGAGAACTTTATTACACAGTTGCGCGCGGCCGGAGTTGCATTGGCCGGCACCCGCAGCTTTCGCGATCACCATCGCTATTCGGCCGACGACATCCGACAGCTTGTGCGGCTGCGCAAGCAGCATGGCGCAACGGCGTTCGTTACCACCGAGAAGGACGCCATCAATCTCGACGGGCATCTCGACGCGCTGCAACCGGTCCATGTGGTTCCGGTGCGGATGCAGTTGCTCAACGCGCCAGCCGTACTGGAGACAATACTGTCGACGATTCGGGAGCGAAAGCGGCGGTCAGCGTGAGACAATCGACGGTTGCTCCGTCGCCCGGTTGCTCGCACTAGGCACCGGGCGTTCATTTGAGTTCATGACCAGACACCTGAAAGACACGGAGCGGTGGAAGACGATCGTGCAGTCGTTTGGCGACGTCTCGGTCACCGTTCTGGCCGATTTGGTCGCCGACGAATTCATCTTTGGCGAGATCGCACGGGTGTCGCGCGAGGCGCCGGTGCTGATCCTGAAGCATCGCGAGCGCACCGTCGTTCCCGGCGGAGGCGGCAATGCGATCATGAACCTGGCGGCGCTGGGAGTGAATGTTCTTCCGGTCGGAGTGGTGGGCGACGACGAGGCCGGCAGCATTCTGCTGGAGCGCTTCCACGAGAAGAAAATCCCTACCAGCGGCATCGAGCGTCTCAAGCACCACACCACCACCACCAAGAGCCGCATTCTTGCGGGCATGTCGCACACCAGCCGCCAGCAGGTCGTGCGCGTGGACCGCGAACCGGAGCCGCTGGGCGACTTGCATCCCGCGTTGTTGAACCTGGTGAATGCGGCGCGGGGATACGCGACCGCGTCCGATGCATTCCTGGTTTCCGACTATGGATATGGCGCGGCATCCCCCAGGCTGCTCAACTTCATCAAGTCAAACCGTTGTCTGGCGAACAAGCCGGTCACTTTGGACTCGCGCTATCGCATGCTGGACTTCGAAGGGGTCACCGCCGCGACACCCAATGAGCCGGAGGTGGAGGAGGCGTTGGGCATCAGGATTGGTCATGACGACCAGAAGCTCTTCGGCGCCGGCGAGCGGCTCATGAAGGAAATGGGGCTGGAATCTCTGGTGATCACGCGCGGCCGCGACGGCATGGTCGCCTTCGAGAAAGATACTTCGCCGCTGACAGTACCCATCTATGGCTCTGACCAGGTGGTGGATGTGACCGGGGCCGGAGACACGGTAATCGCGGCGTTCACCGCGGCACTGGCGGCGGGGGCCGATACCGCTTCAGCCGCGCGGCTGGCGAATTTCGCCGGCGGCATCGTGGTGATGAAGCGCGGCACGGCCACGGTGTCGAACCAGGAATTGCTGGGCGCCATCGACCAGTACTCGGCGACTACATCTTCGTGAACGACAGCACGCACAAAATCCTTACGCGCGACGCTTTATCGCAGCGCGTGGCCGAGTGGCGACGCGGCGGGGAGCCGATCATACTGGCCAACGGCTGCTTTGACCTGTTGCACGTCGGACACATCCGCTATCTGCGCGGTGCGAAATCGCTCGGTGGAAAGCTGGTGGTGGCCATGAATTCGGACGACAGTGTCTCCTGTCTGAAAGGCGCAGGCCGCCCGCTGATGCCGGCCGCCGAGCGTGCGGAGATCATTGCTGCACTCTCGGACGTGGACGCAGTTGTAATCTTTGAAGAACCTGACGTGCGTGCCCTGATTCGCGAGATCCGTCCCGACGTGCAAGCCAAAGGTACGGACTACGCGCGCGAAACTGTCCCTGAGCGTAATGAGGTACTGGCGCATGGCGGCCGGGTCGAAATTGTGGGTGACCCCAAGGACCACTCCACGACCGACTTCCTTGCGCGGCTGCAATCCTGGAGTGGAGGGCGCGGTCAACGGTGACCTATCACCACAGCGACACAGAGGCACGGAGTAAAGCAAAGGAAAAACCCTCTGTGTCTCTGTGCCTCCGTGGTGAACAATGACCTCCACCTACCTCAATGGTCGGCTTCCCAATCGCGTTCTCGTGGTGCGGCTTAGCGCCATGGGCGACATCATTCATGGCATGCCGGCCATCGCTGCGTTGCGCCGCGCCATGCCCGATTTGCGAATTGGATGGCTGGTGGAGGAGCGCTGGGCAGAGTTGCTGTGCGCCCGTGAATCGGAGCGCCTGGCTGCACGCTCGGAGCGGAAGCCGCTCGCTGACTGGGTACATGTGGCGAAGTTCTCCCGTTGGCGCAGGGCGCTGTCTTCCGCAGAAACCTGGCGGGAGATGCGGGCCTGCAGGCGCGAGGTTCGAGCAAAGAACTACGAAGTCGCACTTGATCTGCAGGGTGCAATTCGTTCGGCCCTGGCGGCGCGTTCCACCGGCGCTGCGATTCGCATTGGGTCGTCGCAACCGCGCGAAGCCCCGGCGCAGATGCTCTATACCCGTGCTGTTGATGTGCGCGGCGCCCACGTGATCGAGCATGCGCTGTCGCTGGCCTCGGAGGTTGCCGGCCAGGAACTGGAATATGTTCAGCCGCCCTTTCCCGTTGATCCCGCCAACGAAAGCTGGGCCGACCGCCAGCGTGAGGCGCTCGGCGACAAGCCGCTGGCGATCCTCAACCCCGGTGCGGGCTGGGGAGCAAAGTGCTGGCCGTCGGAGTCATTCGGTACGGTGGCTCGCGCTCTAACGGATCGCGGCATGGCAGTGATAGTCAACCATGGTCCCGGCGAGGAAGCACTGGCGGAGGCGCTCCGTAATTCCAGCGGAGGAGTGGCCGTCCTCTTGAAGTGTTCGGTTGGAGAACTGATTGCACTAACGCGCCGCGCCCGCGTCTTCATCGGAGGAGATACCGGCCCTATGCACCTCGCGGCCGCACTGGGGGTTTCGGTGGTTGCCCTGTTCGGACCAACTCGTCCGGAGCGCAATGGTCCTTTCGGCGCACCCAGCGTGGTCCTGCGTAGTCCTGACAGCGTGGACAACGCCACCCACACCGACCGTCGCGATGAGGGACTGGTTTCGATCGAGCCGCGGGCTGTGCTGGAAGCGGCCGATCGTCTGCTCGGAGAGCAGCTTGGCTGATTTGCAAACCTCCACGTCGAATGTCGCATGGAGCCGCGTGGCCCGCCGCATCCGGGTCCCCATGGGGTTTGTGCTTGCAATTTTCTACCTGTGGCGGGCAAGACCGACGTGGGGGTTCTTGTTCCTTGGCGGGCTGATGGTGTCGTTCGGTCTTGTCATTCGCACAGTCGCCTCGGGACAGGTCAGGAAGAACCAGGAGTTGATCACGACCGGTCCTTACGCGTACGTGCGCAATCCCCTTTATCTCGGATCCATCATTATTGCGATCGGATTCGCGGTTGCAGGTCGTGACAAATGGGTTGCCATCGCAATCCTGGTGATGTTCGTACTCATCTATGTGCCGGTGATTCGTGGCGAAGAGATCTTCCTGCGAAAACAATTCCCCGGCTTTGACGACTACGCTCGCCGCGTCCCCAGCCTGCTTCCCCGCACGCTGTTATTTCGTCAAACCATGGAAGGCTTCTCGCGCGAGCTATATTGGCAACATCGCGAGTACAATGCCCTGCTGGGCGCCGCTGCCATGTTGGCGGCACTGGTAGCAAAGATCCTGTGGTTTCACGGGTGAGGGTAAATCTGAATACACGCGGCAGTGCCACACTCGCAATCCTATTGACAGTTGCAGTATCGCTGGGCCTGAGCGGGCAAGCCACTCCGGGCATGCAGGCGTCACACGCCACTGCGCAGAGCTCGCAGGAAAACAAGATCGGCGCCGCGGCGCGTATCGAGCCCCTGCGGCCCGGCTTCGAGTTCCCTCACGGACAGACTCTGCACTACGACGGCGAATGGCGCTTCTGGACTGCGGGAGTGGCTACGGTGCGCATCGAGCGCTCCGGATCGCAGGAGCATGTAGCCGCGACGGCCGACTCCAGCGGGGTGGTCGCCCTGCTCTATCGGGTGCAGGACCGCTTTAATTCGTACTTCGATGCCAAGAGTCTGTGCACCTCCAGGGTGGTCAAGCACTCCGAGGAGGGATCGCATCGGCGGGAAACCACGATCACTTACGACTACAGCCACGGCAAGGCTGTGCTGGAGGAGCGCAGCCTCAAAGACAATCAGCAGAAGAGAACAGAAAACGATATTCCCGGCTGTGTGACCGACGTGGTGTCGGGAATTTTTTATGTCGCGAGTCTTCCCCTGCAGCAAGGCGCCACCTACACCTTCCCTCTCAATGATGGAGGCCAGACCGTTACGGTGCAGGCACACGTGGAAGGCAAAGAGCAGGTCAAGACTCCCGCGGGGACGTATCGGACGGTTCGTGTAGGGCCGGAAGGGGATTCCGGAATTCTAAAGAATCGCGGGCGCATTTGGATCTGGTACACCGACGATGCTCAACATCTGCCCGTACAGATGCGCGCCAAACTATTCTGGGGGACGCTGACGATCTACCTGACGAGCATCAGCAAATAGTCATTACTGCATGCGGAAGCGCTCCGCCATCAGCCGCTGAAGCCGCGGCTTGTACAGAATGTCATAGGCGAACTCCTTGTCCGGAAACATGGCCAGCGCGGCCAGTTTGGTATTAGCCACCAGTTGGGCTGCCTCTTCCACGGTAAGGTTCGGGTCCTGGCTGATGACAGACATCACCATGTTCATCATGACCTGAAGCCGGCGCAATTTGCGCCGCTCTTCCTCCTGCTCCTGCTGTTCGCTGGCGGGTTGTGGCCTGAGCTCTTCCCGTCTTTCCGATAGCCCCATAGGTTCCCTCGATAAAAACAGCCGCCTTCCGTGGCCGGCTGAAATCGTGTTTACCTGCTTTTCAGTACAATTTAGATGTCGGACGCTATCCCACCGGTGCACTCGACCGCGGTGGGCGGCATCATACACCCAAACGGCGCGATTTCAGCCGAGAACCAGAAAAGTCGCAAGCGGCGAGAGCCGCCTTTTGCATCGAAATTCACGGGAGGCAGACATGGCAGAGCCAGCGGAGAATCATGAGGAACTGGTGAAGGTCTTCGATACCGATGAAGAGTCCGAGGGGATGGTGGTGCGCGGTTTGCTGGAGTCGGCCGGCATTGACGCCATGATCCAAAACCGGGAGGCTCCCCAGGACATCCTGCCCGGAGTGGGAGGCGTGTGGGTGATGGTGCGGCCCGATCAGGCCGAAGAGGCGCGGCAGACCATCGAGGCCTACCGCCAGAGCCCCACGACGGACGCGGACGAGGCGGTCAGCGAGGAACCCGCGCAGCCGTGATGGCGTTCCCATCTAGGTAAAAGGACACAGCTCCGGCTAGGTCGGTGCGGTAGGTTTGAATGTGGTCGTCGGCGTAGCGCCGCATCACCTCCGGCCGGGGGTGTTTGAACGAGTTGTAGAACCCCACCGAAACCACAGCGTAGCGCGGCTTCACAGCTTCCAGAAATTCCGGCGAACTGGAGGTCGCGCTGCCGTGATGTCCCACCTTGAGCAAATCGGCCTGCGGAGCTTCCTCCGCCAGGAACTTCTCGATCCGCTTGTGCGCGTCGCCTACCAGCAGGACCGAGCTGCTGCCGTACTGCAGGCGTAGGACCAGCGATTCGTCATCCTGTGGGGGATCGCGCGGTTGCCATCCGGGCTGAGGACTGAGCACGCGCACGTGCACACTGCCGAAGTCGAACGATTCCCCGGCCGTGGATGGCCTCAGCGCCACATGATTGCCGCGCGCCGCCTGCACCACCGACTGGAACCCGCGGCTGGGCGATTCGACTCCATACCAAAGTTCCCGAGGCTGAAAGTTCGCGATCACGCTGCTCATGCCACCCATGTGATCGGTGTGGGCATGGGAGATTGCCACCGCATCCAGCCGGCGGATCCCGCGCGACCAGAGATAGGGCGAAACAACTTCCTCACCGACATCGAAGTCGGAGCGGGCGTTGCCGGGAGTGCCCCCGGCATCCAGCAGCAGCGTCTTGCCCTCAGGCGTTATCAGCAGCAGAGAATCGCCCTGGCCTACATCGATCGCCGTGACCTCAAGAACTCCCGGGTCGCCATTGCGGCTTGGGCGGAATCAGCACGATCCAACCAGCCGAAGCCAGCAGGACCACGATTCCCAGGACAGCTCAGGACCATCCGCTGGCGCGCCAGCAGCAGCGCCAGCCCGAATGCGGCCGCGGCCGCGCAGCAGACCAGCAGCGTCGGCGCAGGCACGCGCACGTCGGAGATGCGTGCAGTGGCCTATGATGCGAATCGTGCCGGTCAAGGCGTCGAGCGCGTACTGGGTGATCAGCGCCGGCAACCACGCCAGCCAGTGTGCCTACATAAGAAGCCGCAACCGCGACCACGGCCGCGGGCAGCAGGATCCCAGCGATCGGTATCACCAGCGCGTTAGCGGGCAACGCCATGGTGGTGGCGCGATGGAAGTACCACGCCATCGGCAGCGCCAGCGCAATCTGGATGACCGTAGACGTGAACAGCAGCTCTGCCGCACCGATGACAAAGCGAGTCACCCCGACCACTACAAGGTTCGCGATCCAGCGGTTGGAGAGGTCCTCGATCTGGTCACGGACCAGCCGCACGTCGAAACGAAACTGCGCTGCTCGCGTCGGAAGCGAGAAATGGCGAAGGCCGGAGAGTCGAGATTGCCGAGCGCGTTGCGAAATGGATAGACCGTCTGTCGCAACATCGGCACCGCGATTCCGGCAACGGCAATTACGGACAGAAACGTGAGCTGAAAGCTGGCCTCGAAGAGGGTTCGCGGATTCACCAGCAGGATACCCAGCGCGGCGATGCCCAGTCCGTTGAGCGCGGCCCGCTCGCGAAACAGCAAGCGCGTCGTCAGATAAATCCCGAGCGTGATGGTAGCGCGCACGATCGGCGATCCGAGATCGGCGAGGAAGGCATACCCCCACGACAGCAGGATGGTAAGGACGGTGGCCCAGGTTTCACCGAAGGGAAGCTTACGCAGCGCCCAGAAGACTGCGAAGGCCAGAATGCCGACGTTGATGCCCGAAACGACCAGGATGTGATACGTGCCGGTGCGCTGGAACTCGGTCTTGATGTCGCGCCCGAAAAACGCTCGCCCTCCGATAAGCATGGCCTGCATCAGCGCGCCACGCTCGCCGGGCCAGAGTTGCATGATGTGGGCCAGCACGCTGCGGCGCGCAGCGCTCCTCCACAGGCCGATACGGCTGCCCACGAAGCCGGGCAGCACTTCCACGCTGCTCGCGCGCGCGGAACCGGTCAGTCGAATCCCCTGCGAGGCCAGATAGCCGGCCATGTCCATCGCACCGGGATTACGGTAGTTGCGGGGCATCCGCAGCTTCGCGATGAAATGCAGGCGTTGACCGTAGGTGTACACGCGGAGCGGCGAGTCGGCTCCCTCGTCGCGCGCTTCGTCTTCCTCGGTCTGTTTGCTGTAGATGGTGAGGCGAATGCCGACGGCCGTGTTGAGCACGCGGTCACCCATCTGGAGACGCTCGGTCTCCACGTCGACTGACTCCTGCTTGCCGCCGTAGGGACTGTCGCGTACCAATCCTTCGCGGATGACATAGGCCGTCACATCAACCGGGTCGTCACCGGTGGCAAAGGGTTGCAGATTTTCAGAGATCGTCGGCACGGCAGCGTCGCGGGCCTGCAGATAAAAGCCGCCGAGCGGAATCAGCGCCAGTAGCGCCAGGCCGAAAGCAACCTGCGGCGAGCGCCGGAAGAAGAATGCAGCGCCCAGAAGCGCAACCAGGCACGCGACTAGCCAGGAGTGCGGCGCGCGCCAGAGATAATTGGCGGCGACTATTCCGGCGGAGAAAGCCAGGGCGGCGAGAAAGACCGGCTCCTTGCCGCCGCAATAGAGCATGCGGTCCCGCGGGCGCGGGAGCACGAACTGCGTTCGTCGAAGCAGAGGTTGTCGGCACGGCCGCCGCCGAAGTCCCCAATGCGCACGATGCTCGCGCGCATATGGACTGGTTACAAGCGGTCCAGGTCCTCCGCGCCAAAAGCAGGGGCCCAGGGCCATACTTCGTATTGCGCGACACCGAAGCGAGTGTAGGGATCGTTGTCGCGAATACTGTCCAGCGTCGCCTGCGCTTCGTCATCGGGAACCCGCAGCAGCATGGCGCCACCGCTAGCGCGGCACCAGCGGACCGGAAGCGATCAGCAGCTTTTCCTGCTTCAGGCCCTGGCAATAGGCGCGGTGAGCGTCTACGTGCTTCTGCACTTCTTCCAGCGGTTTGCGATAACGAAGAATGGCGAGCGCGTACATTTGGTCCTCCGGGCGAGTGTCGAGGGTCAGCGCGCCAGATGCAGAACCGTTTCCAGGTGAAAAGTCTGGGGAAACATGTCCACCAGGTGCGCCTGCTCGACCCGAAAGCCTGATTCTAACAGCAGGCGGAGGTCGCGAGAGAGAGTTGCCGGATCACATGAGACGTACGTCACACGGGAGACGGACATACGGCCTATAGCGGCGGCAGTCTTCTCGCCCAGCCCGGCCCGCGGCGGATCGACCAGGACGAGGTCGGGCACCAGCTTGGGCCCGCGTTCGGCGAGAAAGCGCTCCGTGGTCGCACGAATGCACTTCACGTTGTCGGGAACGTTGAGGCGCAGGTCGGCAAAGGAATGGGGCGACGATTCCACCGCCAGCACCTGGTCGAACTTGCGAGCCAGCGCCAACGTAAACAGGCCGGCGCCGGCATAGAGATCGAGGGCGGCGCGCCCGACCCTCGCCAGCGCTCGCCACCTGCACCAGCGTGTCGACCAGGTAGCGGTTGGTCTGGAAGAATGACCCTCCGCTGACCCGGTATTGCTGTCCCACGGCGTGGTACAGCAGAGAATTGCCGCCGACAGCCTGGGCGATGTCGGAATGCGTGGAGGTAAGCGGCGCACGCTGACGGCTTTCGTCTTCGACGGAGGAAACGGAAAAAATCACAACCCCCGCCACCGCGGGCAGAACACCGTGCAGTGCCGCCGCGAATGCTTGCAGTTCCTTGGGGCCACCGCCTGGGCGAACGTAGGCTTCCACTAGAAGCTGCGTGTCGTCGTGGTTGGCGAAAAATTGCAGGCCGTGCAGAGATTCTGGAACGGTCTTCTGCGCGACCGAGATTCCACACGGCCGCAATCGCCTGGTTGATCACGAGTGAACTGATGGGACACGACTCCACCGAAAGCACTTCGTGGGAGTTGTCCCGGTAGTAGCCCAGGGCGAACTCGGGCGTGTGGCGCACGTGCATGCGGGTGCGGTTGCGATAGTTCCACGGCTGCGAGGGATGAAGCTGGATTTCGTGCTGCAGCTCAAGCTTGGCGGTGCGGCGCAACGATTCGCGCAAGGATGTCGGCCTTGTACCGCAACTGCGCGTCGTAATTCATGTGCTGGTAGTGGCACCCTCCGCAACGGCCAAAGTATTGACACTCCGGTGCAGTCCTGTCGGGCGAAGGCGTCAGCACACTGTCGAGTTTGGCGCGAGCGAAGCCGGAGCGGCTCTCGATTACCGACGCCTCAACCTGCTCGCCGGGCAGCACGAAGGGAACGAAGACGGTCTTGCCGCGACCCTGGGCGTCGGTCGGCATGCGTGCCAGCCCGTCGCCACCGTAAACCAGCTTTTCGATTTGTATTTGCAAAGGACCTCAATTCTAAGAAAGCAAATGTTAATACGCGGATTGCTGCGGGTGACCTCTTGTCGCTTTGAAGGGGCGCGGCTTCAGACGCGCCGTACGAACTCCTCCAAGAACCGGGCTTTAGCCCCGGAGGGGATTCGTTATTGCAGACTTGCCCACCAAACAAAGTTCGGCTGCAGTCGGAGGGAGACCCCCTCAGCGGCTAAAGCCAAATGTTCAGCCCAACATACCGCACGTCTGAAGACGTGCCCCTTCAAACCAAAACCTCGACACCTACATGTAGAACAAACTTAGCCGCGGAACGTGGTACTGCTCCAGGACGCGCTTGTGGACGTACTGCTTATGAAGCTGCTCGATTTGCGGAGCACTCATCTTGCGGCGATAGGGAGCCAGATCACGATCGGCTTCAGTGCGCACTGCAAGTAAAGCTTCATCCGGCGTCGCTGCCAGCAGCGCCGCGAAGATTTTTCTTCCGCGACCGTCAATCGTCGCTCCAGGTCCTCCATGGAAAGCAAGCGGTCCTGCGACAGCGACGCCGCCAGAGTGCGCAGGGTCGAAGCGATCTCTTGCGCCAGCGTTTGCGCCGTCTTCGGCAATTGCACCGCGTCGAGCTGGCCGGCGTTGCGATTCAGGTACTCCACTACGGCAGGCTGGTCGAGTCCCGACTCCTTCGGCTCGCTGGGAGCAGCACCCACGGCGGCTTCTTTCATCTCTTCCACCGAAGCCAGCACCTCCTGCGAGCAGTAGGCAAGGCCATTCACCTTGCGAAAGCGGCTGGGACGCCGCTCCCACTTCTCGAAGGTGGCGTCGATGCCGCGCAGCACGGCTTCGAGCGGGATGCCCGCATCCTTCCAGGTCTCCATCAGCGCCCAGTCGAGCGGGGAGAGCAGCAGCAAAGTACCGCGGCGGCGCTGGAAGTGCTCCTCAATCTCGGTGAAGTAATTGAAGTAGGTTTCCATCGAAGTTCAGCGCGGCGAACAGGCCGCAGCCAGTCGCGGCAAGGGACAGGAACCGCAGATCCCTCACCGACTAAAGCCGGTTCGGGATGACAAAGTTAAATTCTGACGGCGTGCCCGAAGGGCCGCCCCTTCAAAAGCGATCAAACTCGATTTTTTGGCTAACTATAAAGCTGGTGCCCCCTTCAAATCTCATCCAGCACGAGATGTAATCCAAGAAATCCGCACCCAGTGTAGCCTCAATCGCGCTTGGGCACGGAGCTTATCGGATGGCGCGGTATGCCGGTCTCGGGTGGTTCCTGGGTCGCGGCTGCGTGCTCATTGCGGCGGCGCGCATGCGCCTGGTTCCGCTCATAGATGATGCGCAGCCCCTCGAGCGTGAGCAGGTCGTCGATCTCGCGAATGTACTTGGATCCTCCACCCATCAGCGGCGCCAGGCCGCCGGTCGCAACCACGGTAACGTTCTCGCCCAGTTCGGCAATCAGGCGCTCCAGAATTCCATCGATCAGCCCGATATATCCGTAGTACAAGACCCGACTGCAGGCTGTTGACGGTATTGGTTGCGAGCACGCGTGGCGGCTTCCGGATGTCTACCCGAGGCAAACGCGCGGTGTGTTCGAAAGAGCGCGTCGGCCGAGATTCCAATTCCCGGCGTGATGACCCCGCCCATGTACTCGCCCTTGCGCGAGACCACGTCGAAGGTCGTTGCAGTCCCGAAGTCCACCACGATGCACGGGCCGCCGTACTTCTCGAATGCAGCCACGCTGTTGACGATGCGGTCCGCGCCTACTTCCGCGGGATTGTCGTAGTGCACCGGCATGCCGGTCTTGACGCCGGGCTCGATAAACAGCGGGCGCGAGTGGAAGTAGCGCTCGCAGACCTCGCGCAAGGTGGAGTCGAGCGGAGGCACCACCGACGAGATCACGATGCCCTGCACCGAGCTGACCTCGAGGCCGTGCATCGCAAACAGATTGCGGAAGAGGACGCCGTACTCGTCCACCATCTGCGTCTTCGTGGTGGAAACGCGCCAGTGCGCAAGCAGGCGGCCGGCCTCTCCCGTTTAGCGGGCTTGCGCTTCGAAGACGCCCAGCACGGTGTTGGTGTTGCCTACGTCAAGGACCAGCAGCATGATTCATTTCCCACTCAGCGCGCGAACGTCTCCTGAAAGCACCGTGCGCAACCCCGCTGCCGGTGCGCACCAGCAGAAAGCCGCGCTCGTCGAGCCCTTCGGTGACACCCTCATAGCCGCCCGCCTCTTCGACACGCACGTAGCGCGAGCGGGCATACGACGAACGCTCCTCGAAGTTTCGCAGGATGGAGGAGCGCGCCGCCGGACCGTCTTGCGTCGAGCTTGCGGTATTCGCTGTCGAGGGATTTTAGCAGAGCGGCCGTCAGTTCGACGCGCGACCAGGTCGCGCCCGCTCTCCATGCGCAGCGAAGTCGCAATCGGTTCGAGCTCGCCCGCAAAGGACGCATGGTTTACATTGATCCCGATGCCTACCACCACGTAGCGGACGCGTGTGGGCTCGGAATTCATCTCGGTCAGGATGCCGCAGAACTTCCTGCCGCCCAGCAGGACATCGTTGGGCCAGCGCAGATCGGGATGCAAGCCGGTGGTCTGCTCCACGGCTTCCGCGACTGCGATGCCGGCGATCAAGCGAAAGCAGTCAAGGCGTCGGCCGGCGATAGGGCTGGCCGCAGAACCACGGAACAGTAGATGCCCACCGACTGAGCTGATTCCCAGGAGTGACCCGCCACGTCCGCGCCCGCCGGTCTGCTCCTCAGCCAGGAAGACGGCGCCCTCCGGCTCGCCATCGCTGCCGCGCTTTCATTGCGGTCACATTGGTTGAGCCGATGCTGAAGTAATGATGAATGCGCTGACGCGAAGATGGTCCCCTTCACCAAGGGACCCAGGATGTCAGGAAGCAGAAGATCGGGAACAGTTTCCATTTGATAGCCAGTCGCAGGATGACCGGTGATCTGCAGACCCAGCTCGCGCAGATGCTGCACCGCGCGCCAGACCTCGGAGCGGCTGGTGCCCAGCTCCTCGGCGATGCGCGTGCCGCTGATGACCACGGTCGCGTTGTCGCTCAGCAGGCGGACGATGCGGCCCAGGCGCGCGTCGGTCGAGCCATCGTGCGGAGGATCGGTGCGGGTTGGCGTTGAGCGCACGATAGCACGATTATGCGGGAACGGGGAGAGATTTGGATAGCGGACCAGAAGGACTGAGCGGTTATAGGGGTCCTTCGGCTCGCCCGCGAGCGGGCTCGCTCAGGATGACAGCCTAGTTAAAACTCGGTCGAGATGACAGCCTAAGAGTACGGCACTCGACCCGATGGCTGATAGCTGATCGCTCTCTACGCCGGCGCGATTCTCATGCTCAGATCCACTGCCTGCACGGAATGGGTCAGGGCCCCCACCGAAATGAAGTTCACTCCGGTTTCGGCGTAGGCGCGCACGTTTTCCAGAGTGATGCCCCCCGAGGCCTCGAGCGGGACATGGCGGTCCAGCTGGCGGACGCGCTCCACCGCCTGGCGAACCTGCTCCGGAGACATGTTGTCGAGCAGGACCGCCTCGGCGCCATGCTCCAGGACAGCCTCGAGTTCGTGCAGCGAGCGCACTTCGATTTCAACTTTCTGGGAGCCGCGACGATTGTGCAGCGCGCGTTCCAGCGCGGCCACGGCACCTCCGGCGAGCGCAATGTGGTTGTTCTTGATGAGCACACCGTCGCTGAGGTCGAGACGATGGTTGATGCCCCCGCCGCAGCTCACGGCGTACTTGTCCAGCACACGCAGGCCGGGCGCCGTCTTGCGGGTGTCCAGAATTATGGTGCCGGTACCGACGACGGCGTCCACGTAGCGGCGGGTCAGCGTGGCGATGCCGCTCATGCGCTGCATGATGTTCAGGATCACGCGCTCGCAGGACAAGACCACGCGCGCATTGTGAACGATGACGGCAATCGACTGCCCTTTGCGCAAGCGCACGCCATCGAAGATTTCGGTGTGGCTGGTGACCTCGGGATGCGAGGTGACGGTGCCGTCCAGCCGGGCGAAGACGTCGAGGATGCGCGAGATGCAGCCCAGCTCCGGAGAGCACGCAGTCCTGCTTGGCGAGGATGGTGGCGGAGGCGCGCTGGTTGGGATCGATGCACGCGTAGGTGGTGGCATCGCGGGTGGCGCGATCTTCCTGCAACGCATTTTCCAGGATTGCGGTGATCCTGCGGCTTGTCCAATCCACGATTATCCTCGATCCGTAGCAGCCTTGAAGGGGTGCAGCTTTAGCTGCGCCGTAACCACTCTGATTTATGACAGCCTCAGCCCCTGGGGGACTTCGAGATTCAAACGAAGCGCGAGTTCCCTCAGGGGCTGAATGCCCGACTTAAACCACTCATGACGGCACGGCTGAAGCCGCGCCCCTTCAAAACATGAGGCTAGGCGCCCAACTCTCCCAGGGCCTCGTTTGCTTTCTGTACCAACACCTCGACTTCGCCCTTGCGCTTCTTCAATCCCTCGACCACGTGGGCCGGAGCTTTGGCGAGAAAGGCCTCATTGCTCAACTGCGCAGTCGCACGCGTCAACTCCTGCGTCAGCCTGGTCAGTTCTTTGCTGAGGCGATCGCGTTCGGCAGCCGCATCGATCTTGCGCTCGTACAGCACGCGGACGTCGAAGCGCGCGGTACTGCGCGCTCCGGCAGCCTTGGCCAACGACGACTCGCACGAAGGTAATGCCTTCCACATTCGCCAGCCGTCTCCACCGCGCCACGGTTGCGCTCGATCAAGCGAGCGAATGTCGCCGTCGGCAAAGACCTCGATCGCCAGCTTCTGCTTGGGTTCGATCTTCAATTCGGCGCGGATGTTGCGCACGCTGACGATCAGGTCCTGCACAATCGCCATCTCGGTTTCGGCGGCGGCGTCCACCTGCGACCGGATCGGCCTTGCGGATACGCGGCCAGCGCAATCGATTTCAGCGGCGGCTTGCCATCGTACACCGCATGCCAGAGTTCTTCGGTGATGAACGGCATGAACGGCGACAACATGCGCAGCGCGCCTTCGAAGATGCTGATCAGGTTCGCGTAGGCAGTGCGCGCCTGCTCGCGGTCGTCGGCCGGCCAGGCGTGGCTTGATCAGCTCCAGATACCAGTCGCAGTATTCGCCCCAGAAGAAGTGATAGACCACGTGCGCCGCTTCATGAAAGCGGTAGGTCTCCAGCGCTTCGTGCATCTGCTGCGCAACGCGATTGAAGCGCGAAAGAATCCAGCGGTCGTCCAGGGTTTCGGCCTTGAAGCCGGAGACACCCTTGGCGGCAAAGTCGGTCGCGATGAACCTCGGCACGCCGAATTCGGCCAGCGACCACAGGCCCGCCTCCTGCGCCCGGTCGACGTTCATGAACAGGAAGCGCGCGGCATTCCAAATCTTGTTGGCGAAGGCGCGATAGCTCTCGGTGCGGCTCTCCGAAAATGCGATGTCGGTCCCGGGCGCTGCCATCGAAGCCAGGGTGAAGCGCACCGCGTCGGTGCCGTACTGCTCGATGATCTCGATGGGATCCATGACGTTGCCCTTGGTCTTCGACATCTTCTGGCGCTCGGCGTCGCGCACCAGCGCGTGGATGTAGACGTTGCGGAAGGGAACGTCGCCATGCTTGTGTCCGCGCATGAAGTGGCAGTTCATCATGATCATGCGCGCCACCCAGAAGAACAGGATGTCGAAGCCGGTGATGAGCAGCGTCGTCGGGTAGAAGGCGTCGAGATCGGGCGTGCTGTCGGGCCAACCCAGCGCCGAGCAGGGCAGCAGCCCAGACGAGAACCAGGTGTCGAGCACGTCGTTGTCTTGCTCCAGATGGTCGCCGCCGCACTTGGTGCACTTGGCGGGCGTCTCGCGCGCGACGATGATCTCGTGGCAATCTCTTGCAGTGCCACGCGGGAATGCGATGTCCCCACCACAACTGGCGCGAGATGCACCAGTCGTGAATGTTGCGCATCCACTCGAAGTAGGTCTTGGAGTAATTCTCCGGCACGAACTTGACGTCGCCGTTCTCGACCACTTCGATGGCGCGGTCGGCCAGCGGCTGAATCTTCACGAACCACTGCGTCGAAAGCCGCGGCTCGACGATGGTCTTGCAGCGATCGCATTTTCCCAGCGGGACAACGTAGTCCTTCGCGCCGACCAGAAAGCCGCCTCGTTCAAGATCTTCGAGCACCTTCTGCCGCGCTTCGAAGCGGTCCAGTCCCTTGTAAGGACCGGCGTTCTCGTTCATCTGCGCGACTTCGTTCATCACGTCAATCTGCGGCAGGTTGTTGCGCAGGCCGGCCTCGAAATCGTTGGGATCGTGCGACGGCGTGACCTTCACCGCGCCGGTGCCGAACTCGGGATTGGCGAGGATGTCGTCGGTGATGATCGGGATCTCGCGATTCATCAGCGGCAGCAGGACTTTCTTCCCGTGCAGATGACGGTAGCGCTCGTCGGCGGAGTTCACCGCCACCGCGGTGTCGCCCAACATCGTCTCGGGACGCGTGGTCGCAACCACGATGTACTCGTCCTTGGAGCCGACCACCGGATAACGGATCTCGTAAATCTTGCCCTGCGTGTCCTCGTGCACGACTTCGAGGTCGGAGACGGCGGTGATGCATCGCGGACACCAGTTCACGATGTACTTGCCGCGATAGATCAGCCCTTCTTCGTGCAGGCGGACGAAGGCCTCGCGCACCGCGCGCGACATGCGCTCGTCCATGGTGAAGTACTCGCGCGACCAGTCCACCGAAGCGCCGAGGCGCTTCATCTGTTGCAGAATGACGCCGCCATAGTGCTGCTTCCAGTCCCAGACGCGCGCGATGAACGCCTCGCGGCCCATGTCGCGGCGGTTCTTGCCTTCGGCAGCGAGTTGGCGCTCCACCATCAACTGGGTGGCGATGCCGGCGTGATCGGTGCCCGGCAGCCACAGCGTGCGCAGCCCCTGCATGCGCTTCCAGCGAACGACGATGTCGATCTCGGTGTGCTCTAACATGTGGCCCATGTGGAGGTTACCGGTGACATTGGGCGGCGGCAGCGTCACCGTGAAGGTGGGCTGGTCGGGGTTGCTGGGTGTTTCCACGTGGAACAGTTTTTCGTGGACCCAGTATTCGGCCCAACGCGGTTCGATGGCGCCCGGTTCGTAGGCCTTGGGAAGATCGTGAGGCATTCGACTTCGATATTACAAGGAAGAGCGGTCAGCCGTCAGTAGGAAGGCTTCGGAATGTGTCTCCACCGACTAAGGAGGCTGCTGAGACTCGGTATTGGAAACAGTTCGGGTAGTTACGGCCTTCACAGACTGTGTCGCGAGTGGTGTTTGCCGCTGCCGCGGTTCCGATCTTTTCCCACTCCCAAGGGGCCTGCCGTTCTGAGTTTTCAGCGACCTGCTTAACCGATCCGCATACCCCCTCCCCCTCTTGTAAAGTATCTGTTTTGAATACTTTGCCCCTAAAGTATTCTGAACATTGCAGTTACCCAAGAACTTAAAACCAATGTTCTGAATACTTTACGAAGACACGCCCAAAGTATTCATTCCATTACTGAAATATAGGCAAAGTATTCCAGACAAAGGAGCTATCCGTGCTTAGGAACTGCTAGGACATTCCCCACCGGCCGTGGACAAGAAAACGGACGCTCTTCCGGGCACTCCGAGTACAGGTAACCCGCTTGCGGACGCACCACACCGCAGACCTTGCAAATTTTCAAAGACCGCTGCCGCCACCGATCGATGGCGCGACGCCGGAGCTGGCTCCAGCCTTCTCAGCCTATTCGGCGTGATTCAACAGAACCAAAAAGAAAGCGCAGTCCGCAAAACGAACGTAACCACAGTTGCCGAAATGGGACACCGGGCATCGACGTGAAAGCCTATCTCTTTGCAGATATGCACTCTGTGACAGAGAACACCGGGGGTGCCCCAGGTCAAGTGGTTGATAGAATCATGCCGACCGATGGAGCACGCCCAAGGGATTCAATGAATCGGAAACGAGTACCAACCGAAATCGAGACGGCGGTCCTCATGCAAAGTGCGCGCCGATGCACCTTGTGTTTCCGTCTGTTTCACGATCTTAATGAGAAGCGCGGACAAATTGCGCACCCCTTGGAAAAGACATACGCGTGGGTCTTGGATGGGGCCGGGTTTGGAGGAAGATGCCATCCTTTCGCCTCTTTGGGGAAGGGGTGGGAGACGGGAATGTGCGAGGGAAAGAGGAATGGGGTACCCGGTTGGGAAGGTTAGCGGCTAGGATGGGCCGCCCGCCACAGGAGCACTGCCCCGTACTTAGTACAGAACAACACATCACCGCATAAGTGTTGCGCTGAATGCGCCATCTGCAAAATCAACGTTCAAGGCAACCTCATGCAGTAGTGGCAATTATGTCCTCTTCTCCCCCTCTTACCAGCAAGACCAGGGACCGGGTTTGCCCTCCTGGGGCACCCACTTCTCTTTCCCTCGCACATTCTCGCCCGCACAGGTTAGTTGGTTGCTAGCTGCTAATTGCTAGTTGCTACAATCAACCTGCATGTCCGACGTCAAGACAACGCGCCTCACGGAGATGGTGAAAGCTGCGGGTTGAGCCAGCAAGCTAAGTCCGGCGGTGCTGGACTCGGTGCTTGGGAAATTA
This sequence comes from uncultured Acidobacteriaceae bacterium, assembly GCA_963840905.1. Taxonomy (GTDB): domain Bacteria; phylum Acidobacteriota; class Terriglobia; order Terriglobales; family Acidobacteriaceae; genus Bog-257. The sequence continues at coordinate 66,588 of CAWJAO010000002.1, forward strand.
GCCCGGCAACACGATCCCAACGTGCTCATCGGCTTCGACACCGCCGACGACGCCGGCGTGTATCAACTCACGCCTGAGCTGGCGCTCGTCCAGACCGTCGATTTCTTTACCCCCATCGTTGACGACCCTTACGTCTTCGGACAGATCGCCGCCACCAATGCGCTCAGCGACGTGTACGCCATGGGCGGCTGGCCGATCAGCGCGCTGGCGTTGGTCTGCTTTCCCGACGGCGGCGACCTGAAAGTGCTGGAAGAGATGCTGGCCGGCGGACTCTCGAAGATGATCGAGGCCCACTGCGCCCTGATCGGCGGACACAGCATCCGCGACGACGAGATCAAGCTCGGCTACGCCGTGACCGGAACGGTTCATCCGCAACAAATACTGGCCAACACTGGAGCGAAGGCGGGCGACCGGCTCATCTTCACCAAGGCGATCGGGACCGGCGTGATCTCGACGGCGATCAAGACGCGGCAAAGCCGAAGTCGCGTGGATCCGCGACGCGGTGCGCTCCATGACCACGCTGAACAAAGCTGCGGCCGAGGTCGTGACTTCGTCGCCCGGATTCGAGGTACACGGCATGACGGACGTCACCGGCTTCGGCCTGATCGGTCACGCACGCGAGATGGCCATCGGTTCGGGGGTCAGCCTGCGGATCTAGGCGTCGCGCGTGTCGCTGCTGGAAGGCGCACTGGAATGCGTTCGCGCCGGGTACGTTCCCGGCGGCCTGAAGGCGAACCGCGAGTTCGCCGAGGGTTGCGTCGAGTTCGACGAAGCTGTGCCGGAAGAAATTCGCACGCTGCTGTTCGATCCGCAGACGGCGGGAGGCTTGCTGATTTCGGTCGCGGAGAAAGATGCTGAGCGCTTAGTTGCAGCCCTGCGCAACGTCGGGAATCGACGCCGTCGAAATCGGCGAAGTCATCCCCAAACAAAAGCCGCTCATCACGGTGTTGGGGTAAGCGACACCATGGCCGCGATCGCGCGGAACCATGGATCCGAAGCGGCCATTCGCAAAGCATGCCGATTCCACTAAGCTTCTGACGCCGTCGACTGCGGTTTCGCAACCAGCTTTGCAATTGCCGCAAGGAATTCGGGCGGAGTCATTCCCTTGACCAGAATCAGGTCAGCTTCTCGGTAGCCGGCAGGAGGCTCATGCAATCCCGTGTACAGAATCATGGGGACTTCGGGCTTCAGGCGCTTCATTTCGGCAAGCGAGCTGCGAGCCAGTACCGCCGGGAAGCAGTTGGTCGGTGATGACCAGATCCACATGATTAAGGCTGAAGAGTTGCATAGCCGATTCGCGTTGGTTGCAGTCAAGACCGTATAACCGGCAATCGACAGCAGGACTTTGCGCAACATTAGTATGGTCGGTTCATCATCGATGCATAAGATGACAGTTGGACTAGACACGGAAATTCTCTTTCCATATGCCGGGGTGCCGTCTTGCTGCGCGTGCCCGAGGTTGCAAAACATATTTGGTTACACGGGCGGCTTAGGCGTCCGAAAGGTCGGCCAGGTTGCAACCCGAAAATCTGGCGCTGACAAACTGCTTGTCCTCAATGACTGCTTCCATGGCAGCCAGGAGGTCGTGTCGCGGCGTCGGATTTCACGACGTAGCCCCGCGCCGCCGATAAATAAGGCTTCGCGCACCACTTCCGGACACAGGTTCTCGCTCAAGAACAGAATTTTCGAGTGTGGGAGCTATCTCGCAGATTTGGCGGCGCAGCTTCGATGCCATTGATTCCGGGAAGCCCGATATCCAGCAAGATCAGGTCAGGTTGCAGCTGCTCGGCTTTTCTGAACGGCTTCCAATCCATCCGAAGCTTCGCCGATGACCTGCCAATTCGGGTGTTCCTGGAGCAGCGTCAACGACCATGCGCCGCCAGGGTTCGCAGTCATCCACAATAAGAATCCGAACTGATGCCACTTGCTAACAGCCTCCCGCCAGTGCAAAGTTCAAAACCAACGCCACTGACGGGCGGTGCTGAACTGCTTTGTTAAAGATTGATAATAAATGATTACACGGGACGGCAGATGCCGTCGTTGTCCGAGAGCAAACCTGTGCTTGCTCAGGAGCAATGACGGAAAGCAGGCGGGCGGGAGAAAGCGGTACGCGGTCAGACTGCTGTGCGACAACAACTGTTCCGGAGAGCGAAGCAGGACCTTGCCGCGATTCTTTACGACGATGCCGTTGCGTTGCCACTCGCTCAACAAGCGACTGGCGGTGAACAGCGTAACGTTGGCCTCGTTGGCCAGTTCTTCATTGTTGACATCGAGTTCAATGCCTCCCGGAACTGCTGGCCGATTCCGCTGGCGAGGTTGACCAGCACGTGTGGCAAGCCGCTGGCGTGCGGTATGGCAGGTCAGCGACACATGCATGGCGCGATAGGCAACCAGATAGTCAAAGGCAATCAGCAATGCATTCTCCAACAATCGCGGATATAGAGCGGCAAGCCTCCGGATGGTGGCGCGGTCCCAAACCAGTACATAACTATCTCTTACCGTTTCGGTGCTGACGAGGTACGGAACGGGCTTTGACAAGAAGGCCGCCTCGCCGAAGGTCTCGCCGGGCGGAAGCCAAAGCAGCAGGGTTTTCTGGCCATCGGGAGTGATATAGAAATACCGCGCGCGGCCATTCAGCAGAAGAAACAGATGATCGGCCGGGTGGTCCTGGTTGGTGACCACGGAGTTTGCCAGGTAGCGTCGCAGCTTTGCCGCCGCCAGGACGGCCTTGACCTCAGGCGGCGCCAGTCCATCCAGAAATCGTGGCTTCAGGTCGCTCACTGCGGCAGCAACTTCAGAGGATGTCACGATTCAACCTCACATCGGCATGGCTTTCCTTGCCGCTCGCTAGAACGATAGCCTGTTCGGGTGGAAGAAACTATACCTTATTGGGGATTTGTGTCGTCGCTGAAGAGACGCGGGTACAAATGGATACCACGTGCTGGGCTATATTGTGTCGCCCTACGGGCCAAGCGGCGCAAGTTCTAGAACCTCTCCAAGTATTCCTGCTTCTTCGCCTCCTCTAAGAACGACGCGCGAAACGAGTTCTTCGCGACCTCGCGAAGCTCATCTTCATTGAACCCGAACATTTCCCGTGCAATCTGGTACTCCCGCAGCAGGTTCGTGTGGAACATATCCGGATCGTCGGTGTTCAGGGTAACCCGCACCCCGGCGTCAAACAATTTGCGGACCGGATGTTGCGCCATCGCACCGCAGCAGCCGGTCAGCACATTGCTGGTGATGCACACCTCCACCGGAATCTGTTTCTCGGCGAGATATCGCACCAGCGCCGGATCGTCAACGGCATGAAGTCCATGGCCGATGCGGTCCGCCTTCAGTTCCCGTAGCGCGCCCCAAATGGACTCCGGCCCCACCGTCTCCCCGGCATGGACAGTCAACCGCAAGCCATGTTGCGCGGCATGCTCGTACACCTCGCGGAACTGCTCCGGTCCGGCGCGCCGCTCGTCGCCGCCAATTCCGATGCCCGCGACGTTTCGCGCCTGAAAACGAATCGCTTCGTCAACCACGCGACGCGCCTCGTCAACGCCGAAGTGGCGAACGGCATCGAAGATCCAGTACAACGACATTCCGAACTCGCGCTCGCCGCGCAGTCGTCCGCGCTCTGCTCCTGCAAACAGTGGAGCGAATTCCTGCCCGCGCCACTGCACCACACCAGCCGAGATGTAGACCTCGGCATGCAAAACATTCTGAGCGTGCAGCTTCTGCATCATGCGATAGGTAACCAGCTCGTAATCCTCGGGAGTGCGTAGCCGTTCGGTAACCGCCTTGAAGGCCACGAGGAAGCCGGTGAAATCTTTGTAGTCGTAAAGTGCGCGCGCCTCTTCCTCGGTGAAGACGCGCCCGCTGTCCTCGATGTTCTTGTAGCGATTGTTGGTGGTCGGAAGCGGCGTGGGATGGCGGCGGCTCAGCTCCGCGAGCGTCGGCGGATCGACCGTGCCTTCAAGGTGCAGATGAAGCTCGGCTTTGGGCAGTGCGAGGATGAAATCGGTAGAGGAACCAGAGGGCAGTATCATGCGAACTAAACAGAATAAAGTACAAAGGCGTAATAAGCCCTGACTATTAGTGCGCCCTAGGCGCGACGCGCTTAACGTGCATCATGATGATCTGGCGCTTTGAAGGGGCACGGCTTCACCCGTGCCGTAAGAGGCCCTTGTCAGGATGGCTTTAGCCGCGGGGGGACTTCGGTATTGAGATGAAGAGCGAGTTGCTGAAGCCCAACTTTCCATGCACACCTAACGGCATGGCTGAAGCCGCTGCTGAAAAACTCCATACTGACAACGGCCCGGGTAGTGCGGGCCTTCAGGCCCGCGTTCACCTGGTTCTGTGACGAGGGCTTTAAACCCCGGCGGTACCTCGTCCAAAGCCGCTAATAGAGCCGCTTCTAAATGTCCCCAGGCCTAAAGGCCGTTTCACTGTACTCGCTTGACGCGGCGCTGAAGCGCCGCACTACCCGAACTCGCTCCTGCGAGGACTTTTTCAGCAGCCTGTGAAGTAGGACCCTTTCAAGACCGCCTTCGGCGACCCAGCAGATCAATAATCTATCTGGACCACACCACCCGACATGCCTAATGCTTGTTCGGTGCATCCAAGGCTGGCGCGGCGTTGCCCGGACTGAACTCGCTGCGATGCCGGCTGTACAGCATGTACACCGTCAACCCGACGACCAGCCAGAAGAAGAAGCGCAGCCAGGTCAAGATCGGCAGCCCGGCCATGAGCAGCACACAAAACACAACGCTGAGGATAGGCGCTGCCAGTCCGCCAGGGGCACGGAATCCGCGGTGCCGCTCCGGCTGTTTGCGTCGCAGAATGATGACGCCGATCGAGACCAGCACAAACGCGAACAACGTGCCGATGTTCGACAAATCCGAGAGCGTGCCGATGTCCAGAATTCCGCCGGGAATGCCCACCAGGAAACCGGCGATCCAAGTCGCGGTGGCCGGGGTGCGAAATCGCGGATGCACCCGGCTGAACAGTTTGGGCAGCAAACCATCGCGCGACATCGAGAACCACACGCGTGCCTGTCCCAACTGGAATACCAGCAGCGACGAGATCATGCCCATCATCGCGCCGAACAGAACCGCCAGCTCCGTCCAGTGCAGCAGCGCTGATTTCGTCGTTCCGGCCAGCTTGCTCATGCTGTTGACCACCGGCGCCGCGTCGTCAATCAGCGTCTGCCAGGGGACGATTCCGGTCAGCACAACGGCCACTGCAATGTAAAGCAGGGTACAAACGATCAGCGTGGCGATGATTCCGATGGGCAGGTCGCGCTGCGGGTTGCGCGCCTCCTCGGCTGCGGTCGAGACGGAGTCGAATCCGATATACGTAAAGAAGATGATCGAGCCGCCGGTCAGCACACCCGGCCAGCCCTGCGGCGCAAACGGATGATAGTTGGCTGGTTGAATGAATCGCATTCCCACAAACACGAAGGCGAGGATGGCGGCGATCTTCAGGATCACCATGATGTTGTTGGTTTCGGCCGACTCGCGAATGCCGCGCACCAGCACCACGGTCAGCAACATGACAATCAGAAACGCCGGAATGTTAAAGCCGAAGTGCCAGCCCGGAGCGTAAAGCACATTGCCTTGCAGGTCCGTCAGACCGCCTGGCAGGTACGCTGGCGAAATCCATCGCAGCGCAGGATGCCAGCCGAACCAGCTGAAGGTTGCGACCATGTGCGCCGCAAAGCCCACGCTCACCGCCATGTTGCTTACCGCGTATTCCAGGATGAGGTCCCAGCCAATGATCCACGCGATCAACTCGCCCATGGTCGCGTAGGTGTAGGTGTAGGCGCTGCCGGCAATCGGGATCATCGACGCCAACTCGGCATAGCAGAGCCCGGTAAAAGCGCAGACGATGGCTACCAGTACCAGCGAAATCGCCAGCGCCGGCCCGGCTCCGGGACGGCCCAGCGTGGCTGCGTGATGCACCAGGTAGTCTGCAAGCGGCGCGTTGAGGATCGACGAGGTGTTGAACTTCTGTCCGGCGATCGCCGTTCCAACCACGGTGAAGATGCCCGAGCCGATGACGGCGCCGATGCCGAGGCCGGTCAGCGACCACGGCCCCAACGTCTTCTTAAGCCGATGTTCCGGCTCCTCCGAATCGGAGATCAGCTTGTCGATGGACTTACACGCGAAGACTTGTTTCGCCAGGTGACGCTCCCGGAGGTGCTGGAATCGGTGCCTTCGAATTCAAACAGAAAGCACCGCGGATGAGCAAGTCTAGTTCCGAACACCGGGGACTGGCCCAAATAACGAGGTAACCATTACGAGAAGCAAGAGGCGCACTTGTGGTGTCATGGTAACAGGCGCAAATCATGGCCTCTTTCATTTCTCTCCACGTCGGCATTCACGAGATGACGCATGGCAAGATTTCAGTGCCGTCTCCCATCCTCCCATCTGCTCCCACACCGCCGACCGGAGAATTAGAAAATGACCCAACAGCAAACTAGGTTTACGAATACATAAAGAAAGCCCACGAGCAGTTGATTGCCTCATCGCAGTAGGTTGAGAAAACGCGGGCGCAGGGACAGCGACTCTCCGCTAGGAGATCAACGAACCGAAGTTTAACTTGATTTTCCCCGCCTTTCGCGTAATCCTGCTGCCTCATCACATCACATCACAGCACTCAAGGGGAGTTCAATGTATTGGTTGATCACCAATCGCAACGTCGAGGCCAACGGATTTGGGGGCGACTTCGCCGCCCTCACGTTCTGGACCGCTCCGGTTGCCGCCGACCCCACCCTCAAGGCCTCCTGGACGCAAGTCACGAAGGAACAATTTCGCCAGCAACTCGTGGCCGTCACCGACCAATTTCCATCGCCGCTGGTAACCGCTCCCAAGGACCAGAAGCAGGTCACGTTCTTCGTCCATGGCTATAACGAAGCATGGCCCGATGCCATGGCGCTCTACCAGAGGGTAGTCAACAACCTGTACTCCGGACTGGGCAGCCTGGGCGAGTGCATTTCATTCGATTGGCCCTCCAAAGGGTACCTGGTTAGCTATCTTCCTGATCGCGCCGAGGCCCGCAAGGCGGCGCAGGACTTTGCCAGCGTCATGTCGGACCTCTATGACTGGATGTTGATGAAGCAATATGCCGGGGCAGCTGACAAGCAGAACGCCTGCAAGGCCAAGACTTCGATCATCGCTCACAGCATGGGGAACTACGTTCTGGAAAATGCCATGAATGTCGCCTGGACGCAGAAGAACCGGCCTCTGCTGGTGAGCCTGATCCAGGAAGCGGTCATGGTGGCCGCGGACGTCGACAACGATCTCTTCGGCAGTGGAGAGGTGGTTACGACGGGCAACGGCGAGGGAATAGCCAATCTAACCTATCGGGTGACCGCACTCTACAGCGGGCGGGACGCCGTGTTGGGAGCGTCCGCCGGACTGAAACACTTTGGTAAGAGAAGGCTGGGACGAAGCGGCCTGGATCGGACCTTGCCCGTCCCCGACAATGTTTGGGACATCGATTGCTCGCAACTGATTGCTGCCACGGTCAGCGGACTCGATGTACATAGCTCTTACTTCAACACCAAGGAGTCCAACTGTTACGGGTTGATAGGGGAACTGCTGAAGGGCATCGACCGCAGCGTCCTCGTTGCCCAGGGACTAGTGCCGACGGCACTCACCAAAACCCAGATTACGGGAGCGTGAGCGCTGTCATCCCGAGCGCAGCCGAGAGATCAGCGGTTCCGTCACGTTGATAGCGCTCACTGCCGATGCGGCGCCGTCGTGTGCGGCGCAATCTTCTCCGCCGTCACGAAGATTGGTTCGATGTCCACCGGAATGTCTCCCAGTTTGTCGAGCGCTTTCTTGAACTCGGGACGCAGCACGCCCAAGGTGTCGAGCATTTTCTTGGCGCCGGCGTAATTTCCCTCCGCTTCCAGCGTCAGCAAGTCATGCGTCAGGTCGCGGACCGCGTCCTTGATCTTCGCGTAGTCCACCGCGAAAGTTTCATCCGGACGAATCACGAATGCACCCTTGTCCATCAGGTAGTTCACCTGCACGGCCATGCCTTTGCCGTGGGCATCGTTCAGTCCAAAACGTAGCGTGCGGAACGACGAGGCGAGATACGTCGCGTACAGCTGCTTCTCGGAGCTGCGATTGGGCTTCAGCACATCGGCCAGCCCCATGGCCTGCGCGTGATCGAGCATGTACTGCAGCGCGAACAGTCCGGTGACATCGGCTTTGGCTTCCTCGATCGCGCTGTAGAGGTCCTTCAACTGCTCGCGCGGCGTGGTCGGCTTGCCATCCACCGTGATCTGGTGCGGCCCCAGCCCGTGGCACAACTCGTGGGTCAGGATGTGAGTGAAGAACGCCTCGAACTCCACCCGGTCCTGCTCGTCACCGCCCAGCACCATTCGTGAGATGGGAATAAGCGTCTTGTCGAACTTGGCCTGCTGCACGTTCTTCAGCATGACCCGCTTGCTGCCCTTCTCGGCGACCACGCGCTCGTCGTTGGGCAGGTTGTAGGCGGCGGTCTGCACGCCGTGATTGCCGTCGCCCGCGCTCATCACTTCGTTGACCACGCGGATGGGCGCCTGTGCCCCGATCTTCGGATTGCGATACTGCGGATCGATGGGAAGATTGTTTTCGATCTCCTGCAGGTTCTTGGAGAACGCTCCCAGCTTGGCGCTCTCCTCCTCGTCGCGCACGTTGACGTAGGCTTCGTACGACGCCTTGTAGCCGAACAACTCGTCGTTGTACGTCTCGTACGGACCGATGGTGATGTCAAGCGGCGCGTCCAAATCCATCCACGCCACGTCGCTCTCGTAGTAGTCGTTAGAGAGAAACGCCGCAGCGCGAGTATCCAGGAAGCGCTTCAACGTCGCATTGTCTGTGAGCGACGCCGCTTCCTTCAAGAGATTAGCCGCGCGAGTCAGATTGTCTTTATAGGCTGCGCTGAAAGGTACGATCTTGAAGCCGCCCTTCCCGTCGGACCGAATGACGGTGAAGAACCCCTTGGCCTGCTCCTGCTGCTTCTCGGGCAGGGTCTTGACCCAGCTTTCGAACTGCTCCTTGGTCATGCTCTCGGGATAGAAGTTCGCGCCCGGCAGCTTGTGTTCCGGCACTCCGGGAAGGAATGCGGTGTTGTTGTCGAGTTCCGACCAAGGGCTCTTGTTGATCCAGAAGTAGTGCAGGCGCGCCTTGCCCAGCGGAGACGTATCTTTCTGCAGCTTACCGTAGAGGGCAAGGTCGCCGCTCCAGTACTGCATCATGAAGATGTCGTCAATGAGACGCGCCGCCTCCACCAGCTTGACCAGCGCCCTGCGGTCGCCCGCGGAGAGGCCGCTGATGTCCACATTCAATTCCGTGGGAGCGAAGCGAGCGGTCATCTTCTGCAGTTGCGCGAGGTCGGGAACCTTGGTAGCGAGCTGTTCACCGGCGAATGACATAACCGAACCAATCATTATCATGATCGCGAGAAAGAGAATGTGTTTCACGGGATGGGTCTCCTGCGTGTGCGGGCCTACCAGACGCGCCGCCACGAACCATGCAAACTCATGATGATAACGCAAGGAAGAAGGCAACGCGGTGTTGGACACGACGTTCCACTGGGTTGCATCCGCGACATGGTTGAAAAAACAATGTCAAATCTGCGATCCCTTCGCCCTTTGCGACCGAATCAATGCTAAAGTTTTGCCCGCCGCCTCGTCTGGGTAATCTTCGTCTTCAGGGTGATGAAATTCTTCGAACCGAGGAGATGGAAAATGGCAAGCAAGGGTTCTTGCTGCTTCATCAGCCGGACTGCTGCGGTCTTCGCACTGGCTGCCCTGCTGCTCAGCGCCTCACTGGCGTCAAGCACCGAGACTTCCCTCTACAACTTCACCGGGGGTAATGACGGAGGCGACCCCGCTTCCGATCTGGTCTTCGACAGCTCAGGCAATGCTTACGGGACGACGGTCGTCGGAGGTCTGTTCGGTTGTGGGACGGTCTTCCAGCTGACGCCCGCGGGCGGAGGACGCTGGCAGCAGAGTGTGCTGTACAGCTTCACTTGCTTCGACGACGGGAAGAATCCCTACGGCGGCGTGGCCCTCGATGCCGATGGCAATCTTTACGGCACGACCGTGGCCGGCGGTTCAGCGGGAATTTGCAGTGGCGATGGCTGCGGCGTCGTTTTCAAGCTGACCAAGTCCGGTGGTTCCTGGAGCCAGAGTGTGCTATATAGCTTCACCGGAGGTAACGATGGGGCCGGTCCCGGCGGAGGCCTGGTCTTCGACAGCGCCGGCAACCTCTACGGCACGACGCCGGATGGCGGGGCGTATGGCTCGGGTACCGTTTATCAACTCTCGCCCAACGGCGGGCAGTGGGTGGAGACGGTGCTTCACAGCTTCACCGGCGGAGACGATGGCGCAGTGGGTTCGTTGGGACGCCTGCGTGTCGACTCGTCCGGCAGCATCTACGGCGTGACCGAACTGGGCGGGGTCTACGGCGCCGGCACTGTGTTCAAAGTCTCCTCCTCCGGGAGTGGGTGGAACTTGATCACGTTATATGCGTTCAAGGGCCAGCCCGATGCAGGCTTTCCCTACGGTGGCCTGATTGCCGACGCCAATGGCACCCTCTACGGCACAACCTATTATGGCGGCATCAACGGAGCGGGTACCGTGTTCAAAGTCTCTCCCGGCGCCAGCGCGCTGGGCGGCTGGCGAGACACCGTGCTCTATTCTTTTCAAGGCGGCACCGACGGAGGGTCCCCGACCAGTACGCTGGTCTTCGACGCAAGCGGAAACCTCTACGGCACGACTTCGGCGGGCGGCGACTCGGGCTGCGACTGCGGTGTGGCGTTCGAGCTTAGTCCCGACGGTGGCGGCTGGAACGAGAGCGTGCTGCACACTTTCGGCACTCCTCCCGACGGTGCTTACCTGTATTACGGAATGACTCCCGACGGAATGGGCAACTTCTTCGGAACGACCGTCGCAGGTGGCATTCATGGCCAAGGTACGGTATTTGAATTGACTCCGTGAACGAACTTATGAAACCTCGGCAGCGGGGGCACGGCGAGCCATACATGTGCCGTGTTCCCGCATCCAAATCACTCGAAGTGTCTTTGACAGGCTCCCCTCGATATGCGACTCTGCCCAATGCCCGGTGTGCGACGAAAGCTATCTACGAAGCGCCCTGCTGTTGCAACTCTCGCGCCGGCCTTGGCGCGCGGTCGCGCCAAGCCGAAGGCCCGCACGTGGTCCAGGACCGCTCTTACCAATGAAATCTTCTTGATCGACGATTTCGTGTCAGCCGAGGAATGCAGCTCCATCCTGGAAGAACTGGACGTTGTGCCCTGGCAGCCGAGCCTGACCTATCAGAAACAGGAAGATGGCCGGTATCGAGATGTACTCACGGATTTCCGCCGCAGCGAGACCGGCTATCAGGACTGGTTCAGCCAAGAGTTGTATGCCCTGTTGCAGCGAATCGAGAGGCGCCTCCAGACCCTGGTCGACTTCGATACGGCCAACCTCGAGTTCTGGCAGGCCACGAATTATCCTCGCAATGGCAAGTTTGACTATCATCTCGACGCCGGTTACTGGCAGGACCATCGCGCCGGCGAACGAATCTTCACTTTCCTTCTTTATCTCACTACCCCGCTGAAGGGCGGAGGCACCCACTTCCGGGCACTCGACATCCACGTGGAAGCCAAAGCAGGCCGATTGCTGGTCTGGCAGAACTTGTTTCCCGGCGGCGCTTGCGATCACCGCATGATCCACTCCAGCATGCCGCTTCTCAAGGGCAAGAAAACCACGCTCGTAACCTGGCTACGGCAGAAGAAATTTAGATACGACGCAACCTCACTCAAAGGAGCCGAGAATGGCAATCCCGAAAAAGCAGGCACAAATCGTCAAGGAGATCCAGAAAAACTACGGCGACACTATCGACCTAAAACGCTCGCCGGCCGTCATGGTTGAGATCCTTCGCAACTACGGACATATTTTCGCGCGCGAGGATGACCCCAACGGTGGCACCGGTACCGGCGGGGTGGGCGGCGGCACGAACACCGTGAGCAGTATCGCGGGGTCTGGTCCGCCCTCCGAGGGAATTGAGAACGTGGTTTTGCTGCGGGCGCTGGTGAACCTTCAGAAGGACGTCAAAGGCATCAGCAAACAACTGAACGCCTTGAGTTCGAAGAAGGCGAGATGAGCGTTATGGCCCCGGGGATGGCGCGCGCAGAACATCGCCGCGCCCAAGGGAGAACATACTTTGGTAAGACGCGGATTACCTCAGGGTACCGGCAAACGTCCAAGAAGGTGGGGTTCTCTGCTGCTCCCGGCCCAGCACAGCGTGGCCAGACGCGGTAGAATAGCACTTAACCAGTAAGCGATTTTCCCAGGTGAGATCTCGCGTGTGTACGCCCGCGTGTTCAGGTATTGAATGAAGAGATTTGCTGTCCTTCTGTTCGCGATATTTCTTTGTGCGCCCTCACTGAAGGCCCAAACCAGCCCGTCGACCGGCCAGGACGACACCGTCGTCGAGGAAATCGTCGCCCGCATCAACAACAACATCATCACCCGTGCCGATCTGCGCCGCAGCCAGGAGCAGTTGGCCGCCGACGCCCGGCAGCCGGACTCCGCCGGCCCGCTCGCCGACCCCAAAGAGAAAGAGGCTGACCTGCTGCGCGACCTCATCGATCAACAGCTGCTTTTGCAGAAGGGCGATGAGCTGGGGATCTCAGCCGACACCGAGGTGATCAAGCGTCTCGACGAACTTCGCAAACAGATGCACGCCGAGTCCATGGAGGACCTGGAGAAGGCCGCCCAGGCCCAGGGCGTCTCGTGGGAAGAGTTCAAACAGAACATGAAGAACAGCATCATCACGCAGCACGTGATCAGCCAGGAAGTGGGCGGGCACATCACGGTTTCGCAGCAGGAGATCCAGCAGTTTTACGAACAGAACAAAGCTGTGATGGAGCGGCCGGAACAGGTCCGCATGAGCGAGATCCTGATTTCAACCCAGAAATCGCCGGCAGTGAAGACGGAGAAGGGTCAGGAGGTACTGCCTGAGGCTCCGAGCCCGGAAGTGGTTGCGGCAGCCAAGGCCAAAGCCGACAAGGTTTATGACCAACTGAAGAAGGGCGGCAACTTCGCGGACCTGGCCAAGCAATACTCCGACGGTCCAACTGCGGCCTCGGGTGGCGACCTGGAATACTTCAAGCGCGGCACGCTTTCCAAGGAACTCGAGGAACGGGTCTTCGCCATGACCCCGAACGGCTATACCGAGCCCGTCCGCACCAACCAGGGATGGGTCATCTTGAAGGTCACCGAGCATACGACTCCGGGCATTCCTCCTTTGAAGGACGTGGAGAGCCGGATCCAGGAACAGATCTACCTGACCAAGATGCAGCCGGCGCTGCGCGATTACCTGACCAAGTTGCGCGAGGATGCCTACATCGACATTAGGCCTGGCTTGACCGACACGGGCGCCAGCCCCAATGAAACCAAGCCGATCTACACCACCGCCACCACTGAAACCTCGTCCAAGACAAAAAAGAAGAAGAAATTCGGACTATTCTAGCGGTCGCGAGGCGCACGTAGAGCCGGATGCCCACTCAAGCCGGGTTTGCTTGGGTGGGGATTTTGCCACCAAGTGCGATACCATGAACCCTTGGCCGCATTGTCTTGTCGCAATGTGCCCGCAGGCTCCTGCTATGAAGGAATTCTACATTTGCGATTGCGCCCGCCTGGAAAACCAGACCATCACCTCGCTCTTCGTGGTCGCCGCCAAGCAGGTGAAGTCGAAGAAGAGTGGTGAGCTCTATCTTTCCGTTACCCTGGCCGACCGCAGCGGGCAACTGCAGGCCAACATGTGGGACAACGTCGCCGACACGCTGGACGCGTTTGAGCAGGACGACTTCGTCAAAGTGAAGGGCATGGTCCACAAGTACAACGGCCGCTGGCAGCTCACCATCCACAAGCTGCGCAAGCTGGACGACACCGAGATCGATTACTCCGATTACCTGCCCAAGACCTCGAAGGACATCGAGCAGCTATGGCGCACCCTGAGCGACTTCGTCGAGAGCTTCGAGAATCACTGGCTGAAATCGCTGCTGAAGGAATTCATGGCCGACGAGGCCATTGTTACCGCGTACAAGAACGCACCTGCGGCCAAGACGCTGCACCACGCCTTCGTCGGCGGCCTGCTCGACCACGTGGTCTCGCTGTTTACCGTTTGCGACCTCGCTGCGCGCAACTATCCCCAGGTGAACCGCGACCTGCTGCTGACCGGCGTGTTCCTGCACGACATTGGAAAGCTGCACGAACTGGCGTACCAGCGCTCGATTGCCTACACCACCGAGGGCCAGTTGCTGGGGCACATGATCATCGAGCTGGAAATGCTGCACGACAAGCTCGCGCATCTGCCCGGCTTTCCACGCCGAGTTGAAGATCCTGATCGAGCACATGATCATCAGCCATCACGGGCACTACGAATTTGGTTCGCCGAAGCTGCCCATGTTTCCCGAGGCGCTCATGCTGCACTATCTCGACGACCTCGACTCCAAGATGGAGAGCATGCGCGCGCAGTTCGAGCGCGAGGCGGATTTCGACAGCCCGTGGACCAGCTACAACCCGTCGCTGGCGCGTCCGCTGCTGAATACCAAGAAGTTTCTGGAGAAGGGACTGGCTGCGTCGCGAGAGGTGGAGTCGCGAAAGGCCGCGGTGCTGCTGGCAACGGGAATGCCACGCCGGAAACGGCCGCTGCTCAGGACGTCGAGGCCCAACCGGAGAGCGCTGCTCCGCCGAACCGGTCGAGAAAGAGCCGGAGTTGTCTCCCCTGGAAGCGCTGGAGCGCAAGTTTGCTTCGCACAAGGTCACGCCGGTGGCCGGTGCCGGGAAGTCGTCGTAACCCTGCCATGCTCGACTTCTCCCGCTTCGAATGGCTGTCGTTCGACTGCTACGGCACCCTGATCGACTGGGAAACCGGCCTGCTTGGCTACCTGCGACCCTTGCTGGAGAAGCAAGGGCACCCGCTCAGCGATGCCCAGATTCTCACGTTCTATTCGGAGTTCGAGCCGCGCGCTCAGAGCGGCACTTACCACTGCTATCGCGAAGTCCTGGCGCAGGTGGTGCGTGACTTTGCCAACGAGTTGCACTTCTCCGTCAGCACCTCCGAAGCCAACGGTTTGGCGGAGTCGATTCGCACCTGGCAGCCCTTTGCCGATACGGCCCCGGCGCTGCACCGTCTGCAATCCCGCTACAAGCTGGCGGTACTCTCCAATATTGACGACGACTTGTTCGCCTACACCTCTCCCAAGCTGAAGACGTGCTTCGACGCCGTGGTGACCGCCCAACAGGTACACAGCTACAAGCCCTCATTCAACAATTTCGAAGCTTTGTTGCGGCGCTACGACATTCCGCGCGAGCGCCTACTGCATGTCGCCGAGAGCTTGTATCACGATGTGGTACCTGCGCATGCACTCGAAATTGCCACCGTGTGGGTCAATCGCAGGCAGGGCAAGGCGGCCGCAGCCAGCAAGCTGGTGGAAGCCCATCCCGACCTCGAAGTGCCGGACGTCGGCGCGCTGGCGGAGATGGCCGTGTTCGGGTAGTGCGGCGCTTCAGAGGTTGCTACGCAACTCACGGGTCTGCCGCTGACGTGCGACAAAATATGCCCCAGCCGCGGTGCGGCGGCAGATCTGTTTTGTTCTTGGTGTGGTCGTGTTGCGGCAGAGTGCCGCCGGCTGAAAGCCAGCTCCCTTCAGAAAAACGGCTCGAAGGCGGCGCTGAAGCGCCGCTCTACCCGAGGCCTTCGCGCTGCACTAATTCAACGTTTGCCACCATGCAGATTTTGGCAAGCTGCTACGGCAGCAATCCGAACACAGCAACTCCCGTGGGGGTGCCGACGTACACCTTCCCGTGAGCGACCATCGGGGTTATGAATTTGTTGTCGCTGAACTGATCGCGCCCATTGGGCGCCTGGTTGCTGTTGTAGAGTTCGGTGGCAAGATTGGTTGCGTCGTAGGCGCGCAAAACGCCCGCGCGGCCGGCAGCGTTTTCGACCGTCCACACGATTCCGTTCAAACTCCCGCTAGCGGAAATACCCGGCGTGGTTCCCGGATATTGATAGCCGGTCGTACTCTGCGAACTCGGCTGCGTGGCCAGTTTGGCATTGGAGATGGGGAACGCCTTCAGCCAATCGTTTACGCCACCGTAGTAGACCGTGTTGTTGAAGTACGCCGGCATCCCCCAGGAACCGTAGGACAAGGCGCCGTCGATTTCCTCGTAGATGGCGTTGTCGTTCTCGGGATTGAACTTGCCCATCGAGTCCCGGTTCACGACATAGATGTTCTTGTCTTTCCCGGCCCCGACCGCCAGCTTCCATGTCCTTCCGGTGCCGTCCTGGACGTCAGGCAGCAGCAGTGCGCCGCCTGATCCCAGGTCCTGATCTGCATCGGACTCTGCAACCGAGTTGTACATCTCAAAATAATCGGTCACCGCGAGCTTTCCGCCGGCCGTGGTGAGCTTCAGAAATCCATTACCGTAATCCCCGGCGACCGGAAAGCCGTTCGCATCGAGTGCGGTGTCAAAGGTCCCATTGGCCGCGAGGAAGTAGATGTTCCCCAACGTGTCCGCCGCCGGTCCCGCGCCCGCCATCCATACCGCACCCTCCGTTCCGTTGGGAGTGAAGTTGAAAACGCTGACCTGCTGCAGACTGGATTCGCTGTAACCCATGACCCACCCGTTGTAAGGCGGCTGATCGCAGTGCGAGGTCCAGGTCACGTAAATCGCGCCATTCAGCAGCAACAGACCGGCCCGTTCAAAGTACAGCGCCGGATCGAACGTCAAACCGCCACTCTGGTTGGGAAACGTTCCCAGGATGGTGGTCGGGCTGCCGCTCCGTTCCGCACCCGTGACCAAGTCCAGAGCATGCAGCCGATGGAAATAATTCCCGTTGGCATCCTTCGACGTGGCCACCAGGAAAATCGTCCCATGCGGCCCCGCATTGACATCGATTACCGGGGTCGAGGTCACCCCAACTTCAGGCGTCACGAGAGGACAACCGCGGTCGTCGCTCGGGGTTTCATTGGGGCCGATGACGGAAACCTGCCAAAGCTGCGTGAAAGTATCCGCATCGAAGGCGTACACCAGATCGTGTTCGGTCACCACAAATACGACGTTGTGCGTGGCTCCCGCGACGTTCAGGTTCGGCACATACAGGGGCTCGGCATCTACAAGGCCTGTGACCGGGAGGAACCCGATCTTCCCAAAGAGACTGGAGTTCACGTTGACGGGAGTAAGAAACGGCTCGTACAAATTCTGGCCCGTCCGCTGGTTGTCGTTGTGGTAGGTCAAGACCGCTTCGTTGGAAGATGGCGGCGGCGCTGGATTCACCGTAAGGGTTGCGAAGTTGCTGGCGACGAAACCCGTCGCATCGCTGACCACCACCTGGAAGTGGGAACCGCTGTCCGTGGTCGTGGTCGCGTGCGTCGTATATTGGGCGGCCGTGGCCCCGGAAATACTGGCGCCGTCCTTCTGCCATTGATAGGTGAGCGGAGGAGCTCCGGACGCGGTCACCGTGAAGGTCGCGGTTTGCCCCGCATTCACCGTCTGGCTGGCCGGCTGCCCCGTAATGGTCGATTGTGGCGGGATGGTCGACGGGTGGCGGTGGGGTTGCAGCACCACCCCCACCACATCCGCTTTCGACCAGCGTCAATCCCACCAGGACGAAGGCCAGTGGGGCCAATCTTGTCCGCAATCGCAAAAGGTCCCTCCGTAGAACCAGCTACTTTCCCGATCAGGGCACCGCGCTCCCGGACCCGTCCCCCATCCGCGGTCCTCGAAGATGGTCGCTCGGGCAACGGTAAACCCATAATTTACACGAAAACTTCGCATCCCTGGCAGGCCGCGGGCTCAAGGCCTTATCACCACCTGATGTGACGCCACCCACAGATTCCGGCGCCCCATCAGGAGGAAACTCATTGCGCGGCCGCTTGATGCTGCTTTGTGGACATTGCTACGAGGCAAAGTACGCTTCCCTCGCCCTTACATACGCTGGCGTTTCATCGTCTGCTGATTTCGAACGTGAAGATGGCATTGCCTACCCAATGCACCGCCGAGGTTCTACCCAATTTCCGGTCTTCCGGCAGTTATTGCACTCGCGCGTCCATCCAGGCCCACGCCTGTGGGACCTGTGAGCTGACCTTCTGCCGCACTTCATCTCCTGGAGGTTTTCATGCTTCACCTCGACACCGGTAATACCGGTTTCATGATTTTGTGCACCAGCCTGGTCATGCTCATGACCCCAGGCCTCGCCTTCTTTTACGGCGGGCTGGTCGGACGGAAGAATGTCCTGGCCATCATGATCCAGAGCTTCGTTTCGATGGGCTGGACCACCGTCATCTGGTACTTATACGGATATTCGCTCTGCTTCAGCGGCGACTGGCACGGCATCATCGGCAATTTCCATAACGCCTGCCTGCGCGGCATCGATCTCACCACCGCTTCACCCAATAACACGATCCCCATGATGGTCTTCATCGCCTACCAGATGATGTTCGCCATCATCACCCCGGCGCTGATTTCGGGCGCGTTCACCAATCGCGTCAGTTTCAAGGCCTATTGTCTGTTCCTGACCGGCTGGCTGACCTTCGTTTACTTCCCCTTCGTGCACATGGTTTGGGGCGGCGGAATTCTACAGCGCTGGGGCGTGCTCGACTTTGCCGGCGGCATCGTGGTGCATAACATCGCCGGACTGGCAGCCCTGGCCTCGGTCCTGTACGTCGGCAAGCGCCGGATACTCGATCGTGGACCGCACAGCATCCCGCTGGTTGCCTTGGGCACCGGATTGTTGTGGTTCGGCTGGTACGGCTTCAACGCCGGCAGCGAAATGCGGGTCGACTCGGTGACCGCAACTGCCTTCCTGAATACCGATATCGCCGCCTCGTTCGCCGCCGTGGCGTGGCTGGGCGTGGCCTGGTTCCGCGAGAGAAAGCCGAAGTTCCTTGGCCTGCTGACCGGCGCGGTTGCAGGACTGGCCACCATCACTCCAGCCGCAGGTTATGTTTCGCCTACCACGGCCGTCATTATTGGACTGGTGTCCGGCGTGGTTTGCTACTTCGCAGTCGAAATGAAGAACAAACTGCACTGGGACGACGCCCTGGATGTCTGGGGTGTGCACGGAGTCGGCGGCTTCCTCGGCATCCTGATGCTGGGATTGTTCGCCAACAAAGCGTTCAATCCTGCTGGGACGAACGGTTTGCTGTATGGCAATCCTTCGTTCTTCATGAAGCAGGTAGTCGCGGTGCTCTTCTCGTCGGTATGGGCATTCGGGTTCACCTACGGCATGCTGTGCGTCATCAACCTGTTCACCCCGGTCAAGGTAACCGAGATGAGCGAGGAGCTTGGCCTGGATGAATCCATCCATGGCGAGCACGCCTACGAGACGCTCGAGGTGGAAGAGTTGTTTAACGGTGACTCGCACGATCTGATCGAACAGTTCGACCACGAGAAAGATCTGGTCGCCAGCAGAGAATGAGCGATGGCAGGCTCAGAGCGGCTGACCGGCCCAGAAAGCAGAAACGCCGCACGCTGTCGCGTGCGGCGTCTCTATTTCCAGCCCTAGTGGGTAACGACTGAGACATCATCCAGATACATGTAAGTCAGATCGCCGTACCCGTCCTGATGAACGTTGAAGTACACCCGGATGGTCTGACCTTTGTATGGCGTCAAATCAAAGGTCTTCTGGGTCCAGGCGTGACTGTTGGAGCACACCTTCATGATCTGCGCCAGCAACGTGCCCGAAGAATTTTGCACCTGGGCTTCCTGCCAGTCGTAGGTGATGGTGTCGGTGGTGGAAGGCCAGTACCAGAACGTAAGCGTGGCGCTGGTCACGGTGCTGGGAATGGTAATCGTCTGATAGAGCGACGAGTTGCCATTCGGCTCCGAGCCCGAGCTTGCCCCCAGTTGTGAACTGTAGGTTCCGGTGTGCGCATGGCCGGTGACGACGAACGGTAAGTAGACTCCAGTCGCGCTCCAATTGGTGAGCGTGCCAGTTTCAAACCCGCCGTTCTGGATCAACTGACCGGCTGTATTGTTCACCGTCACCGTAACGGTGGACGAAGTGCCCACATTCCCGGCGGCGTCGGCCGCTTTGGAGTAGATGGTGTGCAGACCATTGGTATAGGTGGTGGTATTCCACTGGTAGCTGATGGTGTTGGAATTCGTATTCGAGGCCACCAGCACGCTGTCAATGTAGATCTGCATGGAGGCCACCACCGGATCGTCGGGATCCGTGGCCGAGGCCGCTACCGTTACGGTGCCGGAGACTGTCGAGTTGTTGGGCGGCGAGGTCACTGTAACCACCGGTGCAGTGGTGTCCGTACTAGTGGTCACCGTTACGTCGTCGAGATACATGTAAGTCAAGTCGCCGTATCCGTCACCGTGAGCGTTGAAGTACAGCTGGATACTCTGGCCCTTGTAAGGTGTCAGATCGAAGGTCACCTGCGTCCAGGTTTGGGTGTTGGAGGCGAGCTTGAAGATCTGGGCCAGCATGGTCCCGCTGGTATTGCGAACCTGGGCCTCCTGCCAGTCGTACTGCACCGTGTCCGTGCTGAAAGGCCAATACCAGAAGGTTAGGGTGGCCCTGGTCACGGTGCTGGGAATGTTGACTACCTGGTAGATGGAGGAGTCGCCATTCGGCTCCGGAGCACTCGATGCTCCGAGTTGAGCACTGTAGCTGCCACCGTGCTTTTGCAGGGTAGTGATGAACGGTGTGTAGACTCCGCCGGTCGTCCAGCAGCTGAGGCTACCGCTTTCAAAGGTTCCGTTTGACAGGGTTCCCGGTACACAACTGCCACCCTGTACGCCGACGCCGGTCAGGCTGGCGGTTTGCGGGCTGCCCGGCCCGTTGTCGTTTACGGTTAGAGTCCCGGTTCGTGTGCCGGTGGTTGTGGGAGTAAAAACGACGTTGATGGTGCAACTGCCATTCGCGGGCAAAGTAGTTCCGCAATTGTTGGTTTGGGAGTAATCACCGCTCGTGGTGATGCTGGCGATGGTAAGGCTCACCGATTGATTGTTGGCCAGAGTGACTGGCTGGGGCGAACTCGGCTGGCCGACCGTCTGGCTGCCGAAGTTCAGGCTGTTGGGGGTCAGCGTGACTGAGCCGCCGGTCGAGCCGCAACCGGCGAACTTGAAGTTCGCGATACGGGTGCTCCAATTGAAAGTGCCGTTGGTCTTGATGTATTCCTGCGTGTACCAGAAGGTACAGTCGTCGGTCGGATCCACCGTCATGGCGCTGTAATCCCCCCAACGCGTCAGTCCGGCGGTTTCCGATCCCGTGCCGCTGACTACGTTGGTCTCCGTTTCCAGAGTGCTGGCAGGATCAGTGGACAGACGGCCGGCAAATGCGATCGAGGGAAATACCGAGGTGCTCGACTTGCTGTAGCCGACAGCCAGGTCTCCCGCCTTGTCCATAGCGACGCTGCCCATCCAGCGATAGGTGGAGTCCGGAGCGAAGGTGCTCTGCTGCGCCACGGTGGGGGTGCCGCTGGGGTTCTGGATTTCATACCAGCGCACGCCGCCGCCGCCGGTAACGGTCACCGAGTGGTTCACCACCAACGACTCATGAGTACCGAAATTGCGGTAGGCCAGGCGGTACATCAGTCGATCCGCAAGTGAGTCCAGCTTATTGGTTGTGCCGGGCTGCGGAACGCACGTGCCTCCACTGCACAGAGGACTGAAAGCAGCTACGTTGATGACCGTGGGCCCGCTGAAGGTTGAGTTCGACGGGGTATTGAAGTCCACGTGGAATTTGTACAGGTTCAGCGAGTTCGAACCGAAGTAGATCATGTAGTTCGGCGAACCGGCCGGCGGAGCGGTCGTGCCGTCGATGTCCGATGGCAATAGTCCGCCAACCGACGAGCTTTGTTGAAAGCAAACCTGCGTGGCCGTCTGCCCAGCCAGCATCGCGGTGCGGTTATAGGCGCAGGCGTCTGAACCGACGAAGGTTGTCCCCCCCTGAAACATGTTGAAAGTTTCGTAATAGCCGTCGGACCAGACTCCCATCTTCGGGTAATCGTCGAAGTTGGAGTATTGGAACGAGTAGCGGTTCCATGTGCCGGTGGCATCCGAAGTAGTGGACACCGCAATGCACTGCAGATAAGGAGTTGTGGAGACGGAGAACTGACTCATCACCCAACGATTGGCGAGCTTGTCATAGAGGACAATCGGATCGCCGTCGTTATTGGTTTGGCAGCCGCCTCCGAACCCCGACCACAGCGTGTTTCCCGCGGTAGGGCCCGCAGCCAAAGCGCCGGTCGTCTTGTTGAAGATGGCAAAGGATGTGTTCACCCACTGGACATATTGCGTAGCACCTACGGCGCCTTCCGTGTCCGGTGGAGCGCCGGTTATAGTGAAGCCGTATTGCCCTTGACCAAGCCCCTCGAAACTCAAGCCGACGGTAGGCGAAAGCGGTGAGGTCAGGAGCTGCCGTATCGGGTCTTCTTCCAACGCGATCAAGCCCGGAGGAAGAGGAATCCGGCGCAGCGGTTCTGCTTCGTGACGTTCCAGTGACGGCGGAGGTGCGGTCTTGATCATGTCGCGGAGCGGCGGGGAAACGTCGTGATGAACTTCGCTTCGGACGGTGGTCGGGCCTTGATCTACCTGGGCCATCCCAGTTGCAGCCATAGCTAAAACTAAACCTGATAACAGCAGCCACCTGCTGGCCAGTAAGGTGTCTTTTCCGCGCATGTCGCCCCCTTCGGGATACTCAACGGCCGGAGACCGTTGAGTGAGCTGTATGGGATGTCAAGCCGAGATCGGTTTCGGCCATTCGTGGTGACGGGGATTCTACACCTGTCGACTACTATTCAACATAGTAGTGTGAGATATTTTTGGCACAATCGAACGCAGGAAGGTAACTCTTAACCAGCACCTATATGCCAAGAGAGCCTCATGCAAATCTTTCTTCGGCAACATGGTCAGCCGCAGGCCTCCGGAGGCTAAGGCCCGTGAGCACGCGCCGCTCCAACCCCTGATCCCTCTCGTACAATGTTCTCTTCGGCGCGGCGACCGGCCCGCGCGACCTTCACCAACCGAGGTTGCACATGCAGCCGGCCCAGACCGGGCAAGACGATTCGCGGACCACTACCGGCATTCTGCTGGCGATTGCTCTTTGCCTGCTCGTCCTGCACATCATCACCAACGGACAGTACGGATATCATCGCGACGAACTGGCGACGCTCGATGACGCGCACTATCTCGCTTGGGGCTATGTCGCATATCCGCCGGTAACGCCCTTCCTGGGGCGGGTTGCTCTGGAGCTCTTCGGAGTGTCGCTGCGCGGCGCCCGCTTCTTTCCTGCGCTGGCCCAGTCGATTGTCGTTGTGCTGGCCGGGCTGATGGCGCGCGAGTTGGGAGGCAAGCGGCTGGCCCAGATCGTGGCCGCCCTGGCGGTGGCGATTGCTCCTGTGGCGCTCGCCGCCGGAGCGCTACTGCAATATGTCGCCTTCGATTACCTGTGGTGGGTGCTGACTGCTTACTTTCTGGTTCGCCTGCTTCGCACGGAGGACCCGCGATTATGGCTGGCCGTCGGCGCTGCCATCGGGCTGGGCATGATGACCAAGTACACCATGATCTTTCTCGTCGCGGGAATCGTGCTTGGTCTGCTTCTGACCGATGCGCGCAGATATCTCAAGAGCCATTGGTTGTGGGTGGGCGTCGCGGTTTCGTTGCTGGTCTTCGTTCCTAACCTAATCTGGCAAGTTCAGAATCACCTCATCTCGCTGGATTTTCTGCAACACATTCACGCCCGTGACGTTCGCATCGGCCGCACCGCAGGCTTTCTGCCGGACCAGCTGAAGGTGAGCGCCAACCTGCTGACGGTGCCGTTGTGGTTGGCCGGGCTATGGTTCTACTTTCGCTCACCCGACGGAAAGCGCTTTCGCCTGATCGGCTGGATGTTCGTTGTCCCGCTGGCGCTGTTCATCATCGCGAAGGGCCGAGGCTATTACCTCGCGCCTGCCTATCCCATGCTCCTGGCAGCGGGAGCGGTGCTGGAAGAGCGTTGGATTCGGTCGTTGAGTACGGGATGGGCGCGCCTGGTACGCGTGGGCACCTTCGCGGCCATCGCCATCGGAGGAGTAGCGGTTGCCGCGGTGGTCTTGCCGATAGCTCCCATGAATTCTGCCTGGTGGAGGTTCGCGAGCAATGAGAATGGCGACTTCCGCGAAGAGATCGGCTGGCCGGAGCTGGTCGCCGAAGTGGCCCGGGTGCGTAGCTCGCTGCCTGCGGAGGAGCAGGCGCGCACGGCAATTCTCGCAACCAACTACGGTGAAGCCGGAGCGATCGACCTCTACGGTGCAGTCTATGGATTGCCCAAGGCGATCAGCGGGGTTAACTCATACTGGGCGCGAGGCTATCCCGATCCGCCGCCGCAAACCCTCATCGTTTTGGGCCTGTCGGAGCACTATAGGAACGAGCACTTCCAGAGCTGCGAGCTGGCCGGGCATAACCCCAAACCAAACGGCGTCAAGAACGAGGAGACCGAGGACCATCCCGACATCTTCGTCTGCCGCAATTTGCGCCAGCCCTGGCCCGAGTTCTGGCAGGATTTCCGGTATTACGGGTGAGTGCTCCCCAGCTTACGCGCAGGTATCACCGTGGGCGCACCATCAACATAAGGCTTGCCGTAGGCGCGACAGGCAATCAAAATGACAGGATGGAGATGCCCCTGCGTTTTGTCGACGAGGAATACACCCCGCGGCTCTGGGCCGAGCTGTATCCGGTGCTTCGCAACATCAAGACCGACGAACTCGCCCGAAAAATGCTGGTCTACAAGAACAAGCCAGTGGCCAGCTGGAGGGCCGACGACTGGGGTCTGCTGGATGCTCTGAACCAGATGCTCACCCTTCGCGCTACCTCGCGCGAGCATTCCCTGCGCAACGATTCTCCTCCGGTCCGCGACGCAGCCTTTTGGGCCAAGCTCGACAAGGACCTGGAGTTCTACTACCAGGCTGAATATCCCGGCGAAGAACTGGCAGAAGACGAAGAGGACATCTGAGTCTGCACAGTGGCTCTGGCCCGCCCCCACCTTGAGTCTTCCTACTGCGGGCTGGGGATGTCCGCCAGGGCCGCATTCGCCCGGGCGACACGGTCCTTGAACTCCGCAACTTTCTTCTTCGCCGCCTCGGAGTTGGGATCGACGTTAAATTTCTTGGCCAGCGCCTCAATCACTGCCGGGCTCGGAGGCTGCTCAAGTTCCTTTACCTTGGCAATCGCTTTGGGCAGCACCTCGCGATAGTGGGTGAGTTGTTCGCCTGCCTGCCGCGGGAAATAGCTGAGACGGTCGCCCGTCTGCATCGCGTCGATCAGTTCGTCCGGCGACCAGGCGAGGGGCCACGTCTGGTTGAGCGCGTCATAGGCTTCGCGCAGGCGGGTCATCGCTCCGGCAAATCCGGCCAGTTCCGAGCGGCGCAAGTAGAGCGTGGAGACCCGCGCAATTCGAATCGTTATCGGCTGGGTCACAGGCGTGCTTCCCACGGTGATCACGGTGGTCAAGGTGTTACCTTCGAACCGCCAGCCGGGTGTACCTTTCTGTGGCGCGTAGTTCAGCGTGCGCCCGTTGACCATGACCAACGCGGGTGGCCAATCTGCGGGCAGTCGGATTTCATAGGCCCGTGCCGCCGGCATTTTCTGATAGGAGCCCTTCACGGCGGCGATGTCCACGTTCAACACATCGGCGTCTTCGACCGCGCTGATCTGGGTGCGCGCCGCCTCGCCCCTGCTGATAGCCGGTCGAGTCTCCAGCGTCCTCGTAAAGGGTGTAGGTGGAGCTCTGGCCGCTGTCGAGCGGCAGGACGTTCACGATCAGGGGATCGAGCGGCTTCTGATTGGAGTACTGCATGGGAGGAGCTTCGGGGACGATCGCGCCGGCGCGCACATAGACCGGAATCTGCGAGATGGAGAAATTTCGCTGGACCGTCGTTGGGCCATGAAACTGCGTGCCGGTCTGCCATTCGATCCAGTCGCCCGCGGGCAACCACACCGACTCGCCGGCCAGACCCGTGATCTTGTCTCCTGGCGCGACCACCGGGCTGAGGATCATGTCTTCGCCGAAGATGTATTCGTTCTTGTTGGTGTAAGCCTCAGCCGCCTCCGGCCAGTCGTAGTAGAGCGGATGCAGGAACGCAACACCGGTGTCGTAGGTGCGGCGCGCCTCAGTGTAGATGTACGGCAGCAGCGCGTAGCGCAGATGATAGACGTCGCGCATGATGTCGGAGTACGGCTCGGGATAGGCCCAGATGCGACGCTCCGCGTCAGGGTTCTTGGTGGTGTGCGTTCGCAGGATGGGGCTGAAGGCGCCGAACTGCAGCCAGCGCGTGTACAGCTCCGGCTCGACCACGCCGGGCATGTGTCCACCGATGTCGTGGCTCCAATAGGCGTAGCCGACGTTGGCCGCGGTCGCGGTGAACCACGGCTGAAAGGCCAGCGACTCCCACACTGAGATGGTGTCGCCGGAAAAGCCGATCTGGTAGCGATGATTGCCGAGGCCGCCCCAGCGATGGAAGAGCAGCGGCCGCTTGCCCTCGCGCGCCTGATCGGTGAAGTGAACGTAGTTGAGCCACCACGTCGGGTTAATGCCCGGCGTCTTCGTGTTGTGCTTCCTGCTGCCAGTCGAGCCACCAGAAATCGATGCCCTGCTTCTCCAGCGGATGATGCAGCAGGTCGAGGTAGTTGGTGGCGAATTTCTTGTTGGTGATGTCGAAGGGCACGTACTGCTTGGTCGCCGGATCGATGCCCATCGCCTTGGCCATCTCGGGATAGGCATCCTCCCACGGCTGCACGCCCGACGCGGGGTGCATGTTGAGCGTGGTCTTCAGGCCTTCTTCGTGAAGATGCTTCAGGAATTGCTCGGGATCGGGAAAGAGCAGCTTGTTCCAACTGTAGCCACTCCAGCCCATCGTGTGACCAGACTGATCGAGCGGGTGCTTGCCCGCGCCACTGGGACCGAAGGTCGGATGCCAGTCCATGTCGATGACGAGAACATCGAGCGGAACATCGTTCTGGCGAAAGCCGCGGACCAGGTCATCGAGTTCCTGATCGGTATACGCCCAGTAGCGCGACCACCACGCGCCGAAGGCGAAGCGCGGCGGCAGCGGAATGCGTCCCGCGATCAGAATGTAGTCGCCCAGCGCCTGCTTGTAGTCGTGACCGTAGCCGAAGAAGTACCAATCCTGACGCTCGCCGGCGGGCCGCTGCATCACCCACGGCCACGGGCTGTTCTCGCCATTGACGAAGCTGAAGTCGGCGGAATCGAAGAGCGGACGCGCGGAGTCGTCCACCAGCGTCCAGCCATCGCGCGAGATCAGGCCCGGACTCGATGGGCTCCTTCGTCTTGCCGCCGAGCGCGCCGTCCAGTGTGCGTGTGGTGCCCATCAGGTTGCCGGTGTCAGGCGTCCCGGGATGCCACGTAACTTTCTGGCCATTCAGGGTGAAGGTGACCGTGAGATTCGCGGCAGTGAACTTGCCGTTACCGGTGTAGGACAAATCCAGGGCGTCGGTGTGGATGTCCACCGTGCCACGTTTGTCGCTGGTCGTGCCAAACTTCGGCACCGGCAGTTTGCGGTTCAGAAAGACAAGCGAGGCATGATCTTCGAACTTGCCATCGGCCGCCCATTCCATGCGAATCATTTGCGGCGTCAGAACGGTGAAGCGCGCGTGGCCAGCCTTGACCACCGCCTTGGGGTCGGCAACCGGGTTGTACACCCCGGGAGTTTCGTCCTGCGCGCGCAATGGCGTGGCAAGCGCGAGAACCAGACAACTCGCGAGAAGAAGGCTGTACAGAATTACATCCGAAACCGCTAGGAGGTGAGTTGAGGGCAACGCACAGCTGCGTTTTGTCATGGCGTGGAGATTGTAAATGCGGACAGGCCCGGCAGGAGAAATCGGCCGGTAGTCGGTTTGAGTTTCGCCGGACGAAAGGAACCCGCGCCCAGCGCTAAAAGGAGCTGAGGAGTGGCCGCAGAGCTTATCTCAACGCTTCAGAGCTAGCGCGCCACCACTCCCCAACATGCGCTGTCATCCTGAGCGTAGCGCCCGCAAAGAATTTGCGGGCGCACAGTCGAAGGGCCCCTATACCAGGACGGCGCCTCGACCTTTCGCCGCTTTTGCGACAGGTTCGGAAACAATCAATGCACGGCTGGCGGAGGCGGCAACATCGCGATGCCACCGCCTGAAGGCCGACACAATCGTAGCCAGCGCGTAAGCGCAGGGACAAGGAGAGAAACAGACCGGAGTTCCCTCCGGAGATCCCACGCAGACGCCGAACCTCAATGTCAAACTAACTATATATTAATCTGTACTTTAGATTTAATTAGGGCCGGTATCTGCGCCGATCTTATTTGACAATATAACGCTCATATTTTATGATTCTTTTGCGCTGAGATATGCATCCAATCCAGCGTAGGGCAATATAAGCCCCCACATTTTTCTTGGAGGATTTGGATCATGACAGTGTTGACCCGTTGGGAACCGTTTCGTGAGTTGACCGCCTTGCAGAATCGTATGAACCGTTTGTTCGAAGAGCAGTACGGCGGCGGCCGCGAAGAGTCGTTGACCACCGGCGCTTTTGCTCCTCCGGTTGACATTTACGAGGACGAGCACAGCATCCAGTTGAAGCTGGAGGTGCCCGGCATCGACGAAAAGGACCTGGACATCCGGGTGGAGAACAACGTTCTCACCGTCAGTGGCGAGCGTAAGTTCGAGAAGGAAGAGAAGGAAGAGAACTTCCGCCGGGTGGAGCGCCGTTATGGCAGCTTCAGCCGCTCGTTCACGCTGCCGAATACGGTGAACACAGAGGACATCCAGGCCGACTACACCAATGGAGTATTGAACGTTCGACTGGCTAAGCGTGCCGAAGCCAAGCCGAAGCAGATCAAGGTCAGTGTCGGCACCCAGAAGCCGCTTGAAGGCAAGAAGCCCGAAAGTCAGACGCACAGCGCGACCAAAGGGCAGGTTGCCTGACCCAAGTTTCGCCCATCCGGTGAGATTTCTGGAGGGAGACGAACTGGGGAGTTCAAGGGAGGCGAATCTGCCTCCCTTTTGTTTACCGAGGGAACTCACCGGGGGCGAAAGCTAGACAGTGGCGAGTGGTGGGTGGATAGTAGTCAGTTAGGCAGGGTTGAGCACTCTGCCGACGGGTTGAGATACGCAAAGCGAGCGAGAATGGAACACCCTCTGACCTCCTTTCTATCCACTCACCACTACCCACTGGAGTTAAATCCATGGCAATTCGTTGGGACAAATTAACCGTCAAGGCACAGGAAGCCATGCAGCGGGCGAACGATCTCGCCAGCGAGCATGGCAATCCCGAGCTGCAGCCGGTCCACATTCTGGCCGCGCTGCTGGAAGATCGCGAAGGCATCGTCGCGCCTTTGTTGGAGCGTGTAGGACTGCATACCCAAACGGTGCAAGCCGAGGTCATGCGCGACATCGAGCGCCTGCCCAAAGTCTCGGGCAGCGGCTCCACCCAGGCGCATCTCTCCGATGCCGCCCAGAAGGTGCTGGAGAACGCCTTCAAAGAGGCCGCCAACTTCAAGGACGAGTACGTCTCCACCGAGCACATGCTGCTGGGGATGACCAAGTTAAAGCGCGACGCGGCACAGGAGATCCTGACCCGCGGCGGCGCCACCTATGACAACATCCTGCGCGGGCTGACCGCGGTGCGCGGCAATCAGAAGGTCACCGACCAGAATCCCGAAGCCAAGTATCAGGCGCTGGAGCGCTATGCCAAGGACCTCACGGAGCTGGCGCGCCAGGGCAAACTCGATCCCGTGATCGGGCGCGACGAGGAAGTGCGTCGCGTGGTGCAGGTGCTTTCGCGCCGGACGAAGAACAATCCGGTGCTGATTGGCGAGCCCGGCGTCGGCAAGACCGCCATCGTCGAAGGCCTGGCGCAGCGCATCATCTCCGGCGACGTGCCCGAGCAGTTGAAGAACAAGCGCGTGGTGTCGCTCGATCTGGGCGCGATGCTGGCCGGTGCGAAGTATCGCGGCGAATTCGAAGACCGCCTGAAGGCGGTGCTGAAAGAAATCGAGCAGTCGCAGGGGCAGATCGTCCTGTTCATCGACGAGCTGCATACCCTGGTCGGGGCGGGCGCGGCCGAAGGCGCGATTGACGCTTCCAACATGCTGAAGCCGGCCCTCGCCCGCGGCGAGTTGCGCGCGATTGGCGCGACCACGCTGAACGAATATCGCAAGTACATCGAGAAGGACGCTGCTCTGGAGCGCCGCTTCCAGATTGTTTATGTTGGCGAGCCGAATGTCGAGGACACCATCGCCATCCTGCGCGGCCTGCGCGAGAAGTACGAAGTTCATCATGGCGTCCGCATCAAGGACTCGGCGATTGTGGCCGCCGCGACACTGTCGCATCGCTACATCTCCGACCGCTTTCTGCCCGACAAAGCCATCGACCTGATCGACGAGGCCGCGGCTTCGCTGCGCATCCAGATTGACTCGATGCCGACCGAGATCGATCAGTTGGAGAGGCGCGCGACGCAGCTCGAGATCGAGCGCCAGGCGCTGAAGCGCGAAGACGATGCCAACTCGCGCGAACGGCTGGCCGCTGTGGAGAAAGAGCTGGCGCACATTAAGGAAGACGCCAACGCCCTGAAGGCGCGCTGGAAGCAGGAGAAGGAGGCCATCGCCAAGGTCCGCGAGGCCAAGGAACGCATCGAGCGGCTGAAGCTCGATGAGCAGGAAGCCACGCGCAAGGGCGACTACAATCGCGCCGCGCAGATCAAATACGGCGAGCTGCCACAGCTCGAAGCCGAGGTGTCCAGGCTCAGCGCAGCGATGGACGGCAAGCAGTCGCGCATGTTGAAGGAAGAGGTCGACGAGGAAGACGTCGCCAAGATTGTCAGTAAGTGGACCGGCATTCCGGTGTCGAAGATGCTGGAAGGCGAAGTGAAGAAACTGGTGACCATGGAAGACCGGCTGCGACAGCGCGTGGTCGGACAGGACGAAGCGATTCAGAGCGTGGCCAACGCCATCCGGCGTTCGCGTGCCGGGCTCAGCGATCCCGCGCCGTCCGATTGGGTCGTTCATCTTTCTTGGACCGACCGGTGTCGGCAAGACCGAGTTGGCCCGCGCCTTGGCGGAGTTCCTCTTCGACGACGAGCACGCCATGGTGCGCATCGACATGTCGGAGTACATGGAGAAGCATTCCGTGTCGCGGCTGATCGGCGCGCCTCCGGGCTACGTTGGGTACGATGAAGGCGGGCAGTTGACCGAAGCCGTGCGCCGCCGCCCGTACGCAGTGGTGCTGTTCGACGAAATCGAGAAGGCGCATCCCGACGTGTTCAACGTCTTCCTGCAGATCATGGACGACGGACGCCTGACCGACGGCAAGGGACGCATGGTCGATTTCAAGAACACCATCCTCATCATGACGTCGAACATCGGTTCGAGTTATCTGCAGGACCTCGGAGAGCGCTCGCCGGAGCAGGTCTCCGAAGCGCACCAGCGGGTGATGGAGGCGCTGCGGGCGCACTTCAAGCCCGAGTTCCTGAACCGAGTGGACGACATTGTTATCTTCAATCCGCTGGGAAAAGAGCAGCTCACGAAGATTGTGGACCTGCGGCTGGAAGACCTGCGCAGGCTGTTGGCCGATCGCAAGATCAGCCTGGAGCTGACCGCGAAGGCGAAGGAACTGATCTTCACCGAGGGCTACGACCCGAACTACGGAGCGCGTCCTTTGAAGCGTGCCATCCAGCGCCTGGTGCAGGACCCGCTGGCCATGAAGATCCTCGACGGCGAGGTGCTGCACGGCGATCACGTCGTCGTGGACGTCGACAAGAAGGAGCACAAGCTGACCTTCAAGGTGGCGAAGCGGGTGGGCGAGCCCAAGGTCGCACGACGAAGTGACAACCGACTGGTGCAGCATTCACTGCTGTATCCGGTTGGGGTTTGTGTGCGATGGGCGCTACCGCGCTCATCACTGCCGCGATTGCCATGCGTCAGCCAGGCTTCAATGGCTGGCTGGCCGCGTGGCTGGTGGAAGCGCTGGTCGCGTTCACCATCGCGCTGTTCAGCATGCATTGGAAAGCGTCCCGGCAAGGAACGGACATGTTCTCGACTGCGGGACGGCGGCTGGTGATGGGAATGCTGCCCGCGCTGGTTGCCGCGGCCTTGCTCACCGCTGCCATCCTGTGGGACGGCTCCACGCGACTGATCCCCGGCGTGTGGTTATTGCTCTACGGATTGGGCGTGGTGCAAGCGGGCGCGTTGTCCGTGCGGATAGTGGCGGCGCTGGGCGCAGTGTTTATCGTCCTCGGCGCCATCGCCCTGCCCATGCCGTGGCTATGGGCGAACGTCGTGCTGGCTGCCGGTTTCGGACTGGCACACATCGGCTTCGGAGTTGTTATTGCGCAGAAATATGGTGGCTAGCGGACGCGACGATGTCCGGTGGCCACAGTCGGAGTTCCTGCGCATCGATTCTCGGTGGCATTCCATCCAGATCTCGACTGGTACCGTCCCTTTGCTACGGCGCGAAGTAGCTGGAGAGGTCAAGGAGCAATTGCGTTAGTCCGTTGCCGGCATAGGCATCGATGGAGCCATCACTGGTGGGCACAATCGCCATGTTGTTGGTAATCGCTCCGTCCACAGCGTTCAGGGTTGAGACCACGGGCTGATGGTGCGGGTCGTTCTGCCACAATGTCAGATAGCCCAAGTGAACCCACTGGCACCACAGTCGTGTTGAAGACGTAGGCTTGAGCGGTGCTTGGCGGGCCGCATTGGCTGTCGACAATATCCACGGGAGCAAGCAGGCCGGTGAAGGGTTGGCCACCGCCGCCGGGTGGATGGCGGGTGTCGAGCGTGCGGCAGGGAGCCAGAGCGTAGAGCGACAGGCCGGGCATCTGCGCCGTCGGCATTGCGAAATAGCCGTTGATGTCAATGAGCAGCTGCGTGTCGTCGGTGGCAAATACGGTTATGTCTCCGCCCGTTCCTGCCGGCACGATGGCGGCGTTGGCTACGATGGTCCCCGTCTGATCGTTCAAAGTGGACACCACCGGCTGACTCTGCCCGGTTGGCCACACCGATAAATAGCCGATGGGATGTTGATTAATCGGCACCACCGTGAAGTTGAACGAGTACGCCTGCGGATTCACGTCCGCCGGAATGCAGGAGTTCTCCCGCACCGGAAGATCCCGCGGCGTATTGGCCATCAACGCCGGCGGACCCAAATGAGGCAGAAAGCTGTCCTTGCGCGTGTCCACCACACGGCAAGGCGTCAGCGGATAGAACGCCAGCGTGGAGCTACTGACAGGCGCGAAGTAGCCATCGATATCCAGCACAACATCGGTGGTGTGCGTGGCATACACGTCGACGGCCCTGGCGGTCCCCGCGGGCACGATCGCCGCATTGGCCTTGACGCGTCCGTCCGGCGAATTCAGCGCGGACGTGAACGGCCGGGTCAGCCCGCTGGGCCACAACGTGAGATACCCGAGAGTGCGACTTGGAACAACGGCTGCGTTGAGCGAGTAGATGGCGGCCGAGGAGAGATCGCCGCAGCCTTCGGCTTGCGCTAACTGTGGAAGGTTAAATGTTTGTGAAGTATCGCCTTGAATCGGCCCATTGCCGCCGTTCTGCGGCCGCGTATCCACCAGACGGCATGGCGTCAAGGCGACGAACTGCAGCGGAACGGGCACATTGAAGATTGCGGTTGCAGTACGGTCGGCCAGAATGGTCAGCGTACAGCTGAAACCAAAGCTCAGATCGCAATTACGCCAGCCGGTGAACACGGAACCCGGCGACGGTGAAGCCGTTAGTGTGATCGGCTGTCCATCCCAGTAGCTGGAAGAGCAGGTGCTTCCGCAATCGATGCCTCCATCAGCACTGCTGACGGTGCCGCTTCCCGTTCCAGCCTTGAGAATCGACAGAACCGAGTGCTGGTTTTGGTCAATAACAAAAGCCAAGTACCGGTAGACTTCGACATTCCCGGCTACGTCCACGCTATAAGCCGTGATCTCATGAGCGCCCAGCGTATACACGTAGAACGGACCTGAGTAAGGCTGAAAGATTCCTCCCTGATCGACATAGTAGTAGGTGCTGGCTACGCCGCTACCGGTGTCGGTGGCATTCAGAAACACGTGCACTGGGCCGTCGTAGTCTCCGGAGGGCTCCTGGTGTCCGCTCAGAACGATGTTGGTGTTGGGCTCAATCGAGTCATAGCACAAAGGCCCGTAGTTATACACCGCCGATTGTCCTGCATTGTCCCATCCGCGGACGTAGGCCGTATGACAACCCTGACCGCTGGCGGCCAACCCGCTTGCCGAACCGCCAGCGCCATAAAACTGCGGACCGTAGTAGCTGCTGCCTGAGCCCGGCGTGGGCCGGCTGTAAGGGTCGCCCGGGTCTGAATCCCAGGCTTGACTGGATCCCGCCACTCCGTTAGGCGGGTGACCACTTCCACTCGTATCGGTGGCAGTCCAGTTGATAGTTTGGTCGGTGTTGTACCAGCGGTTGATGGGCGGTCCCGAAATTGCAATTGTGGGTGCGCCGGAATCTCCGGCAGGAAGTGGTTTATCGTCCAGGCGAGCTGCAGCATGTTGGCCGAGCCCCAACCGGTCACCTGGTCATAACCTGGACCAGCACAGAAGTAGCTCAGTCCGTATTTCTCGGTGATGTCGTTGTTGTTGCATCCGATAGTGATGTCATAGAAGGGATAGTGGGCGCGACTGGTGCGTGCAGCCCCTCGTAATAGAGCTGCGGAGTTGGCATTGCCCAGGGGCGCGCACGGCGCAGACAGCGAAGCAGCCGCAGGTGTCGCCGACGAGACTCTGTACGTAGAGAAGATAGGCATTCTCCTGGGCGTAGAAAGCCGGCGATCTCCGGGGCGACAATACTGGTCCCACCGTTACACTGTGGTCCCCTGGTAATACGATACTCTGCGGGGCGTTGATCCAATCCGCATTGAGCGCAATGTCCGGCAGGCTGCGGCTGTTGACGCCGCACGAGGGACTGCTTTGATAACCGGGAGCGGCGAACTGGGCGCTGCAACCGCCGCCGCTCCGCCATCGTTGTTCGAACAACCATAGGCGCCACCGCCACCAGGCGTACTCGTAATGGTATCCTCGGATAAGCCTCTCCCAGAGTGGTACCGCCGGCGGCGGTGACATCAGGGTCCGACGCCGGGATAGCTCACCGAAAGGTGATCGGCGCAATCGGTGGTAGCCCCGCCATCCCCCGCGGATCGCCACCAGCGTCCAACCTTGTCCGACCATCTGGTTGAAGATGGCGTGATAGGCTATCCATCGATTGTCTGGACGACAACGCCATAGTTCTCGGCGCCTCCCCAGCTCATGTTAAGCACCCGGGCATGGCCGTCCGTCAGTATCCGGTTGAGCACATCCAGCAGGGTGCTCAAATGGTTGTCGAGCGCCCTCGTAAACATGGATTTCTGCGGTACTCGCCGGGGAACCGAAGCTATTGGCGGTTGCAGTGTTGACCACTCGACGTCCAAGGTTGGCTCATCGCCGCAACATGTGGCGTGCCGTCGACCGAGTATCGTTGAACGTTGTGAAGGAGGGGTCGCTCCAAAATGAATCCATGGCAAGATCAGCGTCGCTAAAATCATCCCAGATGGCGATCGCGATGGAAGCTTCCGGCGGCGAATTGTTGGGATTGTTCAGACGGATTGCAGCAGTGTCCAAGATTGTCGAGCGCCTGATAGTTATATGCGTAGGAGGAGTATATGTCTCGGGGCCAGTAAGTGGAAGTACTAAACCTCCGGGTCGAGTAGTATTGGTGGTTCGCCGGTTGACGCTCCTGCCTCTGCTTCCAGTTTTTCCCGTTGCCTTTGCCTCTCAGGTTCGATCCCACGGCGTAAACCGGCCCGGGCGAGTAGTCAGGTGAGACACCTCTTCATGTTGCGGGAGGAGGGTGCACGACCTGCGATGTTGTTGAGACCCAACACGGCGTGCACCACCCCCGCCAGCGACGCCGGAATCGCAGGGTCGCGATCGTTTGAGTAGTAGGTTGCGCCCTTGATCTGGTAGCGATTGATGGCGACATTCAGCGCCTTCTCGATGACGCCCGCCGGCGCTTCGACATCCACCAGCAGGCGATTGGGATAGCGCTGCGTGATGGTCAGTCCCTGGCTTGTGGCCCAGCTAACCACGGCCTGCTCGTCCTGTGCTGAGGGCGCGAAACGTTCGTTCCACTCTTTCTCGCTCAAGTACCTGTGGAACAGCGGCGAGTCCTTGTCCTGCAACAGATTCAGAAATTGCTCTTCCTCCTCCAGGTGAGGAGGCTTCAGAGCGAAGACGAGGCGCAGCATCTGCGCGGAATCGTAGTGTCCGACCACCTGCGCGCCGCCCTCCCGGACCGCGTACGGTGTTTGCTTGATGGACACCTTTTGCTGCGCCTGGGAGTACGCCGGCAATGCCGCGAGGGAAGCGATCAATAGGACAATCAGTCCAAAGCTAAAGCGGCGGTTAGTTGAGGAGGCCGAGAGAAAACGACAGTACATGACCTTCGCTCCGAGTTGCAACGTTCGGATCGTAGAGCTATCCGCGAGGCCGGTCCAAGGATGGAAGCTCCAGACGTTAACCCAATACCATGCCTGAATCAAGGCAAAAAAGACGTGATGTCAATCATAAGCCGGGGTGATAGCGCATTGATCCGGTAGTTCTGACTCTACCTTAGGAAGAATCACACAGGTGGCCTGACCCGGTCGTTGTCCATGAGCAACTTCGCATGGGATCACAACGGAAGGCCCGAGGAGACCTTTTCCCAACTTTGTGACAAAATCCTTCTCCGGAGGTGCTCCATGGCTCTTAGCTTCGCCAGTGACATTCGCCCCCTGTTCCGTGACACTCCCGATGTGGACACCATGAAAGAGTTCGGCATGGACCTCTCGGCTTACGACGACGTCAGGAAAAACGCCGAGGTCATTTACTCGCGCCTTGACGATGGCAGCATGCCGTGCGACGAGCCGTGGCCCAAAGACCAAATCGCCAGGTTCAAGCGGTGGATGGACGAGGGCATGGCGCCGTAAATTCTTGCCCACCACTGAGGCACGGAGTTTCCCCTCACGGGTGCGGCTTACTTTGGGACGGCTTCGTCTCGCCTCGACGCTTCTCCTCGCGATCGAGCTGTAGTCGTAGGTCGCGAATCAGAATCGTCCACATGCGCGCGTTGCTATTCAGCAGGATCTGCAGGTTCTGGTCGTGCAGAAACGTGATCTCGCTGCTCATGTTGTTCAGCAAGCTCTCCATGTGGTTCAGATCGGTGCGCATTTGCGCCAGATCGTCACCCGGCTTAGCGGACGCCGGCGGTATCGTCGATTGACCAGTACTCTGCGATGGGTCCTGTTCGCTCTGAGTCGACGGACGAACCTGCCCGCCGTCGCACTGCGCCCACATTGTCGAACTCAACAGAAGTAGAAGGATGATTTGCCGCTTCATTGCTCCCTCCGGACGAGTAGAACATTTGAAATGGAACCCCATCGCCGTGGTTGCAAAGCCATCGAAGACTAATGAGCTTGTCCGCCCCCAACACTAAGTTCGGCCTCTCCCGCGATGTCGGGGACTACGACGTGGAGCGCGCGCCTCTGCGCGTCATAGGATGTCTTGAGTGGGGACGCGCCGTTCGAGAGCTTGGCATCGGCACGCGCTGAGGGCCAGTCATAAATCACCACCTCCACCGTCTTCCACCAGGGAGCATACGAGCCTTGCCGCGCTCCGAACTTTACGCGCAGCGAATTGCTGTCTGACTGGCAGCTGAATGCCTGACGGAGGAATTCGCCTTGCTGATAGCGGAAGGTATGGCCGTCGTCGAGATAGATGGAGCCAGTGCATTGCTCGCCGGGATAGACACGCAGTTCGAGTGGCCCCTTCGGCGTCTCGTCGGTGCTCTGGATAAGCGACTGGAGCGGCAGAATGCTCCCGCCCCGGACGTACACGGGCAGGGTGTCAAGCATAGGATGGATCGTGGCATGGCTGGGAAAGACGGCTCCCGGGCCGGCCTGATCAATGTCAATGATCGAAGGTTCCTGCGGCGTAGTGACTGCTTTCGCGCCGGTCCAGAAGTCGTACCACGGACCTTTCGGGAACGAGATAGTGTAGTCATCGAGCGTCTCACCGAAAGGCATGGGAGCGACCAGCAGGCTGGGGCCTAGGAAAAATTCTGTATCGAGAGCACCAAAACCGGCGATGTTCTCGGGAAATTCCAGGAACACCGGTCGCACCAGCGGCAGGCCGGTGCGTGAAGATTCATCCGCAAGGGCGTAGATGTAGGGCAGCAAGCGATAGCGGGTTTCGATGTAGCGGCGGCGAATGGCTTCCTGCTCGGGACCGCCGGCCCAAACCTCGTGCGGCTGCGTGCCCAGGGAGGCGTGGTCGCGGTAGAGAGGATTGAAGGCCCCTACCTCAATCCAGCGGGTGAGCAGTTCAGGTGACGGCGAACTGCCGAATCCCCCGATGTCCGCGCCTACGAATGAAATGCCGCTCAGCCCGAGGTTGAGCTGCATCTGGATGGCGAGGCGGAAATGGTTCCAAGTAGCTGAATTGTCTCCAGTCCAGGTGAATCCGTAACGCTGGCCGCCGGCGTAGGTGGCGCGGGTGAGAACGAAGGGTCGCTCGTCGGGGCGCAGCTTGAGCAGACCTTCGTAGGTAGCGCGCGCATTCTCCAGGCCGAGGATGTTGTGAATCTCGGCATGAGAGGCGGCGCGGGGGGCGAAGCCGGGCTCTTCAATGTGATGGACGGAAGTGAGCGGCATGGTGAAGCCGGGTCCGCTAAAAACCGAAGGCTCGTTCATGTCGTTCCAGAATCCGGCCACGCCATCTTCCACGAATTGCTTGTAGAGCGCGCCCCACCACTGGCGCGTCTGCGCGCGGGTGAAGTCGGGAAAGACCGCCGGACCCGGCCAGACCACGCCGACGTACTCGCTTCCGTCAGGGTTCTTAACGAAGTGATCCCCAGCGTGACCAGTGTCGTAAGGCGCGTAGCCTTCATTCGCAACGTGTGCGATGTGCAAGTCCGTAATGAGGACCAGGTGGAAGTTTTGTTTGCGGAGATCCGAGACGAGTCCTTGAAGGTTGGGAAAGGTACTGGGATTGACTGTGAAGGGCCGGTTCTTGAACTGGTAGTCGATGTCGAGGTATAGCGCATCCGATGGGATCTTGTCGGCGCGGAGGTGGTTGGCAATCTCCCGGACTTTGGATTCTGGCGTGTAGCTATAGCGTGACTGCTGGAAACCGAGCGCCCACAGCGCAGGCAGCGGAGGAGTTCCGGTCAGGTACGTGTACCCTTCGACGACCTGCTTCGGTGTGGGGCCGTAGATCACGTAGTAGTCGAGCGGCCCGCCTTCGGCGCCGAAGGAATAGGCATCGCGCGCCTGCTTGCCGAAGTCGAACCAGGTACGCCAGGTGTTGTCGAGGAAGAGCCCGTAACTCAGTCTGGGGCTGATGCCCAGGAAGAACGGAATGCTCTTGTAGAGCGGGTCGGTCGATTCCTGCGGGCCCACGTCAGTATTCCACAGCGCGTAGGCCTGCTTTCTGCGGTCGAAGGAGCCGGTCTTGTCGCCCAGGCCGAAGTAATGCTCGTCGGCGGGCATGTCCTTGTACACCGAGAAACCGCCAGCCTGAAATCTGATCGGACGGCCAACCGCATCGGCGGAGATGATATTGCCCGCGAGATCGCGAACCACGATGCGCAGGAGATTGCGGTCTACCCGGACATCGAGTGTCGCGGTACGGAAGCCGACAGCCGCCGCATCGTCGACCGGCTGCACATTGACAGACTTGCTGCGCGGTCCAGGAAGGACGGCCCAGGAAGCGTCTTCGGGGAGGGTGCCCTCGGCAGAAATGCGTACGCGGACGATGTCATCGCGAAGTGCCGTGATGCGCAAGATCGCCGGGCCGGCGTGAATCTCAATACCGTCGGGCAGTGGCTGGGAACTGGTCACTGCTTCGAGCGCAGTCCCGGAGTGTGATACAGAAGCGGTCTGGGCGGAGGCGAAGACCAACGCGACAGTCGCTACCACGAAGACCGAAACAAGGAAACGCCGATAAGAAGACCGCGTCATTGGTGTCTCCGGGAGCGCCATTCTCAATGCGGCAACATCATACCAGCCACAAAGGTACCGCAGAGGCTTGCCAACTCGGCAGATGAGGGGTCTCCTCGTCCGATCCGGAGAGCGCCGGTTTCCGCCTTTGCCGCAGCGCCGAGCCCCGTGATACGTTTTGTTCACTGTTTTATCGGGGGCGATCATGTTATCCAGGTTATTCCTCAGGGGAATTTCCGCTACCCTTGTGTCTCTGTGCCTAGTCTCGGCTGCCCATGCCTTTAACAATCCGGAAGACGGGCTTGTAGGGACCGTCAAGTTGCTCCTCGGCAAGGGCTTCGACAACGATTGGCAAGGCCTAGAGAAACTTCCCGGAATCAAGTGGGCGCCATTGCCGCCGACCATGCTGCAGAACTGCCTGCCCGACGGAGGCTGTTTCACCCGTGAGGGCACTGTGACCATCGGAGGCAGAAACCTGATGGTGATCGCCACCGGAGCCCGGACGATTGTCTCCCACGTCTACTTCCGGAACATGGCAGCGCCGCTTGGCGAGGCTGCGGTCCTGGCGGCCTTGAAACAGGCAGGCCTTGCAGCCGAATTGGTTCGCTGTCCCGTGCCCAACACGATCGGCGGCACCAATTGGTATCGCCTCAAGAGCGCGGCCACCGCCCCGGGCTATTTGTCGATTCAGACCTCCTGCAACGGAAAACCCTGCGAAGGGTTTGCGGTGTCGTTCGGGGAGGACCTGCCGCCGCTGCCGCCCAACCAACTGCGTCTTTATTCGGAGCAGTGCTCTGCGCCGGCCGCGAATCGCAAGGCAGTCTCCACCGTGATGCCTCACGAGCAGCTGGCGAACTTATTCGTAACTCTCCTGCCACAGGCCTCCGGGCCCGCGCTGTACGACTGGAAAACTCTTACCAGCCTCATACCGTCCGCCCAATGGGCACCGGGAGGGGCGAAGAGGGGCGACCTTTCCTACAAGAACGATCCCAATCCCTGGATGCTCTCCGGACAGCTCAAGTTGTCGGGAAGAGAGTACTCCCTGCTGGGCAGTGGTTCGCCGACGCAGGTCAAGACCATCGACTTCGACGAGAACGGCTTGCATCCGCGTGGCGAGGACGTGCTGGGCCTGCTCCGTGCGCAGGGTCTCGAGCTGCGCCTCGTGCGTTGCGGCCCCATCTATACCGAATCGATTAACAACTGGTACAGCGTAACAGGCGCGAAAACCAGGCCCATCATGATGCGACAATCGCTTCGCATGGATGGCAAGCAAATACAGGGCACCTACGAGCTGCGCCTCGACAACACCCTGCCGAGGCGGGACCCGCGAGACCGCGATCCCGGCGTGAACGGCTGCAAATAGGTGGTCACATAGGGCGGCCTCTCGGAGGTTGCGGCTGATTCTCCGAGGCGACTGGCTGCGCTTTGTGGCTTGTCGTGCTGATTCGTTATGATCGGTTGACGAATTTCTCGTGGAGACAATCTGGTGTATCGAATTCCTCTGGGCGACTTTGAACTCACGGTCCTATCGGACGGAACCTATCGCATCGATGGCGGCGCCATGTTCGGCATCATTCCCCGGGTCATGTGGGAGAAGCGCATTCAGCCTGACGAGCGCAACACCATTCTCATGGGCCTTAATTCGCTGCTGATTCGTACCGACGAGCAGAACATTCTGGTCGAGACCGGCATCGGCAACAAGCTCAGCGAGAAGAGCCAGTCCATCTACCAGAATCGTCCGCAGCTGCTGAAGAGTATCGAGGAGGCCGGCGTTTCGCCCGACGAGATTGACGTGGTCATCAACACCCACCTGCACTTTGACCACTGCGGCTGGAACACCTACTACAAAGATGGCAAGCCGGTGCCGACCTTTCCGCGCGCCAAGTACTACGTGCAGGAAGGTGAGTGGCAACATGCCCGTGAACAGCACGAGCGCGACCGCGTCAGCTACATGACCGACAACTACGATCCTCTGGTGTCGAGCGGGCAGATGCAGTTGCTCAAGGGTGACGCCGAGATTGCTCCGGGCGTCTCGGTGAGGGTCTATGCCGGCCACACCCGCGACCTGCAGGCGGTCATGGTGCGCAGCGGCGGCAAGGTGGCGTGCTATCCGAGCGACCTGGTGCCGGACGCGAAACACCTCGATCCAGTTTGGGTGCTGGGCTACGACCTCTATCCGCTGGACAGCATCGCCAACAAGCATCGCTTCTACGATGTCGCGATTCCGGAGCAGTGGTTGGTGGTGTTTACCCACGACCACGAGACTCCGTGGGCCTACCTGGAAATCGGCGACAAGGGTCGCCCCGTGGCCAAGCCCGTCGGAAGCTAGCGTCTTATTCAAGTCGCGAACGATGCGCAGCCAGAAGGCGTCACAATCACAGCCCAGCGCGTAACCCCCGACGGCGAGCCGGGACTCAATTATTTCTAAAGTGGCCTGCAGGAGTATTGGCAGCACATCGACCGCGACGTGTAGGACATCTGCCGCGGCCTCGCGCGTGGAAACGTCGGACACCCTTGAAGGGGCGCGCCTTCAGGCGCGGCATTCAACGCCTTTCCGCTCGACTGATCCAGTTCCCTCCTGCCGAAGCAGGAACCCTCACCTTGCTTACCAAAGAAGCTTCAACGCGAATTGAATCTGCCGGGCAGTCGTCGAGGTACCGGTTATCGCTCCCGCGGTACCTGAAACCCCGGTGGGCGTAAACACGATGAGGCTCGGCGTGTTGAAATTGGCCCGGTTCAGCATGTTGAAGATCTCCGCTCGAAATTGCAGACGAAAGCCGCTCGTGCAGGACGGTGTCTTTCACGGCGGAGAAATCCCAGGTGGCGACTCCCGGACCGGTCAGGGTGTCTCGTCCCAGATTGCCATAGAATCCGCTGTTGGGCGGCGGCTGAAGAAACGCGGCCGGATTGAACCACTGGGCCGGTGTTCCAAGAATGGCGGAGCCGGTGAAATTAGGATTCACGAACGGCCTTACCGGATTGCGCGTGTCCCCGTTGTTTGAGGGGTTGTAACTGAGCTGCGGAGTGAACGGGAACCCGGCCTGCAGGGTCACGATGCTATTCACCGACCATCCACTCACCAAAGCATCGCTGAAACCTTGCAGGCTGTTCGCAAACGCTTTTCCCTTTCCGATCGGCAAGCCATAGACAGCACTGATTACGCCGACGTTCCTCACATCGTAGGTGGCGGGTCCCCAGTCGGCGCCGATGTCGTAGGGGTTCGCGACCAGGCCGGGCGCATTTCCTGCGGTGGTGGCGTTCAGGGAGTCTCCATCGTCTAGCGCCTTCGACCAGGTGTAAACCGCGCGGAACGAAAGATCATGGCTGAAGCGATGATTGAGGTCGACTTGCAGCGCGTTGTAGCTGCTGTCGCCGATCGAAAACCA
Source organism: uncultured Acidobacteriaceae bacterium (assembly GCA_963840905.1). Taxonomy (GTDB): domain Bacteria; phylum Acidobacteriota; class Terriglobia; order Terriglobales; family Acidobacteriaceae; genus Bog-257. The sequence goes on from CAWJAO010000002.1 coordinate 109,983, forward strand.
GGTCCACGTGTTGGCGATGGTGGGATTCGCCTTTGGTGTCCCCGCCTTGATGTAGTACGAACCTGGAGGAACGGGCGTACCGGCCAAGCCTGCCGGGAAAGTCTTGGGATAGGTCGCTGGACATGGTGACGCCGGGCAGATGGTTGGGAACGGAGTGTTGGCGTCGAGGCCGACGATCTCATGGTAGCCATGGGAACCGACGTAGCCCAGCGTCAACGACGTATTCGGGCTCAGTTCCTGCTCCACTCTTACCGAGTACGAGATCAGCGTCGGCATCTTCAGGTTAGGCTGAACTCCGCCGGGAACCAGTAGTGCCCTCGGAGGTGGTGGAGCTTGAGGGTTGATTGGAAGCTGGGACACCGGTAGGTTCGCAATACTGTATACGGGGTTGAAAGGCGCGTTCTGGTCCATGCGATACCCCAACGCGTCCTGCAGCTCGTTGTACATCCCGACGCCGGCACGCACCACAGTCTTACCAAGATAGGGACTCCACGCGAACCCGATGCGCGGCTCCGGGAGGAACTTCGCGTTATTTTCGGTGAAGGCGCTGCTCGCGATGCGCGGCTGGTCGGAGATGACCCCACCCGGGAAGGTGTAGTTAGCAGCGCGGCCATGGGCCTCATTCCACCCAGTTGAGAACTCGCCGCGGAACCCCAGCGTCAGTGTCAACTTGGGACTCATTCTAATCACGTCTTGCGCGTAGAAAGCTCCAAACAGGGATCGCCAATTCATCTCCGTCGGCGCCGGATCGTACAAGAACGAGCTCGTCGTTCCTTTCAGAAACGTTTGCAGGCTGGTAAAGGTCGCCTGCCCGTATTGGCTGAGCGCAATGGTTTCGTTCGATTGGAATTGTTGCAGCCATACCCCGAAACTGAACTGATGCGCTCCGTGTGTCAGAGCGACACGGTCTTCGTAGGTGTACAGGTTTCGGGCCATCGTCAGGTTGCTACCGTTGTTGCTTCCCGCCAGGCCGAGTTGCGCCTGGGGATTGGAGGCCGCGCTCCCGCCGACTACCACCGCACCCACTTGATGTCCGACGAGAAAGCCCGGAACGCCGGCCGCCGGAGTACCTGGCGTAGGTTCGCCGGTGAAGAAGTACCCTGCTCGCGAAAAACCGAAACGGGCCGTGTTCAACAATGTGGGCGAGAAAACGTGGGTCTCCTCCAGACTGAGGACCTGCTCCCGCAGATTCAGTATGTCGGTGCTGTAAGGATTGAGCGTGGTTGCCGTGACGTCTGCACCGTCGTCGATGGTGTATACCGACGAGAAGTTGTCTTTCGCGGAGAAGGTATGGTCCAGTCGAGCGGTCCCGAAATACTCCCGAATGGTTTGCAACGGACTGCTGGAGACCTCCGCAATACCGCTGAAATCCGGATCGCTTGGGCTTGGTGTCGGCCACAAGTTCAACAGCGGCTTTACACTCGGCCCGGCCGCCGCTCGTGAGGCCAGATCGGGCACAAAGGCAACCGAAGTTTGATGCAGGTTCTGGATGAAGCCCTCGAAGTTCGCAAAGATGAACGTCTTGTCTTTCTGGATCGGCCCTCCCACGGCGGAACCAAACTGATTACGCTGGAACGGCGGAGCCGAGCCCTGGTCGAAATAATTGGGAGCATCCAACGCGTTATTGCGCAAATATTCATAGACCGAGCCATGCCACAAGTTGCTTCCCGACTGCGTCACAATGGTGACTTGAGCGCCTGGCCGCTTGCCATATTCAGCGCCGTAGGAATCACGCAAGACGTTGAACTCACGCACCGCTTCGACACCCAGAAGGTTCTCGCTGGGCCCGCCCGGCTGCATGTTGTTCTCCGCCGCGCCGGTGAATTCCACGCCGTTCAGCAAAAAAAGGTTTTGCTGCGGACGATTACCCGACACCGAAAAATTGTTGCCCGTGGTCGAGTTCGATACCCCTGTCCCACCGGTCTTCTCCCAAGTGAAGTTCACAATGCCGGGGTTGAGGGTGAGAAGCAGATCGTAGCTCCTGCCGTTAAGCGGAAGCGCTTTCACCTCCTTCTCTCCCACCAGGCCGGAGATGTCCTGAGTGGTCGCATTCACAATCGGGGCGTCCCCAACCACCGTCACATGCTCGTTCACGTTGCCAATCTGCAAGTTCAGGTCGACGGTCGCGTCCTGGCCGACGACCAGCAGGATCCCCGTGCGCACGCGCTCGGCAAATCCGGTCTTCGCAGCCTGAACCTGGTAGCGACCAACCGGAAGGGCAATCAGCTCGTAGCGGCCGGCCTGGTCCGTGATCGCCGTGCGGGAGATGCTCGTGTCCATGTTCTGTGCCGTTACGGCCGCGCCGGATACAACCGCTCCGGTCGAGTCCGTTACCCGGCCCGACAGGCTCGCAGACACCTGTGCCCGGACAGCGAGAGAAGCCAGGCATAACAGAAAGAGCACCAGCCACCGCAGCCCACCTTTAGCAGACACAATATTTCCCCGATCCTGCCAGTAAGATCGAGTCGATTTAATCGAATAGAACCGTTAATGTCAAACGGATTTAGTCTGGTAGGATGATCATCACTTCGGTGGACTTGATGAGCGCCGCGGCGATCTGGCCCTGTTTGAGCCGTAGCTCCCGTACCGCGTCGGCGGTGATAATGGAGGTGATGCGCTGCTCCCCGATCGCCAGCGTCACTTGTGCAAGGAGGCCGCTGATCTTGATATCGACCACCCGCCCTACTAACTGGTTTCGTCCGCTCACGCGCCGAAACATCCGCCGCCGCTTCTCGGGAGTGCCGGCGACGGCGACGCGCGGCAGCAGGCGGTCGATCTCGGGCTCAGGTATGCGGTGATGTCCGCCCGGGGTCTGCACGCTCTTCAGCTTTCCCTGGTAGATCCATTGCTTCAGGGAGGCGTAGCTGATTCCGAGCACCTGGGCCGCATCACGGGGAGTGTAGAGTTTCAGCATGAATGGCCTGCTCCGGTAGAGAATAGCCGTGCGGTGGAACACCGTGCAATGCGAATCTTGACCAAGGGAGAACCGGATGTTTGAACAACGATATCTCCACGCCTGCCTGGTAGTCTGCCTGCTTCTCGCCGTTCCTGGGCTGTTGGCGCAGACTCTGCAGGTAGTCACCGCAGACGGTCATTCCACCACGCTTACCGCGGCACAGATTGCCGCGTTGCCGCACGTTACGTCGAACGTGCACGATCACGATGTCCCCACACAGTTTGAGGGAGTGCCATTGTCCGCACTGCTGTCAACGGCGGGTGTGCAACTGGGCGACAAGCTCCGTGGAGCACGAATGACCGAGGCTTTGCTGGTAGAAGCGGCCGACGGCTACAGAGTCGTCTTCGCCCTCGCCGAAGTTGATCCGGCATTCGCCACCCGCGAAATCATTCTTGCCGACAAGCGGGACGGGAAGACACTGGACGCAAAGGAAGGCCCGCTACGAATCGTGGCGCCGGGCGACAAAAGACCGGCGCGCTGGGTCCGTCAGGTCACCACTCTGAGGATTGTGCCGGTGAAATGATGGCCGTGCTCACCATTACCTCCGATTCGCCAATGCCGCTTTTTCCTGCTGCTTGACAGCCCCTCCAAAGCGTTTTACTGTAGGCGCCCACTGGCGATGAGGTGGAAATGTCGCTGTCTCCTGAGACCGAACAAGTAGACGACGATCTCGAACAGGCGGGCAAACCCGCGGGACCTTGCGCTATGGTGGTGTTTGGGGCCACCGGCGATCTTACGATGCGCAAGCTGGTGCCGGCCCTCTACAACCTGGAGAAAGCCGGCCTGCTCCCGCAGGAATTTGCCGTGCTGGGCGTGGCCATCGATGATCTTAGCCTTGAGGACTTCCGCAAGAAAGCCACTCGCTTTCTACAGGCCGAGGACCACGGCACCGAAGCCTGGGACCGGTTCCAGCAATGCCTCCACTATCAGCGTGGCGACTTCGGCGACGAGGGGACCTACGCGAAGCTGGGAGAGGTGTTGGGCGCCATCGACCAGGAGCATGGCACCAGCCAGAACTACCTCTTTTATATGGCGACCTCGCCAAAGTTCTTCTGCGACATCGTTCGGCACCTCGGACGATCGGGCCTGTCGAAGCAGACGGACGACCATTGGCGGAGAGTGGTCATCGAGAAGCCCTTCGGTCAGGACCTCGATTCGGCCCTGGCGCTCAATCAAAACATCAAGGAAGTGCTCTCGGAAAAACAGATTTACCGAATCGACCATTATCTGGGCAAAGAGACTGTGCAGAACATCATGGTCTTTCGTTTCGGCAATGGGATCTTTGAGCCCATCTGGAACCGGCGTTATATCGATCACGTTGCCATCACGAACGCCGAGACCGTCGGTGTTGAGATGCGCGGGGGATACTTTGATAGCGCCGGCACCCTGCGCGACATGGTGCCCAACCACATGATGCAGCTCATCAGCCTGACCGCGATGGAGCCGCCCGCATCTTTCAGCGCGGACGCGGTACGCGACGAGCAGGCTAAGGTCTTGAATGCCATCCAACCTCTCAGCTCGGAGGACGTTCTGCACCAGGCCATCCGCGGGCAGTATGGAGAAGGTGTAATCGCGAAGGAAAAGGTGCAGGCTTACCGGTCTGAACCTGGAGTGTCGCCGGAATCGAAAACCGAAACCTTCGTCGCCATGAAGCTGAATATCGACAACTGGCGATGGGCCGGAGTCCCGTTCTACTTGCGCACCGGGAAGCGCCTGGCCAAACGGCACACCGAGATCAACATTCAGTTCAAACGGGCGCCATTTCAATTGTTCCGGCAAACCGCCGTCCACAAGCTTCAGACCAATCGTTTGGTGATTCAGATCCAGCCGGACGAAGGCATGTCGCTCGGCTTCGGCGCGAAAATCCCGGGCGCGCAGCTCCGCCTGGGATCGGTGGAGATGAGCTTCGAATATGCCAAGTATTTCGGCGCCGAGCCCTACACGGGATACGAGGTCCTGCTCTACGACTGCATGATTGGTGACGCCACCTTGTTTCAGCGCGCCGACATGGTCGAGGCTGGCTGGAGAATCCTTGATCCCGTTCTCGACGTCTGGAGGGCCTTGCCCGCGCGCAATTTCCCCAACTACGCGTCGGGATCGTGGGGACCCAAGGAGTCGGATGACCTTATGGAACGAGACGGCCGCCACTGGAGGAAGATCGTATGATCCTTGCCGGGGACATCGGCGCCACCAACGCAAGGCTCGCGGCCTTCGAGACGGAGAGGAACCGCCTTCAGTGTGTGGTCGAGAAAATCTATCCGAGCCAGGAACATAAGGGCCTCACGGAAATTGTTGCGGACTTCACCCGTAGCGAAGGGATACCGGCGCAGTCGGCGTGCTTTGGCGTTGCCGGTCCTGTGCGGGGCGGCCGCAGCAAGATTTCAAATCTGCCCTGGATCATCGATTCGCGGGAGCTTGCCGCACAGTTGAAATTGCGGACGGTCGGACTCATCAACGATCTGGAAGCCTTCGCCTACGGCATCGACGCGCTGGAGTCGAAGGATTTCGTCACCCTGAGCAACGGGGCCAGCGACGCGGAGGGCAACACCGCCGTGGTTTCGGCCGGCACCGGGCTGGGCGAGGCTGGTCTCTACTGGGACGGCTTCCGCCATCATCCATTCGCCTGCGAAGGCGGGCATACCGAATTCGCGCCGAAGAACGATCTTGAGATCGAGCTTCTTCAATACCTCATGAGGAAGTACCAGAACCAGCACGTGAGTTACGAAAGAATTCTCTCCGGCCCGGGCATCAAGAACATCTACGATTTTCTGAGAGACACCTCCAAGGAAGAAGAGCCCGCCTGGTTGAAAGACGAACTGGCCAAGGCCCCGGATGCTCCTGCTTTGATCTCGCAACTGGCTCTCGCGAAGAAAGCCGCGATCTGCGAGCAGACCTTGTCCATCTTTGTCAGCGTCTTCGGGTCGGAAGCGGGAAACTGCGCACTGAAGTTCATGGCGACGGGAGGCGTCTTCGTCGCAGGCATAGCAGCGAAGATCGTTTCCGGGATGAAAGAGGAAACTTTTATCGACTCCTTCCTCGACAAAGGCCGGATGAAGACGCTATTGCAGGAAATACCGGTGAAGATCGTCCTCAACGACGATTCCGGCTTGATCGGAGCGGCCCGTTTCACACTCGTTCAAAAGGCCTTCCGGGCGCAATCCGTTTGATCTGTCGGAGCGCAGCGTAGCTGTTTCCCAATCCACCTCTATAATCGTCGCAGTCAGGAGGAGGATTGGGCCCGGCGACTTCGCGATCCAGGAACAAGCAGAGAAGCCCGAAGCGGATTGACACCCGTTCTGAGCCAGCTCGTCACGACTTGTCCAGGCGTTGGCTGCTACTTCTTGTCCTTCTTGCAGCGACGATCCTGGCGCTGTACGCTCCTGTCCATCATCATCCCTTCCTCAACTACGATGACGACGAGTACGTAACGGACAACGTTCATGTGAAGGCGGGCCTGACCGGGGACACGATCGCTTGGGCCTTCACAAGTTATGATGCCGCCAACTGGCATCCTTTGACATGGTTATCTCACGCCCTCGATTACCAGCTCTTTCAACTCGATCCAGCAGGTCATCACGACACCAATCTTCTGCTGCATGCAATCAACGTTGCGCTGCTCTTCTGGGTTCTATGGCGGGCGACAGGGTATCCCGGCCGCAGTTTGATGGTGGCGGCCCTGTTTGCCCTGCACCCCATCAATGTCGAATCGGTGGTGTGGGTAGCGGAGCGCAAGAACCTGCTGAGCATGCTGTTTTTTCTGCTCGCATTGGGCGCTTATCGATGGTACGCGCGCCGGCCGCGGGTAGGACGCTATGCCGCCGTCACACTGTTCTACGTTCTGGGACTGATGGCCAAACCGCAGGTGATCACCCTACCGTTCGTGCTGGTACTGTGGGACTATTGGCCTCTGCGACGAATGGCGACTGCGTCCGAGGGCCCCGCTGACCCGCATGAGCCTGCCGCTCTTTCCGCAAAAAAGCTTCGCCTGGCTGCTGAAGGAGAAGCTTCCGCTCTTCGCGCTCTCGGCGGCGAGTGCCGTCGTCACCATGAGAGCGCAACGCCTGGGCGGCGGGATCAATCCTGATAGCGCCTTCTGGCCTCGTATTGGCGAATGCCGTTGTCTCCTACGTGCGATACCTTGGCCAGGCATTCTGGCCGACGCGTCTCGCGCCCATCTATCCTTATCCCACGAATCCGTTCAAAGTGTGGGAAGTTGCGGCGGCATAGTGCTCCTCGTAGCCATCACGGCCCTGGTGATCGCCAAGCGCCGTCATCGCTATCTCCTCGATGGGATGGCTTTGGTTCGTCGGAACGCTGGTGCCGATGATCGGTTTGGTACAAGTCGGCCACCAGGCGATGGCCGATCGCTACGCATATCTGCCATTCGTAGGCTTATTCATAATGCTCTGCTGGGGACTTGGCGACTGGGCGGAGCAGCGGAAAATTCCAGTAGCGTGGCAGGCGGCGGCCAGCGTGGCGGTCTTGCTGGCACTGGCGGCGCTCACACATCGTCAGATCAACTTTTGGGACGACAATGCGCGGCTGTGGACGCACACGCTGCAGGTCACCAATGCCAACTACCTGGCCGAGGACAACCTGGGCCGAGCGCTGCAGGCGCAAGGCAAGCCGCAGGATGCGATGCCGCACTTCGCCCGGGCAGCCGAAATCGTACCGTCGTACGTCTTCGCCTATATCCACATGGGAATCTACCAGCATCAGCAAGGCGACGTGCAGGATGCCCTGCGGCAATACCAAAAAGTGATAAGCCTCACCGCGAATGACCTCGCGCATTATGGTGAGATCCGCTACGAAATCTTCGTCAACATGGCATCGGCCTATAACGCACTGGGTGATTTCGTCCGCTCCCGCGAGTGCCTGGAGTCGGCGCTAAGCCTGAATCCCGACAATGCCGGTGTGTGGACAACGTTGGGGATTGTGGCCCAGAAGACGGGAGACGTTGAGACCGCCATACGAGCGTTTTCGCAGGCGGTCAAGCTTCAACCGACGCCGCGCGGCTACCAACTGCTGGCACAAGCCTTGCAACAGGCGGGCCGACAGCAGGAAGCTCAGGCGGCGTGGCAGCAAGGCATGGCGCTGGCGGGCGAGACCACTCCAGGCCGCTAGAACAGTTTGTATTCCCGAAGGTAGGGAGTGGGCTTCAGCGCCGCGTTAGCGACTCTTCCTGTATGGAGCCGGCTTCAGCCGGCGGCACCTCTCTGCAAGCGCGACGACACCAAGAACTAGGCTGCTTTAGAAGCAGCCCTCATTCTCACAATGAAACCTGGCAAATGACGCACTTCAGGTAGGCCGTTTCCGGCATGTTCAACAGGGTTGTATGGTCGAGGGCCTGGCCGCGCCTCTCCAGGATACGTACCCGGCGGCTGGCGTCAGCCGCAGCTGAACCCAGCATCTCGAGGAATTCAGCCTCACTCACGTGGAACGAACACGAGCAGGTCACGAGGATGCCGCCCGGCCGCAGCATCTTCAAGGCGCGGAGGTTCAACTCCTTGTAGCCACGCAGCGCGGTCGGAACGGCACGCTTGGTCTTGGCAAACGCGGGCGGGTCAAGGACGACGGTGTCATATTGCCGGCCAGCTGTGGCGTAGTCCTTGAGCAGGTCGAAAGCGTTGGCCTCGATCCATTCAATCTCGCTGCAGCGATGAGCGGTGCGATTGAGCTGTTCATTCTGCTCCGCCACCTCCAGCGCCGGACGCGATGAGTCAACGGCAGCGACACTCTCGCAGCTCCGCGCGAGATGCAAAGCAAATCCTCCCTGGTAGGTAAAGCAGTCCAGCGCATCTCCGTGAGCGTACCGCGCAGCGGCGGCGTAGTTCTCGCGCTGGTCGAGGAAGGCGCCGGTCTTCTGCCCGCCGAGCCCGTCGAAATGGAAGCGGACTCCGTTCATGGAGAAGATGGTGTTGGAGCGCTCGCCGCGTATCAGTCGTGAATCGAGCGGCGGTAATTGCTCCAATTCACGAATATGCGGATCAACGCGCTCGATAACGCTGGCTTCTGGAAAGTGTGCGGCCATTGCGTCGACGACCGTTTGCCGCAGGTCCGGACGATCGAAAGCCTGGGTCAACGCCTGCCAAGTGAGCACGTCGTTGTACTTGTCGATGATGAGCCCGGGCAGCAGGTCGGCTTCGCTGAAGACAACGCGGTAGGCATCGGTATCGCGTGCCGCGTTTTGGCGGAATTGGACCGCAGTGGCGATGCGCTCGCGGACGACTGACGCCAGCTGATCTTCCGGGATTTCGTCACGTGCTCAGCAGCCGGATGGCGATCTGCGAGGCGCTGCTGTAGAGCGCCGATCCCAGCCGACGCCCACGCTCATCACGCACTTGAACCAGCGCACCCGGCGGAGCCTCTGTGGGCGGCACCAGATCGGAGCGATAGACCCACAAGTGTCCGCCGCGCAGCCGTGCCACTCCGCGATGGTTCACCGTAATGATGGGGATGGAATCAGCCAGGGCGTCCTCGCGCGAAAACCAAACAATCATCTCACGCGCGCGTGATCGCCTCCAGAACCGTCACTGTTTCCCGAGCCTCTCAATCCGGCCGCCACGCCGTAAGCCGCACACGTATTCCACAGGATCACGAAACTCGGAGCGTTCCTTTCTGATTCCAACGAACTCCTGCATGGCCGCGGTCGGACGATAACGCCGAACCTGAATCTTGCTTTCGTGCTTGCGGGTGCGGGCGATGTCATAGGCGGACTGCATTCGCATCAGCGTGTCCATCCCGGGACCGAACGCCTTTTCAATTCGGAGGGCCATTTCTCCGGACAAATCAGCTTTCCCGTTAAGCAGGCTGGACAGCGCGGGTCGGGAAACACCCAGGACTTCAGCTGCACCCGTCACAGACAAGCCGAGCGGCTCAATGATTTCGGTGCGAATAAATTCGCCGGGATGTGGCGGCTTCAATATGGGCATAACAGTTCCGGCTTTCAAGGAATAGCTGACAGTCTAGAATACGACAAGCCCACACGAGGTAACGTATGCCCGTACCGCCTGATTGGTCCCAGAGTCTCAGACAACTCGCGAATGAATGGAAGTCCCGAAATCATAAGAGTTCAGATAGATATCTCGGCGATGAGCCGTTCGATAAATTCGTTCTCGCAGAACGAGCAGAGTCGTGGGACGAGTTTCTCCGATGGTTGAGCGAGCTTGAAGGTTATTGGTGCTTTCGGGGACAGCGCGAGGCCACGTGGCTACTGCACACGTCACTTGATCGGGCGGTCAGAAAGGAGTGGTCATCAGAAAACAGCAGCGGATACTATCACTTGGATCGTGAAGCCGAGGGGCGTGACTTACTCTTCCGCTTCAAGCAACAGGCTCATCGCTATCTTCAGCACCTTCCGACTGATGATGATCTCGGTAGCTGGTTTGGGCTAATGCAGCACCATGGCGTGCCGACCCGGTTTCTCGACTGGACAGAATCGCCGTACGTGGGTATGTACTTCGCTCTTGAGGAGGAAGCCCAGGGAAAGGAGAGACGCTCCGCCGTGTGGGCGATCGATCTGGATTGGCTGGAACTAAAGGGTTTTGAATTGCTTGGATCGAAGGTACCAACATCGGCACCAGATGACCCCGAGCTTACAGCCCGATATCTTAACGGACTCCTCGGTCAGACCGGAGAGCCCGTGATCGTTAGAATCAATCCGCTGAGAGCTGACGAGCGCGTGGCCGCCCAGCAAGCGTTCTTCCTCTGTAAGCTTTTCCACCAAGCGACATTTAATCAGGTTTTAATGAGGATGATGACCCGCCCTGAGACTCCTGAACTGCCGGTCGTCAGAAAGCTTGAGGTGGATGGCAGTCACCGGATTGCATTTTTGAAGCATTTGCGGTCGATGAATATCCATAGGGCCTCGCTGTTCCCGGGTCTCGATGGGTTCGGCCAATCTCTGGGGCTCGACTTGGAGATCAAAGTGAAGAGTATGGAAGTATAAGGCTCGATCTCAGCACGAAAAACACCCAGAGTAACGTGTGGAGATCTCCTACTGCGCCGCGGCCTCGTCTGCCCCGACTGACTCTTCTTCTTTGGCCTTGGAGGAATGTCTTGCTTTGCCGCTCTTCTCTGCCGGCTCTTCCGGTTTGGGCGGTGGCGGGACGTAATACAGAATCCGATTGCAGTAGAAGCAAGTGACGATCTGCTCATTGCTCATCACGTCCTGGAAGACTTGCGGGCGAAGCCGGACGCGGCAAGCCGAGCAACTCTCATCTTCATGCACCGCCGCCATCGCAGAGCCGCGCAGCTTCAGCACGCGGTCGTAGTGGTTGAGGTTATCCTCGGCAACGCCGGAGCGCAGGTCTTTACGCGTCGCGTTTAACTCGGCAAGCTGCTTTTCGTCCTCGGCTGTCTGGGCCCGCGCGTGTTCTTTCTCTTTCTCGTTCGCGGCGGTGTCGGCTTTCAGGGCAGCTTCAGCCTGCTTCATCGCCTCCTTGCGCGAGTCGGTGGCGACCATGATCTCCAGGATCTTGTCTTCCAACTTGCGGATCTCGGCCTCGGCAAACTGGATTTCGTGATTCAGCGCGCGGTACTCGTCGTTGGTTTTGACCTTCAGCGACTGGTCGCGGTACTTGCTGATCTTCTCCTGCTGGTCCTTGATGTCGGACTCGTGCTTGCGGCGGGCAGCCTCATCGGCCTTCATCGCCGCCTGGGCCGCCTCGAGTTGGGCCTTGGAGCCAGCCAGCTTGGCTTCGATCTGAGCCACCTGCTTGGGCAGGGCCGCGATCTCGGCCTTCACCGTGGCAATCCGGGCATCGACCACCTGCAGGTCGATCAACTTTTGCAGATCGGAATTCATCTGGACCCCAATGGAACCTGCTCGGATTCTAGCACGCAGAAACCCGGCACCCGGAAAGCGATCGCCCTGACCGACTGCGCTTCCTGGGCGCGCGGCGGTAGTGTCGTTCGCCGGGAGCATTCCGCATAAACCTGCTCCGCTGATATAAACTTTCCCGCGACGGAATTTCTCCTTCGGAGCCACTGTGAAAACACGGTTCGCTGCATTCGTTTGCTGTTTATTGTTCCACGTCGTTCTTACTTGCGCAATCTGCGCCGTCCTCTTCAACGCAGGACTCGTCAACGAAGAAAGAGTTGACGATTGAAGCGATCTTCCAACCCGGCGGCATACTCGGTCGCGGCCCCGAGGACGTGAAGTGGAGCCCCGACGGCACAAAGGTTTCCTACGTACAACGTGACGACAGTGGCGAAAATGGGGAGCTCTATTACGTCGATGTCGCCACCGGCAAGTCTGCGGTCTTGGTGGCGAGCGGCAAACTGGCTGCCCTGGCTCCGTCCAGCAGCTCCATCAAGGACGAACGCAAGAAGGAAGCGGCGCAACGTTATTCCATCGCGGCCTACCACTGGTCGCCGGATTCCAAGAAACTCCTGTTCGACTCCATGGGCCAACTTTGGCTTTACAGCCTGGACAGCGGGACGGCGGTACAGATTACCGCGAGCTCCGACGGGGTCGCCGATCCGCAGTTCTCGCCAGATGGGAGCCGCATCTCCTACGTGCGCAAGCACAACCTCTATGTGCGGCAAGTGGACGGCGGCAACGAACGAACCCTGACGAAAGATGGCGACGACAACCTGCTGAACGGCGAAGTCGATTGGGTCTATGAGGAGGAACTGTTCTCTCGCAGCAACTACTTCTGGTCTCCAGGCGGCAGGCAGATTGCGTTTCTGCAGATGAACGAGAAGGAAGTGCCCACGTATCCCATCACCGATTGGCTCCCCACTCATGCGACCGTCGATCAGGAGAAATATCCGCAGCCCGGTGACCCAAATCCCATCGTGCGCCTGGCCGTGGTGGGTTCCGATGGCGGCAAAATCAAGTGGATCAACGCGGGAACAGGCGATAACAATGACCTTCCGCTGTCGAACAACCCCAATGTTCTGATTCCCCGCTTCGGATGGGTGCGTGAAGGGCTGTTGTGGGCGATGGCACTGAACCGGGTGCAAAACCGGATGGACCTGTATTTTGTGGACGTCAACAACGGCAAGTGGACGCTGATGATGACCGAGACCACCGACGCCTGGATCGACATGCACCCCGAAGTGGATCTGCAGCCGTTGTCTTCGGGCGGTCGCTACCTCTGGACGAGCTGGCGCGATGGTCACAATCATATTTACCTGTACCAGTTCGATAAGGAAAAGCCGCTCAGCAGCCCGGCAAAGATGGTGGCCCAACTCACGCATGGCGACTGGGAAGTCAGGAGCATCGACGGAGTAGATGAAAAGCAGGGTGTGGTCTATTTCTCCGCCAATGAGGGCGACTGGCGGCAATCAAATGTCTACGCCGTAGGGCTGGACGGGCAGAACTTCCACCGCGTCTCCAAGGAAAATGGGTCGCACTCCGCCGACTTCGATCCCAAGAACTACAAGTATTATGTGGACCGATACTCGGCGCTGACCACGCCGCCGACCCTATCGCTGTGTAAGGTGGACGGGACCTGTGATGCGTTCTGGAAGCCGCGCAGCGTGGAAGCCTACAACCTGCTAACCCCGAAGTTCGTCGATTTCAAGGCGGCTGACGGCACGACTACGCTGCAAGGCGTCATTCTACTGCCGGAGAACGGGCCGATGATGGCGAATGGCAAAGCTCCGCTGATCGTGAACCCCTATGGCGGTCCGGGAGTGCAGTCCCTGCGCGATGCATGGGGCGTGGTTGGCCTGTTCGACCAGGTCCTGGCGCGGCGCGGGTTCGCGGTCCTCAAGGTGGACAACCGCGGCATGGCAGGACGCGGTAAGGCCTTTGCCATCGCCGTCAGGCACAACCTGGGCGAGGTTGAGTTCAACGACCAGATAACTGCGGTGAAGCAGGCGCTGCAGAAGTTCCCGCAGTTGGATGCCAATCGGCTTGGCTTCTGGGGCTGGAGCTACGGCGGATATTTCACCCTGTACACGCTCGAGCATACGGACATGTTCAAGGCGGGGGTGTCGGTGGCTCCGGTAACGGATTGGCGCAACTACGATTCCATCTACACCGAACGCTACATGGGTCTACCAGCCGACAACGCGGAGGGGTACAGGAAGAGTTCGACTGTGACCTCAGCGGCCGATCTGCACGGTAACCTGCTGGAGGTACACGGCACCAGTGACGACAACGTCCACATGCAGAACACCATTCAGATGATCAACGCGTTCATCGACTCAGGCAAGCAGTTCAAGCTGATGATGTATCCCGGCAAGACCCATGGCATCTCCGGTAAGGCCGCAGGTGTGCACCTGTTCCAGATGATTGAGAACCATTTCGAGGAGGTGTTGGCGCCTGGGAAGTAGAACCGATTGCCACAGAGACACAGAGGCACCCGGGACTCGGCTGCGGTCCGACCTGGGCCAACGCGGTACCGTCTCCTCCTTTAACCGGGCCTTCGCGACTACTCCAATTCGAAATGGATCTAGAACGCGGTACCCAAGCTTTCGATACCCTCGACAACGCTGGCCAAAATCCGTCCTGCACCGCCCCAAGAAATTTTCGAGATATTACGGCTTGATTTTTCTGGCCAGAGTCGGCAACTGGGTCTATAGTTCCCTGCATCAACGCAGGCAAGCTGCGTTCGGTGTTGGGGAACTCTGGATTTGGGCCAATCAGCACGGACTTCGTTTGAGGTCTGGCACATCGCGACTTGGCAGTCTCGTCCGTTCCGCCGCGACGCGCCCTCTCAGGCTGAGGTCGACCTTCGCTTTCTGACCACGCGCTCCCCTGGCCATGCATCGGATGCAGGACTCTAGCGGAGGCCGGCATGATCGTGCGAACGGCAATTGAATCTGCCAGGGGTGTACTTCTTTCTGTCTCTCAATCGGTGTGTTCATGCTGACTTGCGTGGCATGGGCACAGTCCGATTCACTCGACCAGGCACACGTCGTTCCGCGCGCCCAGCCGGAGGGAGTGACGTCGGCAGCATCCATTGGCGCACTGCCGTTGGGCCCGCGGACCAAGCCCTTGCGGGTGGACGTGGACCTGGTGCTGATACCGGTCACGGTCACGGACGCGCTGAATCGTCCGGTCATCGATCTTCCCAAGCAGCAGTTCACGCTGTATGAGGGCGGCGTCGCCCAACCTATCCAGTATTTTTCGAATGAAGACGCGCCGATTTCGGTGGGACTGATTCTGGACTGCAGCGGCAGCATGAAGAACAAGATCGAATATGAGCGGGAAGCGGTGGCCCAGTTCTTCAAGTACGCCAACCCGCAGGACGACTATTTCGCCATCGCGGTGTCAAGCCATCCCGAAGTGATCGCGTCGTCCGACCAGTCGATCGGCACGCTCCAGGAGAGGCTGGGGACCAGGGAGCCGCGAGGAGGCACCGCTCTCTATGATGCGGTGTACCTGGGAGTCTCGCGCATGCGTTCGGCACAGCATCAGCGGAAGGCGCTGGTCATCATCTCGGACGGCGGCGACAACCGGAGCCGCTACAGCTTGAAGGAGATCAGGAAGGTGGTGGAGGAAGCCGACGTCTTGACCTACGGGATCGGCATCTTTGACGGCGTGCCGATACCCCTGTTCAAGACGTTCGAAGAGAGCTGGGGCCGGAAGTGGCTGGACGAAATCACCGAGCCAGCGGAGGGCGAACCATCGCGGCCGACGACCGCCGGCAGATTCCGCAGATCGCCGCGCTCATCAGCCGCGAACTGCGCAATCAGTACGTGCTGGGATACCGCCCGAGCAACGTCACCCACGACGGCAAATGGCGAAGGATCCTGGTACGGCTCACGCCATCGGCAGTCCGCAATGCAGGTGCATTACAAGCAGGGGTATGTAGCTCCGGGGGAGTAGGCGAGCGGTTTCGCGACAGCAGGACGGCCCCGCCCCTAGCTAAAGGAAGCCGAAGGAGTTCTCACACACTCTCTCTTCGGTGCTTCGTCCCCCGTCCTTCTCTGAGTGGAATCGGTTTCAGCGGCGGCAGCTTCTTAAAGGCTAAAGACAAGTTATTTTCCACTTTAGCTTACTTTTGCCTGTGAAAGCACGGCATTGCAGCCAGATATCAGACCAATATTTAACAACTAATTCCCACTTCCTTAAACTATGGAACATCCCTCCTAACAGGTGGAGGGCGCCTCAGGCGTTGCAAATCACAACAGTGCAGCTTCGGGAAGCGCAACCACTAGAACCGTGCGCTACGTCACGGCGCCGGGCTGTCGCAGAGGTCGACCATGGTAGCAGGCGAAGCGTGAGATACCCCTATGCTGAACGTCAGAGATGAGTGCGACCTTCCGGAAGACGATGGCTACGACTTGTTTACCCGCGAGACCGAGATCGTGCGCCGCCGCAAAGTGGAGGCACAATTCCCGACCCAGCATCGAGCTGAGAGGCCGGGAGCACCCGACCTCCCCAACGAGTAGCGCCGCCACCTACGGAGCGAAGTAGCTGGACAGATCCAGGAACAGCTGCGTGAAGCCGTTGGTTGCGGAGGCATTAATGTAGCCGTTGCTGGTAGGCACAATCGCCATGTTCGACATAATCGATCCATCCGTGGCGTTCAACGTCGAGACTACCGGCTGCGCGAGTCCTTCGGGCCACAGCGTCAGGTAGCCCAGCGAGCCCTGCGGGACAACGCTGGCGTTAAACACATAGGCTTGCGCCATGCTCGAGGCCGCACATCCGGCGTCCACCACATCCACGGGTGGCGACAGGGTTCCGGTGAAGGGATCACCCGTGCCGATCTTGCGGGTATCGATGACCCGGCAGGGCGAGACACCATATAGCGACAGTCCACCCTGACCAGCAGGAGCGAAGTAACCGTTGATGTCGATGATCAGGTCGGTGTCGCTGGTGGCATAAGCCGAGATGTCACCCGACGTACTTCCAACGACGATCGCAGCGTTGGCTATGACCTCTCCGAGGACGTCATTCAACGTCGAGACCGTGGGCCGGGTCCCGCCCGTGGGCCAAACCGTCAAGAAGCCCAGTGAGCCGTGAGGCACCACAGTGAAGTTCAGCGAAAAGGCCTCCGCGTTCGGCGGAACATTGCAGGCGGGCGGAGCGCTCAGAATGGGGAAGACGCGATCCCTCCCGCCGGTCAGCCCCGGCGGTCCCAGGCCCTGCGGGAAGCTGGAGTTGCGCGTGTCCGCTACCCGGCAGGGTGTTAACGGATAAAACGCCAGCGTCGAACTGGAGACCGGCGCGAAGTAGCCATTGATGTCGAGGATTACGTTAGTCGTGTCGGTCGCGTACACGCTGACTTTTCCTGCAGTGCCCGCCGGCATGATCGCTGCGTTGGCTTTCACGCGACCATCCAGCGAGTTCAAGGTCGAAGCCAGAGGCTGCGGCTGGCCGGTCGGCCACACCGTCAAGTAGCCCAATGTGGTCTGGGGAACCACCGTGACGTTCATGGAATAGGCAGCTGCCGATGGCAGCGTCCCGCAGCCTGAACTGCCGGAAATAACGAAGTCTTGCGAGGTGCCTCCCCGAATCGGCCCAGCGCCGCCGTTCTGCGGACGGGTGTCGACAGCGCGACACGGCTGCGCCAGCGAGACGAACTGCAGGGCCGTGGGAGGCGTGCCGTCGATGACCGAGGTTGTGGCGTCATAAAAATTGGGGACATAAACTCTAACTCTGTTGGGAGTGGGGTTGACCGCCAAACCATATGGGCCGTACCCCACTCCAAGGCTACTGGTAGCAAGAGTTGCCCCGTCGACTACGGTCACGGTTCCACTGCTCATACAGTTGAACTCGTCGGTACCGCAAAAATTCGCGACGTAGACCCTGTTGGCGGTCGAATCTACCGCCAGAGTGTCGGGATGTGCCCCGACCGGGACATTTGTGATGGCGAGGGTGTCACCATCAATCACCGTCACAATCCCGTAAGAGCTCGCGCAGGAGGGGTCGTCGAAACAATCGCTTGGAGCGTAGATCTTGTGCGTGACCGGGTTGACCGCTATCGACAAGGGCCCATATCCGGCGAGAGGAACATCGATGGTATTCAGGGTGCTCCCATCGATTGCCGTTACGGTGCCTTTACCGGTACAGGTAGAATCATCGCCGCATTGGTTGGCGACGTAAATCTTGTTGGTGGTCATGTCAACGTCGGCGGCGGCGGGAGAAAACCCGACACCTACCGTGGATGTGGTGTCGTCGGCCCCGTTGATCACGGTCACGGTCCCGCTGAAGGTAACGCAAGAAGGATCGTCGCCGCAGTTGTTGGGAACGTAAATCTGGTTGGTCGTCGAATTAACAACCGGCGAAAACGGATTGGCCCCCACGGGAACGGTTGCGGTTACAAGGTTGGTGTTACCGTCGATCACCGACACCGTGCCATCACTCGTACAGGTGGGATCGGCGCCGGACAGACGGTTGGTGACGTAGATCTTGTTGGTCAAGGCATTCACCGCCAAGCCATATGGGAAATTCCCGACCACAACGGTGTGGGTGTTCAGGGTCGCCCCGTCGATCACGGTAAGTGTGCCATTGCCGGCGCAGTTGGGATCGGTACCGCAGCCATTCGTGACATAAGTCTTGTTGGTGGCCGTGTTCACGGCGACGGCATCGGGGAAGTAGCCAACATTGTTGACGGTGACAGTGCCGTTGGTGGCCCCGTCGATAACCGTCACCGTACCCTGAGTTGCACAAGGATCCAGCCCGCAAAAGTTATTGACCACATAGATCTTGTTGGTCGTCGAATTGACCGCTGCGCCCTGGGGATAGGAACCCACCGGCAGGGTTGCAATCACTTGCTGCGCGAACAGAGGAAGCGATAATAGTACGAAGCTCGAAGCGAGGAGCAGCAACGGAAGGCGGCGGCCGGTTTGCATTAGGGGGTTCTCCGAAAAAATCTCTCTGGACCGGCAAGGTGTCCTGTTGGCACCTCGTTTCCAGCGTCTCACTCGACGCACACCGCAATTGCAACCAGGCATACTGTGTGAGGAGTCCACTGCCGGACGGGATGGTGGATATCTTGCGGATGGTAGCACGGTTGTGGGGGCTAAACCAAACCCTTTGAGCCAGCCGGTAGTGTCCTATTTCAATTAGGACACTACCAGACAGCCCGACGCCTACGGCGCGAAGTAGCTGGAAATATCGAGAATCAGCTGGGTGATGCCGTTGCCCGCATAGGCGTCGATCTTCCCGTCCGTGGTGGGCACGATGGCCATGTTGTTGGTGATCTCGCCGTCCGGGGCATTCAAAGTCGAAACCACGGGTTGATGGGCCGGATCGTTCTGCCACAATGTCAGATATCCGAGTTCGCCCGACGGCACAACTGTCGCATTGAAGACATAGGCCTGCGCGGTGCTCGCTGGGCCGCAGATGCTGCCCACCACATCCACCGGTGGATTCAACAATCCGCTGAAGGGCTGCCCATTGCCGACCTTGCGGGTGTCGAGCACCCGGCAGGGTACTGAGGGATAAAGCGACAAACCGCCGGCCCCCGGCGGTGCAAAGTAGCCGTTCACATCAATCACCAGGTCGGTATCGTTGCTCGGATATACGGCAATCTCCCCCTGTCCGTCAGTGCCCGCGGGCACTATGGCGGCATTGGCTACGATCGTCCCGGTTTGGTTGTTCAGCGTGGAAACTGGATTCTGCGGCATCTCGCCGGTCGGCCACACCTCCAGGTAGCCCAAGGGATATCCCATGGCTGGGTACGGCACCGCCGTAAAGTTAAGTGAATACGCCAGCGCTGTGTCGGGAATCTGGCAATCGCTCGACCGTACGGGGAAATCCCGCTCCACTTTGGCGGCAAGGTGTGGCGTACCGAGGAAAGGAGGGAAGTCAGACCTGCGCGTGTCCGCCACGCGACAGGGCGTGAGCGGATAGAACGCCAGCGTCGAAGCGCCGGGCAGCGTGAAGTATCCATCGATGTCGATTACCACGTTGGCGGTGTGGGTGACGTATACATTGACCGCTCCCAGGGTTCCGCCCTGCACAATCGCGGCGTTCGCCTTGACGCGGCCATCCACGGAATTCAGCGTCGAGACCAGCGGCTGGCGCTCGCTTGAGGGCCAGACGGTGAGGTAGCCAAGCGTGCCCGAAGGGACCACGGTGACGTTGAGCGAGTACGCCGACGCCTTGGCCAGGCTGGCGCAGCCCTTTAGACGCGCCAACTGCGGCAAGTTGAAGGCCCGGTACGTTCCGCCCGGGATTGGCCCGCCATTGACCCGCGTGTCCACCAGGCGGCATGGCGTCACAGCAGCAAATTGCAGCCCAGTGTCGCCGGCAATGATGGAGACGGTACCATCCGTTGCGTTGAGAGCATAGACTCTGTTGGTCGTGGAGTCGATGGCCTCACCTGAAGGGCCGTCGCCAACCGCGACAGGAGTGAGCGCGTTGGTAGCTCCGTCGATGACCGTCACCGTCCCGGCACTGTTGCAAGTGGGATCGTTTCCGCAAGCGTTGGCGACGTAGATCTTGTTGCTGACCGAGTTGACCTTCACCCCAAATGGAGAACTCCCTACGGTAATGTCTTGCGTGGAGAGCGTTGCTCCGTCGATGACCGTCACGGTTCCGTAGGTGCTGCAATTGGTATCGGTACCGCAGGTATTGGTCACGTAGATTTTATTGGTGACCGGATTAATATCCAGATCGTAGGGTGAACGGTCCAGGTTCACGAGGTGCGTGGCGAGAGTAGTTCCGTCGACTACCGACAGGTTTCCGTTACCGGTGCAGGAGAGTTCGTTGCCACATGAGTTGATGACATAGATCTGGTTCGTCATCGAGTCGACGGCAATGGCCGTGGGCTGGACGTCAAGTTCGACGATTTGGGTGGAGAGCGTAAGCCCGTCGATGATCGTCAGCACTCCGACATGGCAACGCTCGGAGTCGCAACCGGTAGCCACGTAGATCTGGTTTGTAACAGAATTGACCGCGACCCCATGCGGCTCGGGGGTCAGAGTGATGGTTTGGGTGGAAAGCGTGACCCCGTCGATTACCGTCACCGTGCCATCCCCCTCATCGGAGACGTAGATCTGGTTGGTTACCGGATTAACTGCCACGCTGTAGGGGAAGACTCCAACCGTGACCGTATGGGTGCTGAGCGTCGCACCGTCGATCACCGTGACAGTTCCGTTTCTGCTGGTGCTGCAACTGGGATCGTCCCCGCATTTGTTGGCCACATAGATCTTGTTGGTAGCGGAATCCACTGCGACACTCCGGGGCTGAACCCCGACCGACACGGTTTGGGTGGCCAGCGTGGCTCCGTTTATCACGGACAAGGTTCCGTTGCTGTTGCATGCCGGGTCATTGCCACACTTGTTGACCGCGTAAATCGTGTTCGTGGTGGGGTTCACGGCCGCTGCCGCTGGGCTATTTCCAACCGCAACCGTGGAGATGGCGACTTGCGCCGCCGCCGGAAGTGAGGTGACTGCGAAGCCGATTGCAAGCAGGAACGACAGGCTATGACGAATAAGCATGGCTTCCTCCCCAATTTTTCTCAGGTCGGCCGCGATGAGCAATGATCAACACGCAACGATTGGAGCGGGCTGTTGCCGCGCATGACTTGGCCGCAGGCATGTCGGTTTGATCGGGGTATATTGCCGCTGTAGAGATACAGTGTCAAGGACAATTTTGCTAATACCAACCCGCTTTGACCAAAAGGAAGGCTAGAGCCGTTGCGTTTTCGCTAGTGGAGTAGACGCGTAGGAAATCGAGTCCCGCACCCCGACCTCGCCGACAACTAAACGCTGAGCAAAGCGGCTTCGTGGAGGCGTGCCCCCACCCAAGCTTCTTCTGCTTGGGTAACGTAGTCTACGGCGCGAAGTAGCTGGAGATGTCGAGCAGCAGCTGCGTCAGTCCGTTGGCGAAGGCATCGATCGAGCCGTTGTTTGTAGGCACGATGGCCATGTTGTTGGTGACCGCCCCGTCGGGGGCGTTCAGCGTCGAGACCACGGGCTGCATCTCGCCGTCGGGCCACAACGTCAAGAAGCCCAGCGAACCCGTCGGCACCACTGTGGCATTGAAGACGTAGGCCCGGGCGGTGCTCGGCGGCCCGCATGGGCCGCCGACAATATCCACGGGGGCAAGCAGGCCCATGAAGGGTTGTCCGCCGCCGGGTAGATGGCGGGTGTCGAGCGCGCGACACGGCGTCAGAGCGTAGAGCGACAGTCCGGGCATCTGCGCCGTCGGCAGCGCGAAGTAGCCGTTGATGTCAATGAGCAGCTGCGTGTCATCGGTCGAGAAAACGGTCACGGCGCCGTTGGTTCCTGCCGGCACGATGGCGGCGTTGGCCACGATCGTCCCCGTCTGATCGTTCAAAGTAGACACCACCGGCTGACTCTGCCCCGTCGGCCACACCGATAAGTAGCCGATGGGATGTTGATTAATCGGCACCACCGTGAAGTTGAACGAATACGCCTGCGGATTGACGTCCGCCGGAATGCAGGAGTGCTCTCCCGTACCGGAAAATCACGCGGCGTATTGGCCATCAACGCCGGCGGACCTAAGTCAGGCAGGAAGCTGTCCTTGCGCGTGTCCACCACGCGACAAGGCGTGAGCGGATAAAAGGCCAATGTCGAGCCGGTGACCGGCGTGAAGTACCCGTCGATGTCAATCACAACGTCGGTGGTGTTGGTCACATATACGCTGACCTGACCGTTGGTTCCGGCAGGAGTAATGGCGGCGTTGGCTTTGACGCGGCCATCGACGGAGTTCAACGTGGAGACCGTGGGCTGCACTTCGCCCGAAGGCCAGAGCGTGAGGTAGCCCAGTGTTCCTTGCGGAATCACGGTGATGTTCAGCGAGTAGGCTGAGGCGGAAGACAGATCGCCACAACTCCTGGCTTGGGACAACTGCGGCAAGTTGAAGGCCTGCGCGGTACCCCCGTGAATGGAGCCGCTGCCGCCATGGCTGGGACGCGTGTCATACACGCGACAAGGCGTCAGGGGAACGAATTGAACAGATTGCGAAAAGATGGCATCGACGGTCAGGGATTGCATCATGGTCAATGTGCAGGCACCTGTACCAAGGCATCCGCCATTCCAGCCGCCAAAAACCCATCCCGGGCCAGCGGTCGCATTCAGCGTTACCTGCGTGAAGCTGAGATAAGTGCGGCTGCAGGTGCCCGGACAATCTATGAAGCCGTCGGTGCTGGTGATCGTGCCGTTACCGATGGGGGCAACCGTCAGAGTGTAGCTGCTCTGGGCGAAAGTGGCAGTGACGGTCTGGGCCTGGGTCATGGTCACGGTGCAGGAGGAGCCGCTGCCGCTGCAGGCGCCACCCCAACTGCTGAGGTAATACCCGGCTGCGGGTATGGCGTTCAGTGTCACCTGGGTGTTATCGAGATAGGAATGGCTGCACGTGCCGGGACAGCTAATGAAGCCGTCGGTGCTGGTCACGCTGCCATTGCCGCCAGTCGAAACCGTCAGGGTGTAAGTCGTCAACTCAAACTTGAAGACCGTGCCGTCATTGTTGGCTCCGCCGTTATTGGTAGTCCCATAAAACTTCCCGTCGTTGCCCTGGACCAGCCCGGAATTAGGGTTGCTGCCGTCGCTGGTCTTGAAACTGTACAGCGAGGTCAGCACACCTGCCGGCGTCATCTGAAAGATCGTGCCAACGTCGTGAGTTCCGCCTGTTGCGGTTGTTCCGTAGAAATTCCCGTCGTGCGCTTGGATCAGCGCTCCGAGGGGGTTACGGCCGTCGATGCGGTCAAAGCTGTGCAACTTTGTCACGGCGCCGCTCGGAGTAATCTTGAACACTGCGCCAAACTGGTAGTCCCCACCCCCGTATGTCGTCCCGTAGAAATTCCCATCGCTGGCTAAGAGCAGCGATGAGGAGGGACTGGCACCGTCAGTACAGTTGGGTTGCGAGCAAAAACTGTAAAGCAGGGTCGGCGTACCGCCCGGAGTGATTTTGAAGACGGTGCCGCTGGCATTGGCCCCGCCCGCCGGGGCAGCCCCATAAAAATTTCCGTCGCTGCCTAGCACCAGCGCGGCGGTAGGATTACTACCCACGGAAGACTCAAAGCCGTACGGCGTCGCGAATCTGCTGCCATCGGGTGAGACTACGAAGAACGTTCCCTTATTCTGGTAGCCGCCACCTAAGGAAGTTGTGCCGTAGAAACTTCCGTCCCTGCCCAGTACCAGCGCGCCCGGATAGCCACCGTCGCCGTAGTCGTAGTCGAAGAAGTGCAGTACGGTCAGAGTGCCGCCGGGCGTGATCTTGAAGACTTCGCCGATAGAGTGATACCCGCCGTTATTGGTCGTCCCGTAAAAATTGCCATCGTTGCCTAGCACCAGTCCTGCGTAAGGCGTGAGGCCGTCACTTCCGTTGAAGCTGTGCAACGTGGTCAATGTGCCGCTGGGAGTGATTTTGAAAACCGAGCCGGCCTCGTGGGTCCCTCCCTGCACGGTGGTCCCATAGTAGTTGCCATCACTAGCTAGCAGCAGCCCTGCGTAGGGATGCGCGCCGTCTGCACCGCCGAAGCTGTGCAACGTGGTTAACTGTGCGGAACAGAGGATGGCCATGGCGGTGCAGAAGATGAATGCGATAGTGAAAGCCTTAATTGTGCTGAGTGCTTTCATATTTCACCCCTTACCGAGTCGAGTTAAATTTGGCTTCACAGTGCGCGTTCCCACCCTTCGCCTTGCGGGTGCCCCAGCCAAGCTTATTGGGTCAGGTGGGTTCCTTCCCTACGGCGCAAAGTAGCTGGAGATGTCCAGCAGTAACTGCGTCAGTCCGTTGGCGAAGGCGTCGATCTTGCCGTTGCTGGTGGGCACGATTGCCATGTTGTTGGTGATGGCTCCGTCGACTGCGTTCAACGTCGAGACTACGGGCTGAGTTTGGCTGTCAGGCCATAAGGCCAAATAGCCGAGTGGACCAACCGGCACCACGGTTGCGTTGAAGACGTAGGCTTGAGCGGTGCTTGGCGGTCCGCAGGGGCCGCCAGCTACATCCAACGGCGGAGTCAATGTGCCGGTGAACGGTTGTCCGCCGCCTCGATGGCGCGTGTCGAGCGCGCGACACGGTGTCAGAGCGTAGAGCGACAGTCCGCCCGTTCCCGAGGCAGCAAAGTAGCCGTTGATGTCGATGAGAAGTTGCGTGTCGTCGGTCGAGAACACACTGATGTCGCCACCGCCGCCAGCGGGCACGATGGCCGCGTTGGCAACGATCGTTCCCGTCTGATCGTTCAGGGTTGAGACCACAGGCTGGCTCTGCCCAGTCGGCCACACCGAAAGGTACCCTACCGGATGCTGATTGATGGGAACCACCGTAAAGTTGAACGAGTACGCCGCTGGGCTAATGCCCGTCGGAATGCAAGAGGTGATCAGCACCGGGAAATCACGCTGGGTTTTGCTATACAGCTGCGGCGGACCCAGGCCTTGGGGATAGGTATCGTGCCGCGTATCGACCACACGGCACGGCGGCAGTGGATAGAACGCGAGTGTCGGGCCGGTGACCGCGAAGTAGCCGTCGATGTCAATCACAACGTCCGTTGTATTGGTCACATAGACGCTGACCTGGCCGTCGGTTCCGGCAGGAGTAATAGCGGCGTTGGCTTTAACCCGGCCATCGACTGAGCTGCGGGGAGTTGTCCCGTAGAAGTTCCCATCGCGGCCTTGCACCAACCCGGCCGGCGAGCTGGTGAAGGACAGCACCGTTACCGTGCCGCCAGGGGTCATTTTGAAGATCGCGCCAGCGCCGCCGCTGTCACCCTCACCCTGGTTTGTCCCATAGAAGTTTCCGTCAGTGCCTTGCACGACGGGGGACACCGGAAACGCGCCGTCGCTGTAGACGAACGTGTGTAGCGTGGTCAGCGTGCCGCTGAGGGTAATTTTGAAAACGGTGCCACAGGGGTTAAAGCCGCCCTCGCAGCCGCTAATGGGCCCGCCATACTCGGTTGTCCCGTAGAGGTTGCCGTCGCTGGCTTGGATGAGGGGCGCAGCGGGAGCGCTACCGTTGGTACCGTCAAAACTTGCCAGAGTGGTCAAGGTTTGCGCAGGCGAGGAAATCGCCGCGGCAATACAAAATAGAAATGCAAGGCAGATCATGCGTACTCGTGAAGAACAGAAATAACGCTGGTTTTGCGATAAAGGCAGAGTGCGGTGCGTGAGGTGCATGTGCTCCTCCCAAGCCCCGGCACGGAGATCCGCTTAGGCGGGTGGAACACAAATTCGTCAAGGCCCAGGAAAACTTCAATACCCTGTGTTGCGCTTCGTGCGGGGCACGTCCGAATTGTGGCATGGCGCACTGCGGCTGCAGCAGGAAAGTTATCGCGATCGTATCGGTGCGTACCGTATTGGGATTGGTATTTGCGGCAAACGAAGTAGAGTGGCACCGGCCGCGATCCAGGAACCGCGTACAAGCTGGAACAAAGCGCAGGAGCTGCGCACCGATTCCTTCAGGCGGATACAACGCACTATGCCGCACACAAACAACAATCTCTATTAACTACAACCTGACCGCTCGTCCGTGAACTGCATCACGGGCTTGAGGTGACGCGGTCGGGAGGTAGCGCTCGGGTGGGCTGTAAGCGAGTCCTCACCGGCCTACGGCGCGAAGTAGCTGGAGATGTCCAGCAGCAACTGCGTCAGTCCGTTGGCGAAGGCATCGATCGAGCCGTTGTTCGTAGGCACGATGGCCATGTTGTTGGTGACCGCCCCGTCGGGGGCGTTCAGCGTCGAGACCACGGGCTGCATCTCGCCGTCGGGCCACAACGTCAAGAAGCCCAGGGAACCCGTCGGCACCACCGTCGCATTGAACACGTAGGCCTGCGCCGTGCTCGGCGGGCCGCATGGGCCGTCGACAATATCCACGGGGGCAAGCAGGCCCATGAAGGGTTGTCCGCCGCCGGGTAGATGGCGGGTGTCGAGCGCGCGACACGGCGTCAGCGCGTAGAGCGACAGGCCGGGCATCTGCGCCGTCGGCATCGCGAAGTAGCCGTTGATGTCAATGAGCAGCTGCGTGTCATCGGTCGAGAAAACGGTCACGGCGCCGTTGGTTCCTGCCGGCACGATGGCGGCGTTGGCCACGATCGTCCCCGTCTGATCGTTCAAAGTAGACACCACCGGCTGACTCTGCCCCGTCGGCCACACCGATAAGTAGCCGATGGGATGTTGATTAATCGGCACCACCGTGAAGTTGAACGAATACGCCTGCGGATTCACGTCCGCCGGAATGCAGGAGCTCTCCCGTACCGGAAAATCACGCGGCGTCTTGGCCATCAACGCCGGCGGACCCAAGTCAGGCAGGAAGCTGTCCTTGCGCGTGTCCACCACGCGACAAGGCGTGAGCGGATAAAAGGCCAATGTCGACGTGGTGACCGGCGCGAAGTAGCCGTCGATGTCAATCACAACATCGGTGGTGTTGGTTACATAGACGCTGACCTGGCCGTCGGTTCCGGCCGGAGTGATGGCGGCGTTGGCCTTGACCCGGCCATCGACCGAGTTCAGCGTCGAGACCGTGGGCTGGCCTTCACCCGTGGGCCACAGCGTGAGGATAGCCCAGCGAACCATGCGGAATGACGGTGATGTTCAGCGAGTAAACCGTGGCGGAGGAAAGATCGAGACCTGTACTGGCACAAGGTCCTGATTGCGACAACTGCGGCAGGTTGAAGGCCTGCGCGGTGCCGCCTTGAATTGGCTCCGGTGCCGCCGTGGCTGGGACGCGAGTCGTACACACGGCAAGGCGTGACAGGAACAAACTGCACCGCTACCGGCAGAGGATTGACGATCTGCGAGAGCATGCCGCTGCTGCCGGAGTAATTGCTGTCGCCTGAGTAGGTGGCAACGATAGCGTCTGTGCCTACCGCCAGGGTCGAGGTCGTGCAGACAGCGGTCAGCGAAGAACCCAGCAGGACTGCCGTGCAGCCGGAAATCGCCGTGCCGTTGGAGGTGAAGCTCACGGTGCCCGTCGGCATGGGCGGCCCAGCGGGGCCGACCGTCGCGGTGATCGTCACCGACTGTCCCGACATCGAAGGATTGGGCGAACTGGTCACAGACGTCGTGCTTGGCGGGAGCCCCGTCAGACGGAAGACCGTGCCCGCATTATTTTGTCCGCCAAACGAGGCTGTACCGTAAAAATTACCATCACTGGCTTGCACCAACGCCCCGACTGGAAAGTCGCCGTCAGCCCCGTCGAAGCTGTGCAAGGTGGTCAGCGTGCCGCTCGGGGTAATCTTGAAGACCGTGCCCACACCACCGTTCCCGCCAAATGACGTTGTCCCATAGAAGCTACCGTCGGTAGCTTGCACTAGCCCAGCAGTGGGCGTATCGCCGTCAGCGCATTGCGTTAGAGAGCAAAACTGGTAAAGGGTCGTCAGCGTGCCGCCTAAGGTGATTTTGAAAACCGTGCCGGTGGGGCCCCCCTCTTCGCTGTAGGCAGTGGTCCCGTAGAGGTTCCCGTCTGTACCTTGCGCCAGCACGGATTCAGGGAAGTATCCGTCGACGCAGGGCAGTCGAGTACAAAAGGTATAAAACGTGCTCAGCGTGCCGCCTAGGGTGAGTTTGAAAATTGTGCCGTAGCTGGAGCCGCCCGTGGTGGTTGTGCCGTACAGGTTGCCATCAGTGGCTTGTACCAACCCTGCATAAGGCGCGGAGCCATCAGGGCAGGGCAGTTGAGCGCAAAAGCTGTACAGCGTGGTCAGAGTTCCGCCCGGCGTGATTCTGAAGACCGTGCCGGCATTGCTGCCATTGCCGCCACCACTGGAGGTTGTGCCGTAGAAGTTGCCGTCGCTTGCCTGCACCAGACCCGCATAAGGCAGAGCGCCGTCAGCACAACCATCTTGCGAGCAAAACTTATAAAGCGTCGTCAAAACGCCACTTGGCGTCACCTTGAACACCGTGCCACAGCCAACGTCACAGCTGCTGCCATTGCTGATCCCGCCGTACGTGGTAGTACCGTAAAAGTTGCCGTCGCGGGCTTGCACCAACCCTGCATAAGGGGCCCAGCCATCAGGACAGGTCTGTCCGACATCGGGGCAAAAGCTGTAAAGCGTACTCGGGGTACCGCTTGGCGTCATTTTGAAAACCGTACCAAGGCCGTGAGCCCCGCCGACAATGGTGGTCCCATATAGATTCCCGTCGGTGCCCTGGATCAGAGAGGATCGCGGCTGCTGACCGTTGGTCCCGTCGAAATTTACCAGGGTGGTAAACGTTTGCGCAGGCCATGCAGACGCCGTCGCCACACAAACCACAAAGACAATGCACACCAATTCTTGACAGACTAAGGTTACGGGCAGACGGGATATGCCCATCGAGCGAGAGCTCATGTTTTTGTACGAGGGAACGTGGAAGGAATCGACGAGATTGACGCCCAACGAGCACAGCAGACTCCTTGCAATTAGCCAGTGCTTAAATCCAGTGATGGTTCAGCTAGAGGTTTAGTTTCTTGGGCCCAGAGTGACGAGTTTTAAGGCGTTCGCATTATGCAATCCTGCGCTTTGGGAAGCAAGCGGTTTTTGTCCTATCATGTCGCTGTTGGAGAACACACTGCCCGCCAGCATGGGTTCGTTGACAATGTCGGCAAGACTAGGCTATCCTTAAATCTTTCGTAGTCCTGCGTTTGCCCGCCAGCAAGTTCCCTGCGCGTTCAGCGCCAGAACTAAGCGGCTCTTTCGCGGTCTTTTTTTCACATTCTGGGAGACTTAAGAGATGTCAACCTATTTCCCCAAGGGGGAAATTGCGCGCAAGTGGTTTGTCATTGATGCCGACGGCCAGACTCTGGGCCGGCTGGCCAGCCGTATCGCGCGCATCCTCTCCGGCAAGGACAGCCCCAAGTACACGCCCTTCATGGATTGTGGGGACCATGTGATCGTGATCAACGCCGAGAAGGTCCGGGTCACCGGCCTGAAGGCCGACAGCAAGGTCTATTACCACTATTCTGGATTTCCCGGCGGCATGAAGTCGGAGGAATACAAGAAGCGCTTTCAGCGCAAGCCGGAGCAGATTGTGGAAGAGGCCGTCACCGGCATGCTGCCGCACACCAAGCTGGGCCGTGCGATGGCGAGCAAGCTGAAGGTTTACCGGGGCGACAAGCACCCGCACGCGGCGCAGAAGCCGGAAGTGATGGCGGCCGCCGTAGCCAAGCGCGCATAGCAGTAGACGGCGCAGCAGTGAACAGGAACCCGAGTCGCGCAGGGACGCAGAAAAAAGCAGATCCCTCGTCGGGCTGAAGCCCTCCTCGGGATGACAATTTTAGAGATTGGAAATGGCACGACGATAGTCATGCCCTTCAGGGAAGGATTAACGGGAGCACGCGTCTCCCGGCGGACAAACGATGGCAGATCAGGTTCAGTACTACGGAACGGGACGCCGCAAGTCGAGCGTGGCCCGCGTGTTTCTTCGTCCCGGCAGCGGTGAGTTTACGGTCAACGGCAAACCGTTCGACGTGTATTTCGTGACCGAGGCCCAGCGCATCATGGCCAAGTCGTCGCTGGTGCTCACCGAAACCACTGCCAGCTTCAACGTGCTTTGCACCGTTGACGGCGGCGGCGTGAACGGACAGGCCGGCGCGGTGCGCATGGGAGTTGCGCGCGCGCTGCAGGAGTTTAATCCTGAGCTGCGGCCCAAGCTGAAGGCCGAGGGTTTCCTGCGTCGTGACGCTCGCGGTAAGGAGCGCAAGAAGTACGGACAGAAGGGCGCTCGCAAGCGCTTCCAGTTCAGCAAGCGGTAGACAAAAGCAGTTGTCAGTGGCCAGTTGCCAGTTGTCGGATCGGAACGGAGACTGACAAGTGGTAACCGAAAACTGACAACGGAATTTAATTCTTCCCGCACTCATGACAAAGGCGGGTGACGGGGAAAGCAATCTGGAGCGATCCGGCGAAAGCCGCCGCAAAGGATGCAAGCCAACCTAGGAGGTAGCTTGGCAAATATCACCATGAAGGAGTTGCTCGAAGCGGGCGTTCACTTCGGGCACCAGACGAAGCGTTGGAACCCGAAGATGAAGGAATACATCTTTGGCGAGCGCAACGGAATTTACATCATCGACCTGCAGAAGACGCTGAAGATGTTCAAGGAAGCGTCCAAGTACGTGCAGGACATGACGGCTGAAGGCAAGCTGGTGCTGTTCGTGGGCACCAAGCGCCAGGCGCAGGACGCGATCGCGGAAGAGGCTACCCGCTGCGGCATGTTCTATGTCAACCAGCGCTGGCTGGGCGGATTGCTCACCAACTGGGTGACGGTGCAGAAGTCGGTGAAGCGGCTGAAAGAGCTCGATGAGATGGCCACCGACGGCCGCTACGAGCTCCTTCCGAAGAAAGAAGTTGTGAAGCTGGAGCGCGAACGCAAGCACCTGCAGGCGAACCTGGCCGGCATTAAGAACCTTAATCGCCTGCCCGACGCGCTTTTCGTGATCGACTCCAATAAGGAGCAGATCGCGGTGAAGGAAGCCCGCAAGCTGGGCATTCCGGTGGTTGCGGTGGTGGACACCAATTGCGATCCGACCGAAGTGGATTACGTAATCCCCGGCAACGACGACGCGTTGCGTGCGATCCGGCTGTTCGCTTCCAAGATTGCGGATTCCGTGGTTGAGGGTTCGCAGGCCGCGACCGACAAGCAGATGGCAGACATCGCCTCCGGCGTGCAGTACAGCCAGGATGCCGAAGCCGCCGCTGCCAGTCCGGAAGAGGGCGAGACTGCCGCGGCTCCCGAGGAGACCAGCGACGCCGAGGAAGTCAGCATGGAAGAGGTGCTGGGCAAGGGCGGGCGGCGCGCCGCCGCTGAGAATACCAGCGCGTAAAATTTAGCCGTCAGCTATCAGCCGTCAGTTGTCAGCTAGAACACTGGTTTAGCTGAGAGCTGACGGCTGATGACTAATAGCCTATTTCGCAACGAGCTAACAGCGAAGCTAAGAGTTAAAGGAATCGAAAGATGAGCACTACAACCGTGAACATTACTGCCGCACAAGTGAAAGAGCTTCGGGAGAAGACCAACGCTCCCATGATGGATTGCAAGCAGGCGCTGACCGAGTCCAAGGGCGATCTCGAGGGGGCCATCGTCATTCTGCGCAAGAAGGGCGTGGCCACCGCCGCCAAAAAGGCCACTCGCGCTACCAGCGAAGGCAGCGTGACCAGCTACATTCACGCTGGAGGCAAGATCGGCGTGCTGTTGGAAGTGAACTGCGAGAGCGATTTCGTCGCTCGCACCGACGACTTCAAGACGCTGGTGCACGATATCGCCATGCACATCGCCGCCACCGATCCGCGCTTTATCCGCAAGGAAGACGTAACCGCTGATGCCTTCGAGAAAGAGAAGGACATCTACCGCGCCCAGGCGGCACAGACGGGCAAGCCGGCGCCGGTGATCGAGAAGATCGTCGAAGGCAAGATGGGCAAGTTCTACGAGGAGGTTTGCCTGTACGAGCAGCCCTTCATCAAGGACCAGACCATGACCGTGCACCAGCTCATCGCCACTGTGGTGGGCAAGCTGGGCGAGAACATCTCGGTGCGGCGCTTTGCCCGCTTCAAGGTGGGCGACGTCGGCGAGACCATCGCCATCAGCAAAGCCGGGGAAGCGGCCGGCGAATAAGTTCCAGACCGATTACGAAGCAAAAAGGGCGGGAGCAATCCCGCCCTTATTCTTTGTCGCATTGCGTGCAATGCCCAATGCGGACTAATATGAGGCCATGCAGAGGACCAGCAAGAAAGCCGACTTCGATGAGCCAGTCCCCATTCTCGACGAAGAGGACGCGGAGACTTTGCGGTCCATTGATCGCAGCTTGAAGTCTGCGGACGAAGGCCGGCTTATTCCATTGGAAGAAGTTCGCCGGCGGTTAAGAGCGTGGCCTACAAAATCTTCTTCACCGAAGACGCGTTAGCTGATCTAGAAGACATTCTCAACTACATCCGCCGCGACAGCGAATCCGCAGCCGAGAATTTCGGTGTCGCCATTCTCAATCATGTGGAGCTTCTGCGCGAGTTTCCGCACATCGGAACGATGACTTCTCATCGTCCCAACATCAGGAAGATCCTTCACTCTCCGGTTCGGGTCTACTATCGGGTCAATGAACGCAGGGGGCTGGTGGAGGTTCTGCATTTCTGGCACGGTTCGAAGCGAGATCCCGGGGTATAGTCATTAGCATAGGCATGCCCTCCCAAACTAGTCGTCGGTAGTACGTAAGCAATTTACGCCCCTTTGGATCGCTCTATACCGGCTACGATTCTCTAATCGCCTGCAGAAACGCCTTCCCAAACTTCTCCAGTTTCTCCGCGCCTATGCCTTTGATGTCTGCCAATGCATCCAGCGATCTCGGTGCAACTCGCGCCACCTCGCGCAGGACTGAGTCATGAGCGATGCAGAAGGCGGGCCACTTCTGTTCTGCCGCCAAATCACGCCGCACTGTCTTCAGGCGTTCGAATCGTAATTCAGCCGCCTGGTCGAGAGGATCGTCGATTGAACTGGCCCGCTTAGGCTTCGCAACACGCCGCGCCGTCTTGCCTCCTCGTGGCACAGCCGCCGGACGGGCACGCACGTCTCCCCGGCAAACATCACATACGCAATGGGTGATAGCGGCGCGGTCGCCGAAGTAGTTGAGAATCGCCCGGCGGCGGCAGCTCTGCCGGTAGGCGTAATGGAAAACCTGGTCGAGCTTCTGCCGGGCGTGAGCCTGCAACGCTTCCACCTGTGACTCAGAAAGCACCGTGTTGTTTTCGCCGATCTTGCCGATGAAAAACTCCTGCGTGTAGCGATCGGTCGGGCTGCAATACAGGACGCAC
This sequence comes from uncultured Acidobacteriaceae bacterium, assembly GCA_963840905.1. Lineage (GTDB taxonomy): Bacteria > Acidobacteriota > Terriglobia > Terriglobales > Acidobacteriaceae > Bog-257. Next base: position 143,529 of record CAWJAO010000002.1, read on the forward strand.
TGCGCGGGACGGCCATCGCGCCCGGCGCGGCCTGCCTCCTGGTAGTAGGCCTCCAGGCTGGCGGGAATGTTGTAGTGGACCACGAAGCGGATGTCGGCCTTATTGATCCCCATCCCAAACGCATTGGTCGCCACCACGACCGCATCCGGGTGAGCCATGAAGTCTTCCTGGCTCTGCTTGCGGGCCGGAGCATCCATGCCGGCGTGATAGGCGCGCACCGTGCGTCCCGGCAAACGCTGTTCGAACAATGCTGCCAGTTGTTCCACCAGCCGGCGAGTCGAACAGTAGACGATGCCACTGCCCGGTTGCCTGGCCAGACCGTTCAGCAGGGACGCATCCTTCTCGGCTTCTGTGTCCAGCCGTCGGCAGGCATAGGTGAGATTCGGGCGGTCGAAGCCGGTAACGTGCACCTTGGGCGTCCGCAGTTTGAGCATCTTGATAATGTCGTCGCGCACGGCCGGAGTAGCAGTCGCGGTCAACGCCATGGTCACCGGAGAGCCCAGTTGCTCGCGCACTTCGGCCAGGCGCATGTATTCTGGGCGGAAATCATGTCCCCAGAAGCTGAGGCAGTGAGCTTCGTCCACTACCAGCAGGTTAGGGCGAAGTTGTTCCGAAAGTCCGATGAAACGATGGCGCCGCGAACCGTTCGGGAGCGAGGTACAGTAATCCTGCGAAGCCATCCTTGAGCCGCTTGAGGACCTGGGATTGCTCGCTGGACGGCAACGAGCTGTTCAACAGTAGAACGGGAACGCCGAGGGCCTGCAATTGACGGACTTGATCAGCCATTAGCGAGATCAGCGGGGAGACTACGACCGTCAGGCCTTTCAGCAGCACCGCGGGAAGCTGGAAGCAAAGACTCTTTCCTGCGCCGGTCGGCATCACGCAAACCACATCGTTGCCGCTTAAGACATCCTGGATGACTTCGCGCTGATGCGGACGGAACTCCGCGAGCTGAAAGACTTGCCGCAGGAGATCGCCAATACTGTCCATAAGCCAAAGCTCTTCTCTACTTTAACCTGTCGCAAGTCTTCTGACGCTGAACTCGGAGGCGAACCAGGCCGTTTTGGGAGCGGCCTTCCATGCGCATTTTTGTCTGCTTCGCGACTCCGGAGTCCCGATTGTTCCTGCTAAACTGAATTATCACTTCTCCTAGCAAGGTATCAGCCAAACAATGAGTACTCCGGTTTACAAACGCATTCTGCTGAAGATCTCCGGTGAGGCGCTCGCCGCGGGTCAGGGCTTCGGTGTAGACAATACCCGCGTGCACGAAATCGCCGCTGAAATCGGCGAAGTCCATCGTCTGGGAATCGAGATCGCCATCGTGGTCGGTGGCGGCAACTTCTTCCGTGGCGTCGCCGAGCAGGCCAAAGAAATGGACCGCGTCTCCGCCGATCACATGGGCATGTTGGCTACGGTCATCAACGCCCTCGCCCTGCAGGATGCATTAGAGAAGCAAAACGTGTTTACTCGGGTAATGACCGCCATCGAAATGAATCAGGTGGCGGAGCCGTTCATCCGGCGGCGCGCCATTCGTCATCTCGAGAAAGGCCGCGTCGTGGTTTTCGCTGGAGGCACCGGCAACCCTTACTTTTCGACCGACACCGCTGCCTCTTTGCGGGCGATGGAGATCAAAGCGGACGCCATCCTGAAAGCCACCAAGGTCGACGGCATCTATACCGACGATCCCGTGCTGGTGAAGGACGCCACCATGTTCGACACCATCAGCTACCTGGAAATCCTTAAGCGGGGACTGCGCGTGATGGATGCGACCGCTATCGCGCTGTGCCGCGAGAACAACCTGCCCATCGTCATCTTCAACCTCAATCAGCATGGCAACATCCAGCGCGTGGTATTGGGAGAGCGTGTCGGCTCGCTGGTCAATGCTGGTCAATGAGGCGCATGAGCTTCAGCCCTCGGCCTTCAGCTTTACCTAACACGACGGCTCCAGCGCGCTGCCTGAGATGCTCCTGCTAGCACGGTGAGTGCGCCTGGCGGGCTGACGACGGAGAGCCGACAGCTTATAATCAAGAGTTTCTGAATTCATCTACGAGGCGCACCGCATATGGCTCAAGTTTCGATGGCGGCAATTCCCGCCTTGAAGGACAGCTTTGGTCAGCTCAAGACCCGCATGGACAAGGCGGTAGAGGACTTCCGCAAAGAGATGGCTTCGACCCGTACGGGCCGCGCGTCGGTACACATGCTGGATGGTGTGACGGTGGATGCCTACGGATCGCAGATGCCTCTTAACCAGCTCGCGAATGTCAGTGCACCGGAGCCGCAGCTCATTACCGTGCAATCCTGGGATGTCAGCCTGATCGGGGCAATTGAGAAGGCCATTCGCAGTGCTGACCTGGGACTGAACCCGATGAATGACGGTAAGCTGATCCGGGTGCCGGTACCCGCACTCACGGAAGACCGCCGCAAGGAAATGGTGAAGCACCTGCACAAGGCGCTGGAAGAGCATCGCACCGCGGTCCGCAACATTCGTCGCGATGGCAACGATCTGATCAAGAAGGCAATGAAGGACAAGAAAATCACGGAAGACGAAGAGCGCGGCGCCCTGGAACAGATGCAAAAGCTGACCGACGACGAGATCAAGAAGATGGAAGAGCTGTCCCAGGGCAAAGAGAAGGAAGTGATGTCGATCTAGCTGGGCGGGCGGTGTTCACCCCTGATCGGCGATCCCGAATCTGGCCTTCGTCATGCTACTCGACCTTGGTGATCTGCGGGTTCGTCCCTGGCGCAAGGACGACCTCGACGCCCTGCTGCGCTACGCCAACAACCCGAAGATTGCTTCCAACCTGCGTGACCAGTTTCCCCATCCCTACACTCGACGGGATGCGAACGACTACCTGAACTTTGTGCGGTCCATGGAAATCCCCACCTCATTCGCTGTGGAGCACCAAGGCGAAGCCGTCGGCGGCATCGGATTCAAGCTGGGTACGGACGTTGCCCGGCTTACGTCGGAGATGGGCTACTGGCTGGGCGAGCCGTACTGGGGACGCGGTCTGATGACGCGCGCGGTGCGGGCCGCGTCCGAGCAGGCCTTCGATGAATACCAATTGACACGGGTCTTCGCCATGACCTTCTCGCACAACGTCGGCTCCATACGGGTCCTGGAGAAGGCCGGCTTTGAACGCGAGGGAATCATGCGGCGCAGCGCCGTCAAGAACGGCGTCGTCCTGGACCAGATGCTGTACGCCAAGGTGCGGTAAGGCAGGCGTCGTGTCTCAGGTTTCGAAGGACGGGTAGTGCGGCGCTTCAGAGGCTGTTACGAAACTCCTGTCGTCCGCTGAAGCGGACTCGTAATTTCCCACTGACGCCTCCCCACACTGAAGGTGTGGGCTATCACCTGTCGCCGCAGGGCGGCTGACTCCTGTTTTGTCCCACCGTCTCGGCTCAGCCGTGGGTTTCGTAACAGCTTCTTCAGCGCCGCGTCAGGCGGCAGACAGACTTATCGTTGGGGGCTTGGGACGCCAGCCTGAAGGCTGGCTCTACCGGTCTACGCCGACGCTCAAACCGGTTGAATGGCTGCCGCTATCTTCTCCCCGCGGCTTCAACTGAAGTGGTTGGATCAGCTCCCTCCCAAGTCTGGTCCGCCGTCGGTCCGTATACCGACAGCACCGGCTTGTTCGACAAGCGAAGATACACCGTAAGTTGGGTGCGGTGATGGCAACTGTGCAACACACGGCGCCAGAACACCCAGATGCGCTGGCGGGTAAGTCCGAAGAACGGCACGTCCTGCACCCACCACTCAGCAGGCTGGGTCGCGAAGAATGCGAGCCGCGGCCGCGCCAGTTCCTCCTTGCGCTGAATATATGCACTGAGGTCCAGCGTCTGCGGGAGCACATCGGCGGCGGGCGGTTCCGGCGTACCGACAAATTCGCCGAAGAAGCGGCGCTCCGAGAGCAGTTCGTGCTTCAAGATGTCGGCCACGGTCGACGACTTGGGATGGGGACGGAATCCCATGTCTTGCGGCGAGAAACTGCGCCATACCGAGATGGTCTTGTCGGTTTCGCTGGCGTACGTGTCCAGTAAATGTTGGAAGAGTGGGTTTCCGGCCCGCGGAACGTCTCTGTCTGGAATGGCGATGAAATCGTAGTGCATGATGTCGCCCTCTACCCTACGCGATTAGCGCACACACGACGAAGGGCGCGACTGGCGCGCCCTTGGAAGCAAACAGAAGCCGATGTTCCTAATTGTCCTTAGCGTCCTTGCATTTCTTCTTCTGCACGTATTGCTGCAGCTTGCCTTGTTTTTCCAGCGCGATCAGATTGTCCAGCACAGGATACTTGGCTGTCGGATCAAACCGCTGAATGGCACGGTAGGCACGCAGGGTCCCCGACAATCCCGCTGCCTGAATGGCGGCGGCGTTCTTTTCGTCGGGATGCTGCAGCAGGAACGCTGCCTGCGAATAAAGCACCTGCATGCGCAGCTGGTTGGAATAGGTGTTGTTCACCTTGTCGAGCGAATCCAACTCTTTGCAGCACGCATTGACGGTGAAGTCCGGGACCTCGACGATCCACTCGGTCAGCCACATTCTTTTTTCGAGGCCATCTTTCGCGAGCGGGTTCTCTTCCAGGCTGCGCACATACTCCACCGCACGCGCCCGTTCTTCCGGCGTGGAAGGACCGCGCATCTTAGCTCCCGAAGGAAGCGATGCCGCCGTGGTCAGAACGATCAGGACTGCCAGGATCTTGCTTACCATTGCCTTGTCCCCCTGTATCTCGGGCGGGCCAGATGGGTGTTGAGATCATACTCCGGTTGGGGGTGGTGAAAGCAAGCGCGAACTGAATTAGTCAACGAGTTCTCCTGCGTCTCGTCCCGCGCCACCAGCGCTTCGTCCCAACTGCACTTGGCGCAGGACCGAGCGACAGTCAGTGACGCGGCGATTTTCACGGTTCGTGGGATAATCGTCGCAGCAGTCCCGCCTTATGAAACAAGTGGTCCACGCCGCATGTCCGCACGATTGTCCTGACGCTTGCGCCGTGCTCATCACGGTCGAGGACGGACGCGCCACGCGAATTCAGGGCGATCCCGAGCATCCCGTCACGCGCGGTTTTCTGTGCGCGAAAGTTGCAAAATATCTTGACCGTGTCTACTCGCCCGACCGCGTTCTCTATCCCATGCGGAGGACGTCGCCCAAGGGCACTCACGGTGACGGCGCTTTCCAGCGCATCACCTGGGACGAAGCGCTTCGACGAGATCGTCACTCGTCTGCGCAGCATCAGCGCGGAGTTTGGCCCCGAGGCGGTTCTGCCCTATTCCTATGGCGGCAACATCGGCGTGCTCAACGGCGCGTCGATGGATATGCGATTCTTTCATCGCCTGGGCGCGTCGCAACTGCATCGCAGTATCTGCTCACAGGCGGGTGGCGACGCCATCATCTCGATCTACGGCCGCAAGATCGGGACCGAGCCCGAGCAATTCCGTCACTCGAAATACATCATCGCCTGGGCCGCAAACATTCACGGCAACAACGTTCATCTGTGGCCGTTCATCGAGGAGGCGCGGCGCAATGGCGCCAAGCTGGTGGTGATCGATCCCTATCGCACCCGCACCGCCCGCTTGCCGATTGGCACATTCCGATCAATCCGGGTACCGATGTTGCGCTCGCCCTGGGCTTGATGCACGTCATTGTTCGCGATGGCTTGCACGATCAGCGATTACATCGCGCGTTACGCCGACGGTTTCGACGAGCTGGAGAAGCGGCTCCCCGAGTACACGCCCGAGCGGGTTGCGCAATGGACGGGCATTGTCCCGCGACGACATCGAGCGCCTGGCACGCGAGTACGCCACCACGCGTCCGGCGGCGATCCGCCTGAACTACGGCATCCAGCGCTCGCAGAATGGCGGCGCCGCGGTTCGTGCAGTGTGCATGCTGCCCGTGATCACGGGATCGTGGAAGGAAGTCGGCGGCGGCCTGCAACTGTCCACCAGTGGCGGCTTTCGAGCTCGACCGTCCCGCGATGGAGCGGCATGACCTGATGAGCAAGAGCCCGCTGGGACGTCCAGCCCGCACCATCAACATGGTGCAGCTCGGCAAGGCGTTGACCGAGCTCGACGATCCTCCGGTCAAGGCCCTGGTGGTTTACAACTCAAACCCCGCTGCCGTTTGCCCCGATCAGAACCTGGTCAGGCGCGGGCTGAAGCGCGAAGATCTGTTTACCGTGGTTCACGAACAGTTCCTCACCGACACGACCGACTTCGCCGATCTGGTTCTGCCGGCCACGACCTTCTTCGAGCACAAGGACCTGGTCCAGGCCTACGGCCATTACTACCTGCAGGTCTCACAACCGGCGATTGAGCCGCTGGGCGAGTGCAGATCGAACGTGGACTTCTTTCGCGAACTTGCGCTGCGCATGGGATTCGAGGACGAGTGTTTCCGCGAACCGGTCGACACGATGATCGACGCGGCCTTGCAGTCGGGCGTGCCGCAACTGAAGGGAATCACCCGACAGCGTCTGGAGAGCGACCCCCACGTGCGTTTGAACCTGCACGGAGACGATAGCGACCGTCCCGTGGCTGCCGTTCGCCAACGGATTCCGATACGCCCAACCGAAAGGCGCGGCTCTTCGACCCGGCGTTGATCTCGCTTACGGCATGGATCCGGTTGCATCGTTTGTTCCGCCGCGAGGAGTCGCGTCACCAGCAAGCCACGGAAGCCTTCCCGTTGGAGCTGCTGGCTCGCAAGGGCGACAATTTTCTGAACTCCACCTTCGTCAATCTGCCCAGCCTGCAGAAGATGGAGCGGCAGCATGAGCTGGAGATCAGCCGCGCCGACGCCGAGCGCCGCGGCATAGCGGATGGCGACCGGGTTCGGGTCTACAACCAACGCGGCGAGATTTTCCTGCGTGCCCGGGTCGATGGGACGGTCGCAGGCCGGTGTGGTCGGCGCCCGATTAGGGTGGGCAAAGTTGTCCGACGCCGGCCTCAACATCAATGTGTTGACCTCGGACCGGCTCACCGATCTCGGTGGTGGCGCTACGTTCTATTCCACCTTGGTTGAGGTCGAGCGAGTTCCCGAAACTTCCTGCCACAGCAAGGGTTAGGGTTCGCCATCCGCCATAGACGAACGGGGCGATCGGTTTCCGAACCAGAGCATCCTTACCGTATAATTGCGCTTTCATTAACCTGTACTGAGGTTTTCGTCATTTCTTGCCATCTTCAGGTAAGACCCGCGGTCTTGTTCACCCGCGGGACGCGCTACTGTGCCACGGCGATCAGTCTCTTTTTCGCTTTCATCCTTCTTGCAGGCACCTGCGTGGCGCAGCAGGGCGTGATCGAGAGCATCGTTATCCAGGGCAATCGCCGGATTCCGGCGGAAACCATCCGGGCCCGAATGTTCACCAAGGCCGGTGACGTTTACGACCAGGCGGCCCTGGAGCGCGATTTCAACTCCCTCTGGAACACGGGCTATTTCGACGATCTGCGCATCGAGCGCGAGGCGTCGGCCAAGGGCTGGATCATCCACGTCTACGTCAAGGAAAAGCCGACCATCCGCGAGATCAAGTACGTTGGCTTGAGTTCGGTCTCCCAGAGCGACGTACTCGACAAATTCAAGGAACGAAAGGTCGGACTTACCCAGGAGAGCCAATACGATCCGACGAAAGTAAAGCGTGCGGAAGTCGTCATCAAGGAATTGCTGGCCGCGCACGGCCATCAGTTCGCGACCGTTCGCTCGGAAGTGCGTCCCATTCCTCCGGCCGCCGTCGCCCTTACGTTCGTGGTGAAGGAGGGTCCCAAGGTCAAGGTCGGAAAGATCATCTTCGAGGGCAACAAGGCCATCAGCTCGCGCGAACTCCGCAGCGCGATGAAGAACCTGAAGCCCATCGGCATTCCCCACTCGATCTTCCTGGAGAATCTGTTTCGCCCGCACCTACGACTCCACCAAGCTGAGTGAGGACGCCGAGCGCGTCCGCTACTACTACCAGACCAAGGGCTACTTCAAGGCCCTGGTTGCCGATCCCAAGACGCAGATCCACGACACCAGCGGCGTCAAGTGGTATTGGCCGTTCAAGTCGTCTCCCGGCAAAGCGGTCGATATCACACTGCCGGTCGAAGAAGGCCAGCGCTACCGACTGAAGGAGATCACCTTCAGCGGCAACAAGGCGGTGACCAATACCGCGGGATTGCGCGCTCTGTTCAAGATCAAGGATGGTGATGTCTTCGACACGGAAGCCATCCGCAAAGGGCTTGGAAGCTCTGCGTAAGGCCTACTCCGCCCTCGGCTACATCAATTTCACGCCGGTCCCGAACACCGAAGCTGACGACGAAAAGAAGCTCATCAGCCTGCGCATCGACGTGGATGAAGGCAAGCAATTCTTTGTCCGCCGAATCGAATTCCAGGGCAATACCACCACGCGCGACAAGGTCATCCGCCGCGAACTGGCGCTGGAAGAAGGCCAGGTTTACAACGGCAATTTGTGGGAACTGAGCTTGCTGCGCTTGAACCAGTTGCAGTACTTCGAGGTGCTCAAGCCCGAGCAGGATTCCGAGATCAAGCAGAACGTGCAGGATTCGACGGTTGACATCACCCTGAAGGTCAAGGAAAAAGGCAAGAACAGCATCGGCCTCACCGGCGGCGTCAGCGGTCTGGCGGGCGGGTTCATCGGCCTCAACTACACCACCAACAACCTGTTCGGCAAAGGCGAGAGCCTGACGCTCGAGTTCCAGATCGGCCAGTACCAGAAGAACGAAACTCTCGGCTTCACCCAGCCTTACCTGTTTGACAAGCCACTGCAGTTCGGCTGGACGGTGTACCACAGCAGCTACAACTACAACCAGGCGGCACTCACTTCCATTCAGCTCAACCAGACGGTCACCCTGCCGGCCAGTTACCAGGCCCTGCTGCAGAACTTTACCCAGACCAGCACGGGTGCCACGACTTCGCTGAGCTATCCGATCAAGCGCTCGTTCAAGCGGGTGGGCATCACCTATTCGTTCGACGACTCGTCGGTTACGACCTACAGCGCAGGCGTCGGCGGATTACTTTGAGACCCTGGCTTTCCGCGGCATCTCCGGCCCCAACGCCCTGAACGGCATCATCACCAGCAAAGTTGTGCCCAACTTTTCCTACAACCGAATCGACAATCCGCAGCGTCCACATTCGGGTCAGAGTTTCTACGTGGCCACCGAATTTGCGGGTCTCGGCGGCAACGTGAATTACATCAAGCCGGTCGCCGAGTATAAGAAATTCATGCCCGGTCAACAAGGGTCGCAATACCTTTGGGTTCCGGCTGCTGGGCTCGTGGATCTCGGGATACGGAGGCCAGGTGGCTCCGCCCTTCGACCGCTTCTATATGGGCGGCGATACCGACATTCGCGGCTTCGACATTCGAGCCATCTCCCCGGTTGCGTTCTTCCCCAGCGCCGTGACAATTCCTCTGCAGAATCCCGACGGAACCTCAGTTCCGCTGGATCCGACGAATCCGCGGCGCGGAGCTTACAACGTCACGATCCCGGTCGAACAGATCATCTTTCCCGGCGGCGACACCAACCTGGTCAATAACATTGAGTACCGTGTCCCCATCATTGGACCGGTCACGGTTGCCGCCTTTGTGGATACAGGAATGGACTTCATCTCCAACGATTCGCAACTGCGAATTGCAGGACCTCAGGTCACTGCCCTGCAAACCACAGTTTTCGGCTGCCCGTACATAACCTCCAGTTTCACCTGTGCCGGCGGATCCACCATCCCGTTCACGGCCGAACTCAAGCCGGTTTCAGGCACCAATTACCAGCCGCGCATGTCGACCGGACTGGAGTTGCAGGTCATCATGCCGGTGGTGAATGCGCCATTCCGCATCTACTACGCCTACAATCCTCTGCGGATTGACGAAACCGTGAGCTCGCCTACGCCGATTACCCGCGCCATGTTCCCCGCGGGAGCCGCCGGCGATTACACCTATGCTCAGGCGGTGTCCATCTACCAGCCAAGCTATCTGTTACGCGAACCGCGCAAGACGTTCCGCTTCACGGTCGCTACCACGTTCTAGAGGAAGGAAGTACCAGGAACCAAGACGCAAAAAGCCCCCGCCGCAGCGGAGGCTCTTGCCCAAACGATTGAAAACACTAGTTCTTCGCAGGTTGACTTTGCCGCCTCGGTCTTCGCGGCCTCGGTCTTCGCGGCCTCTGCCTTGCCCGCGTCTGACTTGGCGTACTTGCGGCGGAAGCGCTCGACCCGGCCCGCAGTGTCAACCAGCTTTTGTTTGCCGGTGAAGAACGGATGGCACGCGGAGCAGATTTCCACGTTAATGTCGCCCTTGTGGGTCGAACGGGTCATAAACTGGTTACCGCATGCGCAATGCACGCGTACTTCGTCGTAAGCCGGATGGATGGCTGCCTTCATAAAGACTCCCTGACTCGCTGGTCGCAAACCTTTATTCTACCGGAAGTTGGCCGACAGCGGCAATCGCCGCACTCCAGCGCAAGCCGACCTCTATCCGCATTTGATTCGGACCCGCCGAAAACGATTCGCGAGGGCCAGCTACTGGTCTTTCGCCGCGCCGCAAAAAATAACGCGGCAGAGCTTTCACCCCGCCGCAAGTGGCCGCAACGAACCGGCCGAACCAAAATCCCTGCGCTACTTCTTGTTGACAGCCTTCTTCAGTTCGACGCCCGGAGTGAACTTGGCAACTCTCCGCGCCGCGATCTTGATGACGCCTCCGGTCTGCGGATTGCGCCCGTTGCGCGCCTTACGCTGCGAGACGGAGAAGGTGCCGAATCCCACCAGAGTTACACGGTCGCCTTTTTTTAGCGCTGAAGTGACCGCACCAATTATTGTGTCGATGGCGCCCCCCGCGCTGGTTTTGCTGATCCCGTGGGCGGCCGCGATTTTCTCGATCAAATCACCTTTGTTCATGCTCGCTCCTCGCCAGGTCAGAACCTGTGGCGCCAAGTTTTACTTGCGCCACTAGTCGTATGTCAAGAAAAACCGTGAAAATCTGATGCAGAAAATTCGTAGGAATGAAGAAAAACCTCGATGTGCCTCAGTTTGAAATTGTGATTTGTGAATGTCGGTAGAGCGAACCTTCAGAGCCTGCCGTGAGCGAAGTCGAAGGGTTCGCGTCAAGCCAGTTCCCTTCGAGCGGGAGCCCGGCAGGGGCGATACGGCGAGCCTGGTTGTGCCGCGCCTAAAGCGCTGAGAAAAGTCAGAGCATGACTCGCGAAACGTACTTTTGGTGGGAGCCCCCGCATTCATGCGGGGGAGGAGCGCTTCAGCGCTCCGGAAGTGTTCGACTTTGAACGCGCGCTTTAGCGCCGGGATTGCGAAATGCCCGCGGCTGAAGCTGCCTCCCGACATTGCACGCTTGTTCGCTGGACTGAAGTCCAGCTCCCCCTGCTGAAGCAGGGGGCTCAGACTTCTTACTTCTTGGAATGGAGCTTTCCGCAAAATCCCTGCAATCCGAAGGCAAAGGGTCTTTCGCCTAGGCTGTCTCGACAGCCACCGGTTCCACGCAAACTCCCAGCTTCTGGCCCAACCCGGCAAACTCGCTGACCCAGCGCTGCGACGACTCGTCCGCCCTCCAGCGCGACTGCTGGGTACACGTTTTGTAGCAACTGGTAGAACACGTTTTGCACCGGCGCCAGGTTGACTTCAAACGGCAGCGTGCGCACCAGACCGACGGCCGCATTGAATCGCTGCAGCCGCTCTTCGCGAGGATTCACCGCCAACTCGTCGGCCATGCGGCCCAGACGGCGATTCAGCGCGTAGCCCAGCCACGCTTCGTCCCATTGGATTTTCTCCCGCGCGGCCGTGTCCAGCAGGCCTCTGGATGCGTTCCAGATCGATTTCATCGGCCAGGAACTCCTTGCGCAGCGCCGTGTTCAGCACGAACTCTGCGGTCAGGTGCAGCATCTTCGGCAGCGGCGCGCCCATGTCGCTGAGGAATCCCATCAGCGGAGCATGGTGCTCGTAGATCTGGCGATATGCCGCCTCGGCTTCATCCATGGTCGAGCCCAGGATCTTGCTGACGACTCTTCTGCCGCTCGTCGCGGAACAGCGATCGCAAGCTGTAGGTCGCACCGTCGAAATGCTTGTCCAGCAGACGCAAAACCGCCGGCAGGTCGGACGACTGGAAGCTCTCGCGCAGCTCTCGGCGCCACGTTCTTGAATTCCTGCTCGCCACGAAACCCCCGCACTCCCGCAATGACGTTGTGATCGCCGAAGTGCAGCACGCCGAAGCTGATCTCCTGCTGCTCGTGCGTAATGCGCGAGCGGACCTGCGCGGTACCCATGGCCAGCCGCGCCCGTCCCGACTCCAGGCGAACGTCGTCACGCTGGCGTACGTCGTAGCAGTTGATGGAGCTGCTCTCTCCCGCTCGCTGGAACATGGAGGCGATGGCAAAGTGGGCAGCCACCGCCAGCAGGTTCACCTCAGCCGGTTTCACCCACTTCTCGAAGATGCGTGCGCCGTCGCCGTGCTCGGTAAGATTGCTCTTCGCCAGCGCCAGCAGCTCCTTGAACTTCGCTTCCCGGTGGTCGGGAAACAGCATCTGCGCAAGCTGCAGCGCACGTCCGGCGTACATGATGGTCTGCACCGTCTCGATGCCCGACAACTCGTCGAAGAACCAGCCGCAGCTGGTGTACATCAGCATGGCGTGACGTTGCATTTCCAGCAGAGCGAGAGCGGTCACCGTGTCCACGTCCGTCATTTCAGCCTTGCCATGTTTGGCGAAGAACTCCTGCAGGCTGCGATCGCTGCGGTCGAGCACGACGTTGATGTACTCATCGCGTGCCTGCCAGGGATCGCGCAGCAACTCGCGCGGCTTTGCGTTCATACTCCGGTGCCAGCTCGTCACGCAGGTAATCGAACGCGTCGCGCAGCGGAGCGCGCCAGGCCTGGTTCCATCCCGGCTTGCCGCCGCTGTTACAGCCGCAGTCGCGGCTCCAGCGGCCCGACGCCGTGGACGCAGCTCCACGCCGTGTTCTCCACGATCTCCACTTCGTGGGTCGGCGGATTGATCTCCAGGTACTCGCCGTAGTTGGTCAGCTTCGCCAGGTTGTTGCTCTCGATGTGATGCAGCGCGTAGGCCAGCGCCATGTCGCCCTTGGGATGATGATGGCCATAGGTCTCGCCATCGGTGGCGATATGCATGAGCTGAGGCCAGCGGCGATTGTCGGCAAATCCGCTGAGCAGCCGGTTGGCAAACGTCTCACCATTGCTCAGCAGCCCTTCGAAGGCCACCGCGCGCGAGATCGGTCCGTCATAGAAAAACAGGTTGATGCTGCGCCCCGACGGCAGATTGCAAATATAGGGACGCGTCGGGTCGATCTTGCCGCCTTCTACGTTCTTGAACTTCGTGGTTCCGACGCGCCGCTCGTGCTTGGCTTGCGACGGCGCCAGGACGGTGAACTTGATGTCATGTTCGGCCAGGACTTCCAGCGTCTCCACATCGACGGCGGTTTCCGCCAGCCACATGCCTTCGGGCTTGCGGCCGAAGCGATGCTCGAAATCGCGAATGCCCCAGACTACCTGCGTCTGCTTGTCGCGCCGGTTGGCCAGCGGCATGATCATGTGGTTGTACACCTGCGCGATGGCGTTGCCGTGTCCCGAGCAACGCTGCTGGCTTTCCTTGTCGGCCGTCGAGGATCGCCTGGTAGGTGTCGGGCGCGTGCTCTTCCATCCAGGACAGCAGCGTGGGGCCGAAGTTGAAGCTGATCCGCGAATAATTGTTGACGATGCGGGTGATGCGGTTGTCGCTCGTCAGTATGCGCGAGCTGGCGTTAGCGGCGTAGCACTCCGCCGTGATGCGCTCGTTCCAGTCGTGATAGGGATACGCCGAGTCCTGCAGCTCAATCGACTCAAGCCACGGGTTCTCGCGCGGCGGCTGATAAAAATGGCAATGAATACAAAGGTATCGATCCATGTAGGAAGGCGCGCTTGTCAAACTATGCGCGCTCATAATTAGATGCGAATATGCGGAGTAGAGTCGCGCAGATACCACAGCGCCTCATTCGCATCCCGCTTAGCATAAGGCGAGACTCTGTCACTAACACACTGTGATCTCCGCCATCTTTGACCGCCCCAAAGGCGCGCACTACACTGGCTGTAGAACCACGCGGGAGCGGCCCCATGATCCGTGAAGATATTCTGCAGCAATTCCCAGAGTTGTTCGGAACCAAGAACATCAATGGTCGCGAGGTCAACGTCGAGGAGACGATTGCGACGCTTACCCGCGAACTGCGTCCTGCCATTGCCGAGGCCCTGAGCGCCCGACGAGCGCTGCTCGAGAGTGCCGAGCCGGTGCGCAAGCAAATACGGCTGGCCGCGCTGGGAGGAGACCTTCGACGATCCGGTCACAGGACGTTCCTGGACATTTCGCCAGATCGTACAAGGCATGATCGACAACTTTCTGGGCCGCGAGAGCGAATGGCGCTGGCGGCTCAACGACGAAGTGCCCATCCCCGCCGACGTGCATCCGTTGAAGAACCCCGGACTGGAGCTCACCGGGCCCTGGCATCCGCTGGACATGGCGTTCAACGCTTTGAATAGCGCCGCGCCCATGAACATGCCGGATTTCGAAGACGCTTCGCCCTCGCACTTCCAGCCTCAGGGCACGCCCAAGAACCAGCCGGTGGGAACCTTTGCGGCGCTGCAGAACGCCAAAGAGATTCTTGAAGGCCGCTGGACCGGCAAGCCGTACGAAGTGGTGAAGAAAGACAACAAGCGCTCTTACAAAATCAACCGGCCGCCGCAGCAGTGGCCCACGCGCCTGGTTCGTCCGCCCAGCATTCACGTGCTCTACGATCGCATGTCACCGTCGATGGCGAACCCGCCCCCGGCCTGATTGCGGTGGTCGTTCTCTGGGTCTTGAACAACTACGAGGCCCTGAAGAGCGCCGGCACCGGCGTGTATTTTTACATCCCGAAGATGCAGACACCCCGGGAAGCGCTCATCGTGGAGAAGTTGCTGTCGCGGGTGGAAGCAATCATCGGGTTCCCGGCCGGCACGTTCAAGATCAAGATTCTCTACGAGGAAGGCAATGGCGGCCGTTATCTGCCGGCGATCGCCTGGGTCTTCCGGCGGCGGCTGCTGGGGACCAATGTCGGCCGCTGGGACTATCTCGGCAGCCTCATCGAGATGTGGAAAGACGACCCGAACGGCGTGTTTCCCGATCCGCAAACCATCGGCATGGCTTCGCCGAACATGATCGCCTACCAGCGCTACAACGCGCTCATGATGCTGATGGCGGGCATGAAGAATGGCGAACTCACGCAGGGTGCGCCGATTGGCGGCATGGCGGCGGTGATGATCTATCACCCGAGCGATGCCTATGGCCGCTCGCGGTATAACCCATTGGCGCTGCGCGCGGTCGCCATCGACAAGCTCCGCGAGCGACTGCTGGGACTGATGTTCGTGCCCGACGAGCCCATGTCCGCAGACGGCCAGCAGGTCACGCTTGACGATATTCTCGGCGGACGCGTCAAAGGCCGGCTTTACGACGCCTATCGCCAAAGCTGGGTCGCCAGTCCGGAGCCCGCATACGTGGCTGCGGGAAATGGGCCGCTGCGCGTGCCGGTAGCGGAATTGCAGGCGATGCTGGATGCGCCGCGCGAGACGGTGGACGCCAACGGCAAAGCGGTGCCCACCGTTGCCAGTGGCCTGGTGGACTCGGAGCGGGCGCTGCTCGAATCCCGCGGCTTGCTGAACGCGCAGGGCAAGATCACGCCTAGCATCATCAGCAAGGCGACGCTTGGACACGCCGGAGAAGCTCCTTACTCCGGAGCGATGGAACGCCATCTACGGCGTGCCCAAGGGCGACATCACCATCGAGCACATCCAGCACGCCTTCTACATGGCCGCGAACTATGGCTTCCAGATTCTGAACGGCAACTTCGCCGCCGCCATCGACGACTACGAACTCAAGCAGCGCTTCATGAACGATCTGGCCACCTACCGCATCGACGTTTCGTGGCTGTGGACGCTGGTTGCTCATCAGGCGGTCATCACCAAGGATGGATATTTCCAGCGGCCGGCGCTCACCGAAGACGGCGTGGTGCTGGCGCCGAGCACCGAGCAGGTCAAGGCGGGGACTCGCTTCACCAGGGAGTTGTTCCAGAAGGTGTGGGATTATCACAACGAATGGACCGCGGCAGTTCTTCGCCGAACTGGACCGGCGCGGCGATCCCGGGACGCTTTGACCGGACGAAGGCGCCGGTCATCATGGAGCTGCTGAAGCGGCAACTGCTTTCGCCGAAATACATACAGCACAGCGCGCGCGTGCTGTTCCTGCTGGCGCAGGCCACCGATGAGGAGCGAGAGCAAATCCTGGCAGCCATCTTCGATCTTTCGCGCGAGGAAATCGTGAAGCGGGTGCAGGCAGGCACCATGAAACCCGCCGCGTTGGCTGTTCATGATTATGTTTACGACATTTTCCCGGTGTCGAAAGAGCATCTCGTCGCCACGCCATGATGCTTTGAACCACGGATTGACCCGGATTCTCAGGGACTCGGATTTCAGGATTTTCTTCTTGTCTCCGTGATCCGCGAATCCGTGGTGAATGTTTTCTTCCCCGATTTACACAGACCCACACAGCTTTTCCTGTGATGGCGTGTCATTTTCCGCGGCCGTTGCCATTGCGCAGCATCCCGCCCGGCATTAGATTCAAACTCGTGACCACCTCGACCGAGACATGTCCCATCTGCGGCGGCACCGGATGGCAGACCGTCGAGCGCGGCAAAGAACGCGAAGCGGTGCGCTGTGAATGCCGCGTGCGCGACCGCGGCGAGCGCCTGCTGGAGGCGGCGCATATCCCGCCGCGCTACATGCATTGCGACCTGACAACCTTCATACGACCGAAGGGGAAGCGCGAACCGCATGCCGGATGCGAGGCGGACCGGCCGAGCGATTTGTCGAGAATTATCCGGTCGAAAAAAGAGGCCTCCTTTTTGGTGGACCCGTCGGGATCGGCAAGACCCATCTGGGCGTGTCGATTCTCAAAGGACCTAATTCGCGAGAAGGGGATCCAATGCCGTTTTGCGATTATCGCGAGCTGCTGAAGTCGATTCAAAACACCTACAACCCGTCGGTGCAGACGACGGAGATGGAGATTGCTACGGCCGGTCTTCGAGCACAGAGGTGCTGGTGCTCGATGAGCTGGGCGCGGTCCGCAACCTCACAATGGGTCTTCGACACAGTCGCTATGTTCTCAACAATCGCTACAGCGAGAACAAGACCACTATCATCACCACCAACTTTCCGAGACAGGGCCGGAGAGGACTGGAAGAGGACAGATCTGGGCAGCATTTCACAGATACCGATCGCGCCGTCCGTCGCGAAACGCTGGGTGATCGAATTGGCGAGCGCGATGCGGTCCCGTTTGCATGAGATGTGCAAGAAGGTAGAGATGGAAGGGCTCGACTTTCGCGACATTCCAAGCAGGCGCATTTCGCCGGCTCGACCCGCCTCGCTGCGCAAAACGTCAACCAGTTGAGCGGATAAAGGATTTTGCAATCACATAAGAGACACTGCTTCTGTCCGCGGCGGGTCGCACGAGCAGCTGAGCGGCTTCCGCTGCACTCAAGGCTCGGACGATAGGGGCCGTTCGACTCGCGGCAAAACCGCCGCTCGCTCGGGTGACACCCATTTCATCGCTCTGTGCCCTCTGTGTCTCCGTGGTAGATAGAATGTCCAAGTGCAGCGCATCGAGTTCGCTCCCGACCGCGACACCGAGCTCTTCGCCGCCGTTCCGGCGAGTGCGGCTGTGTTTCTGCTGCGCGGCCAGGACGAAGCCAGCGAGCCCTACATCAGCAAGACCTCGAACCTGCGCCGCCGCTTGCAGCGCCTGCTCGGCTTTGCCGAAGGGCAAACTCGCAAGCTGAACCTGCGCGAACGCGTACGCTCGGTCGAGTGGGCCGCCACCGGCTCCGACTTCGAAGCTTCCTTCCTGCTCTACCAGAAGCTGCGCCACGAATTTCCCAAGACCTACGACAAACGCCTGCGCCTACGTTTCGCGCCATTGGTGAAGCTGATCCTCGACAATCCTTATCCGCGTGCGACCGTCACTACGCGCATCGCCGCAGTGAAGGGCAACGCGCAATACTTTGGTCCCTTCGCCACCCGCGTGGCGGCCGAGAAGTTCGCCAACGACGCGCTCGATTTGTTCAAGATGCGCCGCTGCGTCGACGATCTCCATCCCGATCCGCAATTTCCCGGCTGCATTTATTCCGAAATGAAGATGTGCCTGGCGCCCTGTTTCCAAGGATGCACCGACGAGGAATACGCCGCCGAAGTGGGACGCGTACAACAGTTTTTCGAGACCAAC
This sequence comes from uncultured Acidobacteriaceae bacterium, assembly GCA_963840905.1. Lineage (GTDB taxonomy): Bacteria > Acidobacteriota > Terriglobia > Terriglobales > Acidobacteriaceae > Bog-257. The sequence continues at coordinate 161,799 of CAWJAO010000002.1, forward strand.
GGGCAGTCGCTGGTGCGCGAGATCGAGCGGCAACGCGATGAGGCCTCGACCAACCTCGATTTCGAGGCTGCTGCTGCCATGCACACTCGTCTGGAGAAGGTGAAGGCCGCCGCTGCGCAGTTGCCGGAGATTGTGCGCCGCCTCGATGAACTCAACGGCGTGATGGTGCAGCCCTCGGCGGAGCCCGGAGCGGTGGCTCTGTTCAAGATCGTCGCCGGTCGCATCTGCGAGCCGGTGGCCCTCAACGTCGGCCAACCTGCCGGAGCGGCACATCTCACGTCGCGGCCGCAGTCGATGGAGTCGCGCATCACCGAGGCGCTTGCTGGGGTTGAAGCCCCCAAGCTGCGCTCGGCGCTGGAATGGATGGAGCACCTGGCGCTGCTGAAGCGCTGGTATTACCGCACCGTCAAAATTGGAGAATTGTTTCTGACTGAAAACGGAGAATTGCCGATGCGGCGTGTGGTGCGTGGCGTGTCACGCGTCTTTCGCGGCGAGAAGCCCGCCGGAGACCTCAGCGAGACCGCGGGAGACTACTGGCGCTTCCGGGCAGGTGAAGCCGGAATTACATAGCTTCCTAACGCAGGGCCACCAACCTGGCGTTCTGAAGTCCCCGTAACGGGATGCCGATAGAAAAGATGCGAGGTATTCCCCTGTGGTTTGGGGGAGGGTGAATATGTCGCCGGAGGGGACCGTCCATTCAGGCAGGGATGGAGGCCCCCTTTCGTATTTAGTCGCCTTGCCCGGCAGCGATTGCAGCCGGTGCGCGCCTCATCGCCGGAAGCATGACCCACAGCAGCGCTCCCGCCAGCACCGCAATGACGATCCAGCCTTGCAGCTGCAACCATGGGTTCGGCTGCCCGAGCAGCTGCATCGCACCGTTGCGAAGCGATGCCACGGTCAAAAACGCCAGCGCATAGGCCAGATAGTTGCGGCGCGCAAAGTAGAGGCAGAAGATCGCTGCACAGCACAAACCAACGAGTGCAAAGCAGTACTGCAGAGCGAACTCGCCTAAAGTGCGGACGTCTCCGGTAGCGAAAGAAGCAGCCGCCAACAGGCAGACAGGAATCGCCATCCAGCGCTTCGGCAGCAGCCCCATGAGCTGTACGACGACAACGAGCGCCGCCACGTAAATGAGCGTAGTAGTCACCGCCGACACGATCACCGATACGGCTGGAGCCGCACTCACGATGACATCGGGACTCGCGAAGCCGAAGAGGGCCTCCCGGTGGAAGCGATCCATCATCAGGGTTTGAAGTTTATTCAGCAGCACCACGATGCCAGTCGCGAACACGGTGGCCACTCCCGCATCCGCGCCGCACACTCTGCGGCCGGCAACCCGCAGGGTGGCCAGGCTCTCCGGGTAGAACGACGTCACCAGCCCGGCCATCGCTGTATACATCAGGAACGTGAAGATCAGGCTGATGGCCATGCCAATCCACACCATGGCTTGAAAGGTGACAAGGGGAACAGCGCTGTCGTAGCCCCTGAAGGCGACATGGAACATCAACAGCTGTCCCACCAGGCCAAGCAGGGCCAGAGGTATCGCCAGCCGGATCGCTCGGCCCCAGTTCACCAGCCCTTTGCGGATTCTCAAAATCAGCAGCCATAGTCCGGTGCCGCCGATGATGCTGGCCAGCGCAATGCGCAGCGTGAGCAGGACAATTGAGAGGGCATTCTGGCGCGACCGCGCGCGCGAGTAATCTTCCGGGATCTTCCATCCCGATCGAAGCGAAACCACCTGGTCGCCCGCCACTTCAATGGTGACTCGAAAGTGTGCCTCGTCGACATTGCGCGTATCCCCCGGCCTCGCCTCCCACACCAGCGTATGATCGCGGCGCGCTTTCATCTTCTCGGATGTGGACTCCTTCAAATCCATCGCGCCGAGGTCCCATCCCATCGCGGACGCGAAGGTTACCGCGATAGGGCGGGCAAGCTCAGGAGGTATGTCCGGACCGGGGCGGTCCTCGGGAATGGTGTGCTCAAAGCCCAGCACTTTGCCGGTTTCGGGATGTACCGAAACAATGTCCTCTTCTTTGTCAAGCGCGCGATAGTAGCGCACAAGCCAGTGCTGCAGGGGGCGATTCAGCTCGAAGAGTTTCGAAGCCGCGACGGAAGGCAGGCGTTCGAGAATGTATTTGCCCGCCAGAGCGTCATCGCCGCCCCAATGGGTCGCCGGAAATGTGACGTTGCGGTAACCATTCGTTGCAATGCCGTGCTGCCGGAGGAAGCCCTCGGCTGAGACGCGCGCCTGATCGGCTGCAATCTTGTAACCGGGGGAGACGCCAAAGCGATCGACGTGGAGCAGCGACGAAAGCATCGCGAGCGCGAAGACCGCCACGCCGGCGATGCGCAGGCCACCGCTCAGCGGCCGGCATTCCAGACAGGGCATCGGGTGGGGCGACGAGATGTGGCGGCTCCTCCGAAGCGGTTGCCACCTCAGCCGCCGCCGTCTCGTCGGCGTTCGTGAGCCCTGCCTCCGGCTCGAAGCCGCCGCGTCGCATGTAAGCCACCAGTGCTATGAGAACAGGCAGGACCATGATGCCGGCGCTGGCCGCTCCCGAGAGCCTGAAGTAAAGGCTGTGCGACCTGAGCAACAGCAGCGCGCTGTACAGGGCGTCCACCGAGTAGTGCCATACCAGCGTGGGCAGAATTCCCCAACGCAACATGATGGCGCCCAGCACGATTCCGCTGATCCCTACTTCCAACCCGCGAATGTAAAACGGCTGTTGCGGATAGGCGGCGTGGCCAAAGCCCCAAATGAATCCCGCGAGAACCAGGGCCGCAATCACCGAGCGCACCAGGTTCCGCAGGAACGGGATGGCGAACATACGGAAGAGGAATTCTTCCGAGACCGCCGGCAGGAAACCGCCAAACAGCACGAACGCCCACGGAAAGCGCGTGTTCAGCAGGTCGGAGTACGGCACATCCGCCGGCGACCAGGCTCCGAAACGGTAGGCCAGCATGTAGAAAGCGATCTGGTAGGCGACGAAGACGCCGGTAAGGGAGAGCCCCAGAATGGTGCCCAGGAAGAAGCTCTTGGTGCGAATCCCGCGCGGGCGAAACAGGTTGCCCAGCGATATCCTGCTACCGAAGGTCGAGCGATAGAGTGGCTCGGCTCCCGCGGTCAGCACGAACAGCAGTCCACCGGCGGCAAGCGCTTCCAGCACACTTTGTAACAACTGGCGCGCCACGAAGCTGCCATAGGAATCGGTTGTGGGATAGCCGAACTCGTGCAGAGGAAAGCCGTTCCAACTGGCCAGGAACGAGAGCACGCCGCCGATGATGCCCACCCATGCCGCGCGGTTCCACTTCACGTCGTGCCGCCGCACCCGCATCGCAATGGTTGCGATCATGCCCAACGAACAGGACCAGGACCACGGCGGTATCGACGTACTGCGTCACCTCGTTCCGGGAGCGCAACCGTTCGTAATCGCGCGACCATTGGTCCGGCACCTTCAGATACTCGTTGTAGCTCCCCGGCTCGTTGCCGAGGATGGTCACTTCCACGCGATAGGTGGCGTCTTTGAGGTTGAAGTCGCGTTCCTTCCAGATGAACACCTGGTCGGTGCGCGCTGGACGCGAAACGCTTGAGTTCTCGACGAACTCCAGCGTAGCCGGATCGCGGTGAAACTCTTTCTTCAGGAACTCTTCCGCCATGGCCCGAGCCTGCTCGGGGGAAAGGCTGGGTCGCGCGGCGGCTTCTGGAATCTGATGTTCGAAGCCGACGACCTCGCCGCGAGTCGTCACGTCGACGCGGTACTCCTCTTTCTGCTGCGGCCGGAACCAGCGATAGGACCAGCGCCACAGGTGAAGGCGAGTCCCCATGATCTGATTGGCGCGTTCCAAGCCAATTTCGCGTTCGAGGAATGTCTTCGCCTGGTCATCAAAGTTGAAGCGCGACGCCTCTCGGTAGTCGCCCACCCGGTAGCCCCGTTCGCCAAGGAATCTCCCGGCAAGCGCCAATGCGTCCTGGCGGTTCACGCGAAAATCAATGGAGGCCTCGGGGAAGGCGTAATGGTAGTTGCGCACGCAAAACCAGACCGTACCGGCAAGCATCGCGAGGCAGATGGCGATGAAGCGGAAGTCAGAGGCGCGAAGGCGTTCAGGCATGGATTGCTTTGTCAGGACCTCAAGAGAATAGCATTGTGACTGGAGCAGTTTCTGAATTACTGTATCCGCGACGCTCGGGTAGAGCGGCGCTTCAGCGCCGCGTCAGGACTGCGCTTTTGTTGAACCGCTCTAAATACGACATCACACCCGGGCGCGCAGAAACTGGAGGTATTCTTGGGTATCTGTGCGAGCGACGGGCGCTGCGAGGAATCAAGGGGGGATAGCCGGAGATTCCTCTCCTGCTTTCCCAGCAGCAAAAACAAGCTCCAGCCCGCGGACGGGACTGGAGCCTTGGTTTCGTTGACGGCAGCGGCCGAATTAGCGTTTCGACTGACCGCGTGCCAGCTTCTTCACCTTGCGTTTCGCCGAGCCGCGGGCATAGGTGCGGGGCGCTTTCGGGGCGGCTTTCTTGCGCGCGGTGCGCTTCACCTTCTTGCGTTCTGCTTTGTCGGTAATGCTCTTGGTATTTGCCATGAATTCTGCGTTCCTTTAATTGACGGGCTTACGCCTTTTCCAATTGGGCGTATTTCTCGACCAGCTTTTTCAAACCGAATCTAGGAAATTGTACCGTAATCTTCGCATCTTCCCCGTCTCCCTCGCGTTTGTACACCGTACCTTCGCCGTATTTCGGATGACGGACGCGCTGTCCGGGCCGGAATCCAGTGCGCCCAGTGGGCTGCGAAATCTCGACCTTGGGCCGCGAAAACTTCTTTCCGCGCGAGGCGAAGAACTCCGCAATGTTGTCGATGGAGTTGTAGGCTGGGCCGCTATAGCGGCTGCGTTGCGGCGTGTTGCGACGCTCGTGCGCAGGGCGTTGATCTTCGTCTTCGTAGGCGTAGTGCCTGCCCGCCGCGTAATCGCTGCTGGGCGCATAGCGCCGGCCGTCGCGGCGATCCCAGGTCCTGCAGCAGCGCCTGGGGAACTTCCTCGAGAAACCGCGATGCCACGCTGGGTTCGGGCATGTCGGTGCCGTAGCGGCGCCGATAGCGCGCACGCGAAAGGATCAGCGTGTTCATGGCGCGGGTCATGCCGACGTAGCACAGTCGCCGCTCTTCCTCGATGTCGTCAGGGGCGAGCAGCGTGCGCGAATGCGGAAACAGTCCCTCCTCCAGACCCAATCAGAAAGACCAGTGGGAACTCCAGCCCCTTGGCCGCGTGCAAAGTCATCAGGGTGACGCGCGAGTTCTCGTCGTAATCGTCGGCATCGCTGACCAGTGCGGCATGGTCGAGGAACTCGTTCAGCGTCTCGCCGCGATCGCGCGAGTCCATCGCCGCATTCACCAGTTCGTGCAGGTTCTCGACGCGGGCCAGCGCCTCGGGCGTGTCCTCCTGCTCAAGTTGCTTGATGTAGCCCGGTGCGGTCGATCAGGAACTTCAGCAGTTCGGCCGTAGACGCCGGATCGCCCGGAGCGCGGAAGCCTTCGACCCGCTCTTCCGCTCGCTTCAGCAGGTGCGGCTCCGCGGCTACCCTCGTCCGCGAATGTCTCGGGCGCAAACTCCGTGGCCTCCGTCAGCTTCGAACTCCGCAGGCGAGAAGTCGATGGCGTGCTGCAAATCCTCTTCGTCGCTCCGCGACGGCGAAGCCTCGGCAGCCGCGCTGCAGTCAGCGGTTTCGCTCTACTCGTTCGCGGAAGGTCCCCAGATGCATGGCCCGGGCGTCTTCGATCAGCTCTTTAAAACTCTTGAGCGCCGACAGAGCCCGCAGCGGGAAGAAGCCTTCGCCGAAGCACCTCGTTGATGCGCGCCCCACATCGAAGTGCCGGTCTCCAGCGCGATACTCTCGATGGTTTCGAGGGTGTTCTTGCCGATCCCGCGCGTCGGCGTGTTGATCACGCGTTGCACCGCGATCGAATCGTCGGGATTTTGAATGACCTTGAGGTACGAGATCAGGTCCTTGATCTCGGCGCGCTCGTAGAAGCTGAAACCTCCCACAACGTGGTAGTTCAGCTGATAGCGGCGCATGGCCTCTTCCACCAGGCGTGATTGCGAGTTGGTACGGTACAGAACCGCGGCCCGCGGCGTCTCTCCGGCTGTCGCTTCCGCGCCTGCCGAAGATACTTGGCGATGTAGTCGGCCGCAAACAGGGCCTCATTCTCGCCGTCCGGCGCTTCGTAGTATCCAATCTGCGGCGCCACCGCTGCGGTCGGTCCACAGGTTCTTGCCCTTTACGTCTGACATTGTGGGATACCACGACCGAGGCCGCTTCCAGAATGTTCTGCGTGGAGCGGTAGTTCTGCTCCAGGCGAATGATGCGCGCCTCGGGAAAGTCCTGCTCAAACTCCAGAATGTTGCGGATGTCGGCGCCGCGCCAGGAGTAGATGCTCTGGTCCTCGTCGCCCACGGCGCAGACGTTGTGCTCGCTGCCGGCGAGCATGCGCATTAGTTCGTACTGCGGGCGGTTGGTGTCCTGATATTCGTCCACCTGGAGGTAGCGATAGCGGCGGTTGTAACGCTCGCGGGTCTCGCCCGACGCTTTCAGCACGCGCACGGCGTATAGCAGCAGGTCGTCAAAGTCGAGAGCATTCGACTTGGCCAACTCCTGCCTGTAGACCTCGTAAATATGGGCCACGCGCTCGGTCTTGGGATCGCCCGATTGCAGGTAAACCTCCTGCGGATCGAGCATGTGGTTCTTGGCCCACGATATGCGCGACAGCACGTTGCGCGGCGTCAACTGCTTGTCGTCGATGCCAAGGCGGCGCATGGCGGCCTTCACTACGTTCTGCTGGTCGGCCTCGTCGTAGATGACGAAATCTTTGCGGTAGCCTTTGCCGCCGATCTGCAACACGTCAATGTCGCGACGCAGCAGGCGCACGCAAAACGAGTGGAAGGTGGAGATCAGCGGCTTGGCCAACGAGCGGGCGCCCACCAGCGACTCCACGCGGCTGGCCATTTCGGCGGCGGCCTTGTTGGTGAAGGTGACCGCCAGGATGGAGTCGGGCGGCACGCCGACACCTTCAATCAGGTGGGCGATGCGATAGGTGATGACGCGCGTCTTGCCGCTGCCCGCGCCCGCGAGGATCAGCACCGGCCCGCTGACGGCCTCGACGGCTTCGCGCTGCTGCGGATTCAGATTGTTGAGATACGACGGCAATGTGGGGACACTCAAAATTAGTTCGGTTTGCTGCTGCTGACGGGAGCGTCCATGGCGCGGCGCGCCTTGCACTCGGCGCAGGGACAATGCTCCCGCAGAAACTGCCATGAATAGATGCCGTGCTGGTGGCCATCGTTCCATGAGAAACGAATGGCGTACTTGCCTACCGGCTCAACCTCGGTCGGCCGCGCCGCCGCCTTGAACATGGGCAACGCGCCCAGCGATGGGCTTGAGCGGATCACCCGGCTGACGGCCATCCTTGCTCGCGCTCTTCGCTCGCACAGCGCGCACGGGCAGGCATCGCGCAGGAAGGGAAAGCTGTAGACGCTGCGATGCCCGTCCTTCCACTCGATGTCCATGCCGGTGCCGGTGGTGACGTTGACCTTGACGTGATTTCGGATCTGCGACTGGGTCCATGATGATGGCTGGCTCGCGAGCTGCGAGGCCACTCTCTAGTATCGCAGAAAAGTTCGGCTCACATAGAGAGCGGCGCGCAGAGTAGTGGCTCAGTCTCCGGGTGGTCCGGGACTCGGGAGCTATCGGAAATGGGCACTTGTCCGAGAGGCCGACAACACGTCCAAGTGACTTCCCCGAAGCAGACCTCTGGCCCGCGCCAATACGCTGTCGTGAGCACGCCAACTTACGACCTAAACCGAACGGGCCGCTCATCCGGGATTACGTGCGAGATGGCGATGTTACGACAGTTATGAAACGCTGGAATTAGGAGCGGCCGTTACGGCGTGATCTCGAATGCCACGCCGTCGCCATATACGCCACCTTGATACGTTGCGCCGTAAAGATTGCCGGCCCCGTCGATTGCCATCGTGCCTATTGGCTTAGAGCCGTCTGAACCACCGGTGAAGAAATGCAGGATGCTTTCTGTCCACTGACCTCCGGCCGACGGCGTCAGCTTGAATACCGTACCGCATCCGAGGATGCACGAGTTGTTGCCGCCGTTGTTGGTCGTGCTATAGATGTTTCCTGCCCCATCAAACACCAGACTACCCTCAGGAAATGCTCCATCGCTGGTGCCGCCTCGAAACGCGTACAGCGTGCTCTTCGTCCAAGTGCCATCTGAATTAGGCGTGAGTCTAAAGACTGTTCCACAGCCGCAACGAAAACTCCCCCGGTCCCCGCCGATCGCAGTCACACCGTAGAGGCTGCCATCGGGGCCAAAAGTTGCACCGATGGGGTAAAAGCCATCAGCGCCGCAGGCGAAGTCGTGCAACACAGTCTCCTTCCAAAAAAAGCTTCCCTGATTCGTCAGCTTGTAGACAACACCACATTCATGAGCGCCACCGAGGATCGTCGCGCCATAGAGATCACCGTCGCCATCGAGTGTGATCGCACCCTGAGGGCTAATCCCGCTAGGATCAGGATCCCCGTCGAATGAGAGCAGAAGCTGCTCCTGCCATCCTGACGCTCGATTCAGCTTAAAAACAGAGCCAGTATCATTCACGCCCCCACCAGCGGTTACTCCGTAGACGTTGCCGGCTGGGTCGTAGGTCAATGCCCCCGGGCTATTGTCTCGAGAGTTGGGAAACTGGTAAAGGATCGATTCCGTCCAAGTGCCATTGGACGTTGGTGACAATTGGTAAACGACAGCTGGGAATGTTCCCGCACCGGCGTGACCGTCAGCGGTACCGTCAAGGTTGCCCTGAGGATCAAAGCTCGGGGATGTTAAGGGGAATGCGGCGTCGCTCCCGTTGAACGCGTGAATTACCGACTCCGACCATGTACCGTCTCCGTTCGGCTTCAGTTGATACACGGTGCCGCATCCTTCGTTACCTAAACACCCATTGCCCAACGGACCGGCTTCGGTAACTCCATATAGATTTCCCTGGCGATCAAACACCTGGCCGCCTACAGGCAATAAGCCGTCGCCACTGGCGCCAAAGGAATGCAACACCCTGAAGGTTTGTCCCCAAGCACCTGAGATAACGAAAAAAGCCGCGAGGATTGTCAGCAGCGAACTTCGAGCGGACGTGAGTTTAATGTTCGACATCGTGGTCCTCCAAATAGAAGCCGAGGCAGAGGCAGATCGATCTCGCTCTAAGCAGTTTCGTGGACCGGGGAGCGAAATGGCCCCAATCCTAGCACGGGTCGGGGCTTTCGTAGCAGATAACTGGCGATAACAGGCCAACTCGCACCCTATCTGACCGGATGGAATATGTTCCTCGGGAGTCGGCCAGCATCTGGTGAAGGCACGGCACGCCAACTTGACGAGAAACGCCCTACTCGTGGATGTGCACGCCAGGTGGATCGTCGGCTCTCTGAAGTTGAACAATTGGCAGGCACCAAAGCTTCCCTGACTCTCTGATGAGTTGTCCTACATCACGATCTCTTTAACCTGACGGGTGATGGGATGCTGCATCTCCTCGAGATCGCCCTTCACCAGGTTCAGACCGTAGACGCAGGACTCGAATTCGCGCGCCAGCTTGCCGAAGAGCGGCGACAGCCGGGCGTATTCGAACTGGTCAAACTTGGAGACGATGTAATAACTTTCCTTGCCCGCTTTGATGAAGTCGACGAAGTTTTCCAGCCGCTGCCGGCGAAGGCGGTAGTGGTTGACGCTCTCGGGAAACATTCCGGAGAAGAACAGGGTGTAATCGCCGATGTGCTTGCGCACCTGGCGCTCGCGATCAAACGACGGCGCCGGCCCGTAGACCGGGTCGGCCTCCAGCAGCATCTCGCCCACATCGTGCAGCGGACGCCCTCCGGCATCGCAAATCTTGAACAGCTGTTGGCAGTCGCAGAATTCCGCCAGAACGTTGACGATGTAGTCCTTGACCTCGGTATCGCGCAATCCGATGTCGCGGTCGAAGTGCTGGTCGATCAACTCGGTGAACAACTGCTGCAGCGCGTGCGATTCTGGAATCATGGCCTGGGGTCCGTCTCCTTCGTTCATTCCTACCTCACATATAGATGTGATGCGAGTTGATAACTCGTTTCATTTTTTTTCGCAATAAGTTTCTTGACCGGTGCGGTAGCTTTGCAGGTTCACTTTCAGTCCGCTGCAACCGGCGACCGCAACTTGGCAGCCGATCGTTTGCCGGGGAATAGTTGATTAGGGCCTTATTTATGCTGCTTTGGTTTGCTCATCCTGACCCAAAACAGGTACATTGCGAGGCGTCTGTTAGCAGAAGGCGGCGTTGGGTGCCAAAATTTAGGCAACTCGCGGAGGCACCGCAGGGTGCCCTAAATGGCGATGCCCGGGTTTCAGGAGGCAGTTCGATGGAACGAAAGAATATTTCAGGCAACTCTCCTTACGAGCCGATCGTTGGCTTCTCGCGCGCGGTGAGAGTGGGTCCGTTCGTCTCGGTGGCGGGGACCGTCGCGACCGGGCCAGACGGCAAGATTGTCGGCCAAGGCGACATGTACGCACAGGCTGTGCAGACGCTGAAGAATATCGGACGCGCGCTGGACCAGGCGGGGGCCAGTTTCCGCGATGTGGTGCGCACACGAATGTTCGTAACCGACATCAGCCAGTGGGAGAAGGCCGGGAAGGCGCACGGCGAGATCTTTCGCGACGTTCGCCCGGCCGCGAGCATGATAGGAGTTTCGGCGCTTGTCGCCCCCGAAATGCTGATCGAGATCGAAGTGGACGCAATCATCGCGTCGGAGATGAAGTGAGCGAGCAGCAATTAGCAGCTAGCAATTGGCAATTAGGTCAGTTTCGAAATTAGATGCAGTACGGGTAGAGCGGCGCTTCAGCTGGATTATTTGTGACCTGGAAGTGTCATCCTGAGCGCAGCGCCCGCAAAGAATTCCCGACCCGCTGCTTTTGCGGGCCGGGCGCGGAGTCGAAGGACCCCTATATCTGCGAGAAGTCACAGTGTGGACGCCGGGTAAGCAAGCAGTCTGGGATTGCGTGCGGCCAAAAGGGGTCCTTCGACTCCTCGCTGCGCTCGTCGCTCAGGGTGACATCCAAGAAACCTACGTGCATTCATGAATACCCAGGTTCAGCGTCGCGTTGCAGCGAGTCTTTAATGGCTCCTTAAACTGATCTATTGGAGGCGCACGATGAAGAACTCCATCTGTAGCATCGTTGTCTTGCTGCTCTCACTAACCGCAATCGCCCAATCGAGTCCCGAGGCCACGCCGCAGGTTACCGTGATTCGCGCGGGAACGCTCATTGACCCGCGCGCGAATGAGCCCAAGCACAATCAGGTGATCGTGATTCGGGGCGACAAGATTGACAGCATCGGCGATGCAGCCGCGGTGCAAGTCCCTGCCGGCGCGAAGGTCATCGACTTGTCGAATGCCACCGTGCTGCCCGGCTTGATTGAGTCACACACTCACATCTTTTTGCAGGGCGAAGACCCGGCGCTCGGTGGCTACGACATTCAGTTGCTGAAGTTCCCGCTGGCTTATCGAGCGGCACGCGCGACCGTTTCGGCGCGCCGCGCCCTGGAGCAGGGCTTCACCACTATCCGTGACATGGAGACCGAGGGCGCCGGCTACGGCGACGTCGGGATCAAGATGGCCGTGGACCAGGGCTACATTCCCGGACCGCGGATCTTTACCACGACACGCGGCATTTCCACGACCGGCGGCTATCCCCTGGAAGGTTATGCGCCGGAGATCCAGGTCCCAAAGGGCGTTCAGATCATCGACGGTCCGGTGGAGGCGCGCAAGGCGGCCCGCGAGCAGATGGACCACGGCGCCGACTGGATCAAGGTGTACATGACGCACCGGTCGTGGACCGACAAGGATGGCCACCTGGTTTCGCAGCCGACGCTCACGGTGGAGGAGTTGAAGGCCATCGTGGACGAAGCCCATAGTTGGGGGCGAAAAGTAGCTTGCCACGCCTATAACGGCGAGGGGCTGCATCGCGCGCTCGACGGCGGATGCGACTCCATCGAGCACGGGCTCGGGCTCGACGATGCGGCCATCGCGCAGATGAAGCGCCAGGGAACGTGGTACTGTCCGACCATCGCGATTTACTACAAGGAGTGGTCGCCCGACAACACGCCGGCAGGCCAGCGCGATCGCGCGCGAGCGAATGAACATGAGCAGTCCTTCAAGAAGGCGCAGCAGGCGGGGATCAAGATCGTGTTCGGTACGGATGTGGGTGGCTTCGCGTGGACCGAGCCGATCGCGCAGGAATTCCCCTACATGGTGAAGTTCGGCATGTCGCCGATGGAAGCGATACGAGCGGCGACGATCAGTCCGGCGGAGATGTTGGGCATGGCTGGGCAGATCGGCATCATCGCGCCGGGAGCCTACGCCGATGTGATTGCGGTGCCAGGCGATCCGCTGAAAGATATTGGAGAGTTGGGAAAGGTGAAGTTCATCATGCACAACGGGCAGGTTTTTAAGGACAGCTTTTAGCTCTTCTGGGCTCGGAGGAGGCCAGCGCTGGGGAATCATACGGCCCAGTCACTTTGTCAGCGCTTGGTGGTCGAAGCTGATGACGCGAGTGACCTTCCACACCCCATCTTTGTATTGCCAAAGGTGCACGAATTTCGCTTCGCCAACAGATTCGGTCTTCTCGTGTCCGGGGTGGTGAAAACGATGGACCCCGATTTCAACCGCGCCATAGTTGGCGATGGGGTACACCTCAAGAGTGCCGGGAACGAGTTCTCGGGTGACTTTGCCACAGATGTTTTTCTTCACGCCCTCGACCAGGGCCTGCCGTCCAACGCTGAGGCCACTTTTGTCATGGTAGAACTCCAGATCATCCGCCACTAGCGACCCGAATTTCTGCATGTCGCACTGGTTGTAAGCGTCGAACAGTTGGGTATCCAGTGACTGGATCGTTTGAAAGAGTGAATCGGGTGCAGGAGCATTCTGTGCGTGGATGTGAGCAAACGGTGTAGAGATGAGAACTGTGAGGAGGAACGCGTGCAGCGAAGCCAAGTTGATTCTCATGCATGTTCCTTCTGGGAAGGTATTCGCAGCTGGTACTACGTGGGAACTGGTTAGATTGTTCCAAGTGTTCCTAAAGCGTGTTTCAAAAATAGGCCCTGATACAAGTCTGACCTACGGATCCAAAATAACGGCTGTAGAGCGATTTCCGAATTGCAATATCCGCCAAGCTCTGGTAGAGCGGGCGCGTTAGCGCCGCGTCAACGCCCCCTCTATCGATGAGGCTTTCGGAGGCGCAGCCCGGGACGCGGACCTGAAGGTCCGCTCTACCCGGATACACCTACCGCGAAACCGCTTTAGCTGCTGCGGACAGAGGCTAAAGCCGGGACAGTCATAAAGAGCCCTGCGGCACAGCTGAAGCCGTGCCCTGTTACAACCCGATTCTTGAGACATGCTCTACGGGCTAACAGCCAGAAGCTGACAGCCTCTCGCTACCGCGTCACTTCCAGCGCAATCCCCTGGCCCTCATAGACCCTCTGGCCCGCCGACGGCGAGGTATGGACCACCATGCGGTTGGGAGAAGGAGGCGCCTCGGGAGAAGCCGTGTCGCTGGCCGGAGGTGGTTGGCTGGCGATGTTTCCTACCTTCAGACCCGCGCCGACGATTTCGCTAATCGCATCGTCCTCATTGCGCCCGACGAGGTCCGGCATCACAAACGAGTTGCGCTCCTCCGGCGCCGCCAGCAGGACGCTGATCTTCGGTTCGGATACGTTCACTGCATTGGCGGGTGGGCTCTGCGCCACGATCTGGTCGGTCGGACCACCGGGAATGGTTGCGGTGGCAATGCTTCCCAGCTCCAGCCCGCGGCGGCGGATGTTGATCTCGGCGGCGCGCTCACTGCCTCCGATCAGGTTAGGGATGACCACGCGCTGGGGTCCCATGCTCTCCGCAGTACGCACGCGCCAACCCCGCCGCACCTTCATGCCCGGCGAAGGCACTTGCGACATGATTCGGCCCTCAGGCACGTCGGAGCTGAAGAAGCGGTCGCTGCGCTCCAGCATCAGTCCATGGTCGGCCAGCAACCGTTCCGCCTGATTAGGAGCCATGCCAACTACCTTGGGTATCGTGGTCTGGCGGCCGTGTATGGCAAAGCGCATCGCTGTTAGCGCCGACGCCATGAACACCACGAAGAGCACCAGCACGCGGACGAGATAGCGGAAGAAGCGTCGCATAGAAAATCGGGACCGCAGATCCCTCGCGGGCTGAAGCCCGCTCGGGATGACAAACAAAATATAGAGCCTTCAACGGCACAGCTAAAGCTGCGCCCTTCAACTTCACGCGACTCGCCTTCAAAGCTTCACGCCCGAGATTGCTGCGCCCTCTTCAAAGCTTCACTCCCGAGATAGCCTGCCGCCCCCTCAAAGCCTTTAACTAATGGGCCTCAGTGTCACCCGCGACGGCAGGCTCGGGCGTCTCGGCCTTCTGAGCGACCGCGTTGGGGGTGGTCGGTGGGGGAGCGGGGAAATCCTCCGATTCGCGACCCACCAGCGCCACCCGCATAAAGTCCATCCAGATTGGCAGCGCAGCGACCGCGCCGGTTTCCTTGTTGCCGAGAGTCTTCTTCTCATCGAAGCCGACCCATACGCCACAGGTCAGCGATGGCGAAAAACCCACGAACCAGGCGTCGGTGAAATCGTTTGTTGTCCCCGTCTTTCCGCCCAGCGGATGCTTGAGCTTGGTGGCGGCAAAGCCGGTTCCGTGCAACACCACCTCCCGCAACATGGTGGTCATGATCCGGGCAGTGCGCGCGCTCACCACATCTTTCACTTCGGGATAATTTTCCTCCAGCACGCGTCCATCGTAGTCCGTGACTTTGCGGATATAGCGTGGCATCACGCGCACACCATCATTGGGGAAGGTGGTGAAGGCGGCAGTTTGTTCAGCCAGGGTAATGTCGGCCGCGCCCAGCGCTATCGGCAAATAGGCCGGCAGCGGCGAGGTGATACCAAACTTGCGCGCATACTCGATCACCGTCTTGATACCGCCAACGCGCTCGGTCACCTTCAGCGCAGGAATGTTGCGCGACTCGGCCAGCGCATGACGGAACGTGATGGTGCCTTCAAACTTGCCGTCGTAGTTGTGCGGCGTGTAGGGCCCCGAGGGAGTATTGAAGGTCACCGGCGCATCCAGCACGGTGTCGTCGGGAGTGAGACCCTGATCGATGGCCGCCGTGTAGATGTAGGGCTTGAATGAGGAGCCCACCTGGCGCTCCGCCTGGACGGCGCGGTTGAATTTCGACTGCTCGAAATCCCGCCCGCCAACCATGGCCTTCACGTCGCCGGTGGAGTTATCAAGCGCGAGCAGCGCGCCCTGTACTCCCGATTCCTGTTCCAAGGAAACGCGACTGTCGCGCCCGTTGAGCGCGATGACTTTTACGTACACAATGTCGCCGGGAGTGAGGAACTGTTGCGGCGACGTGTACCGGGTCCACTTGATTTCGACCGGCCCCAGGTGGCCTTCGTAGCTGCCAAATTTCACCGTTGCCGATTGCGAGTCAGCCTCCGTAACCAGGGCGTGAACGTACGCATCTGGCGCGATGGTTCCGTCCCAGTCAACGTGACGATAGGTCGCCAGCGAGTCTCCATTCGCGATCACGTTCAGCAGATTACCTTTCCACCCGTGGCGCCGTTCGTAAGTGGCGAGACCGTCGCGAACGGCTTGCTGAGCGGCCCGTTGCATCTCCAGGTTCAGGGAGGTGTACACCCGCAGCCCGGCTTCATGGACTTCTTCCGTCCCGTACTTTTTCTCCAGGTACTGGCGGATTTCTTCCACGAAGTATGGGGCGATGTCGTTGGGCTCAGTCTGAACATTGAGTCGCAACGGCGCACTCTTGGCGCGTTGGGCTTCGGCGGCGGTGATCTTGCCGTCTTCCAGCATGTTGTTGATCACCAGGTTCCGGCGGCGCAGCGCGCGGTCTGGATTGTTGATCGGCGAGTATGCGTTCGGGGCTTTAGGAAGTCCCGCCAGGACCGCAGCCTCCTCCAGATTCAGGTCCTTGGCTTTCTTGCCGAAATAGAAGTTCGCGCCCGCCTCGAAGCCGTACACGCCGTGGCCGAGGTAAATCTGGTTGGCATACAGAGTGAAGATTTGCGGTTTGGTGAAGCGCCGCTCAATCTGGATGGCCAGCATCACCTCTTGCATCTTGCGCCGGAAATTGCGGTCGGGCGAAAGAAACAGGTTGCGGGAGAGTTGCATGGTCAGGGTTGAGGCGCCCTGGGCCCGGCTGTCGAGCAGGATATCGCGCCAGGCCGCGCCGAAAACCCGCCAGACATCGACACCCCAGTGCTTCTCGAACTCTTTGTCCTCGGTCGAGATCAGCGCGTCGCGCAATACCTTGGGAAAATCGTCATAGCTGTCAATAACGCGACGCTGCAGGGAGAACTGGCCGATGACGCGGTCCTGATCGTCATAAAGTTGCGTAATGGTGCTGGGCCGGAATTGCTCTAACTCTGTTACCTGCGGCAGGTCGGTGGAGTAAACCAGCAGCAGCCCCGAGGCCGCTCCTGCGG
The DNA here is from genome assembly GCA_963840905.1 of uncultured Acidobacteriaceae bacterium. Taxonomy (GTDB): domain Bacteria; phylum Acidobacteriota; class Terriglobia; order Terriglobales; family Acidobacteriaceae; genus Bog-257. Next base: position 178,380 of record CAWJAO010000002.1, read on the forward strand.
CTATCGCTACTACAATGAGCAGAGCAAAGAAAGCGTTGCCGACGAACTTGTGTCCGCCACTGCGTTCTTCTGCTGGAGGCGTGGTAGCAATCGAGGGCTCTTCAACATCATGCTTCATGGCTGAGGAGACTGGGCCCGATCGAAATTATTCACCACGGAGACACTGAGGGCACGGAGTCTTGTTCTATGTGGGGTTTTCTCGGTGATCCCCGGACCGAGGCGCTCCTTCGTTTTCTTCTGGACAGGCCGCAGACCCATTTGACACTCAGAATAGCATTGAACAGCATGGCGCGAGCCGTATCTGGATTGGCACTCTCGTGGTTCGAAAGTGGTTGCGCGGTCATCCAAGATGTGTAGTTTTAGAACAGTTTCACCTCTAACTTATAGGTGACGGGTGCAGCCCCGCAGTAGCAGGCGCAGGAAAATACTGCCAAAGGCTTGTGGTGGGAGCCCCTGCTTCAGCGGGGGGAGCTGGACTTCAGTCCAGCGGGAAAGGAGCGATTTTGAAATGGGCTTTTGGCCCTGGGTTCTTGGTGCCCGGCGCTAAAGCGCATGATCAAAGTCGAAACTTTTTTCGGAGCGCTGAAGCGCTCCTTCCCCCAGCATAAATGCGGGGACTCCCATCAAGTACATTCCAATGCCGTAAGCTGAAAGCTGACGGCTGATAGCCGATAGCTATGGTCTTCAACGTCCTCAATCTCGGCCTGGTTCCCTACGAAACCGCTCTGCAGCTACAGCGGACGCTGATGGATCTGCGCAAGGCCAACCGCGTCGAAAATACCCTGCTGCTGCTCGAGCATCCTCCCGTGATCACTTTGGGCCGCAATGCACAGTTATCCAACGTCCTTGCATCCCCTGAGTTCCTGGCCCAGCGTGGAGTGGAGCTGTTTGACGTCGATCGCGGGGGCGACGTCACCTTCCATGGACCAGGACAATTGGTGGCCTATCCCATCGTTGACTTGCGCAGCTTCGAGCCCCGGTTGGGGGCAGTTGAATTCGTCCGGCGGTTGGAGGAAGTACTGATCCGTACCTGCAGCGATTTCGGTATCGGCACGTCGCGGATCAAGGGCCTGACCGGCGTGTGGACCTACGCCCTGCGAAATAAGCCCGAGGCCAAGATCGCGGCGATCGGAGTGCACATTTCGAGAGGTGTCACGACCCACGGATTCGCTCTGAACGTCAGCACCGACTTGGATTTCTTCTCGCTTATCGTGCCCTGCGGGATCACGGGGAAGCCGGTCACGTCGATGCAACGGGAATTGCAGAAGGCGATAACGCTGGAAGAGGTCGCGACCGCGGCCTCGCGCAACTTTGGACGGGTATTTCAGTCGCAGATGCTGTGGCTCGAATCCCTCGACGATCTGCTCGGGGGCGCCGCGGTTGCGCCCCCGATGGTATCCGCAGCCGCTCCGGCCAATCAGGACACGCCTGCGCGGCCTCCGAAGCCGTTGAGGGACCTGCACGGCGATGGCGGGGAGCTGGCCTGAATCGGTCCTGAATGGGCCGCCGTGTAAAATCGCTGGTCTGCCACATCACAGGATCGCCATGACCAGAGCAAAACTTGCCCTTATACTGCTTGCGGCTTCCGTGGCCGCGGCCCCACTGCCCGGCTTCTCGCAAAACCAACGGCAAACCGCATCGCAAAACCAGTTGTCAGCGAAGTGGGAGGAACTCACCGCACCCGACTTCATCCAGGCCATTCATCAGTCGCAAGGCGTCTGCCTGCTGCCCTTCGGCATCCTGGAAAAGCACGGTCCACATCTGCCCATTGGCACCGACCTCATCAATGTTCGCTTCGCCGCCTTAAAGGCGGTGCAACAGGAATACGCGGTAGTCTTCCCTGAGTACTATGCCGGGCAGATCTTCGAAGCCCAGCATGAGCCGGGTACGGTGGCCTATAGCCTGGGGCTGCAGTTGGAGCTGTTGCAGGAAACGGTGAAGGAAATGGCCCGCAACGGCTGCAAGAAAGTCATCATCGTGAACGGACACGGCGGCAACGACAGCCTGCTGCCGCTGTTCGCGCAGTCGCAACTGGCAACCGCGCGCGATTATGTTGTCTATGTCGTCGGCTTGCCAGAGCGCGCCCTCCCCGGACGTCCCGCGGTGAAGACGCAGCCCGACATGCACGCCGGTGAGACGGAAACTTCCAACACTCTAGTCTCGCGTCCTGACCTGGTACACCTGGATCGCGCCGCCAGCCAGTCGGGCGCCGACCTCAGCCGCCTGAATCTGCCGGAAGATGTCTACACCGGAATCTGGTGGTATGCCCGGTTTCCGAATCACTATTCCGGCGTGGGTTCGGCCGGTAACCAGGCGCTGGGTGAGTTTGATATGCAGCACTGGTCGCAGGAGATCGCCGAGGCGGTGCGCGCCGTTAAAGCCGACCAACAGAGCCTGAAGTTGCAGAATGAGTTTTACGAAAAGAGCCAGCATCCGCTGGATACCAGGCAGTAAGGAAGATCAAGGCAGGCGGGCGCACAACCTACGCTTGCAACTCTGCACATCCGAAAGGGATGCATCGTTGCGCCAGAAGCTCAGAAGTTCGCCCAACTTGCCTCGGCTCTGCTATCCCGTTTATCGTTCTCTAGCAACCTATGACCCACAAGAAGCGCCCTAATTCCAAAACTGTTCCAAAGAGAGCGAGCACGGTTCCTCTGGCAAAGGGCGCAAAACCGCGCAAGGCGGCTCCTCCCGTCGAGCAGGCCGATGGTTCCCCAAAGTCTACGAATACCCCTAGGCCCCAAGCCGGCGATTCTTCCGCTATGCGGTCCTACAACATTCCCGATTACCGGCTTGAGCGCCCCGAGTTCCGCATTTTCATGTCGGGCGAGGGATCGGGCCTGGAGTACCGCATTGAAGGTGACCTGAGCGCCGCCGCGCCGCCGATTCGCGACTCAAAGTATCTTTCCCGCGAGCAATGTATCGCCCTCTACCGCTGGATGCTGCTCAACCGCCGCATGGAGGTGGCGCTGGAGAATCTCTACAAGCAGGGCAAGGTGGTGGGTGGTGTTTATTTCGGACTGGGGCAGGAGGGGTGCTCGTGCGCCTCGGCGCTCGCCCTTGGGCCCGACGACTGGCTCGGCCCCATGATCCGCAACCAGGGAGCGATGCTGGTGCGCGGCTTCAGCGCGCGCGACATCATGCGGCAGTACATGGCCAAGGGCGACTCGCCGACGTGGGGCCGCGATGCCTCCTCGCACTTTGGCGACTGGCAGCGGCGCAATGTGTGCGCGCCGATCTCCATGCTGGGCGAATTGATTGGCGTGATGGCCGGCATCTGCCTGGGCGCGCGCTTGCAGGGCAAGAATGTCGCCGGCCTTACTTACGTCGGCGATGGTGGGCAGTCCACCGGCGTCACCTATGAGAGCTTGAACTTCGCGGCGGTGCAAAAACTGGGCCTGGTGCTGGTGGTCGAAAACAATCTGTGGGGCTACTCCACGCCCAGCGACATGCAGTTTTGTGTGAAGGACCTGGCGGAGCGTGCCATCGCGTACGGAATTCCGGGAGTGATTGTGGATGGCACCGATCCCTGTCAGGTCTATGACGTAACCCATGAGGCTTGCGAGCGCGCCCGGCGCGGCGAAGGGCCGACCCTTATCGAAGCCAAGATGATGCGCATGAAGGGACACGCCATCCACGACGCCGCGCAATATGTCCCGGCCGAACTCTTCGAATACTGGCGCGCCCGCGATCCGATCACGCGCTTCGAGAACTACCTCATCAACGTAAAGCGCTGGCTGACCCCTGATGACAACCACAAGCTGATTGGGGACGTGGAGCGGGAACTGGAGGCGGACCGTGAGGCCGCTGTGGCTTCACCGATGCCCGATCCTGAGACGGACAAGACACATCAGGGGGTTTACTGCGATCCCTCGTGTCACCAGATTAAACCGAAGTACGGTTCGGTAGTTGCGAAACCGCGTGCGCGTGGATCGGCGGGACCGAAGGCCGGAGAGGCGGCAGTGCATTTGAAGTAAGGCAGCAATTAGCTCTTAGCAACTAGCAACTAGCTCTTCGCACTTGGCAAACAGAGTCGCACGCCGAGGCATTGCCGCACTAACGGTATTTCGCGAGTCACTCGCAGCAACCTAGGGTTTGTGTTGTTGATGAAGATATGCTGTACAGCTTTGCTCATCGCCTGCCTGGCAGTGGCCTCGTCTGCTCAAGTGCCATTCCTGAAGAAGAAGGACAAGGACTTCAAGACCCACGAACCCGATGCAGTTGCCGATGCGCTGCGCAGCGGCAATCCCGAGCAGCGAAGTCAACTTGCGGCCGAGCTCGACGTAATGGCGCCGAACGTCTCTAATTCGTCGGCCAAGCCCGATGCTCCGTGCGTTACTTTCGATCGCGCCGAAGAGCGGCGCCTCCGCTTACGCGCAGACGCTGAGAATGCGGTGATCGTCGCCAGTTCTGGCGAATGCGATTCCATCTACCTTATCGTCTTCGACAAGGAACGTAAGTCGGAGTGGCGGCATGTGCAAACCGTGCGCCTGTCGTCGCGAGTGCAACAGCCCGGAGGTCAGTTTCGCCGAACTGGTGCAGCCCGGAATCTCCGAGATTGTCGTCCACCGCGAGACCACACACGACAGCGGCAACGCGTTGCAGGAGAATTTCGTCATCCTGAAGCTCCTGCACGACCGGCTTGTCCCGGTACTGGACACCGTGGAGCGCTACGACCTCGTTATGCCAAATGTGCCTGAGAACGACGCCGACAATGTCGAACAAACGCAGCAGTCCACCTTCACCGTACGGAAAGCTGACTCTCCCGGCGGCTCTGGCATACGCATTCTGGAAAAGGAAGTGCTGAAGGAGAAGAAGACCAGCCTCACGCTATACCGGTCCTGGAACTGGGACCCCGAACTCGAGCGCTTTCGCTCGACCGCCTACGATGGCAGTGACGTGGAGCAAGCGCTTCCTGCCAAGAAGGCGGGGGCCAAAGGTGAGACCGCGGCGGCGCCGGGTAAACAGAAGTAGCGAGCGGTCCGCGAGATAGCAAGGGCGAGTTGAAGACGCCGTAGCGCAAACGGTGTCGCTACTTGTCAGCGGTAGACTTCGCGGCGATGTCCGATGCGCAGCACCAAGACCACGATGACATCTTCGAGGACGTCATACACGACGCGATAGTCGCCGATGCGGATACGATATGCGTGTTCGTCGCCCCGCATTTTTCTTGCCCCGAGGGGATAGGGATTATCGGCAAGCACCTCGATTTTCGCCGAGATACGAACCTGCACATTGGCGGGTATTTTCTTCAGGGAGCGGGCGGCGGATTCCACGAACTGAATACTGTAGCGTCGGGCCATCGCTCACATCATGGGGCACACACATTACTGGCGCAAGGTGATGGTGAAACTAACGGATGGAAGGACTATCGCTTACGTATCGCCCTACAATCGAAGGTCCTTTTTAACTTTTTCCCATGGAATCGTCTTCTCCTTGCGAGCTTTCTTGACTAAGCGCAAGTCTATTTCATCTTCATATCGCTCGATCAATTCCAAATCTTCGATAGGGACGACCGCCGCGACCGGCTTTTTTCTTCGATGAACGACGGTCCGCTCCCCGGCGTACTCGGCCCGGTTGACCAGGTCGGCAAATTGGGCCCGCGCGGTGCTAGTAGTAAAGTGCTTGGACATGTACAAATTGTACCATTTGTACAAATAGTCGTGGTTACGAAATGTCCTATCCCACGATTTCTTCGAACCTCAGGGGATCGGGGGGCACTGGATTGGACGGAGGCTCAATCACTTTCAGGACTTGGTAGGTGTGACTGATGCGGTGAATCACCGTGATCGTGCTAAGCACGGCGATCACCCACAGCACCGGGCCCATGCGGTTGAACAGCGCCCCGATGATGACCAGCACGATGCGCTCGGGCCGCTCCATGAAGCCGACCTTGCAGCTGGGAATCAGCGACTCGGCACGCGCGCGCGCGTAGCTCACCATCACCGAACTAATCATGACAAAGGCGACCATCACCACGTAGAAAAATCGGTTGGCGCGGGCGTAATACACCAGTAGCCCGAAGAACAGCGCCACATCGCTATAGCGATCGATGATGGAATCGAAGAAGCCGCCGAACTGGGTTACCTGGTTGGTGGCGCGGGCCACGCGGCCATCGACCATGTCGAAAATTCCGGCGCCAATAATCACCAGCCCGGCGTAGAGAAACATGCGCCGCTGATTGTCGCCGTGGGCGTAGCCGAACAGAACGCCGGCTACCACGTTGATCAGCAAACCAATGAAGGTGAGAGCATTAGGTGAGATTCGGGTGAGCGCAAGCCCATGCACAATCTTGTACAGAAGCCACTTCGAGGACCGCCCGACTGCGCTCGTCCAGGTCATTCCGCGCCATTATCCTTCGTCGTGAATAGTTGTCAGCTTCAGCACCTCTAGTTCGCGTTTGCCGGCAGGGGTGACGACTTCGCTGACATCGCCTACCTTCTTGCCCATGAGAGCGCGACCGATCGGGGAACTGGTGGAAATCAGCCCCTTGGTCACATCCGATTCTTCGCTGGTTACCAGCTTGTACTCGATTTTCTCTTCTTTGGTGGAGTCATAGACCAGCAAGGTCGAACCTATGGCCGCACGGTCGCGGGGAATGTTCGCCATGTTGATCATGGAGAGGTCCGCCATGCGCTGCTTCAGTTGACCCAGCCGGGCGCGCACAAACTCCTGCCGCTGCTTGGCCATGTGGTACTCGGCGTTCTCGCTGAGATCGCCCATCGCTACAGCTTTCTTCAGCTCTTTGGGCAGCTCGTGATTGAGCTCGTGCTCGAGAACGGCAATCTCTTCCGACAGCTTCTTCTTGATATGTTCAGGCATACTTCGGAGTTTGATGGGTCCGGACGACGGAACGCCGTCCGAAAGCATTGCAACATTATACGACGAGAGCATCGCTATCCGAAGGCAGTCCGAGTCGCCGGCATGCCGAACGATGGCAGCCTAATTGCGACGGAGCAACGCTACTATGGCAGTTACAAATCGCGGATACTTGACCTCCGCGGGCTGTAACGTCCCGGGCCCTGGGCGACTACGGAATTCGCGGAGAACCCCGTCAATTGACCCCTTCGGAGCAACCGGGGTATAATTGAGTCAGTGTATTGAGCCGTTCTTCCTCATAGAATCCCAGGCACAATCCCTGGGCGCTTTACTCCGGCCCTCATGAATAACCTAAGTTTCAGCATCGGAGACAAGGTCGTTTACCCTAACCACGGGGTGGGCGTGATCGAGCAAATCAGTAGTCGGACGATCGGCTCGCAGGTCGAGAAATTCTACCTGCTGAAAATCAAGGCCAGTAGTTTGAAGGTCATGGTGCCCTTTCATAATGTGGGCAGCGTGGGCTTGCGAAGAGTGGTTCGCAACGGCGAGGTGCAGAAGATTCTGGACTTCCTCAACGATGGCAAGTGCGAGAACCACGCCGACTGGAAGTACCGGTTCAAAGAAAACTCGGACAAGATGCGTACCGGTTCTCTGCTTGATGTTGCCGTGGTTCTCAAGGGTCTTCTGGTCCTGGCTCAATCCAAACCACTTAGTTTCCGGGAAAAGAAAATGCTTGAGCGGGCCCGCTATCTGCTGGTGAGCGAACTGGCCATGTCGAAGAATTGGGAAGAGCCCGAGGTCGAAGATCTGCTCAATAAGTCCCTATCCAAATCCAAGCTGCGCTTTCCGGAAGCGTCGAGCATGGAAGCTTGAGTCTAAGTCGAGACTAGCCGAAATCGGCGGGAACTGTAGTCTCCAGCCTTCATTTTTACATCCGCTTGCGCAAGCAGCGACGCCGGTCATAAAATGCAGCGGGTTACTCCAGGGTTCAAACTGCTTTAGTCGCTGTCATCGGAAAACTATGCCCGGAACATTGCACATCTTCCGCCTGAAACCTGATCCGCTGCAATACCAAGTGAATATCAACCTCGGCGCGAACTCATGGGTGCGGGTTTTTGACTCCCATGGTCTCGATGAGTTCCTGCGCCACAGTTGGGCGCTGCCCGAAAGCGAGATTGACGCTATGCTGCAAGAACTGCGCTCCAGCGGGCACACCACTGAGGCCCTCGTGGACATTCCGGAGGCTCACCTGGGCGAAATGGGATTTGCCGAGACGCCCAGCGACGAGTGAGCTTCTCGCCTCACTTGCCGAACGTCAACCGACTGAGCTACGTCCTCTCACCGAAACCGTGGAAATTGAGGATGCGGACGAGAACCGCCTAGCCGACCAGCACAGCGCCCCCGTTTACGTTGAAGATCTCACCGGTGACGAAACCAGCGAGGGGAGTGCATAGAAACAGGACGGGCGCGGCGATTTCGTCCGGCGTCGCGACGCGTCCCAGGGGAATCGCGGCGAAAATCTTCTTCCGCTGCTCGGGATCGGCGAGCGCGCCCGGCGGTCATGGGGGTATCAACCCATCCCGGCGCGACGCAGTTGACGTAGATGCCGTAGGGGGCAAGCTCAGTGGAGAGGCCCTTGGTCATGCTGATAATCGCGCCTTTGGTGGCGGCGTAGTCACAGTGGTCGTCCTCGCCGCGCTGGCCGGCGGTGGAACTGATCATCACGATGTGGCCGCCGCGGGCCTGCCGCTTCATTTGCGCAACCGAATGCTTCAACACGGCGAAAACGCTGTCGAGGTTCACGGCGAGTGTGGTGCGCCACTGCTCGTCCGTCATCGTGTCGATGCCGGCCTCGGACGGCCATATGCCGTGGTTGACAACCAGCGCATCCAGGGCGCCGAAGCGCTCGACGGCCGCACGCACCAGCATTTCGGCATGAGCGGTGCCGGTGAGGTCGGCCTGGACAGCCTGGCATAGCTCGACCCCGCATTCTTCGACGAGCTGCCGCGCTTCCGCTTGGCCGCTTCTGTAGTTGAAGACAACCCGCGCCCCGGCGCGAACGAACAGACGCACCGTCGCGGCGCCGATGCCACGAGAGCCCCCCGTAACTAAGGCCACTTTCCCTTCGAGAGACAACGTCAGTTGAGATGACATGGCTTCCAAACGCTACCACACAACAATGGAGGTCAGCACGCAGCTCCTATGGCACAACCAGGATGGCTCATGCTCCGAGGACCCCGGATTCTGAATTGAAAAATCCAACTTTCTGCGAGAGAATGCTAGCCCTTCAAGCTCTTTCGCCCAGAAAGGAGCCCAGCATGCGCAGCCTCTGTATCACTCTCCAGATTGTGTTCGCGCTAACAATCCTCATGTCCACGTCGACGCAGGCAGAGATCTTAACCGTCCAGCACACGTTCACCGGCCAAGGCGACGGAGGTGAACCCGTATCGGGGTTGACCTTTGATCGGGCCGGAAATCTCTACGGCACAACGTCGTTTGGCGGAGCTGGATATGGGACGGTCTTTAAGCTGTCGCGCTCCGGTTCGGCCTGGATTCTAACCACCCTTTACGCGTTTCGCGGCGGCAGTGATGGAGCTACGCCACAAGCCGGGGTCATCTTCGGGCCAGATGGAGCGCTGTACGGAACAACCACCTATGGCGGCGCCGGCTTGGGGACGGTCTTCCGGCTCAGACCCCCGGCTTCGGTTTGCCGCAGCGCCCAGTGCCCATGGAGCGAAACCGTGCTGTACCGATTCGCAGGTGGAAATGACGGAGCGCATCCCGGGTACGGCGACCTGGCGTTCGACTCGGCGGGTAACATCTATGGCACCACGGCAGCCGGCGGCATGGGCTGCGGACCTTATGGAGGTTGCGGCGTGGTTTTCAAGCTCACGCAATCGGGTGGAGTTTGGAGCGAGAGCGTCTTATTTGCTTTCGAAAATGGCAACGGCCAGACTCCCTACAGCGGCGTTATCGTCGACAGCGCCGGCAACCTGTACGGCACACTTGTCTACGGGGGAACGGCCGGCCGGGGCGTCGTTTATGAGCTAAGTCAATCCGGGTCCGGCTGGACGGAAACCACGCTTTACAATTTTGCTGTCTACCCGGCCGCAGGCAATCCGTACGGTGGTCTGGTTTTCGATCAGCATGGCAACCTTTACGGCACTACGTTCACCGGTGGCGGGGGTGGCGGCGCGGTTTACGAGTTGCAGCCCTCGGGCGGCAGCTGGACCTACAACACAATTTACAGCTTGCCGGGATTCCAGGGACCCTTTGACAGTCCAACGCTGGATGCCTCCGGCAATCTCTATGCGACGAGCACGGGTGGAGGCACCGGCCTGGGTAATGTTTTTGAGCTGAGTCCCGGAGTTGGCGGTTGGACCTACACCGACCTTTACGACTTCCAGGACGCCAGTCAAGGCGCTTACCCAGAGGGAGCAGTAGTGGTCGACGATAGCGGCAATGTCTACGGCACAACCCTCGATGGAGGCGAGGAGCACTGCGACGGAGGCTGCGGGGTGGTCTGGGAGATTACGCCGAACTGAACCCTGCTGACTTAAGAGCGCGGCATCCCGACAGCGATGGGTTGCTAAGTAGAGCTTTCATCACGCAAGACACCAGTCCCGCCTTGCGGGACGGCGCTGGTTTCAAGAACTTCGTACTCCTCTGCCGACAGCAACCGCAACGCAATTTTTTCGGGGGTCGCTGGCTGGCATACACTAAGCTGGTCATGGGCCGCGAGTGGCCGAAGCTCGCGCATTCAGCGAATGGAGGAGACAGTGGACATTGAAGCGATTCGACGCTACTGCCTTCAGTTCCCTCACACTTCCGAAATGGTGCAATGGGGAGCAGACCTGTGCTTCAAGGTGGATGGCAAGCTGTTTGTGGTGGCGGCGATGGAGATGGTTCCGCAACGGATTTCCTTCAAGTGCACGCCTGAGAACTTTGCCGAGCTGTGCGAGCGGCCTGGAATTATTCCCGCGCCCTACATGGCACGCGCCCAGTGGGTCAGTCTCGAACGGCTGAACGCCCTGCCCGACGCAGAGTTGCGCGAATTGATTTCCGAATCCTACCGCCTGGTGTGGGAGCGATTGCCGAAGAAAAGGCAGGCTGAGTTGGAGAGCGGCGCAGCAGCGGGAGCACCACGAAAGTCGGGCCGCAAGCTGAAGACCCCGGCCCGCAAGTCATCGGTGAAGTCCAAGAGCACAAAGGCGGGCCGACGGGGATGAGTGAGATGCGTGGGATGCATCGTTTCATCCTTTCGGGCGCAATATTGTCATCGCTGCTGCTAACGCTGGTGATCTCCGCCGGCGCCCAGACAGCTTCGGCATCCGGAGCGCCGAAGGCAGCGCTCGCACCGGAAACTGCCGCTTTGGAGCACGATTTCTTCGCCGCTATTCGCGACGGCGACGTCAAGAAATTCCTGGCTTACCTTCCTGACGATAACGTCCTGGTTGGACGACAAGCCACGCCGACGAGCCGGGCCGAGGTAGAAGCGCAGTTGTTGCACCACCGCGAACTTTACTGCAAGCTATTCGACTCGTCCTGTATCGGCGCTCCTATCAAGTTGGACGCCAGCGAGCGCGCCTGCTCAGACCGCGAATTGCTTACCCATTCGGAAAAAGTCCGCACTGCTGCCACTGAGACCATGCGCAACGGCGTGCGGCAGGCGATTCTGGTCGCCGAGGTAAAGAATGATCAGTGCGGCGGCGCCAAGCTGATCGATTTCATCTTCAACTTCGTGAAGGGCGAGTGGAAGTTATTTTCGATTCCGCAGTAGCCCAACACTTATGTGCTACATAGAAGCCCGAATTGGGAAAGCATTGGACATGCAATGACGCGGGGCGGTCGGGGCTGGGAGCGATTATAGCGACGTCAAATCGTCCGGAGGTGATCTAGCGTCACCCGGACGTCAAAGTCTCGCCTGGTGGCCTTCTAGCGCGTTTAAATGGCATTTTAGGAGACGGCCATGGTCGCGAAATCAGGACCTCTCAAGGCTCGGGCGTTCAGCCGGGGAATATATGGCACTTTGGTCTAGGCTGAAATAACGAAAAGCTCGGGTCTTGACCCTCGATTGCCGTCGAAATCAGGTTGCAACAATCCCACCTGCGTTTCGATAGAAGATTCAGCCCAAACTTGGCTTTTCGGCCTGTTATATTTCTTCCCGCAAGAACACTGGAGGATGAAATGCGCCGAACTGTAATGACGGTACTTGGTTTTACACTTTTGTTGTCTGCGGTCCAACTCTTCTCTGAAACAAAAGAAAGCCTGGAGAAGGCCCTGCAGGGCAAGGAACAAATTGGCTGGCAAGCCTGGAAGGACCACGACCAGAAGGCGATCGAGTCGATGATCCCGGACGACTCCATCAACATCGCGGGGGGGACGGTGGACAAAGGGAAGCAGCAGATCCTGAAAGATATGATGGAGCCGGGATGCAAGGTCAACAGCTTCTCGCTGTCCGACTTCTCCTATCTGTGGATCGACAAAGACACGGTCATCATGACCTATAACGCGGCCCAGGACGCGACCTGCGGAGGCAAGAAGCAGCCTGACAAGGTTGTCGCAAGCTCGGTTTGGCAGAAGAAGGGTGGCAAGTGGGTGTCACCGTTCCATCAGGAGACGCCGACCGGGGGTATGTAGCGCAGCGGTTTTGAGCAGAGTCGCCCTCATTTGTGTTGGGTACGAGTGGGGGAAAAGCAGACTGGCAGGAACCGCACGCCTACGGTTTTCGATATCGGCCCCTTTCAGCGCGAGGCAACAAAAAACCGGCTTGCCTGAAACACAGGCAAGCCGCAGACTACCTGGTCGCAGAGACGGCTTACTTCCGCTTGTGCTGGCAGCTCCCTCCCTGCACTGACGTCAGAAGTCCACCGGCGGCAGTCACGGTTTCATTCCAGCATGCGCCATTGGAATTGGAGTACTGATACGTCTCCGAATTCGCCTGTCCTTTTGTGGTGGAATTACCCGATGCATCCACTATCAGGGTATCCTTCGGCGCCACCGCGTCGGAAAACGTGCTGGAGTAAATGGCCGTGCCGTTGAGCTTCACCAGTTCACTCTTGTGGAAGGCCTGCTGAATCTGCGCATACTGCTGGAACGAACCGTCGGCAAAGCCTGTAAACGCATAGCTCAGCGTGAGCGGCCAGGAATACTGCTTGCTGTTGACGACAACGTTGCCGCTGTCCTGGGTGGTGGTAGCCGAGGAGATGGTGGTCGTCTGTCCAACGTACTGGTCGTACAGGCTGCCGTCCAAACTACGTAGTACTTCTGCGCATTCGAGAAGTCGATGCTCTGGACGACTTTGGTATCGACCGTGCCATGGGAAGTATTCACGAAACCCTCGAGCGTGAAGCCGCGCGACGATGCCGACCGACAACGTACCGTAGGAAATCGTGCCATTGGTGGAAATGTGTTCGACTTCGGTGGGACTGGGCTGGCCGATGGTGTTCTCGGTTACAGCTCCGGTCACCTGGCTCGAAGCCGAAATCCTGATAGAGCAGCAGCGTCGCTGTGGCGGAAAAATATCCGTTGGCGTTGTACACGTTCACCGCGACGGTGTGCTGCTGGCCATCGCTCAGCACGCGCGGCAAACGGCGTGAGATCCACGCGATACGGTTCGAAGTTCAGGGTGTGTACGCCGGGAATCGGACGCCACAGATAGGGATCGATTCCTCCGGTGTAAATCCACGGATAGATGGGCGCGACTCCCGCGGCCTGACCGTCGATAGCTGACCTCCGCCTCGCGAAACGCGGAGGACCCGCAGTTCTCCAATTCACCGGCGACATCGTCAGGCGCGCAGGTGTACCAGAACTCGTCGCCGCTCTGGCTTTGCGCGAAGACGTCCAGATACGCGCGCTCCACATTGGTCGGCATGGTAAAGGTTCCCGCCAGCTGGTCGCTGGGCGTGTTCAGCGTCACCGTGCCGCCGGTCGAGTCAGCCGCCATCGGCAATACCACGCTGGCGGTCTGCGGCGGATTCTGTCCCTGTGCCAGGGGATAGAACTGCAGCGTGGCGCTGCCATGAATATGGCTGGTGTAGGTCATGTTCACCAGGTTTCCGCAATCAACGCGGCCGCCTTGCGGACCGGCGAAGAGCGGGGTGTAGTCGGTCAGATTGCTTTCGGTGTGCCAGGAACGCATCACGTCTATGCGATGGCTCCGCCGTGGTACCGAAGTAAACGTTAGTGCCGCCGATCCAAATCTCGGCCGTGCGATCGAATTGCCGTCCCGCATCGACGGACCAATCTCCTTCCAGCACAACTGCCGCCCAGGGACCGGGACAGTCCGCCGGAGGCGTGTAGCTGAAGAACTTGGGGTTGAAGTCCGCGAAGTCGAGATTGGTGAACAACTGCACCGTGCAGGGCGTGGTGCTGGGCCGCGGGACGGGCGCATTCGCAGTTACGGTGTTCCCCGAACCAAGCTGAGGACTGCTGGGAGCGGTGTAGTTCTGCGCCACTCCAGAGCAGGTCAGAAGAACTGCTGCACCAAGAGACAGAAAGAATTTTGGACGATGGGTAGAAAGCAAGGCGTGACATGGTCGGTTACTCCTAGGCGCAAACGCGATTGAACTGCCGCGTGGCGGGATTCACAAAGCATAGTGCTTTATCTGGCCGCACGACAAGAGGCGGAGGCCGGTTTCGCCACCCTTTTACATTGGCGGCGACCGCAATTGTTAGGGGCGGGTCGCTGAAAGAGTGCTACTGCTATTTTCGCCCTAGTCCTTGGCTGGACATCGTGGTACTTTGGAACCCAACTCAGCCAGAGGAACCCACCGCTATGATGCTGGAAACAGAAGTCTTCCGATTCGAACCGGATATCACCGGGGTCTCGTGCGCCGGCCGCTTCACGCTTGGGCACACGCCTCAGCGAAACCGAGGCGCTGTTCAATTCACTGATTGAGCAAGGCGCGCGCAAGCTTGTGCTTGACCTCACCCACGTGGAGTTCGTGGACAGCGCCGGCCTCGGGATCATCATGCATATCTTCGGTGAGATTGGACAACGCGGAGGACACTTCCGGGTGGCCGGCGCCAACGATCAGGTGAAGCGCCTCTTCAACATCACCCACACCAAGTCGATTCTGGCGATTGATCCCGACCTGATCACCAGTGTGAAAAAGCTCCAGGAACGAGGCGAGCGCCACATCCTGAACCGACACGAACGCTTACTCCAATTGCAGCCCGCCGGTCAGATCGCTGATCTTGTCAATGCGGTGCTCCAGGCACCACTTCTCCAGGGAATCGACCAGGGTTTCACAGGCGCACGGGTCCCAGAAATTTACCGTGCCGACCTCGATGGCACTTGCCCCGGCCAGCATGAACTCAATCACGTCTTCGGCGGTGCTGATGCCTCCGATTCCGATGACCGGAATCTTCACCGCGTTCGCCGCTTCCCAAACCATGCGCAGGGCAATCGGCTTGATGGCGGGTCCGGACAGTCCGGCGGTGACGTTGGAGATGCGCGGCTTGCGGGTTTCAGCATCAATCGCCATGGCCACAAAAGTATTGACCAGCGAGATGGCGTCTGCTCCCGCTTCCGCAGCGGCCCGCGCCACCTCGGGAATGCTGGTCACATTGGGCGAGAGCTTCACGATGAGCGGTCGGGTGGCAATTTTTTTCACCGCGCTCACCACGTCGAACAACATCTTGGGATCGCTGCCAAAGCTGATTCCGCCGCACTTCGTGTTAGGGCAGGAAACGTTCAGCTCATAACCGGCGATGCCTTCGCCATCGTTGAGAATGCGCACCACATCTTCGTACTCGTCCTGCGAATGTCCAAAGACGTTGCAGAAGAAAACGATGTTCTTGATGTTGTTCAGCAGCGGCAGCTTCTCTTCCAGAAAAGCTCGCACTCCGATGTTCTGCAGTCCGATGGCGTTGAGCATGCCGGCGGCAGTCTCAAACAGCCGTGGCGGAGGATTGCCCGCCATCGGTTCGCGGGAGAGTCCCTTCACGACGAAGCCGCCCAGCCGATGAAGCGTGACCACGTCTTCAAATTCCACGCCGTAGCCGAAGCTTCCGCTGGCGGCCATGATGGGGTTTTTCAGTTCAATGCCGGCGACGTTGACGCTCATATCCAGAGCGGGCTTCGGAGGAGGACTCAAATTGGTCCTCCGTCACTGGTGCCGCGACTTTCGCGGCCACGCAATGGGCTGCCGTCACGCTGGCGGTGCGCTCCAGTTTGTCCCAGGCGAAGCCGCCGCCTTCCATGGCCCGCTTGAGCGTCTTGATGAGCACCAGTGAAAACAACTGGCGGTAGGCGAACCGTTGCAGCCAGACGTGGCCCAGCAAGCAGGAAGTCGCGTTTGCCGCCGGGCTGTTGCCGCTCCAGCGTAAAGGCGATGGTCGAGGCGATGAAGTCAATCACCATGAACAGCGCGAAGTACACCACCAGCTTGTGGAAGTCGGCCGGATTCGCCGACTCGGGATGGCGATACTTGTCGACGAAGTAGGTCACCGCACCCACGACGAACATGATGTCGATGAACGGCGACACCAGCGGCAGCAGGATCTGGAAGATCACCATGTTGGGTATGGCAACCCAGCCCAGCGCCCCCTTCTGCTTCGGACCGCGGCGCGGTGCTTCCACACCGCCTGCATGATGCCGAAGGACCAGCGGAAGCGTTGCCGCATCAGTCCATTCGCCTTGGTGGGCGCCTCAGTGTAGGCCAGGGCGCGGTCCTCGTAGTTGACCCAATAGCCTGCCTGCAGAAGGGCCATGGTCAGGTCGGCATCTTCGGCGACGGTGTCGTGGTGATAGCCACCGGCAGCGCGAACCGGCAGCGGTGCGCCATGCACCGATGGCGCCGGGCACGACGCTCACGGCGTTGAGCGTGTTCAGCGCGCGGCGTTCGAAGTTCTGGCTGGTGATGTACTCCAGCGCCTGCCAGCGGGTCCACAGATTCACCCGGTTGCCGACCTTGGCATTGCCCGCCATGGCGGCGACCTTGGGATTGCTGAAGTGGGGCACCAGTTTCGAGATGGCGTCGGGCGCGATCAGAGTGTCGGCGTCGATGCCGACGAACAACTCTTCCGTAACGTGCTCGAGGCCGAAGTTCAGGGCGTCGGCTTTGCCCGAATTCGGCTTCGTCAGCACCGTGACGCGGCCGTCGGCGATCTCCTTCTTGAAGGCGGCGCGCGTGATCTCCAGCGTCGCATCCTTCGAGCCATCGTCGATCACGATGACGCGCAGGTTCTTGTAGTCGGACTCGAGTACCGAGCGCACCGTGCGCTCGATGACCTTCTCTTCGTTGTAGGCTGGGATCAGCACGGCGACCGCCGGGCGGTAGCTGGGATCGAAGTTGGTCTTGCGCCGATGGAAGCGATCGTAAGATGGCGAGGGCTCCGACCAGCACCAGGCGCCCGCTCATGAGCACGTCACCTACGAAGAAAACAAAAATAATGAGCGATTGAACCAGGCCGAACAGTGACGAAGCTCAGGCTGTCGATCCAGGCGGCCCAGCGTTCGTTGGTGGAAATGGGCGGCATGACTTCGGCGCGAGTCTTGCCCATCAATTCGGAGACGGGCACCATCTGATAGCCGCGCTCGTGCAGAGCCGTCCAGCATCATGCCCAGGGCTTCGACGGTTTGGCTGCGATTGCCGCCGCCATCGTGCAGCAGGATGATGTTGCCGCAGCGCAAGATTGTCGGGCGCGCAGGGCGGCAAGTTCGCCATCACATCGTCGGCGATCTCCTCCGCGGTACGCCGCGGATTGTCGCGCCAGTCGTTGGGATCGATCTTGTCGCCAACCGTGATGTAGCCCAGGTCCTGCGACAGTCCTCCAGGGGACGTACCTGGTCGGCGGTGTCGGGCTCTTCGTCAATCGAATAGGGCGGACGCATCAGCACCGGCTTCACTCCGAACTTGCTCTCGAACAGCCGCTCGGTGAGGTTCAGTTCGACTTCGAAATAGCGCTTGGAGATGTTGCTGATGTCGGGATGGGTGAAGGTGTGGTTCCCGATCTCGTGGCCTTCGTTGAAATGCGCTTGGCCACGCCGGGATACTTTTCAACCTCGCGCGCCGATCAGGAAGAACGTGGCCTTGACGTTCTTTTCTTTCAGCACGTCGAGAATCTTCGGAGTCCACGTCGGGTCGGGGCCGTCGTCGAAGGTGATGGCAACTTTCTTCTGCTGACGTGCCGCCGTACATGTCGACGACGTAGGGCGAAGGCATTTCTTGAAGATCTCGTCGGTGACCAGGTTGGTACTGGGATCGACCGTGATCGTGCGTTCGCCGGAGGCCGGACGCGAGGCGATGCGGAGGATTTCGCCTTGCCCTTCGATGTCGACATCCTGCCCAGGAGGCACGGTGTCCAGCTTGCTCGGCGCATTGGCCTCGAACGGCTTGTCCCACACCGCCCACAGCGAGCGGTCTTCCGATCCCAGCCGCCACAGGGCGAAGGTATCGATGCCCAGCGACTTGGCGGCCCGCATCTGGTTGAGCGCGGTCACGCCGTCGAGAAACCACACGTCGTGACGAACATTGTTGTCGTCCAGATAGGCAAAGTGCGGATTCATGGCGTCGTCGTCGAAGTTCACGTCCGTCTCGGCGTCCTCGGCCTCGAGCCATGCCTCCTGCGCCGAGACGTTGTGCACGTCTTCCGGCGGCGTGCCTTTCTTCTGGCCCTTTTTCATCGCCCAGTCGTAGCCGTAGTTGGCGACCGCGCAAATGATTTTTTCCTTGGGGATGACCTTCAGCGCATCCTGCAGGTTCTTCAGGAACCAGTCCTGCCCCGCGACCGGACCGGGATCGCCCCCGGGATAGTGCTGGTCATAGTTCATCAGGATCAAGCCATCCGAGATTTGCGCGATGGCGGAATAGTCAAATGTCTTGTCGTTGACCGGCACGGCGATATACAGCTTCAGGCCCTTGGCGTGAAGATCATCGTAGAGTTCCTGCACCAGCGTGCGGTAGTCGTCGCGTGAGTTCTCGGGAAAGGCCTCGATGTCCAGCGTGATGCCCTTGTACTGGTCCGTGGCCAAGAAACGTCATGAGTTCGCTGCGAAAGCGCTGACGTGCCGCAGGATCGGCCAGGAATTTCGCGGTAACGTCGGGCTGCCACTCGTTGCGGATGGGATCGAAGTTGTTGACCAGCGGCAGGACTTCCATCTGCGCCTTTTCGCCCTTGAGGAAAGGCATGACCCTTTCGTCCACCGGACGCGGTTTGCCCTTATCGTCGATCACGTCGAAGAGGGTGTTCAGTCTCGGTGACCGCCTGCAGCCGGCCGTCGGCGGTCAGCACATGCATCCACTCGGGAAAGAGCAGATCGATCTGCGGGTAGTATTCCTTCAGCGAAGCGAAGCTGGCGGCGTCCCACTGGACGTAGAAGGCGCCACGAATGCCTTCGTCGGAGTTCAGCACCACCTGCGACGCGGGCTGCTTGGTTTTGCGGTGTGTGTTCAGCCGGCGCGGCGGCTTGCGCTTCTGGCTCTCCTTCAGGGCGTGATACGGCTTCTTCACCTCGGGCAGGGGCACTCCGGGAACGGACGATCCCCGAATGATGGTCGCGACAAAAAACACCACCAGCAAGCGTAATGACGATCACGCTGGTATCGAGCACCAAGCCGTAAACGTCGCCAGCGCTTGCGGTCCGGATCAAAGAAAATCTGTTTCGACTTGAGGCATTCAGAGCCAATTTATCGTAGCACTTGCGGTGGCACTTCCAGTCGGGCGGCCTCGGCTTAGTCGTCTCAGTTTCAACCGTGGAGAAGACGATTCCAGGTAGAGCGGGCCTTACAGGCCGCGACGTCCGAACGGCGGGCGAAACGACATTCGAGATGCGCTTCAGGCACGGCACAGACTCGCTTCCTGCCAGCGCCTATCGGGGCTCCGCCATCGAAGAGCGACTTTGCCGTTGACGCGGACGCCCTCGGCGGCGGCATCAGGGCGAGCGCTCTGACCAGGTCCACACTCTTCCGAATATTCACGAGATCCGAATTCAGACCGAGAGACTATCGCGCGCCCGTCCGCCAACATGCCAATTGCTGAACTGCTAATTGCCATCTCCAAGCTGCTATATTCGCCACGTGCTGGGACAGGAACGTAACTTGCTGGGGAAGACGGAGCGACCAGCGTTCCGGGACATGCTCCAGGACTATTGGAAGTATTTTCTGTTGGTCACATTGGCGGCGTTTGCCCTGCGGCTTTTCTTCTACTTTAGATTCCCGCACGTTACCGGCGATTCTCTGATTTACGGCGACATCGCCAGAAACTGGCTTCAGCACGGCATCTACGGCCTAAGCCATGCCGAGGGCCCGCGGCCTACCTGGATCCGCCTGCCCGGCTACCCCGCATTTCATTGCCGCCTGCTTCGCGCTTTTCGGAAGCGAGCACTACAACGCCGTCCTGCTGGTCCAGATCGTCATTGACGTGGCCGGCTGCTTCGTCATCGCCGACCTGGCGCGCAGAACGGTGTCAGCCCGCGCCGCCAAGTTCGCGTTTCTTCTCGCCGCGCTGTGCCCCTTTACCGCCGACTACACCGTCGCGCCCTCTGGCTGAGACGCTCAGCATCTTCTTCACCGCCGCTGGCACTCGATTGCGCCGTCGCCGCGTTCCAAGCCTCGGACGAGGGGCTTACCCGCTGGTCGGCCTGGATGGGCTGCGCCGTCGCGGTTTCAGCCGGAATCCTGCTTCGCCCCGACGGCGGCATTCTGCTGGTGGCGCTGGGTCTGTTCCTGCTGTGGCGGATGTGGAAGCGGCCGCGCGAGCGAACGCGCCTGTTCTGGGCGGGAGCACTGATTCTGGCGGTATCACTCGCTCCCCTGGTGCCGTGGACGATTCGCAATTGGCGCGACTTCCATCGCTTCGAACCGCTGGCCCCTCGCTACGCCAGCGATCCTGACGAGTTCGTTCCGTCCGGCTTCGACAAGTGGGTGCGCACCTGGATGGTTGATTACGTCTCGACCGAGGAAGTTTACTGGCAGATTCCCGGCGACGAGTTCGACTTCAGCGTGCTGCCCTCGCGCGCGTTCGACAGCGCCGCGGGAACGTGAGAAGACGCAAGCGATCTTCAGCGATTACGCCAAGACACACGTCGTCGATCCCGACCTCAACACCCGCTTCGCAGAGTTGGCGAACGAGCGCATCAAACGCGCGCCGTTCCGGTATTACGTGTGGCTACCGGTGTTGCGCATCGCCGATATGTGGCTGCGCCCCCGCACGGAAATGTTGCCGCTCAACACGCGCTGGTGGGAGTATGCCGACGACACGGAAGGCTGTGTCCTGGCCACCCTCTGGGGCGCCCTCAGCCTGCTGTTCCTGTTCGCGGCGGTGATGGGACTGGTGCGCGGGCCCCGGCCGCAGTACCTCGCGCTCATGATGTTGTTCGTGCTCTTGCGCTCGGCCTTCCTGGGCACGCTGGAAAACCCCGAGCCTCGCTACACGCTTGGAGTGCTTTCCGGTGGTGCTGTTGCTGGGCGGGGCGTGGCTGTCGGGATGGAAAAGGAAGACGGTTCCAGAGTAGATCGGTTTCGAGCCCGGCATTTGCTCGAAGGTAAGAGTGTGCACCGCCTTCACCGGGCGCACTCACGACGACCTCCGCGCTTTGAAGGGGCATGGCTTTAGCCATGCCGTAATCGACTGTCGTTCGTGGCGGCTTTAGCCACTGAGGGACTTCGGTGTCTTGACGAAGTTCGAGTTCCCTCACGGGCTGAAGCCCACTTTCCCTGCATGTAACGGCACGGCTGAAGCCGTGCCCCTTCAACTATCGCTGGCTCCAACCGTCGAGTGGGGTGTCCCATCCCTTCGCCCGCTGGGTGCCTCACACATTCGCGGGTTTCGGATGTGTGGGAGACCATGGATCAATTGGAGGCGACCTCGCTGAGACTGGCCGTTACGACAATTCGCTCGCACTCATCCTAACGCCAGGAATGAGTGGGGCACCGGGCATCGTATCGTCAACAGCCTCGAGTAGGTTTACTCGGCGATTGGGAGAAGTCTAAGGCTTTTTCTTCTCTGCTGCCTCGACTGCCTTTCTAAACTCAGCAACAGCTTCGACTTTGGGCGATCTGAGAGCGTCCTTCGCTGTATAGGACCACACGGGCGGCTCGTCAAGCGGATATTGCGTCGTGTTGCGGCTGGCGTCGCCAGGTAACGGCGAGCGCCCAAGATAGACCTCCAAGAGGTCGTCCGGGGAACCCGCTTCCGAGCCGACCTGTGGCCGCCCACTTGCCTGCGATGGGTCGGTCCGACTGAGCGGTGGCTCCTGCCCGTGATGAATTGAGATACCTACACCTGAATCGAGAGGACCGAGGACCACTGGTGGCGTACCTGTTGTGCCCCCTATCGTGTTCGCCTGAGCGTGGCCTTTGCGAACAAGAACGATCAGGTCGGCGACAGTGGCCTCCGCGACCTGATATCTTCCCCATCTGAGCAGGGCCTCTTGCACTGCAAGACGCGCCCGTTGATTCTCCTGTGCGTCCGTCCCTGCCGACTGCGAAGAGTAGGCGACCACGGCGATAGTTCGCGCATCCAGAATATCCTGCTGGTGAGTCAGGAGAATGCGATTCTGCTGCCCGCCCGCAACCGTCGCCAGAAGCACAGAAAACACGAGCCACACCGCTTGCTTCACACGTCTCCTCCTCTTCTGTTAGCTAAACTTCGCCTCCAATGTAACGCCATCTTCGGCCTAGAACCCTAACTCCGCCTGACGTTTCGCGTCAAGTTGCGATAACGGCCATCTCGAGCCCAATCCGAATCAACGACGCTCGGCGCCCGTTTACCGTGATGACGCGGTGATCACGACGTTGTCGATCAGCCGGGTCGTCCCCACGTACGCCGCGACCGCCACCAGCGCGCCGCCCGACACGTCTGCGACCGGGTCAAGCGTGTGCGGATCGACGACTGCGAAGTAGTCCAGCCGTGCTCCGGCTTCCTCCGCTATCACCTGCTTGCCGATCTCGATCAGCTTGGCGGAGTCGCGCTCGCCCTGCTCCACTGCCGCCTGCACCCGCAGCAACGACCGGTGCAACACCAGCGCCTGCTGCCGCTGCTCCGGCGTAAGGTAGACGTTGCGGGAACTCATCGCCAGGCCATCTCGGCTCACGCACGATGGGACAGACGACGATCTCCACGTCCATGTCAAGATCGTTCACCAGCTTGCGAAGCACGGCGACCTGCGCGGCATCTTTCTGGCCGAAGAAGGCGAAATCGGGGCGGACGATTTCGAACAGCTTCGTCACCACCGTCGCCACGCCGCGGAAATGTCCGGGACGGGATGCGCCGTCGAGCTTGTTACTCAGGTCCTCGACCAGCACGTAGGTCTGCGCACCCGGCGGGATACATTTCCTCCGCTCCAGGCGTGAAGAGTAGGTCGACGCCAAGTTGCTCCAGCAGCGCAGCGTCGCGTTCCAAGGTGACGCGGATACTTCTCCAGATCTTCCGTCGGGCCGAATTGCAGCGGGTTCACGAAGATGGAAACGGCAGTCACGTCGCAGCGCGCCTTGGACGCGCGCACCAGCGAAAGATGGCCTTCATGCAGAGCGCCCATGGTAGGCACGAATCCCAGGAGTCTTGCCGTTACGCGTCACTTGGCGGCAAGCTGCCTTCATCTCGGCGATGGTCGCTATGCGTTTCATGGATTGCTGTCGTCGGTGCGGCTTCGCATCTGGAGTATCGGCGGCAGGGTGGGGCACGACTTTCAGGCGTGCATAACTGCCCTCAGTTGCTGGATCGCGCTTTAGCGCCTGAGGTAATGTTTCCGCCACCTCAGCGGCTAAAGCCGGCTCATTTCAAGAATCTCAACTGCACCACTGAAGCTGCGCTCCACCCATACACCAAGTGCGAAGCTGCGTCAGTGACTGACCGGCGCCGCTTTCGCCGGCGGCGTCGCCTGCTTGGGCGCATCATCCTCCCCCGCTCCCGCCGGAGGTTCAGGCTCGGGCAGCACCCAGCTCTCCAGCACCCCTGCAAATACCGGTTCCAAGCGCGCCAGATTTTCCGGCGAACATTTCAGCGCGACGGAATAGATCTCGCGATCGGGGCCCTCGAATAAAGACCATCTCCTCGACCCAGTCACGATCGGTCGCTTTCTCGTGATAGCGGACCTTCAGCATCTGGGCCGGCTTGTGGTCCACGGTGCGCTGCTGGCGCTGCAAGGTCTCGAAACTCTGGCCGCCCTCGCGCATGCTCTTGGACGCCTGCTCGATTACGCCGTCCAAGCTTGGCGGCTCTTCGTCACCTTCGGCCGGTGGCAGAATGAGCGCCACCGTGATCTCGTCCCACAAGCAGCTTGTCCAGCTTCTGGGGCGGCGCAATCACCACGCCATTACCATCGAAAACTTCGCCCAGCATGGTCCACGAACTCGGATACTTGAAGCAGAACCCACCGTCGCGCTGGCAGTAATGCTTCTTGGGAGCAGGCTTATGGAGCCGGCGCTGGGAGCGTGCAGGCTTCTGGCCGGCCGCAAAGGAAACCGAGCTCAGCGCCAGGACGAACACAATGGCAAGGCGTAGCGACAGCCGCATACTCCTACAGTTGCACAGTTCGCTTGCGTTCCGCAATTCCCTGCAACGCCGAGAGCGTCTCCTTGGGCAGGTGATACGACTCGGCGTCGGAAGGATAGCTTCCGGCCTTCACGTCGTCCTTAAAGGCAATCACGGCGTTGCTGATCACTGATCGCCACGTCCGCATAGCGACGGACGAACTTGGCCGGCGGCGCAAACGTCAGTCCCAGCAGATCGTGGAAGACCAGCACCTGCCCATCGCACTCGGGGCCGGCGCCGATGCCGATGGTCGGGACCTCCAGTTCGCGGGTGATCATGCTCGCAACTTCGCGCGGGATGCCTTCGAGAACGACGCAGCAGGCGCCAGCGCGTTCCAGGGCGATCGCATCGTGCATCAGTTGCTCGACGGCTTTCAGGGTCTTGCCCTGGACCTTGTATCCGCCCATCGCGTGCAGCGATTGCGGCGTAAGCCCGATGTGGCCGACCACCGGAATCTCGGCATCGACCATGCGCTCGACCAGGCGGGAGCGCTTCTCGCCGCCCTCAATTTTCACCGCCTCGGCCCCGCCCTCCTTGATAAAGCGGGCAGCGTTGCGCAGGGCGTCGCGCGACGTGACATGGTAGGAAGCGAACGGCATGTCGGCGACCAGAAATGCCCGCTTGACGCCGCGCCTGTACCGCGCGCGTGTGGTGCAGCATCTCCTGCATGGTGACGGGCAGGGTATTTTCATAGCCCAGCATCACCATGCCGAGGGAATCGCCGACCAGCACCATGTCAATGCCGGCCTCGTCCACCAGCCGCGCGCTGGGATAGTCGTAGGCGGTCAGACAAGTGATGAGTTCTCTGCGCTGTTTCTTGTCGAGAAGAGTGGAAGAGGTGATCTTCGAGCGGAAGTCGCCGGTGGTGATGCTCACGATGTCCTCCAGTGCAGTTCCCCAATCCGGGGATACCACCTGTATCAGGCCTCGCCATCGGCACAGATTGCACCGTTGGGAGACGACTGCATTCTACACCCGCAGTAAGGCCCGCCCATACCTCTTTCGATGTAGCCGGATGACCGGAGGACACCGTCCAGGCTTTGAGCGGGAGCCGCTGCTTCAGCGCTGTGGAGAAGGATTTTGGTAGGAGCCCGATGCTTCAGCAGGGGAGCTGGACTTCTAGAGTAGGTGTGAATACTCAGTTTCGTTTTCGCCTATGGAGTAGAACGCGCGAAAATCGAGCTCCGTAGGAGCGGAAGTGAAGTTAGCCCAGGATGGAGCGAAGCGGAGTCCTGGGTGGCGGCGGGAAAGAGATCGAGTCCCTTCAGGGACGGCACGATTCTCACACAGACTCTTTAGCCCTGGGTTTTCCAACCCCCGGCGCTAAAGCGCGTGACCAGAGCCCACCTTTCCCGGAGCGCTGAAGCGCTCCTTCCCTCGCATGAATGCGAGGGCTCCCACTAAGAGGTACTTTCCAAGAGTCATCCTCTGACTTTTTTCTGCACCCTCTTTAGGCGCGCCGTCATATTTTGTCGACCCGAGTCAGCCTTCAATCGGCGAGGTCTCTACTCCGCGCAGGTGTGATCGTGGATGATCCGCCAGCCCTCGGGAAACTTGCGGAAGACCAGCGTGAAGACGCCATGTGGCTGCTTGCCGTCCGGCATCACCAGCTGAAACTTTCCCCGAACGAACGCGGATTCGGAGCCTAGCGACTGCACCTGCAAGTCGCTGAACGACAACGTCCCCATGGCATGCCCCTGCGATTGGTAGCTGCGGCGGTAGCGTTCCAGCGTCGGCTCCCATCCCTTTGTCTCGCTGGTTCCAGAGAAGAATGTGAGATCCGGCGAATGCCAGTATCCACTCATGAAGCGGTCGAGGTCGTGATGGTTCCAGGCATCCACCTGAGACTGCATTACGGCGCGAATTGCCGCGTCCGCGCCCGAGCTCGATGCCGGGGTGCTAACCCGAGCCTGGCCGAGAACGCTTGCCGATAACAGCAGGATCACTGCCCAAGTCAGACCGAGCTTCATCATCATCCACGCCTCCGCAGTAGCAGTGTAGATCAAGCTCGGAGTTGGCTCTTTTCGGAAGATGGGGAAGTGCGGACATCGACTGGATTATTCGTGTCTTTCGGCGGTTTGAAGGCGCATCGCTTTGACAGTTTGCAGAAAGACTCTTGTGAAAGCTTTTGTTGGGAGCCCCCTGCTTCAGCAGGGGGAAGCTGGACTCTAGTCCAGCGGAAAAGCGGCTGAGTTCAAACCGGCTTTAGCCCCGGGTTTTCCGATTCCCGGCGCTAAAGCGCGAGATCAAAGCCCAACTTCTTCCCGCGGGCGCTGAAGCGCCGTCCCCCGCATAAATGCGGGGGCTCCCACCAAAAAGTACATTTTCCGAGTTATGCTCAGTATCCGCTGAAAGCCGAGCTCCTTCAAAGCGTGCGAGATCCAAATGAATAATCGTCGCAGCGAATCAAAGAATGACGGCATAGAAAAAGCGGCGGGCCGAAGCCCACCGCCTGCTTATGCCATCCCATTGGGTTCTAGTGTGCTTCGGCTGTCGCCTCCGCCTTGCTGCGGCGGACGGTGGCGAGGAAGTGCTCAGCTGCTGCGGGCGGTCTTTACCTGTCCCAGCAGAGTCTGGACGGAAGCCGACCATGACGTCCATACAACGCAACCGTCGAGTCGTCGTCCTGCTTGATTACCGACGCCGTTCAGCGTCAGTCCGGCAAACAAGACCCCGCGTGCGCGAGTAGGTCAGTACTTCCGCTCCCATCTTCCAATCGGTAGAAGCACTGGCTTCGCGACCCACCGGACCGGCTGCCACGCTGCCGGTACCGCCCAGCTTGAACTTCGAGCTCAAGCAGCTCGTTCATTCCCTGGTCGTTCATGATCAACATAACGACGTCCGCTGCCTGGACGCCAATCTGCGCGCCCCAACTGCCGCCCGTTATGACGAACAAAGCAGGCGCGCTCCAACCGCCGCTGGCAGTGCGGCAAGTCGCCACGCCCCGGCCATGCTCGGCGCCGAAAACGAATCCGCCTTTCACCATGGAAGGAACCACGGCAACACACTTCGCGCTCTCGAACACCTTGTCAGGGATTCCTTTGTCGGGGCGCCCAGCAATTCGTTCAGGATCTTGGAAGAATCGTCCAGCCGGGCCATGACCTTGTCCCGGTCTTCTCCAGTCTTGGTACCCTCGCTTTTCGCGTCGGCCTTTTCCTGGTTGGCAGCATTTCGATCTTGCTGCGCGGCATCTTTGTGAGCCTGGTCCTGGGTGGTGGTGTCGGTCGTGGCAGTATGGTTCTGTGCCCATAGGGCAAATGTACTGAACATCAACAACGTCAACAAAATCCCTAGTCTCTTCATAACTCTACGTGTCCCTCCTGGAAGCCCGCTGGACGTATGCGGATTACGCCATCCTTGTGTTTAGAAGGGGATTCCGGCAGTGGGTTTGCACGAGCGAAGCGGATTTATTCGCGGGGAAACTTACAACCTTAACAGCGCGGCAGACATCGCTGCATGGCGGGACCAGAGCTATGCGGGCCGTTTACTGGCAGCTCGCTGCCACGGACGTTTGGGGCGTTCCGCTTCCGGCAGATCGCGTCCGCGCACGCGGTCATACATGTACGACTCACTCACCGTGCCCAGACCTTCGTTGTAGAGACTGATCGCGCCAATCGCTTCCTTCAGTTCCTCGGTGAACTGGTGCAACGCTTTGAGATGGTCGGCGGTGGCAGGAAACTCGGCTTTGGTGGTCTTCCAGACCTTCTGATATCCATGATCGACGAGTTTTGAGATCTCTCCATTGATAAGGTATCCGGGATAGGCGAACACTTTGACGCCACCATCTTCGGTGCGCTCGATTGCGGCCGAGCAGTTGTACTTCTTCAGAAACACGCGGTTACTCGTACCCGGGGCTTCCAGCAGGTCGAATCCGTGGCCGCGAAACCACGCCACCGCGTCTTCGTACGATTTCATCTTGATCTTTTTCGTCATCTTCTTCAGCAAATTACCCTTCGAGAATTACTCCTGTCAGACAGAGTGCTGCCCTCGCATCGAATGCGATACCGGATTACTGTGCTTGCGTTGCCCAGGCGGCAAACGAAATTCCACCGGGCCGGTACCCGGAGACTCACACTGTCGCACACTGTACGGCCAAACGGCAACTTACGTGTATGCCAGGAATCGCAAATCACCAGGCTGGAACCAGCATCGGACATGATAGAAAAGCGGCAGAGCATGCTGAAACTCCGCCAGCCTGATTATGACGAAATTCGTCGCCACGGTGAGGAAACTTACCCGCATGAGTGCTGTGGTGTGCTGCTGGGAAGAGTCGAGGGCGACACGCGCATCGTGGAGCGCGAGCCGTGCGCTGCCGCAACACGCGGACCGACTCTCCAAAGGATCGCTACGAAATTGATCCTGTCGAGGTGGCGCGTATCCAGCGTGACGCGCGCCCGCGCGGACTCGAGATCGTCGGCTTCTACCATTCTCATCCCGATCATCCCGCGAACTGGTCGCCAACCGATCTCGAGGAGGCGTACTGGTTGGGCTGCTCCTACGTCATCACCAGCATCGAGAGTGGCAAAGAGCGGCTGACTCGTTCGTTCGTCTCTGACCGGCAGCAGCGTGGAAGAAAAGGCATTTGTGGAGGAGGAGCTGGTAATTGAACCGTAGTCCCCGCGAGAAGCGAGGCACTGCCCAGGGCACGTGGAACAAGTTTAGAAACAAGAGACATCGGGTAGACCAGCCTTCAGGCTGGCGTCTAAGACTGCCCATACCGGAGCCTTGAGCCGAGGCGGTCATTAAGAAATGACCGCCTCGGCTCAAGGAGCATCTATCCGCAGCGAACGCGGCGCTGAAGCGCCGCTCTACCCGTGCTGGCCAACCTACGAGAATTCCGAGACCCCCTCAGGCACCCCTAACGGCCAAGTGCTAACTGCTGCCTTCATCAGCTACAATCACCCTTCCTATTCCCATGTTGCGCTTTTCTACCGCCGGTGAGTCGCATGGAGAAGCCCTGGTGGCGCTGCTCTCGGGCATGCCCGCCGGCGTCGCGGTGGACATCGAATTCGTGAACCGCGAACTGTGGCGGCGGCAGCAGGGATATGGTCGCGGCGGACGCATGCGCATCGAGCGCGACCAGGCGCACATCCTCAGCGGAGTGCGTCACGGAAAGACGATCGGCTCGCCGATTGCCATGCTGCTGGCGAACAAGGACTGGCAGAACTGGACGGAGGCGCTGCCGGTGGAAGAGGGCGATCCCGCCAAGCACAAGCGCGTGGCTTCGCCGCGACCCGGACATGCCGATCTCGCCGGGGCCGTGAAGTACAACTTCTCCGAAGCGCGCTATGTACTGGAGCGCGCCTCCGCCCGCGAGTCGGCGGCGCGAGTCGCTGCCGGAGCCATCGCTAAGCTGCTGCTGCGGGAACTTGGCATCGAGGTACTGAGTCACGTGATCGCCGTCGGCAGCGCCCGGCTGGAAGCCCCCGTCGATTGGGAAGCAATCCGCGCTGTGGCAGCGAAAGAGGAGATCCTGCTCAGTTGCGCGGACCCTGAAACCGAAGCGCGCATGAAAGAGCAGGTGGACGTCGCTCTGCGCACCGGAGATTCTGTCGGCGGGATCTTCGAAGTGGTGGCTCACAACGTGCCGCCCGGGCTTGGCACCTATGCCAACTGGGACGAGCGTCTGGATGCGCAGCTCGCCGCCGCCCTGATGTCGCTGCAGGCGGTGAAGGCGGTGGAGATCGGCGATGCGGTTCGCGGCGCGGCTTCCCTGGGTTCGACCGTGCATGATGAAATAGGATACGAGCGCGAGGCAGATGGGCCCGTTCACCGGCTTCACGCGGCGATCGAATCATGCCGGAGGCCTGGAGGGCGGGGTTTCCAACGGCGAAGAGATTCGCGTGCGAGGTTACCTGAAGCCGATTTCGACGTTGCGGCGTCCCTTGGGCTCGGTGGACTTCGCCACCCGCGAACCGGTGAAGGCCGCCTATGAACGGTCGGATGTGTGTGTTGTTCCGGCCGCCGGAGTCGCGGGGGAAGCGATGGTCGCGCTGACGCTGGCCCGCTGCGCACTGGAAAAGTTCGGCGGCGATTCGCTGCTGGAATTGCAACGAAATTTCGAAGGCTACTGCCAACAGTTGCGAAACTTCTAAATGATCTACGAAATCGTGAAATTTGGGGACCCGGTCCTGGAGAAGCCGGCAGCCCCGGTCACCGTCTTCGACGACGAGTTGAAGAAACTTGTCGAAGACATGTTTGAGAGCATGTACGCAGCGCACGGCGTCGGTCTGGCGGCGCCGCAGATCGGCATCAGCAAGCGCGTCGCCGTGATCGATGTCACCTTCAAGGAAGATCCTGACGCCAAGATCGTGCTGGTCAATCCCGAGATCATCCACACCGAAGGGCGTCTTACCTCCAACGAAGGCTGCCTGAGCCTGCCCGAGTTCCGCGAGAAGGTGACCCGACCGCGCTCGGTTACCGCGCGCGCGCAGGACGTGAAGGGCAAGACCATCGAGGTAAGCGGAGAAGATCTGCTGGCGCGCGCTCTGGTGCACGAAACCGACCATCTTAACGGTAAGCTCTACATCAGCCACATCAGCGCTCTGAAGCGCGACATGATGAAGCGCAAGATCCGCAAACTGGTGAAGCAGGGCGAATGGTAGAAAGCAACTAGCAACTAGCAATTAGTCAACACGGAGGCACGGAGTGCCCCACTCAGTTCGCGGTTTTCGAATGAGTGGGATTCAGCCAATGCCCACGGCGCGCAACTTCGTCCCACTCTCGAAAGGCTTAAAAACTAGTGGCTAAATGCTAATTGCTAGCTGCTAATTGCTGACACTCATGATGGACTTGGTCTTCTGCGGAACGCCGCTGTTCGCGGTACCCACGCTGGAGAAGCTGGTGGGCGCCGGCTTCCGCGTGAAGCTGGTCGCAACCCAACCTGATCGTCCCAGCGGACGCGGCATGCAACTGACGGCGTCGCCGGTGAAACAAACCGCGCTCGCGCTCGACCTCCCCATCGTCCAACCGGAGAAGATCAAGAACAACGCACGAATTCCGCGCGCAGTTGGAGAGCATTGCGCCGGAAGCGATCATCGTGGTCGGCTACGGCCGCATCATCCCGCAGTGGATGATCGATCTGCCAAGGCTCGGCAACATTAATCTTCATGCGTCGCTGCTGCCCAAGTATCGAGGGGCCGCGCCGATTCAGTGGGCGATTGCGAACGGCGAAAGTGTCACCGGCGTGACTACGATGCGCATCGACGCCGGCCTCGACACTGGCGACATTCTGCTGCAGTCCGAAGAACGCATCCTGCCCGAAGATACGGCGCTGACCCTGGCACCTCGACTGGCGCAGACGCGGCGCCGAGCTGATGATCGCCACTCTTGCCGGCCTGAAGAACGGAAGCATGACGCCGCGCCCGCAGGACAATGCCCAAGGCGACGCTCGCTCCTATTCTCAAGCGGGACGACGGACTCATCGATTTCTCGCGCAGCGCGGTGGATGCCTGGAACCGCTTGCGCGGATTTCAACCATGGCCGGGAGCGTTTACCGGCTTCCGCGGCAAGATGCTGCACATCCATTCGGCAGTACCTGTTTCCGGAGCGCGCGTAGCTCCGGCGGCTCGCTTCACGATCGAAAACGATCGCTTGCTGCTGGGCTTCGCGCACGGTACAGCCCTCGAGGTTCGCGAACTGCAAGTCGAAGGCAAGAAGCGAATGAGCGCCCACGATTTCATCAATGGCTATCGGCCGCGGAAGCGAGGAAGCGCTGGGCAGTTAGCAATTAGCAATTAGCAGTTAGCGATAGGGTCGGGAGACGATGTAACTCCGTGTCAGCGGATCGAGAATTGTGAGAGAGTGACTTCCATCGCCGGGCTGGCTCACCTCGCCAAATGGCAGCCCGGAGGGCAGAACAACAGTAGCCCAGGACGGAAGTCCTGGGTAAGCTGAGGTTTAGAAGGTGGTGTCTCAGTTTGAAATCTGAGAAGACGATTCAAAGGTAGAGCGGGCCTTCAGGCCCGCGTCCGAACGTAAGGAGAATCCGAGTGCCTTTAGGCACGGCACGAACTACGATCGCCTGCCGCCCCTGCCGGGGCTCCCGCTCGAAGGGAACTGGCTTGACGCGAACCTAAAGGTTCGCTCTACCGAAATTCACAAGTCACGATTTCAAACTGAGGCACCACCTTTAGAAGCCGAGTCCGGCAGGACGGCACAACGTAAGGCTGGAACTCCGTCTCCCGGTTCGTCCGTCGTGATCACAACTCCTGGCGAACGACGTGCAGTGCTAGTTGCTCGTTGCTAATTGCTAATTGCTTTTCCCATGTCCATCTCTCCCGCACGCACGGTCGCTTTCGACATCCTGCTGCGAGTCGACCAGCAGAACGCTTACGCTGGCGAACTACTGCACTCCGAGCGGCTGGAAAAGCTCGCGCCTGCCGATCGCGGTCTCGCGATGGAACTCGTCATGGGAGTTCTCCGCTGGCGGTCGCGACTGGATGACACGATCGCAGCGGCGGCATCACGTCCGCTGAAGAGGCTCGACGCTGAAGTCCTGAACGCGCTCCGACTGGCTGCGTACCAGTTGCAATTCCTGACGCGCGTTCCGCCGCACGCCGCCATCAATGAGAGTGTGGAACTGGTGAAGCGCGCGCAGAAGCGATCGGCAGCGCCGTTTGCGAATGCGGTGCTGCGGAAGATGGCAGCAGCCAAACCGGAGCCTGTCCAACCTGAGGCCGACGAAGCTCCGGCCTCTCGTCTCGGCCCGTGAATATGCTCATCCGGAGTGGCTGGTCGAGCGCTGGATCGCGCAGTTTGGCGAGGAACGCACTCGGCAAATCTGCGAATTCGATCAGCGGATTCCGCCACGTCGTTGCGTGCTGGAAAACGAGGACGCTGAGCGAGAGCTGGCGTCAGAGGGAGTCGTGCTTGCGCCCGGCGTTCTGCTCACCAGCTCCCGGACTTTGATCGAGGGAGACCTGACGCGAACGCGCGCCTACGCGGAAGGCCGGGTGTTCATCCAGGACGAAGCTTCGCAACTCGTCGCTGCATTGGTCGGAAGTGGATCGCGGTTGCTCGATTGTTGCGCTGCACCCGGCGGCAAGACTGCGGCAATTGCCTGGCGAAATCCGACAGCGGAGATCATCGCGTCGGAGATGCATCGAGCATCGCGCGGAGCTATTGCGGAAACGAGTGCGAGCGACAATGTCAAGCATCGTGCAAGCTGACGCGTTGGCAGCTCCCGCTCGTCCGGCGGCTTCGATCGCGTGCTCGCCGATGTGCCGTGTTCCGGCACGGGAACTCTGGCGCGCAATCCGGACATCAAGTGGCGTCTGGCTGCGGAAGACTTGCGCGAACTTCACACCAAGCAGGTTGCGATTCTTCGCGCGGCGATCCAGCAACTTGCGCCCGGTGGACGCGCGGTGTACTCGACCTGCTCGCTGGAGCGCGAAGAGAACGAAGCCGTCGTGGAAGAGGTATTGCGCGATGCCGCCGGATTTGAATTGCGCGATTGCCGCGAGGAACTGGAGAAGACTGCGATCGACCGGTGAGTTGGTGTGGAACGATCTCGACTCGCTGTTGAGCGGGCCATTTCTGCGCACGATTCCCGGTGTGCAGCCGTGCGATGGATTCTTTGCGGCGGTGATCGAAAGGCAAGGTCCGTTCTCCGGCTCTCACCATTGACCGTCAGGCGAGAGGAGGAGTGATATTTCTCCATCCTCACTGAGCCACTGATAAGAGTTCGCACTCGCCGACTCGCAGAACGGATCGACCAGCGAGATCATGTCCGTCCACGTATCGGGAGTTAAGATGCATTCAAACTTGGAGGGCGCACGTTGCACGACGCCCAAATCGCGAGGTCCCACGCGTAGATCGAGAGTACATTCTTCCACTGGTTCGATCCACCACTCCGCATGGAGGGGAATGCTCTCCCGAGAGCCCGTGGAAAGAGTGCGAAAGGCCTCCCTCAGTCGCATGACTCCGGTTCGATCAAATCCATACAGGCGAATCAGCGAACGATCAGACAATGCGTTAGCGAGAAATTCCAGCGTCATCGCCTTGGTGTCCTCTGCGCCTGCGCTACAGACGATTCATGATATCGAGAACTGATCACTATCCACTGACCACTAGCAACTAAAAAAGGCCGGCGCGCAGCCGGCCTTCGCAGAAAATCGAAAGCTACTTCTTCGGAGCGATAGAGTCCTTCGCGGCTTTGGCCACGCGGAACTTCACTACGACCTTGGCAGGAATCTTGATTGCTTCGCCGGTTTGCGGATTGCGGCCCATGCGCGCCTTGCGATTCGACTTCACCAAACGTCCCAGACCCGGCACTATGAATAAGCCGTTCTTCTTCGTCTCCTTGATCGCCAGTTCCGCCAGCCACTCGAGGAACGCGGCGGCCTGTTTGTTGTTCATTTCGTGCTTCTCGGCCATGTAGCGGACGAGTTGGGTCTTGGTCATGCCTGTTGCCATTAGTAAATCCTCCTTGAATAGTTGAGCAGTAAGAATGCTCAGGTTGAGCGTATCTTATACCAACCTCATGGGAGTGGAAAGCATTTTCGCCATATTTTATGCGGTTTTTCCACAGGTCGTGCCCGAAAAGCCACTGCCCATGCGGGTTCAGCGAACCCCCGCTTTGGTGAAGGTGCCAGAATGGGCCGTTGGGGCCGATCCCGTGGGCCCCGAAGCACCACGATTGCGCCGCGTGATTTTTGCGGGCACCTCGCCTCCGTCGAAGAAAATCATCGCGCACAACGCCGGTTGCCGGCGCCTTCGCCTTCGTGTTTCCCATCCGCGGCTGATACCATCGGATTTCTTCGCGTATGCACGTCGCTCACGGCTCCATCTTGTTTTTTGCGGCCCTTGTCGCCGGAGCCATCAACTCCGTCGCCGGCGGTGGCAGCTTCGTTTCGTTTCCTACCCTTCTGTTCGTCGGCATCCCGCCGGTACAAGCCAACGCCACCAACACGGTCGCGCTCTGGCCCGGCCAGCCGGCCAGCGTCTGGGCCTATCGTCACGAGTTTCGCAGCCTTCCACGGCGTGTCCTGGTGCCTCTCACGGTCACCGGCATTCTCGGCGGCTTGCTCGGCGCCTACGTTCTGCTGATCACACCGCCGGCCACCTTCATGAAGCTGGTGCCGTGGCTGCTCCTGATCGCTACGCTGATTTTCATGACGAGCGGACGGATTTCGCGCTGGGTCAAACAGCGGGCCGAGAAGGGCGAGCATCACGAGTTCGCCACCGGCCGCGGAATCCTCCTCCAGACCTTCATCGCGTTTTACCTTGGCTATTTCGGTGCCGGTGCGGGGATCCTCATCCTCGCCATGCTGGCGCTGCTGGGCATGGACCACATCCACACCATGAACGCGCTCAAGGCGTGGCTGACAACGGTCTCCAACGGGGTGGCCATGGTCCTGTTCGCTCTGTCGCCACACGTGGTGTATTGGCCGCAGGCGATCCTCATGATCATTGGCGCCATCATGGGCGGCTACTTCGGCGCCTACTTCGCGCGCAAGACCAAGCCGGAATACGTGCGCGCTATCGTGATCGTCATCGGGTTCAGCTTGACGGCGTACTTCTTCGCGCGCCAGATTTGGGGTTAGGTAGCATTCAGCATTCAGCAGTCAGCAGTCAGCACTCAGCCGTCAGCATTCAGCATCCTTGTCGCGAAGGCGACAGCATGCGCTACCCACCGCCCCTGCCAGCGAATCTGCTATGCTGTGGCTCCGCGGAACAATGAGACGCGACAACCATCATGACCACCCGCGCAACTGGAACCTTTGAAGTCAAACTGACGCCGCAGCCAATGGCTGACACCACCGACGCAACCCTCGGGCGCATGTCAATCGAGAAACAGTTCCACGGCGATATCGAGGGCAACGCCAAAGGCGAGATGTTACACGCGGCCGGCAGTGCGCCGGGCTCAGCCGGCTACGTTGCGATCGAGCGGATCAGCGGAACTCTGCATGGCCGCAGCGGCAGCTTCGTCCTGCAGCACAGCGGTACCATGAACCGGGGTTTACCGAGCCTGACGATCACCGTGGTTCCCGACTCGGGCACTGATCAACTGGTGGGACTCGCCGGTACGTTTGTGATCAAGATCGCGGACGGCAGGCACTCCTACGAATTCGAGTACACGCTCGCCGCAACGCCCTAAAGGGAGGGCGTGAGAGCTCTGTCGTCCCCGAGGGACTCGGGTTCTTCTACCACTTTTCCCAGCACTCCGCCTGCGGCTGCGTGCTGGGCTAGACTGAGTCGCCCTGTGGGGCTGGTTTTCTGATGCTTTCTACCACCATCGCAAACGAAAGGCAGTTCTCACGAACGCCCTAAAGGAAGTTTCGCCGCAAAGTCCCGATGTCAGCGCTTCAATAAGTCCACTGGCTCGCGCACGTCGGTGACGCGGAAGTATTTTTCCAGCGCGGGGTAGCGCCGTGCGACCGCTTCGTACATCGCGTAGGCCACGTTGCGATAGGAGAAGTGGCCGGCAGCACCAGTGCGCAGCTCGCTGATGTAGAGCGCCTCGGACAAATCCATCTTGAACAACGTACGCTTGCGAAATGCCAGCGGGATGACGTATTGCGACTGCTCCTCGGCGCCGGTCGCCTCGCGCGCCGCCAACGCGGCAGCCACGTCGCGGGCCCGCTCCATCGCCGCTTCGTAGCGGACGGTCAGACCGGCCTGGTTGATCTCGGACGGCGCCTCGTAGCCGTGCGCCGTGGTATAGCCTTGCACGATCTGCACGCAGCGGCGGTGGCGGTGCATGTCGCGGAAGCCGCCAATGTCCATCAGGATGTCGAAGCGGAAGCTTTGGCCGGCGCAATAGGCACGCGAAACTTCATCGTGACGCCCGCGATGTCGCAGTCCGAGATCGATCACCTCGCGGCGCTGGTCCTCCGGAAGCGCCTCTACCACCTCGCGGATCTGCCGATACGAATGATGCGAGTGCCGGTACAGCAGCGTCGTAGCCAGTTCGACCTCCAGCGGATCGTCGTCCAGCAGATCAACCAGGGGCGCCGGCTGGATGGCAATGGTCGCGAGAAGCTCCTCGGCCGCAGCCGTCAACTCGTGCCGGGTTTCGATCTCGTACGGGCTGGGCTCCGCATACTTCATCAACGTCGGCGCTACCCGGACTTCGCGCAGAAGAAAATCACCGGCTTGCCCGGCAACCGGCGGGCACTCGCGCTGAATCTCCTGTAGCAGTTCACGTGCACCGGCGTGACTCACATTATAAGAAGCGTCACGCGCCGCCTGCTTCAGCAACTCTCCCAGTCGCCGGATCTCGGCGTGCTCGTCCGACAACAATCGCGACACCTGGTTCTCCAGAGTGCGTGCGCTCACGATCTGGCCGAGGGAAGTGTTGGTCGCCAGCGGCAGCAAATACCGCGAGATGTCGAAGGCACGGGCGCGCAGAGTACGCTCGTAGGCTTCCTGCTTCATCTCGACCGGCTTGGGAGTGCGGTCCAGCAGATAACGGAACATCTCGTCGGAGCAGTGACGGTATTCGGCGAAGAGAAGGTCCAAGGTTTGGCGATAAAGGGCGCGCGCCCCGGCGTCGTCTCCAAAATCGGGAACAAAGTAGCCGCTTTTCTGGAAGTCCTGATAGCGGGTAGAGCGTTCCTGTCCGTCCCAGCGCGGTTCGTCGACGGCAACGGTGGCGGCAAGAATCGACAATCGTTCAACCGCAAAGGCCACATGGGCCAAATCCGCGATGCTGCGATGTCCGTATTGAAAATAGAAGGTGTTAAGGAACTTTTCGGCCTTCTGCTCGTTCAGTTCGGCCAGCGACTCGCGCATGGAAAGTGCTGAGCGGGAATACTTTGCCATGCCGTAGGCCAGCACTTCCGGGTCGGCCCCGTGCACCGCATAAACCTCCGTGCTGGGTTCGTGATGGTGGGGAACCTGACTAGTATCGTCGTTTGGCTTGGAACTTAATGACATTGCCGTGAATCATATGCGGTATGGAATCTATGGGCAACCGGGCGCCTGTGGGAATCGCGGAAGAAACTTCGGAAGCTTGCAATCGTCCGCCGCGGTCGTGCCGATAGATACAAGGTACAATTATCTTTCCCATTTCTTAATAGCAAGGACCATGTTGCGAGTTACAAGCAGGTTTCTGGCACTCATTCTTCTAGCGGGTCTTTCGGTTTCAGGGTTCGCTCAGGCGTCTCACTTCACGCCCCCGGCACCGCGCCCGGACGCAGTCGGTACGAGTGCGGCAGGCGTTTTCCCCTCGGGCGGTTTGAACGGGATGTCCCTTCCGCATGTTCAGGCGCCCGTCATGGCGCCGGAGCTTGCCTTGCAGTCGTTCCAAAACCGGGATGAGCGACAGAACTCCGGCCTGCGTTCCTACACCGACGAAACTCTGGTGATGGCAGAACTACTGGACACATCGCAGCGCGGAGCGTTCGAGCTGCAGCGCTCTTATGTAGCGCCGCATTCGCTCAGCTTCAAGCCGCTCAGTTTCACCGGCGACGCCTTCGTTAAGAGCAACGTGATCGCCCGGCTCCTGCAGTCGGAAGTCGACTACGTCAACAAGGGCAACCCGCAGCAGGAGGCGCTCACGGCGGCGAACTACAAGTTCTCCTACAAAGGGGACCAGGACCTGGATGGCCGCGCAGTCCACGTTTTTCAGGTGAAGCCTCGCCACAAGCGGGCGGGACTATTCAAGGGCCGCATCTACCTGGATGCCTCGACGGGTAGCCTGGTGCGCTCGGAGGGCGTCGTCGTTAAGTCCCCGTCATTCTTCATTCGCAAGATTGAATTCGTGCAGGATTACGCCGAGGTGAACCACTTCACCCTGCCGGTCCATTTGCATACGACGGCGCTGGCGCGATTTGTGGGCCGGGCCGTGGTTGACGTCTTCCACCGGCAGTACCAGGCGCAGCCGCTCGATGCGTCGCTCGCCTTTAACCAAAGCCCCGCCGGCCAGCCGTAACCAATCCCGTGCGTCCCGGCTCGTCCACTCCCGACAGGTTCTTCGGACGCGAAGAGAGCCGGACGCAGTGGGTGGGCGCAGATTCCATTCTCTTTGCCACCGCGCACCGTCCCTGGCCTGCTCCCATGGCGCCGTGGATCATGACCCAGCGCTGGAATGACTTGCTGTTTCTGCACTACGCCGTGCCGCCGGAGGTGATTCGTCCGCTGGTTCCCGACGTGCTGACCCTCGACACCTACAAGCAACGCGCCTGGGTCACGGTCACACCCTTCTGGATCAATCACCTGCGGCCGCCAGGGGTTCCGTCGCTGCCGTGGTTCTCCCATTTTTCCGAGATCAACGTGCGGACCTACGTCACCTACGACGGCAAGCCCGGGGTTTACTTCTTCAGCCTCGATGCCAGCAGCTTGCCTTCAATATGGGCGGCGCGCCTGTTTTACCGGCTGCCTTACTGGCAGGCTTCGATGCAGCTAAAGGGGAAAGGCGGCCCCAGGCTCGAATACGCTTCCAAGCGGCAGCACGGACCAAAGCCTGCGGAGCTTCGCTGCTCCTACGGCCCGGCGTCGGAGGGGTTCCACGCGCGACCGGGCTCGATCGAACACTTCCTCACCGAGCGCTATTGCCTTTATGCGTTCAGCCGCAAACGGTTCTACCGGGGCGATATTCACCATCTGCCGTGGGAACTGCAGCAGGCAGACTTTGCGGTGGAGCAGAACACCATGGCTCGGCCCGCGGGCATCGAGCTGCCGCCGCGGCCGGAGCTTGTCCATTTTGCGCGTGAGCTGAAGGTTCTGTTCTGGGCGCCGGAACGGCTGGGGTAAGGGTTGGCCGAACGGTCTCCCCACTCTTTCATGCGCGCGTTTTAACAGCGCGGCTCCCTGTCTTTCAAGATCGCAGCCATGATGCGCGGGTTGCGGCGTCCATGCATGATCGCGACAACCCACAACGGCGTTTCATCAGGCGCATATGCAATCAGGTATTCGCGCACGAGAATGAAGCGCAGAGGCGCCGAGGTGAGGTCCGGGCGTCTGTGACCCTTGCCTGGAAATGGAACCAAAGCGCGAATGGCGGACAGAATTTCGGCAATCGTTCGGTCGGCGGCGGCGAGGTTTTCTGCGCGAATAAATTCCCACATCTCGTCTAGCTCAGAGAGGACTTCCGGGTGGAAGGCGTATTCGGTCATGAACCAGAAGGCGAGCGGCGAGCGCCAGCGCTTTTCTTACGGAAGTAGGCTTCAGCCTCGGTGCCGGAGATAGTCTTAACCCTGCCGTTTTTGAGGTCGTCATAGCGGTTGTTGAGCATCTCCTGCGTGCGGAGCAACTCATCAACATAGCCGGCTATCGCATCCTCCACGAGATCGTCAGTTCCGCGTCCGCTTTGCGCGGAGAGGTCCTTAAGTTTCTTTTCCGTCTCGGGGGTGAAGTGTACTTCCATGCCCTTCAGGGTAAGGGAAAACTCTTCGCAGGGCAACAGCGTTAGAGCTTCTCCAAAACCTGTAGGACTTGAACAATTTGCGCCTGCGTGCTGGGAACTCCAGCGCGTTTCTTCCTCTCGTTCCGGATGGAGGTCCCTGGGATTCAGATACAGTCGCTATAATCCTGCTTTGCTTCGACAGGGAGGCTTCATGGCAGGAGTAGAGGGCCGGGTCGCGCTGGTCACCGGAGCGTCGCAGGGGATTGGACGCGCCTGTGCGATGGTTCTTGCTGAATCGGGCGCCAAGGTCGCGCTGTGCGCGCGCAATCAGGAAAAGCTGGAGCAACTGGCCCGCGAGATCGCCGACAAGGGCGGTGAGGCCGCGGTCTTTCCGATGGACGTCGTCAAGGAGGACGAGATCAAGGCCGGAGTGAAGGCTGCGGTTGCGCACTTCGGCAAAATCGACATCCTGGTGAACAATGCCGGGGTCACGCGCGATCAGTTGATCATGCGCATGAAGCGCGCCGATTGGGACGACGTCATCAGCACCAACCTCACTGCGCCGTTCCTGCTGATCCAGGCGGTGATCAGTTCCATGCTGAAACAGCGTTGGGGACGCATTATCAATGTCACCAGCATCTTCGGCCAGATTGGCCAGGTTGGGCAGGCCAACTACTCCTCCTCGAAGGCGGGGCTGATTGGATTGACGATGTCAGTTGCGCGCGAGGTGGGCTCGCGTAACATCACTGTCAATGCGGTCGCGCCGGGATTCATCGAAACCGCCATGACCGCCGGGCTCCCGCCCGAACTGAAAGAGAACATCCTGAAGAACATTCCGCTGGGACATGGTGGAACCGATCTCGATGTGGCGCACGCGGTGAAGTTCCTGGCGTCGGAGGAAGCCGGCTACATTACGGGCGAGGTATTGAAGGTCAACGGCGGCATCCTGATGGGATGAACCGCAGCTAAGCGTTGTCAGAATTGGTGTAGTCTGGTGACTACGGGTAGAGCGGCGCTTCAGCGCCGCGTTCGCTGTGGATAAACGGAACTGCTTGAGCCGCTGCGGTCATGGAAAATGACCGCAGCG
This sequence comes from uncultured Acidobacteriaceae bacterium, assembly GCA_963840905.1. Lineage (GTDB taxonomy): Bacteria > Acidobacteriota > Terriglobia > Terriglobales > Acidobacteriaceae > Bog-257. Next base: position 220,058 of record CAWJAO010000002.1, read on the forward strand.
GCTCAAGCCTTATAGTGTGGGCGATCTTTGACGCCAGCCTGAAGGCTGGCTCTCCCTGTCTGCGCCAACTCTGAGCTTGACCTGCGATGGTGTACGCCGTGAGCGAGATCGTAGAAGCGACCACCGCAGAGCAGATCGAGCAGGTTCGCCACCTGTTCCGGCAATACCAGGCCGAGTTGCCGTTGCAGTACTGCTTCCGTTACTTTGACTCTGAATTGTCTGTGCTGCCTGGGGAGTACGGGCCTCCGCAAGGTAAGTTGCTGCTGGCGACCGTGTCCGGGCAGCCGGTCGGTTGCGCCGGGTTGCGTCCCTTCCCGCAGGAAGCCACCTGCGAAATGAAACGTCTCTACGTGAGGCCGATCTTCCGCGGCGGGAAGTTGGGAAGAGAGTTGGCGGAGCGCCTCATGGGAGAGGCGCGTGCTCTCGGCTATCGGCGGCTTCGGCTCGATACCCATCCTCCCACCATGCAGGCCGCCGTCAGGATGTACCGTGGCCTCGGTTTTCAGGAGGTTCCGGTCGTTGACGGCGTCGAAGGACTTGTCTACATGGAACTGGCGCTATAAGAGGGCCGCGGAATAAGTCTGAAAACAAGGCGACCAGGATTCACTTGTGGTCTCATTGGGACCGATTGACACCGGCGGCATTCGCGCAAAGGCGAGAGCTGATGGCGGAGAAGCTTTCCGTGGTGATGGCGCGCAAACATCTGCTCCTCGTAAATGCTGGGGTCGGCGGGAGGATTTCGGACTCACGCTTGACGCTTTCAAGCGCATTCTGCCAACGTGATCACGCCCTATTTCCAGCCCGAAGGGCGGTACAATCGAAGGGCGGTACAATCGTAGCCCAGGACGTAAGTCCTGGGTACACGTTGTAATGAAGCCGAGTCCCTTCAGGGACGGCACTCAACCTGTCGACAATTCGGTCGGCGTGGCGTCCTGCCGGACTCGTCTCACGCTATTAACGTCAGACCCAGCACTCACGTGCTGGGCTATGCTTGTTCCGCCCTTGCGGGCTAGGATTGGCGCAACATCACACGGGATGTGACGGTCAGCGATCCGGACATATCCGCGCCTCATCGCTTCCGCAGTTCTTGATCCGGGTCGGCCTGCCCACGAGCCCGAACGCGGCGCGAATCCGGTTCCCCAGGAAGTGCTCATACGAGAAGTGCAGCCCGACCGGATGGTGAATGCACGTTTCGTGTTGCAGTTTCTGCAGATCTTACGATTTCCCTTGCCAGCACCTTGTCGCTCTGATTACTATGCAGTTAACATCATGGCCGCTTCCCTTCAGGACGAAAATCCCTCATGAATATTGGCGAAACAATCCGCAACTTTCGACTGCAGAAAAGCATGTCACAGGGCGACATCGAAAAGCGCACCGGCTTGTTGCGCTGCTATCTGTCGCGGGTGGAAAACGGTCACACCATTCCCTCGCTCGACACTTTGGCCAAGATTGCGACCGCCATGGAAGTCCCGCTGGCCCAATTCTTCAGCAGCGGCTCCGGTGAGAATGGCAACAAGAGCGCGCCCGTACTGGCTGAGGATGAGGTCCGCTTCCTGACGCAGATTCGCCGCTACTCTCCCAATTTGAACGACAGCGATCGCAAGCTGGTGATCGCGATGGTCAAGAAAATGGCGGCGGGCGCAGGCAAGTAAGCCTGTCCTCTGCAACCCGCAAAACCCGCGTCGCTACGCTGCGGTATTCTTAATTTCTGCCGTAAGGCGTTACTTCCCATTCCTTATTCGCGATCTGCCGAAGCAGTTTGGGCGGACAAAGAGGCATTCATGGCAAGAATTCAGCGGGCAATTCTGAGCGTGACCGACAAGACCGGGCTGGTCGAGTTTGCACGCAAACTCGCGGCGATGCACGTCGAACTTATCTCCACCGGAGGGACCTCTAAGCTGCTGCGCGATTCCGGCGTTGCGGTGAAAGACATTTCGGAACTCACGGGCTTTCCGGAAATGCTGGACGGCCGCGTCAAGACGCTTCATCCCAAGGTGCATGGAGGCATCCTTCACGTCCGCAAGAACGAAAAGCATGTCGCGGCCGTGGAGCAGCATGGAATTCAGCCCATCGACATGGTGGTGGTGAATCTGTACGCGTTCGAAAAGACAGCTGCAAAACCAGGGGTTGAGTTCGAGGACGTGATCGAGAACATCGACATCGGCGGCCCGTCGATGGTGCGGTCAGCAGCCAAGAATTTTCAGGACGTCGCCATCGTCACCTCGCCGGCCGACTACGAAGCCATTGCGCAGGAAATGGAGAGCAGCGGTGGATTGCTCTCGCTGAAAACCAAATGGCGGCTGGCCCAGAAGGCATTTGCTACCACGGCCGCGTACGATTCCGCGATCGCTTCCACACTGGAGCAAATTGGAGCTCCCGAGAGCGATGCCGGAAAGTTCGAGCTGGCCGGCGGCAGCGGATTTCCCGAGACCCTGCGGCTCACTTTCCATAAGGCCTTCGATCTGCGCTACGGCGAAAACCCGCATCAGAAAGCGGCGCTGTACTCCGACGGCTCGGGCAAGGGCATTGCGAATGGCAAGCCGCTGCAGGGCAAGGAACTCAGCTACAACAACATTGTTGACCTGCAGGCAGCGTGGGACCTGGCGCAGGAATTCGATGAGCCGGTGTGCGCCATCATCAAGCACACCAATCCTTGCGGGACTGCGGTGGGCGCCACCCTCGCGGAGGCCTACAAGCGCGCCCTGGAGTGCGACCCCGTGTCGGCGTTCGGCGGCGTCATCGGCGTGAACCGCCCGGTCGATGGCGAGACGGCGACGGAGATGGCGAAGCTGTTTGTCGAGGCGATTGCCGCCGAACGATTCGATCCCGCGGCGCGTGAGATTTTCGCCGCAAAGAAGAATCTGCGCCTGGTCGAGGTGGTTCCCATGGAGCAGAAATGGGTGCTGAAGAACGTCTCGGCGGCGTCCTGCTGCAGGACAACGACATGCGCCCGTTGACCCAGACGGACCTCAAGGTGGTCAGCGAGCGCAAGCCTTCCGCAGAGGAGATGCGCGACCTGCTGTTCGCGTGGAAGGTCTGCAAACACGTGAAGTCCAATGCGATCCTGTATGCGCGCAACGGCCAGACCACCGGCGTCGGCGCCGGCCAGATGAGCCGCGTGGACTCGGCGAAAATCGGCGCGATGAAGTCGGTGCTGGGTATCAAAGGATCGGTGGCGGCATCCGACGCGTTCTTCCCCTTCCCCGACGGCGTGGAGGAGATCGCGAAAGCAGGCGCAACGGCCATCATTCAGCCGGGTGGCTCGGTGCGCGACCAGGAAGTGATTGACGCGGCCAACCGGTTGGGGCTGGCCATGGTGCTGACCGGAGTAAGACACTTCCGGCACTAGACAGGCATCGAACGATTGAGGAGTGGTGACTGATGAGAAGAGCGGCCCGAACACGGCACTCAGGCGCGGCTCCACTTGGCCTCGCTTCTCACAGGAATTTTTCGGCAGTCTGTTGAGCCCTGGGTTTCCCGAATGCGCCTTCTCCCGCATGAACACTTCGGTGATGCCTCAGTTTGAAATTGTGACTTGTGAATTTCGGTAGAGCGAACCTTTAGAGCCTGCCCTGAGAGCAAAGTCGAAGGGTTCGCGTCAAGCCAGTTTCCTTCGAGCGGAAGCCCCGGCAGGGGCGGCAGGCGATCGTAGTTTGTGCCGTGCCTAAAGGCACTCGGATTCTCCTTGCGTTCGGACGCGGGCCTGAAGGCCCGCTCTACCTTTGAATCGTCTTCTCAGATTTCAAACTGAGACACCACCAACACCTCTCCGTGCTGGAAGCCCGCAACTCCTTGTGCTAGGATTCTAGGTTCGTCCACCATGTGCAGGCCGGCATGGTGCCCCGCCTTTTTGCCTCACCGGCAACCTCGGGGTTGTACCAGCACGAGAATCGCGTGCTACTGGGGAACAATGCCTCTGAGTGCAGGGCGGAGCTGCCGCCGTCACAGGGTGTTGCCACGACTCACACTCCAAGGAGTCCCCGGTGAAGAGTTACGAAGGCGCAAACATCCGCAACGTCGCCCTGGTTGGGCATTCACACTCAGGGAAAACGTCCCTGGCATCCTCGTTGCTTTTTACGGCCGGCGCTACCCAGCGCCTTGGCCGTGTCGATGAAGGCACCACCGTCACCGATTACGACGACGAAGAGATCTCGCGCACCATGTCCATCTCCGCCGCCACCGCCTTCGTGGAGTGGGGCAAGACCAAAATCAACCTGATCGACACTCCCGGCTTCAACATGTTCATCCATGAAGCCGAGATGGTACTGCCTGCCGTCGAGGCCGCCGTGGTCGTGGTGGACGCGGTCAGCGGCGTGGAAGTGGTGACCGAACGTATTTGGCATTACTGCGACAAGTTCGCGCTGCCGCGGGTCATTGTATGCACCCGCACCGATCGCGAGCGTGCGGACTTCAACCGCGTCATGGAATCGCTCACCTCCGCCTTTGGACGCACGGTTGTCCCGGTGCAGCTGCCGATCGGCTCGGAGAAGAGTTTCACCGGTGTCGTCGACCTGGTGAAGATGCAGGCCTACACCTACGAGATGGGCGGCAACGGCAGGTCAAAGGTCGGCCCCATCCCCGCCAACATGGAGGAGCAGGCCAAGGCGGCGCACGAGCGGCTGGTGGAATTGGTTGCGGAAGGCGACGACGCGTTGATGGAGGAGTTCTTCGACAAGGGCACGATCGACGAAGAGCACATTGTTGCGGGACTGCACAATGCCATCCGTGAGGACAAAATATTTCCTGTGGTGTTTGCCTCAGGTCTGGGCAATATCGGCAGCGACGAGGTTCTGGACTTCATCGTGGACTACTTGCCGACCGCGGCGGAGCGTGGCGAAGTGAAAGCCGCTGCCACCGCGAACAATGGCGAGCCCGCGACCCGCAAGGTGAGTGACGCCGATCCCCTTTCGCTGTTCGTGTTCAAGACCATCAGCGATCCTTTCTCGGGACGCATCTCCTTCTTCAAGGTGTATTCCGGCGTGCTGAAGAACGACGCAGTCGTGCAAAACTTCGGCCGCGGCGGCTCGGAGAAGTTCGCCCACCTTTCGATCATGCAAGGCAAGACCGCGGTACCGGTCAATGAGCTGCATGCCGGCGACATCGGCGCAGTCGCGAAGCTGAAGGACACGCTGACCGGCGACACCCTGGGCGACAAGGGTGCTGCGATCCAGTATCCGCAGGTCACATTCGCCGAGCCTGCCATCACTTTCGCCATCGAGCCCAAGACCCGCGCCGACGAAGACAAGCTGAGCAACGGCATTCATAAGCTGATGGAAGAAGACGCAATGTTGCGTTTCTTCCGCGACGCACAGACAAAGGAATTCCTCATCGCCGGCACCGGCCAGCAGCACATCGAAGTCATCGTCTCCAAGCTCAAGAACCGCTACCACACCGAAGTAAACCTCAAGGCCCCCAAAGTCCCCTACCGCGAGACGATCCGCGGCAAAGCCGACGTGCAGGGACGCCACAAGAAGCAGAGCGGCGGACACGGCCAGTTTGGCGATTGCAAGATCAAGATGGAGCCGATGCCGCGCGGCGGCAACTTCGAATTCGTGAACGAGATTTTCGGGGGCGCGATTCCCAAGAACTACATCCCCGCCGTGGAGAAGGGCATCGTCGAAGCCGCGCAACGCGGCTTCCTCGCCGGCTTTCCTGTCGTTGACTTCCGGGTGATCCTCTACGACGGCTCCTATCACGACGTCGACTCCAACGAGTTGTCGTTCAAGACCGCGGGCCGCATCGCCTTCCGCAAAGCGATGGAGCAGGCCAAGCCCACGCTGCTCGAACCCGTGATGAATGTCGAGATCACCATCCCGGACGAGTTTGCCGGCGCCATCATGGGCGACCTGAACAGCCGCCGGGGCCGCATTCAGGGCATGGACAACAAGGCCGGCAAGACCGTGGTCAAGGCCGAGGTTCCCATGGCCGAGATGCTGACCTATGGCACCGATCTGACCTCCATGACCCAGGGTCGCGGCAGCTTCTCGATGGAGATGGACCACTACGACTTCGTTCCCGCGATGCAGCAGGACAAGATCATCGCAGCCGCCAAGGCGGAACGCGGCGAAGAGGTCGAAGTCGAGGAGTAGCGGTAGCGGCGCGGTTCCCGATAGGGACAGAACTCCAGAATTCACAATGTTTCCGCCAGGTTTCCTCCGTTTGGAGGGATAATACTGTCATGCGGCGCTGGATTTTCATCGCGGCGTTGAGCGCAAGCTTGCTCGCCACTCCGTTGTGGGCGCAACGAGGCGGACACGGCGGCATGGGGATGGGCGGCGGCCGCGGATACGCCGGCGTCTCTCATGGCGGTGGAAGTTGGGGAGGCGGTTATCGCGGCGGTGCGTGGCGGGGCTCGTATCCCGGCCATTATCCGTATTACCCCGGGCGCTATCCCTATTACGGCTGGCGCAACCCTTGGGGATACGGAGGCTGGTACGGATACCCCTGGGTATCGTTCGGATGGTACGGCGGCAGCGGCTGGTCAGGCGGGTACTACTCATATCCGGCGCAGAGCTACGAAGCGCAGTCCTATCCGGCCTATGTTTACGTTTCTCCTGACAATGGCAGTGCGTATTCGGCGTAACGACCAGCAGCAGCAACAGCAAATCGACCGGCTAACCAATGAAGTCGACCGCTTGCGTGCCGACGCAGACGCGGCGCGCAGCTCTGTCCCGCAGCCGCCGCCGAGACCCGAAATCCGGGCGGGGACCGTGCTGGTTTTTCGCGATCGTCACAGCGAAGAAATCCAGAACTACGCGATCGTCGGCAAGACCTTGTGGGTGTTTAGCGAACAGCGTGCCCGCAAGATTCCCATTGCCGAATTGAATGTTCCTGCCACCACCAAAGCCAACGAGGCCCGCGGCGTAGACTTCCGGCTGCCCACACCGTAAGAGACAAGCGGAACTTTCTTCTCGCCTTTCCCGTACCTTTCACTGGAAGCGATCTTCAGGACGCGCACTCAGCGCGGCGAGAAATGAGGCAGGCTATGGATGGACAGATCATTGGCTTGGTAGCGGTAATCATGATCTTTGGGATTCCAATCGCGGGAATGTACACCTATTACCGGGTACGCAGACTGCGCAGCGAGGAGCGCTTGGCGGCGCTGGCACGTGGACTTAGCATTCCCATGGAGCCCGAGCTTTCGCAGGCGGCCCGTTCACGCCGGGCAGGCATCCTGCTGGTCAGCGCGTCAATCGGCTACACCGTGGCGTTTGGGCTGATCGCGCGTGTCGAACCCGATGCCTGGGTCGCGGCCGCGTTCGGAGTCATTCCGTTCGCAGTCGGCCTCGGCTTCTTCCTTGATTCGACTCTCGTGCGCCGGGACCTGCGGGCCTCCTGATAGCGCCGCGAGGACTGCGTGAGCGGTTGCTAACAGGCACCGCTCACAAGCTTCGTCTTAGAAGCATGCGCCTTCCAGTCATGCTCCTATAGCGGTTTCAGCGTACCGGAGACCGGTGGAGCCAGCCTTCAGGCTGGCGTTCCAGAACGCCTTCACACTATGAAGCGTGGGCCACTGGAGTCACCTTCAATGACTGCAGTGGCCCACGTAGTACGCTTCTCCGACGCGAACGCGGCGCTAAAGAGGCTGTTACGAAACTCCTGTGCCCGGGCGGTGGGGGGAACAAAGCAGTCTGCAGCCGCCCAGCGGCGACAGGTGATAGCCCACACCTTCAGGTGTGGGAAGGCATAAGTGGGAAATATTGAGTCCGCTTCAGCGGACGGCAGAAGTTTCGTAACAGCCTCTGAAGCGCTGCTCTACCGGGTCTGCGCTATTCCTGAAACCGATCTAGCCGTTAGTGGGAACCCAGTTGCGTCACGCTTGCGCGGCGTGCGCGAAGTTCACGAAGGGATCGATCCTCGTGGTCGAGCCGTAGCATTCCTGGGCTGCGGCGCGACATCCTCCCGCACACGAATCCTTGAGCGGATGGGTGCAGTCGCGGCACTCGTCGGGCACTGACGCCCAATATTCGCGCGCCTGCTTGCTCTCAACAATCTCGAACCACTTCTGTTCCAGCAGGTCTCCCAGCACAACCGAGGTGTGATTGCAGGGCCGGACAAGTCCGGTGCAGCCCAGCGTGTAGTAGGCGTCTTTGCCGCCGCGCGGGCACCAACCCGCCTGCAGGTGAGGGAACTCACTCGGATCAACCACACACGGAGGCACGGGAACCGAAAGTACCACTCCCAAGCCATACTTCTCGGCCATGCGGTCGGCCGCGCCCAGGGTCTCGCGCAACACTTCCGGCGACGGCACCAGATCCGTCGCCAGCGGAAGAACCGGCCGGCTCAGATTAACTCGATTCAGCATGACTGCTTGCGCGCCCACGGCGACCGCCAGTTCCATGGTCAGCGCTACGTCGGCGGCGTTCAGACGGCTGAGAACGCAGGCGATCACAAGACCGCAATGATGTTTGCGCAGAAGTAGGAAGACCTCCAGCAGACGATCGAAGCTCTTGCGCCCGGCGATCGCGTCGTGCGTCTCGCGATGCGCGCTGAACACCGTAATTTCAAAGTTGCTGCGCTCCGGCATGCGTCGCAGGCGCTCTTCGGTGATGAGCGTACCGTTCGTGATCGTAACCACGCCCTCGCACTCCTCGCTGAGGTCGCTCACGATTTCGGGAAGGTCGGGACGGAGGAATGGCTCGCCGCCGCTGAGGGCAATGTAACGCAGCTGGGCGTCGCGCTTGATCTTCTTGACCAGGCGGACGAAGTCCGGCCTGGTGAGCACGCGACGCCCGCGTTCGACGGTCGCGTCCACCACGGGAAGAACCGGTACGTCTCCCCGTCGTGGACGCCAGTAGTTGTAGCAATGCATACAGGCATGGTTACAGGCCTCGGTGACCTCCACTACCAGTTGCTTGATTTCGCGCCTCGGTCCTTTTGCCACGCTGTACGCTCTCTCGTTTCGGCTGGTTACCTGCCCCTCGAACTGCTCCGCCAGGTCAGGCTGTATGATTCCCTTGTTGACCATTATCTTAAGGGCCGCGTTCTGCAGCTCGGGATTGGCCGCCTCAATCAGAGTCCATACCGGGACATAGCACCAGATCGGTTGATATTTGAAAGCCTTGTCCTGTACGGCGACCACTACTCTTGCGCTTTTCGGCTTGCTTGATAAGTAGGCGACGACTTCCTTGCCGGCCAGCTTTCGGGCCTGCTTGGGGTCGATCAGCGTCCCCACAGGCAGTGGATGTTTCTTTCTGTTTACCGTCACGAAGTACTTGCCTCCGGTGACCGTAACCTTGCCAACAGCGGTTTTAGTTTCTGCCATCTTGTTCTCCTTCATCCGGTGTACCTGGAGTTCCGGTGCGCGCTGGATCACTTCGACGTTCTGACCGGCAACGAGTGCCCGCGCGCTGGCAACACGCCACAACTGCGGAGCATAGCTCAGCAGGGCTGCCGCGCAAGGAGGATGGTCACCGGGGAATGTGATGGGAATTAGGGCGATGCAGCTGGTCGCATTGCGAACTGGCCGAATGCGAGTGACAAGACGCGTCAACTAAGAAGAGCAGGACTCCTAGAGTTTGTCCTGTGTGAGAACTGAGTTTCTCTCTTGCTGGTGTACGACGCGCAGGAATTGAGCCCTGAAAAGGGCGAAACATAATAGCCCAAGACGGCCATGGGTAGGCGTAGCCGAAGCGGCAAGCTTTGAAAGGGCACGGCTTGAAGCCATGTCCTGATACAAGGCGATTGAGTGGAAAGCGAACCGCAGATCCCTCCGCTGCGCAAAATCGTGTCGCGAACGACACGATTTTGCTCCGGTCGGGATGACAAAACAGAAAGGCTGCGGTTGGCGCAGCTAAAGCTGCGCCCCTTCAACCCGGCTGCGGCGGAGTTTTTCAGCGACCTGTTCAGCCGGGCCGTTACATGGGCGTCAGGCTTGATCTTCAGCCCCTGAGGAACTCGCACTTCATCCGAAGTGCGATGTTCCTCAGTGGCTAAAGCCGTTCTCATGGGGGGCGCGGCTTAGGGCACGGCCAGAGCCATGCCCCTTCAAAGCACGAAGGGCAGACGTCGAAAGACAACCCGAGTCCCTATCTGCGAACCGCTATTCCGTGCCGCAGCCGGTCTTCGATCCCCAGCGAGCAATCCGGATTGACGTTCTGGATGTAGATATCGTTCTCGCCGTTGCGGTCGTCCTCCCAGGTCAGCGCCGACAACCCGGATGACGCGATGCCGGCCGCCAATCTCGACTTGTCGGAAGAGGCCGACGAGACCGGGAACTGTGCGCACACCGTGGTGCCGTCCCCAGCAAGTTTGATTGCCTGGATGGTCCCCGATCCGAAGCCCGGCTGATCGAACCAGAAGACCAGCGCTCCCGTTCCAATCTGCACGTTCTCCACGAAGATCTGCGAATCCGAGCCAAGAGGCACGATGGTCAATCCGCTGTCAGTCCACTGCCGGGCCCCCGTCGAATTGAACTTTTGCCCCGAGACCCCATTTTCGACCTGGTTGGAATCTTCTTCCGTCCAGAAAAGGAAGGTCTCTTGTGTCGCCGGATTGTAGGAGACAGACGGCGAAACCCTCACGTTGAGTACGTTGGTTGATCCCACCGAGCCGTTGTGTCCGAAGGCCTCGGTCCCATTCGACAAAATGTGCTGCGCATAAACTTGCAGGCTGGGACTGCTGCTGTACCACGAAAACACGCCGCCGCCCGCGCCGTCGGGAACGAAGTACGGGAACTCGCCAAACTGCAGCGAGCCCCCATCGAAGACCTTCACGTGTCCCGCGCCCCACAGCAGATGTCCGGTGGACGACACCTTATTGGCGTAGAGGAAGTTGTTGCTCCCGAAGCCATGATTGCGCACCCACGAGACGATGACCGAGCCGTCGTCCGCGGCGTGCAGGTCGGCCAGCGAGTAGTTGAAGCCGGACTCGCTGATAGTAATGCCGTAGTCGAACGCGGTTGCTCCGATCCACTGCGGATTGCCGTTGGCGTCGAGCTTCTGCAGCATGACGTTACTGTCCGACGTCCAGGCCACAACAATTCCGCCATCCGTGGTTACGGTTACCTTAGGCGACGCGTGAAAGTTTGGGCCCCAGGTCAGCGCCACACCGTTGGGTCCCCACAGAGGCTGGCCCGTCGGGCTCATCTTGGCGGCCGTAATCTGCGGGTTGTCGGGATCTTTACGATCATCTTGAAATGCCAGCAAGGCATTGCCATCCGCGTCGATCGCGAGGCCGTAGTCCTCGGTGGAGCTCAAGGTCAGCTTGGCGACTTGAACGCCGTCATGCTGAAACTGCTCGACGCCATTCGCGCTGAGCAACTGGTAGTAAACGTCATAACCGTTCGGTGGCGGATCGTTGGGATTGTTATTGAACCAGCTCACATACCAACTGTTGTTTGGCAACGGAAGCAACTTCGGCTGCACCTGGTCGGCGCCGGGGATATTAGACAGGGCAAGATTCTGCAAAGGGTCGGAAGACCACTGGGCCCATGCGCTCGTGGCAGAGTATGAGTCCAAACGCAAACAGCGTAAGAATACGGATCGAGGGTTTCATTGATGCTCCTTTTGCTCTTGAAGGGCGTCTTGCATTTTACCTAAGCCGTTGCGTGAAGGAACAAATTAGTCGGCGCGGGCAATAGATTGTGAGTGAATATCCAATTCCTGCCAAGTACGGGGTCGCAATGCTCGGGTACAGCGGCACGTCAGGCAGGATTCTTCAAGGGCGCAGGTAGCTCGTGGATTGTCATCCTGAGCGACGAGCGAAGCGAGGAGTCGAAGGACCCCTCTGGCCAGCGGCGATTCCAGACTTGTAGTGACCCTAGGCGGCCATACTGTGCTTTCTCGCACCTATAGGGGTCCTTCGACTCCGCGCCCGCCCGACCCGCACGAGAGCGGGTCGGAAATTCTTTGCGGGCGCTCCGCTCAGGATGACAAATCCACCCTCGTGCACAATCCGGATTCAGAACCGCGGAGGCGCGACACGAGCTACGACGCAGACTTCTTTAGGGACGGCAAAATTCCCGCACAAATGCGTTCGCGCCGCCTACTCTTCCGCGCTTGGCTTCATCCGCCCGCTGCGCAAATAGCGATTGTGCCAGCCCAGCGATTCGCCCAGCAGGTGCGGAGTGTGGCGTCCATACGACAGGCGCTCGGCGCGGTTGAGGTAGTCGAGCAGCAGCGGCTTGTAGTCGGGCGAGGCGCATTTCTCGATGATCAGGTGCGCGCGCTGCCGTGGCGACAGTCCACGCAGGTCGGCGAGGCCCTCCTGGGTAACGATCACCTGGACGTCGTGCTCGGTGTGGTCCACATGCGAGGCCATGGGCACGATCGTCGAAATGGTTCCCTTCTGCGCCGTCGATGGCGCCATGAAGATGGACAGGTATCCGTTGCGCGCGAAGTCGCCGGAGCCGCCAATGCCGTTCTGAATGCGCGATCCCATCACGTGCGTCGAGTTCACGTTGCCGTAGATGTCGGCCTCGATCATGCCATTCATGGCGATCACGCCCAGCCGCCGGATGATCTCCGGATGGTTGGAGATTTCCTGGGGTCGCAGCACGATGCGATCACGGTAGCTGGTCATGTTGGCATTCACCTCGGTCAGCATGTCCGGGCTGAGCGAGAACGCGGTCGCCGACGCCGCCGTCACCTTGCCCGCCTTCAACAGGCGGATCATGCCGTCCTGAATGACTTCGGTATACGACGTGAGCCCTTCGAACGGGCCTTCTTCCAGACCAAAGAGCACCGCGTTGGCGATGTTGCCCACGCCCGATTGCAACGGCAGCAGCGTCTCGGGCATGCGGCCCTTCTTCACTTCCCAGCTAAGGAATTCCAGGATGTGTCCGGCGATGCGGCGCGACGCCTCGTCGGGCGCCTTGAACGCGCTGTTGCGGTCGGGTGAGTTGGTGAGCACAACCGCGACAACCTTCTCCGGCGGAACATGCAGGTAAGGGCTGCCAATACGCTCACCAGTGTGCGTCAAGGGAATCGGTCCGCGGTTGGGTGGCGGCTGCAGGCCGTAGTAAATATCGTGCATGCCTTCCAGCGCTTCCGGCTGCCACGAATTGACCTCGATGATCACGTGCTCGGCCTGCTCGACCCACGTCTTGTTATTGCCGAGCGAAGAACTCGGCACCAGGCGGCCGTCCTCCAGCACTGCGGTGACCTCGATCAGCGCCAGGTCGAGCTTGCCGAGAAACCCGTACTCCACGAACTGCGCCACATGGCTGAGGTGGATGTCCATGTACTCCATCTCGCCGGCGTTGATGCGCTTGCGCGTCTCGGGATCGGACTGGTACGGAAGCCGCAGATGAATGCCACCGGCCATGGCGAGCGCACCGTCCAGCTCGGGGCCGGTAGAGGCGCCCGTGAAGATGCTGACCTGGAACTTCTGTCCGCGCAGATTGGCGTCGGAAATGCGACGCGCCAGCGCCAAGGGCACCGCCTTGGGATAGCCGGAGCCGGTGAAGCCGCTCATCCCGATCTGGTCGCCGGAATGGATGAGGGCGGCCGCTTCTTCAGCGCTCATGATGCGGTTGGCCAGGGTGGGGTTCAGGACGCGAGAATTCGCAGAGACGGTGGCGGTAGACATAAGTGTGAGTGCCTCTCAGTCGTCGGAAATCGACGGTATTACTGACAACGATAGGAGGAATGTTCGACCGGGGTCAGTGAGGTGGGTCACAGGGAATGGGAAGCCCCCGGACACTCTGGGCGTAACTTATTGAGAATAGAGCTATTCCCGAATTGGCACTTATAGGTTGCTACGGTGGACCACTTTATTGCTATTCGATGAAGCACTAGAATGCCGTTGCTGAGCCTAGAAAGCCCGTAGCGCGACGTTCCGCCTCGCGGATGACATTGGGGTGCCTTCGAGACGCTGAAGTGTCTGTAATGACCTCTAAACGCAATTGCAGCGGTTTCCCACTCTGGGACGTCAGCAGCCCGGATAAACGAGCCCCTGCCGGGGCTGGGATTTATGCCACACGCTTACCCAGCGTTACACGCTGGGTACTGCACACCAGACCCGGCAGGGGCAACACACGCCAATGTGCGGACCGTCACCGACCGACGTGGGCCGCCAAATTATTGTTGGGCCATGTCCCACACCCATGCCTCCGTTCTGGTGCATTGTGTCTTTAGCACGAAACAGCGTGCCAATCTCATCCGCGACCCCGAGGCATTGTGGCGTTATCTCGCGGTCATCGCGCGCGACAGGAAAATCGCGCTGCTTGCCGCCGGGGGTACGGCAAATCACGTTCACCTGCTGCTGGCGGTTCCACCCGTTTTGCCGCTTGCCACGGCCTTGCGAGAGCTGAAGGCGCACAGCTCGCGATGGATGCGTGAGCATGGGCAGCGGTTCGCGTGGCAGGAAGGATATGGGGCGTTCGGTGTAAGTCAATCACAGCGGCAAACGGTGATGGATTACATTGCCGGCCAGGAGGCGCACCATGCCAAATGGAGCTTCGAGCAGGAGTTTATGACGCTGCTGCGCAAATCAGGTGTCGAATACGATCCGCGGTTTGTGTTTGGATGAACCCGCCCCTGACCGGGGCTAGGATTTATTGCAACAAGCTTACCCAGCGCTGCGCGCTGGGCTATCCTGAGTCGTCCCGCAAGCGGGACTCGGTCACGAGTGATCTGAAACAGCCTTCCCGTGCCAACCTCCTGATGAGTCATGCGGTGTACGCATTGCAGTTTGAATCCGAAGAGCGCCAGCAGCGCAGGCGCGGAAAATCTAGACCAGCACCTCGGTGCTGGGTAGGCATGTATTAGGGAACCCGACCCGTTGACACACCAACTTAGCCGAGAAGACGATAGTGGCCACGGCGAATCGAATCCGAGAAGCCTGAGGGAGGCACCCGCAAAAGCAGGGCCCTCGACTGCGCCGCCAAAACCTGGCGGCTGCGCTCGGGATGACAGCGTGAACGAGCTGAGAGCTGACAGCTTCTTCCTACAGCAACCCTCGCAGCACATACTGCAATATCCCGCCGTGCTGGTAGTACTGCACTTCCTGCGGAGTATCGATGCGTACCGTCGCATCCAACTCGGTCACTGTGCCGTCGGCCTTGGTGGCGCGCACCTTCACGGTCTTGCCAGGAGCGAAATTCTTCAGGACGTCCGTCAATCCAACGATGTCGAATGACTCTTCGCCGGTCAGGCCATTGGTCTCGGCGGTCTCGTCGTCGAGATACTGCAACGGCAGGATGCCCATGCCTACCAGGTTCGAGCGATGGATGCGCTCGAAGCTCTCCGCCAGCACGGCGCGCACTCCGAGCAGTCGCGGCCCCTTCGCCGCCCAGTCGCGCGACGAACCTGAACCGTACTCCTTGCCCGCCAGCACCATCAGGGGAGTGCCTTCCGCGCGGTACTTCTCGGACGCCTCGAAGATGAACATCTCTTTCCCATCGGGCAGGTGGCGAGTGTGCGGGCCCTCGCGCTCGGGCACCAGCTTGTTGCGCAGCCGGACGTTGGCGAAGGTACCGCGCATCATGACTTCGTGATTGCCGCGGCGCGATCCATAAGAGTTGAAGTCGCCCACCGCGACGCCATGCGCGATCAGGTACTGTCCCGCCGGGCTGTTGGGCTTGATGGAGCCCGCCGGCGATATGTGATCGGTGGTGACGCTGTTTCCCAGATATGCCAGCACGCGCGCGCCGGAGATGTCCTTCACAGGCGCCGGCTTCTTCGGCATGTTATCGAAGTAGGGCGGGTTTTTCACGTAGGTCGAGCTGTCCTCCCACGCGAAGGTCTCGCCCTCAGGCACACTCAGACCGCGCCAGCGTTCATCGCCATCGAAAACCTTGCTGTAAGCCTTCTGGAACATGTCGCCGGTAACGTACTTCGCCAGCACATCGTCTACTTCTTTCGCCGTCGGCCAAATGTCCTTCAGATAGACCGCAGTGCGTTTGCCGTTGGACGTGTAACCGAGCGGCTCGTTGTACATGTCGATGTCGGCCCGGCCGGCGAGCGCGAAGGCCACTACCAGCGGCGGCGACATCAGATAGTTGGCGCGAACTTCAGAGTTAATGCGGCCTTCGAAGTTGCGGTTGCCGCTCAGCACCGACGCCACCACCAGGTCCTTCTCGACAATCACATCCGACACTTCCTGCGGCAGCGGTCCCGAGTTGCCAATGCAGGTGGTGCAGCCGTAGCCAACCAGGTTGAACTTCAGCTTCTCGAGGTACGGCATCAATCCCGAGCGCGTCAGGTAGTCGGTAACCACCATCGACCCCGGCGCAAGCGAAGTCTTCACCCACGACGGGACCGACAGCCCTTTCTCCACTGCCTTCTTCGCCAGCAACCCCGCGGCAACCAGCACCGACGGATTCGACGTGTTGGTGCAGCTGGTGATGGCCGCGATCACCACGCTTCCGTGATTGAGTGCTTTGTTTAGCACAACGTGCTCCTGGACAACATCCCGCTGCGAGTCCATTCCCTCAGGATGTCCGCCCTCGCCTTCCCAGCGTGCTTCCTGCTTGGGCGGGACCTGCTGGCCGGGCTTCAGCAAACTCGGCAACGCCTGCTCGAATGACTTCGCCGCCGCCGACAGGGCCACGCGATCCTGGGGACGCTTCGGTCCAGCAATGCTCGGTTCCACCGTCGCCAGGTCGAGTTCCACCACGTCGGTGTATTCCGCCTCGGGAGTGCCGGCAGTGTGGAACAGCCCCTGCTCCTTGAAGTAGGCCTCGACGATGCCGATGTGTTCCGCGGTGCGTCCACTGAGTCGCAGATAGCGCAGCGTCTCTTCGTCCACCGGGAAGATGCCGCAGGTCGCGCCGTACTCAGGAGCCATGTTGGCGATGGTGGCGCGATCGGCCAGCGGCAGGTTGTGCAGGCCGGGACCGAAGAACTCGACGAACTTGCCAACCACGCCTTTCTTGCGCAGCATCTCGGTCACGGTGAGCACGAGATCGGTTGCGGTCGAACCTTCACGTAACTGGTTCTTCAACCGTACGCCGACAACCTGCGGGATCAGCATCGAGACCGACTGTCCCAGCATGGCGGCCTCGGCCTCGATTCCGCCAACGCCCCAGCCGAGAACACCGAGGCCGTTGATCATCGTGGTGTGTGAATCGGTGCCGACCAGCGTGTCGGGATAGGCCAGCGGCTTGCCTGATTCGCCATTCGCTCCCACGAAGACAACCCGCGCCAGGTACTCAAGGTTGATCTGGTGAACGATGCCGGTGTCCGGCGGCACGATGGCGAAGTTCTTGAACGCAGTTTGTCCCCAGCGCAAAAACGCGTACCGCTCTTTGTTGCGCTGGAATTCCAGCTCGGCGTTGAGCTGAAACGCCTGCGGTGTTCCGTATTCATCCACCTGCACCGAGTGGTCGATTACCAGTTCCGCCGGCTGCAGCGGATTGATCAGCTTGGGATCGCCGCCCAGCGCCTTCATGGCATCGCGCATCGCAGCCAGGTCAACCACTGCGGGTACGCCGGTGAAATCCTGCAGTAACACGCGGCTGGGCATGAAGGCGATTTCCTCCACGGGAACGCTTTTGCCCGTCCAGGAGGTGAGGGCGCGCACATCGTCGGCCTTCACCGACTTGCCGTCTTCGCGGCGGAGCAGGTTTTCCAGCAGAATGCGGAGCGAGTAAGGCAGGTGCGCTACCGCGCAGCCCTGCTTTTCCAGTGCGTCAAGACGGTAGATTTCGAATTCCCGCTTACCCACGCGGAGAATGGAGCGGCTGCCAAAGCTGTTCATGGATGAGTCCCTTCTTGCTTAGAACGGTATTCAAATTAGCGTAGTCTCGCGAAGGCACGGGTAGAGCGGCGCTTCAGCGCTGCGTCCCACGTCCATTCCGAACGGAGTCGGCTTCAGCCGACGGCACTTCTCTCACGGCCCACCGAACCTACATAGCTGTAAACCGGCGATAACAGGCTGCAGCTTTGTGATGAGCGAAACTAATTATCTTAAACCGCGGGAGAGGTGCGTGGATAGGGCCGTCAGTGCAGCGAGACCTTGTGCGGCAGCAGATAAGTGAATCCACCAAAGGCCGCCCACTGGCTCGACGTACTCGTCAGCCCACGGTTAAAGCCGCAATCCAGCACCAGATTTTTTCGCGCGTTGTAGTTCAGCGCCCACAGATTGCCGACCGCATTGCCGTGCAGAAAAGGCTGCGTGAAATGCCAGATTTCTCCGGAGACTCCGAATTTCTTGCCGATGGGATGTGAGACGGACAGTGTTTGTCCGAACTGGGCCCGGCGCACCGCGCCATTAACCACTTCGTCGAAGATGTAGTTCGTGTCGTAGTGGAAACCTTTCACGTCCGCGCTGGCCAGAAGCAGCACGGAGTTCTTGAAGCTGCCGATGTCGAGGTCGGGTGCGTCTCCGGCGTAGACCCGGCCGAAATAACTCACCGCAATCGTCGGGTTGGCCCCTCTCCGTGATGAATAATTCCCTGGATCCCGAGATCTACGTCACCCGAGCCATTCGCGGGTCCATCGTTAGCGTGGGAGTGCGCGTAGGGCTCTGACTGCGACCAGCAGTTCAATCCAGCGCGAGACCGAAAACTTTATTACTTCGTTGAAGCTGCCCTGATAAGAGACCTCGGGAGCATGCCATGCCGCGAGGAACCCGGTTTCAAATTGAAAGTAACCAGCGGGAGTGAGGGTCGCGGGTGTGGAAACAGTGGGTCGGGCGGGATTAGCAACGGCATCGTCCCGGCACAGCGGCGGCTGCATTTGACGGGTCCTGCTGCTGCGCCACGGCGACCAGGGCGACAGCCAGAACCGACACCAGGGGCAGCAAGCGGAGAATCCGAATCATCGGTTTTCTATTCCACGGGTTATTTCGCCCGGACCAGCAGAACCGGCACGCTGATACTGTGCTGCACCCGGCTGGCTGTGGTGCCGAGAAAGATGTCGGCCAGCAGGCGGTGTCCATGGGTGCTCATCGCCACCAAGTCGCAGCGCTTTTGCTGGACCCACTTGACGATTTCCTCAGCCGGTTCTCCATACGCCAGTTCAGCCTCCGCGGGAATGCCTAAGGATTGAAACTCCGAGCGAATCTTCTCCAGATAGGCGGTGTCTTCGGAGATCTCCGGGCTGACAGCGTCCGGGCCATAGGTCCTGGCCGCCCAGCCGTCGGCCACATGCAGCAATACCAACCGGCTCTGTGCAAGTTTCCCCAGTTGCTTGATGTGTTCGATAATCGCCCGGTCGGTTGGCGTGCCGTCCAACGTCACGAGAATGGTGTCGTACATGGTGACTCGACTTCCTGCTAGCGGCGCTAACAGACGCTGAGTTGCTCTACAAACAAAGGGTGGAGCACTCCTTTAGGAATGCATGACAGCCCGTTATTCAACTGTGCGCTTTAGCGCCTGAGGGTTCTCTTTACCTCAGCGGCTGAAGCCGGGCCTCCGGTGAGGCTCACTTTTGCACCGCTGAAGCGGTGCTCCACCCAATACTCTCACCGCAAACTTCTCTATCCCCCTGTGATGACCTGCCACGCGGCTTTCAGCGACTCCGGCAGGCCGTAAACATCCATCGCTGTAATCACAATTGCACTGCCCCAACCCGCCAGCAACAGAAACCATCCGTTCGTCCACGCCCCCATTCGCCTTTTGGAGCTGGTGAAGTGCAGAAGCGGAAACATCGCGAAGGGCAGCTGCAACGCTAAGATTACCTGACTGAGCACCAGCAAGTCGGTGACGCTGTTGTCGCCTCGAACGCCGATAATCAAGACCGCCGGCAAAATGGCCAGGGTACGGGTGATGAGCCGCCGCACCCATGGCTTGATTCGCCAGTGCATAAAACCTTCCATCACGACCTGCCCGGCCAGAGTGCCCGTGATGGTGCTGCTCTGGCCGCTGGCCAGCAGCGCCACCGCAAACAACGTGCTCGCAACCACGGTCCCCAGCAGCGGCGCCAGCGTCAGGTACGCGACTCGAATCCAATCGCTGTCAGCCGCGAACCTGACCACCTGCCCGCTGGTCACGGTCACACTTTCCTTCCCGAAGAACACCGTGGCCGCCAGCACCAGGATCGCCGCGTTGACGAAGAAGGCGATAGTCAGGGCCACGACTGAGTCGATGGTATTGAAGCGGACCGCGCGCCGCATGGACGGTTCGTCCTTTTGCAGCTTGCGGCTCTGCACCAGGGCGGAGTGCAGGTACAGGTTGTGCGGCATTACGGTGGCGCCGATGATTCCCACCGCCACGTACAACATCCCCGCCTGACGAAAGTGCGGCGAAATCAGGGCGCGTCCCATTTCCAGGAAACTGGGCTGGGTCTGCGGCAGAACGAAAATCTCGATGAAGTAGCACACGCTGATGGTGGCGATCAGCAGGACGACGATCGCCTCGATGGTGCGCATGCCAAACTGCTGCAAAGCCAACAGCAGCAGCACGTCGAGCCCAGTGATGATGACCGCCCACAGCAGCGGGATGTGGAACAGCAGATTGAGCGCGACGGCGCTACCCAACACTTCCGCTAAATCACAGGCGCCGATCGCCACTTCACTCATCAGCCAGTTGGGCCAGCGAGTCCATTTGGGATACCAGTCGCGGCAGCATTGGGCGAGGTCCTTCCCCGTCACCACTCCCAGGCGAGCGGAGATGACCTGCATAAAAATGGCCATCAGGCTGGCCAGGCCGACTACCCACAAGAGCCCGTACTTGAACTGAGCGCCAGCCTGCAGGTCCGTCCCCCAGTTGCCGGGGTCCATGTAGCCGACGCTGACTAGAATCGCCGGGCCCACGAAAGCCCGCCACTGCTCCCAGAAGCCGGCCTCATGGTGCGGGACACTGATCGTGCTATGCATTCCCTCCAGCGACACGTGACCACCCAGAGCGGCGCTCTCGGCTCTGTCCGGCCGTGTATCCTGCGGCGCGCGCGGTGTCTGGGGTTTCGTGTTCAAAGCTCACCAAGAAAAGAGAGCCGCGGCAAAAGGGTCGCCGCCGCTTCCACATAATTATCCAGAGTATACGAAATCTATTAAACTGTAGTTAATTCTTTTTGGGACGAGATGGGCTGCCGTTACCGGCCGGGGCGACCCAGACTTTTTCGGCGGCGCTGTGGCCCAGCGACACCTTGCCTGCCGAGGTAGTCAAGCTGAGCGTGTCGTCGTAGTTTCGGAGGTTGACGGCGACCCTGTCCCCGGGGCGGATGCCAAGCTTCTCCAGAAACTCTCCCAGTCTGCGGTCGCGCTCATAGACGCTTTGCACCGTGTAGTGACCGTCAGGCTGCGATTCGGAAAGCAGCAACCACCCGCGCTTGCGCTTAATACGAGGCGACTCCGGAGTCGGGGAATTGCCGTGCGGACAAGGCCCGCCCCGCCCCAACTTCCGCGTCAGCATGGCCTCGAAGTCGCTGGAAACCGCGTGCTCCAGACGCTCCGCTTCGTCGTGCACCTTGTACCACTCCATGCCGAAGATCTCGTGCAGCATGCGCTCAATCAGGTGATGCCGTATCGCCAGCCGCCGCGCAATCTTCCGTCCCGCCGCGGTGAGTTGCACCCGTCCATCGGCCCGAACTGAGACCAGCCCGTCACGCTTGAGCCGCCTCAGCGCCATGGTTACCGCAGGAGCGGACACCGAGAGCCATTGCGCTAAACGGGCTGAGATGACCTGCTCGCCCTCGCCCTCGGCTTCGAGGATGGCCTTGAGGTAGTCTTCTTTGGAAACCGTAATCATGAGATTCGTTAGTGCATAGTTAACGACAGTTAATAGGCGATTGCAAGGGTCGTGAACCGTTTTGAAGGGGCGTGCCTTCAAGCACGCCGTACGAACTGCCGCAAGACCCGAGCTTCAGCCCCGCGTAAGCCTTCTTTTTGAAGGGGCACGGCTTCAGCCGTGCCGTAATCTGCTGTCATTTACGCTGGCTTCAGCCACTGAGGGGCTTCGCCTTCCCGTCGCCGGCTGAAGCGCCAGGCCAACTCCTAAGCTAACGGACCTGCTCGGGGAGGCGGCGCTTCAGCCCCGCATCAAAGCCTTCTTTTTGAAGGGCGCGGCTTTAGAGGCTGCTGAAAAAGTCGTTTGGAGTAGTGCGGCCAACGCAAGAGGCACGGTCCGGACACTGGTAACCCTCTGTTTGTCATCCCGACCGGAGCGAAGCGAAGTGGAGGGGATCTGCGGTTCCGAGTTTTTCAGCACCTGCTTAGCCGTGCCGTAACCTGCTGTCACTTGTGCTGGCTTCAGCCACTGAGGGACTTCAGGGTTGAGAGGAAGTGCGACTTCCCTCAGGGCCTAAAGGCCGTTTCACTGTACTCCCTTGACGTGGCGCTGAAGCGCCGCACTACCCGAACTCGTTCCTGCTAGGACTCTTTCAGCAGCCTGTGAAGGCCGTGCCCCTTCAAGATCGGCTGTCTTAGGCCACTGGAAATAGCTAATTAGTCCAGGTTCCGCAATGTTCCGCCTCCCAAGTCCCCTTTGAAGTTTGACACCAGCCACATCGCGCCCCTACTCTTTTTCTTTCGCTTCACGTCTAAATTCTCACCCAGCGGAAAAAGTGGTGCGGAACCTGATCCTATGAAGGTCCTCGTCCTCGGTAGCGGTGGTCGCGAGCACGCGCTCGTATGGAAGCTGCGGCAGTCCCCGCGGGTCAAGAAGCTGTATTGCGCTCCCGGGAATGGCGGCATCGCAGCCGACGCCGAATGCGTTGCCGCCGACCTCAAGAGCCTGAATTCAATGGTGCAGCTTGCAAGCAGGCTCAGCCCCGACGTCACAGTAGTCGGTCCTGAGCTGCCGCTGACCCTGGGCGTGGTGGACGAATTTCAGAGACGCGGCTGGCCGGTCTTCGGACCAACCCGCGCCGCTGCGCAACTTGAATCCAGCAAGAGCTTCGCCAAGGAGTTCATGCAGCGGCATCGCATCCCCACGGCAAAATATTCGGTCTGCACCAGCAAGGACGAAGTCCGTGAGGCGCTCAAGCTCTTCCACACTCCCATCGTAGTCAAAGCGGACGGCCTGGCAGCGGGCAAGGGCGTCGTCATCGCTCCCAACAAGGACGAAGCGCAGCGAGCGGCCGAAGACATGCTAAGCGGCAAGATGCTGGGCGAGGCAGGATCGCGCGTGGTGCTGGAAGAATGCCTGGAGGGCGAGGAGCTGTCGTTCCTGGTGATGAGTGACGGCGAGCGCGTGGTTCCGCTGGTGGCGGCGCAGGACCACAAGCGTATCGCGGACGATGATCAGGGCGCCAACACCGGCGGCATGGGCGCCTATTCGACCGACCAGATGGTCGACGCCCAGATGCGCGACTGGCTGGTGAGCCACATTGCGCGCCCGGTCATCGCCGGCATGCGGGCGGAGGGCGCGGAATATAAAGGCATTCTGTATTGCGGCATCATGATGACCGCGCGTGGACCGATGGTGTTGGAGTTCAACTGCCGCTTTGGCGATCCCGAAACCCAGCCCATCATGATGCGCATGGAAAGCGACCTGCTCGAGGCCATTGAAGCGTCCATCGAGGGCCGTGTCAGCGAAGGCGATTTTCGCTGGACCCATGATCCCGCGGTTTGCGTCGTGATGGTGTCTGGCGGGTACCCTGGCGGGTTCGAGGTGGGTAAGCTCATCAGCGGCTTGGACGAAGCTGAGCGCATCTATGGCGTAAAGGTCTTCCACGCGGGCACCAACCGGCGCGACGGAGCGTATTACACCTCCGGCGGACGTGTGCTGGGCATAACTGCGCGCGGGAAAGACCTGCCTGACGCGGTGGAGCGCGCCTACGACGCGGTAATGAAGATCCGGTTTGAGGGCATGCACTACA
Source organism: uncultured Acidobacteriaceae bacterium (assembly GCA_963840905.1). GTDB lineage: Bacteria > Acidobacteriota > Terriglobia > Terriglobales > Acidobacteriaceae > Bog-257. Next base: position 243,703 of record CAWJAO010000002.1, read on the forward strand.
GGAAGGACATCGCGGCCAGGGGATTGAAGCATCTGCGAGCAGGAAAGTGAGTTCTTGTTGGGATGCGGACGATATGTGTGTGTAGTGAGCTTTGAAGGGGCGCAGCTTTAGCTGCGCCATCACGGGCGCATGGAGAATTGGGCTTTAGCCCCGGAGGGAAGTCGCATTTCGTCTCAAGCGCCGACGTCCATCAGTGGCTAAAGCCATCATAAGGACAGCAGCTTAGGACACGGCTGAAGCCGTGCCCCTTCAAAGCCTGAATCGTCTTGAACAATCGGGGTGGACAACCGCCAAACTAAATCCAAGTCCCTTTAGGGACGACAGAAAGGCAACAGAAAATCCCAAGTATGAGCAATCCTCTAGTCTCCATCGTCATGGGCAGCGACTCCGACCTCGACATCATGAACGAGGCCGCCAAGGCGCTCGCTGAGTTCGGTATTCCCTACGAAATCGACATCACCTCGGCGCACCGCTCGCCGGCGCGCACCAGCGAGTACTCGCGCGGATTGAAAGCGCGCGGCGTGAAGGTCGTGATTGCCGGCGCGGGCGGGGCAGCGCATCTGGCGGGCGTCATCGCCGCCGAGACTACGCTGCCGGTGATCGCGGTGCCGATCCCTTCGACCGCGCTGCTGGGACTGGACTCGCTATTGGCAATGGTGCAGATGCCGGCCGGAATTCCCGTCGCCACCGTCGCTATCGGCAAACCGGGAGCAACCAACGCGGGCATTCTCGCGGCCCAGATGATTGGCCTGTTCGATGACAATGTCGCGAAGAAACTCGAAGGCCACAAACGTAAGCTGGCCGAAGGTGTGGCGGCGAAATCCAAGAAGCTGAAAGAGACCCACAAGTCATGAAGTGTGACGACAGAGGATTGGGATTGTATGTCAGGGATATGATGCTGTCGTTACGCTCGTCCGCTGGCCAAATATTCTTACGCTGTCATCCAGAGCGACGATCGCAAACGGGGTCCCCAGCGAGCACCGGTTTTGTGTTCGCTGGGGTGTTGGAGCGAGGAGTCGAACGGATCCCTATCCCGCTTTGCCCGCTTCCTGCAACGATCCGGCCGGCTCACAGCTCCAGTGTCTTCAGATACTCCCGAAAATCTCCTCCCAGATCCTCGCGCTTCAATGCGAATTCCACGGTCGCCTTCAAGAATCCCAGCTTGTCGCCGGTGTCGTGGCGCTTACCTTCGAAGGTATAGCCGTAAATCTTTTCCTTCTTGAGAAGCTGCTTCAGGCCGTCGGTGAGCTGCAACTCTCCGCCCGCGCCCAGTGGAGTCGAATCCAGCATCTCGAAGATCGCGGGCGTGAGAATGTACCGCCCGATAATCGCCAGGTTCGAAGGCGCGTCTTCCGGCTTTGGCTTCTCCACCAGGTTCTGCACCTCGAAAAGCCTGTCATCCCACTTGCCGGGCACGGGCTTGGCGTCCAGCACACCGTACGAAGAAATGGCCTTGCCTTCGACCACCTGCGTCGCCAGCACGGAGCACCCCGTCTCGTTGTAGACATCGATCATCTGCTTGAGGCAGGGGACTTCAGCGTCGATGATGTCGTCGGCCAGGATCACGGCGAAGGGTTCATCTCCCACTAGCTCGCGTGCCATCAAGACCGCGTGCCCCAGCCCCATGGCCTCTTTCTGCCGGACATAGGCAATGTGGATCATCTCCGAAATCTGGCGAACGATGGCCAGCAGGTCGGTCTTGCCCCGCTCTTCCAGCATCTTTTCCAGCTCGTAACTGACATCGAAATGATCTTCGATCGCGCTCTTGCCGCGGCCGGTCACGATGATGATCTGGTCGCAGCCGGAAGCCAGGGCCTCTTCCACGCCGTACTGAATGATGGGCTTGTCGACCAGCGGAAGCATTTCCTTAGGTTGGGCCTTAGTGGCAGGCAGAAATCGCGTGCCCAGTCCCGCTGCCGGGAACACTGCCTTACGAACCTGCTTCTTCATGGGTCCTCGCGCGATGAAATGAAGAGCTAACTTATCATGCGACTGGCTGCTGCTCTCCCGCCAATTGCTCCAGCAGCGACTTCAGCCGCCCCAGCACTTCTTCCGGCTGCTTCTCTTTCAGGGTGAACTTCAGCACGCCCGCCGGGGTGAACTGGCTGCCAGACTCTCCGGCGACAAAACGCGCCAGGCGTTCCGGATCGACCGCGGCGCTTTCGGTGAAGCGAATGCTCACGGCCTCGCGGCGCCGCTCAATCTGCGCGACACCAATACGCTGCGACAGCAGTTTCAAGGTAGCGTATTCCAACAGGCTGCGCACCGGTGGAGGAGGCGCGCCGTAGCGATCTCCCAACTCTCCCGCGACATCTTCCAGTTGCGCGTCGGTCTCCACCCCAGCGACGCGCTTGTAAATTCGCAAACGCTGATTCTCTTCTGGGATGTAGTCTGCCGGGATACGGATGTTCAGCCCCAGGTTCAATTGGGTTTCGGCCGTCTCCGGCTGCACTTCGCCCTTCAACTCGCGCACCGTGCGCTCCAGCATGGTGGTATACAGTTCGAAGCCGACCGCCTCAATGTGACCGCTCTGTTGGCCGCCCAACAAATTGCCCGCGCCTCGCAATTCCAGGTCGAGCGCCGCAATCTTGAAACCTGCGCCCAGATCGCTGAACTCCTTCAGTGCTGCCAATCTCCTCCGCGCCAGGTCGCTCAGCTCGCGGTCAGGAGGTATCAGCAGATAAGCGTAGGCGCGGCGGTCCGAGCGGCCCACCCGTCCCCGCAACTGGTAAAGCTCCGACAGCCCATGACGGTCGGCGCGGTTAATGATGATGGTGTTGCACAGCGGAATGTCGAGGCCGTTTTCGATGATCGTGGTCGCCACCAGGATGTCGGCTTCGTGCCGCATGAAAGCCAGCATGATGCGCTCCAGTTCGCTCTCCGGCATCTGGCCGTGGCCGATCAGGATGCGCGCCTTCGGAGCCATCTCGCGCAGTTTGTCGGCGATCTCGTAGATGCTTTCCACACGATTGTGCACAAAGTACACCTGCCCGCCGCGCTCCAGCTCTTTCTCGATCGCCGAACGCAGCAGCTTCTCGTCCCACGCGGCCACCACCGTCTGAATTGCCATGCGGTCCTTGGGCGGCGTTTCGATTACGCTCATGTCACGCAACCCGAGCAGGGACATGTGCAAGGTGCGTGGAATCGGCGTCGCCGACATGGTGAGCACGTCCACTTCTTTGCGAAGCTGTTTCAGGCGCTCCTTGTGACGGACACCAAAGCGCTGCTCTTCGTCCACGATAACCAGACCGAGGTCGCTGAACTTCACATCCTTCGACAGCACCCGATGGGTACCTATGACGATGTCCACCTGGCCCGCCTCAATCTTGGCGATGGTCTCCTTCTGCTGTTTCGCGGTGCGGAAGCGGCTGAGCATGTCGATCTTGATGGGAAATGCCGCGAAGCGCTGCCGGAAGGTGTTGTAGTGCTGGAAGGCAAGTACCGTGGTCGGCGCCAACACCGCGACCTGGCGGTTGTCGCTGACCGCCTTGAAGGCGGCCCGCATCCCGACTTCCGTCTTGCCGTAACCGACGTCGCCACATAGCAGGCGGTCCATGGGAGTAGCGGACTCCATGTCGCGCTTCACGTCGACAATCGCGTTCATCTGGTCTTCGGTTTCGTTGAACTCGAAGGTGTCTTCAAACTCACGCTGCCATTCGCTGTCGGCGGCAAACGCATGGCCCTCGGCGGTCTTGCGGGCTGCGTAGAGTTTGAGGAGCTCTTCGGCCATGTCCTGCATGGCCTTCTTCACGCGTGCCTTGGTCTTCTGCCACTGCTGAGTGCCCAGCCGATTCAGGACCGGCTTCACTCCTTCGGAGGAGCGATACTTTTGCACCAGGTCCAGCCGCGTAAGCGGGACATACAGCCGCGCTCCCTCGGCATACTCCAGGATCATGAACTCAGCAGTTCCGCCGTCTTCCTGAGGAATCTCTTTCAGCCCTTGGTATTGGCCGATGCCGTGCTCAACGTGGACCACATAATCGCCAATGGCGAGATCGCGAAAATCCGAGAGAAACGCCGAGACCTTGGACTTCTGACGCTGCGGCTGGGCCAGCGAAACTTCCGGCTCGTCGAAAAGGTCACGTGCGCCGAAGAGAACAAGGTTCGCCTCAGGCAGGGCGACTCCTTCCGGCACATAAGCCTTCACGATCGTTGTGGCTTCTACCTCTTCTGTGAAGTACGACGACTCATCCACGTACACTTCGCTGCCCGGCTTGGGGGTCCGGCTCCCAATGCGGAATGACAGGTTGTACTCGTTGAAGACGTCGGCCAGGCGCTCGACTTCGCCAGTGCTGGAGACAGCAAAGATGACTCGTTTGCCATCCCGCGCGAGGCGGCCTACTTCTTCCGTCATGGCGGCAACCGAGCCGTGGAAGCGCGTCGTCGGCTGGGTTTGCAGCGTGAGATGCTCTCCCTGCTCTCCGTCGGCGGCGCTCTCGATGCCGAGCTGTTCCACGACGATGGTTGCCGCGTATTGCAGGCGCTCGTTCCACTGCTCCGGTGTGAGATACAGATCTTCCGGGCGCACCAGGTTACCGACGAGACTGCGCTCGTGGGCATCGGTCAGCTTCGCCCACCACGCATCGTGCGCGGCGTTCAGCGTATCGGGTTCGTCGAGGACGATGGTCGCGCCCGGTAGCAGATCGTCGAAGAAGTTCTCTTTGGTGGCAGCCGCCGGGGCGTAGAGCTCCCAGCCCGGAAACACGGCGACACCGGTTGCACGAACTGACTCCTCGATCACGTGTTCGTCGCCTGCCAGCCGCGCTCCGCTGAGCCGCGCATTGATCGCGGCCAGCGTCTCTTCTTCCACGGGGGTTTCCGTCAGCGGAAGCAGAACGGCTTCGTCGGTCACCGTCGCCGAGCGTTGGGTGCCGGGATCGAACTTACGGATCGACTCCACCTCATCGCCAAAGAGCTCGATGCGGACGGGCCGGTCCATTTCCGGTGAATACACATCGAGCAGGCCGCCGCGATGCGCGAACTCACCCGGCATCTCAACCACATCGACCTGGTTGTAGCCCACGATGCGCAGGTGCTCGACCAACCGCTCAGGATCGACCATCTCGCCGCGTCGCACCACCTTGGCCAGGTCCGCGTAGAATTCGGCGCTGCGCAGGCGCATTGCGGTGGCAGCCAGCGGCGTGATCACTACGCTGGCGGCCCCGGTCGCAATCTTCCATAGGGCAGTGGCGCGCGCTTCCTGGATCTCAGGATGGGGCGAGAGGTTCTCGAACGGCAACACGTCGTAAGCGGGCAAGCCGATGACGGCATCCGGCGCGACTGCGCCTGTCAGGTCGCCCAGAGAACGAACGATGGGCAGCAATTCGTCCACAGTACGGTTGTCGCTGACAACGACAATCACCGGCCGCGAAGTGGAGCGATGTAGAAGTGCGTAGAAGAGAGCTTTGCCGGTTGGGGTAAGTCCGGAGACACGTGTTCTCCCCGCGCCGCCCTTTACCCGGGTTACAGCACGCACAAAGGCGGCAGACTTTTCCACGTCCGCGAAGAGTTCGCGAACGAACGGGAGGATCATTGCCTATTCAGTTTACCAGTGAAAACAGCAGTCAGTTGTCAGTAGCCAGTTGTCAGTTATCCGTTACTTACGAGTTTTCCTTCAGCCTGGATAGCGCCAGCAGTTTGCACGAGTGCCCAACCGGCAATCCGTAAGTGGACTACTGACAACTGGCGACTGACAACTGCCGCTCAGAACTCCAGATGCAGCCGCAAACCGGGCACTGTCACCGGACCGCGAACCTGGTTGTACCCGGGATTGTTGACGTGCTGCAGATCGAAGGCGAGGAAGGCGCCCCGCCAGATGTGTGCCGTATAGAACATCTCCTCGATGGTTTCGCGGCCGTAGGTAAGGCCGCCGTCGCCAAGCAGAAATCCCAGGCCACCGTTGGCCAGATATGCCTGATGCGCTCTCGAGATGCCGCTCGAGACGAACGCCGCTCCAATGCGGTCGAGGCTGCGGTGCCAGCGTGTGCCTTTCACGTATGCGCCTAGCTCGACGCCTTCGTTATCTTCTGTGTAGGCGAACGACTCGTGTTGCCCCTCGTTCCATCCCCATCGTCCGAAGGCCCAAATATCACTTGAAACCTCCTGTTGGAAGTTAAACCCGAAGCCATACTTAACTGTTCCTTGTTTGCGAGTGGCTGTGACATCGGGCGTCGGTGTGACATGGTCCAGATAAAGTCGGACGGCCTGCTCGTAGTCGCCCATGTTGGCGTGGTTGACGTAGTTCAAGAGGCGAATGGTCGTGTCTTTGTTCTTCAACAGCTTCGGGCGCAGCTCCAGCTCGATGTTCTCCGCGCGAGCGCGGGCGACATCGGCGTCGAGATCGGGCCCGTTCGCGACCTTCGGCATCAAGACTTCCGCAAATCGCAGGCCCCAGTTGCGGTCCTCGTAATCGAAAATCGCTCCGATGGTGTAGCCGCGGGTATCCGCGGCGTAGTCCCAGGCGCCGTTGTTGGCAATGACCCAATTCAGAAATTGATAGTGACTATCCGAGCCCCCAACGTTGAGGTCGAAGAAATCCGAGAGTCCGAACTTGCCGAATCGTATCTCCAACCGCCGCACCGGAACCTGGGTTGCCAGCGACAGCGCCGTCCGCTCAACTTCCATCTTCTCTTTCGAGAGGGGAATAATCTGCTGGAACATCAGGCGCGCGATATAAGGCGCGGTTCCGATAGTGGGATTACGCACCACGTCAAGATTGGTGAAGCCCGCCAGTCCTAGAGCCGTACTCAATCCGTCGCCACCGGCTTCCTCGACATCAAGATAGGCCATGGTGTTCGGGCTGAACTCGTATCCGCTGAAGAAGGTCAGTACCCGCGAGGTGGCGTGCTCGGCTGGGTTCGTGAAGCTGTTGGTCCCGCTGTACTGAGCATAGAAATCGCCGTGCGCCTGGAAGACGAAGTTCGCCTGTCCCGAAAACCACCACTTCGAGGTCGACGAGTGCTCGAAGAACGTTGCCTTCGGATCAGGCGTCGGCGGCTGCGCGTCGCTAGTCGGGCCATCCTGGGCGAAGCCGGACACGACCATCGCCGCTAGAGCAAGTACGAGCATCAACAGGCTCCAACGGAAGCCGCGAGGGAACCGGCCCGCTTCCCGGAAACGCCGGGCTGCTCGAATTGGAAGACGACGCTGCATGCCAACCCTACTTGCCGCACATGGTGAGATGCCGTGCCTGGCCGCCTTCCCGCGCGCAAGTCAATGAAGTCTCACACTTCTCTATTACAGCCGCGTTACAGATTTCAGAAAGGCGAGGCGCTCTCAGTGTCGCCGCCTCGACCGCCGGATAAAGCAACCAGCTTGAGCCTAGCGGCCGGAATGAATCACCCGTCAGGAACCAGTTCAGCCGTAGAATGCGTGAGGATTGCTTGCGGGCGTGGTTATTGAGCATGGCGTCCTCCCTATCTGGATCTGGCAGCGTGAGCGGAAGCGTCCCAGGGGGATTTCGCTCTCGCGCACTTCACGGTTGTGATCGCGTGAGGTGTGCCAGAGCAGGAGCAGATTGCTTCGCTGGCGGCACTAGCCGTGACGATCAGGGATTTGCGGGCTACTTGGGGACTCCCGGCGATTCATATTCCTCGAGTCGGAGACGACTTGCCGTACGGCATTTATTTATAGCATACTGGGGTAGGGTATAAGCAATTTCAAAAGGAGTCGCGGTGAAAAAATCTGGTCGCGAACGTGGGCATCTGTTAAATCGGGTCAAGCGGATCAAAGGGCAGGTCGAGGCCGTCGAACGCGCCTTGTCCGACGATCAGGAAGAATGCGCCGACACGCTCCAACTCCTGGCGGCCTGCCGTGGGGCAATCAACGCCCTCATGGGAGAAGTTCTGGAGGGCCACATCAGGGACCACATCGCTGGCGGGAAACCTTCTCGCGAGGTCACCGATGACTTGATCGAGATCGTGCGGGCGTACTTGAAGTGATGCAGGCGGCCCGCCGCCACTCGCACCGTGGCATGACCATGGTTTGACAGCCCCCATAGCCGCTTCTAGAATTAAAAGTGGGCTGGACGCGGTCACGTCCGGCCTTTTGTGTGACCGAGCGCGGGATGCGGTCCGAGCGCTCAGCCATGCAGCAGGGTCTTCTGCTTGCGTTATATGCGGCATTGTCAATGCCGTGTCCGACCGTTTGGCGGTGTAGCTCAGGTGGTTAGAGCGACGGTCTCATAATCCGTAGGTCGCTGGTTCGAGTCCAGCCGCCGCCACCAATCAAATCAGCAAGTTCCGCGGGAATCTGCTCGATCTCATTATCGAGCGTTTTGCGTCCTGTTTGCGGATGTCTGCGGCGTCTCCGATAGCTTCGCATCAAGCCGATCCACATAAGAGACGTTCGCTCCGGGAATGAGATGGCCGTACGTGTCTACCGTGACTTGAATGCTGGTGTGTCCCATCTGCTCCTTCACGTGCCCAATTGAGGCCCCGGTCTGAATCAACAGTGAGCCGAAGGTGTGGCGCAAATCATGTAGCCGGATCTTGCGGATGCCAGCCTTGGCCAATACCGGCAGGAAGGAGCGATGATATAGGTTGTCGGGGTCAAGAATGCCGCCGTCCGGTGACCGGAAGACCAACTCATCGGGGATGTCGTTCTTCCCTCGCGTGAACGCTTCCAGCAGCCGCTGGTCCCTCAGTTCAATCAATGCCCTTCGCAGGTCCTTAGACGTATCCACACGCCGGGCCTTCTTACTCTTGGTCGAGGTGGGCTCGCGACGCACATAGTTGTGCTGAACGAAGATGTAGCGGTTCAGGTCGTGGCCATCTTTGCCAAAGTTGAGGTCTCCCGTTTGAAGAGCAACGAGTTCTCCACGGCGCAAGCCAGCCCTGACTGCGACTGCGAGGGTGAATGCAGACCTTCAAAGCAGAACAGGACTGTTGGTCTGTTGGGGCGGCTTCAACAAGGCAGTGGTCCAGGAATCGAAGCAGGGCAGGCGAACCGCGCATTTCTGTGGGGCACAATATCAGCCACTTAGCGAAAAGATTCGATAGGGTAATTGGGCAAAGCGGAGAATGCCGACCGCGTGGGTTACTTGTGTAATGGCGATGTTACGCCAACTACGGCGTGATCTCCCAGATGACGCCGCACCCGTGGACACACGAGCCGACCCCACCCTGGCTCGCGGTGCCGAAAAGATTGCCGTTCGCGCCTAGCAGCACACCGCTGTCCAAGTTGTCTCCTTCATCGCCCTCGACGTCGAAGCTATGCAGAGTTGTAAGCTGCCAGGTTGCTCCCTGTTTCGACATCTTGAATACCGAACCATGGTAATACGATCCACTCGCCGCGGTAGTGCCGTAAAGATTGCCGCTGGCGTCCATCGTTAGTCCAGCGACGGGACCACCGTTCCCCCTGAACTGTTCGAGCGCAGAGGCGGTCCATGAGCCACCCGAAGGTTGCAGCTCATACACAGTGCCCCTGTTTGTACCACCAGCCGGAACCGTTCCGAACAAGTTTCCAGAGCCGTCGAAAACCAGTCCGCCTTCAGGATCGATTCCGACATCGTTCACCTCGAAGGTGTACAGCGTTGTTTCCTTCCATTCCGAGCCCGATGGCGATAGCTCAAATACAGTGCCGCAGCCCTGGCTGAAATTACAGCTGAGGTCGCCTCCATAGCGCGCCGTGCCGTACAGGTTTCCTTGTTGATCGAAGATGAGCGACGCTGCGGGATAGCTGCCGTCACCCGCCCCGGCGAAGCTGTGAAGAATGCTTTCCGTCCAACCTCCCTGCGATGGTTTTAGCTCGTAAAGTAGAAGCTCTGCACGCTGTCGTTCGACCAGCGTCTGCAACTCATCCAGCACCTTCTCGTCGCATTGTCCGACCTCTTCGACAAAGTATGACAGATGTAATCCGGCATCCTGAGTACGAAGAAGCTGCCGCAACCCGCTCACCGCAGTTCGGCGCTGCAACTCATCTGGGCTGCAGCGTACCCAATAACGAAAGGCTTTTCCATCGCTAATACGGCTGAGGAGCCCTTTGCGATAAAGCCGATTCATTGTGGTCAGCACGGTGCTGTAGGTTTGCCAGATGCTTCGATCTAGCAACACCTCGCGAACCGTGGCTGTTCCTCGCACCCACACTACGCGGTGGATCTGCTGCTCCAAAGGGCCAAGCGGCGGCGCTGGGCCATCTTCGAGTATGCGATCGAGAGGGGCCATTCGGATCGTCGCGCGGAGGGACACCAAAACCGTATGACCGCGTGAGAGGCCTCGTCAATCGCTCGATTGCACTTCTCATCAATACTTAACAATTCCAATAACGGTAACTCTTATCGGCAATAGGAGGCTTTTACAAAAGCGTTAATGCATTCGTCACGTAACGTTAACGCCCCAAGGCTAGTGTCCGGTACTAACCTAATTCTTTAGCGGATTGTTGGGTCGCGAATCGGAGGTCTTATGGGCCATAAACTGGGATGGGAACACGAACTCTGCAAAGGAACGATTTCGCGGCCCAGCAGGCGGCTCTCAGGTGCGATATTTATCCTCCTTTGTCTTGTCTCGCCCGGTTGGGCACAACCGGACAGCACGGCCTTGACCGGCACCGTCAGCGATTCCTCCGGACACGGACTGCCGGGTACCGAGGTGACGGCGCTACAGGACACTACAGGACTTCAACGGAAGGCGGTCTCTTCCGCGGAGGGAGCCTACTACTTTCCTAAACTGCCGGTTGGAAGCTACAGCGTCACCTTCGAGCACCGGGATTTTCAGTCGCAGCGTTTCGACAATGTGGTGCAGAAGCTGGGAACAACTCGGACCCTCAACGTAACGCTGAAGATAGCGGGACTTAAAGAGCAAGTGGAAGTTGTGGCCCCGCCACAATCGCTGGACCAGACCAACAATACGTTAAACACGGGCATTGCACGGATACAGGCTAAAGAACTTCCTTTGAATGGGCAGAATTGGGCCACCTTGACCGCCTTGGTGCCAACCGCGATTGACACCGCCGGCGGACCTGGCGCCGGCAACCAGCGCTCGATCCGCTATGCCGGCAGGGGCCGCGACGATAACAACTACACCTACGACGGCGTCGATGCCACCTACGTCATTAACCAGTCGCAGCTATATTTCGTGCGCGCGGCGATTCCCCTCGATACGATCGAGGAGATCCGCGTCGACCCTATCCTGGCGACGGCGCAGACCGGCGCCACGGGAGGAGGCCAGGTGGGCGTAGCCTCGCCTTCTGGCACGAATCGGTTTCATGGGGATGCCTACGACTTCTTGCGTAACAGCGCCTTCGATGCCACCGATCCGATTGATTCTTTGAATCCACACCACCAGCCACTCTTTCACCTGAATCAGTACGGGGGGGCTTTAGGCGGACCCATCGTGCGCGATAAAGTCTTTTTCTTTGTCGCCTACGAAGGCTATCAGCAAAACCTCGGTCAGACGCTCATCGGTTATGTACCCAGTGCTGCCTTTCGGTCGCAAGTGTTGGCGGCGTCGCCGGCTCTTGCGCCCGTCATCAACGCCTATCCTGCTGGGCAGAACGCTACGAGTAATCCGAACATTTCCCAATTCGTGGGGCAGGGCAGTCAAGTGGGCCAGGAAAACTCGGGCATGTTCCGCCTGGATTATCGCTTCTCCGATGCGACCAGTCTTTACTGGCGGGCCAACATCGACGAAGCCGACTACTTGCTCCCGTATTCCCCGAGCGCCGGGCAATATCTCGACGAGAGACAGGAACTGATGTCCTATCCGGTCAACAGCGTGATTGCGCTGACGCACGTCTTTTCTCCCACCCTGCTCAACGACTTCAAGTTCGGTTTCAACCGCGGCACCACCGACACCATCTTCCTCAATCCGATCGGATCGCTCTATGCGATCTCCGTGGCCGGCCTGACCTCGTTGAACAATGGCCGTATCAGTACGGGCGTGGGCAATTCGTTTTCCTGGCTTGACGATCTAACTTGGGTCAAAGGAAGAAATGTAATCAAGGCTGGAGTCGCGGTCCGCCGCATACAGATGAACCAGGGGAGCAGTTCCTATGGCACGATCAGCTATAACTCGCTCACCCGCTTTGAGGCTAACCAATCCAACAAGGCCAGTATCACAGGCGAATATCCAGTAAACGGCTTGCGCAAGACGCAGTTTTACGGTTATGTCCAGGACGAGTTCAAGTGGCGGCCGACTTTCACGCTTAACTTGGGGCTGCGTTACAGCTATTTCGGAATTTTTCACGAGGTACAGGGCCGGGGGAATCCTTTTGATTTCGCCACCTGTGGACCGCAAGGATACTGCGGCGTAGGCGCGAGCTTCGGCCCGCCGAATAATGCCGATTTCGATCCGCGCATCTCCTTCGCATGGGCACCGGCCAAATACGAGGGAAAAACCGTCATTCGCAGCGGCTTTGGGATTTATCACGAGGACGGCCAATTGGACGATCAGAACGTCCCCGATAAGAACGAGGTTTTAAGTTATGCGCTGACGCCAAAGAATTGCCCAGGGCTTGGCTATCCCATAGTGCTGGACTCGCAAGGCACTCCGGTCTGCTCGACCGGCACACAGTCACCGAGTGCGGAACAGCGACATCGGCCCGACTCGTACGTAACTCAGTGGGGGCTTTCCGTTGAGCAGGCGTTGCCCGCCAATTTCGTCGCTAATATGGCCTACGTAGGCAGCAAAGGCACCCATCTGCTGTCGCTATCCTATGTCAACGTCGAGGACCCGCTCACCGGCCTGCGCCCTTACCCGGCCTTCTCGCAGATCTCCTGGCGAGGCAACATCGGCAACAGCTCGTATAATGCGCTGGCAGTCTCGTTGAAGCGTTCCTTCTCTCGCGGTTTGCTGCTCTCAGCCAATTACACATGGTCCCACAGCATCGACGACGGTTCCAATGGAAGCGGCGACGGCGACTCCATTACGGCCCAGAATGTTTCGTGCTGGCCGCGGAGTGCGGCGCAATGCGCGGAGCGCGCCAGCAGTGCCTTCGACGCCCGTAATGTGTTCAACGCAAATTTCATCTATGAGCTTCCTTTTGGGGCAGGCAAGCCGTACTCTTCGGAGAACGGTTTTGTGAGGGCCATTGTCAGTTATTGGCAGATCAGCAGTATCTTCATCGCCCGCAGCGGTTTCCCGGTGAATCTCACGACAAGCGCTACTGGCCCGGACGGAAATACAAACAGTCAGCGTCCCAATTTAGTTCCCGACCAGCCCTGGTATTTGGGCGGCGGGGCTTTCAACCCCTCGGCTTTTTGCACCCCTGCGACGAAAGACCCGCTTTACCCAGGGGGTACCTGCCCCTCTGGATTCGGCGATGTCCCCCGGAATTACCTGCGAGGTCCCGGGTTCTGGCAATCTGACTGGGCGCTTTCCCGGCGTTTTCCTCTCACCGAACAGGTACAACTTCAGTTCCGGGCCGAAGTCTTCAACATATTCAACAGAGCGCAGTTTGCTAACCCGAATGGCCTCATTTCGGCGTCCGACTTCGGCAGGATCTATCTACCTTTGAATACAACGCCAATAGGAATGGGTACGCCGCGCCAGTTCCAGTTTCTGCTGAAGTTACAATTCTGATGAAAAAACCCTCTCCCGGTTATCGGGGAGAGGGCCATTGTAGTCGAAATGTGTTTAGTCTTTATCGACGGCGACGGGAGCCGAGTTGTTGAAGTCGCTCGGGGGCCGAACGGTTTTCTCACCGGGATAGGGCCGCGTAAACCCGGTGGCCTCGTACCAGTCGTAATGGCTGACGGTGTCCGGGTCTTCGGCGTCGGGCTTAGTCAGTTTGCCAGCGAAGATCTCCGCCTTCTTCTGGAGCCAAGCAGCCCTCAGAGCCGCGACCTTAGGGCTGTCCTTGGTTTTAGGTGTTCCAAGGGATGCCCGGAACGTACAAGACGTACCCGAAGTCAGCGGGTATTCGGCCGGCACGTGCGTCCACGGCAGGAAGTTCTCCTGGGGCGGGTTGTCGGTGAAGAGCGTCCTCATCGGCGAGGCCCACAGGTCGAACTGGTTCATGGGCGTTATACCGAGAATCTGCTCGATTGTACGCGTCAGGTTGACCTGCGTGTAGAAGGTGTGGTCGGTGGGACCGTTCTGTATGGTGTAGGGGCTGATGACATAGCCCGGGCTGCGGTGGCCGTCGACGTGGTCAACGCCGTTCTGTGCGTCGTCTTCCTCGACGAAGATCGCCGACGTCGGCCACACCGAGCTGTGGGTGATGATATCGACAAAGCGGCCAAGCGCCAGGTCGTTATCGGCCTGCATGGCCATGGCGTTCGGTGGTCCACCGGTGTGGTCGGAACTGATCCACATGATGCTCAACTGCGGCACCGTATTGTTAGCCACGTCGTTAGCGAAGTCCTGCTTCCAGATGTCGACGCGGAACTGGTCAGGAATGCCCAGATCGAACTGCGGATAGTTCTGAATCGTGTGGCTGATTACGTCCGGGAGCGGGGAGTACGAGGAGACTGTGTTGAAGTAATACAGTTGCTGTTCCTGGCCACTTTCGTATGCCACTGTGTCGTCATAGAACTGGCACCAGCTCGGCTCCTGGTTCCCACCGCCCGGCGGGTTGAACAGGTTGTACTCGATGTACTCGCCGTAATTCTTCAACTTGATGCCGGCCTTGGTCGCCGCATTGTACAGGTTGCCCACCGTCTGGTAAGCAATGGCATCGCCGCCGTTGGAGGGATAGTCGCGGACCCAGTCGGGCGACTGGATGTCGTCGGAGTAGGGTGCCATGGCCTGAATGATCCAGTTGTGGCCATCGGCCGACTGGCGGCTCGGGTCGTAGAAGTTGTCCAGAAGCGGGAAGCGCTGGACCAGCGAGTGCGCGTTCGGCGAGTAGATGCCGCCGAAGACCGCCAGGGTGGGGTCGCCATTGCCGGCGGCCACGTCGCCCAGCATCTGATCGTAGGTGCGGTTTTCACGAATGATTACAAACACGTGCTTGATCAGCGACGGATCGCCGATCTTCGCCGGGATTGCAACCGGCGGGGTATTCGGGTTGCCGCCTGAGGCCCCCGCGATATTCAGCTGCAGATCCCAGTGATTGTTCTGATAGACCTGCAACGTCATCTGCGCTAGCGTTGCGCTGCCCGGAATGGGAACGATGCTGACGGTGCCTTGGTCCTGGTGGCTGTTGAAGCCGCACACGCCATAGTAGGTTGCGCAATTATCGGTCAGATCGGTGTTCGTGGTGCCGATGCCCTTGTCGTTAGCCACGATAAGCGCATTGTCCGCCGTGTCCAGCACAACCGAACTCGGCGCATAGCCGACTGGGATCATGCCTTTGACGGGCTTCGACACGCCGACGCTAAGGTCGACGACGGCGATCGCATTGGCGTTGTAATCGCGCGACGTAGGCGACGTTATTCACGGCGTCGACGGCGATTGAGTTCGGTGCCGCGCCATAGGCCGGCGAGCCGAGGATCCGACCGCCGGGCCATAGTTTCCAGGGCCGAGCACTCCGATCGGCAGCCCAAGGTTGATCTTCCGCACCTCCGTGTTGCTGGTCGTGTCGATCACGGAGATGACGTCGCTGTAGGTATCGGTGACTAACAGGTACTGGCCCCAAAGAGCCATACCGGTCGGGTGCAGACCGGTCAACGAGATGGTGTTGGTGAGCGAAAAGGAGCCCAGATCCACCACGGAAATGGTGGCGGTGGCGATGGCGCCCGTCGGATTTGTCGCGACGACATTGGCGTGCCGTTGGAGTATTCCTGGAAGTCGTCCTTGGTAGCAACCCGGCCGGCCTCATTGGAGACGTAGGCGGTGCGGCCGTCGCTCGAGATCACGACGCTGTTCGGGACGTTACCGACGCGAATTTCCGCAACCTGCGTCGGCGGGATTCGTGGTCAGGTCGATCTTGGTCAGCGAATCGTTCGTGTCCAGCACGGAGTAGGCAGTCTTGCCATCCGCCGAGATCGCGAGGCCGAGGGGATAAGCTGTGCCCGAAGACACGGTCTGGCCGCAGGGGATGGGGGCGCTGCCCGTGGTTCCCGGAGGGCTGTTCGTCAAAACAGGTGATGAAGGAGAGGTTCACCGGAAGCTTGACTCTGAGTCTTGTAGGTCAGCAGGCCGTCCGCCCCGACACTGGCGACGGTAACGTAGCTGTTGTCCTGGCTGAACAGCAGGTAGTTGCCGTCCTGCGTATAGGCGAGGCCGGCGGTGCTGCCGTTTGCATGCCGTTCGGGACAAACTCCTGCAAAATAGTGCCGGTAGTTACGTCGAAGACCTCGACGGCACCAGTCACTCGTATTGCTGCCCAAGGTAAGGACGGCGGCGGTGCGATGGCCATTGGAGAGTGGGTTGGGGTTGAGAGCGATGGCTTTGGCGCGAACCCCGGTGCCGGTGCTTTCAGTGACAGGAGGTTGACTTGGGTTCCGGCGGGGGTGACGATCTGCCCATCACCGACGACCCATGTGCTCGTTTCCTAGCGGGCCGGGGTGTAGGTTGGGATAGTACTGGGACCTGAGCGAACGCCGAGACGCTCAGCCCCATCCACAGCAGGCCAGCGAGCAGGCTCCTTAGGATCCGAGAACTGTTTCGAAACGAATTCCTCTGCATAAAAGGTGTTTTCTCCACAAAGGAACTAGCTCAGGGTTGCGGTGCCTATGGTTTTCAGTTGATCGGTGACAAAGGTAATGGTGGACAACGAGGCAAGTGTAGTGAGGAAATCCGCAACGGCCAGATGACGCAAATATTACGTTTTTGTCATGTGGTGATTGGGCGCTGCCGCCGCGTGGCCTTGCGAGGCTACTGGCATATGGAGCGTGACCCTGCGTGCCCTGTCCCAGTTGACTGGCAATTTCAACTTTCCCGCCGTGCAGCAGCATGATGCTCTGTACGATCGCCAGACCCAAGCCGGTACCGCCCGAAGCCTGGGATCGTGACGAGTCAAGCCGAAAGAAACCGATCAAACACTTTCGGCAGCGCCTCCGATGGAATGCCAACACCCGTATCGCTGACTTCGATGTGAACAGCCAGAATCTTCCGCAGTTGGCAGCCAACACCACCGATCCGCCCGGTGGCGTGTGCGCTACGGCGTTCGACACCAGATTGCTCACTGCGCGCTGCACCAGGGTGCGGTCCAGTTCGGCGATTACCGGCGCCCGGATTCGCAGCGGTCGTGAGTGAGATACCAGCCTCCGCTGCTGACGCTTCGTAATACTCACGCATGCCGTCGAGCAACTCGACGACATTGACTGATTCGCGGCGCACATGCGCCTAACGGACTCTCTGCGCGGGCCAGAAACAGAAGGTTGCCGATGAGGTCTGAAAGGCGCACGGCTTCTTCCAGGCAGGACTCAAGCACTTCGCGGTATTCAGTGATGGTTCGCGCTCGCGCCAAGCCGACTTCAGCTTCGCCGCGAATGTTGTTGACCGGCGTGCGCAGGTCGTGCGCGATGTCGGCGGAAAATCGGGAGATCCGTTCGAACGAATCCTCCAGGCGATCCAGCATTTGATTGAAGGTGCTAGCCAGCGATGCCAGTTCGAAGGGATAGCCGTCGGGGAGAATCCGCTCACGCAGGTTCGTCGAACTGATGCGGCGAGCGGTCGCTGCCATGTCTTCTACTGGCCGAATACCGCGTCGCGCGATTTGATACCCGATGAGCGGCAGGACGACGAACGTTCCCAGCAGAATGCTGAAGAACCAAAGCCGGTAGCGCTGCAGGAATTCTTCCTGCTGCGAGACGTCGATCGCAATCTGAATCGTGTCGGTCTGAGTAGGAGGGGAGCCGACCGGCGCTGTCGCGGTGGCAACGCGAAAAGCTCGGCCGTGCCTTCCCTTCATCCGAAGGGTACGGCCAGGACGGGTTCCGGACTGGCTGGCGAGTTGCTCCAGGTCCAGCCGCTCCTCCATCCCGGGCGTGACCAATAGCGGCTGGTTTCGTTCGTCCAGCAGGCGAATGTAAAACTGTTCGTATCGTCGCGCGGCAGTTTCCAGCTCGATTTCCTCTTGCAGAGCCTCCCAGTCGTTCGGGCGCTCACGCAGCATGGTACGTAGCACGTTGAATTTATCGGCGATAAACAGCCTCGTGCTTCTCTCCATTTCGGTGACTGGTCAGCAGATAAAGGCTGGCGGTGGCGAGGAACACCAGAAACAGGCCTGCAAGGGCGTACGCGGCGGTCAATCGGAACGCCAGAGTCCTCCAGAGCCGCGAGACCGGGGCGAAGCTGTCAGTCAGCTTCCATGACATACCCTGCGCCCCGAACCGTACGGATCAGCTTCTGCGGAAAGGGATCGTCCACCTTGCTGCGCAGCCTTCGCACGTTGACGTCGACCACGTTCGTGTCACTGTCGAAGTTCATGTCCCACACGGCTTCAGCGATCAGCGTTCGCGAGAGTACCTCGCCGGCATGTTGCGCCAGCAGCGACAGCAGAAGAAATTCCTTGAAGGTCAACTCCAGGCGTTGTCCGGAGCGTGTGACACGCTGGCGCCGTAGATCGATCTCCAGGTCGGCCATGCATATGACTTCTTGCGGCCGTTGCGGCCCGCGGCGCAGCAGTGACCGCACCCGCGCCAACAGTTCGGAGAAGGCAAACGGCTTCACCAGATAGTCGTCGGCGCCCAGCTCCAATCCTCGTACCCGCTCGTGGATCGCGTCGCGCGCCGTGAGAAAGAGCACAGGCGTCTGTCGTCCTGCTTGACGCAAGCGCATAAGAACCCCCCAGCCATCCAGACTGGGAATCATCACGTCAAGTATCACCAGATCGAATTCCATTTCCAGCGCCAAGTGCAGCCCGTCCAACCCATCTCCTGACACTTCGACGCTAAAGCCCGATTCACTAAGCCCCTTCTTCAGGAACTTTGCGGTTTTCACTTCGTCTTCGATAACTAGAGTTCTCATACGCACGCTTTCGGCCGTGAGCGCGGCGGCTGGAATGACAGACCTCAGCTTCCTCAGGCAATGCTCGGATGCTGAGTCGCACTTTGACGGTTTACGCAAGTCAATTCGGAGCGATCAACACGAAACAGAACACTGCCCCTGCGTGGAAAACTCGACGTTCAAGGCAGAAAGGGGAGGCTGTGCCTGCCCATGTGGACCGCACTGAATTGCGGATTTGTCATCTATATGAAACGCCAAGAATATGGCTGCAAGATGAAGGCAGAGGGAAAGTTCTGTTAAACGTACGCGAAGAGCCCGATTTTGTGACTTTCAGCCGATCAAAGCGGCAGTAGGCGCGGTTAATGAAAAACACGCGAATTCCATGCCGCGACAAGCATTTGGGCGCGTGACTCCTGTAGAGCCAGATTCGGGCGCTACTCATATCGCAACGCAACCATTGGGTCTATTTTTGTTGCCCGCCGCGCCGGAATGTAGCACGCCAGCAGCGCCGCTCCAACGAGGAGCAGTGTCACACCGCCGAAAGTCAGCGGATCGGTGGCCGTCACCCCGAAGAGCAGCGACTTCGCAGTGCGCGTCAGGACCAGCGACCCGGCAATCCCGATCGCCACCCCAATGAAGATCGTGCGCATTCCCTGGCCCAGGATCATCCTCAGGACATCGCCGGAACTTGCGCCGAGAGCGACACGCACGCCAATTTCGCGCGTGCGGCGGCTGACCGAATAGGCCATCACGCCAAACACCCCTGCCGTCGCGAGCAGCAGCGCGGTGATCCCGAAGAATCCGATGAGAATGACGTTGAATCTTCGCGAGCCCAGAGAAGCCGAATAGACCTGAGAAAACGTCCGGAACCTGGCCGGAATTTCTGGATCGAGGTCCTGTACAATTCCTCGCGCTGCCGATGTGACCAACTGCGTGTCGGCATCGCTCAGCATCGTTACGGTGATCGCCGCGGGCGGCCGCTGGAACAAATTCACGTAAACAGTTGGACGGGGCGGCAAATCGAGGCCATATTCGTGAGTGTCGCCTACGATCCCGACGATGGTCAGCAGACGCAAGTCGCCATCCATGTTTCCAAACTCTATCGTGTGGCCGATCGGGTCCTGATTTGGCCACCGGTCGCGCGCCAGCGACTCGCTGATCAAAGCAACGTGCGGAGAATTCGCGCCATCGCGCTGGTCAAAGATTCGCCCACGAATCAGCGGAATTCCCAGGGCCTGGAAGTATCCATCGGTGGCGACGCAGAAGTCCGCATTGCCTATGCGTTCTTTTTGCTGGAACAGCGCAGCAAGACCTTCCGCGGTCTTGGGGACCTCATTCTGACTCATCAGTAGAAACATTCCGTCGGGAAGACCGCCATCCATCGGCAGGCCGCTAGTCGCTCCCACCCTGCGCACGCCCGGGATTTGCTTGAGCCGGTCAATCACGTTTGAAAAGAAAGTCGCCTGACTTGCCTTTGCTTTGGCATCGTCCACCCGCGGAAGGGAGACATCCATCGTCACAATTTTGTCCACGCGGAACCCGGGGTTCACTTCGAGCACTTTCATCAGGCTGCGCCCTAACAATCCCGCTCCCACCACGAGAACCAATGTGATCGCGATCTGCGCAGCTACGATTATCCGGCCAATGCGCTGGCTGCTTGGCGAACCGGCTTGTCCACGCCCGCCTTCCACGAGGCTTTTTTGCAGGTCCCCGGAAGTCGCGCGTGCGGCCGTGAACGCTCCGAGGCCGGCGGCGACCAACGTGGTAAGGAGAAACGCGAACCCAAGCACCGGAACACTGATCGAGACACCGTTTAGCCGCGGCAGATTTTCCGGCGCCAGCGCAACTAATCCCGCCACCCCTCCGAGCGCTCCCAGTAGGCCAAGGCCGCCGCCGACTAGCGAAAGCACGAATGCCTCGGTAACGAATTGGCGAATCAGCCGTCCGCGCGCAGCACCAAGCGCGCTGCGAATGGCGAGTTCGCGTTCTCTCACCGCCGCTTGTGCCAGCAGCAAGTTCGCCACGTTGGCGCACGCCACCAATAGTAGAAATCCCACCGCACCGAGCAGGACCAGCAGCGGAGAGCGAGCCTTTCCCGTGATCGAGTCCTGTAGCGGGACGACAATTCCATCTTTGAGGAGATAATCGCCTTGCTCGCTCGATGTATGGTGAATGCGCTGGGCTATCGCGCTGATGTCCCGATTCGCTTGCTCGACGGTCACACCGTCGCGGAGACGCCCGATCGCACTGTAGTTATGCGACGTTCTGCTTGGATTTTCGCCGTCCAAATCGGCCGGCAGCCACAGACCCACGTCTGACGGGAAACGAAAGCCGGCCGGGAGCACGCCTATAACGGAGAATACCGCACCATCAATCTTCAGGTGCGACTGCGAGAGGTCCCGAGGCGATCCGAGATATTGCCTCCAGTATCCGTGGCTGACAAGAACGGTGGGGCCGGCCCCTTTTTTCGCGTCGCTGGCGCTGAAATCCCGCCCGAGGATTGGCTGAATTCCGAAGACCTTGAGAAAGTCGGGCGAGACCGTGGCAATCGTCGTGCGCGTGGGCTGCGAGCCTCCCGAAACCGACGCGACGTCGTCGCTGTACTTCGCAATTGCCTTGAAGCTGCGGCTTTGATCGCGAAAATCGTCGAAGTTCGGATCTGCAATGCGCGACGGCCTGCCCTTCGAGGTGATCTCGAAGACGGCCATGATTCGGTTCGGATCGGGGTACGGCAACGGCAGCAACAACACGCCATATACGACACTGAAAATTGCCGTGGTCGCGCCGATGCCGACGGCGAGGGTAAGGACGGCAACGACCGTGAAGCCGGGAATCTTGCAAAGCTGTCGGGCACCGTATCCGCAATCGGAGATCACGGAGCAGAGCCAATTGCCAATCCGTGCTTCGCCAACCTGTTGCTTCACCTTTTCGATACCGCCAAGTTCGACCCGTGCAGCCCGTTGCGCTTGGTTTGCCGCGAGCCCACACTTTAAACCTTTGCCGACCGGGTCTTCAAGCTGGAGGAGTGCCGGCCTTGCATTGACCCGCCACAAACCGCCAAGCGGCCATTCTTGTCTGGCGCGTGGACCAGGAGCAACTCTACGTCGGGAAGGAGGGCAGGCCAATCTCTAGGTGGGTTCGCTATCGTCCGTCAAAGTCCGTTATTCGGTGGTCTACTTGATGTACCGGAAAAACCCGCTTCATTTCTGCTGTGTGCGATGGCCCTACTAGACGGAACCTTTGAAAAGAGCGCTTTGCGAACTCCGGGGTGGACGCGCTGAGGACGAAGGAACCTCGCTGCCCCCTCACATATCGGGGCTCGCACGATTCGTGTGCTTAAACGTCCGCCGCTCGCATGTCGAACCGACACTATTTGTTCAGCCCAGAAGACTAATTCGGCCATTATCAGCGATTCCTGCTGACGGAAGCCGCATTCGCAACTTCACGATGCCCGGCAACCCGGTAGTGTATTGAGCCGGGTGGGCGATTGTGAAAGGATTGCCTACCACCCGGGAACCGGTTATCGAGCGAGAAGAACTATGGTTCTTGGGCTAATGCTTTTTTGTTTGAGCCACCTTCGCCGCTGAAACTTTTCCATAGGCTGGACGCGCGAACAGAAGCGCCAGCACGGCATGAAGAGCACACGCCGGCCATAGCAGAAAGGCGAGGAACTCTCCGCTAACTCTGAGATAGCCAAGATAAAGGGCTGCGAGCAGGTTGTAGGTAAATAGCGCCCGAACGGCCGACGGGGTAGCGTCGTCGGCTGTCGGCCAGCAGGCCAGCCCGAGAGAGAGCAACGCAAAACCGGCAACGCGGCCTACCGCGATGCCGCCGTCAGACAAATCAACCCCCAGGAGCACGCGGGCGACCAAATCTGGAACCGCAATCAACGCAATTCCCGTTGCCGCCTCAATTGCTGCCGACACCGTCGTTAGTAGTCTCGTCGTCATCTCTGGATTTGGGTGCGCTGCCAGCGCGGGCTGACAGCGCGTACCGGTACGTGTTGTCCTGACCGCTTAGTTGTTGGCTCTGGCCACCGCGTCGTCCATCTTCCTCTGGTCCTCGGCCGACAACTGCGACTTCCCGAGGTTGATCGTCAGCTTGTCGATCGTTCCCGTAAAGCGGAAGGGCGGATCATACGTAAAGTCCACCGCGGTGCGGGTGTCGAGCACCGACGTCGAAGCTTTCGTCGGCGGGCATGAGGAACGGAATTGTATGTTCCATTGACTTGCGAGCGACCTCTTTGCCGTCCACGGTCAGCACGCCGGTACCGCCCTTGCCGACGCCGGGGCCGTCGTATTTGAAGTCGAAGACGATGGTGTGCTTGCCCTCGCCCAGCGCATCGCCTCTCCAGCGGAAACGCTCCAGGTCCAGCATGTTGTAAACGAACACCGGCCGGCCTCTGCCGAATCCGAAGATGTCGGTGGCAAACACGGCGAGGAGTCCGAGTGCGGCAATCAGCAACATCGCGTAGCCGAATCGTTTTCTCCACCTTCCAGCATGGCCGATCAAGAGCAGCGCCAAACCCAGTATCAAGAGACCCAGACCGATCTTCTTGAACAGGTCGCTCTTGAGCCACCAATTGAAGCTCTGGGTCAAATAGAGGCCGTAGCCGCCGATCATTCCGCCTTCGGTTACGATCACGCCCTCCGCGCCGCCACTCGGGATCGTCAACTCGGCTGTAATAGTGAAGTCCCTGCCGAGGACGTTGGGGGCATTTCCGTCTGGAATGTTGGCGTTCTCACCGGTATAGGTAAAAACGGTTTTCCCGGCGATCGCGCTGGGTCGCGCCGTAAGCGCGCGCACGAAGCCCGAGTTATCCAGCGGTAACACCTGGTGGTCTTCTGCCTCTTTCTGGAACAGCGCCTGCATCTCCTTCAGCTTGTCAGGCATTGTCGCGGCGAGGTCATTGGATTCCGAATAGTCGTCCGCGATGTGGTAAAGCTCCCATTTGTATTGATCGAGGGGAGGCATCGCCGTGGTTCCCAGCTCCCAAGGCGGTGCGGGTGGCGTGGTGGCTGCGACCCAGCCATCATGGTAGATAGCGCGGTTGCCGACCATCTCGAAATACTGCGTGTCGCGCTTTGACGGCGCATTGGCATTGGCTGAGTCGAAGGTGTACAGCATGCTCACCCCTTCGATTGGTTTCTGCGGAATGCCATTGACCATGTCCGGCGCCTGAATGCCGACAGCTTCAAGGATCGTCGGAACAACATCGATTACGTGGTGAAACTGGGTGCGAATCGCTCCCACGTCCTTAATGTGTCCGGGCCAGGAAATCGCCAGTCCCTGTCGCGTCCCGCCGAAGTGCGACGCTACCTGCTTGGTCCACTTGAAGGGGGTATCAAATGCCCAGGACCATGCCACCGACATGTGGGGATAGGTTTTGTCCGAGCCCCAGTCGTTATAGTGCAATGCGTTCATCGCCAGGACGGGCTTGACCATGGGCTCATTGATGATGCCGTTATAGGCGGTGTACTGATTGAACGTGCCATAGATACTGCCTTCCGCGCTGGTGCCGTTGTCGCCGTCGATGTAGATGATTAACGTATTGTCCAGCTTGCCCATCTTCTGGACTTCGTCGATCACGCGACCAATCTCATAGTCGGTGTAAGCGGTGTAGGCGGCAAAGACCTCTGCCTCGCGGGCATACATTTTCTTTTCCAAGGGGCTGAGTGAGTCCCACTTGGGCAACTTGGCTCCGCCATACTCCGCCTGTCCGTCGGGCCATGGCGTCAACACGGTGTTAGGCGGAATCACGCCCAGCTTCTTCTGGTTCTCGAAGATCTGCTCGCGCAGCTTTTCCCAGCCCATGTCGAACTTGCCCTTGAACTTGTCGATCCATTCCTGGGTTGGCTGATGGGGCGAGTGCGAGCCGCCCGGGACGTAGTAGAGGAAGAACGGTTTGTCAGGCGCTGCTGCGTTGAGGTCGCGCATGTAGCGGATGGCATCGTCGGCCAGGTCAGTGGTTAGGTTGTAACCTTTCTTGCCGACCCACGGATACACCGCTGTTGTGTTGCGGAACAGGTAGGGCGTCCACTGGTCAGTCTCGCCGCCCAGGAAGCCATAGAAATATTGGAAGCCCATGCCGATGGGCCACTGATCGAAAGGCCCGGCGGTGGTGCTGTAGGTGAAGCCCGGTGTGTTGTGGTCTTTGCCGAACCACGAGGTAGCGTAACCGTTCTCCTTCAGTATCTCGGCGATGGTAGCGTTGTCGGGGCCGATGACCGAGTCATAGCCAGGGTAGCCGGTGGAGAGTTCGCCGATGACACCAAAGCCCACGGAGTGGTGGTTGCGGCCCGTGATCAGGGCCGCGCGCGTTGGCGAGCAAAGCGCCGTCGAATGGAACTGAATGTAGCGCAGCCCCGAGTTGGCAATGCGGTCCAGGTTCGGTGTCGGGATGACGCCGCCGAAGGTACCGGGCACGCCGTAGCCCTGGTCGTCGGTCATGATGAGCAGCACGTTGGGTGCGCCCTTAGGAGGCACAATGCGCGGCGGCCACCACGGCGTGGAATCCTTGGCGGTTTCCTTGATTACGCCGCCAAACTTGGGGGGCGGTGGCGGAAGCTGTTTTCCGTTAATGGTGGTGGTGGCGTCGGCCTGACCCAACGTGCCCGTGACCTGCTGCGCGGACGCGCTTCCGCCAGCGAAAAAGCTCGAGACGGCAAGGGCTCCCAGGGCTAGCTTCCGGAGGCCCGCTCCCAAATCCATACGATGTCTCCTTGCGAATACCGTTAGTTGGTTCTCGCAAGGAGTCAGTTGCGAGGAACTGGTTCGGCCCCCAAAGAGCCGAGACTGTCCGCCTCGATTAGATCGAACTACGACCCCACAGTGTTGATTAGCGGTGGCACAGAATCTAATCCGCCGACCACACGAAATCAAGTTCAATCGACCGTGCCATTGATTTACCGATTAGTCATACTTCTTTCCTAGTCACGGACACTCCGGGGCACTGAGCGTCACCGAGTGTTTCGGCGCGTGGCAGCATTCGTGGTTGCGCAAACCAAAGGAAGGTTCAAATCCAAAGTAGGCTTGTGCCGTGTAATGAGTGATGATTCGACAGGGCGTAAATGCAAGCCCGAACACTAAGCCTCTTACCGTGGACCTCAGTGTTGCCTCAACTCGCGGGCCTTCTCCGGCTTGCCCCATGATTTGTACATCTGGACGATCCATTCGCGGGCGCTATCCAGATGACGCCAACTCGGGACAGCGATGAGGTCTTTTCGAGCCAGCATCCCGCGATAGCCTTCGAGCAATAGCGGTTCCGCTTCGGCATACTTCTTCTCGCCAGCCAGGCTGGCCCCGAGCAGGCTCTCGGTCCAGAATCGCAGCCAGTGATCCGGTTGCTTGGTTCGTTCCATCGTTTCGGTCTCGCGCGTGAGAGGCTCGCTTTCGGTGAACTTACCCTGCGACTGGTAGGCCAGGGCCAGGTCGTCAGCGGAAGATATCGTGTCCGGGTGCCCCGGCCCCAATGTGTGCTGCCGCCCTGCCAAGGCCTGCGCGGCATATGTCTCTGCCAAGCCGTACTTACCTTCCGCCTGATACGTGGATGCCAGGTACGAAAGCGTGTTGAGGGTGTCTTCATTTTCCGGGCCCCGCACGCGGCGCTCGACTTCGAGGTTCTGGATGAGCAGTGCCTCGGCCTGCGCGTACTTAGCCTCGGCGGAGTAGGTATACGCCAGATCGCTGGCACACCGAAGCGTACCGGGTTGCTCGGGACCGAGCACGCGGCGTCTGGTCTCCAGTGTCTGGATGAGGAGCGCCTCGGCCTGTGGGTACTTGCCCTCATAGCTATAGGTCTTAGCCAGACCGTACATAGAGGACAGCGTATTGAGGTGCTCAGGACCAAGCACTCGACGCTGGAGTTCCACCGTCTGGCTGTATAGCGCCTCGGCCTGCGCGTACTTGCCTTCAGCGTTGTAGGTGCCGGCCAGACCGTTCATGCACAGAAGCGTGTCGGGGTGCTCGGGACCCGAGACCCGGCGGTCGATCTCCAGGATCTGACCGTAGAGCGCCTCGGCCTGCGCGTATTTACCCTGACTATCGTAAAGAGTGGCCAGATTGTTCATGGACAGCAGCGTGCTTGGGTGTTCGGGACCGAGCACGCGGCTTTCGATTTCCAAGGTCTTGACGTAGAGCGCCTCGGCTTGCGCATACTTCGCTTCATAAAGGTAAACCGCACCTAGACTGTGCATGCACTGCAGCGTTTGGACGTCCTCCGGGCCCAACACTCTGCGATCGCTCTCAAGAATTTGGTTGAAGAGCGACTCGGCCTGCGGGTATTTGCTTTGCAGCATGTAGACGATGCCCAGACTCCTCATGGACCTTAGCGTGTCGTTATTATCCGGACCCAAAACCCGGCGCATGGACTCCGCGGTCTGACTCTGCAGCGCCTCAGCCTCTGCCAACTTGCCTTGTCTTTCTTCAACCACTGCAAGTCGCGACGCCGCATTGAGCGTCTTCCGATTGTCAGGCCCCTCCACCCGCCGGTATAAATCCAAGGCCGACTCCAGTTGCTTGCGCGCCTCCGGATACAGTCCGAGGTCCAGGTACGTCTGCCCGATGGTGTCGCGAATCGCGGCTTCCACCTCCGGCTGCCGGGCGAATTTTCCGCTGATGCGCTCCGCCGCCCGGTCGAGCGCCGTCCTCACCTTCAGGTCGGGATCGGGTCTCGTCGTGGGCTTGGATTGATTTGCGGCGCTGGCTTGGGCCAGCAGGTCGTTTTGCAGGAAGTCACTCACCGCGTTGGCCGATGCTTCCGCCCGGCGCGCTCGCACGGCCTCCCACGTACTCGCCACCACGCCTGCTGCCAGCACCACGACCACTGCTGCCGCGCCGGCTACTAGTGCGCGGTTACGGCGCGCAAATTTCTTAAGCTGGTAACTAGTGCTCGGGGGGCGCGCCTCGATCGGTTCATCGGCCAGATAGCGCCGAATGTCTGCTGCCAGTTCAGCTGCCGACGCGTAGCGCCGCGCCTTATCCTTCTCCAGGGCTTTGGCGACGATCGTATCGACGTCGCCCCGGTAAATGCGCTGAATCGAGCTGAGCGGCACCGGGTCGGTTTCCCGGATCGCTTGCACGATTTCGTGCAATGCCTTGCGGTCGGTGTCATACGGCAACTTGCCCGCCAGCAGTTCGTAGGTGATCACGCCGAGCGCGTATACGTCGCTGCGGATGTCCAGTTCCAGCGGGTCGGCCAAGACCTGCTCGGGACTCATGTAGGCCAGGGTCCCGATGAGTTGCCCCATGTCAGTTTGTCGGGTTTTTTCGGTGTCGGAATCGGTGACGCGCGCAACTCCGAAATCCAGGATCTTGGGTTGGCCTGTGTCGTCCACCAGGATGTTGCCGGGTTTCAGATCCCGGTGAATGATGCCGCGCTGATGCGCATGATTCATCGCATCGCAGATCTTCGCCATCAGTTCCAGGCGGGCTCGAAAGTTGAGATGCCGTTCTTCGGCGAACTCAAGCAAGGACCATCCCGCAATGAACTCCATGGCGAAGTAGGGTTGTGGACCAGAGCCGCTGTCGGCGGTCCCCGCTTCGTAGATCTGAGCAATCCCGGGATGCTGCAGGCGGCCGAGCGCGTCGGCTTCCTGCTCGAAGCGACGCAGCAGTTCGCTGTTCACGAACCCCGGCTTGATCACTTTGAGAGCAACGATTCGGTGAGGATTCTCCTGCTCGGCTAGATAGACGCTTCCCATGCCGCCTTCTCCGAGCAATCGAAGAATGCGATAGCGGCCGATCATTACAGAGGAGTGCGATGCGGCGGTGGCCTCTCCTTCGGCTACGCTACTGCCTGCCGCAGTCGCGCGACCGGCACCTGTAGCGCCGGCCGTCGTTGGGCGATCAGCACCTGCGCCACTCGTGGACTGATGCAGTGCAGTTGGATCGTCGCCGATGGGTTTTGGCTTCTGCGTCTCCATGGAGTCGTCCATCCAAGCGCGTCTTCAAGTGGCAGGAAGCCCTCTATTCCCGTGAGTTATTAAGTCAGCGCAGACCAGAGAAACCCCATGTTCCAGTGTCTTCGTCCGACGAACGTCGACAGAAGAATTCTTGGGATGAAACAGAATTTTGCAGCTAAGTATACCCCGCCTGTCTCGGCTCGGTCGCGGAGGCGTCGGCAACTCAGCCGAGGCGTTTAGCTTCTTGGGCGGCACGGTTGGCAAGGTCCCGGGAGAAGGAACAACTGGGGCCGGGCGCTTGCCACACCGTGCAAACAACTGGATAACGCGCAACTCGGGAGTTGTCGAATCATGCGGCAAATGGTAGGTCTTGTGGTCGTTGAGAACGACTTCGAGGCCGCCAGGGCAAATTCCCAATGAGTCTTGTTGTGGGAAGTTGAGGTGTGATTTTGGCCGAGCAAAGGCCTAACCATAGATCTTTGCTGGCATGGAACAGGCCGCTTCGCAAGGAATCCGGAGCACACCTCGCGGCGCAAATCACATGCGAGTGGCAATTACATTTGGCAAAAGTCTTCTTCAGGCTTTTTTTAGTAAACGGCTAATCCAGACCAAAATCACCGCGCCCACAAATGCCACGATGATGGAGCCGATCATCCCCCGCCCGGCCAGATTCCCAAAAGCCCGAAGACCCATCCGCCCACAAAGCCGCCGAGTATACCGAGAATGATGTCCACCAGTACACCGTAGCCTCCGCCCTTCATTACCTGCCCAGCAAGCCAACCGGCGATCAGCCCAACCACGATCCATGCGAGAAATCCCATGCGTGTCCTCCTTGGTCCGTTTCCAGACGACCGAAAATGTACACCTGCTTGCTCAGACTTGCAATCTCAAGTCATGTCTCTTGAGTCCCGGGCCTTGTAATGGGCTACGAGTCGCAGACGGAAGGTTTACATCGGTAGCCTGGCATTTGAGAACTGTTGAGGACCGGCCATTACACAACCAATCCGACAGCAGGGACCGGAGACGCGGATCACGAGCGTAAGAGCGATTTGGCCCAAACCTGTTGCGTCGCGGTAGTTCTTCAAGATGGGGGCTCCGCCCTCGCCGGCGAGCGAGCTACCATTTTCTCAGTCTCCGTGCGGCTTGATTTGAGCCGCCTTCTTCTTTGCCTTGGCGATCTCCACACTGGCGACAGTCTTTCGCGCCAAGTGAGTATCGGACAGCACACTGCCGTTTTCTCGGCAGCAAGGTTTTCCCGGCAAAGCACCGCAGGTCGGGCATCCCACATCTTGGGCTTTATCAATCATTACAAGAGTGTAGCGACTGCCGTACACACCCCGCTGGTCAGAGCGAACGACCGAGTTACGATTTCGTCCTTTGCCTACGGTGGAAGACCGCCCTATACAAGGCACCCGGCACCGGTCGCGGCGGACCCCGGCTATGCCTGCGCGTCTGAACCCGTTACCAGCTCCGAGAACTTGGCCAGATCAATGTTTCCCCCGCTCACGACGCACACAACTTTTCCCGGGCCGCATTTCCCGCTGAGTCCGGCCGCCACCGCACACGCGCCCGCGCCCTCGCTGATCACGTGGTTACGCTCTGCAACAATCCGCATCGCCTTCCGGGTCTCTTCCAGCGTGCACACGATTGAACCGGCCAGCAGATGATGCGCCAGGTCCCACATGCGTGGGAAAACCGACTTGCCTCCGCACCCGTCCACCCAACTCGCCGTCCAGTTGGGAAAATTCTGCGCCGATCCCGCCGCCATCGACCGCGCTAACGGAGCCGCCGTCTCCGGTTCTGCCCCGAACACTTTCACCTTTTGCCCACGCTCTCGCATGGCGGCAGCAATCCCGCACGACAAGCCTCCGCCGCCGAAGCCCGCCACCACGCAATCCACGTCCGGCAGGTCTTCCAGGATTTCCAGCCCGACCGAGGCGTTGCCCGCGATAAACCCGTCATCTTCGAAAGGATGGATAAACGCGCCCGTCATCGCGGGATGAGCGCGGTCGGCCAGCGCCTGCCAGCACTGGTCGTATGACGCCCTTACGACCTCTCCGCCGAGACGGCGTACGGCATCGAACTTGGCCGCCGGAGCCGCGTCGATCATAAGAATTTTGCAGGGTACACCGGCCTTACGCGCCGCCAGCGCAACTCCTTGGGCAGCATTGCCGGCGCTGACCGTCCAAACGCCGCGCCGTCGCTGCTCCTCTGGCAGCAGCCGCACTGCGTTGTAGGCGCCCCGAATCTTGAAAGACCCGATCGGTTGCAGGCACTCCAACTTCAGGTAGATCTCCGCGGGGCCGTCATAGTTGAGCCGCACCAGCGGCGTGCGTACGGCAGCCTCGTAGACGTGCTTGCGTGCCTCGTCCATGAGCCCGGCAGGAATGTTCCGTCGCCTGGATTTCTCGTCGAGTGAAACGCCACTTGCCATGTCCGACCTCATCGTCCGCCGATTCTACGTCTAACTCGAACCTTGGACAACGCTCACCCCTCTACGCTGACCTTCACCATTTTCTTTCCGGCCCTTAGGGTAAACTCCGTCCCCACCTTCACCGCAACAACCAGCTCAGTCTTGAGCTCACCATCCACCTTCACAGCGTTCTGTTTCACTTTGCGCAGGCCGTCGGTGACGAACGTCGCCAGGCCCGTGCGCGCCAACAATTTGTCGAGCTTCACCTGCACATGGCCGTCGGTGGTAGACGCATTGGGTGCAGCAACCTCTTCGAAGCGGACCGGAATGACGGGAAGGTCCCCGGGCACCTCGTCTTTCTGAAACATGCGCGACCAGTCCTGCGCCGCCTGCTCGGCCGCCTCGCGCGAATGGAAGTCAGCGACAATGCGCTTGCCCAGCTCCTGCTTCAGCTTCATGGGATGCGCCTCGCCGCCGGCGACCTGCTGCTTCATCCGCTCAATCTCGGCGAGGCTCACGTCCGTAACCAGTTCGTAATAGCGCCACATCAGCTCGTCGGAGATGGACATCACCTTGCCAAACATTTCCTGCGGCTCTTCGGCGATGCCGATGTAATTGCCGTACGATTTCGACATTTTCTGGACGCCGTCGGTGCCTTCCAGCAGCGGCGTAGTCAGCACGATCTGCGGCGGCTGGCCGTAATGGCGCTGCAGCTCGCGGCCCATCAGCAGGTTGAACTTCTGGTCGGTACCCCCCAGTTCGACGTCCGCCGCAAGCGCCACCGAGTCGTAGCCCTGCGCGATGGGATAGAGCAGCTCGTGCATGGCAATGGGCTTCTCCTCCTCAAAGCGCTTGTGGAAGTCTTCGCGCTCCAGCATCTGCGAGACGGTGAACTTCGCCGCCAAACGAATGAAGCCCTCAAAGCCGAGTTTGCCCAGCCACTCGCTGTTGAAGCGCACCTCCGTCTTGTCACGGTCCAGGATCTTGAACACCTGTGCTTTATAGGTCTCGGCATTTTGGTCGATTTGCTCTCGCGTAAGCGGAGGACGGGTGGCAGAGCGCCCCGTGGGATCGCCGATGAGCCCGGTGAAATCGCCGATGAGGAAGATGACGGTGTGGCCCAGGTCCTGAAAATGCTTCAACTTCCGCATCAGCACGGTGTGGCCCAGGTGCAGGTCGGGCGCAGTCGGATCGAAACCCGCCTTCACGCGCATGGGCTTACCAGTAGCGAGAGATTTCTCGAGCCGCTCGCGCAGGTCGCTCTCGCGAATAATCTCTGCCGCGCCCTTGCGCAGGTAGGCAAGTTGCTCATCAACAGGTCGCATCGAGGGCATATCTTTCGATTATAGAAAACCAACGCGGAATGCGCCGATATACTGTTCCCGGGCCTTCCACCTCGGTTACGCGCGGGTTCGCCACGGAGCGGCAGGACTTCTCATGAAATATGTGCTGTCCGGAGCTGTGTTCACGCTGATGGTCTCCATCGGTATGAGTCTGAGGTTGCCGGAGCTGGCCGCCAACTGGAAAAGCTTGACCTGGCAGGCATGGCTGCGTCTCCTCCTGGCGACCTTCGTAATTCCGCCCGCGGTTGTACTCGCGCTGGCACGTATTCTGCCGTTGACGCTTTCTGAAACGGGCGGCCTGTTTATGGTTGCCGTTGCTCCCGGCGCCCCGCTGATGACCCGCAACATCGCCCGGCGCGGCTTCGACATGCATCTTGCCGCTTCCTATCAAGTCTGGGGAGCATTGCTGATTCCGGTGATGATCCCTTTGACTGTGGCCGCAGCCGGCAAGCTTTACGATCGCGACATCTGGATCCCGCCGTTAGTGTTGCTTCGAGAAATCGCGGAGAAGCAGTTTCTGCCCCTGGTGTTTGGAATTGTCCTGATGTACCTCGCTCCCAAATTTTGCATTCGGGCACGGTCGGCAATTAATTGGATCGGAAACGTGGTGCTGAACCTGCTGATTATTGGTCTGCTGGTGAAGATGGGGCCTGCCCTGGCGAAAATAACGCCGTGGGTTGTGGTGGCGGCCCTTGTGCTTGCGGTCTGCTGTATTGCTGCCGTCCGGTTGGTGCTCAAAGCGGAAGCGGTTCAAGCGCGCACCTTGTCCGTTTGTAATGTGAACCGCCACGTCGGTCTGGCCTTGCTTCTTTCCGGCGAATACCTGCACAACCGCAATGCCCTGCCCGCCATCGCCAGCTATGCAATCATCGTCGCCGTGATATTGACGCTGGCCCCGAGACTGCTCCACCAGCGCGAAGCCAAGGCGCGGGAAGCAGGCGCATCGACGGCGGGGTGAGACGCTTGTCGTCCCGGTTGGCGCTGGCCAGCGTCGATACTTTCCGGCACAATCAAATCATGTTCGCGCGGAAGATTCGAGTCGAATACGAAGAGGCCGGTGAGCGGCGTGCCTGTCCCGTGAAGTGGCTGGACAGCTTCAGCATGCGCAACTTCACCAACGATCAGGTGTTCGACGATACCATCCCCGCCGGTGACGGCAAGATGGAGATCGGCGTCCGCGTTCCACTGGAACGCCTGCGAACAGCGATGGAAGATTGGTTCCAGCGTAAGGGCTACCTGCCCAAGGGCGCCGCGCTGATCGTGGAAGAGGAGTGAGAACAGTAGCTCAGTTGTCAGTGGTCGGTTGTCAGTTGCACGTAGTGATAGTTTTCAACCAGATTACGAGTTCGAGCCGATCGGTATGAAGCTGCCACCTGGAAACCGACCACCGACAACTGGCCACTGACAACTGATTTTATGGGAACTCGGATCTTCTTCTTCGCCATTGCCCTTTGTCTTGTGGTGGCCGGCGTGTGGGCCTACCACCACGACCAGGAGCTGCGCCAGCACGTTATGCAGGTCAATCTTGGCGATCCCAACGAAGCCGTGCGGGAACTACTCGGCGACCCCAGCAGCGAAGGGCCGTGCGGCTCTCTGACGCCAGTCCCAACGGGCTGTACGGATGAGTACGTTTACCGCTACTACTACTCGATCTTCAACCCGCAATATGAAGTGGTCTGGTTTGATAGCGCCGGAAGAGTACTCGGCGAACAACACGTGCAGAGGCCGTAGCAGAATAGGCTTGGCACGTCGCAGCCCAGGAAGCACATACTCCGGGTCGGGGGTCCCTCGGCTGAGTCAAGCGAAGGTTGGTGCACCTCTGGCTACTGCCATACGTGGCATACTGACTCTACTGACTCTACTGCCTATCGGCTTCGGTCCCGCTGCCTTCACCTCTGGCGGTGCGTCGAACTGCTCGAAGTTCTTGGCAAAACGTGCTGAAAGATCGGCTGCCATCTTGTCGTAGGCGGCCTTGTCCTTCCACGAATTTCGCGGACTCAGCAGCTCAGACGGCACTCCGGGACAGGTCTTCGGAATGCTCAATCCGAATGCAGGCTCGATCTCGAATTCAACGTTAGCCAGACTGGCCCTCGACCAGCGCGTTGACCATGGCGCGCGTGTAAGGCAGGCTCATCCGCTTGCCGATGCCATACGGTCCGCCTTGCCAGCCGGTGTTGACCAGCCAGCATTGTGCGTTGTGCTCGCGCAGCCGGCGGCCCAGCATTTCCGCGTACACCTTGGGCGCCAGGGGCATGAACGGCGCGCCGAAGCAGGTGGAGAAGGTCGCCTGCGGCTCGGTGACTCCTGCTTCGGTTCCCGCAACCTTGGCGGTGTAGCCTGACATGAAGTGATACATCGCCTGCTCGGGCGTAAGCCTCGAAACCGGCGGCAGCACGCCGAAGGCATCCGCCGTGAGGAAGACGAGGTTCTTGGGGTGTCCGCCAAAGCCGGGAATCACTGCGTCGTGGATGTACTCCACCGGATACGCGGCGCGAGTGTTTTCGGTCTTGCTGTCGTCGTCGTAGTCGGGAACGCGCGTGACCGGATCGAGCACCACATTCTCCAGCACCGAACCGAAGTGCAGCGCGTTGTAGATTTGCGGCTCGTTCTCGGCTGAGAGGCGAATGCATTTGGCGTAGCAGCCGCCTTCGAAGTTGAAGACGC
Organism: uncultured Acidobacteriaceae bacterium; assembly: GCA_963840905.1. Taxonomy (GTDB): domain Bacteria; phylum Acidobacteriota; class Terriglobia; order Terriglobales; family Acidobacteriaceae; genus Bog-257. The sequence continues at coordinate 278,798 of CAWJAO010000002.1, forward strand.
CGGTCGCACTCCAGCCATGCTCGTCGTCGCCGATCAGGCGGCGGCTGGGATCGGCCGAAAGCGTAGTCTTGCCGGTGCCCGATAATCCAAAGAACAGCGCGGTCACGCCATCGTCGCCGATGTTCGCGGAACAATGCATCGGGAAGACGTTGCGCTCAGGCAGGAGGAAATTCATGATGCCGAAGATGGATTTCTTCATTTCGCCCGCGTACTCTGTGCCGCCGATGAGTACCAGCTTCTTGCTGAAGTTAATCAGCACAAATACTTCGGAGCCGGTGCCGTCTCGTTGGGGGTCAGCCTTAAAGCCGGGCGCGCTGACAATGGTGAACTCTGGTTTGTGCGACTTCAGCTCTTCCGCGGTGGGGCGAATAAATAATTGCCGAACGAAAAGATTGTGCCAGGCGTATTCGTTGATGACTTGAATGGGGAGCCTGTACGTCGGATCGGCGCCGCAATAAAGGTCCTGAACGAAAAGCTCTTTGCCCCTGAGATAGTCGAGCACACGCTCGTAAAGGGCGTCGAACTTATCGGGCGAGAACGGCAGATTCGAGGAACCCCATGCCACTTTGTTTTCAGTGACGCCGTCCTTGATGGTGAACTTGTCTTTGGGGGAACGGCCAGTGCGCTTGCCGGTTTCAGCCACCAGCGAACCTCGCGCCGCTAGTTCCGCCTCACCGCGGCGCAGCGCGGCTTCCGCCAGGGGAGCCGGAAACAAATTGCGGTGAACTTTGTCATTTGCCAGCAGAGACGTTACTTCGGGAGTCTGCAGAACGGAGGACATGAAGAAACTCCTGGCCCTGAATCGAAATAGAAACTAACTCACGGAAACAAACGACGTTCAACCACGAATTCGCTCGCGGAGTTTCGCGAAGACTCTGCGGAGTGAAATACGACAGGCCTCCTGACCGATCAGGGGGTTACTAGCTGGTGGGCTTCGTTCACAATAGCTTGAAGGTGATCGAGCGTTTCCTGGACGGTCAGGCTGTACATCTCGCGACCATTGTCTTCGCCCGATTCGATTGCCCACTTTAGATAATGTCCCGCGATCTGGACCGCCATTGGATCGGTGATGACTTTCCCCGTCTGGCGGTGATACTCCACCCATGCGGGATGGGGAAGCGCTATCCAGACCGGGCGATCCTCCACCAGGAACTTGATGTCGACCGCATCGGCATGCCGTGTAGCAATGGCAACGATTAGCGCCTGATATCTGCAGCGCACAGGCTTGCCCGTCCAGCGATCTATGGCCTGAAACTCGTCGTACATACCCCTAGAACTATAGCCGACGCCTAGTGGCCGGAGCAATTGTTCAAAGGGCGGTTGTCCTAAGTTGGGAATATCGGCGGGGACGGCCACAGGCCGTCTTGGGGTCGGCTACGGGTTCTGCACCACGATCCTTCAAGAGTGCGCATTCTACGCGGCTCTCTCAAAAGCGGGGAATTCGGTCTTGGTGGCTGCCAATCGCAGTCCCTTCAGCATCCGCGCCAGATTCTCCCTGGGTTTGAGCCGATGCCAGCGCAGCTGGTCGATCTGCAGCTCGATCCGCGAGCGATCGAGAATGAAACGGTTTCGACCCAAGCCTCACTATCAGTCAAATCGATCTCGAAAACAAATTTTTCGAGATGCGGGTTGGAATCTGAACTTCCCGTCAAAAAACCTGAAAAAGAGGAGAATCGTTGTGAAGCATTTTCGCAGTGTGTCTCGAATTCTCGATAGCCGCGCCCTGTGCGTCGCCGCCATGTTCCTGCTTGCCGCGAGTGGGACCTTAATAGCGCAAGCAGGACAAACCTATGAACAGCTCGCCGCCGCCCACCCAGGTTGGGTGCAAGTTCCCGGGCAGTTGATCCGGCCCGACTGCGTGCATGAGATCCCCAGCGGCGCAAGGGTCGAAATCTCCAAGGACGGCCAGGTAACCGGCGATGTCACCTTGAACGGCCAAGTCATCGCGCACTATGATACGTGTCCCGAAGCCCCCATCAGCACGCGCCACACGGCCAGTACGGCCAAGCCCCAGGGCCACGATCCCAGTTTCAACGGCTGGGTCGAAGCCTCGCAAGAGAACCTGTCGTGGTTGGGCTCGAACGATAACATCGATTGGGAGAGCGGCGAATTTTATGTGCCCAACAATCCCACCGTCAATGGCGGGCTGATTTACATCTTCAATGGCATCGAGCCGGCGAGCCAGGATTGGATCCTGCAACCCGTGCTTCAATATGGGTACAGCCCGGCTGGCGGCGGCTACTACTGGGGAATCGCCAGTTGGCTCGTCGGCACCGGTGGCGCCTGGCATAGCCCGCTTGTGAGGGTCAACGCGGGAGACAAGCTGTACGGCTACACGGAGCAAACGGGCGCTTCGGGCGGCACTCTGTACTGGACATCCGAAGCCTATGACCTAACCACTGGCGCGTATTCCTGGATCAACGCCCACACCTCCGGCCTTCACTGGACCTGGGCGTACGAAGGTGTGCTCGAAGTCTACGGGGTCAACACGTGCTCGCAGTTGCCGTCGAGCGGCTACGCCTACTTCTTCTACAACTACGTTGACCATGGATACCCCAACTACTACAGCGTCTCTCCGGGGTTTTGGGGAGCCGTCTACCAGTATGGCTGCGGTGACTCGGTCTACGTGAACAACACCAGTGACTACACGATCCTGTACTACTGAAGCGGGTGGTTAAGGGTTGAAGGGAATGCGATTTCGGTTGGCTGACTGCTAATCCCACCGCATACCATGAAGGGCTCGCTCGAACCTGGGCGGGCCTTTTGTTTGTTTCTTGCGCGGAAACCATAGCCTTAGCGTTTTCGCCGCCTCGCCGAGTTCTCGCTCACAGCCCGGCTACGTGCGCTCCCGGGCTTCGCCCAGGACCACCTTGATGTCCATCTTGCGCTTGTTCCGATAGACGCTCACGGTGACAGTGTCGCCGGCGCGATGTTTATTCATCGCGTTCGCGAGGTCCTGCTGATCGCCAATGGAATCGCCGTCAATGGCAATGATCAAGTCGCCGCCGATCATGATCGGCGCATTACCGAGATACGCCCGCTGGTTGCCGCCGCGCAAGCCAGCCTGGTCAGCCGCGCCGCCAGGAAGGGCGCGAATAATCAGAACGCCGTAGTCGGCGGGCAAACCCATCTCCTGAGCCAGCTCAGGACCGATCGGCAGAGTGCTTATACCCAGCGAGGGCCGCCGTACCGTACCGAGCGTGATCAGGTCGCTCAGTACGGCCTTGGCCACGTTGATGGGAACCGCAAACCCGATGCCCGCGCTCTGGTTGGAGCCGCCGGTAGCGATCATGCTGTTGATGCCGATCACTTCGCCGCGCGAATTCAAAAGTGGTCCGCCGGAGTTTCCAGGGTTGATCGCCGCATCGGTCTGGATGGCTTCCTCGATGTACGAACCTTCCGGGCTGCGGATGGGACGCAGCGAACTGATGATGCCGCGCGTCATGGTTCCCGCAAGCCCGAATGGGTTTCCGATCGCGAAGGTCTTCTGGCCGACTTGCAGGTTCTTGGAATCCCCCAGCACTGCCGGAACCACGCCGGGAGCGTCAATCTTGACGACAGCAAGGTCATGTCCGCGGTCGCGTCCGATGACCTCGGCCTTGTAAGTCTTCTTGTTGTGCAGGGTCACTTCCACCTGGGCCGAGTCACCAACCACGTGATAGTTGGTAAGGATGTGACCTTCCTTGTCGATGATGAAGCCGGAGCCTTGGCCTTCCTGTGGCACCGGCCCATAGAAGAAATCGTAAGCAACCGTCTTCGAGGTAATGTTGACCACCGACGGAATGGCCTTGTGATAGACCTCGACGTTATTCTGCTCATCCGCGTCGAGAGTTTGAGGGCCGGCGGCCTCGCTGAGTTCGACATGCGTGGGGCGCGCGATCCAGTTGGGCGGCGTTACTTCGCTGTGATGGGTCGTGTACCAGTAGAAGGCTCCCGCCAGAATAATTCCGATAAGGAAAGGCCGTACGAATTTCATAGGTATGGTGTAGTCAATTCTTGCTGCGCCGTTGCTGTAGTGGGATAGACGGGCAACTGATAAAAGTGTACCGAATGAGGGGTGATTGCGCGAACGGACGGGGCCTCTAGTCAGCCGTCGGCTGCCAGTTGTCGGTTCGAATTGACTGTAATTCTCGCGCCTTGAAGGGGCACGGTTTCAGCCATGCCGCAGGCTGCCGTGGCTTTGCAGGCTGCTGAAAAACTCGGGGAACTTTTCTTGGCGGGAGCCCCCTGCTTCAGCGGGGGGAGCTGGACTTCAGTCCAGCGAACAGGCGTCTAATGTCGGAACCCGGCTTCAGCCGCGGCATTTCGCGATCCCAGCGCTAAAGCGCGCGATCAAAGCCGAACTCTCTCCGGAGCGCTGAGGCGCTCCTCCCCCGCATGAATGCGGGGGCTCCCAGCTCCAAGGGTCAGGCGCGCATTGGACATTCCAGCGGAAGCTCCGGGTTCTCGCTGCCTTTACCCAAGCCGCTGTAGTTCGCGCCAGATCTGCTCCACTTGACGCTCGGCGTCTTCAGCCGAACCGGAGTTGTCGATGACGTAATCCGCGCGTCGCGCTTTCCCTTCATCGGAGAACTGCGCGGCACTGCGGCGCTCGACCTCGGCACGCGCTGCTTCCAACGACAACTTCGAGCGCTGGGCAAAGCGCTGCACCTTCTGCTCGAAGTTGCAGGTCACGACCACAATCTTGTCGAAGTCTTTGTCAGCCCCGGCCTCGAGAAGAAGTGCAGCCTCTACCACCGCAACGCCATGCGGATCGGTGAGCTCGACCTCTGACATCCAGCTATTCTGGCGCTTCACGACTTCCGGATGGACGATAGCGTTCAACTCACCAATGCGGCCCGGAAAGACCAGGTTCGCCAGCTTACCCCGGTTGATCGTGCCGTCTTCATTGAGAATTTCGCGGCCAAAGACGCGAACGACTTGGGCATAGGTGGGGGTCCCGGGCTCGTAAACCTGATGCGCGAGTCGCGTCAGCCTGAAGAAAATGCGCGCCACGTTTGACCAGCATGGCCGCAATGGAGGACTTGCCGCAGGCGATGCCGCCTGTAAGGCCTACGCGCAGCATGGGTTTACGGGTGTCATCGAGAAGTTGAAAAACTGCGATCCTGGCATAGATTACCGCGTCGCCGCAACACTCGCCTCTTGACCCCGGCGCAGTTTGGCCGCTTTCACCGTGTTGCTCATCAGCATGGCGATTGTAAGCGGACCTACGCCGCCGGGCACGGGAGTCATCGCTCCCGCCACCTCGGCAACCTTGGGATGAACATCGCCCATCAGGGTCGAGCCTTTCGCCGCGAAATCCTGTTCCCGCTTCTCATTCCCGGCGAAGAACTGCGTGAACTCGGCGGGATCGGTAACCGTGTTCATACCGACGTCAATCACAGTGGCACCGGGTTTCACGAAGTCCGGCGTAATCATCCCGGCCTTGCCAATGGCGGCCACCAGAATATCGGCGCGACGACAGACGCCCGCCAGGTCTCGCGTCTTCGAGTGGCAGACGGTCACCGTGGCGTTGCCGTTGAGCAGCAGCATCGCAACCGGCTTGCCGACAATGTCGCTGCGGCCCACCACAACGGCTTCGGCTCCCGCGATTGCAATCCCACTGCGCTTCAGGATTTCGATGATGCCGGCTGGCGTGCACGGAACTAGCCCCGGACGCTGTGTCGAGAGATAGCCGACATTCATGGGATGGAATCCGTCTACGTCCTTCTCCGGCGATACTGCAAGCAGTACCTTTTTGGCATCAACCTGCGGCGGCAAAGGCAATTGCACCAGAATGCCGTCAATCTCGTCGCGGCGGTTCAGGTCTTCTACCAGCGCCAACAATTCATTGGTTGTGACGCTGTCGGGCGGCGTGTGCTTCTCGCTGTAGATGCCAAGCTGCTCGCAGCTCTTGACCTTGTTGCGAACGTAAATCTCCGACGCGGGATTGTGGCCCGCGAGCACGACCGCCAAACCGGGACGAAGTCCGGCTGCAGTCAGCTCCTTCACTTCTTCGCCGACTTCACGCTTGATCTGCGCCGCAATCTGGGTTCCGTTGAGAATAATGGCCGACATGCAATGTCCCTCTAGTGAAGATCTATCTTATCGCTTCGTCAGTGGAACAAGGTCGCGAAGAAGGCACTCACTTTGCCGAAAAACCCGCGCTTCTGCTCCTTTTGAGCGACGGCTGGTGTCTGCCCGGCATGAGCTTTCTGAGCATCCGGTGGCGGCAGCACCACCGGGTCAAGCTGCAACACTTGATTGTGCTCCAGCCTAAGAGTGGCCACAGTCTCGGTAAGCTCAGGCTGGGGATCGTCGGCCCGGAAGATCAGCGGCGCGCTGACGGCAAGATGTACGTCCTGGTCCATCGGAGCAGGCTTGGGGGCTGGCGGTGTTGGCTTCGACTCGGCGGGTGGTGGCGGCGGCGCAGATCTTGCCACCTGCGTCGGCTGAGATACCGGGCATCCGCAATTCTGCCTCGTAGCCGCGGCTTCGCGCAGATGTCCGCCCTTAAATAGAACAGCCTCGTTTGGTTTCACCTGGTAGGTGGCATCGCCCATGGTCTCCGACACCACAATCGCGGCGACATTCCACGGCAGGGACTGAACACAGGTGTCCCCTCGCGGAGACACGCTTACGGCGACGTGTACGGTGCCGGGGCCAGGCAGCATGAGACGCAGGTCCGGGGTCAGAATTGTATCTGCCGCTGCGCCCAGAGGATAGTTCATCTCCAGATTCCCGCTGTTCAGGCTGAACATCAGCTCGCGTCCACTCTGCGAGGCGGTGACCGAGAGATTCGTCCCCGTGCAAACCAGCACGTTACCGCCACGCTCCAGCTTCAGCGTTGCGGTCTGCGCACCAGCGGCAATCGAAGAGCCGCTCAAAACGCTGGTGCCGGAGCCGACAAGAACGACCGCGCCTTTCACCCTGGCGTCCGTCGCGTAAAGCTCGCCCAGGGTCTGCTGACCTGCGGACGCGCATGGCATTCCCAGGACAAGCGCGGCTGAGAGGAGAAGAAAGCGATGAAGGGGCGACAGCATAGCACTAATAAAATGGGTTAATGCTGACGATAGCACCTTGAAGGATGATTCAACAATCAGCAGTCGATCTGGCCTTCCGTTATCCGGCGCATGACCGTTTGCCTTGACTTGGGGAAAAGCTCACGAATTTGCTTACCTTACTGTGTTATCGTTCAGCTTCCCAGGAGAGTGTCATGCCCCTTGATCAAATTACCAGCATCGCCGCCACTTCCGACATCGCACGTCATAACTGGACCGGCCGTGGGGTGGCTCCGGCGGGCTACATCAAAGGCATGGCCGTGGTTTACGCTCGAGTGTTCTGCAAGCTAAAAGCTGGAGATCCGGCTGCGGTCGAAATGGCCAAGGCAAACACTGGCGATGCCTCACGGGACGCGCTTGCCTGGTATGACCAGCAGTTTCGAGATCTGGGAATGGAGAACAGCGCCGATGGACCTGACACGCTTCGGCATTTATTTACTTTGCTGATCGGGATGGGAATGCGCGAGAGCTCGGGCAAGTATTGCGAGGGGCGCGACCTTTCGGCCTCAAACATGACCGCGGAGACAGCCGAGGCAGGACTCTTTCAGACCAGCTTCAACGCCCGGCACGCCAGCCCTTTAATGTCACAGTTGTTTACTGACTATGCCAATAAGTCAGATTTCCTGGAGATCTTCCAGCAGGGCGTGCATTGCTCGGCTGCTTCGTTGGAGAATTTCGGCGATGGTGATGGACAGGAGTTCCAGCGATTGTCCAAGGCATGTCCGCCATTCGCTGCGGAGTTCGCCGCGGTGGGGCTGCGCAATGTGCGGAAACATTGGGGAACGATTAACTCCCACGCATCGGAGGTACGTCCCGAATGCGACGCGATGCTGTTGGCAGTGCAGAATATAGTCGAAGGCGCGAGCCTCTGTTCTCTCGTTCTGTAGGGTTTCAAGCCCGTCAGTGGCCGCTCATCTGAATTCATCCGCTATCTGCGTTTGAAGCCGATCGCCTGAACGGGTACTCTTGGAGCATCCGCATGGCAATCAACGGCAGTAACGGGCGGCCGTATCCGAAATTAGTTCTCGGGGAGACGCTCAGCGTTGCCGTTCAGACTTTTCGCACCAACAAGCTCCGCTTTATCTTGACTGCCCTGGGCATGGTCATCGGGACGGCTTCGCTGATCCTGGTGGTTACGGTCGGGCTCACGGGCAAGCAGTACATCATTCAGCAGATCCAAAACATCGGCTCGAACATGATGGTCGCCGAGTACGAGGGGGGCGACAAATATGGCAGCCAGACCACCAGCGACCTGCTGACCCTGGCGGACTTGGATGCGGTGCGTGAGCGCGTTCCGGGTATCAGTGCGTCCTCGCCGATGATCGAGTTTCACGACCATGTGCCTGTACCGGGGGGCCAGGAACGCGACATTCTGGCACTTGGAGTCTCCTGGCAACACCAATATGTGCGTAACCTGAATATTCTGGCGGGCCGCTTCTTCGACGACGGCGATACGCGCGCACGCAACAAAGTTGGCCTTATTACCCAGACTCTCGCCAATACTCTCTACGGCTCCCAGGACGGAGCCATCGGGCAGCAGATCAAAATCAGCGGCCTGCCCTTCACCGTGATTGGGACCTTCAAGGAGCGGGTTGACACTTTCGGCGAATCGGAAATCACAGACAATACCATCCTGATCCCCTACACGGTGGCGCAGTTCTTCACAGCCAGCGACAAAGTGAAGCAACTGTTCTTTTCCGTATCCGACTCGGCCGAGGTTCCCCGCGCCACACAGGAAATCCAGGATGTGCTGCAATCGCGGCATCGCCCGGAGTCGGTCTATAAGGTCTACAACTTGACCCAACTGCTTTCCGTCGCCGCCAAAACCGCCAACACCTTGACTACTGTTCTTCTGCTTATTTCAGTGCTTACCCTGCTAGTTAGCGGAGTAGGGATCATGAACATCATGCTCGCCACCGTGAACTCTCGCATTCGCGAAATTGGAGTGCGCAAGGCCGTGGGAGCTACCAACTCGGAAATTCGGGCGCAATTCCTCACGGAGGCCATACTCATATCGCTGGGCGGAGGATTTCTGGGGACCTTCATCGGCCTGGCGCTGCCTTTCTCCATACGATTCATCACCAACTATCGCGTGCCCATCTCGGGTTGGTCGGTCATCATTGCGGTCGTGGTGTCGAGCCTTGTAGGCGTGATATTCGGCACCGCGCCCGCCGCCCGGGCCGCAAATCTGGACCCGGTGGAAAGCCTTCGCTACGAATAGTTTGTTTCGAGCCAGTCAATTTTCTTCCGATTGCTACCATCGAAATTCCGAATTTCGCATCATGTCAGTAGGCCGCCTTTCGGCGGCCGATTCATACGGAGATCATCATGCCACTGAACGAGTACATCACCTTGGGGCGTTCCGGTTTGCGGGTCAGTCCTTTGGCGCTGGGCACCATGACCTTCGGCAATGATCGTTGGGGTTCCGACGATGCCGAAGCCAAACGCATCTTCGACCGCTACGTCCAGGACGGCGGCAACTTCATGGACACAGCCGACGGTTATGCCGAGGGGAGGAGCGAGCAGATTCTTGGCCGGTTCGTCGCCGAGGGCAAGCTTCGCGACCGCCTGGTGATCGCGACCAAGTTCACCTTCAACGCTGAGGAAGGCAATCCCAACACCGGCGGCAACGGGCGTAAGAACATCTACCGCGCGCTCGAAGGCTCGCTTCGCCGCCTCAACATGGATTACGTCGACCTCTACTGGATGCACGTGTGGGACACGCTTACTCCGGTCGAAGAAGTCATCAGCACCTTGACCGACCTGGTCCATAGCGGAAAGATCCGGTACTACGGGTTTTCCGACGTGCCTGCCTGGTACGCCGCCCGGGCCCAGACACTGGCGGAACGCTTTGGCTGGGAAAGGGCCATTGGTTTGCAACTGGAGTATTCGCTGGTGGAGCGCAGCATCGAGCGCGAACACATTCCTGCGGCACGCGAACTCGGCCTTGGCGTTTGTCCATGGAGTCCTTTAGCGAGCGGATTCCTCGCCGGCAAGTACAGCCGTGAAGGTCCCGCCAGCAGCAAGGGCAGCCGCCTGGATGTGTTGAAGGGTTCGAACAATCCCGTTTTTAACAAGTTCACGGAACGCAACTGGAAGATCGTGGACACACTCCAGGAGGTTGCGAAACAGATGGAGCGTCCCGCCGCGCAGGTGGCACTGAACTGGGTGGCGACGCAGCCGGGGGTGACTTCGACCATCATTGGCGCCACGAAATTGAAGCAGCTCGAAAGCAACTTTGAGGCGCTCTCCTTTACCATCCCCAGTGAGCTGCGCCGGAGACTTGACGAGTCAAGCCAACTGGAGCCGGCACATCCCTACATGTTCTTCGACGAGATATTGCAGGATCGCGTGCGTGGTGGGGTGAAGGTAAGGAAGTGGAGTTGATCGGGCCAGGCGAGTTTTCGATTGGTATAGTAGCGAGCGCATGGGTGGTGCGGCGATTCGGCGCCGCGTCAAGCGAGTAACAATGAAGCGGCCTTTAGGACCGGGGACATGCTCGCGGAATGTACTGCCGGGTGGGAGCCCCCGCATTCATGCGGGGGAAGAGCGCTTCAGCGCTCTGTAAGGAATGCGGCTTTGATCACGCGCTTTAGCGCTGGGATCGCGAATGCCGCGGCTGAAGCCGATTTCTGATTCGATTGAGACGTCCTCAACGGCACCGCTGCTCTCATCGTGGCGTCAAAATAGGAGAGCCCAAGCCGTTTAGCCTGGGCTCTTCACTTTTCGCTTGGGTCCGCTCTCCGACGTCCAGTTTCTGGCGTGGCTTGCGTTCCGTTCCAGTTAAGGTTTAGCGAATCTTGTCACCGTCAATCCGCCACTACATCACGAGGGCAATGCTCTCCAGTTCTCGTTGGAAGGCCTCCAGAGTTCCACCCAGCATTCCTACTCTGCTGACCGCATTGCGGGCTTCTTCAGCCGAAACACCGTAACCGTGGCCAGCGAGAAACATCTGGACTAACTCTGCTGCGTCCTTGCAGTCGAACCCCTGGAGCAACTCAGTCCTCAGCGCCGTTAATTCGGGGACGGAAAACTTTTCTGCCATCATTCACCTCACCTCCGACCCTTACGGGCTTTGTCTGTTAGACGGATCAGACAGCTATTAAGTTGCAGGCAATCGAAGTACCGAACTTGATCCTCTGCCCGCCGTCTTACCAGGTTTTTGTACAATTCCAACCCATTGATGCAGCAATAGTTGCAACTGGGCGACAGGACCGGCGGCCAAATCCGGCGTTCCCGCCACAAAAGTGAGATAGCCGGGCCTCTGGAACTGCAAGAGTTTGCGCAGATTCGGAGGAGAAATGCTCTCGAGCCTCCTGACATTGGGTTTTATTTCGGGAAAACTGGGCGATTTCCACCATTGGGAGCGGTCGGCTCATCGCCAGACTGGCGTGCCGGCCTAGGGGACGAGCCACCCCTCAAACGTCATAGTTGCTCGATTGTGGCTTCCGGCTCCAGCAAGATGGGGATCCCGTTGCGGATAGGGTAAACGCGCTTGCACTCGTTGCACTTCAGGCTGTCTTCGCCGCGCAAAACCAGTGGCTTGCGACAGACGGGGCAGACAATGACTTCCAGCAACTCCGGGCTGATCATAGCTCCGATTCTAGCAGCCTCCCTGGCCGCGGTCCCGGTTCCGATTGCTAACGCGGATGTCCCCTTGCTCTGCTAGACTTACCTTTCCCATATGACAGAGCAATCGCGCTCTCGCGTGTTTCTTTGGGTTCTGCTGGGTGGCGGAGCGTTCTTCCTATTCTTGGTTGCCATCTTTGCGCTGGTTTACTTCACGGTGCGTTCGCAAGAGAAAGCCACCTTCAGCGGCTTCGGCGACAAGATTGCCGTAGTCGACCTGGAAGGTGTCATTCTCAGTCCCAAAGATACCGTCGAGCAACTCAAGAAGTTTGCTGACGACGGCTCCGTGAAAGCCATCGTCCTGCACGTAAACTCCCCCGGTGGGGGTGCGGCAGCGTCGGAGGAAATCTATCGTGAGGTGCTGCGGATTCGCGATGACAAGAAGAAGATCATTGTGGCCTCCATCGAGACGGTGGGCGCCAGCGGTGCATACTACGTGTCGTCGGCGACCAACAAGATCTTTGCGGATCAGGCGAGCATTGTGGGATCCATCGGCGTGATTGCCGAATGGTACAACTACGAAGAACTGATCAAGTGGGCCAAGCTGAAAGCCATCACCCTGAAGGCCGGTGAATTCAAGGACACAGGCTCGCCGACTCGCGACATGACTCCCGCAGAGCGCGCCTACATGCAGGGTCTGATCGACAACATGCACTCGCAGTTCATCCACAGCGTGGCCACCGGACGGCACATGAAAGACGACGAAGTGCGGGCGCTGGCGAACGGAAAGGTGTGGACGGGGGAGCAGGCCATGCCGCTTAAGCTGGTGGACCAGATCGGCGATTTCGGCGCGGCGATTGAAGATACGGCCAAGTCAGTCGGGATAAACGGCGAGCCCACGCTGGTACGCCCCGAGAAGGAGCGTAAGAGCGTGCTCGACCTTCTCTTCGGCGATGTCTCCGAATACCTGCCCAGCCGGGCAAAATTGATGGAAACCAACGTTGGATTTTATTTCCTTTGGAAGTAGCGGTTCTGTCGTTCTTGAGGTCACGGAAGTCCAACGAAAACTTAGGCTTGCCAATCTCCGGTGAAATTTGAGAGTATCCGATGTGCTGGTTGACAGGCGCTTGCTTGCGCTATAAGGGGCGTATGAGATGACCAAGGCAGACTTGATCGATGAAGTTTCCCGGCTGGCGGAACTCACTCGGAAAGACAGCGAGGTCATTGTAGAGACCATTTTCGAGAGTGTGGTGCGCTCGCTGCGTGCCGGCGATAAGATCGAGATCCGCGGCTTTGGCAGCTTCCGCACCCGCCAGCGTAAGTCCCGCGTGGGCCGTAATCCCAAGACCGGCGACCGCGTGGAGGTTCCCGCCAAGAAGATTCCCTTCTTCAAGCCCAGCAAAGAGCTGAAAGACATGGTCAACAGTTATGTTGAACCAGCCCATGCTGCGGCCGCCACCGAGAGCACGCCTGAGCCGCAAGCGTAATCCGGCGCAAGGCTATCCAAAGTCACACCCCGCCGACCAAGCGGGGTTTTTCTTTGTGGACCGCAAACCACTTCGCTCCCTGTGCGAAAATCAATGCGCACTGATTCCTATACAAGTCCTGGAGGACGCATGCGTGAAGCGATCGTAACCAACGACGGACCCAAGGCCATCGGACCTTATTCCCAGGCCATCAAGGCAAATGGCATGGTCTTTCTTTCCGGACAGATCCCCCTGGACCCGGCAACGCAGCAGATCATCTCGGGCGACGTGGCCGCGCAAACCGACCGCGTGCTGCAGAACCTCGCAGGCATTCTCAAAGCGGCGGGTAGTTCGCTGGGGCAAGTTGTGAAGACTACGGTTTTTCTCAAGAACATGTCGGAGTTTGCTGCCATGAACGAGGTCTATGGGCGCTACTTCACAGAAGCTCCGCCGGCGCGCTCGACAGTCGAGGTGGCGCGCCTGCCCAAGGATGTTCTGGTGGAGATCGACGTCATCGCGCTCGCCTGAGGGAACTCTGATCAAGTATGGTTCTTTGAAGGGGCGGCCTTCAGGCCGCCCGCAAACACATGATATTAGGCCGGGCTTTAGCTCCTGAGGGACTTCCGACGGACTTAATCAGAATTTCCTTAACCGGAATACGACGCATTGAACCTCACAGATCGCATTTACGTCGCGGTGCATATCGCGCTGACCGTGCTGGTCTGCGTGCGCGCTCAGCATGTGGCGCACTGGCCCTGGTACCTAGCCTGGAACCTCTGCGCGATCGCGCTGATTCTTCTGCTCGCTCGCAAGAAGCGCGACGGTACCGCGTGGACCTTTGCCCACGACTGGCTGCCGGCCGTCTTCTTCATCACTGTGTTTGAAGAAGTCTCATACCTATCGCTGTCCATTCGGGGCGGCTGGAACGATCCCTACGTTGCCTTCACGGAAGGATTGCTGTTCAACGGACCTCCGGCGGTATGGATGCACGCTCACGCTGCGCCTTGGCTGGTCCAGCTCATGGCATTCGGGTACTTCGCGTTCTATCCGCTGTACCCCGTTGTGGGAGGTCTCTTCTGGGCCTGGCGTGAACGGCCGTCGTATGCCAATGCCTTCCGCAGGCTCACGGATGCTCTTAGCGTCGGCTATTTGGTTTGTTATGCGACGTATCTGCTCTTCCCGACCCGCAGCCCAGCAAACACTCTCGGCGTACAGCAATTCGGGGGTGTGCCGGGAGGTCTGTTCCAGGGTCTGGTGCAGCTCATTCAAAACCACGCGGGCGTGCACGGCAACGCGTTTCCCAGCGCACACATCATGTTGGCGTTCGTGGTCCTGATGTTTGCCTACCGCTTTCTGCCGCGCGTGGCGCCGTGGCTGCTGTTCCCGATTCTCCTGATGTGCGCGGGCGCGGTTTACGACGGATATCACTTCGCGAGCGATGTGATTGTGGGTGCGCTGCTGGGGATCGTGGTAGGACTAGCGTTCGCGCGCCGCGGACTGCGTTTCACAGGAGCGGAGTGAGATGACTGCTGCATCAGCTTAGCTCAGGTAGAGCCGCGCTTCAGCGCCGCGTTAACGCCGCTCTATTCCCGCGCAAATGGATTTCTGTGCGAGCAAAAATAACCCTCCGACTCCGGAGGGTTGCAAATCAACCATTAATTTGGGGGACGCTACGCCTTGGTTACTTTGCCACTGCGAAGGCAGCTGGTGCAGACCCGCATGCGCTTGTTGCCGGCCTTGGTCTTAGCGTGCACCGGGCGCAAATTGACGTTCCAGCGCCGCCGGGTCACGTTATGCGCGTGACTGACGTTGTTACCAAATTGCGGACCTTTGCCGCAGATTTCACAAACTTGTGCCATGAGTAACTCCAGAAAATTGCCGAACTTGTCGGGTAAACATCAATGATACCTGACCGGCTCGATTTCCGGCAACTTACCCACGCCAGGCTTAGGGACCACTGACAACACATCCCCATCCGAGTGCTACACTGCGCCCAGTGGAACGTGAACTCCAAAGTTCGGGAAGTGACAGCGCCGCCGAAATTGTTGCGCTCGGCACGCTGTACCTCGTGGGCACTCCGATCGGCAATCTGGAAGACATAACCCTGCGTGCTTTGCGGACCCTGAAGGAAGTAGACCTCATCGCCTGCGAAGATACCCGGCATACGATGAAGTTGCTGGACCACTACGGCATCGAGAAACCCACGGTCAGCTATCACGAGCACAACGAGCTTACCCGTGCGGCTGAGCTGGTCATACATCTGGAGCGCGGCGATAACATCGCCATGGTGAGCGACGCGGGCATGCCCGGGGTGAGCGATCCGGGATATCGGCTGGTGGCGCTCGCGCTGCGGCACCATATTCGCGTCGTGCCTATACCGGGGGCGTCGGCATTTTTGTCGGCTCTGGTCGCCAGTGGCCTGCCCACAGATTCGTTTCACTTCGGCGGCTTTCTTCCTGCAAAAGAAGGGGCACGCCGTACTGCGCTGGAGATGATTCGTCCCTCACCGCGAACGCAGATCTTCTACGAAGCGCCGCACCGCGTGGTCGATACGCTACGGGATATCGTGGCCGTTCTAGGGCCGGAGCGCCACATCGTGATTGCACGTGAGGTGACCAAGCTGCACGAAGAATTCCTTCGCGGCCGCGCCGATAGCGTCCTGGCCCAATTGGATGAGCGGGGCGACATTCGGGGAGAGATCACGCTACTGATCGGTAAAGCCGAAGATAACGCTGCTGTACCGCCATCAACCAGGAACATCGCGAAGCGGATTCGAGAACTGATGGCCGCCGGACAGCTCGACGAAAAAGCCGCCTTGAAGCAAGCGGCCAGGGAGTTCGGCCTTTCGAAAAGCGCGACGTACCGGGAATTTCAACGAGATAAGTGACTGGCGGCGTCCGCAATCCCCAACAGCGAGCCGGGCATTAACAAATTCAGCAGTGAGCCAAGAGCGGAACAGTTGACAATCGGGACAAGCCTGCTCAACAATAGCGGGCAAGTCAGCAGTTGGGCAGCAGCCCGGCTCTATCCGCCTGGCTTCGGGACCCCACTACACCCGAATGTCCAGGGACAATCCTTATGGCCAAGATCCTCTGCGTTGATGACGAACCGCATATTGTCACGTTAAAGTGCGCGATACTACAGGCCGCCGGGCATCAGGTCACGCCCGCCACCTCGGTCAACGAAGCCATCGAAAAGCTGAAACTCGACAGCTATGACGCGGTGGTCACGGATTGGCGGCTGGGGGACTCGAATGGTCGCGCGATCGTTCAGGCCGCCAAAATGAATTCCACCATGCCGGTGGTGGTGGTCTCCGGCTACGTAGCCGAGGCCTTCCAGGCTGCTGAACCGTTGGCCGACCTCTATCTGGAAAAGCCGGTGGATCCGGAAGAACTGGTCACCATTGTCAATGAACTTCTGAAGACCAGCGACCATCCCCAATAAAACATTCTCGTGCCGTAACCCGCGTAGGTGCTTGGCACTCGCCAAGTCCACGTTGGAAGGGATTTTATTGTACGGAGGAGGACGGTCCCGGCGGCATCGGCCGACGTTCCCCAACGGCCTGCGACAACCGAGAACGCGCCGGCACTACCGCGACTGACGCCGTCGCCTGTGCCAGAATCCGGTGATGCACCACGAACAACGCCAGCTCCAACCGGTCGGAGACGCCGACCTTATCGAAGATGTTGCGCAACGCATTCTTGATCATCTGCTCGCTGGTATAGAGCTGCAAGGCGATTTCGCGGTTCTTATAGCCCTGCACTACGGCGGCAATGATGCGCAACTCTTTGTCTGACAGGCGATCTCGCACTCGCGCTCCGACCAGGTCCTCGCTCACATCGGCATCAGCCGGGTTGGGGCTCTGCAGGAACGACTGGCCCCGTGAAAGCCGCCGGACTGCCTCGACTGCGATATTGCCGCCCGCCGAACGGTAGATGACGCCTTGCACTCCCATTCGCATGAAGTCCGATGCGTGTTCGGCGTTTTCCGCCAGCACGAGCATTGCGGTATGGCGAGTCGAGGCTAATTCTTGAATTTCGGGAAGGGAAGAAAGAAAACTGGTCGAGAGAATCAGGACATGTGACCGAAGCTTGTCTAACGCGTTCAGCAACTGCTCCGGCGACTGCGGTTGACCCACAATGCGAATGTCTTCCTCAACCGCTAATACCTTGGCTATCCCGGCGCGAAAAATTGCTTGATGGTCAGCGATGATGACGTTGATCATACCTGGAACCTGCTGCGGTTCCGGTTTGCTCTGCGAGTGGGAGCCCGAATTCAACTTCGGGAGGGGCTCACCACACCTCTCCGGAACGGAGGCCAGCTCGATTCGGTTTATACCACGGATGTGCGACCAAAGATAGTTTTTTGGTCACTATTGGTTAACAAATATGCCCTACGAAAGTGGGGGCCTCATAACAAAACGCTCAGTGTGTACTACCGTCTTGGCCTTCAGGGCAGCGAGCCCTGACGTCGGTGGAACTACTCAGTAAACCCTTAGCATGTGGCGAGTTGCCGGTGCTCAATTGTATGATCGAGGTGGGTGGCTGCTACCTTCACATCTTCACGTATCGAGACCCGTCCCAATTGGGCTGAGGTTTCGCTCTCAGCTTTGCGTCACAATTTCAAGACATTGCAAACGCACGTCGGCTCCGATGTCACCATCTGCGCGGTGGTGAAATGCGATGCCTACGGGCACGGCGCTCAGGAGTGTGCGCTGGCTCTTGAGCAGGAAGGCGCGAAGTGGTTCGGGGTCACCTCGACCGATGAGGGAGTAATCTTGCGCGAGGCGGGTGTTGCCGGCCGGGTCTTGGTGATGTGCGGCGTATATCGCGGCGAAGAAGATGACGCGCTGCAATTCGGACTTACGCCCGCTGTGTTTCGTCTGCAGGACGCGGAAGCGCTGGCCAAAGCGGCCGATCGTCAACGGCTGACTTCGCGGGTTGCGGTCCATCTGAAGATCGACACTGGCATGGCCCGTCTGGGTCTTCCTCTGGCGGATCTGGAGTCGTTCGCCGAAGGTATCCAGCGTTTGCCGCAGATTGCACTGGAAGGTGTGTTCAGCCATCTGGCTTCGTCGGAGGTGCTGGACGATGAGGCCACACATCAGCAAATCGTGCGCTTCGATAGTGCTCTGCGAACACTCGCTAACTATGGTCTTCGGCCGGCGTTGCGGCATCTCGCGAACACCAGTGCGGCCATCGAACGTCCGGATACATGGCACAATTTCGTGCGGCCAGGCCTCGCGCTGTACGGATACGAGCAGCGACCGTGCTATCACGATGGTTCGCCGGCCACCGCACCCCTATTGCCGTTACGTCCGGTACTGGCGTGGAAGACCCATGTGATCGCAGTGCGCAACGTCCCTGCCGGGCAGGCGCTGGGGTACAACGGCGCCTACACCACGCCAGCGCCGGCGCGCATCGCCACCGTTTCCGTCGGTTATGGCGATGGACTATCGCGCCGGCTCTTTGGCAACGGCGAAGTGCTTCTCCGTGGACAGCGTGCGCCCATGCGTGGGCGCATCTCGATGGACCTGACCCTGGTGGATGTAACTCACATCCCTGGTGCTGCGATTGGCGACGAGGTCACGCTCATCGGCCGAAGCGGCGCGGAAGAGATTACCGCGAACGACCTGGCACGTTGGGAGGGGACGGTAGTCTACGAGACGCTGTGCAATCTCACCAAGCGGGTGCCTCGACGGTACCTGGAGTAGCACCTACCTAAGCCAACCGGTAGAAGCTTAGCGACGCATCACCCTGATCCAGCCGTCGATAGCGCAGTAGAGCGCCGAAGCGCTCACCGGGGTCAAACTTCTTTTCATGCTCAGCGATGACGAGACTCGTGGGTTGTAACAACCGCGATTGCGACAAATAGCCGAGCGTGCGCTCATAGCTTCCGCGCACGCGGTACGGCGGATCAAGAAAGCAGTAGTCGCAGACCACGCCGGTGCTCTCCAGCAGGCGCAGCGCTTGTGCGACCTCGCGTTCGTGTACTTCAAATCCGTCAGAGATCGCAAGGGACGCGAGGTTCGACTGGAGAAGGCGCGCGTGCTTTTTTGCCGACTCCACGAAATACACTTGCCTGGCCCCACGGCTCAGCGCCTCGATACCCACCGCTCCGGTCCCGGCGTACAGGTCGAGCCACACCCTGTCTTGCAAGTTGCCGGCCGCGGCAAGTACATCGAAGAGCGTTTCCCGCATCCTGTCGCTGGTAGGCCGCAGGTCAAGCCCCGGCAAGGACCGCAGAGGTCGGCTCCGAAACTGCCCGGCAATGATGCGCATCTCCTAGAGTGTATAGAATGAAAGTAGAGGGTCGTGCTGGAGCAATGAGAAGTTGGTCGATTCCCGCGGGACGATTGTTTGGGGTGGATATCCGCATCCATCTGACGTTTGTCTTTCTGCTGGCATTTGTCTGGTTTACCCAGTCGGTGGCCATGGGCACCGCCGGCGCCATGCGCGGCCTGGTGCTGGTTGGGATGATCTTCGGCTGCGTTGTGCTGCACGAACTGGGACATGCGGTTGTGGCCCGCCGCAACGGTGTGGCAGTGCGATCGATCATTCTGCTTCCCATCGGCGGCGTGACCCTGATGGAGGATACCGGACAGCACAACGCGGACCCCGCTCGCGACATCCGCATTTCTGCCGCAGGTCCGGTGGTCAATCTGTTTATCGCAGCCCTCTCCGGTGCCTTCATCCTCGCGTTCATGCCGCAGGTAAATCTGTGGGCGCAGCCCTTCGTTCATGCCAACAACCTGCCGCGCAGCTTGTTCTGGGGGAACGTGTTTCTCGGCGCCTTCAACCTGCTGCCTGCCTATCCTATGGATGGCGGACGTATCCTGCGCGCACTTCTCGCAGAGCGAATGGACTACGTGCGCGCCACCCGCCGCGCGGTGGCCATCGGCCAGGGGTTCGCCATGCTCCTGATCTTCCTCGGCGTATGGAACACATGGCTGATGCTGATTGGCTTTTTCCTCTTCGTAGGCGCGCAATTGGAGGACCGCTCGGTCGTCTTCCAATCGGTTCTGGAGAGCGTGCACATGGAAGACGTGATGCTGACCGGCTTCTCGACTCTTTCACCGGCGGACACGCTGGAGGACGCCTTGCAGAAAGCCGTACACACTCTGCAGGACGACTTCCCGGTCGTGCGTGGCAGCGACATGGTTGGGGTCATCAGCAAGCAACGCATCGTGCAGGCCCTACGAGCCGGCGGCAATGGCTACGTGCAGTCGGCCATGATCCGTGCCTTCGAAATTGCGCAGCGCAGCGACTCGCTCGCGTCGGCCTTTCGCAAGCTCGGTGGACGGGGGCTCAGCATGATTCCCGTGGTCGACCAGCAACGGCTGATCGGCATTGTCACCATGCAAAACCTGATGCACAGCATGGCGCTTCTAGCCGAGACGCGACGGCTGCGGAAGCAGCAAGAGGCGGAGAATTAGTCTCGAACTCCCGTACGGCAGGACTGAACAGGCTGCTGAAAAACTCCATACTGACAACAGCCCGGGTAGTGCGGGCCTTCAGGCCCGCGTTCAATTAGTTTTGTGAAAGAGGGCTTTAGCCCTGAGGTACGTTGTCCGAAGCCGCTAGTATGGCCGCTTCTAACAAATGTCCCCAGGCCTAAAGGCCGTTTCACTGTACTCGCTTGACACGGCGCTGAAGCGCCGCACTACCCGAACCCGCTCCTGAGAGAACTTTTTCAGCAGCCTGTGAAGTTGTGCCCTGATACAAACCTGCTCTACGTCGATTCATGAGACAGGTTTAGTTCCTCGGACAGCGGTTGCTCTTGGGTCTCGAACTGAGTCGCATCCGAAGGAATCAGGAGATCATCTCGCGCGCGCGGCGCGGCTGCGCTTAGCGGCAGCGCGGATGGGCCCGGTTCCGGTTGGCGGCTTGCGTTCACCGTCAACCAGTTGCTTCAGCACCACGGCGTTGTTGCGCTCCTCGTTCTTGGAAGCGAACAGCAGCGTCAGGCGGCGATGTTTTTTCTGTAATTCATACAACTGCTGCAGGGCAGCGTGTGACGTCTCGCTGGTGAGTTCTTTCAGATACTTCTCACGAAACTTGCTCCACTGCTGCGGGTGGGCATGATACCACTTGCGTAATTCGTTGGACGGAGCGAGATCTCTCAACCAGGCATCGAGCGCAGCCTGCGCCTTTGTCAACCCGCGCGGCCACAGCCGGTCCACCAGCACGCGAGCGCCATCCTGGGGCGACGGCTCGGCGTAAATGCGTTTGAGAGCAACGGTCATGCGAGGTGTATTCTAACTCTGTTGGAGCCCGCTGTGCCGGCTTCACGCGAGCACAGATTTTACCGGAACCAGGAAGAATGCCGAGACCACATCGCGCGCCACTTGCCCTTTTAGCCACAATCACTCTGATCCTGATTACAGTTTTTTTGGCCTGCGACTCCGAGCCTCACAAGAGCGACGCCGAACTCGGACTGACTCCTCAGCAGGCGCAAGGACGGCGCGTTTATGATGCGCGTTGTGCCGAATGTCACTACGCGTACAGCACTCGAAACTTGCGGGCACCCAGCCTGAACGGGCTGTTCAAAAAGCCATTCATGAAAAACGGTATTCCCGCCAATGACGATAGGGTTACGGACATCATCATCCTCGGCCGGGCCAAGATGCCGGCCTTCCAGCAGAAGATGACACAGCAGCAGCTTGATGATCTGATGGCCTACTTGCATACGTTATAGAGCCGTCAGCCATCAGCCGTCAGCCATCAGCTAAACCGATCCGCACGACAGTTGATGCAAATGGCTGTTTGTCGCCTACGAGGATTGCGCAAGGACCTGCCAGTTCTTCTGGGTTGTAGGTCCACTCCCACGAAGTATGAACCTGATCGGGGAAGGTTTAGCTGACGGCTGAGGCTGATAGCTGACAGCTTTCCTAGCTTGTACAATAGTTACGTCGTATGGCCACAGCTCCCGAATTGATCCAGATCGAGATCGGCCCTCGCCGTCCCGCTCCCAAGCCGGAATGGCTGAAGGCGCGTGCGCCGATGGGCGAGAATTACCACAATCTGAAGACCCTGGCGCGCAAGCTGGAGTTGAACACCGTCTGCGAGTCGGCGCATTGTCCCAACATCGGCGAGTGCTGGAACCACCGAACTGCGACCTTCATGCTGCTGGGTAATCTCTGTACCCGGCGGTGTGGCTTCTGCGCGGTACCGAAAGGCCGGCCACAGCCAATTGATTTCGAGGAGCCTCGCCGCGTCGCCGAAGCCGTGGAGAAGTTGGGACTGAAGTTTGCCGTAGTCACCAGCGTCAATCGCGACGACGACAACGTCGGCGGCGCGCGCGTCTTCGCCGATACGATCACCGAAATCCGCCAACTGGTTCCGGGATGCCGCGTGGAAGTGCTGATCCCCGACTTTCAGGGACTGGAAGAACCGCTGCGCATCGTCATGGACGCCAAGCCTGACATACTCAATCACAACACCGAGACCGTGCCTCGCCTGTATCGCGTGGCCCGCTCAGGCGCGCGTTACGAACGCACGTTGAAGCTGCTGAAGCGTGCCAAGGAAATGAATCGAGCCATTCCGACCAAGACTGGCGTGATGGTCGGCCTGGGCGAAAGCACCGGTGAACTACTCGAAGTCTTCCGCGATCTCGCTGCTCACAACGTGGATATCCTGACCATCGGCCAGTACCTGCGGCCATCGAAGGACCACCTCCCCGTGGCGCGGCTGTATACTCCCGACGAATTCCGCTTTCTCAAAGAAGAATCGTTGAAGATGGGATTCCGCCACGTCGAGTCCGGCCCGCTGGTGCGCTCCAGCTATCACGCCGACGAGCAGGCCGACGCGGGCGTTCGGCCCGTCTAGATTCCCCGTCTAAATCCCAAGACTCTATCGGAGGGTTGATTCGGATTCGTGTAATACAAGTCATAGTTTGTAATACTTTGCTTCTGCGGTAGTATAACGCTATAATTTACTACTATGCGTAATATAGGATACTCGGCTGTGAACGCCAAGGGGCAGGTTGTGATTCCCGTTGAGCTGCGCGATCGTTTTGACATCAAGCGAGGTACCCAGATCGCGTTCGTCGAGGAAGAGGGACGGCTGTTCTTACAGCCTGTAACGGATGCGTTCATCGAAGGCATGCGTGGAAGCCTTGCCAAGTCCGGTATGCCAGCGAAGTTGCAACGCGCGCGTGACCGCGAGTTTGCATGAAGAGTCACGTGCTCGATGCTAATGCTCTCTATCGTTTTCTGATGGATCAGCCGGGAGCTGACATTGTCGAGGATTTGTTTAAGCGGGCTCGCAATACCAGAACGACACTGCTGCTTTCCGTCATCAACTGGGGTGAGGTGTACTACAACATTGCTATGAAGAGAGGGATAACCGCGACGCAAGCCTTCATGGCAGAAGTACGACTTTTGCCGTTGACGGTGATAAGCGCAGACGAGGCGATTACGGAGACTGCCGCTAAGTTCAAGGCTGGTTATGGATTGCCGTATGCGGACTGCTTCGCCGCGGCCATCACCGGGAAGAGTAACGTCCTCGTTACGGCCGACGTAAAGGACTTTAAGAAGATCCCCTGGTTACAAATTCTCCCGCTACCGCCGTATAAACCTTAGGGGGCTGCCCACCGACAGACTATCGACGGTGGCAGAAGTAAAACGCTATTCCGCTACGAACTGCCTCAGCCGTCGCAGCAGTGATTCCGGGACTTCGACCTCAAGCTCAACGTTTCCGTCGCGATATTCCCGCGTAAGAATGACGGACTTGGCGTCCAGCGCTGCCAGTGCCTTGCCTTCCGACTGTGGAACGCGCAGGCGGACCCGTCGCACTGGATCTTCGGCGATGAGTTCATCTATACGCTTCGCCAACCGGTCCAGGCCAATCCCTTGGGCGGCCGAGACGTGGACAACGCTTTCGGTATCCAGCAGGCTCTCGCGTTTCTTCTCCGGCAGCAAATCCACTTTGTTCATCACGTAGAGCCGGGGCTTGTCCTGTGATTCCAGTTCACGCAGCACTTCTTCCACCTGGACCTGCTGCTCGGCCGCGGTTGGGCTGGTGACGTCGGACACCAGCAACAGCAGAGAGGCCCGCTGTACCTCTTCCAGCGTGGCGCGAAACGCCGAAACCAGCGTGTGCGGCAGGTTTCTGATGAATCCCACAGTGTCGGACAGCAAGACCTGCCGACGCGAAGGCAACGTCACACTTCGCAGCGTTGGATCAAGCGTGGCAAACATACGCGCACTCTCCAACACTCCGGCCTTGGTGAGTGCATTGAACAGCGTGGATTTCCCCGCGTTGGTGTAGCCAACCAGCGCCACGGTCGCAATGGGAACGGACTCGCGTCGCTGTCGCTGCTGTCCCCGGATGCGGCGAACGTTTTCCAACTGCTCCTTTACGTGGCGGATGTGCCGGTAGATTTTGCGGCGATCGGTCTCCAGCTGGGTTTCGCCGGGACCTCGGGTCCCGATGCCGCCGCCAAGCTGGGACATCTGCACGCCGCGTCCCGATAATCGCGGCAGCAGGTACTGCAGTTGCGCCAGCTCCACCTGGAGCTGCCCCTCACGGGTGCGCGCGTGGCGGGCAAAGATGTCGAGGATCAGTTGGGTGCGATCGATCACCCGCAGGTCAAGCTCGCGCTCAAGATTGCGCTGCTGCGACGGCGTCAGCTCGTGATCAAAGATGACGAGGTCCGGCGAACTGGACGCGACGGCGCCGTTCAGCTCCTCCAGCTTGCCGCTGCCGATGAGTGTGGCAGGATCTGGTTTTGGGCGACGCTGCAGGAACTCACCGATGACGGCAGCCCCCGCGCTGGTGGCCAGTTCGCGTAACTCGGCCATCGACTCTTCTGCCGAAAATCCGCGGTGTCCTTCACCGTCAAGGTGCAAGTCGGGAGCCGCGGCGCTGCGCGCGACGCGGGCACTAGCTGGAATTTTGCCGGCAGGCTGTTGCCGGGAACGAGGCCCCTTGTCGGATTTCGTCTGCTGGGCTTTGGTTTCAGCGCCGCGCGTTGCCGACCGGAAGGAAAACTCCACTCCCACGAGGAAGACTCGTTCTGGCTGGCTCCGTCCCGTCTGCCATGAGCGGTCGTTCGCTCTGGAGTTCATCCCACCCGTGCGAGAGATAGATTAGTCCTCGGAATTCGTGTTCGCGGTCTCGGCATCCGCCCCAGCCATTGGTTCGGCTATCGCACGGTGTTCATAATGACGGTCAGAATGCGGGGAACGCGACATGACCACAGTGGAAATGGCGTGCTTGAAAATCAACTGCTCCTGGTTGTTGCTATCGAGAACTACGGAATACTTGTCAAAGGAGCGGATTCTTCCCGTCAGTTTTACGCCGCCTAGCAGGTAAATGGTAACAACAAACTTGTCCTTACGGGCAGTATTTAGAAAACCGTCTTGTATGTTCTGTGCTGCCTTGTTTTCCATACGTCCCTCCCTGGCAACATGCAAAAGACAGAACCAGGTCCGGATTCGCCGCCCCAACGATTCCGAAGCCGTCCGCGGCCACTCCACCGACAAACCACGGAAGCAAGTCACAGACCACTTTACGATAAGGCGGCAGCGGCGCGTTTTCAACTAAAACAAGCACACGTCATTGTGATGTAGAATTCGCGCACCGCTGCGGGACCGGGAAGACCTATATTCTGACGAAAGGTGATCAAGAATGATGGTTTCGCTAGTTGCACTACTCTCTTTGCCTGAGATCCAGTTCCCCGGGGGAGCGGCGACCGCCCTTATCGTCGTTCGTTGGATTCATTTCGTTGCCGGCATCACTTGGATCGGGCTCTTGTACTTCTTCAACCTGGTGAATGTGCCCGTTATGCGAGATCTCGACCCAAAATCGCGGGGTGTGGTTGTCACCAAGCTGATGCCGCGGGCTTTATGGTGGTTTCGTTGGAGTTCAATTGTCACCGTCCTGGCCGGCATCAGCTACTGGATGCACATCGTCGCCGCCACCGCTCGCAGCGCAACGGAGGCAGGAGTGCCGGCATCCGCCGGGATGATGTTTGGCAGCTTCTTCGTCATCTGGACGCTGGCGTTCGCCATCGAGATGGGAGCATTGATGTCCCCGGCAGAGGTGCTTAGGAAGGGACCGGTGCTGGGAATAATTGTGGCCGTGGCGGTCATAGCGGCGGCGTACATCTTTCTGAGCCTGAATCAGCATGGCTGGGAGAGTAATTGGGCACTTTCGATCGGCATCGGCGGCGGGTTGGGATGGTTCATGCTGCTGAACGTCTGGGGCGTGGTGTGGCGCATGCAGAAGAAGATCATCCGCTGGACTGAAGCGAATTCCAGCCAGGGAACGCCGATGCCGCCCGAAGCGCCGAAAGTAGCGAGAATCGCGTTCTTGTGCACGCGCCTGAATTTCTGGTTGTCTTTCCCCATGCTGTTCTTCATGGGCGCAGCGAGCCACTATTACCTGTTTGTGGGGAAGTAAACAGAATCCGCTATAGAATTGAGCTTTGGTCATGCCATCGCACTCGCCGAAACCGTTCGTTAGCGCGCAGCCCGGCGCTCAGAGCGACCGCGTCCCCATGCTTGATCTCACTCGTCAATACGAGACCATCAAGGACGACGTGCAAGCGGCCCTCGAACGCGTGCTGACGACCCAACACTTCATTGGGGGGCCGGAGCTCGAAGGCTTTGAGCGCGAGTCCGCGAACTACCTGGGCGTGGGCGCAAGTGTCGGCTGCGCTTCGGGGACTGACGCCCTGTGGCTGGCTCTGCAAGTTGCAGGCGTTGGGCCAGAGACGTGCGCAATTACCACGGCCTTTAGCTTCTTCGCTTCCGTGAGTTCG
This sequence comes from uncultured Acidobacteriaceae bacterium, assembly GCA_963840905.1. GTDB lineage: Bacteria > Acidobacteriota > Terriglobia > Terriglobales > Acidobacteriaceae > Bog-257. The sequence goes on from CAWJAO010000002.1 coordinate 305,640, forward strand.
ATTGTGCGCTGCGGCGCTAAGCCTATTCTGGCCGATATCGATCCGGCGACGCTGAATCTCGACCCGGACGCGACCGAGCGGGCGCTTCAGCGTGCTCGTTCTTACAAGGCCCGCGCGGTGATGCCGGTGCACCTTTACGGGCAGTGCGCCGACATGGACCGACTGGACCTTATCGCCGGACAGTACGATGCCAGCCTGATCGAAGATGCGGCGCAGGCTTTTGGGGCGAAGTGGCGCGACAAGAAAGCAGGGGCCTTGGGCAAGGCCGCTGCCTTCAGCTTTTATCCCACCAAGAACCTCAGCGCCTATGGCGATGCCGGATGCGTGACGACCGACGACGAGGAGCTAGCGGAGCACGTTCGGCGTTTACGCAATCACGGAAGCCGTCAACGGTATTACCACGAAGAGATCGGCTGGAACAGCCGCCTCGATGCCATACAGGCGGCGGTGCTTCGGGTGAAGTTGCAGCATATCGACGAATGGAACCAAGCCCGACGCATGCTTGCCTGCCGCTATCACGGTCTGTTCGTCAACTCCGGCCTGGTGCAAACCGGAGCGGAGTCGGTCAGCAAGCAAGCGCCGATTGCGCTCCTGGTGACCATGACCGAGGCCCATCACATCTACCACCAATACGTGGTGCGCGCCTGGCGACGGGATGAATTGAGAGCTTTCCTGACCCGCCGGGGAATCGGAAGCGAAATCTACTACCCCGTTCCACTGCACCTGCAGGAGTGCTTTACCTACCTGGGCTACAGAGCGGGCGATCTTCCGGAGTCGGAGCGTGCGTCGAAAGAAGTACTGGCGCTGCCGATGTTCCCGGAACTGCGCGAGGACGAGCAGCAGCGCGTGGTGGCTGCGATCGCCGAGTTCTACAGCCATTAGGCCGACTCGGCGGTGCTTACTTGTGCTTGTGGTGCGGGTGTGCAGGTAAGCCCTGCTTTTTGCGCTGCGCATAGTAGGCGGCCAACGCGGCTTCATGCTTCGCCTTTTCCGCAGCCTCTTCCTCCGGAGTCAAAACCCGCCGAACAATGGGGCCATTCAGTTTGTAGGTCATGTCTACCATTTGCCCGTCGTCGGTTTTCTTACGAATGGTGAAGGTCGGCAGATCGCCTTCCTTGCCGAAGTCCTGATGGCCGGTCTTGACCGGGAAGTAGCCCTCAAGATTCCGCTCGCGGTAGGCGGTTTCATAGCGGTGCTTCGCACGGTTCCTGGTGAAGATTCGAATCTGATTGAAGTCCCATGGCAGTCCGTCCTTGGGCTCGTTCAAGAGCACCAGGTACTGCGGCACCTGCTTGACTTCTTGGCTTTCTTTGTCTTCCTCCGGTACCGTGTTCAATACGAAGTAGCCCATGATGCGCTGACCTTCGGCATATTGCGCAACGTCGAGCGGGATATCGAGATCGACCATGCGCAGTAGCACCCAGCCGATATGCCCGGCGGAGTTACGCACCAGATACCAGTCTTCCATGACGGGCTTCGGAGGCTCCGCGGGCTTGTCCGGGATGCTGGCCGGCGCGGCCTTGGCGGCAGCGGCCGGCTTAGGGCTGGTAGATGCAGTCTTGGACTGCGGCTGAGCCATGCCAGTGCCCCTCGCGCTCGGTGTCGCAGTTGCGGACTTCGGAGGACTCTTCTCCGCCGTGGCACGCTTCAGGATCTCAACTTTTTCTCCGTCCTTGAGTTGATAGAGGTGTTCGCCGTCGCGCGAGGGTGTCACGTGCATGTTGAGTTCGGAGCGCGCCGTTCCATGGGCTTGCACTTGCTGGCTGGCATTGTCGCTGGACAGCTTCTGGAAGGCATCGTAAACATCCTGAGGAACCAGGCTGCGTTCTTCGATCCAGCCTTCCTGTCCGCCGTCGGTACGCACCCGCAGGAAACGCCTCTGCTTCTCCAGAATTTCCACGCGATCGCCGCTGTGTACCGTGCCGATCTTGTTGTACATGGTGGCCACTCGATCGCGCAGGCTGGTCTCGGGGGCCGAGACATACATGTACTCATGTTTGGCGAGGGTACCGCGCTTACAGGCGCAACCCAGCACCAGCAAAAGCAGCGCGAAGGCGAACAAAGGAATCCGAGCGTGAGGAAAGCAGGAAGATTTCACCGGCAACACAGATCACTATACTGCAGGGATCAGGAGCTTGGGATCAGGGGCTAGTAGCAAAGTCGATACGCGAAGCTACCCGGGCACACGGAGCGCACAAAGAGTAACTGCTCCGTGTGCTCCGTGCCTTCTGTGGTGCAGCCTGAATCCACTCCTACCAGACCCGGCAAGCTGGTTTGCGAACCATCGGCGCGTCGGGCTTGCAGTTATACGCCTTCTGGAATTCGGGCATGTTGCCGACGACGCCGTTGACCCGGAACTTGCCCGGCGAGTGCTCGTTGACTCCCGCCATCATGCGGGCGAATTCAGGACGATAGTTCTCGCACCAGATCTGACCCCAGCCAACGAACAGACGCTGCTCGGGCGTGAAGCCGTCAATGGACTTTTGTGGAGCGTTACCCAGCACATCCAGCAATGCCATGTCCGCAATGCGCAGGCCTCCGTTGTCAGCGGTGTTCTCGCCCAGCGTCAACTGTCCGCGAACATGAACGTCATCCACCGCGACAAAGCCGTCGTACTCGTTGACGAAGCACGCTTCCAACTTGTCGAATTGTTCCCGGTCCTTGGGCGTCCACCAGTTGCGCAGGTTGCCCTGGGCATCGAACTGGCTGCCCGAATCGTCAAACCCGTGCGTGAGTTCGTGGCCAATGACCGCACCGATGGCGCCGAAGTTCACCGCATCGTCAACTTTGGGATCGTAGAACGGCGGCTGCAGAATGCCTGCGGGGAAGTTAATGTTGTTTTCCTGCGGATTGTAGTAAGCGTTGACCGTGGGTGGCGTCATCCCCCATTCGCTGCGGTCCACCGGCTTGCCGATCTTGTTCAGCTGCCGTTTGAACTCGAAGTCATTTGCACGGAACCCATTGCCCAGAGCGTCACCGCGGATAACCGTCAGCGTGCTGTAGTCGCGCCATTTGTCGGGATATCCGATCTTGTTCTCAATGTGCGCCAGCTTGTCGAGCGCTTGCTTCTTCGTGTCCTCGGTCATCCACGACAAATCGGTGATATCGGTTTTGAGCGCAGCTTCCAACTCATGCACCATCTTCAGCGTGGCGGCTTTGCTCTCCGGAGGAAATTCTTCCGCCACGTACGCCTTGCCCAACGCCTCTCCCAGATCCGTGTTGGTGAGCTGTACGCAGCGCTTCCAGCGGGGACGAATCGCCTTCGCTCCGGTCAGGATCTTCCCATAGAAGGCGAAGTTCTCGTTCACAAATGCCGCCGGCAACAGTGGTGCGGCATTATGCACCGTCTGCCAGCGAAGGTAAGTCTTGATGTCGTCGAGATTGCTGGTGGCAACCAGTTGGTTCATGCCCTTCACAAAATCGGGCACGGAAACATCGAGGCTATCGAAGCTGGGGCTGGCAATCGGTACTGAAGTACTCTTTCCAGGTAAAAGCCGGGCTAAGCTGCTGAAGCTGAGCGGTGGTCATCTTGTGATAGACCTTGTTGGGATCGCGCCGCTCGACCCGGTCCATTGCGGCCTTCGCCAGTTCGGTTTCGAGGGCCAGGACGGTCTTGGCATCGGCCGCAGCCTTCGCCTGCGACTCTCCCAGCAACTGGAACATGTTGGTCACGTGCTGGACATATTGGTTGCGCAATTCGACTGATTTCGCGTCCGTCTTCAGGTAATAGTCGCGATCGGGAAGGCCTAGTCCACCCTGGTCGGTCCCGGCGATCTCCATCATGGAGTCCTTGGCGTCAGGCTCCGAGCCGAAATCGAACAGCACCTTGACGCCATTGTTATGCAGCTCGCCGATCAACGCCGGCAGTTGTGACTTGTCCTGGAGCGCGGCGATGCGATCCATCAACGGCTTCAGCGGCGCTGTGCCTTTGGCATCGATGCCGGCTTCGTCCATGCAGGAGTAGTAATAGTCGCCGATCTTCTGGTCGTTGGAGCTGCGGCCGGGACTGTCGCTAGAAGTCTTGTCCAGAATGTTGCGCAGGATCAACTGATTGCGCTCGTGCAGTTCGTTGAAGCGACCCCAGGCAGGCTGATCGGCGGGAATTGGATTGTTCTTGACCCAGTTGCCGCAGGCATACTGGTAAAAGTCGTTGCAAGGATCGACGGACTTGTCCATCGCATTCATGTCGAAGCTGGGAACGTTTTTGATTGCCGCAGTCGAGGAGGAACCGGATGTGCTTTGCGCCTGTGCGGCGTATTCCGGCGAGCAAGAGAACGCAAGCCATCAAAAAGAACTGTCGCATGTATGACCTCATTGTGAAGTAAGGAGCAGAATTTCCTTTACCAGACCCTGCAGGCGTTCTCGCTCACCATCGGCTGACCGGCCTTGCAACCAAACGCCTCCTGGAACGCGGCGGAGTTCTGCACCGCTCCATTCACCCGCCAGCGTCCGGGAGAGTGCGGATCGGTGATGGCCAGCACACGCGCCTGCTGGTCGGTAACGTTCTGGCACCAGATCTGGCCGTACGCCAGAAAGAACCGCTGCTGCGGCGTGTAGCCGTCGATAGGGCTTCACCGGCGTGTTGCCGATGATGTTAGTCAGCGCCATGTAGGCGAGCTTGAGACCACCGTTGTCGGCAGTGTTCTCGCCGAGAGTGAGTTTGCCGTTGAGATGCACTTCGCCTTTGTCGTCCTTCACCGCGACGAAGCTGGAATATTCATCGGCCGTGCAGTTCGCACGTTCCTCGAAGGCCTTGCCGTCTTCCGGAGTCCACCAGTCCTTCAGGTTGCCCTGAGCATCGTACTTGCGGCCCTGATCGTCGAAGCCGTGGGTCAGCTCGTGGCCGATGACCACTCCGATGCCGCCATAGTTCACTGCGTCGTCCATAGTCATGCCGTAGAACGGCGGCTGCAGAATGCCGGCAGGAAAGTTGATGTCGTTCATCGGCGGACGGTAATAGGCGTTCACCGTCGGCGGAGTCATCGACCAGTCCTTGCGGTCGGTCGGCTTCTCCATCTTGTTGTACTGACGATGTGACCTCGAAGGCGGCCGCGCGCGTGGCGTTGCCAGCGTAATCATCGCGCTTGACGACTACGGTGCTGTAGTCCCGCCACGTGTCGGGATAGCCAATGTTGTTGACGATGGCGCTCAGCTTCAGGTACGCCTGCTGCTTGGTGGTGTCAGACATCCAGGGCAACTGCCCGATGTCGCTGTGCATGGCCTGCTCGATGGCTTGCACCATCTTGACGGTGCGCGCCTTGTTGTCCGGCCCGAATACCTTGTCCACATAGAGCTGACCCAGGGCCATGCCGAGGTTGCGGTCGGTGGAGCGGATGCAGCGCTTCCAGCGGGGCTCAATTTCCTTCTGTCCGGCCATGTACTTCCGGTTGAACTGGAAGTCTTCGTCCACGAACGCCTCGGTGAGCAGTGGGGCGTAGCTATCCAAGGTGCGCCAGCGGAGATAGGTCTTCCAATCGTCGAGCGATACAGCAGTTGAGCTGCTCGTTCACCGCCTTGAAGAAGTCCGGATTGCCGACATTGAGGCTGGTGAACTTGGGCGAACCGTTATCGGCGAAATACTGGGTGAGTTCGAAGTTCGGAGCCAGAGTGACGATCTCCGTCGTCTGCATCATGTGGTCGCGCTTCTTCGGGTCGCGGCGCTCGGTGCGGTCCATGGCAGCCTTCGCCAGGCCGGTCTCGACCGCCAGCACGGTCTTGGCTTCAGCGGCAGCGACCTCCGGTTTATCGCCAGCCAGCTCGAACATCTTCTGCACATGCTCCTGATACTTCTGCCGTGTCTCCACCGACTTGGCATCGTCCTTGAGGTAGTAGTCGCGGTCCGGCAGCGTGATTCCGCCCTGGTCGAGATTGGGGATGGTCAGGCTGGAATCGTGCATGTCCGGCATGGGATAAAAGCTGAACAGCGCCGGGATGCCGTTGCGATGCATGTAAGCGACCTGCGGAATGATCTCCTGCTTGCTCTTGATCGACGCGATGCGTTCCATCTCGGGCTGCAGGGGGATGGTTCCCTTTTTCTCGACGGTACTTTCGTCCATGCACGCCGCATAATAGTCGCCGACCTTCTGCTGGATCGCGCTGTGCTTCCCAGGCATTTGGGCCTGCTCAAGGAGCTCGCGCAGCACGTAGAGATTGTGCTCGTCCAGCTCATTGAAGCGGCCCCATCTCGTCTTGTCCGCCGGAATGGGGTTGTTCTTCATCCAGTTGCCGCAGGAGTACTGGTAGAAATCTACACAGGGATCGATGGTCTTATCGATGGCGGTCAGATCGAAGTTGGGAATTTGCTTGGGAAACTCCGACGAAGAAGGAGAGGCTGCCGTCTGCGCTACAGAAAAAACAGTCGCCAGCAGCAGCGGGAAGATGAAAAGAGCGCGAATACGCATATTTGCCTCGTGGATGAATTGTCCCGCGCGCTAATGTGGAATTGGCGCAACGGTCGTTTCTCAGGTAGGACCGTGTACGTCCTGCAGAGACGAAGAAGAAGCTGGTCTCCACAGAAAACACTACTACAACAGCACTTAGACTGGGAAATTCGTGGCAGGTGAGCAGGAGTAAGGTGCTACGGCTTCCGGAAGTCACCGAGGGTCATGCAGAAGTGTCGCGCGGCACCCAGGCAGTGGGTGCCGGCATAATGGCGGTTTTACTCTGACTCCGACCTTCCCCAGGGTCACTTGCTCCTACGGCGCTCCGCCTGTTCGCTTGCCAGAGCGCGCTCGGCTTGAGGAGTGCTGATGAGCTCAGCCGGGATGCGAATTGCTCCGTAGACTCCTGCGGCGATGGCCGCGCCGATCAGAGGCGCGACAATGAATAGCCAAAGCTGCTGGAGGGCCCAGCCTCCCACGAAGATTGCCGGCCCAATGCTGCGCGCCGGATTGACCGAAGTGTTGGTGATGGGAATTCCTACCAGGTGAATGAGGGTCAGGACCAGGCCAATGGCTATGCCGGCAAAACCGACCGGAGCTTTAATGTCGGTGGAACCCAACACCGTAAGGACAAGGAACATCGTGAGAACGACCTCGGCAACGAAGGCAGCACCCATAGAGTATTGGCCAGGTGAGTGCATTCCATAACCATTAGCGCCAAGGCCCCCTGCCGCCACGTCATAACCGGCGCCGCCGCCGTTAGCAATGAAGAGAATGCAAGCCGAAGCGATCACGGCTCCCACGATCTGCGCCACGACGTATGCGGCGGCATCCTTTCCGCCGATCTTTTTCGCCAGCAACACTCCCAGTGTCACTGCCGGGTTAATGTGACACCCGGAAATAGGGCCTATGGTGTACACCATTGCCAACAAGGCCAGGCCGAAGGCAAAAGCCACCCCGGCGAATCCGATGTGGCTGCCGGCGAGTACGGCACTTCCGACGCCACCAAAAACCAGGACAAACGTACCGACCAACTCAGCGGCATATTTCTTCATGGGGGTGCTCCTGCTCAGAAGAGCTTCAGATGGATCGTCAAATATTTCTTAGGATCCTGCCGGACGGCCTTGATGAGGTTACGTGTCTCCACCAGCAGATCGTCGGCGTTGTTGTACAACGAAGGATCTTTCAGGAACTTGCCGGCTGAGCCCTCACCCTTGTCCAGCCGGTCGGCAATGTTGTTCAGGCGGGTGATGGTTTCGTCAAGCTTACGTGCCAGCGCTTCGTCCTTGGCAAATTTGCCCAGCGTACCCTTGCCCGCATTGATACCACTGATCAATTCGTTGGCCTGAACAGTAGCTTTGTTGGCGTTGTCATAGAGAGCTGGGTCCTTGAGGAACTTACCAATCGTCCCCTGGCCGTTGTTGACCTCATCGATGATCTTGTTGACGTTGTCGATGGAGGCATTGGCCTTGTTATAGAGTTCGTCGCTGTTGATCAGCTTGCCGATCGTGCCCTTGGGGGAATTGACCTGGGTGACGACCGACTGCAATTGGCTCAGCATGTCGTTGGCCCGATTGAACAGCGAAGGATCGTAGATGACCTTGCCGATGGATCCTTGTCCGCTCTGGATGTAGGAAAGAATGCTGTCCAGCCGCTTTACCAGGGTGTCGACATTCTGCAGCGTGCCCTGGCTGGCGCGTACCACGTCCTGCAGTTGCGGCACGTCCTTGGTGGGCAACTCATCGCCAGTTTGCAGTGGGCCGCCTTTCGCTCCACGACAATCCATGTCGACAAAGACCTCACCCAGCACCCCGGCCGTGGTCAACAGGACCTGGCAGGCCCGTGTTCATCGTGTCTTCGTACTTGGTAGTGATCTTCATCGTCACTTCCACCGGCGCCAAGGCGCGCTTGGGGTCGGAGACCACGCGAATTCCGGTGACGTTGCCGATGTCCACGCCCTCCAGGCGCACAGGGGCACCGACACGCAGGCCGCCCGCGTTGTCCACGTAGGCACGAACTACAATTTTCCTGGTGAAGAGACCGGTGGTGCCGGTCATGACGAAGATCAGAACGGCCAGCGTGACCAGGGCGACAAGTACGGTCAGTCCCACCCGGAGCTGCGACCATTTCACCTGTTTTTCGCTAGGCACGTTCTACCGATCGCCCCTTAAACGCGACTGCCGGACCGCGACAACCGCTGCCGATTGCATCTTCTGCAAGCTCCCGATCATAACATGACAGCCGCGAGCGCCATGATATTGGAGCCGGGTACACGGTGCAGTTGCTAAGCGGACACAGCTGCTACCGTGACTTCCCAGCAAGCCTGCGGCAACGACTCCGTCATGTGCGATGGCAGCCGCTCCCTTCAAAGCTCTAGCTCGGCCCGAATCATGTTGTCTTCCAAACTGGAGAGCATTTTGAACCCGTGCTTGACGCACAACGCCCTCATTTCGCGGTTCTCGGGAAGCATGTTGGAGACGACCAGTTTTAGCTTCTCATCGCGCGCAAATTCGATCAGGCGGCGATAAAGCTCCGTTCCCAGACCTTTATGTTGAGCCGCATCCGTCGCCACGGCGGCAAGTTCGGCTTCATCACGTCCATGCAACTTGCTAAGCCGTCCAACCGCCAGAATCTCGGGTTCACCGGCCTCGTTCTTGCGCTCCGCAACCAGCGCCATCTCGCGGTTGTAGTCAATAAAACAAGTGCGGGTCAGGCGTTCGTGGGCGGTGCGCTGGGTCAGCTTCAACGGCTGGAAGTACCGCAGATACACGCTTCTCTCCGAGAGCTTTTTGTGGAACTCAATCATCATGGGTTCGTCTTCCGGTCGAATCGGCCTGATGACCACGTCCTTGCCGTCCTTCATTCGTCCACGCGCCAACCAGGTGAATCGGATAGGGACGAATCGCCGTGGTGGGCAGATCGCCTTCCGTCATGTCCAGGCCGTGAACCACCACTCGCGCGTCCAACGCGATAAGACGTTCCGGCGAAGCCAGCAAGCGGGTTGATGTCAATCTCCTTGATCCATGGCTGCTCGACGACGAGCTGACTGAACCGCACCAGGAGGTCCTCCAGCGCGGCCAAATCGACCGGCTTGCGTCCGCGAACTCCTTTCAGAGCTTTCAGGATGTTGGTCTGTTCCATCATGCGGAGAGCGAGCGTGGAGTTCAAAGGTGGCAGCGCCAGGGCACGGTCTTTGAAGACCTCGACCAATTGCCCGCCGGTTCCGAACAGCATGATTGGTCCAAACTGCGGATCGAGGCTGCTGCCAATGATCAACTCGTAGCCATCGAGCTTGACCATGGGCTGGACCGTGACTCCCTGGAAGTGCTCAGCGCCAACCTTTTCGGTTACCGCCTGCTTGATGGTTTGGAACGCAGTCTTTACCGCAGCCGCATCGCGCAGGTTCAGCTGCACTCCACCCACATCCGTCTTGTGCGTAATGGTGAGCGAGTACAGCTTCAACACGATGGGATAGCCGATCTCCTCCGCCGCTTGCAGCGCCTCCTGCTTCGGTGATCGCGATCCGGGTATCGACGGTGGGAATGTCGTAGGCCTTCAGCAGCTGCTTCGATTCGTACTCGGTCAGGATGGTCCGGCCGGACTGCACGGGCCTGCTGGATGATGTGCTCGGCCTTTCCGCGTTGCACGGCTGCGTCCGGGTGCTGCGGCAATGCGGGAGTTTCATACAGCCCCTTCAGGTTGTAGGAGTACCGCCACATGTAGTTGAAGGCGCGTACCGCGCTATCGGGGAATTGGAAAGTGGGAATGCCCGCCTGGTTCAGGATTTGCTCGCCCGCCGCGACTTCCGCGCCACCCATCCAACTCGCCAGCACCGGCTTGCCGAGCCCCTTGGCGTAGGGCTTCAGCTTCTCGGCAATCTGCGTCGGGTTGGTCATGTCCTGCGGAGTCAGCACCACCAGCATGCCGTCGATGCTGGGATCTTTGGCGGCGATCTCCAGCGATTTCGCATAACGCTCAGGTTCGGCGTCGCCAAGAATATCCACCGGATTGTTATGGCTCCACTGCGGCAGGAAGGATTTCGTCGAACGCCTTCAGGGTTTCGGGCGACAATTCAGCCAGCTCACCTCCGCCCGCAACCAACGCGTCGGTGGCCAGCACACCGGGACCACCGGCATTCGTCAGGATGCACAGCCTCTTGCCCCGCGGCCGTGGCTGCTTGGCCAACACGTCGGACATGAAGAAAATGTCGGCGATGCTGTTCACCCGCAGCACGCCGCTGCGCCGGAATGCGGCGTCGAGCACTTCGTCGCTGCCGGTGAGCGCTCCGGTGTGAGAAGCCGCTGCTTTGGCTGCGGCGGCCGTTCGTCCAGCCTTGATCACAATGACCGGCTTGGTCAGCGAGACCTCGCGCGCGGCCGAAAGGAACGATCGCGCATCGCCGATGGATTCCATGTAGATCACGATGCTATGGGTGCGCGGATCATTGCCGAAGTAATCCACCAAGTCGCCCCAGTTCACGTCGAGCATGGAACCGATGGAGACAAACGCACTGAAGCCGACATTTTCGCGCAGGCTCCAGTCCAGCACGGCGGTGCAGAGCGCACCGCTCTGGCTGATGAAGGCCACGTTGCCTGGCCGCGCAACGGTGTGGGCAAAGGTCGCATTGAACCCGCGAACGGGATTCATTACCCCCAGGCAGTTAGGGCCGATAAGACGCATCTTGCCGCGAATGATCTGCGAGATCTGCCGCTCCAGCTCTTTTCCGTGCTCGCCGTGCTCCTTGAAGCCGGCGGAGATAACGATGGCGGCAGGGATGCCCAGCTCCACCGACTCGGCAATCAGGTCGGGGACGGTATCGGCAGGGGTGGTCAGCACCACCAGGTCCACCTTGTCGGGTAGGTCCCGGACGCTGGGATAGGCCTTGATTCCAAGCACGTTGGAACGCTTGGCGTTGACCGGAAATACCGTACCGCCAAACGGGCTGCTTAACAGGTTCCACAATACAGAGCGGCCCACACTCCCCGCCCGTTCCGACGCTCCGATGACTGCGACGCTATGGGGCAGAAATAGCGGGTCGAGAGGATGTTTTTCCGAGCGGTAAACATCGGAGGAAGGATCGACTTTGATGGCGCTGGTGCTTGCAGGCTTGGTCGCGGAAACAGTGGTCATGCGTACCTCATGGGATGAAATTCCAGTTTAAGCCCTGGCGGATTGCGACGGGAGCGCCTTGTCACGAAAAGGCGTGATTCGGATCACCGGATTTCCGGTTCCGGCATCTCGCAAGACTGGGTCGGGCGACTCTATCGGCCAGCCTTGAGAGTCCACAGCGGCTCCGCGCACTCGTCCGTTTGTGCCGTCGCTTAACACCTTCCCCTCCTTTGCCCTCCGTTGACGAACCCACCTGTCGCAGCCTGGTCAAAACGCGGAATGATACAATGCCTATTCCCGCGTAAAAATCTGCGGCGATGCGCCCCCTGAACTGGATCCCAACTCTTGGCCCAACAGACGACAGAAACCCGCACCATCACCTACGCCGACGCTGGCGTGGATATCGAGCGCGCCAATCGCACCAAGCAGCGCATCAAGTACCTTGCCCATAAGACTTTCAATCGCGGCGTATTGAGCGAAATCGGCGGCTTTGGCGGGCTGTTTTCCATCGACAAGAAGAAGTACGCAGACCCAGTTCTGGTTTCGAGCGTAGATGGAGTCGGCACCAAGCTGAAGATCGCCTTCGAGATGAACCTGCACCATACGGTCGGCGCCGACCTGGTGAACCACTGCGTGAACGACATCGCCGTACAGGGTGCCGCGCCCATGTTCTTCATGGACTATTTCTCGACCGGCAAGCTGCAGTCGGAGATCGCGGAAAAGGTGGTAGCGGGTATTGCCGACGCCTGCAAACAGAATGGATGTGCCCTGATCGGCGGCGAGACTGCCGAAATGCCTGGCTTTTACGGCAACGGCGAGTACGACTTGGCAGGATTCATCGTCGGCGTTGTGGACCGCAGCAAGCTCATCACCGGCAAAGCCGTCCAAGCCGGGGATGTCCTGATCGGTCTGCCCTCCACCGGCCTGCACACCAACGGTTATTCCCTGGCGCGGAAGCTGTTCTTCACGGTTGCGCATTACACGCCCGACTCTTATGTCAACGAGATCAAGGGTAAGGTCGGCACCGAGTTGATGAAGACCCACAAGAGCTATTGGCCCATCATGCGGCGCATGATTGAAGCCGATGCGGTTTCGGCCATGGCGCATATCACCGGCGGCGGTATCACTGAGAACCTGCCGCGGGTCCTTCCCAAGGGCGTGGGTGCGATTGTCGAGATCAACTCCTGGCCAGTGCCGCCCATCTTCGAGCACCTGCAGAAGATCGGAAACGTTCCGCAAGATGAGATGCTACGCACCTTCAACATGGGAATCGGCATGATCCTGGTCGTGCCCGCCAAGAAGTTCAAGAAGGTGCAGACCATCCTCGAACGCTGCGGCGAGAAGGGCCACACCATCGGCCGCATCGTGAAGGGCGAAAAGCGGGTCACTTACCAGTAGCGAAGCAGCTGTCAGCCCTCCATTTTCTCAGCTGTCAGCTAAAACAGGACCAAGCAAGAACCTAAGCCGGAGCGGAGGGGGATCACCGTGGTTGCGGTTCCGCTCCGGCTGGGACGAGAGAGTTGCAGCTAGTCGCGCGGCGCGATGGGCTGGCCGGGCATGCGGTAGCGCTGCCGCATCATGCTGCGGAAGCGTTCCGCCGGGCTGAGCGGTGATTCGGTGTCTGGTTTCGTTGTCGAGGAATACTGTGCAGCCGCAGCGTGCTCGGCAGCGACTCTAGCCTGCGTCGCCGCGATTCTCGCTTCGTTGTCGGAATCGCAGTCTCCTTCAGGAAGCAGCGCGAAAACATGCCCACAGGATCCGCGATCGGCAGGGGCACAGCCTGCGGGTACCCCCACACCAGTAATCATTCCAGACTCGTTGATATCCCAGGCGACCGACAGAGTCAGTGGAGAATCGGCGGGAATCAGATCGTTCAAGTCAACTATGGGTCCTCCATTTTCCCACAGGAACGCACGGATATTGCCCGTGTCATCAATGAAGGAACCACCAACGATCTGACCGTTATTGTTAATGGCGTGCGCAGCGCTAGTCTTGCCAAGTTTTCCCAGGTCAATCATTCTTCCGTGTTTCCAGAGGAAGGCATCATGCAGCTGATCACCAGGGAAATCGGCATAACCGACCACCTCTCCCTTGTCGTTGATGTTGTGAACGAATCCGTTGTCGCCGCCAAAGGTGCCAAGGTCAGTGAGCCTGCCCCTATCCCAAAGAAATGGGTGTGAACTCACGTCGCCGGCCAGGGTCGAGTCGCTGGCTACCTGGCCACTACTGTTCGCCACAAGGGCATCAGAACAACAAAGCGTTCCGCCCAAGCTGCCGATGTCCCGCATGTGACCGTTTCTCCACAGGAACGGATGCAGGGTCGGAAGGCCTGTCGTGGGGTTGGGTATCGAATCTATGAACGAGAGACCAACGACTGCCCCTGGGAGTTTGGGGGCAAAGCCGGGTAGAGCATCGGGCCCGCCTAGGGTTCCAATGTCTTGCATGACGCCGTTCCGCCAAATGAACGGGTGTATCGATGCTACCAGAAACGAATAGGGGTCAGGCGGTCCGTCAATGGTAGAAAATCCGATGACGTCACCTGCATCATTCACCGATACTCCGTTGCTCTCATATCCACCCAGTGTTCCCAAATCAGTTATCCCATGGTGGTTCCAAAGGACCGCACGTCCGGCCGGGAAGTTAGTGAGAGGATCGACTACGCCATATTGCGAAAGCCCGACAATCAGTCCCGCGTCATTGATTCCGCTAGCTTGGCTGTTGTTCACACCCGGAAGCGAGCCTAAGTCGGTAAGAACACCGTCCTTCCATCCAAAGGCATGGGAGAGAAAACAATCTGCATTGAAGCAGAGTGGGAAGTAAGGATCCTGAAGGGACGTATCCGCCCACCCTACGACCGCTCCTCTGTTATTGAGAACCCGGGCTCCGTGACCGACTCCTCCTTCAAGCGTTAAGTAGCTTGCCGGCCCACCGAAGGTTCCCATGTCAATGAGCCGGTACTTCTTGTGCTTATGTCGGTGGTCGGGTGATGGGTTGTCCTGCGCGACCGTCCACAGTGGCAGGGCCAGCGCGGCCAATAGGCTCATGCCGATGAGCAATGTGAATTGTCTGGTTTTCATGTACTCCTCCTTGGCCACCACATTGGGCGGCCGTGCAACTCTGCCTGAGGCGCAAGCCTATGTCGATGCACCAGCGCTGACTTATCGCTGAACTATCGCTGAACAGCTTAAGTCGTTCAATTGGCAGGCCTTGACCCGGTGCCGCTCCCGGAAATGTGCCGCCGCGGGCGAAAAGTGACCTGCTTTTTGGGCGTGAAATGGGTGTGGGAAACCACGATTCGAGGTGCTAAACTCTCCGCCAAGCAGCTCTCTCAGGGGCAACCACCATTGGGGCGTCTATGGAAGTTGGGCTCCCAAACCGTCTGCGCTTCGGGGCCTTCGAACTTGACCTGAAGGCCGGGGAACTGCGTACGGGAGCACACAAGGTTGTCCTCCAGGAACAGCCCTTCCAACTAATGCTGATGCTGGTTGAACGTCGCGGTGGGATCGTAACGCTCGACGAGATCAAGAAAAGGCTATGGCCCAACGACACGGTCGTCGAGTTCGATCACAGCATCCACACTGCGATCAAGAAGCTGCGGCAGGCGCTGGGCGACTCGGCGGACAATCCCACGTATGTGGAAACGGTTCCGCGGCGCGGCTATCGCCTGATCGTGCACGTCGAATCCGAGAGCGACAGCTCCAGCGATCCCGCCAACCAGGGTGCCCCACCCTTCCTGCCGCAGGCGAAAGGGTGGAAGTCGGGCCTGATCGGCCAGAAGGTCTCGCACTACCGCGTGCTGGAGATCATCGGTGGGGGCGGCATGGGACTGGTGTACAAGGCCGAGGATCTGAAGCTGGGCCGTCGAGTGGCGCTGAAGTTTCTGCCCGAAGAGCTGGCCAGTGATCCCGTTGCACTCCAGCGATTTGAGCGCGAGGCCCGCACTGCTTCGTCGCTGAATCATCCCAACATCTGCTATATCCACGAATTCGGCGAGCACGAAGGCCAACCGTTCATTGCGATGGAGTTGTTGGAAGGCGAGACCCTGCGCGACCGCCTGGCCCATGAGGAGCGTGTTCCGCTGGATGAGTTGCTGAGGGTTGCGATGCAGATTGCGGACGGCCTCGAGGCCGCGCACGAAACTGGCATCATTCACCGCGACATCAAACCGGCCAACATCTTTCTGACGAAGAAAGGTACGGCCAAGATTCTGGACTTCGGACTGGCCAAGCTGACGACAAAAAATGAGAACCAGCAAGGGACGGCAGAGCACGCTGGCGACGACTTGAAAGGGCACGACTTCAGTCGTGCCGTCCAGCCCTCTTCTCTTCCTCCTGGCGGGCTTCAGCCCGCGACCGACTTGCATCTCACCCGCACCGGCTCCGCCATGGGCACCGCCGGCTATATGTCGCCTGAGCAAGTGCGCGGCGAAAAGCTGGACGCCCGTACCGATATGTTTTCGTTCGGCCTGGTGCTCTACGAGATGGCCACCGGCGAGCGCGCCTTCACCGGCGAAACCGAGGCCATCTTGCACCATGCCATTCAGCAGCGGGAGCCCAAGCCAGTGCGCGAGTTGGCCCCGGATATTTCGCCGCAGCTGGAACTTCTAATCGACAAGTGTCTCCACAAGGGGCGCGACCTGCGGTTGCAGACTGTGACTGAAGTACGCAGCGGTTTAGCTAACGCACAGCTCGAAGTGTCGCGCGTAGCTGACGCACCGCAGTCGGAAGAAGCCAAAAGTTCGCCTCGTAGAGCCTTGCTGGCCATGAGCCTGACGGCGCTTGTCCTCTGCGGAATTGTCGGGGCAGTTCTCTACCGGCGCGCGCATCCAGTTCCCAAGCTCACCGACAAAGACACCATTGTGCTCGCGGATTTTGAAAACAAGACTGGCGATGAGGTGTTCGACGGCAGCCTGACCGAGGCGCTACGCATTGGGCTGGAGCAGACGCCTTTCCTGAACCTTCTTTCGTCCGACAAGGTCAACCGAGTTCTCAAGAAAATGGGACATTCGGATGGTGAGGCGCTGACCTTGGAGAGGGCTAAGGAAATTTGTGCAAAGACCAAGAGCGCGGCGGTTGTGAGTGGCTCCATCGAAGATGCGGGCAATCGATACGAGATTGACCTTAAGGCGTCGCGGTGCGACACGAATACCGTGATCGCGACCGCTCATACTACGGGTGCTCAGCGAAATGAAATCGTCGAACAATTGGGTCGCGCAGCGGTAGAGCTACGCAGGCGATTGGGCGAGCCCGGAAAGACAATTCGCGAATTCAATCAACCGCTGGAGATAGCTGCAACCTCTTCTGTGGACGCCCTGCGAGCCTTTACATTAGCCAAGCAGCTGCACTCAGAAGATGAGCATAAAGCCATCGGCTACCTCCGGCGGGCGGTAGAGACGGACAACAACTTCGCATTAGCCTATGCGACGTTGAGCACGAGTGTGTGGAATGTCGGAGATCAAGAGCAGGCGAGAGGGTTCTTAAGGAAAGCCTATGACTTGCGTAGCCGGCTAACGCGGCAGCAGCGCTTCGTGACCGAGGGGCAATACTTTATGAATGTAACTGGCGATTTGGGGAAAGCGCGGGATGCATTGGCCGATGTGCTTCGAGTTTATCCAAACACCGCTTATGCGCATTTTGGTATGAACGCAAGTTGGATCGATCGAATGCTGGGCCATTATGAGCAATCGGCGGCGGAGGCTCGCGAAGCAATGCGAGTCGATGCTGACAGCTATCCGCCATACTTCAACCTAATGTTTTCCGAAATGGCTCTGGAGCGATACGGCGAAGCGAAGGCGGGGTTCGATGCGGCCCGCTCACACGGACTGGACAGCGAACATTTGAGGCTTGCCAGGTATCAATTGGCGTTTCTGGAGAGAGACGACTTAGCAATGCAAGAGCAGCTGAAATGGGCGCTTGAACATCCGCCTTCATTGTGGCCGCGCGCGGAACAGGCCTGGGTAGAGTCATATTTCGGCCACATGAAGAAAGCCCGAGGGATCGTTGATGACGTGGTTGGGGCCGGTAGACGTGCCGGTCGAGCGGAAAAGTCCGGGAGGCGTAGGGCAGAGGAGGGTTTGTGGCAGGCCGAACTTGGTAATGCGAAGTCAGCAAAGGAGGGAGCAATCCAGGCTCTTGCACTACATTCGGGGCGTTCAGTGAGATGGCTAGCGGCGATCGTGTTGGCGCGTTCTGGTGAGTGGAAATGGGCAGAGAGTGTGGCGGCGCAATTGGATGCAGAAATGCCGCAGAACACGATGGCCCAGAACTACGATCTGCCTTGCCTTCGAGCTGCGATTGCAATTAGTCAAGGAAAGGCTCTTGATGCCATTCAAGTTCTGGAGACCTCCGTCCCCTACGAGTTTGGGAACGGCGTGGTCGTCGGGGGTCTGTATCCAGTGTACGTTCGGGGGCTCGCGTATCTACAGATGCGCAAGGGCCCCGAGGCCGCCGCTGAGTTCCGGAAGATCATCGACCACCCCGGAATCGCGCAAGATAATGTGTGGGGTGCCCTTACCTATCTTCAACTTGGCCGTGCGCAGCTGATGATGGGCGACAAGGCCGCCGCGCGCAAGTCGTATCAGGATTTCCTCGCTCTCTGGAAAGATGCCGACGCTGACATCCCGATCTACAAGCAAGCCAAAGCCGAGTACGCGAAGCTGAAGTAGATCGCAGGGTCCGGCTCCTTGTGACAGGCCAAGCGCGGAGTGACCCCTACCCCAAATTCATCAAACTGAAACAACGGGTCGCTAAGGACTTGCCCGGCGAGGAGCTTGACCTCTAGAATCGCTGATTGCATCTGAGAAGGATTTCGGAGGAAGAATGGCAGCCCTGAACGTTGGTGATGCAGTACCGGATTTCGAACTCCCGGCGGTGATTGGAAGTATCAAGCAGCAGTTCAAACTGAGCGACTACCGGGGGAAGAAGAACGTGGTCCTGGCCTTCTACCCGGCCGACTGGACGCCGGTTTGCGCCTCTCAATTGCCCTCTCTGAGTGCCGAAACCGAGAAGCTTGCCGGCTACGACGCCCAGGTCGTTGCCATCAGTGCCGACTCCATCCCCAGTCATACCGCATGGCAAAAAAAGGAGATCGGCACCCTGAATTTTCCCTTGGCCAGCGATTTCTATCCGCACGGGCAGGTAGCCAGGATTTTCGGGATTCTGCGCGAGGGTGATCCGCTACCCGGAGTCAATGAGCGGGCCATATTTATCGTGGACAAGAGCGGAAAGCTGGCGTTCGCCAAGGTCTATCCCCTCGGCCAGGTACCGAGCAATGACGACATCTTTGAGGTGTTGAGGAAGTTATAGACCGTTGCATTGTGGAACTGCCGCTCAGCCAGTGGCCGAGCCCGGTGCGACGGGTATTTACTCGTTAACTGCTTTCAATGAGGGAGTCCGCTCTCCGCCGAACGCCGGAACCAGGACTTCCAGAACCTTCTTCACGTCTTCAAAATTGTAATCGGCAATAAACTCAGAGCGCCTTGCCACTACCTGGTCGCGCAACAGGCCTTCTGTCACTCCGATATAGGCCGCCCGCACCGCCTGAAGGTTCACATCCGAGCGGATCTGCCCGCGGTCCTTCATCTCGGACAGAATTCCGTCTACGACGTCGGCAAACCGGTGAAATCCCTGGCTCAATAGCACGTCCCGGTTGTCCTTGCGGACACGCCAAGCCTCAAGCATCATGATCTCTTTTAGATCAGCATCGTTATCCAACTCGATAGCGATGGCCTCCAAGACCCCTAGGAGCCTGTCCGGCAGTGAGGCGCTCTTCTGGGCCATTTGCACACGTTCGGCGATGGCCACCCAACCGCGGTCGAAGATAGCAGCCAGCAAACCTTGCTTGCTGCCGAAATGCTTCATCATCTGCGATTCGCTGGTGCCTGCCTCGCGGGAGATGGCGACCGTACTGGTATTTTCGTATCCGTGACGCGCGAACAAGTGCTTACCCGCCATCAGGATACGGTCATGAGACGAAAGCGGAGACCCGGGGTGAACGCTAGAGTTGTCTGACATGTCGATTCGATCATAGCAACCCGACGGGACTCTGAAAGTTTCGACGAAAAGTAGAATATCCGGGATGACAGGCGGAATTTTCGGGGATCTGGCGACCAACAAGAAAGCTCGCCTTTGCGGCGAGCTTTCCGGCAGAAACTTCACCTACTGGGTATGCGCGGCCTTGTGGGCGTTGGCGGTCTTGCTCGCCGGCTGACTGCTGCCCGCGTCCTTCATCACCTGCTCAATCAACTGGTAGAGCTTGGTGCGATCCACGACCTCCACGAAGGGCTGTCCGCGCGCGGTATCGCTGACGATGTAGATGGTGGGAGTGTGGTCCAAAGGAATGCGCTGCCCCAGTTGGTAGTCAGCTTTGACCTTGGCGGCGAGATCGCCGTTCGGATCAACCACGAATGGCAGTGTCACCTTGTGATCGCTGGCAAATTTTTCGGTGATGCCCCGCAGATTCTGCTTGGTAATCTGCAGCTGGTTTTGAAAGATGTACAGGCGATAGTCATCGCCCAGCTTCGCCGACTTGGTATCGAAGTAACGGGCATTTACCGCGGCTTCAAACGACCAGGCGTGCTGGGGCAGAGGAAAATCGTGCTGCACCAGGGGGATGTTGTATTGCTTGGCCGCTTCATGCAGCAGCGGCGCCGCCCGTGCACAGTCGGGACATTCGAGATCTTCAAAGACGATTATGGCGACCTTCGTTCCCTTGGGAGGCCGCAGCATTGACGTATCACCCCACGCCATCATGCTGCCTAGCAGCACAAGGGCAGCCAGGGCAAACTGCCGAATCAAAGTAAATTTCATTCCAGGTGTTTCCTCATCTTGCGCCGGAGTATCGGCAAGCTTTAGACGATTTACCTTCGATATAGTACCGGATAGCGGCTCGCCAGTCTTGTGCGGGAAGCCATGATTCCGCGGGCGAAGCCTGTTGTCGCTTCGCTACCGCGCCACCGGTTTCCACTTGTTCAGAAATTGCAGGACATCCTCCGGAGCCAGGGCGCGGGCTTTCTCGAACTCGCCGCCCTTTTGGGCGTACAACAGTTTTCCATCGCTCCCCAGGACCGCGATCGCCGGGATTCCACGTTTCATCGGGACCTGATACTCCTGCATGAGGTCCTGGTTCTTATCGCCCTCGCCCACATCCACGTGGACCACTTCAAAGTTCTGCTTCAGCACACCCGCAACATCGGGACGTTGGAATGCCAGGTCGAGCACATGGCAGTCGTAACACCAGTTCGCGCCGAACACGACCAGCACCCGCTTATGCCCGGCGGCGGCCAGTTGCAAAGCGTGCTTGATCTCCCCGTGCGCATCAACGCCGGGAGCATAGATGACTTTGCTGGTCGAGATCGGTTGCTGCAGCTTTGTCGCATCGGACCGTTTCGTACCCGCCAGCCGCCACTGTTCGCCTTGCTTCTGCCATAGCTGGCCCTCGGTTACGTAGAGCGTTTGGCCTCCCGGGCCCGGACTAGTGTGGACTTCCGCCTGAAAGACCAACTGCTGCACACCCGGCTGGGGCGATTCCGACTGGATGATATTCAATTTCATTCGCCGCGCTTTGAGACCGGTCCAGAAACCGACCTCCGAGGTAACGCTAGACGGGCCGGCTCCGGTGGCCACCTGGGCCGGAGGATCATTGCTGTAGAGCGCCTGCAGGGTCGTAACGTTTCCGCTGATCACCGCCGCCTTCCACTGCTCTAGTGGCGGAAATGCCGCTACCGGCTTGGTTGGCGGCTGGGCTGCGCAGTACGACGAAAAGATTGCGATACCGAACAGTAGGACAATGCGGGCGGAGCACCGCCGTGGAAACTTCATGTCATTCCTTCTAATGGCCGCCATGATACGGATGTCCCTTGAGGATGGTAAATCCCCGGTAGAGCTGTTCCAACAGCACCACCCGCGCCAGCTCATGCGGCAAGGTCACCTTCCCAAAGGACAGAATGTTGGACGCGACAGCGCGCGTGGCGTCACTCCAGCCGTCGGCAGGGCCTACCGCAAACAACAACTCCTGCGTGTCGTGCCCGCAGTGGTACTCTAGAAAATTGGCGATCTCCTCCGAGGTAAGCTGGCTCCCACGAGCATCCAGCAGTACCAACACCGGTGGCTTACGGCCCGCGCTTTTTTCCACCAGCTTCAGGAGAGCGGCTTCCGACGCCAGCTCCTGGGCGTCGCAGGCGGCATAGCGGGACAGCCGCTTCAGGTATTCGGCGGTCAAAGATTGAATAGGTGAGCTGCGAGTCCTGCCAATCCAGACGATACGAAGCTTCACGGCTCAGGAACTCTTTCGCCGGCGGGCGGTTGAGCCGCGTTTGTGAGAAGCAGTCTTCACTGCGGACTTCTTTGCCGATTTTGGCTTGGTCTGCTTTGCGGCGGTGGCACTTTTCCTGGCTGCAGGTTTGCGAGCGGCCTTCTCCAGATCGGCGAGCTGCATCCGCTTGGCTGTCTTCCACAGCCGTTCCAGGTCGTAAAACTTTCGCGCGCTCTCCGAGAAAATGTGCACCACGAAGTCCACGTAGTCCAGTAGGACCCAGTCGGCCTGGTTGTAGCCTTCGCGGTGCGAGGGTTCGACCCCAGTCACACTGAGCTTCTGGTCGACCTCGTCGGCAATGGCCTGGACCTGCCGCGGGTTGGCGCCCGAACAAATCACAAAGTAGTCGGTGAACCCACTGGCCTGTTCGTCCAGTTGCAGGATGCCGATGTCGGCGGCCTTCTTCTCCTGACAGGCCCGCACGGCAATGGCGACTTGCGCCCTCGATTCATTTCTCTTCATAGGTTCGGCTCGTCTTGCGTCGATACAACTGCTCCTTTTGGATGTATTCCGCTACGGCGTCGGGGACCAGCCGCTTCAGCGCTCCGCCTCGCTCCACGGCCGCCCGGATCTGCGTGGCTGACACGTTCTCGTGTGTCTCGGGCAACATGTGCAGCGTCGCACCGGGCAAGACCAGCGGACCCTCTATCTTCTGCTTACGAAACAACTTTGTCACGGCCGCTCCGGGCCTTACCTTCACCGGCAACGACGAAGCGACGTCGGCTAGCGAGTATCCCGGACGCGCGGCCACGATGAAGTCACACTCACCCAGTAACGCCTCGGACTCGTACCATTTGCCGATGTCCTTGAACGCATCCATGCCTATCAGGAAGTATAGGTGGTCGCTCTTACCCAGCTTCGCTTTGACGCGGCGGACTGTGTCAATCGAGTAGCTTGGCTTGCGTTGGCTGCCATCGGTCGACGGATCGGGAGCTTCCAACAACGAAGGCACGAATGTCTTCTCCCCTGCCAGCGCGAGCGCAACCATGGCGTAGCGATGATAAAAAGCCGTGATGGGAGTCTTCTGCTTGTGGGGCGGCACATCCGCCGGAACGAACCATACCTGTTTCAAGGCGAATTTCGTGGCGGCCGCTCGAGCCACAACTACATGTCCGCGGTGAATGGGATCGAAGGTTCCGCCAAAGAGTGCGATGTTCATTGCGTAGCGATCGGCAGCATGGGGCTCGCCATCAGAGCTCGGCAGCCCAGGATTACTTGGGCGGCTGCGTGGAATTGTCCTTCATCTGATTGGAGTTCTTGATGAAGAGCACCGTCTTCCAGATATCGTCATCCGACAGCACTCCTTCCCAGCCCGGCATGGCAGTGTAGCGAACACCGTACTTGATCACATAAAAGAGATTACCGTCGGGGTCGTCCGGGGTGTGGCTCACCAACTGCGGCACCGAAGGATAAAACTTCGTCCGCATGGGCGAAGTAGGCTCTTTCAGGCTGCCATGGCACAAGGCGCAGTTCTTGTCGTAGGTCATGGAGCCATCCATGATGTTGTCCATGGTCGGCTGGAAGGGGTTTGCCTGTTTGGAGGCGTTCCGGTCAACCCACTCGTCCAGTGACTTCATCGCGGCTTGGCGCTCAAAGGTGCTGGGGGTGTTGCCTACTGCCCGGGGATCGAAGTGTCCCGTGGTCGCGTAGTAATAGGCTCCGCCAAAAACGACGAGCAACGTAACGATTACTCCCGCGATAAATCCGCGCATACCTCTCCTTTGAGCTTGCCTTCCGCCGTCGCCGGGGAGTCATTATCGTACTATGAGCCGCGCTTATTGCCTGGAGATCGGCAGAACGACACAGAAAATGTCATCCAGCAGGGATTCTGATTGTCGGATTTCAGTCGTGCTTGCCGATTCCCAAGCCTCAGTATCGCCGTAACCGTCGCGCTTCGCGCACCACGTCCTCCACTCTGGGGAGAAATGCCTCTTCCAACGGCGGCGAGAACGGTACCGGACTGTCGGCTGAGGCGATGCGCACGATAGGCGCGTCCAAAGCGTCGAAGCACTCTTCATTGATGATGGCCGCCACCTCTCCGGCAATCCCTCCGGTCTTGGTGTCTTCGTGCAGAACAATTACTCGATTTGTCTTTTCGACGGTCTCACGGATGGCATCGCGGTCCAGCGGAAGGATTGTCCGCAAGTCCACTACTTCCAGCTCGATGCCTTCCTTCGCCAGGATGTCCGCAGCTTCCAGCGCCACATAGACCATGGCGGCGTAAGTAATCACGCTGACGTCACGGCCTTCGCGCACCACGCGTGCTTTACCAATCGGCACTGTGTAATCGTCAGCCGGCAACTCTTCCTTGATGCGCCGATAAAGAAACTTGTGCTCGAAGAACAGCACCGGGTTGTTGTCGCGAATGGCCGACTTGATCAGCCCCTTGGCGTCGTAGGTGCTCGCCGGGCAGATCACCTTCAGTCCCGGAGTGTGCGCGAAATAGGTCTCGGGATTCTGCGAGTGAAATGGACCTCCATGGACGCCACCCCCTGAAGGGCCGCGCAGCACTACTGGAACCGGTGCGCCCCAGCGGAAATGGGCCTTGGCCAGCATGTTGTTGATCTGGTTGAAGGCGCAGCTGATGAAGTCCATGAATTGGAACTCGGCCACCGGCCGCATCCCGGTGAGCGCCGCGCCGAAGCTGGCGTTGACGATCGCCATCTCCGAGATGGGAGTGTCCACCACCCGCTCGGGGCCGAAGTGGTCAATGAGACCCTCGGTAACCTTGAACGCGCCGCCATAAATACCGATGTCTTCTCCAATGCAGAAGACCGCGGGATCGCGCTCCATCTCTTCCCAGATTCCCTGGCGAATGGCTTCCAAGTAAGTGACTTCGGCCATGAATAAGGATTCTAATGCAATCACGGATTTGACGAAGGTCGCGGATGCGGAAGCCCAAAGGGGTGAGGAGTTCTAGTCAGTCGCGGAATCGAAGAAGCACACAGATTTGGAAGCCCAAAGGGCTACAATTGTGGCGCCCTTCGGGCTGATGGATGCGAGCCCATGCGCACAAATTCGTGGTTAAGAACCTTTCTGCGTGGCCACCGATTGAGCCCAGCCAGAAATACCTCCAGAAGCTATGCTGCTGATGTTTTCAGCAGCCTTCTAAGTCGCCGCCGCCCCCACGGGTTTCCCGCAATAGGGGCAGCACAAGAAATCATGGCTGATCGACCGGTTGCAGTGGGGGCAAGTGGGCGCCATTGCTACGCCGCACTTGGGGCAGAACCGAAAGTCCGGCTGAATGACCCAACCACAACCGGGGCATGGCTTCAGCATGGGCTTGCGTAGCAGGAAGTAGAGAAGAATCCCAAGGCAGTTCGGAACCAGCATCGCAAGCAGCGTCCACAGCAACTGGCCCATGCCTCGGCGTTTGGCGTCCTGATTGATGTAGCCGATCAGCAGCACCCATGCCGCCAGGACCAATCCAGCCAGGACGCCCAACACCACCCACCACGGGAAGGGCGGCAGGTCATGCGGTCCCTTGGGTAAAACTGCGAACAGGACCTGCATGCAGGCGAAAGCAAGGACAGACAGCACAACTGCAACCGGCGAAATAATGCTTACTTCACCTCTAAAGGTGGACTTTGTGGCGCTCATCGAATTTCTCCTTCACGCTCCCTCGCCAGCGCAAGCATGAGGGGATTGTTGAATATCGTCCGGGGAACAAACGTTACCAGGACGGCGATTACGATCGCGGGCAACAGCCAGAACAGCAGCACACCTGGGCCGACGATCGACTCCGGCAGGCCCAACAATTGCGCCGCCCAGCCTCCGAACCTCCACCACACCCACGCGGATGCGGTCGAAGAAAGCACCCCGAGGCAGAACGACACGCCGATCAGAAACATGCGAGAGTCGCGCTCCCGCATTTCCAGCGCGCGAGCACGCAGACGGCTCTGCGTCGCCGTCACCAGCGCTGGGCTGGCGGTAACCGCAACCGACCGCAGAAGCCGGCTTGTGCTGTGCTCAAGGGCCGCGTATTCGGAACAGTCGGTACACACTGACAAATGCGACTCCAACCATGCGGTCTGAGAATTGTCGATCCCTTCAACTCCGCGCCTCATGATGAGATCGAGAGCGCGCTCATGTTCGTGGTTCGTCATTGTGCGCCTCCTGTCAACGCTGGACGCAGCGCCAGGACTCCGCGGTAGAGTCGTGTCTTCACGGTGGCAACGGGAATATGAATCAACTGGGCAATCTCCTCAAGCTTCATCTGTTCCTGGAAGCGAAGCACCAGGACTTCGCGGAAAAGCGCCGGCACCCGGCCCAAAGCTTCGTCAAACATTTCATGCTGCTGTTGCGCCAGTGCCAGGTCGAACGGTGACGGCCCAGCCGCCGCCGGTTCGAAGGGCGCACCGTCCTCCGGGTCTCTCATTTCGTCCAGGCTGCTGGGATTCTTCTTGCGCAGGTAGTCGATGGCAACGTTGTGTCCGATGGACATCAGCCAGGTCACGAACCGATTGCGCCCATCGTACTGATGGCCTTTTTCCAGCACGCGCAGCCAGGTCTCCTGAAACAGGTCCTCGGCGACAGCGCGATTGCCGGTTAAGTGCAGCAGATATCGCAGCAGCCGATGCTGATACTGCTCGATCAAGGCATCGAGCAGGTCAGGATCGCGACGGCGGAGCCCATGTGCGATTTGGGACTCTTCGGTTTCCATCGGAACCAGCGAACTGAAAGCGGTGGCGACCATACTAACGGGATATACGAGGCAGAGGGAGAAAAAGACTCAAGGCGGCCTGGCTACGGATTTGCACGGAATCGGAATGAGCACAGCCGGGACTTCGCTTCTGCTTCATCCAAGGTCATCCTTGTAAGTTCGTGGTCAGATTGGCCTTTGGCCATATGGAAGCAGGCGGGTCCAGGCCCCCTGCTTCTTCCCGTGATTTACAATCATCTATTCGCCTGTCGTCATCATTCCGACAAGCCGGCGATCCCCGGCGCTCATAACCCTTCTAGAACGGAGCACGAACTTGCCAGAGACAATCTACGACGTAGCCATCATCGGCAGCGGACCTGCGGGATACACTGCGGCCATTCGAGCCGGACAGCTTGGACTGAAGGCCGCCCTCATCGAGAAAGACCCGTTCCTGGGCGGCACCTGTCTGCACGTCGGTTGCATTCCAACCAAGGCCTTACTGTTCAACGCGGAAGTCTTCGACCACGTAAAGGAAGGCATAGAACTTGGGCTGGAAAATACGGCCGGTGTCTCGCTGAACTGGGGCGCGATCCAGAAGCGCAAGCAGGGCATTGTGGACAAGCACGCCAAAGGCCTGCAATTCCTGATGAAGAAGAACAAGGTGGACGTGGTCCGGGGATGGGGCAAGCTGACCGGACCGGCAAAAGACGGCCTCCACACTGTCGCGCTCGAAGGCGGCGAGTTGAAGTCAATCAAGGCGAAGAACGTCATACTGTCCACCGGCTCGTCGGCCCGTATGTTACCCGGCCTGCAGGCGGACTCCAGCATCCTCTCCAACATCGAAGTGCTCAGCTTGGACCGACATTCCCAAGTCGCTGATCGTAATCGGCTCCGGCGCGGTTGGGGTGGAGTTTGCCGCCATCTACAAATCGTTCGGCTCGGACGTCACCATCCTCGAAATGCTGCCGCGTTATGTGCCCATCGAAGACGAAGATGTGTCGAAGGAGTTGATGCGGGTGTACCGCAAGCGCGGTATCAACGGCTTCGTGAACGCCAAGGTAGAGAAGGTTGAGAAGACCAAGGCGGGAGTAGCCGTTACCTTTACCGTCGATGGCAAGCAGCAGAAACTGGAAGCTGACAAAGTACTGGTTGCGGTGGGACGCGCGCCCATGACTGCGAACATCGGTATCGAAAAAACGAAGATCGAACTCGACCGGGGCTTCGTGAAGATCGACCAGTTCATGCGCACGGCGGAGCCCGGCGTGTACGCCATCGGCGATATTGTCGTTGGCCTCCCACAATTAGCGCATGCCGGCGCTATGGAAGGCATCGTGGCAGTCACCCACATTGCGGGCAAGCCGGCGAAGCCGATCAATCCGTTGCGCATCCCCAATGCGACCTATTGCCATCCCGAGATTGGAAGTGTAGGCCTTACGGAAGCCAAGGCGAAGGAAAAGGGCCATACTGTGAAGGTCGGCAAGTTCCCCTTTACCGCGAACTCGCGCGCCAGCATCGTTGGACAGCACGAAGGCTTCATCAAAATCGTTACTGACGCCAAGTACGGCGAGATCCTGGGCGTGCACATCATCGGGCCGAATGCGACCGAGCTGATCGCCGAATCAGTCCTGGCGCTGGAAATGGAATGCACCGCCGAAGAGCTGGCGAACATTATCCATGCGCATCCCACATTGTCAGAGGCGATGCTGGATGCCTCGAACGCGGTGTTTGGGATGGCGATCAACGCGTAGAGCCGCTTTTCGCCTTTCGCTATTGGCTCTTCGCTTGTTGCCCTCAGCTGCGAGCTGCGCTCGGTTGTCTATGAACGAGCGTTTACCGTGAGGCTGTATGGCGAAGAGCGAAAGGCGAAGAGCGTACAGTGAGTAAGTAGGTATAAGGACCTGGACAATCATGAGTCTCCTAAAATGGTGTGACGAGGGCCCGGCGACGGTGCCTCTACAGGCGACGGTTGACGATGCCATCCACACGATGCTGGAAAAACAAGTGGGCGCGGTGGCCGTTATCGACGAGCAAGGCGTGGTGGCCGGCATGTTTACCGAACGCGACGTGCTGGCGAAGTTCGCACTCAGCCGGCGCGATCCCAAGAGCACCCCGGTACATGAACTGATGAGTCCGATGGTTGAGATGGCAACTGAGGAGACCACGCCCAGTGAGGCGCTACAGGTCATGATCGAGCGCCACTATCGCCACATGCCCATCGTTGACGATCAGGGAAAAGTGCTGGGCATCTGCTCCATCCGCAACATCCTCGAGGCCCGTGTAGACAACCTGCTGGCAGAGCTGGACGCGAATCACACCGAGGGTGCGAAGGCGTAGTAGGTACGCTTACAAGGAACCGGGTTTAACGCTGTTATAATCAGCCATATTCATGGCACAGAAGCGCATGATCCGCTCTACTACTGTTCTTTGTGTTCGCCGGGATGGAAAAGTCGTGATGGCCGGAGACGGTCAGGTCACGCTCGGCGAAGGCATCATCAAGCATTCCGCACGTAAGATCCGCCGACTTTACCAGGACAAGATTCTCGCCGGCTTTGCCGGTTCCACCGCCGATGCGTTCTCCTTGTTCGCGCGTTTCGAATCGAAGCTGGAGCAGTACCACGGCAACATTGGCCGCGCCGCAGTCGAACTGGCCAAGGACTGGCGCACCGACAAGATGCTGCGCTCGCTGGAGGCCCTGCTGCTGGTCGCCGACCAGAACCAGACCTTCCTCATCAGCGGGCAGGGCGATGTGATTGAGCCCGACTCCGGCATCGCGGCCATCGGCAGCGGGGGACCCTACGCCACGGCCGCAGCCACGGCGCTGTTTGAGCACACCAACTTGCCGCCGCGCCAGATCGCCGAAGAGGCGATGAAAATTGCCGGCAAGATCTGCATCTACACCAACGATAGAGTGACCATCGAAGAGCTGTAGAAGCAATTGTCGGTTGTCAGTTGTCAGTTGTCAGTTTCGGGCCGAGCGCGCCGTTCTACCGCTCTGTTGAGCTAGGGGCGGGCAGTCTGTTCGCCCTGCTAGTGAGTTTGGAGGTGTCATCCTGAGCGGAGCACGAGCTTCCTTGGCTCGTGCGAAGTCGAAGGACCCCTATGGCCGCGAGGAATCGTGACGCAATAGGGGTCCTTCGACTCGCTGCGCTCGCTCAGGATGACAACTCAATTACGCGCACCCTACAGCCCCACTTCAATCCTCGACCGCGGATCGAGGTAATCCCGCAGGCCATCGCCAATGAAGTTGAACGACAACACCGCCAGCATGACCGCGGCGGCGGGAAAGAGCACCAGGTGCGGCGAATCGAACAGGTGGGAGCGCGCGTCATTGAGCATCGAGCCCCAACTTGCTGCCGGAGGCGGCACGCCTAGACCGAGGAAGCTCATGGTGGCTTCGGCCAGGATGGCGCCTGCCATTCCGATCGCCGCCTGCACGATGATTGGCTGAATAATGTTCGGCAAGATATGCCGCCCGACGATGCGCAGGTCGCTGGCGCCCAATGCCCGCGCAGCTTCCACGAATTCGCGTTCGCGCACCGCCAGCACCTGGGCGCGGACCAGTCGGGCATAGCCCACCCATCCACCGATCGATAGCGCCAGGATCAGATTGAAGATGCCCGGCCCGAGAAAGGCGACAAACGCGATCGCCAGCAGGATTCCAGGGAACGACATGAAGGCGTTCATCACGACGACGTTGAGCACGCGGTCGATGACTCCGCCGTAGTAGCCCGCAATGGATCCAAAGATAAGCCCCAGCGTCAGCGACGCCGCGACCACGCAGCTGCCGACCAGCATCGAGATGCGGGCCCCGTAGATGATGCGCGAGAGGATGTCACGTCCCAGTTCGTCGGTGCCGAACCAGTGTGAGGCCGATGGGCCCATGAGTCGCGCCGGCAAGTCGATCTGCGCGGGGTCCTGGGGAGCGATCCAGGGAGCGAACAGTGCGCACAAGACGAAAATGGCAACCATCACCACGCCCGCCGTGGCCAGCGGGTTGTAACCAGCGGCCCGGCGGAACGAAACCAGTTGTGCGGTGGACGCCATGCAGCATCATGGTAAATGAATAGGGCGGCGTTCTTGCGAAGGCGCCGCCCAGATTGGCATTCGCCTGCGCCTACTTCAAGGTGATTTCGCGTGTCAGGTAGCTGG
This sequence comes from uncultured Acidobacteriaceae bacterium, assembly GCA_963840905.1. Taxonomy (GTDB): domain Bacteria; phylum Acidobacteriota; class Terriglobia; order Terriglobales; family Acidobacteriaceae; genus Bog-257. The sequence continues at coordinate 336,231 of CAWJAO010000002.1, forward strand.
CGACCGTGCGTGCGTGCTCGACGCGTTTGTCGACCACTTGCTGCTCCTTGCTCTTGTCGCCAAATTGTTTCATCCGCAGATCAAGGACCTTCATGCCCAAGCCATCGAGAGCGGCCATGTTCTTGTAGGTGAACTCGAAACCAATGTCCCAGTCGTCGATGCTGGCTTTCGTCTGGTTCAGGAAAATGCCATAGCTTTCGATGATCCCGGCGCTCTTTTCGGCGTCCCAGATCGGCTTGAGGTTGGTCTTCAGGTCGTCCATGAACGCGTTGAACTGGCCGGGAAGAATATGGACGAGGACGACACGGTCCACCGGACCCTCGGTGTATTGATCTTGCGCTGCCGCTGTTGCCAGACAGACGAGGGAGAAACACAATACTGCAACTGCGAGCCGCAAAGCTTGCTTCATGTACAGCCTCCTTGTTTGTGATGTGCAGAGTGTGCGCCATCCGCGGCGTCCGGTAAAGGGAATACTGACAGGGCCGACGAATTTCTGCAGCCTGTAGCTTTCCCTCGACGTTCATGGAGGACCAGGTCATCAGACTCGGGTAGGACCAAGTGAACTTCAGCCACCAAATGGGCGACTCGCTCGCGACATCTGCGTCTCGGGTCTAGAATTGTGGGTTCAGTCGTGCAGAACAAGCACTCGGATCATCGGCCCATGTTGCCCTTCAAACTGGTTTACAGCGAGAAATACTTCCTGCCCATCGGCGAGCACATTTTTCGCGCCGACAAGTTTCGCCTCATTCGCGAACGCCTGCTTGAGCAAGGCGTCGCCGAAGAATCGGACTTCGTGGTTCCTCAACCGGCCAGTGAAGCCGACGTCATGCTGGTTCATTCGCCGCTCTACGTGAACAAGTTGATGGAAGGCGGCCTGAGCGCGCGCGAGGAGTTACAGATGGAGATACCGTACTCGCCGCAGGTGGTGGATGCCTTCATGCTCCATACCGGAGGCTCGATTCTGGCCGCGGAACGCGCATTGGAGGATGGTGTCTGCGTCAACGTGGGGGGCGGATTTCACCACGCGTTTCCCGGAGCACGGAGAAGGCTTCTGCATGATCAACGATTTTGCGGTTGCCATTCGCGCCATGCAGAAGCGAGGCAGGATTCGTCGTGCCATGACGGTGGATTGCGACGTACATCAGGGGAACGGCACGGCTTTTATCTTTGGAAGTGCGCGGTCCAACCCGAACACCTTACCCTCGTGGCCGGCGGCGACCATGGGAACTCCGCCGCGGCCCGATCATGACAGAAGGCCCGAGCAAAGATGTATTCACGATTTCCCTGCACCAGGAGAACAACTATCCCATTCACCAAGCCGCCGTCTTCCATCGACGTCAATCTGCCCGACGGCTGCGGCGATGCCGAATATCTTGCCTGGCTCGATAACGCTCTGAGTTCCGGCCTACGGCAGTTTGAGCCGCAACTGATCTGCTACGTTGCGGGCGCCGATCCTTACTCCGATGACCAGCTTGGCGGCCTGAACTTGTCCATCGCGGGATTGAAGCAACGCGACGAGCTGGTCTTTCGGGCCGCGCGCGCACGCGACATCCCCGTGATGGTCACTTACGCCGGCGGCTATGCGAACCGCATCGAGGACACCGTGACCATTCACTGCAACACCGTGGTGGCCGCGGCTGAGGTTTATCGCGGGCCTCCGAAACCGGTTCCAAAGTAGGTGTGTCAGGTTAGAGCGTACCTGCAGACCCGCGTCCAGCTGCGCGGACCGAGGCTTAGGCTCATTAAGAGAGCACCGTTGACGCGGCGCTGGTGCGCCGCTCCACCCGAGCCCGGCTGATGCTACAGTTCGGAAATCGCTCTAGCGGAACTGCCACTAGCCCTCATTGCTTGACCTGCTCCCTAAGGTTCTTCGCCAGCTTCTCAATCTTCTTTAGGCGCTCGCTCAAGTCCTTGGAAATCATGCCCTGTGAGAGTTTCTGGATGTCACTCGGTATGGCATCGCTCAGTTGCTTCATTTCGTTGGCCTGCGCGAGCATGACTTTCATGTCCTGGCCTCTCCTTAAGGCGGCCGGCAGATGACTCTTGTCCTGGAAATCTGGCGGAGGCCCGTTATCGATCTGCGCCATGGAAGGCGCGCCAAGGTTAGCGGACACCAGCAAGATAGAAAGACAAAGCGCCCTCAACATCGCCCACACCTCCCTGATCAACGGATTGTACTTTGCCACCGTACGGCAGCTTGTGAACACACCTTCCCCGTAGCGCTCCAATGGGCAAGCCGATGCGTGATATCCTGATTTCAGCGCGAAAACCGCAGGTTTCCGCCCACCCAGCCTGAGCTGTGGACTCCTGACAATGTTTGAGAACCTTACAGATAAGCTGCAGCGTGCCTTTAAGAATCTGCGCGGGCAAGGCACCCTGACGGAAGAGAACATCGGCGAAGCGCTCAAAGAAATCCGCATGGCGCTGCTCGAAGCCGACGTTAACTTCAATGTAGTCAAAGAATTGATCGAGCACATTCGCGAGAAGGCACTCGGCCAGGAAGTGCTGACCGCGCTGTCGCCTGCCGAGCAGGTGGTGAAAATTGTTCGCGACGAACTGATCGCCATCCTCGGCAAAGACGCCGCCAAGCTGAAGTTCGCCTCGCAGCCGCCCACGGTTGTGCTGATGGCGGGTCTGCAGGGTTCCGGCAAGACGACCACTTCCGGCAAGCTGGCGAACTGGCTCAAGAACGGTGGCCACCGGCCCATGCTGGTCTCGGTGGACGTTTACCGTCCGGCGGCCCGTGAGCAGCTCAAAGTAGTCGCGCAGGCCATCAAGGCCCACATCTACGAAGGCAAGGTCGAGGAATCGAACACCGCCACTGTCGAACGGCTGGTGAAGGAGGCCCGACGCGAGGCGATCAATAACGCCTGCGACGTGCTGATCGTTGACACCGCCGGACGCCTGCACATCGACGAGCAGTTGATGGACGAGATGCAGTCGCTGAAGAAGATCCTGAACCCGCAGGAGATTCTCTTCGTTGCTGACGCCATGACCGGCCAGGATGCGGTGAAATCGGCCGACGAGTTCCACAAGAAGCTCACACTCACCGGCGTGATACTCACTAAGATGGATGGCGATGCCCGCGGTGGCGCGGCGCTCTCCATCCGTCATGTCACCGGGCAGCCCATCAAGTTCATCGGCATGGGCGAAAAGTACGATGCCCTGGAGCTATTTCATCCCGACCGAATCGTCGGACGGATCCTCGGAATGGGCGACATCCTGTCGCTGATCGAGAAGGCAGAGGCCCATCTCGACAAGAAGAAGTCGGAAGAGTTTGCGCAGAAGGCGCTCAGCGCCGACGGCTTCTCGCTGGAGGATTTTCGCGATCAGTTGCGGCAGGTGAAGAAGTTGGGCTCGTTACAGAGCATCATGGGCATGATGCCCAAGATCGGCCCGTTCGCCAACATGCAGAAGTCGGCGGACAAGGTGGACGAAAAGCAACTGAGCCGCGTGGAGGCCATCATCAACTCCATGACGCCGATACGAGCGCGAGCACCACGAGGTCATCAACGGCAGCCGGCGCAAGCGCATCGCACGCGGCTCGGGGACGAGCGTGCAGGAAGTGAATCATCTGCTGCGCCAGTACGCTCAGATGCGGAAGATGTTCAAGACCATGGGCAAGCCCAGCTTCGCGCGGCGGCTGGCGGGCATGAAGATGCCGGGCATGTAGGGAAGGCCGCCGCTCGCTTTTCGCTTTTGGCCGAGCCTACTGAAAGAGCGCCGTTCGGAATATGGGACGATCCGGTTATCCACCTGTTTCGTAATCTTGAAGGGGCGCGGTTTGGCGGAATGCAGAAAAATTCGGACCTGGACGTTTTGAAGGGGCACGGCTTCAGCCGTGCCGTTGCGAGCGTGGAGAGTTGGGCTTCAGCCCCTGAGGGACTTCGCCTCAACAACGAAGTCCCTCGGTGGCTAAAGCCTCCATTAAATGACAGCAGTTTACGGCACGGCTGAAGCCGTGCCCCTTCACAGCGTGAAATCCTCGTGACTCATCTGGGGCTAGGTTCACGTCTAAAGATGTTCTTATAATCAGGGCTTTAGCCCCGGCCTTCCGGCCGCAAGAGGTACATTCATTGGCTATTTATCTTCCAGCAACCGCAGATGACGAACACGTTGCACTCGACGAACTGACCCCGCGCGAGATCGTGCGCGAACTCGACAAGTATGTCGTGGGGCAGAATCAGGCAAAGCGCGCCGTTGCCATTGCACTGCGCAATCGCATGCGCCGCCAGAAGCTCTCGGCGGAACTTGCGGAAGAAGTCATTCCGAAGAACATCATCATGATCGGCCCCACGGGCGTGGGCAAGACCGAGATCGCACGCCGTCTGGCGAAGCTGGCCAACTCCCCCTTCATGAAGGTAGAGGCTTCGAAATTCACCGAGGTTGGCTACGTGGGTCGCGACGTGGAGTCCATGATTCGCGACCTGGTGGAGATCGCCATCGACATGGTGCGCGAAGAGAAGCTGGAAGATGTCGCCGACAAGGCTGAACTGAACGCCGAAGAGCGCCTGCTCGACCTGCTGCTGCCGGCGATGCCGGCCCCGGTACAGAACCGTCCTGCCGCAAGCGACTCGCAACAGATCGGCTTCAACATCGCCAGCGAACCCCTGCTGGCCGGCGAGCCCGGGTCGCGGACACGCGAGAAGTTCCGCCAGCAGTTGCGCGAAGGCAAACTCGATGAGCGCATGGTGGAGTTGGACGTCCGCGAAAAATCCATGCCGGCGTTCGAGATCATCACCAACCAGGGCGTCGAAGAGATGGACGTCAACATGAAGGACATGTTGCCCAACATCTTCGGTCAGCGCACCAAGAAGCGGAAGATGAAGGTCAGCGAGGCCTTCGAGTACCTCATCCAGGAAGAAGAGCAGCGCCTGGTAGACATGGACCAGGTCACGCGCATTGCGGTGGAGCGCGTGGAGAACTCGGGCATCATCTTCCTCGACGAAATCGACAAGATCGCCGGACGCGAAGGCGGGCACGGACCCGACGTTTCGCGCGAGGGCGTGCAACGCGACATTCTGCCGATCGTCGAAGGCACGACGGTGAACACGCGCTACGGTATGGTTCGCACCGACCACATCCTGTTCATCGCCGCGGGCGCATTCCACGTGTCCAAGCCCAGCGATCTGATCCCCGAATTGCAGGGGCGCTTCCCCATTCGCGTCGAGCTGCAGTCGCTGACGGTGGAAGACTTCATCAAGATCCTCACCGAGCCCAAGTCGTCGCTGACCAAGCAGTACATCGCGCTGCTCGATACCGAAGGGCTTAAGCTGGAATTCACGTCCGAGGCGCTGCAGGAGGTCGCCAACTTCGCCTTCCGCGTGAACGAAGGAACGGAAAACATCGGCGCCCGCCGCCTGCACACCATCATGGAGCGCGTGCTGGATGAGATCAGCTTCGAGGCTCCGGACATGAAAGAGAAAAACGTGACCATCGATGCCGATTACGTGCGCAAGACGCTCACCGACATCGTGAAGGACCAGGACTTGTCGCGGTACATCCTGTAATTCCACCCAAGTTGCAGCAGCTAAGGTGTAGAGCAATCTGCACCTTTCGCTTATTCCTCGGCATTCCGGCGAACCCTCCGCCAGACATAGCGAGCACGCGTTTATAGAGCCAACCAGGTAGGTACAACCCTTACATTCCCGCCCCGCCCTCGAAGATCTTCTCCATCTGGTAAGGAAATACGCGATAGAGGGCGTAGCTGATGCCGATATCCGAGTACTGGCGGAAGAGCAGGTCGCCGCGACCGTTGGCGTCAGCATCCACGGCGTCGATGATCTGCATGCGCGGGTAGGCGTCGAGGTGGTTGCTGTCGCTGACGACGCTGAAAATCTTTTGCGGCGTGCCATTGACATCAACCCGCGCCACCACGGTGACGAAGTAGTCGAACTCCTTGGTGGGCATCGCCTTGGCCGGCGCAACCGGCAGTTTGGCACTCAGCACCAGCGTGGGCGAGTTACTGTAGTCGAGATCGAAGCCGCGCAGATCATACTCGGTGATGTTGGCGGTCTTGGGGATCGACGGACCGTTGTGTTTGCCGGCGTACTTGCGAATCTCGTCCATTGCCATCCGCGACATGGGCTCGCCCAGGCTTTGCCTTTCGCCGGCCGCCATTCCATAGAGCAGCGACCGGGTTTCGTAGTTTCCGGCATCGGAGATGGCCGCATAGGCACGCGGCGCCGGCGAGGCCTTCGCCGCAGCGATCGGACCGGTTGTTGCGGTATCGGTGGCGCCAGGTTTCGCCGGCGTAGGTGTACCAGTCTGCTGGTTCTCTGCGTTGGCTGAGCCGGAGGCCGACTGCGCGGCTGGCTGACCACGCCGCAGTACGGGCCGGTTGGGATCGTCTTCATTGGGAGCCACGCGGCGCAGGTGAGGCGGCGGAAGCTGCTTTTGCTGGTTGGGTGTTGTCGCCGAGAGTGGGCTTGGAATTCGAAGGCGCAGTCGACGAGGCAGCAGACGGCGGGGCTTTCAGTGTGGGACGGTCTGGATCATCGTCCGACTTAGGCGGCGCATTACTCGCTGTTGTATCGCCGCTGGCAGACGGCGAATTCCCTCCCGTGGTCGAGCCGCCCTGCTTACTGTCTGAAGAAGAAGACGTATCGCCTGACCCAGGACGCCGCAACACAGGCGGACCTTGATCGTCGCTGAGCACGTCGTGCCCCTTGGGCTTTGGCTTAGGCTGCTTCGCGGCTTGCGCGGCAAGTCGGGCTTCGAGCGGCTGCACCGGCTTCCATTGGCCATCGGCAACCCAGTTGCCGTTGACAGCGCGAGGCGTTGTCACGGTGAACCATCCCGCGGGTTCGCCGTAAGCCAGTGCCTGGTACATGGTTTCGGGCTCCAGCGCCATCGGCTCAGGATGGGCGCCGTAAAGGCTGGCATCGTAGAAGCGGTCATTGATCCATAGCGCAACCGGAACCAGGCGCGTGCCACCGCCAGGCAGGAACTCAACTACCGCGATGGCGCGCGGACCGCGTTTGTTCTTCTTGTCCTGCTTCTGCGCCCTGCTGGCCCTGATCGGCCGGCTTGTGCTCGGTCCGGTCGCGAATCTGCGCGGTGAGGAAACCTGGGAGAAAAAGCAGTATCGAAAGACACACGACAAAAGAATGAGGACCGAAAAGGAAGGGCGTTTCCTCAGTGGCTGCAGCCGAGCAGGTCAACTCTCCATGGCACGCCTTAAGGCGTGTCCCTTCAAAGCGCGATTTATCGGCTCCCGCTCTTACAGCAACCCCAGTGGCCCGATTCCAGGATTTGCGGTATAGATAGTGCGTTATGGAAATCAAATCAAAAGCTCCCGACTTCACCCTGCCCGACGAAAACGGAAACCCGGTTTCGCTCGATCAGTTCCGCGGCAAGACCGTTGTCCTGTTCTTCTACCCCAGGGCCAACACGCCCGGTTGAACCATAGAGGCGTCCGGGTTCCGTGACGCATACAGCAAACTGAAGAAGGCCGGACTGGTGGTGCTGGGCATCTCGCGCCGACACGCCAAAGGCACAGTTGAAGTTTAAAGAAAAATATGACCTGCCGTATACCTTGCTGGCCGACGACCAGAAAGAGGTCGCCAAGAAGTTCGGCGTCCTGAAAGAGAAGAACATGTACGGCAGGAAGGTGATGGGCATCGCGCGGACGACTTTCCTCATCGGCCCGGACGGCAAGATCGCGCACATCTTCGAGAACGTGAAGCCCGAAGGCCATGCGGAAGAGGTGCTGGCGGAGGTGAAGAAGAGGGGATAGAGGAAACAAGACCACGTTGCGCGGTCTGTGGATGCCTAACTGCGGATCCCTCCGCTTGGACAGCGGTTTGGTTTTTGTGTAGTAGGGTTGCGGAAGAGTGCCGCCGGCTGAAAGCCGGCTCCCTTCACAAGAATGGCTCCTACGCGACGCTGAAGCGCCGCTCTACCCATGCCTTCAGGACTAAACGAATCTTGCTAAGAGCGAGTAGTTAAGTGCGCTAGCGAAAAGCGAATTGCGAACAGCGGCCTCTACAGCTTCTGCATGCGTTGCACGTCGCGGACGCCGGGGATTTTGCGCACGCCGGTGACGATGCGCTCCAGGTGTTTGAGGTCGGCGATGTCGGCGACCAGGTCAACCGTGGCGTGGTCTTCGGCGGTTTTGGCTTCGATGTTGCGGATGTTGGTGTTGGCGTCGCTGATGACGGTCGCGATCTGCTTCAGCATGCCGGGACGGTTATCGCAATGGACCGCCAGCTTTGACAGGATAGCCGGATGTCCAATTGGGCGCGGCCGCATCTTTTCCCCACTCCACCGCGATGCTGCCGGTCCGGTTCATACATCAGGTTCGTAACGTTCGGACAAGTCTTGGAGTGCACGGCCACTCCCTTGCCACGGGTGACATACCCGACAATGTCTTCGCCGCGAATCGGATTGCAACATCGCGCGCGGTAGACCAGCAGGTCGTCGTGTCCTTTCACCATGATGGCGGAAGTCTCACCGCCAAACACCCTGCGAATGACGCTGGAGAATCCCCCCGAGGGATCCTTCTCCGGCTCGTCCGGCGCCTGAGACTCCAGGTGCGGCGTCGGCTGGCAGCACGCGCGCCAGATATGCTGCGTGCCGAGTACTTGCCATAGCCGATGGCGGCCAGCAGATCGTCGGGCTTGGCCAGTCCATTCTCGCCGGCTACCCGTGTCAGTTCTGCTTCGCTCAAGTTCTTCAGCGCAATGCGATACTTGCGGGCCTCTTTTTCGATGAGCTTGCGGCCTATTTCAATGGCGCGTTCGCGCTGGTGCACGTTCAGCCAGTGCTTGATCTTCTGCCGGGCACGCGGCGATTTCGCCAGCTGCAGCCAGTCGCGGCTGGGATGGTGGCCGGGCGCGGTCTGAATTTCCACGATGTCGCCGGAGCGCAACTTGTAGCGCAAGGGAGCCATACGCCCGTTGACCTTGGCGCCGACGCAGGTGTGGCCGACCTCGGTGTGTACGGTGTAGGCAAAGTCGATCGGAGTGGCGTCCTGCGGCAGGATGACGATCTTTCCCTTCGGAGTGAAGGTGTAAACCTCTTCCGGGTAGAGGTTAATTTTCAGCGTGGACAGGAACTCGTCCGAACTCTTCATGTCCCGCTGCCACTCCACCACCTGGCGCAGCCATGCCAGCCGCTGCTCATCGCGCGCCGACACCGGGCCGTCTTTGTACTTCCAGTGTGCGGCGATGCCTTCCTCGGCCATCTTGTGCATCTCTTCCGTTCGGATCTGCACCTCGAAGGCATGGCCCTTATCGGAGATCACGGTGGTGTGTAGCGACTTGTAAAAATTGTTGCGCGGGATGGCGATGAAGTCCTTGATGCGTCCCGGCACCGGCCGCCATTGGTTGTGGATGATGCCCAGTACGGCGTAGCAATCGGACTCCGATTGCGTGATGATGCGCAGCGCCAGCATGTCGTAGATCTGGTCGACGGAGATGCGCTGCCTTTGCAGCTTCTGCCAGATGCTGTAAAGGCGCTTGATGCGGGCTTCCACCTTGGCCTGGATCTTGGCCTCGCGCAGCTTCTGCCCGATGACGGTTTGTACCTCGGCCAGGAAGGCTTCGCCCTTCCTTGCGGCGCGACTCGATGGCTTCCTTGACCTGGTTGTAGGAGATGGGATCGACGTACTGGAAGGCCAGGTCTTCCAGCTCTCCGCGGATCTTGCCCATTCCAAGGCGGTGGGCGATGGGAGCGTAGATCTCCAGCGTTTCCTTCGCGATCTTGTGCTGCCGTTCCGGTGAGAGGAATTTCAGGGTACGCATGTTGTGCAAGCGATCGGCCAGCTTGATGAGCACGACGCGGATGTCGTCCATCATGGCCAGCACCATCTTGCGCACGTTCTCGGCCTGTGCCTCTTCCGAGGATGCGAAGTCAATCTTGCTGATCTTGGTGACGCCTTCGACGATGTGGGCAACCTGCTCGCCGAACTCAGTCTTGATCTCTTCGATGGTTACGGAGGTGTCTTCCACCGCGTCGTGCAGCAGACCGGCGACGATGGCCGTGGGGTCCAGCCGCATCTCCGCCAGCAGGGTTGCCACCTCGAGAGGATGCACCAGGTAGGGCTCACCCGAGTCGCGTACCTGCCCTTTGTGATGTTCCAGGGAGAACTCGTAGGCCTTTTTGATGAGGGCCTGGTCGTCTTCGGGGCGATAGGAGCGGACCTTGCGCAGGAGATCGCGAAAACGTGTAACCGTCAAAACATTGGTCGCGATATGTTGGCGCAAAGTCGCCATGTCCGATTATACGTCAGTTGTCGGAGGCGTCTCGTGTGATGGGAGTTTTCGGAATCGTGCGCGATGTGTTACAGCTAACTGGTAGCTCTACTTGCAGGAGTAAGGACATGCGAGCACTGATCAGCGGCGCCTCGGGATTGATCGGACGGGCACTCACTCCGGCTCTGATTTCGGCTGGTCACGAGCCGGTCGCTTTGGTTCGGAGAGCCCCACGTGAGAACGAAGTGCAGTGGAATCCGGGTGAACCGCTCGATCCACGGAAACTCGCAGGGGCAGATGCCATCGTCCACCTGGCGGGAAAGAACGTCGCCGGGCTACTGGACGGAGAAGTTCAAGCAGGAAATCCTGCAGAGCAGGGTGCAGGGAACTCGAACTCTGGCGACCGCGGCGGCGGAGTCGTATCGCAGCACCGGACAGCCGCAGCATTTTCGTTTCAGCCTCAGGCATTGGGTATCGGAGATCGTGGCGACGAACTTCTGACCGAGCAAAGCTCTCTGGGACAGGGCTTCCTGGCGGACGTCAGCCCGGCAGTGGGAGGGCGCGACTGCTCCAGCAAACGAAGCCGGACTGCGGGTTGTGAACCTGCGCATCGGCGTGGTGCTTGCCCGCGACGGCGGCGCGCTGAAGCCGCTGCTGTTGCCGTTTCGACTCGGGCTTGGTGGACGAATCGGCAGTGGGAAGCAGTTCTGGAGCTGGATCTCGTTTGACGATGTGATCGGCGTGGCGCTATTCGCATTGCACAACGAAAGCTTGCAAGGGCCGGTGAACACGGTCGGACCTGACCCGGTTCGCAATCAGGAGTTCGTTCGCGCGCTGGGCAGGGAACTCCACCGTCCCACGATTTTCCCTTTGCCAGCCGGGGTTGTGCGTACGCTGCTCGGCGAGATGGGACAGGAGTTGCTGCTGAATTCGATTCGCGTGGAACCGGCTAAGCTCAGGGCCACCGGATATAGCTTCGCTCACTCCGAGCTAAAAGACGCCCTCCACGCCGCCATCCGCGGCACCTGAGTAGCGCCGCCGAAGGATTCAATCGCCAGCCCGGCCTCGTTCTTCCCAGAAAAGAATCTGACATCTTCCGCAAGCCGTACTAGAATGCGGCGACAGATTTTCAGTCCATGGAGGGGCGGATGGCTTCCACGCGACACGATGTTTTCCTGACGGGCGGGACCGGCTTCATGGGAAGCAGCTTGGCGAGAGAATTACTACGCCGCGGGCACCACGTGCGCGCGCTGGCTCGCTCAGGTTCAGAATCGAAGCTCGCCCCCGGCTGCGACCCGGTTCCTGGCGATGCGCTGCGCGCCGAGAGCTATGCCTCGCAGATGGCGCCGGCCGATACCTTCGTGCACCTGGTGGGCGTGGCACATCCCAACCCGCGCAAGGCCGCGGAATTTCGCGCCATCGACTTGAAGTCGTGCCAGGAGGCGGTGCACGCCGCCGCGGAAGCTGGCGTGCGTCATTTCGTTTATCTCAGTGTGGCGCGACCGGCGCCGATCATGCAGGAATATCAGGCGGCGCGGGCCGAAGGGGAACGCCTGATTCGCGAGAGTGGCATGACGGCAACTTTCGTGCGTCCCTGGTATGTGCTGGGACCGGGACGCAGGTGGCCATATGCCCTGGTCCCGTTATATGCCCTGGCAAGATTGCTGCCGGCGACGCGCGAAGGCGCACAACGGCTGGCCTTGGTAACGCTGCAGCAAATGACGCAGGCTTTGGCGTGGGCGGTGGAGAATCCGCCGGAAGGTATACAGACCATCGAGCCGCCGCAGATGCGCGCTGGCTTCTCGGAACAAACGCTCACCCAGCCAAAGGCAGTGTCAGCCTGAGCAATTATTTGTTTGCGGGCGCTGCAGCTCGAATCTTGACCAGCGTCCCGTCAGGCAACGGATTTCCGAGGAACTCGACTACGCCGTTACGCACCACGCCATTGAGTTCGGGCACGACCGACGCAATGCCTCCGACATCTGTTGCGCTCATCGCGGGCGCCTTCTTCTCGATTCCGCGATCCATGGCCATGTTCGCCAAGCGGTCGGCATCCCGGTTCTTCTCGCGCAGCACATGCGTAATCTCGAAGTAGTCAAGCTGGTCGATCATCTTCATCGCCCGGGCATGCAGCTCTTTCAGCGTCGGATTGTTGACTTTGTACTCACCGTTGACCTGCTTCACCATCAGTTCCGAATCGCTGACCACCTTGAGAGCTTTGAAGCCATGCCTGAGGGTATAGTTCAGGGCGCCAAGCAACCCGGAATACTCGGCGTAATTGTTGGTCTGGCGGCCCAGAAACTCGCTGAGTTCGGCAACCGGGCGGCCAACTTCGTCCTCGATGACAACGCCATATCCCGCGGGACCGGGATTACCGCGAGCACCGCCGTCAATGTAGGCCACCAGATAAGCCCTGTTCAAGGCTGGTGATGGCGCCGCCAATAAATTCCTGTGAGCGATACCGGGATTTTCCGGGAAATGGACGGAAGGGCATGGCCTGTATTTTACCTCTGGTTCTTGGGATGCAAGGTTTCTACTCGCCGTCGCGGAATCTCTGACGTCGAATTGCCTCGGTTCTTATCGCCCGGTCGCCAGACGCAGCGCCAGACGCTCAGGCAGCGAGGCCGCAAAAATCCTGTCCTGCGTTTGCTTTACGTTGTAGGGAACGCGGTAGAAGGTGACCTGCGCGGGCGCATCTCCGTCCTTCTCATAGAGAGCGAAGGCCGCTCGCCAGTCACCATCGCGGGGCTGCCCGACCGAGCCGGGATTGATGAGATAGCGCTCACCAGGCTTGAGCGTCAGGCTGAACTCCGCCGCGACCTTCCGTGCTCTTGTAGCTGGGCGCGAGCGGATGTGTCCGGCCCTCGTCGTAGACGAAGCCACCCTGCAGATGGGTGTGCCCGAACATCATGATGTCGGCATGCCCGGGCAGCTGAAAGTTGGCGCTGGCCGTGGAAGCGTTCAACAGGTACTCATCTTCATCGCGCGGCGAGCCATGCACAAACTCGACTCCAGCTAGTTCGTCCACGCGCGTCGGCCCGTGCGGCAAGGCTGCGCAGCCAGTCCAGATGTTCGCGCGCCAGCGTGGTTTGGGTCCAGCGCGCCGACATGGCCGCCACCAGGTTGAACTCCGACAGGTCCGTCAGACCGGTGCAGGCGCGGTCATGATTGCCTCGCACTACCAGGCCGCCCATGGCGCGCACGCGCTCGCACACTTCGTTCGGCGAGGCGTTGTAGCCGACCACGTCTCCCAGGTTCACGACCAGATCGTGCGGAGGCGCAGCCGCCAGGCAGGCCTCCATCGCTTCGAGGTTGGCATGAATATCGCTGAGCAGGAGAACACGCATCGGTCAGCGGACCTCCGCGGAAACCACAGGACAGCGGGCCAGATGGCCGGGCGCAACTTCGACCAGCGGCGGCAGCTCGGCGTGAACAGCTGTCAATGCGCCATGAGCAGCGCGGCTCGAAGGCACAGCCCGGCGGCAGCGCGGTGATGGCAGGCACAGTTCCCTCGATGGTCTGGAGTGGTTGGCTGCGCTCCGTGCGCAGCGTCGGGACAGAGTGTAACAGCCCACGCGTGTAGGGATGCGCGGGATTCGTGAAAACTTCCTGCGCCGTTCCCATTTCGACCAGGCTGCCGGCGTACATGACTCCGATGCGGTGCGACACTTGCGACACAACGGCCAAGATCGTGCGAGATGAACAGCATGGCCAGCGAGAATTTTTCGCGCAGCTCGCTGAGCAGGTCTAGGACCTGCGCCTGGATGGTGACGTCAAGTGCGGTGGTCGGCTCGTCGGCAATCAGCAGCGACGGCCGGTTCACCACGGCCATGGCAATCATTACCCGCTGGCGCTGGCCTCCGGAGAGCTGGTGGGGATAGTCGCGCGCGCGGCGGTCGGCATCGGCGATGGAGACCGTGCGCAAGGCCTCGACGGCACGGCGCCATGCTTCGGCCTTGGTGCTTGGTAGAGCGGGCCTTCAGGCCTGCGTCAAGATCGTTTTGAAGGGGCACGGCTTCAGCCGTGCCGTTAAGGTCTCTATTATTCTTGTCATCCCGAGCGGGCTTTAGCCCACGAGGGATCTGCTGTCCCGCATGCGCCAGCACCGCCTCTGCAATCTGGTCTCCCACGCGCATCACGGGATTCAGCGCCGTCATCGGCTCCTGGAAGATCATGCTGATCCCGGCGCCGCGAATGTGGCGCATCTCCGGCTCCGGTATGGCCAGCAGGTCTTCTCCGCGGAATCGAATGTTCGCCATGGATGCGCGCCTGCGGCGGAAGCAGGCGCAAAATGGCCAGCGCGCTGACCGACTTCCCTGAGCCCGACTCCCCTACGAGTCCCAGCACCTCACCCGGCGCAATCTGAAAGCTGACATCCCGGACGGCGGTGACGTTTCCTTGGGCAGTGGCAAATTCGATGGTGAGATTTCGGACATCGAGCAGCGGGGACACCTTCCTATGCTAGCAGGTGAAATTGGGCATTTCGTGGAGCTTCCGTTTGACCTGCCGCGCCCAAACACGTTACACTTCTATGGTTTGCCTGTACTAGCCGGTCCCGTCAGGGACACCGCCCCGCCTCTTACGTGAAGGTCTCCTTCCTGGCGCGGGGAAGTGCAAGCGCACAAAGAGTTTAATGCCGATCACGCCGCTGGGCGCGACGGCCGTCCGAGGTGAGCGCGATCTGCGCCCTGATCGGACAAAGTTCATTGGAGGCATTGCCATGTACGCGGTGATCCGCGCCGGGGGAAAGCAGTATCGCGTCGCACCCGGGGACGTGATTAAGATCGAGAAGCTGCCGCAGACCAGCGGTGAAAACATCCAGTTCGACGAAGTGCTGGCGGTCAGCGGCTCCGAGGGCGAGCTCGGCAAGCCGTCGAAGGCCTTCGTCAGCGGCCAGGTGGTGGAGCAGGGCCGCGCCGACAAGATCCTGGTCTTCCACTTCAAGCGCAAGAAGCAGTACAAGAAGCTGAACGGACATCGCCAGCCGTACACCGCCGTCAAGATTACCGGCATCAGCGTCGACGGCCAGGAACTGAAGGCTTAGGCTGATGTTGCTACACCAGTTGATCCTGGCCTGGTTACTTGGCTGAAGCGCTTCGATGCGGTGGTGCTGGGACTTCCCGCCCGGATTCGGCGGGTAATCTCGCGGAGCCGCGGGAAGCCAGTTCCGATTTGCAGGAACAACTTAAGATTGTCGGTAGAGCCGGCACTTCAGGCCGGCGTTGGGCAGTCATATTCAACGCGAGCCGGCTTCAGTCGGCGGCAGACTCAAGGACATTGCAATGGCACATAAAAAGGGTTTAGGTAGTTCCCGAAACGGCCGCGACTCGAATGCGCAGCGGCTGGGCGTGAAATCGTTTGGAGGCCAGCTGGTTTCGGGCGGCTCCATCATCGTGCGGCAGCGCGGCACCCGCATCAAGCCGGGGCTCAACGTGGGCCGCGGCAAAGACGACACCCTGTTCGCCAAGGTGACGGGCGTGGTGGAGTTCAAGGACCGCGGCCAGATGGGCAAGTTCGTGTCGGTCACGCCGCAGGAAGCAACTAGCAACTAGCAGCCGGCAACTAGTTATGAGGACAGGCCTCGTCACGGCGAGGCCTTTTTCGTTGGAGCAGCTATCAGCCGTCAGCTATCCGCCTTTCAGCTCTGAGCGTTGGCCATCCGCATCGAGCAAACCGCGGTCATCGCAACCGTCGCGAGCGAATTATGGTTGAGAAATCTGAACGGATGACCTTATCATCGCCTGGCTTAGCTAAGGGCTAAGAGCTAACGGCTGACGGCTTTCCACCACCCATGTTCGTTGACGAAGCAAAAATTCGAGTCAAAGCAGGCGATGGCGGCAACGGCTGCATGGCCTTCCGGCGGGAGAAGTTTGTGCCGCGCGGCGGTCCGTCGGGCGGCGATGGCGGTCATGGTGGCGACGTGGTGATGGAGTCGAGCGAGCGCCACAATACGCTCGTGCATTTCCGCTTCAATCCCGAATACAAAGCCGAGCGTGGACGCCACGGCGAAGGCTCCAACAAGACCGGCCGCGAGGGCGAGAGCGTCGTCCTGAAAGTGCCCGTCGGAACCATCGTCTACGACGAGATGACCGGTGAAGTGGTGCATGACTTCTCCCATCCCGACGAGCGCGTAGTAATTGCGCGCGGTGGTCGCGGGGGACGCGGCAATGCGCGCTTCGCTACGTCGGTTCACCAGGCGCCGCGCGAGCACGAAGCAGGGACATCCCGGTGAAGAGCGCGCACTGCGTCTCGAGCTGAAGCTGCTCGCCGACGTCGGGCTGGTCGGCTATCCCAATGCCGGCAAGAGCACGCTGATCTCGCGCATTTCGGCGGCGCGCCCCAAGATCGCTGATTATCCCTTTACGACGTTGCAGCCGAACCTTGGCGTGGTGGTTGCCGGGGAAGCGCCCGAGGAGATCAGCTTCGTGGTCGCCGACATACCTGGACTGATCGAAGGCGCCAGCCAGGGCGCAGGCCTGGGCACGCAATTTCTGCGGCACATCGAGCGCACCCGTCTGCTCGCGCATCTGGTGGATGTCTCCGACGCCAGCGGCCGTCCTGACCCGGTGCAGGATTACGAGGTGATCACCCGCGAGCTGGCGAACTTCGGCGCAGGACTGGATTCGAAACCAACCATCGTCGTCGCTTCGAAAATGGATGTGGCGAACAAAGACAAGCTTGCCAAGCTGAAGCGCTACTGCAAACGCAAGAAGCTGGAGCTATATCCCATCTCGGCGGTAACGGGCGAGGGGATCGACGACCTGAAGTGGGCCATGGCCGAACGGGTGGAGAAATTGCGGAGAAGTGGACAGGGAATAGACGAGAAGCGGGTGATCCACGGCTTTGTGGTGACTGAATCACTCGCCCCTAACCCTATCTCCTGTCCTACCCGTTGGGCTTAATCACCTTGGTATGGCCCGTGGTCTTCAGCTTGAAAACATCGCCCGAGATCTTGTGGTTGATTTCAATATTGCTGTACTTGGCTATCCGGTAGTCGCCTGAGGGTTCCGAAAATTTCTGCTGCACGCTGACACCCCGCGCCGGATCGATCCACAGCGTGATCGTCTGGAACATGCTCTTCACTCTTTGCGACTTCGGCGTCAACTCCAGCTTCGCGGCGTTCACGCCCTGCACCTGCTCCATGCCGGCATAATTCACATCGAACGACTTCTCCAGATCGTGGCCGCGGCCGCCGAATCCCAACACCAGGAAGCTTTCGAAATCGGCCTTGTTCTTGCCGGGGTTGTACTCGGTGACCTGATCGATCGAGGGCTGATACACGCTGACGAGGTTGTCCGGTGAACAGCACGTACTTCTTGTCGGGCGAGGTGATGTCGGCCGCCATTTGAACGTCACTGCCCTGGCGGCGAAAGTACATCGTGCCCTTCTGATAATCGTGGTCGTCAACCACCTTCTGATACTGGTCCCATACGAAATCGCACTGCGCGGTGCGAAAGTTGGCCGCTGCCTGGTCCATGGAGTTCAAGGCCGCTTCCAGGCTCTGTGCTTGCAATCCGGCCGTGGCACAACACAGAATCCAAGCCAGCACGACAATCGTCTTGATGGTCTTCATATTTGTTCTTGCGATCCTGACTCAGCGATGTCCCCACACTTTGTAGGCAACCAGATTGTGGTTGCTGTCGCGAACCGGCTGGTAGCGGTCAATGGTCATCTCACCCGCAACCGGTTCGATGATGCGCAGGCAGCGACTCCCGAATCTCGGCATCGCTGCCCGTCCTCACCGCCGCCGCGTCCACCCGGTACACGAAGCCGTCGTCCTCCTGTTGCACGATGACCTCAGTCTGATGCGGCGGACGCTCGTGCGGTTTGTCGCGAAAGTTGACCCAGAGCGGCGTCAGGAAGATGAAGGCCAGGATGAGCGTGACCATGACATCGTACTGCACGCTGCCGCGCGGCGACGTCCACCAGAAATAGCCTTTCACGGTTTGACCCAAGCTTGCTCATCGCTGCATTTAGTCTAGAGAGGGGCGTGGGGAAGCGCAAGGAAGCCATAAGGCGGCTATTCGCTATTCGCTATTCGCTTTTTGCCGTTCACCAGACGCCGTTACGATTGCTCCAGGCTGATGCCGCTCGCGAGCTGCCGCTTGGGTTTCAGCTAGGGTTGAAGAGCGAATAGCGAAAGGCGAAGAGCGAAATAGCGATTCCTTACGTCCTCAGCTCCACCACCGTCGCGCCGCCGCCGCCTTCGTTCTGCGGAGGCTCGCTCACATTCGCGACGTGAGGGTGGCTTTGCAGGAACTGGCGAAGCGCCTTGCGCAGAATTCCCATGCCACTGCCATGCACTACGCGCAGACGCACTGCACCTGCCAGAAAGGCGCGATCCACGAACTTCTCCACCGCCCGAGTGGCCTCGTCCACGGTCTGGCCGATCACGTTGATCTCGGTGGCCACATTGTCGTCTTCGCGGGCCAGGGAAACGTTGATGCCGCGAGCGCGCGCCGATTCCACCGGGTTGCTTCCGGCCCGCGCGATCACGCTGGCAAAATCGTCGCGCGCTACTTTCATCTTCATGGGCCCGACCGCCACCTCGAAGCTGTCATCGTCGAAATAGCGCAGCACCTTGGCGTCGCGACCTAACGACTTCAGCCGCACGGTATCGCCAATGCCGACCTGCTTGACGACATGCTGCTGCGCGTGCGGATCGCCGGTGTCGGCGCCCGGTGGTGTGCGCCACGACCGTGGAATCGAACTGCTCGCGGAATTCGCGGCGCATTTTGGCGATGCGGCGCTCTGCGTCCTTCGAAAGCTTCAGCGCCTGGGCGCGGTCCTGCACGGCATTGACGGTCTCGCGGGCGCGGTACTCGAAGTCGCGCAATACGCTTTCCAGCTTCTTCTCCATCTCGCGCAGTTTCTCGCGCTGTTCCTTGCGGCCCTCGAGGGCAAGATGCTGGCGCTCGCGCGCCACTTCCTGCTCGCGCGCGCTAAGCTCGGCCCGCTCGACGTCAATTTGCCGCAGCTCCGAGTGCAGGCGGTCGAGAAAGCGCGAGACGTCCTGCGCTTGGGAGGTCATCCGCTGGCGCGCTTGGGTGACGATCTCCGGATTCAGCCCAAGCTTTTGCGCGATGTTGATGCCTGCCGAGGCGCCCGGCACTCCAATGCGCAGCTCGAACGTAGGAGCGAACGTGTTCTCGTCGAACCCAACAGCCGCGTTGAGTACACCCGGCGTGTTCGCTGCGTAGACCTTGAGCGCGGTGTGGTGAGTAGAGACGATGCTGATACATGCCGCGCGCCGGAAGTAATCGGCAATAGCCACCGCCAAGCGCGGCGCCTTCTTCGGGATCGGTAGCGGAACCCAACTCGTCGAGCAGAACCAGCGACTGCGCGGTCGCCTGGTGCGAGATGAGATCGATGTTGGTGACGTGCGCCGAAAAGGTCGAGAGGTTCTGCTCGATGGACTGGTAATCGCCAATGTCGGCGAACACCGAATCGAAGATGGGCAACTCGGCGCGCTCGGCCGGCACCGGAATTCCCGATTGCGCCATCAGCGCCAGCAGGCCGATGGTCTTGAGTCGCCACGGTCTTTCCGCCGGTGTTGGGACCGCTGATGATCAACTGGCGATGCTGACCGTCGAGTTCGACGGTGAGCGGGACCACGGCAACACCCCTGGTTTTCAGGGTCCGCTCCAACAACGGATGGCGCGCGTTGCGCAGGATGAGCGCATCACCTGAGTCTGTAACCGATGACCCACCGACCGGTGATTCGAGTGATCGGGGACACACCGGCATGTGACGGTCCCGGTTCAGCCGCGGCGTCGGCGTCCGCCAGCAACTTGACGGCTACACAGTCATAGTCCTCGGCAAATCGCGCCTTGGCGAATTGCAGCTCCAGTTCCGAAAGTACGTACACCGCGTTGCCTAGCGCATCGGCATGTTCGCCCAGCCGCGCTGTCATCTCCAGCAGAATGCGATGGATCTCCGCTCTGCTCATCTTCCAGCAGCCGCACCAGGTCGTTGTTCTGCTCGATGGTCTCCAGCGGCTCGATGAATACCGTTTGTCCGCTGGAAGAGGCGCCGTGCGCCACGCCTTGCACCCGGCGGCGTTGCTCCACCTTTACCGGAATCACGAAGCGTTCGCCACGAATGGTGACCAGTTCTTCCTGCACCGCGCCGTCCTCGGAAAGCCGCCGCAGATAGGAGCGCAGCGATTCCTGGATGGCGCGCTTCTGCTTCTCCATTTCGCGGCGAATTCGCGCCAGCTCCGGCGAAGCCTTATCGTCGAGCGTGCCGTCGGGCAGGATCTTGTTGCGGAAGTAACGGAGCAGCAGCGTGAAATCAGCCAGGGTCTGCGAAAGCTCCAGAACTGCCTGCCACTTGCCGTTGAGCTCTACCGGCGGATGCAGCGCAATCTCCCGCCACTCGGCGGCGCGGTCGGCCACCAGCAGCAGATCGCGGATCTCGGCGATCTCCAGGGCGGCCCCGCGGATACGCGACTTGTTCGACCAGGGTCGTGGGATCGAGCAAGACCGTGAAAATCGAAATGACCACCGGCACGCAGGTATCCGCGCAGCTCGGCGACCAGTTGCTGCTGGCGTTCGATCCATTGGCGGTCACGCGAGGGCGTGAGCTGCATCACGCGTTCGTGTCCGAGTGGCGAGCCGGTGTAAATGGCGAGCAGTTGGCGCAGTTGATCGAATTCGAGCACGCGCTCGCTGAAGTAGTGGATTGGGCTGGAAGAGCTCATCAGGGCTGGTTCTATGGTACAGCAGCCAGGGTTGCGCTCCGCCTGACCAAAACGCTTGAGACAAGGCGGGGCCTCGCGCTAAACTATGTTGTGGCGATGGAGTTCGCCGTTAACCGCCCACGGGCTGATGACTCCTACCAGTAAGTTGGAGAACTCCATCGTGAACTATCTATGGATCGCCTTAGGCGCGGGTGTAGGTGCCAGCGCACGTTACTTCCTTAGCGGATACATCGCCCGCATTTTCTCAACCACCTTCCCTTACGGCACGCTCCTGATCAACTTTACCGGCAGCCTGATACTGGGTTTCTTCCTGGTTCTGGCCGGAGAACGCATGCTGCTCGATCCGCGCTGGCGGCTTCTTGTGGCCATCGGCTTCTGCGGTTCCTACACCACATTTTCCAGTTACGCGTTCGAAACCTTCGCCTACATGGAGCAAGGCCAGTGGACGCTGATGGCGGTGAACATCGTGGCCAGCAACGCGCTCTGCCTGGCGGCAGTGATGGCGGGCGCAGCCATTGCGCGGGGGTTGTAAAATGGCATCCTCCATGGCTGTTCAAGTAACCATGTACCTTATGCAGGGCGATTCCTGGCATCACCACCCGCTGCATACGGAAGTACTCAAGTACCTCCGTCAGGAGAACGTTGCCGGCGCTGTGGCTTTCCATTCGGTCGCAGGCTTCCAGGGGCGGGGTAGTGTCCATACCGCCCATCTGGTTGAGGCCGGCGGCGACTTGCCGGTTGTCATTACGTTCGTCGACACCGATGAGCATGTCAGCCGCGTTCTCCCCAGGCTGCGCGAGATGGCGGCGCATCGCCTTATCGTCCGTGAAACTGTCGTGATCGAGCAGGGTAGCCTCGATTGATGGCCATATTCACGTGTTATTCACCTGCCCGGCGTAACCAGACTACCGTTCCCTCCCTGCCGCCAGATACACTGTTGCGGGCGGATTGCTGCCGTTATTCGAAGCTCAAGAGCATTCCCGGTTCATCTGATTTTGTTCCCCAGGCGAGAGGAGCCTCATGGCACCGTTAACTTCCGATGCATTCGTTTTCTTCGGCGCCACCGGCGATTTGGCCCACAAGAAAATCTTTCCCGCCCTGCAGAGCATGGTGAAGCACGGCACGCTCAACGTGCCAGTGATCGGCGTGGCCAAGTCCGGCTGGACGGTCGAGCAGCTGCGCGAGCGGGCCCGCGATAGCCTGACGAAGTTCGGCGGCGGCGTGGACGAAGCAGCCTTCCAGAAGCTCTGCGAGCTGATGAGCTACATCGATGGCGACTACAAGGACGATAAGACCTATGCCACCCTTGCGCGCCAAGCTTGGCAATGCGCAATCGCCCACGCATTACCTGGCGATTCCGCCCAGCATGTTCCCCGTGGTGGTGCAGGGGCTGGCGAATTCCGGATGCGCGCAGAACGCGCGGGTGATCCTGGAGAAGCCCTTCGGCCGCGACCTGGTCTCGGCGCGCAAGCTGAACGAGACGCTGCACATCGCTTTCCCCGAAGAGCACATCTTCCGCATCGATCATTACCTCGGCAAGGAGGCGGTCGAGAACCTGCTGATCTTCCGCTTCGCCAACAGCTTCCTCGAGCCCATCTGGAACCGCAACTACGTGCACAGCGTGCAGATCACCATGGCCGAGTCGTTCGGCGTGGAGGGCCGCGGAAAGTTCTACGAAGAGGCGGGCGCCATTCGCGACGTAGTGCAGAACCACATGCTGCAGGTGGTCGCGTTCCTCGCCATGGAGCCGCCTACCATGATGTACGTGGACTCGGTGCGCGATGAGCAGGTAAAGATCTTCCGCACGATTCCGCCGCTCAGCCCGGCCAACATCGTTCGCGGACAGTTTCGCGGCTATCGCGACGAGCCGGGCGTGTCGCCCAACTCCGACGTGGAGACCTTTGCCGCGTTGCGCCTGGAGGTCGATTCGTGGCGCTGGGCGGGAGTTCCGTTTCTCATCCGCGCGGGCAAGCGCCTGCCCACCACCGCGACGGAAGTCTTCGTGAAGTTGCGCAAGCCACCGCTGGCCAAGATGGGCGTGGATGGCCGCAACTATTTCCGCTTCCGCCTGGGTCCCGATATCGAGCTGAGTCTGGGCGGACGCGTGAAGCGGCCCGGTCCGCTGATGGTGCCCATGCCGGTGGAGCTCTCGGCGGTGAAGTACACCACCAGCGACGAGATGGACGCCTACGAGCGCCTGCTTACCGACGCCATGAAGGGCGACCAGTTGCTGTTCGTGCGGCAGGATGCGGTCGAGGCGGCTTGGGCGATCGTCGATCCCATCCTGGGCGATTGCTGCCCGACCGAGTTGTACGAGCCGGGCACCTGGGGTCCGCCAGATTCGCGCGAACTGGCTGCCGACATCGGCGGCTGGCACGATCCGGAGTAGCGCGAACTTTGGATCAGGTTACTCGCGTCGCCGACACGAACGGATTCCCGGCAATCACAAACCGTAGTGGCTGCTCGACCGCTTTGGTGATTCCGACACGCGGCGTGGCTGCAATGCGCTCGGGGCGATAGCCGTCGTCGGCAAACCAAAGGTCCGATGCGGCGCGGTGAGGTCCTTGTCGTTGTCGCGGAGCCGCGTAATGCCGAGCGCTTGCGACATGCGTCCGGGGCCGCTGGAGATCATTCGCAGTTGCGCGGGTCGCGGCGAGGCGCGCCAGCTCGAGGCCGCGAGCCCGGGCCATCGCGTCCATTCCAAACACCGGCTCCATGGCACGTAGCAGCACACCGCCAGCCGTCCCTCGGGCATGCAGGAAACATTCAGGCAGTAGTGATTGCCGTAAATGAAGTACACGTACGCGTGTCCGGGCGGCCCGAAGAGCACGGCGTTGCGCGGAGTGCGTCCGGAGTAGGCGTGCGCCGCCGGATCTTCAACTCCGAGGTAGGCTTCGTCTTCGACAATGCGGCCAGCGAGCAGCCTCCGTCCTTCGCGGCGAATGAGCAGCTTGCCCAGCAACTCGCGTCCCACGGTCACCGGATCGCGATTGAAGAATTCGCGCGGGAGGATCCGAGCATGCCTCAGCATCGCAGCAGTGATGCGGGCAAGGTGCGGCGCCGACTTCGCGGAAACCAGCTTCCCGGTGGGCGTGGGGCGATTCGGCATCGTAAGTAGCATCCGACAGTCAGCGATCAATTTACAATCATCCTGCATGATCGCGCATCTTCGCGGACGGCTCATCGCCAAGCACCCCAACCAGGCCATCGTCGAGGCGGGTGGCGTCGGCTATGACGTCACCATCACCGTGCCCACGTTCTCCGACCTGCCCGCGCCGGGCAGTGAGGTCGCGCTGCACATTCACACTCACGTGCGCGAAGACGCCCTTGCGCTCTTCGGATTTCTGCGGCGGGAAGAAAAGCAGCTCTTCGAGAAGCTCATTACGGTGAGCGGCATCGGACCCAAGCTGGCGATCACCATCCTCAGCGGCATGGCAGCGACGGACATGGTGGGCGCGATCCGCGGCAATGATTTCGCGCGGCTCACTCGAATTCCGGGAATCGGCAAGAAGACCGCCGAGCGCATGTGCGTGGAGCTGCGCGACAAGCTGGAAGGATTTGGCGCACCGCAGCCCGCGGTGGCGCATTCCGCGGTGGAGGAAGACGTGATCTCGGCGCTGTCCAATCTCGGCTACCAGCGCGCGATTGCGGAGAAGGCTGTCGAACGCGCCGTGCAATCGGCTGGGCGGGAGAACTTCGACGCCATGTTCAGGGCGGCACTGGGGACGTTGTCGAAGTAGATTGTCGCTGCCGGAGAGCGGAAGCGCGCTTCTCAAGACTCGTCAACTGCCATGGCGGCGGTCGCATAGGGCTTAGGGACGTAAACCCACCAGCAACCATCCCACGCACAGCAAGGCACCAAGTGAGAGTAAGACAATCTTTCCCTGGATCCCGAATGCGTCCGGGAGATACGCCTTTCGAATCTTCCTGCCGAATTCAAAGATGTCCCAGATCATTACGGCTGTGAACACAATCATGCCTAACGACAGTTGCCAAAGATGCAGGCCACCTAGAACGATTCCCGCCTTCCCATCAGGCTCACCCGTCAGAAGTTTTGCAACCGCAAAGGCCCCGCCGTTAACCGAGAACAGGAGGCTGTAGCGGCGGTGCTTACCGTTCTCGTACAGTTCGAACTTATCTTTCAGCTCAAACAAAGCCTAACGGTCCTTTCACGGCTTGGCGTTGATTCGTTTCAACTAGCCCCACTCCAGCAGCGCGAAGTGGGCGTTCTCCCCGGCGTCGCGAAACTGGGTGTGCTTGCAGGCGGAACACTGAGCGCGAATGGCCTTGAGGTCGATGGTCGGGAAGATGGTGTCGCCGGATTCGGCGCCGCCCGGCGTCCTTTCCTTTAGCAGCGAATAGGCGGGCTCGCCACATCGTGAACAGTGAAAGATGTAAACGTTCAAGCGCGCCATGGCAACCCTCCAGCGATGGCCGAATTATATGCCTCGACACCTAATGGCGCTGCGCGAGGAGGAAGCCGCGGATTCAGCCTCCTGAGCAATCCCCCACTCTCGATCGGGACCGAGGTCTGCCGTGCGATCCATCCCCGGTGACAATTCTTTGACAAACCACTGTGGTGGTTCGGCGTATTATGTCGGTCGCATGCGTATGGAGTGCATACCGCTGTTGGTGTTGGCCGCGTTGCTCGCTCAAGCGCAGCAAGACCCTGCTGTCAGCAAACCGGCGGGTAATTTGTCCATCCCGGCAGAACTCACGAAGACGGTACGGGCGGACAAAGCTCATCGGGGCGATCCTGTCGAATTCACCACCCTCGAAGCCGTGTTGATTGCTCCCCAACTGGTGATGCCCCCGCAGAGCAAGTTGTTCGGCCGGGTTGTGGGCGCCGCCCCGCGTCAGGGAGACAAGCCATCGTGGCTCGTTCTGCTGGTGGAGAGAGCTGAATGGAAACAGCACAGCGTTCCGCTGCATGCGTTCATCTCATCGCAGATCACGCTAGTGCAGAAACCGAACCCGAACGCCAGCACCAGCGCCGGGGATATCCCGGACAATAGCAACTCGCGCCGGGCGGCCCGCATGAGCGGTCGCGTAGCCGCTCAATCCGACAACAGCCTGTCAACCTTGACCAAGCCTCCGACGGACGCGAGCACGCAAGACGAATTCAGGGTCAAGCCGCCTACACTCACCGACCTTCGTATCGTTCGCGACAAGGATGGAACGTCCTACCTGTTCTCCTCCAAGTCAGACGTGAAACTGCCGGGCGGTACCCTTTTCATGCTGCAAAACAGTCCCGCCGCGAACGCGCCAGACCAGTCTGCGGCCGCAGAGCCACACTAGCCGCGGCCGCAGACTGTCTGGAGACTTCCAGCCCTCTAGTTCTGCACTATGAATTCGTTCATGTCGGGCGCCGTGGCTGCGGCGCCTGGGAAGACTGTGACCCCGGCCAACTTCAGCATCAACCGGCAGGTGCTCTGATGCTGGTAGACAGTCACGGGGATAAGAGAGCCAACCGGTGGATATCCCGGATTGGCGTTAGGACCGATAGCAATCCATGAGACGTGCCCGCCGCCGAACTCGGTATCGCTATCCTCTGACTCGTCGAAGGTGATGATCAACAACCCGCCGCCAGGCGTGTTGAAATCAGGGCTGCTCAGCAGGGGCGCGATGTTGGTTTGCAGCCAGGCATCGGCCTGGGCCAGGGTCCCGTCATGCGCGTCGTGCAGCAGGTCGGGAACAATAAAGCCGTAGTTGGGTAGGGCGTGATTGGCTATGTCGGTCGCGAGTTGCGGAAATGGCACCAGGTTCTGCATTTGAGTAGGATCATTGCGAACGTCGGACATGTATGACAGAGGATTGTGGCGCTCGGCATACTCGCCGGTGTCGCCTCCGTCATATCCCTGGTGAGGCAGGGCTTCCGAATATTCCTTCCAGGTTTTCCCGGCAGCAAGTAGCTCGCGAACCACATTGTCCACGGTCACGGTCTGAGTGTAGCCATCGTCATTGGTGATGATTTGCCCAGTCGTAAGCATGAAGTAATTGCCGATGGAGGGATGGGTGTTTGCATAGTATCCCTGGGCCACCGAGTAAGCGGAGGCCAAGACTATTCAAGTACGGCATCGCTGGATTGCCGATGACGTCGGTGTAACTGTGGTTTTCCTCCATGACGATGAATACGTGGTTGACTTGAACAGCCGGAAGGTTAACCGCCGCACCGGCGGCCATCCCTGCCGGGGAGTTGTTTGGAAGTTGAGCCGACGTCGTGGTGGCGCTGGCGATCAGCAGGGCGAAGGTAAACGCAAGAAGCGCAAATATCCTGGGGAACATTCTTTCTCCTTTGCGCCCCTGTGGCTGTTGACGTTACAACACCGCACCCGATTGAAACAAGCAGGAATCTAGCCTTGGCTGGCGGCTGGCCCTGGGGTTATTTTCCGATGCAGAACGAGCTGAAGATCAGGTTCAGGATATCGTCAGCGGTGGTGGCCCCGGTGATGTCGTCGAGGGGGCGCAGCGCGCCGTAGAGGTCCAGCAGCAGCATCTCATGCGGAGTTTTCAACGGAACGGCGCTCGGCCGCCTGGTCGAGGGCGGCAATCGCGTCCTGCACCAGCTTCTGCTGGCGAGCGTTAGTAAGGAAGCCGCTCTCCTGCTGTACACCGGAATCACCGCCCAGAAGCCGCAGAATTTCGCTGCGCAATTCGGCGATACCCTGGCCGGTAATTGCGGAAGTCTCAACCACTGGCAAGCTGAACTGGGAGGGCAGAGGCGCGGTGGTATCTGGTCACGTCGATCTTGTTTCGCGCCACCACCGCCAGGCGCCGCGAAGCCAGGCTTATCAGTTCGGCGTCGCGCTCGCGTGCTTCGCTGTCGCTTGCGGGATGAGAGGCATCGAGGACGACCAGCACCATATCCGCCTCGGCCAACGCCTCCCTCGACTTACGAATTCCGATGCTTTCAGCTTCGTCGAGCGCAAGGCGAATGCCGGCGGTGTCCACCAGGCGTACTGGAATGCCTCCGATGGCGACCGTCTCGCGTCACCAGGTCGCGAGTGGTACCCGGTGTGGCGGTAACGATGGCGCGCTCACGCTCAACCAGTCGATTAAAGAGGCTCGACTTCCCGACGTTCGGACGCCCCACGATCGCCAGCGTCAGTCCTTCATGCACAACTTTTCCAAACGCGAAGCTGGCCAACAGTTCGTCCAACGGCGCGGCGAATCGCGGCCATGCGTGACAGGATCTGGACATCGGGAATCACCGCGACATCGTCTTCGGCGAAGTCCACACCCGCTTCCATGATGGCGATCAGCTCCACCAGCTTCTGCTTGGCCGGCTGCAGTCGCTTCGACAAGGCGCCTTCGAGTTGTCGGGCGGCGACCTGCGCCTGATACAGGGTTTGCGACTCGATCAGATCGCGCACCGCTTCGGCCTGTGTCAGATCAATGCGGCTGTTGAGGAATGCGCGCATGGTGAACTCGCCCGGCTCAGCCAGGCGCGCACCTTGCGCCATTGCCATCTCCACAACATGACGGAGCACCACCGGTGAGCCATGGCAAGAGATTTCGACCACATCGTCGGTGGTATAGGAGTGCGGCTTGGCAAAGAAGGTGACTACAACTTCGTCGATGCGCTCGCCGGTGGAGGGCTCGATCAGCTCACCGAAGTGAGCGCGACCGGGCTCAAGGTCATGCGCCAAGCGCAACATCGGAGCTGCGACGGCACGCGCCTCGGCGCCGGAGAGACGCACCACGCCGATACCGCCACGTCCGGGAGGAGTGGCGATGGCGACGATGGTGTCATCGAGATGCACCGAACGATTGTAGCGGGGCGGAAGCCAGTTCACCCCTGAGGAGACGGTGCGCACGGAAGAAAACTAAGATCGGAGGACCTGCAAAGAGAGGAATGGTGGCTCCCCGATCGGTTCTCGGACTCAGATCAAATGCCATTTCTATGGGATTGCGATCCGGACACGAGCAAACTCGGAACGCGCGCATGCGTCGACTGGGAAGCGCATTGGCAAAGAGTCGAACAGAGGAGCGAATTCACTCAGTCCGCTCCGTGCCTCCGTGGTGAAATCTATCTTCGCCTTGACACTGGAGGCGCAGGCGGTTTGCCCTGGTAGTCCTTGGGATAGACCACTACGTGGCGCTGTAGGGCCTCGCCATCGCTATCGGTACGCAGGTCGTCGAAATCGCGCAGGGCCAAATGCAAGATGCGGCGCTCGCGCGACGACATCGGCGCGAAAGCATAGGGCAAGCCGGTCTTACGCACCCGTTCAGCCGCCACGTCCGCGGCCAACCGGAGCTCCTGCAGCCGGGCGGAGCGGAAATTCTGGCAGTCGAAATTGACTTTCTCATGCTCGTCGGGAGCGAGGCGCAACATCTCGAGCGACACATGCTCAAAGGCGCGCAGCAGCTCCGCGCCGTTCTCCAGCACCAGCGGGCTGTCGGCGCCGGAAATCTCCACCAGGATTTCGGGACGCTCCCACTCACGGTCACTGCCGACCTGGGGATCAACGGTGATCCTGTAGCGGAGATGGAAGTCGCCGTTGGCGATGATGGCGTTCAGCAGTGCGCTGATCTTCTTGGCGGCCGCGATTTTGTCGTGAATCGGCATGTAGCCTACTTACTCGCCTTGCGGGCGCGCTTTTCCATTTCGGCGCGCATCTCCCGGCCCAGGCCGGTACGGTTCATGATGTACTGCTGGGCGATAGCGATCAAGTTCCCCACCGTCCAGTACACGCTCAGGCCCGCAGCCATGGTATAGCTGAAGAAGCCGATCATCAGCGGCATCATCAGCGTCATCATTTGCTGCTGCTTGGGATCGATGCCGGCGTTGGGCGTCATCTTCTGTACCAGATAGGTCGTGATCACAATCAAGACCGGCAGGATGAACAGCTTGTCAGGCGAAGACAGATCGTGCAGCCAGAGGAACGGCGCCTGGCGCAGCTCGATCCCGACTCCCAGCATGGCGTAGAACGCGAACAGGAACGGCATCTGGATCACCAGCGGCACGCATCCGCCCGCGGGGTTCGCACCCTCGCGTTTGTACAACTCTCCGATCTCGACGTTCATTTCCTGACGTCGCGGATCGCGCAGCGGGTACTTCTTATATTTTTCCTGGATGGCCTTCATCTGGGGCTGCAGCTTCTGCATCTTCAGCGCCGACTTCATGCTGGTGATGCGCAACGGCAGCAGAACCAGGTTGATGACCAGGGTAAGGATGATGATGGCCACGCCCCAGTTGCTGACCATGTGCTCGTGGGTCCAAAGCAGCCACAGGAAGAGCGGGCGGGCAATGAGGCTGAAGAAACCGAAGTCCACCACATCGCGGAGATCGGGGCCATTCATTTGCCCGGGTGCGGTGTTGGAGCGCACTGACTCCAGAACATGGATCGCCTTGGGGCCCACGAACAGCCGCTCCCGCGTGACCCCGTCGGGGTCGCCTACCGCTGCGCCGAGCACGTCATAGCGGTTCACGTTGTTGGGATCGGGGTTCTTCGGATCCTTGGGTACGGCGATGGAATTGTGCAGTGTGACCATGGCGGCGCTGTCGGGATTGTCCGGCAGAAAAATGGCCGCGAAATACTGGTCCTGCGGGCCGGCCCAATTAAAGGGTCCTCGCAAGGTATTGCCGCTGCTGACCTTCTTGGGGGCCAGCCGCTCCACCTTGCCGTTGGCCATGTATTCGATCTTCGCGGAAGCGTAGGAAGGCCCGGTGCTCTGATCGCCGAAGGCCGCCGGCCACATCGGATACGCCTGCACCGCCTTGCCATCCTGTGTGACTTCAGTTTCGATCGAAATTACATACGTATCGGCGAACTGGAAGGTCTTACGGACCGTGACGTTTCCTTGTGCGTACTCGTAAGTCAGCTCTCCGGGAGCGGCGATCTGGCCGCTGGCGCTGCCCACGTAGAGGGCCGAATTAACCTGGTTCCGCAGGTTCTCGTCGTAGGTGTACAAGCCGAGAGGAAGGCCGAACTTCACGCCCAGGGGGTTCACCAGATCGAGCGGATGTCCGTCGTCGTCCTTGTATTTCTTCAGCACCCACGACTTCGCCTGCGCGCCATGGTTGGTAAAAACGATGCGAAACATGTCGTTCTCGACGACGGTTTCGACTTCACTGCTGGCCGACTTGGTGACTGCAGACTTGCCGGCCGGATTTGCAGCGGTCGGGGCCTTTCCCTGGGAGACAGTCTCCGTTGTCGCACCCGCGGTCGCGGATTGGGATTGAGCCGCCGGTGCACTGGTCTGCGCGGATTCAACCGAAGTGGTCTTCGGTGCCTGCTTAGCGCGGTCTTTGAAGAGAAAAATCTGGCTGATGATGATTAGGGCAAAGGTGACGGCGAAGACCATCAACATGCGGCGATCGCCGCCCGGCTCTTGCTGGGGATTTTTATACTCGGCCAAGTTTAAGTTCCGTTCACGGGGCGAGGACTGGCCGGCGCTGCCGCCGGGGGCCTGTACCCTGGTTTCGCCACCGCCAGCGGCACGGGGTCGAAGCCCGCATGCGCGAAGGGATGGCAGCGCAGCAGCCGTGCGGCGGCCAGCGCGCTTCCCCGAACCACACCGTGGCACTCCACGGCCTCAATCGCATATTGCGAGCAGGTAGGCACAAAGCGGCAGGCATGCGGCAGCATGGGTGAGATGACCCGCTGGTAGCACCGCAATACGAATTGCACCGCCTGCTTCACTTTTGTTCCCCTGTCCGGGCGCGTTGTGCGGCCAGCCGCAGGGCGCGCGTCACTTCGTTTACCAGTTCGGCGAAAGGCACTTTGCTGACACTCTTTCGCGGATTGAAGACAACATCTACGGGGCCCTCGCAGGCTTGGGACGAAAGCCGTACCGCTTCGCGCATCCGCCGCTTGATGCGGTTACGCTCCACCGATCCACCCAGCACCTTGCCCACGGTGAAGCCCACACGGGGCGTATTGCCCGTCTCCATCACGCCGGGGCCGCTACCGCGCCGCAGAAAAAACACAGTCATGTTTCCCGTAAACTGCCGGCGGCCGCTCTGGTACACCCGCTGAAAATCCGCGTGTTTCAGCAGACGCCTCGATTTTGGAAACTTGCTGCTGGCGGCGGAGGTCACATTAAGCGCTCGGCGCTGACCCGCCGGTTTCTTGTTCGTGCTGCGGCCGAGTCTTGCGACGACTCCCTGCTACTTCAGTGGAAAAGTCGCGATAAACGCAGATTTCGGGTCCTCGGGAACTAATCGCGGAAGCCAGGGCTGACAGAGACGCGCTTGCGCCCCTTGGCCCGACGGCGCGACAGCACCGCCCTACCGCTCTTGGTCTTCATGCGAGAACGAAATCCGTGCGTCTTCGAGCGGTGACGACGGTTGGGTTGGAATGTGCGCTTGGGCATGCGAAAACTGCGCTCCTCACTAGCTAAAAATTGAACAGAGCAAACTCCAAGTATAACGGTCGGCGGGGCTGGCTGGCAAACGGGGGATTCGTGGATGTGAGCGCATCTCTGGCCCCAACGGCGAGCGGAACTGAGATCATTGAGGAGCAACCGTCGAATCTGCTGGCCCCATTCTCCTGGATGATTTCCGAAACTTCGTCCTGCGTTCCAATGATGCACTCTAAAGTGCTCCCCGAATCGCCTGTTGGTGCGATTCCGCGATGGCACCGACACTTGCGCTAGCGAAGCTGCACCGTGTTTGCGGCACTCGCAAAAAAAAGTTTTTCGCAGTAACTTTCCCGAAATCAATCACTCGCGAAAAAATGAAAATTGAACCGCAAGATTTGTCTGGCACACTTTTTTTTTCGTGCTAGTATCCCATGCAGCCACAAAGAAAACCGACTGCACGAACGTAGGTGCAATTGCTGCTGATCACCGCAATGTTCGGGTTTGCGACTTGAAGATGTCCTGTTGAAGTGTTTGCCGGTCTGTGGCTCTGTGCTCGGTTCCGTTTCCCTTTAAATCGATTTTGCCAAAGAGGCATTCAGTGCCTCTGGACTACTTTTTTATGTCTTCTTTTGGTGGAGCATCTGCCAATCCGTGGGTGCGCGTTCTCGACGCGCTGGAAAAAAAGGTCAACCGAAATTCCTACGAGACCTGGCTCAAGCCGACTCGCTATGATCACGCGCAAGGCGCGGTCCTATTCGTGCGCGTACCCAATGCCGAGTTCTGCCACATTGGCGAACGCTACGGCGACTTGATCAGCGAAGCCATGGAAAATCTTGGTCTGGAGTTTCTGGACGTCGAGTTTGTCACCGAAGACGAGCCGCCTAAGGGCAAAGCCATCATTCGGGCTGAGGGAGCGCACAGCGAACCTACTTCTTCTGTGGAGAAGACCGTGGCCACTCCCGCCCAGCAACAGCGCTTCGATTGGGATGGTGCCGCCCAGCTCAATCCCAAGTACACCTTCGACGATTTCGTGATCGGCTCGGGTAATCAATTCGCCCATGCGGCCGCGCGTGCCGTCGGCGAGCGCCCCTCCAAAGCGTATAACCCGCTCTTCCTGTACGGCGGGGTCGGCATGGGCAAGACCCACCTGATGCAGGCCATCGGGCACGAAATCAAGAAGCGCCAGCCGGAGAAATCCATCTGCTACGTCTCCAGCGAGCGTTTTACCAACGATATGATTAACGCGCTGCGCTACAGCAAGATGACCGGATTCCGCGACAAGTATCGCAATATGGATGTCCTGCTGGTGGACGATATCCAGTTCCTGGTGAACAAGGAGCGCACCCAGGAAGAGTTCTTCCACACTTTCAACGCGTTGCACGAGTGCATGCGCCAGATCGTGATTGCCAGCGACCGCCCTCCCAAGGAACTGGCGGAGATTGAAGACCGCCTGCGCAGCCGCTTCGAATGGGGCCTGATTGCCGACATTCAGCCGCCCGATTTGGAGACGAAGGTCGCCATCCTGCAGAAGAAGGCCGAGACCGACCGGGTGATGCTGCCCACGGAGGTGGCGCTGTTCATCGCGTCGAACATTCGCAGCAATGTGCGTGAGTTGGAAGGGGCGCTGATCCGGGTTACGGCGTATGCGTCGCTCACTGGCGGGGAGATCAACCTGCAGACCACGCAGGAAGTCCTGAAGAACCTAATCGATTCGCAGATCCGCAAGATCTCTATCGAGTCGATCCAGAAGGCGGTATCGGAGCAGTTCGGTCTGCGGACGGCAGAGATCAAGTCCAAGAACAACTCTCGGGTCATCGTGTTTCCGCGCCAGATCGCGATGTACCTGGCCAAGCACCTGACCGACGCGTCGCTACCGGAGATTGGGCGGCAATTCGGCGGGAAGCACCACACCACGGTCCTGCATTCGGTCGACAAGATCGAACAGCAGCGCAAGAACGACAAGGATTTAAACAGGGTGCTCAATAAACTCACAGAGACTTTGGGTGCCTGAACCGCGCAAATTGCGCGGTTTTTCACGTTAGGCGACAGTTTTCTCCGGCCTGCCTGTGAACCGATTGTGGATTCAGTGGAACATGCGGATGGAACTTTGAGTCAGACCCGGTTGAGCACACAGACCCGCAGGCCCGGCGGGACGATTTGTACAGTAGATGAGTCGTGTCAATCGCCGTTTTAGGCGGTTTCTCCCAAAATTTCCACTTTTCCAGTGTGCCTGCTGTTACTACTGGTTTTATATGTTTTTTATTTGGTATAAGGTGAAGCAGTAATACAAGGTCAGGCAAGGGACCTGCCGAGGTGCAATGTTATGGCTGCCGAAACCGGAGTCGCCCAGGGCACGGCGATGGAAATTAGTGTCAGCAAGTTCGAACTACTTAAAGAACTGACTGCCACGCAAGGAGTGGTCGAACGCAAGACCACGATCCCCATCCTCTCCAACTTTCTATTCGAAGCTGCGAACGACCGGTTGACTATCACCGCCACCGATCTCGATCTCAGCTTACGCACCTCTTGTCCAGCCAAGGTGAAGCGCGAAGGCGCCTGCACTATTCCTGCCCGAAAACTCTACGACTACGTGAAACTGCTGCCCGATGGCGACATCTCCATCAAGTTGCTGGAGAACCATTGGGTGAACATTCGCTCTGGCCGGTCCAATACCAAGATGGTCGGCATGGCGCGTTCGAATTTTCCCGGATTGCCGACCTTCCCGGCAGCAGGCAGTATCAAGATTCCGGCGCAGACGCTGCGCAGCATGATCGGGCGGACCATCTTCGCCATCTCCAGCGAGGAATCGCGCTATACCCTGAACGGCGGCCTGATGGTGCTGAAGGCGGAGTCCCTCACCATGGTGGCCACCGACGGCCATCGCCTGGCGCATATCGAGAAACAGGGCGAACATTTTGAGGTCAGCGGGGAAAACAAGACGCTCATCCCCAAGAAAGCGATGAGCGAGATTTACTCGCTGCTGCAAAATAGCGACGTGGCCGAAGTTGAGTTTGCGAAAGACGATTCAACGCTCTTTTTCCGCATCGGCGAACGGCTATTGACTTCCCGCCAACTGACCGGTCAATTCCCTAACTACGAAGCTGTGCTGCCGCGCGAAACCACCAAGTCGGTCACCGTGCATGGCGCCGATCTCAACACAGCCATCCAGCGGGTGGCGCAGTTTGCGGACGAGCGCTCGCGGGCGATTCGCATGAAGCTCGATAAGAATGAACTAAAGATTTCCTCATCGTCCACCGATGCCGGCGAGTCGGAAGATTCGATCGAGACCGCGTACACCGCCGACGCAATGACCATCGGCTTCAACTCCGAATACCTCCTCGACTTTCTGAAGGCGTCGAATGGCGGCGAGGTTCGCCTGGAGTTCAAGGACGCCCAGTCCGCCGGCCAGATGCGCCCTGACGACGCCAGCGATGAAGGCTTCAAGTACCGCTACGTGGTCATGCCGATGCGGATCTGAGTTTTCCCCAACTGGGCGCGAGAACATTGAACGCTTGCCCGCGCGGATTCCAGAGTCTGCGTGTAACGCACCCACTACTGCAGGCGTTAGTATCCAGATCGCCAGCCGAGTAGGTTGACTATTCGTACGCCAGCGCGTCGATGGGGTCTTTCTGCGCGGCCTTCATGGCGGGATAGAGCGCACCCAGCAGCGAGCCGATGAGCGCAATGATTGCGGCCTTCACCAGCCAAGCAGAGGTGATCAGCACAGGCAGCGTCTGGAACTTCGTCCGCAAGCCCACTCTGGCGGCGTAGCTGATGGCGATCCCCAGAATCACTCCGCCGATCGCGATCAGCAGTGTTTCCCGCAGCACCACGTTCACGATGTAGAGCTTGCCGGCGCCCAGCGATTTCAGGATGCCGATCTCGCGCGTGCGCTCCATCACCGCGGCGTACATCGCCTGGAAGATGACGATGAAGCCGATGATCATGGCGATGCCGATGACCACATTGATGACGGTGGTGAGGCCGGGAATGCTGGCCGAAGTCATCAGGCTGAGGTATTCCTTCAGCGAGTGCACCCCGTACTGCTGCATGCCGGGGATGTTCTTGATCATGCGGACAACTTCGTCGGCGTTGTTGGGATCGTCGAGCTTGACGTAGAAGATGGATGCCTTGCCGAGCGCGCCAATCAGGTCCTGCAGGGTCGCGATGGGGACGAACTTGCGCGCGCCCTTGCCGTGCTCGACGATGCCGCAGATGCGGAACTGATGATTGAGCGTCTCAACCGTGTCGCCGACCTTGCGGTGTTTCGACCCGGCCTCGAGATCGTCGATGATCATGTCGTACGGCTCCTCGAACGGGCCGCCGGAAAGGTAGTGGAAGCCTCCGCTCACGGCGTCGAACGATGGCAGATCGATGCCGTCGAGGACCTCGACAGTGCCCGCCGTCGTGATTTGGGTGACCACCGGAGCCACCGCAACCACGTGCGGCAGCTTGCGCAGTTTGTCGGCAACCTTCACCGAGACCGGCGCGCCGCTCACGCCCATCAGCAGCGACGAACCCGGCGGCTGCACCATGATGTCGGCGCCAATGCCGGCCTGGCGGGTCTTGCTGTCGTTCAGCATACCGAGCATGATGCCAACGATGAGGAGAATGAGTGTGACCTCAACCGCCACCGCGACCACGCTGATGATGGTGCGAAACGGGCGGTGTACCAGGTTGGCAAGGATCATCCGGTTCATGGTCGAAGCTCGATTGTATAGGATGCGAGAGACGGGCGGACGATGGTGCTGTAGAAGCACTCAGCATTCAGTACTCAGTCATTCAGCGAACACGGGAATATCCGGCTTCGCGTTAGCCTGACGGATGCGAATGCTGTGCTCAGGATGACACCGTGACGACTGCGTGCTGAGCGGCTGAATGCTGAATGCTGAGTGCTGACGGGCGAGAGCTGAACAGCTGACAGCCTCCTACTGCCTTCTCCGGTGATACACGGCAAACTCGAATCCAGGATTGGCGGGGAAGAGTTCGTTGATCTTGCGCAGACGCTCGGCCAGTGCGTTGGGAGCCAGCAGAGGATAATCGCGCTCGCGCAGGTCCTGATAGTCCACATCGAGATACAGCGACAGCGTGTACACGGCGATGGCATCGGCGAAGGCAGCCAGCAGGTACTCGTGCTTGGCTTTCTCGGCCTCAGGTCCAGCGGTGGTTGCGACTTTGCGCAGCTCGTAGGCGTCAAGCGAGGTCTCGCCGCGGGCCTTCTCGTCCACCTGCTTCCACACCAGGTCGGCGAACTCCTGCGAAACGCCGACGCGCTCCACGAAGTTGTGTCCCACGTTGATGAAGAACTCGAAGGCGATGGCGAAGCTGTCTTCCATCAGGCGGGTCGAGATGAAGACGCACTGCGAATCGCCCAGCGTCTGGTTGCGATGGCAGACGGCGCTGTCGGAGAGCTGCACGTCGTAGCGGTCGGCGATCATGGTGTCGTCGCCCATGTTCAGCGTGAGCGGGACGAAGTAGTAGGCCTTGCGGTTGAGCGCCGCGGCGATGGTGCGAGGCACGGCGTTGACCATGCGCTCCAGGTCGGCGACCGCGGTCGTGATCTCTCCCATGACCGAGTAGCAGATGCCGTTGGCCGCCTGCGACACGGGCGCCATGCGCACCACTTCGGCGGGAGTTCGGGTGACGGCCTGGGAGGTCGAAGACATGAAGGTTGATTGTAACGCACGGGCAACAGGAGGGCCGCTGACCGGACTGCTGGCGCTGGTGTACCCTAAGAAGTGATGTACAGCACCGCCATGGCACCGGGCAAGCAGCGCAGCACCATCTCCATCGTCTTCACCTCGACGGTGCGGGTGCTGTTTACCACGCTGCTGTTCACCGCCGCCGGCATGGGCGCGGGGCTGTTTTGCGGTATCGTCGGCACTGTGATTTATGGCATCATAAGAGGTGCACAGGTTGATATGACCAACGCCTACAAGCACGTCGCCATTCCCGCCGCCATCGTCATCGGCGCAGCCGCCTTCCTCGGCGCGCTGGTGCTGGAAGTGCGCGCTCACCGCGCAACGAACATCCCTGTAAGTTCTGCGCGAGGCCGGATGGGTCCGTAATTGCCCTCGGCTTCTTGCCTCCGATAAACTCAAAAGTCTGCTGATGCGATCTCGTCAAGCCAGTCTTTAGAAACAGAGATCCTTCAGGGGCTCAAGCCCGGTGTATTTTGCACTTACGGCACGGCTAAGCCGCCTTTCAAACGTGAAAGCTGCATACAGGTGTCATCATCATGGCTGAAAATATTCATGTGAAACTACCCGACGGCAGCGTCAAAGACGTGCCGCGCGGGACCTCCGCACTCGATATCGCCAAGAGGCATCAGCCCGCGTCTGGCAGACGCAGCGCTGGCCGCGCAAATCAAGCCGCTGGCTTCGACCGCAATGGCAGCGGCGGCAACGGACACCAGCCGGCCGGCGAGGTCGCCGCTACGCCGGCAGCCGAGCCCGCGAAGAACAACGCGCAACTGATCGACCTCACGCGCCCGCTGGAGCAGGACGTCGAACTGCGCCTGCTTACCGACCGCGATCCCGAAGCGCTGGAAGTTTATCGCCACTCGTCCGCGCACCTGATGGCCGCGGCGGTGCTGGAACTCTTTCCCGAGACCAAGCTTGGTCACGGTCCGGCGACCGAGAGCGGCTTCTTCTACGACTTCTATCGCGAGAAGCCGTTCACGCCCGAGGACCTGGAGGCCATCGAGAAGAAGATGCAGGAGCTGGTGAAGCAGGACCTGCCGTACGCGCGCGAGTTTCTGCCGCGCACCGAGGGACTGGAGCGCTTCAAGTCGGAAGGCGACTTCATGAAGTGCCACTTCATCGAGCAGTTCACCGCGCCCGACGAGAAGATCTCCATCTACAAGACCGGCAAGTTCACCGACTTCTGCCGCGGGCCGCACATCCCGTCCACCGGACGCATCAAGGCGTTCAAGCTGCTCAACATCGCGGGCGCGTACTGGCTGGGCGACGAGAAGAATCCGCAACTGCAGCGCATCTACGGCACGTCGTTCTTCTCCAAGAAGGACCTCGACGAGTATCTGCACAAAATCGAGGAAGCGAAGAAGCGCGACCATCGCGTGCTGGGCAAGCAGCTCGACCTGTTTTCCATCCAGGAGCTGGCCGGGCCGGGACTGATCTTCTGGCATCCCAAGGGCGGCCTCATGCGCAAGGAGATGGAAGACTGGATGCGCGACGAGTACCTCAAGCGCGGCTACTCGCTGGTGTACACGCCGCACGTCGCGCGCGTGGATCTGTGGAAGACCAGCGGCCACGAAGGCTACTACGCGCAGAACATGTTCACCCCGATGGAACTGGACGACGCCGACTATCGCATGAAGCCGATGAACTGTCCGTTCCACATTCTGATCTATCGCGACAGCCTGAAGTCGTATCGCGATCTGCCGGTGCGCCTGGGCGAGCTGGGCACCGTCTATCGCTACGAGCGCTCCGGCGTGATGCATGGCCTGCTGCGCGTGCGCGGCTTCACCCAGGACGACGCGCACATCTTCTGCACGCCCGAGCAGATCGAGGACGAGGTCGTCGGCTGCATCGATTTCGCGCTGGCCGTGCTGAAGACCTACGGCTTCGACCAGTATCCAGGTGGAGCTTTCGACGTGGGACCCGAACGATCGCACGACCTATGCCGGCCGCGACGACCAGTGGGAGCTGGCGCAGCGCTCGCTGGAGCAGGCGCTGAAGCGGCGCAACATCGACTACAAGCTGATCCCCGGCGAGGCCGCATTCTACGGCCCCAAGATCGACATCAAGCTGGTGGACGCCATCGGCCGCCTGTGGCAGCTCTCGACCGTGCAGTTCGACTTCACCCTGCCCGAGCGCTTCGGCCTGGAGTACGTCGGCGAAGACGGCAAGCGCCACCAGCCGCTGATGGTGCACCGCGCGCTCTACGGCTCAATCGAGCGCTTCTTCGGCGTGCTCATCGAGCACTACGCTGGCGCGTTCCCCGTGTGGCTGTCGCCGGTGCAGGTGGTCGTGGTGCCGATCGGCGAGAAGCACCACGCCTACGCGAACGAAGTCGGCGAGAAGTTGAAGGCCGCCGGCGTTCGCGTGCACGTTGACGTGCGCAACGAGAAGATGAACGCCAAGATCCGCGAGCACGCCATGCAGAAGGTGCCATTCCAACTCGTCGTCGGCGACAAGGAGATGGAAGCCGGCGAGGTCAACGTGCGCGTCCGCGGGCAGGAGAAGGGCCGAAGGCTCGGTGAAGGCGGAGGCGTTCGTGGAGCGGGTGAAGGGGCTGATCGAGAGTAAGAGTCCTACGTTGTAGGACTCATCCCGGGCGTGCTCTAGAGATGACTCCGTCCAAGTTTCTTCATCAGTACAGAAACCGTATAATCCGAGACGATGAGGGCAGGTTGTCGCACATCCCTGGTCTCGAAAACCGCGAGACCTGGGGCACCCTCGGCGATTTCTGCCCAAGGAACTGGACTGGATCGGCCACTCAAACCAAGGTTAATCGTTTTCATCGGCGTGAGTCCCTTCACGCGTAAGAACGTGCCACCGATTTGGCCGTAACAACCTGCTGAAAATCTTGTACGCTTGAAAGTTTCGGGAGAACATCATCACCTATGTTGTCCACTTGGCAGAGCATCCTGGTTCCCATTCTCGCAGTTCTCGCCTCCCTGCTTTTTATGGCGGTGCTGAATTGGATCTGGCCGTGGGAAAGGCGTCGTGAACACAATGATCAGATCGGGTGGCAGCTCAGCGTTCTGGGAACCACCTACGCAGTCATCCTAGGGTTCATGCTCTATGCGGTTTGGACGAATTTCGGCGCGGCGGAGTCCAACGTAGATCTCGAAGCCAATGCCTTGGTGAATGTCTATCGCCTGGCGGACGGCTTGCCAGATCAACAACGCGTGCAACTCCAGGAGCGGACGCGCCGCTATGCCGACGCAGTCATCAAGCAAGACTGGCCGGAAATGCTTGCCGACCAGGTGCCCACTCGATCGGTGAAGATCAATCAGGACATGTGGGACACCCTGATGTCGGTCAAAGC
This sequence comes from uncultured Acidobacteriaceae bacterium, assembly GCA_963840905.1. Taxonomy (GTDB): domain Bacteria; phylum Acidobacteriota; class Terriglobia; order Terriglobales; family Acidobacteriaceae; genus Bog-257. Next base: position 377,451 of record CAWJAO010000002.1, read on the forward strand.
GGCTTCACCAACCGAGATCACCGCCGAAGACCATGCGCTGTATGAACTCAGCGCCCTCACTGAGCATCGTCGTACCCGCATACTGCAGAGCACGTCCCGGCTTCCCACGGTCCTCTGGTGTGTGCTCATCGTCGGAGGCGCTGTAACCATAGCCTCCTCCTGTCTATTTGGTTCGGCCAACAGCACACTCCATGCGCTTCAGGTATTTGCCTTCTCCTTGCTGATCTCGCTGGCGCTGGTCGCCATCGCCGAGATTCATCGTCCCTTCCAGGGCGCGATCCACGTCAGTGATTACGCGTTCGTGCGGGCACAGGAAAACATTCAGGGTCCGTAGTCGCCGGTTGCAACCTGGTAACGTCCAGAGCTATAGGATGAATCAGCGCCCTCCGTTTTCTGCCCATGCACGGTGATCGTTCCCAACCCGTCATCTCCCACCGCACCGCTGTGCTCGTCATCGCGCTGGTGGCGACGATATGGGGCTTCGGCTTTCCCATGACGCACATCGTGCTCGAGGGCGGTCTCTCGGTGGGCGCGCTGATGGGGCTGCGCTTCCCTGTTGCTGGCCTGGTGATGTTCGCTCATCATTCGCGCCAAAGGAATCGCCATCACGCGGCGTGGCGTGGTGGATGGCATCTGGCTCGGCGCGGTGCTGGTGGTTGTCTTCTGGCTTCAGACCGACGGCATGCGCTTCACCAGCACTGCCAAGGCCGGCTTCATCACCGGACTCTATGTGCTGTTTACGCCACTGATCGCCGTGGTTATCGGGCAACGGGTGAAGCTGGCCTCGGCGTAGGCGCCCTGATCGCAGCGTACGGGATGTATCTGCTGGTGCATCTGCATGGCGCATGGTGGAGCGGCTGGAACCGCGGCGACATCGAGATACTGCTGTGCGCCATCCTGTGTGGCATCCACATTGTGATGATGGGCGCATTCACCCGCCGCTCCGAGGCGTGGCTGCTGGCGGGCTCGCAGGTGATGATCTGCGGCGTGGTGTCGGTTGGGGTCACTGCGTTTCTGCCCATCGCCGTACGGGTTTCAGAATGCCTTCACGGCGCTGTCGCACTGGCCGGTGGCGGGCGCGGCGCTCTATCTGGCGCTCGGGTCCACGGTCTTCGCCTTCTGGGGACAGGCGACCGCACAGACGCGACTCGGCCCGACGGAGTCGGCGGTGCTGTTCAGCCTGGAGCCGGTGGTGGCGGCGGTGCTCAGCGTGGTCTGGCTGAAGGAGTCGATGTCGGCGCGGCAGGCTGTCGGCGGCGCGCTGATCGTCGTGGCCATGATTGTCGCGGAAGCGCTGCCCCGCATGTTCCGCGCGATTACGGTGCCGGACACGAGGCCGTGAGGCAGCCATCAGCCGTCAGCATTCAGCCAAGGCGCTGTCATCCAGCCTGCAGAGGTCATATTCCAGATGCTCGCAGTTCACAACATCTAGACACGAACCCTCCAGTCGCTCCCCGCGCGACGCAAGGTGATAGCCCCCTTCAGGGTGGGGAAAGCGAAAGAGAGATCCCGTCTTTGTTGGTGGTTGTGGCGCGTTCAACTAACGTCGCCGTATTGCGCGCCTGCACCTCCGCGCCCGCCAGCGCTGCACCTTGAGGATCGCTGACATCGCCGCTGAGAGTGGCCGTACCTAAGTCCTGGCCAAGAGCTGAAGCTGTCCAGAGCAAGGCCGCAAGAGATACAAGAATCCGTCTCGTCATAGCGTGAACCGACTCCGCACAAGAATTCAAACTTCGATGTGATGAAGAATTTCGCCGCCCTGCAGGAGCAGCCACCCCAAAAAACTGGCCAGCAAAGCGAAGGAATTTATGCGCGAGAGGAACGCTGCACAATAGTCGAAATGCACTAGAAATGTTCTTATTTGACGATCGATAGCTGAAATCTCAGGCGCTGCATTACCATCATCCGGTGCGCGAGAAAGTGCTTCGCTACATTCGCGAGCGGCGGCTGATGCGCGCGGGCGACCGCGTGTGTGTGGCCGTGTCAGGCGGCGCGGATTCAGTAGCGCTATTGCGAATCCTGCTCGAGCTTCGTGCCGAACTGGGCGTCGTCCTCTTCGTTGCGCACTTCAATCACGGACTGCGCGCCGAGGCGTCGGAGTCCGACGAGGCCTTCGTTGCCGAGTTGGCACGACAGCACGGATTGGAGTTTTTCGCCGGGAGCGGCGATGTGCGCGGCTACGCCGCCTCCAGCAAGGTGAGCATCGAGGCTGCAGGACGTAAGCTGCGCTATGAGTGGTTCGGTCGACTCGCCGATGAGCAAAGGTTCGACGCGGTCGCAACCGCGCACACTCTCGACGACCAGGCCGAAACCGTGCTGCTGAAGTTTCTGCGTGGCGCAGGCACTAGAGGGTTGGCGGGAATTTATCCAGAGATGCTCCGGAGCAGGGAGCGGCAAGTCCGCATTGTTCGTCCGTTGCTGGAGGTGACGCGCGATGAGGTCGAGCAGTACCTCACTGTTCTCGGCCAGGCTTGGTGCGAGGATGAGAGCAACCTTGATCACCGCTTCGCGCGCAACCGAGTACGCCACGAATTGCTTCCGTTGCTGGAGCGGGAATACAACCCAAACCTCCGGCAGGTGCTGAGTGACTTGGCCGAGCTGTCGCGAGCGGAGGAGGAGTATTGGCAGGAACGGGTGAAAGAGGAACTGGAGGCGCGTCAGTCCACCAAGGCTTTCTCAGCAACATATGCCTGGGACGCGGGCCTGAAGGCCCGCACTGCCCGAACGTCACTTTTCCTCGCCAAGCGTGAAGACGTAACGGGTCCACCAAGGGCACAGTATTGCCTCAGTTTGGTGAACTTCCGGGCCCTGCCGCTGGCGCTACAACGCAGGGTGCTTCGGCGATTCGCCGAGACCGCGGACCTGACGTTGGACTTCGCGCACGTGGAAAGGCTCCTGAGCTGCGCGGCCGGCGAACAGCCGAAGGCGGAGCTTCCCGGCGGGTGGCTGGCGTCGCGTAGCGACGAGCGTCTCGAACTCCGTCCGCCGCAGCCGGCGCGCTCCGGCACCGACTACGAGTACACTCTGCCAATTCCGGGCGAGGTCAGTATCGCAGAGCTCGGGCTTACGATGCGCGCGGTTCCTGTGCGGCAGGAGTTTGCCGGGGAGGCTGGCTCGCCCGATGGCTTGCTCAGCGCCAGACTGGTCGGTCCCAAGTTAGTCGTGCGTAATTGGCGCCCGGGCGATCGTTTCCATCCGTTGCACAGCGGGTCGGAAGAGAAGCTGAAACGGCTGTTCTCTGAGCGAAATATTCCGGCTGAACAGCGTTCCACTTGGCCGTTGGTGGTGTGCGGCTCCCAAGTCATTTGGGTGCGGGGATTTCCGGTGGCGAGTGCTTTCGTCTGGAAGGGTAGCGGCGACGCGATCAGGATTGAGATAATCGGGTAGCGGCGGATTTTTTACAAAGCTGTAAAGGTCTGCGTTCTTGCTCCGGCCAAAGTAATGGCTAGAAGCTAAGAGGTACAAGCTGACAGCTGGGTCCTGACAGCCCCCAGATTTTTGTTAAGTCTTTCGCGCCGTTCCGTTTAGGCACGGGTTACAATCAAGGATGCGCCGAATTTGTAAATCCGGCGCCTGGGGGCGGCATCTAAATCGCTAGACGCGGATTTGTGTCTGTCCCGTTACACAGGAGTTTTCAGTGAATTCGACGGTTAAAACAGTCGTCTTCTGGCTGGTTATCGTGTTGTCGGGCGTTCTGCTGTGGCAGGTCGTCAAGGCCGGTAGCTCGGGCGCCAAGGAAGCCGAAATCAACTTCTCGCAGTTCCTCGCCGACGTAGACCAGGGCAAGGTCGCCGAAGTGACCATGATCGGCCAGGAAGTGCGCGGCAAACTAAGTGACAAGGGCGCGTTTCATACCACGGTTCCGGCGAACTATCCGGACATGTACAAGATCCTTCAGGACAAGAAGGTCAACATCACAGTGAAGGACCCGCAGTCGTCAGGCTGGCCCTCCTGGATCCTCAACCTGCTGCCCTTTGTCCTGCTGGGCGCACTGTGGTTCATCATGATCCGCCAGATGCAGAGCGGCGGCAACAAAGCGCTGTCCTTCGGCAAGAGCAAGGCGCGACTGCTCTCCATGCAGCAGAAGAAGGTGACCTTCAAAGACGTCGCTGGGGTGGATGAAGCCAAGGAAGAGCTGCGGGAAATTATCGAGTTCCTGCGCGAGGCGCAGAAGTTCCAGAAGCTCGGCGGCCGTATCCCCAAAGGTGTGCTGCTGGTTGGACCTCCGGGAACCGGCAAGACTTTGCTGGCGCGTGCTGTAGCCGGCGAGGCCAACGTGCCCTTCTTCAGCATCTCGGGCTCCGACTTCGTGGAGATGTTCGTCGGCGTCGGCGCAAGCCGCGTCCGCGACCTCTTCGAGCAGGGCAAGAAGAACGCTCCCTGCATCATCTTCATCGACGAAATTGACGCCGTGGGCCGCCATCGTGGCGCAGGCTTGGGCGGCGGACACGACGAGCGCGAGCAGACCCTGAACCAGTTGCTGGTCGAGATGGACGGCTTCGAGTCCAACGATGGCGTCATTCTGATTGCCGCCACCAACCGTCCTGACGTACTCGATCCGGCGCTGCTGCGTCCCGGGCGCTTCGATCGCCGCGTGGTGGTCTCGCGTCCCGATGTTCGTGGCCGCGAAGAGATCCTGCGCGTCCACACTCGCAAGATTCCTCTCAACGACGACGTCGATCTTCCCGTGCTGGCCCGCGGCACGCCGGGATTCTCCGGCGCCGACCTGGCCAACATGGTGAATGAGGCTGCCTTAGTGGCCGCCCGACAGAACCGCAAGACGGTCCTGATGTGGGACTTCGAGCAGGCCAAGGACAAAGTCCTGATGGGCGCTGAGCGCAAGTCCATGCTGCTCTCGGACGAAGAGAAGAAGGTGACCGCGTATCACGAGGCCGGCCACGCGCTGGTCGCGGCCATGCGCGAGCACTCCGACCCGCTGCACAAGGTGACCATCATCCCGCGCGGCATGGCGCTGGGCGTGACCATGCAGCTGCCGGTTGACGACAAGCACACCTACACCCGCGACTATCTGGAAACGCGACTGGCCATCATGATGGGCGGGCGCGTGGCCGAGGAGCTGTTCCTGCACACCATGACCACCGGCGCTGGCAACGACATCGAGCAGGCGTCGGACTTGGCGCGCAAGATGGTCTGCGAGTTCGGCATGTCCACGCTGGGGCCGATGACCTTTGGCAAGAAGGAAGAGCAGATCTTCCTGGGCCGCGAGATCAGCCAGCATCGTGACTTCAGCGAGGAAACGGCGCAGAAGATCGACCAGGAAGTTCGTCGCTTCGTGGATGAAGGTTACCAGTCGGCGACCAACATCCTGAAGAACAATGGACCGATCCTGGAGAAGATTGCCGCTGCGCTGCTGGAGCGCGAGGTGATCGACTCTGGCGAGATCCAGTTGCTCATCGAAGGCAAGGAACTGCCGGAGCGGGTGAATCCGAACGCTCAACCGCCGAAGGACGACGTGCAGCAGGTGCTGAAACCAGCGCCGGGCACGCAGCCGAACGTGGCCCCGGAGCGGCCGGCGCAGGCGTAGGAAGCGGCTGTCAGCTATCAGCCGTCAGCTCTCAGTTAAAGCGAAGGGCAGGACCTCGGTCCTGCCCTTGCTTGCATAGTTTCCGTATCTCGCCAATTGACTATGAGGTATCGGAGCTAATCTCGCCGCCCGGCTCGTTGACCGGGTAGGCGATAGCGCCGCATTAGTTGTTCTCGAATGCCATTAACGCCTGTGACCGGGGATCGATACTGCGCGGCTGTGGCTGCGGGAGCCGGGCTGGCAGCGTTCCGGCTCGCGGCGATCCGCTGTTCGCAGGCACTATCGCAATCGCCGCTGGGAACCAGCAAGGCAGCATGCTCGTCGCCGTTGGGAAGCAAGCCTTCAGCGACGATCTCTCCCCGGTCATTGATATTCCATGCTTTGATCAGGGTCAGATCAGAGCCTGATTCAACCAACTGGTTCAAGTCCACGCCCGTGCCGTTTTCCCAGAGAACGGCACTCTTGGTGGTGACACAGTCCGAGGCGTTCCCAACGACCTGGCCGCTCGAGTTGATCGCAAAGGCGCGACTACATAGATCACCATTTACTGTTCCAAGGTCGGTCTTGGCCCCGCGCTGCCACAGCCATGCGTGATGGATGAAGTCACCCGGAAAATCCGACGATCCGACAACCTGCCCTGAGTCGTTGACCCAAACCGCATCGCCGTTGTCCCCGCCAAAGGTACCGATGTCGGTCATGACTCCTCGAAACCAGACGAACGGGTGAAACGCCGTGTCTCCGGCTAAGCCGGCATTGCCTAGCACAACACCCTGATTGTTGAGGTAGAAAGGATTGATCCCAGTGCCGCCAAGCGTATCAGGGATGTCCTGCATCTTTCCGTTTTCCCAAAGGAAGGCGTCGATATTTCCGCTAGCAGTTAGGGAGGCCCCGAGCACCTGGCCGCGGTTATTGACCACGACACCGAACGCATCTGTGCCACCCAGGGTGCCCAAGTCCCTCATGGTTCCTCTCTCCCACAGGAATGCTCGCAACTGCGTTCCGAAACCGGAAACGTCGTCGGGAATTGCATTGGTGGCAAACCCGGTGACTTGGCCACGATTGTTTACCGACACGGGAAAGCTTTCATTCCCGCCGAGAGTGCCGAGCCGAGTCAGACGGCCGTTCTTCCAGAAGGTCGCCTCGATCTCCGGGTAGCCAGTGAACGGATCAATGAGGCCATTCTCCGAGGCCCCGGCGATCAGTCCGCTATCGCTGATCCACAGCCCACAACTCATGTTCGCCCCAGGAATGGCACCCAAATCCGTGAGCGCCCCGTTGTTCCACTGGAAGGCATGCGCGATGAGCGGATCAGGCTCAGGCGGAGGGAACAGAAATGGGTTGGAATTGGGATACTTCGGATTGGCGTTTGTTGTCTCCGCGCATCCGGTCACGGCACCGCTCTGATTTAGCGTCAGCACACTCTCCACAATGACGGGATAGCTGTTGGGCCCGCCAAACGTCCCCAGGTCAATGAGCCGGTACGTATGGTGCCGATGGTGGTCCGGCGATGGGTTGTCCTGCGCTGCCATGCCAACTGGCATCGCCAGCGCGGCGAATAGAGACACTGCGATCATCCATTTCCATGTGCGGGATTTCATGCTCTTTTCCTTTTCCTTTGTGGGGACGACTCATCACTGGCCCAGAGTGCAGTCGCCGATGACGACTTCTGCGAAGTCGGGGGGCCGGAGCGGAGGGGGACTACCGACTTGCGGTTCCGCTCCGGCCGGAGAGAGGGACACGCTCACTACTAGTGCGTCGGCACCAGCAGAAGAGCGCCCTCGACGGATTTAGACCGGGATGTGTTTCCGCTTTCGCTGCCGATTGAGCTGGTGCTCGCTGCGCCACTAGCGGGCTCACTAGCTCCCGCGCAATTTCTTTCCTAGCGTCCCTATGTCAGTGCGGAGTCCGCAGGAAGCCGTGAAGCCCATCGCTTGCGTCGGCGTAGGATCCCGTGATCTTCCCTCCCGCGTTGATGTTCCCAGGTAGTGTGCCCTGGAAGGCGCCTGTGCCCGCCCCTGGAACATCAAAGGTCGTGATCATCCCGTCGGCAGCACGCACGTAGCCGTGATACACATTGTTTGTGTCGACGAAGAATCCGGTGCTCACGCCCCCCTGGTTGATGCTCTGACCTACTGTGCCCTGGAAGGCGCCTGTGCCCGCGCCCGGGACATCAAAGGTCGTGATCGTCCCGTGGGCAGCCCGCACGAAGCCGTGAGCCACATTGCTTGCGTCGATGTATTGTCCCGTGATCACCCCCGCCGGATTAATACTCGAGGTTATCGTGCCCTGGAACTCGTCAGTGCCCGCGCCCGGAGCATCAAAGGTTGTGATCGTCCCGTCGGCAGCGCGCACGAAGCCGTGAGTCACATTGCTTGCGTCAACGTAGTTTCCCGCGACGGTTCCCGCCGGGTTAAGGCCGTCGACACCCGCGGGATTGGTTCCCTGGGCGCCTGGGACATCGAAGGTGGTGATAGTGCCGTGGGCAGCACGCAAGAAGCTGTGAAGCACACCGTTCGCGTCAAAATAGTACCCGGCGATCTCCCCTTGGGGGTTGATATCGGCGGTGACCGTTCCCTGGCTCCCCGGAACGTCGATGGTCAGGAAAGTGCCGTTGGCGGCACGCCTGTAACCGTGGGCGACGTCGTTCGCGTCGATGTACCATCCCGCGATTGCCCCTGACTCGTTTAGGCTATTGGCCTCGGTGAGTGGGACGGCACCTGGAGCATCGATGGTAGTGATGGTTCCGCGGGCAGAGCGCAAGAACCCGTGAAGCACCCCGTCCGCGTCACCATAGTATCCCGCTATTGCCCCTTCCGAGTTGATGTCCTCGGGTACTGTGAAGTCACCCGCATCGAAACTGGTGAAGGTGCCGCAGCTGTCACTATGGAGCATGTCGTTCGGGAGTTGTGGAGTTTGCACCCTCCCCAAGGCCGGCTTGCAGGGACGAGTCATGACCCCGGGCGGAAAGCCGGGTCGCCCTAAGCACTGGTACAGCATTGCCGGTCCGCCGAAGGTGCCCATGTCGATCAGTGTGTAACTGTGGTGCTGGTTGGGATTCGGAGTAGCGTCGTCTTGGGCGGCCAGGCACATCGGCAGTGCCAGCGCGGCCAATAATGTTGCTGCGGTAGTCCAAATTCTGATTCGGGATTTCATGTTCTTGTCCTCTTTACTTCTTTACTTCGTGAGTGGCGATTCAGCGCTTGCCCCACCTAGCGGAATCGCCGATGACGACTTCTGAGAAGTCGAGGCGCCGGAGCGGAGGGGAATAACCGTGGTTGCGGTTCCCCGGCAACGATGGGCAACCAAAGTTTGCTTTGAAGGGGCATGCCTTTAGGCCTGCCGTACTGGACTCTCTCGAACTTGGCTTTAGCCGCTGAGGGACTTCGTCTTCACTGGCTGAAACCGAACTCCCTCAGGGCTAAAGCCCATTTCTTGAATCGCTCGATACGGCACAGCTGAAGCTGTGCCCCTTCAAATCTGCCGCCGGTTCTCGGCGGTCGCGCAACTCTGCCTGAGGAGCCGCCACAAGTCCATGCACCAGGTCTGACTTGTTGCTGAACTATTTCTGAACAACTAAGTCACTGAATCAGCGAGCTTAGACCCGGTTTGGCTGGCAAGAGTCCGGCTCCGTGAGAAAAAACCTCCCGCCTGGTTCGCACGAGAAAGCAGTGGGAAACCACGATTCGAGGTGCTAAACTCCCCGCCAAGCAACCTCTCTCAGGACACCATCCACAGGGGCGATATGGAAGTCGGGCTCCCAAACCGAGTGCGCTTCGGGGCGTTCGAACTTGACCTCAAGGCGGCAGAGCTGCGCAAGGGAGCACGCAAGGTGCTCCTCCAGGGGCAGCCGTTCCAGATCCTGCTGATGCTGATCGAGCGCCGCGGCGATCTGGTGACTCTGGACGAGATCAAGCGGAAGCTCTGGCCCAACGACACCGTAGTAGAGTTCGATCACAGCATCTACACCGCCATCAAGAAGTTGCGCCAGGCGCTGGGCGATTCGGCCGACAATCCCCAGTACGTCGAAACGATCGCGCGCCGCGGATACCGCCTGATCGTCCCGGTGGAGTGGGAGAGCGACAGCTCCAGCGATCCAGTGGCTGAGGGTGCCCCGCCCTTCTCGCCGCAGGCGAGAGGGTGGGAGGCGGCCTCCAACCTGATCGGCAAGAAGGTTTCGCACTATCGCGTGCTGGAGATCATCGGCGGCGGCGGCATGGGGCTGGTGTACAAGGCCGAGGACCTGAAGCTGGGCCGCCGCGTGGCGTTGAAGTTTCTGCCGGAAGAGCTGGCCAGTGACCCGTCGCGCTGCAGCGCTTCGAACGCGAGGCGCAGACCGCGTCTTCGCTGAATCATCCCAACATCTGCACCATTTACGAAGTCGAAGAGCACGAAGGGCAGCCCTTCATCGTGATGGAGCTGCTGGAGGGAGAAACCCTGCGCGACCGGCTGGCGGCGCGGCGTCCGGCGGGCAATCCCTCTAGATGATCTGTTGAGAATTGCGATGCAGGTTGCCGACGGGCTGGAAGCGGCGCACGAGCAAGGCATCATTCACCGCGACATCAAGCCGGCCAATATTTTCCTGACGAAAAAAGGCACGGCCAAGATTCTGGACTTCGGCCTGGCCAAGCTGGCGGTGGAAGCGCCGGACGCCGGGCTAGAGCGGGGCTTCAGCCCCGCGTCCGCCAGCCCCCTTCCCTTGTCATCCCGACCGCAGGAGGCCGGTGTTGCCGCCGGAGCGGAGGGATCTGCGGTTGATGCGATGTACGAAAGAGCAGATCCCTCGACTTCGGGCCCGCCCTGCCGCGAAGGCGCGGCTGAAGCCGCGCCCCTTCGGCCCCCGACACCGGTCGAGCACACTCTCACCCGCACCGGCATGGCGATGGGCACGGCGGGCTACATGTCACCGGAGCAGGTGCGGGGCGAGAAGCTGGACGCACGCACCGACCTGTTTTCCTTCGGCCTGGTGCTCTACGAGATGGCAACGGGGCAGCGTGCGTTCACCGGAGAGACGGCCGCGATCCTCAAAGACGCCATCCTGAACAACTCACCGGCGCCGGTGCACGAGGTGAACTCTACGATGCCCGTCAAGCTGGAACAGGTTATCGGCAGAGCGCTGGAAAAAGATCGCATGCGGCGTTACCAGTCTGCCACGGAGATGCGCGCCGACCTGGACCAGATTGCACCTCAGACCAAGAGAAGAGCCTTTCGCCGCCACTGGATGCTGTGGACGAGTGCGGCGATCGTTCTTGCGCTGGCTGCCGGAGCGATCTATTGGCGCTTCCAGCAATCTGTAAACTTGACTGACCAGGACACGGTTGTCCTCGCCAATTTTGCCAACCTTACCGGCGAGCCCCTCTTTGACGATTCTTTGCAAACCGCCTTGGCGGTGAGTCTTCAGCAATCGCCTTTCCTCGATGTGCTTTCAGGGGAGAAAGTGCGGGCCACCTTGAAACTGATGAAGCACTCCTCTTCGGAACCGATGACGCGCGAGGTGGCGCTGGAGGTCTGCCGCAAAACCAACAGCCGCGCCTTAGTTGGCGGCTCAATCACCGACTCCGGCAATCAGTTTCGCATCAAGTTGGACGCCGTGGACTGCCGGACGGGACGCAGCTTTGCCAGTAGCGAAGCTGAGGCCGCGAACCGCAACGGCGTTATCAGGGCCGTAGGACAGGCGGCGACGCAGTTGCGGGGTAAGGTAAGTGAGCCACCTGATTTGATAGCACAATTCAATCAACCGCCTGAGAAGGCACTAACCTCTTCTTTGCAAGCCTTGCAGGCTTTCAGCAGGGCCAACAAGACGGAGAGTGACCCTGCCGCTCTGGTTTCTCTCAAACAGGCGATCGAGCTCGATTCAAACTTTACCCTCGCATACCTGAGCCTTGCCCAACGATATCACGACCTTCTGCAGCCCAAACTCTCAACCGAATACGGCAAGAAGGCATATGAACTGCGTGACCGGGTCAATGCGCGGCAACGCTTCAGTGTAGAAGTGTTCTATCACTTGAATGTGACCGGCGATCTGGAACGGGCGCTTCAGACATGGGCGCAGTATTTTCAGGCTTATCCTCGGGCACCGGCGTCCAACTCCACAAGTTACATGCAAAGAGTGCTGGGACTACATGACAAGGCCGCAGTCACGGCAGAGGCCGTGCTCCAATACTCACCGAACTTAGCGAACCCGGTAGTGAACTTGATGGATGCCTACATGGCGCTGGAGAAGCCCGACCAGGCGAAGACCGTCTTCGACCAAGCACGAGCCCGCGACCTGGACACCTCCTTACTGCGCTATTCGCGCTACCTGTTGGCCTTTATGCAGGGCGATGACGCCGCCATGCAGGAGCAGGTTGCCTGGGGCAAAGGTAAGCCCGGAGTTGAAGACATGCTGCTCTCCTATCAGTCCAATACCGAAGCGTATTGGGGCCGCTTGGGCAAAGCCCGCCAGTTGTCGCAGCAGGCCGTGACGTCGCCAGGGCAGTCTACCTTCCCGGAAGCGACCGGCGGGCTGATCGCCAATGAAGCCCTGCGCGAAGCTGAGATGGGCAATGCGGCTCGGGCCCGAGCCTTGACGGCGAAAGCCTTGTCGTTGACGGAAGGACGCAACACCGAAGTGATCGCCGCGCTGACTTTGGCGCGTGCCGGAGACAGCGCCGCGGCGGAGAAACTGGCGGACAAGCTGAATCAGGACGCGCCCCAGGACACCATGATCCAGGGTTATTGGCTGCCGACCATCCGCGCCACCATCGCCCTCAATCGCGACCATCCTGAGCAGGCGCTGGCAATGTTGCAGGACGCCTTCAAGTACGAGCTGGGCTCGCCGATTGAGTTCATCACTCACAACGGACCGATGTATCCCGCCTATCGTGCGCGGCCAGGCATATCTAAAGACCGGCCATGCACCGCAAGCGATCGCCGAGTTCCGGAAGATGATCAACCATCCCGGGATCATGCTGAATTCCGTGCTGGGTCCGCTGGCGCATCTGCAGCTCGCTCGCGCCCAGGCGATGATGGGCGACAAGACTGCCGCGCGCAAGTCGTATCAGGATTTCCTCACCCTCTGGAAAGACGCCGATCCCGACATCCCCATCTACCAGCAGGCCAAGGCAGAATACGCGAAACTGCGGTGAAGGGGAGTGGTTAGGGAATAGTGGATAGCCAGCTCCAGGCTGGCCAGAGTTTCGGCTGTCCGTGGAATGTACGTCCCTGCACAAATGTCTCGGTTACAGCCCGCGGGGGCGGAGCAACATTAGCCCAGCGCTGAAGAGTCTGCCTGAGAACCGTGCCGTCCCTACAGGACTCAATCTCATTTTCCACTCTACCCCAGGACTCCGCTGCGCTCCGTCCTGGGCTAACGGCACTTCCACCCCCTTCGGGGTTCGATTTTCGTGCGTTCTACTCCACCGGCGAAAACGAAACCGAGTACTCGCACAGACTCGCAAGCGCTGGGTAAGCGGTCTATTGGTACCCGATTCCCCTTGTGGACGCCACAAAACCCCGCCTCAAAACTACGATCTTGCGGCGGTGTACCTATCCTAGTTGTCTTGCCGGTGCGCCATCCAAGCCGGGCTTGCGTGATTGGGGATTTTCCTCACCCATTACAGATACCGCTAACGTTCAAGTTGTCTCACATTGTGGGATATCATACATTGTGGGACATAGCCCCGCTGAAGGCGGTCGCTCAATTGCTGGGCGGGGCGGGCTTCTCCGGCGGCTGGGGATTGGTGACGCGCTCGATGATCTCCTGCGCCAGCTTGAGGTAGGCCTCGGTGCCGCGGGCGTGCGGATCGTAGAGCAGCGCCGGCTGGCCGTGGCTGGGAGCCTCGGCCAGTCGGATGTTGCGCGGGATCGCCGTCTGGCACATGAGGTCGCCGAAGAAGCCGCGCAGCTCGGAGGCCACCGACTGCGCCAGGTTGGTGCGCTCGTCGAACATGGTGAGGACCACGCCCTCGACCGCCAGGCCGCGATTGAGCTCGACGCGGATGCGGTCGATGGTGTCGAGCAGCTCGGTGACGCCTTCGAGGGCGAAGTACTCGGCCTGCATCGGGATGAGCACGGTGTCGGCGGCGACCAGCGCGTTGAGGGTGAGCAGGTCGAGCGCAGGAGGGCAGTCGAGGACGATGAAGTGGAAGTCGTCGCGCAGCGGTTGCAGGGCGTGGCGCAGGCGGTACTCGCGCTGGTCGAGCGGGCACCAGCTCGATGTTGGCACCGAGCAGGTTCTTGTGCGCCGGGATCACGCTGAGGTTGTCGAGCTCGGTGGGGAGCGTCGCCTGCTCGGCGGAGACCTCGCCCATGATGACCTGGTAGGTGCTGAGGCGGTCGGGGTCGCGGAGGAAGCCGAGGCCGCTGGAGGCGTTGGACTGGGGGTCGCAGTCGACCAGCAGCGTGCGCGCGCCGGGCGAGGCGAACGACGCCGCTAGGTTGATGGCGGTGGTGGTCTTGCCGACTCCGCCCTTCTGGTTGGTGACTGCGATGATGCGTCCCATAGTCTGGGCCGGAAAGCCGTGGACGCTAAGAAGCTTAGAACGTGGCGGGGGCGGTGGGCAATGACGGAGCGACGCGGGGGGAAAGTTTCTCGAGGAAAAGCTGTGCAATACTCGGAAGGGAGGCGGAAGATGCTGATTAGGCGGAGCGTAGGCAGGACCTCGGGCTGTGGGTAATGCGCTGCGGCCGGGAGAGGAAATGTTCCACGTGGAACATTTTCGGGGTGTGCTTTGGTCGAGCCAAAGGCGGGACTGGGGAGAGGTGGCCGCAGGAGGCTAGCTAGGAAGAGCGTTGGGGAGAAAAATGTTCCACGTGGAACATTTTGGATTCTGGCTCGGGGTGGTGAGACTTCCAAATCTCAGGCCTTCCTGATGATCTTTCTACGCGCTAGAACTCCGAGCGGCGACTCCGTTAGCCAGCAGCACGAAGCTCGACGGCTCCGGCGTCGCTCCATTCAGCGTGATCGACAGGTTGTCGTACTCGATCGTGACACCGGTCGGGCCATCCAGCTCGACGGAGAACTCGTTCGCCAGCCCAAATTCCATCACCCCCGAGCTGAAATTGGGGTGCACATTGAACCGTCGCTGAAGTTCAGAAGGCCAAAATCCGAGGCGCCCAGCGTGCGCGCGCCACTCACCCACATGCCCAACGGCGGATCCACCGGCACCAGGTCCACATAGTAGTTGCCGCCCTGCAAGATCAGCGCCCGTATGTTGCTCCCCTGCAAATCGAAATCGCCGTCGACGTGGATGAACTTGTCCTCGCCCAGTGTGATCGACGTCAGCGCCCCCTGCGTGCCCGAAACGTAGCTCCAGCCATTGTGGATGAGCCCCTGCCAGTCGTCGTACGTACCGCCCTGAAACGACAGGTTGATCTGCAGTGCGTCGCCGGGATTCCCGCCGCTGGTGATCCGCTGGATCACGGTTCCCACCGACGGATCCTAGCTCCAGATCTGCACCGGTCCGTAATCGCTCAGGTTGAAGGTGCCGTCGTAGAAGGTGATGCCGGCAAAGGCTGGAGTGGCCAGCAACCAGAAGGTGATCGCCGCCAGGATTGACAGGACAATGCGTGGACGCACGAGCGCACTCTTCATGGGATGTGTGCCTCAGATCTGACGTTTGATAGTCGTACTATTCTGGACTAAGCACGCGAAACTCAACGATATCTCATTTTAAATCAATAGCTTATAGATATTTTGGGCCGCGAGACTGCAATCATGTGCACCCGGATGGTGATGTAGTTCCCGTTTCTGAAAGTGGGATAAGCCCCAGGGGATCCATGACTCCCATCCCTAGGGATCCAAGAGCATGCAGGAGAATTTGGAACAGTCGGAGCACGCCCGGCTGCGACGAAAGAGAGTGGATGGTGGTTCTGAATGGCTAGCTTAAGGCTAAAAGGCATCCCATCTTTATTTCATTCTTGTTAAAAAATCTCTTGACTTCTCGACAAGCTGGCATCATTATGCTCCCCAAGCTTAACCAACAAGTTTTGTAGTTAGGTGATGTGGGCCCCACTATTCGGCCACTACGTATACCCACCTCGTAACCCCTTTCGAGGCGTGGGCGAGTAATAGCTGTTGGGAATTGCGGGCAGGGAGCTCCTGCATGTCATGCCGCTGATAAGCAGGCGGAGCAGCCGGAGTGATGAAATCCTTCCCCAAGCCCTATTGCGGTTGGCGTTACTTTTCGTCGTCCTTGGCTCAATGCTGTAACTGGCTACCCTCTCTCTCTTCGAGCCAAGGCAAGAACCTAGCGGGACATCTCCTCGTTTGCCTTTGGGCGTAAGACCCTGAGTCAGGGTCGGAGCGCTCCATTGGTCTTGGAGCACGCCTGGCGCGAAGCTGCGCGGCGAATGCATAAACATGCTTGCAAACCAGTCTGCTCTTCACGGGGCACACTCCTCAATCCGGCCGATCACACGAAAGGAGCGCTCTATGCGCCACATCAGGACCACCCTCGTCATGGCTCTCTCGACGTTGCTGCTCGTCTCCATCAGTTCAGCTCAACGAGCAGCGAGTACATCCGTTCCCAACCTCATTCGCTACAGCGGAACCTTAAAGGACGCGCAAGGCGCTCCCCTCCCCTCTTCCACCGCCGTGGGCGTCACCTTCTCCATTTACAAGCAGCAGGATGGCGGGGCCGCCGTCTGGATGGAGACGCAAAACGTTACCCCCGACAATAACGGGCAATACAACGTGATCCTGGGCAGCACTACAGCGACAGGATTGCCCGACAACCTCTTCTCCCAACAGGAAGAACGCTGGCTGGGCGTGCAGCTTCAGGGACAAGAAGAGCAGGCGCGCGTGCTGCTGGTGAGCGTGCCCTACGCCATGAAAGCGCATGAGGCAGAGACGCTGGGCGGGCTACCCGCCTCGGCCTTCGTCAAGGCGCCAACGGCCGGTGCAGGCGGTCGCGTGTCTGCGTACGTTGACGGGACCGCGGTGAACGCATTGGGCAATGTCAGAAGGACCCGGGCAGCTACGCAAGGCCCCAAGGTCCGGGTCGGTAAGCCGCTGGGGCAATGCTGCGACACCAGTTCCCGGTACTTTACGTTCTGGGACAGTACAGGGGTCGCTTTGCCAGTCGAACATCTTCTCAGGTGATCGGAGGCGCGTATAACGGCAACATCGGCATCAAGAATACCAGTCCCTCCACGGCACTCGACGTGAACGGGATCATCAACGCATGGAAATGGTACGACATTAACAAGTTCGAATTGGCCTTTGCGGGGGTGGGCTTTCAAGTCGCCTTAGGGAACTTACCTGACCCCACGAAGAGAGATACCTTCGTCGGCGTGGGCGCCGGCACCACTAATCCCACGACTCCACCCGCGACACCTTTGGGCGAAGTCGACAACAGCTTCTTCGGCTACTATGCCGGTTCCAACACCAAGACATCTGCTTCTGGAACTGGCAGTGGCAACACCTTCTCCGGTTCGCAAGCCGGCTTCACTAACGTCCTCGGCAGCCAGAACACCTTCATGGGCTGGCAGGCGGGCTTCAACAACACCGTTGATGCCAACACCTTCATAGGTACTCAGGCTGGTTTCAGTAACGTCAGCGGCCTGCAAAACACCTTTACCGGTTGGCAAGCGGGCTTCGTCAACCTCGCGAACAGCAATTCCTTCTATGGCTACCGGGCTGGATTCCACAACTCCAACGGTTCTTTGAACACTTTCCTCGGTCTGGCAGCCGGCTTCCGCAACGACACTGGTAGCAGCAACACCTACGTCGGCACCGACGCCGCATTCACCAATTCAGGAAGCATCAACAACAACACCTTTACCGGCTTCGAAGTTGGCTTCAACAACACGGCCAGCAACGGCGCCTTCTATGGTTACAAAGCAGGTCATGAAAACACCGCCAACGGCAACAGCTTCTTCGGCAATCTCGCCGGCGCAGCCAACACCAGCGGCGACTCCAACACCTTCCTCGGCAACGTAGCGGGCACAGCCAACACGACGGGTGCCGGTAATACGTTTGTAGGCGACGCTGCCGGCACCACCAACGTCACCGGATCGAACAATACCTTCACCGGCCAGAACGCCGGCAAGGTCAACACAGCGGACGGCAACAGCTTTTACGGGTACAACTCTGGCTTGAGCAACACCACCGGATTCCAGAACACATTCCTGGGCATCAGCGCCGGTAGTGACAACACCACTGGCGGCGGCAATACCTACGTCGGATGGGAAGCCGGAATCCATAGCGCACCCGGAACAGGCACCTGCTGTAACACGTTCGTCGGCAACGGGACGGGTGCTGGCACCTCACCGGGGAGCGTGAGCGGAGGAGGCAATAGCTGCTACGGCCATCGCGCTTGTGAAGCGACCACCAGCGGAGGTAAGAACACTGCCTCAGGCTATTTCTCTGCTTTGGTCAACACGACCGGGAGTTTCAACTCCTGCTACGGAGACCAATCGTGTCAAAGCATGACATCCGGCGACTACAACACGATGCTCGGTATCGCGTCCGGCGATGTATTTGGCACTGGCAACTACAACACCTTCGTCGGCGCATTTTCCGGCGGCAGCTCCAGCAGCGGTAACAGCAACATCTACCTTGGAAACGCCGGCGCGACGGAAAACAACACGATCCGCATTGGCTCGATGGGTACCCTCAACGGTCAACAAAACATGGTTTTTGTTGATCCCATCCTTCTCAACCCCACAACTTTTTCGCCCATGGTTCCCGTGGTCACGATAGATAGTTCCACCGGCAAACTGGGAATTCAGAGCATCACCCCTGGTGGCGGCGGCATTACCGGTACTTGCACTGCGGGCTTCATCACCCAGTGGTTGAGTCCCACCATGGTCGGGTGCAGCGTCATGTATCAGGATCCCAGTACCAACTTCATTGGCATCGGTACAACAACTCCCTCGAAGGAAGTCGACGTAAACGGCGAGATCAATGCGCGGAAGTGGTACGACATTGGCTTGCCCGAGACCCCCGTCCTGTCGATTGGACCTACTGTCACCTTTGGTGATGGTAACTTATTTGTCGGTGCGCAGGCTGGCAACAATACCGCCATACCCGGCGGGCAAGATACGTTTGTAGGGTACCAGGCTGGCTTCACCGCCGCCGCCGCCACCACATGGAACACGTTTATCGGCTACCAGGCTGGCTACGGCGACTGGTGGAAACACCGGAACTCTCAACACCTACATTGGCTGGCAAGCCGGCGTGGCCAACACAACGGGAGGTGTGAACGCCTTCTCGGGAGCTTTCGCCGGTTTTAGCAACACCACTGGAGCCGGGAACACCTTCACGGGCTACGCTTCTGGTGGCGCGACCCAGGATGGCCCAAATAATACCTTCACCGGTTACTTTAGTGGCGTCAGAAATATAAGTGGGTTATTAAACAGTTTTTACGGAAGTAACTCGGGAGAGTTCAACACCACTGGAAGTTACAATAGTTTCTTCGGAGAGAGCTCCGGTGCCAACAATGTCACAGGGAGCCAAAACATTTATATCGGCAGCCCGGGCAACCCCAGCAGCTTACAAGAGTCAAACATAATTCGCATCGGTGATCCGAACCCCGCCGACCCGGCCCATCAGACCGACACTTACATCGCGGGTATCTACCCTGCAGCCCCTGGACCGAGCGCGTTATTCGTTTGCATTGACTCCAGCGGAAAGCTCGGAGCCCAAGGTGCACCCTGCGGCGGTTCCTCGCTCCGCTTCAAAGACCAGATCGCAAACATGGACGACAGCAGCAGCAAGCTGTTCCAGTTGCGCCCGGTTACCTTCTTCTACAAACCCCGCTACGACGACGGCACTCGCCAGTTGCAGTACGGCTTGATCGCCGAAGAAGTAGCCAAGATCTACCCGGAAATGGCGGTTTATGACAAGGACGGCCAACCGTCCGCAGTCAAGTACCAGATGCTCGCGCCCATGCTGCTGAACGAACTGCAGAAGGAACACGCTGTGGTGATGACGCAGCAGGACCAACTACAAACCCAGCTTCGGCAGATCAAAGTGCAGCGCCAGGAGATCGACGGCCTCAAGCTGCAACTGCAACAGCAGAACGCGTCGTTGCAGGAGCGTTTGCAGAGGCTGGAATCCTACGTCGCGACGCAGATGAAGACTGCATCCGACACCGCGCGTCCGGCGACCGTAAGCGCCAACGGCGGCGTGCAGTAAGACCAACCCAGGGTGAGTGCCCCAGATTCGCGTCCGTTTTCTTGACGCGTAATCTGGGGCTCACTGAACTCGGACGTAGAATCGCGCAGGTTCTGTCCCAACAAGAATGTGGGTGCCCCATCCTTTCGCCGCTTTTGCGAAAGGGTGGGAGACGAGAATGAGGCCCGTGCCCCAGGTTCGCCCTTCTTTCGGGCTAACCTGGGTTACTCTACGTCCCAACCCCTCAGTCGCAGTTCACGACGTCCCACCATCACCACTCGCGACTCGCTCTGCGGCACCGTCACCGGCTCGTCCCAATCCCAACTTGCGCCGAGCACCTCCTGCGCCGCCGAGACCTGTCCGGTGCCGATCAGCAACCCCAGCCTTCCACCTTCCGCCACCAGCCTGGCCGCCACCCGCAAGGCTCGGCCAAATTGCTCGACGGCTCGCATCGTTACCAGACCGGCGGTCTTCCCCAACTGCTCGGCGCGGCCACCGAAGACCTCGACGCGATCGAGGCCCAGCGTCCGTACCACCTCCCGCAGGAATACAGCTTTCTTGCTGTGCGATTCGATCAGCGACAGCTCAAGCTTGGGCGCGAACAGCTTCAGCGGAATGCCTGGGAAGCCCGCTCCTGAGCCCATGTCCGCCACCGTCAACGCCGCGTCAGCTTTGTGCAGCAGCACGCGCGCCGCGAACAGCGACTCGCCGAAGTGCCGGGTCACAATCGTCTCAGGATTCCGCACCGCGGTCAGGTTCACCCGCGCATTCCAGCGCAGCAATAGATCGAGATAGCGCTGCAAAGCTTCCAGCAGCGCCGGGTTCGGCGCCTCTTCACCGGTAAACGGCGCCAACAGTTCGGCGATGCGTGCGCTCTCCATAGGCGGAAGTCTGAAGCATACGACATCGCGCTAGAGTTCGAGTCTCCTTGTTGGAGGCGCCGGGCTGGGTAGCGCAGCCCCGCACCGGGGTCTCCAAGCCACGCCGCTTGTGCGCAGGTTAGCGAGATTGAACGCCGCATCCTGCAATGAATAGAAGCCGACTTCAGCCCGCGAGCGATCTGTCCTTCTACGCTCTCCGCATTCTGCTGACACGCACTCTCGCCCCGCAAAAACAGCCCGAAGGACGACACCCTCCCATCACCTTGGCGGCCCGCATTCCCACACCTAAGAGCTATTTACGACACACTCTCAATATCCTACATTGTCTGATGTGACACATTGTGGGGTAAAACATGAGCAAGAAGAGCAAGAAGAAAGACAGGAAGAACAAACACAAGAAGGCGGCGGGCCCCTCCGCAACCGCCTCGTCCAACCTGGACCTGCGCTCAGTCGAGATGCCGGCCCGCCCCAAGCCGCTGAAGCCGGCTGAGATCCAGGCCATGCGGGCCGCCATGAACGCCAGCCAGGCGCTGTTCGCGCGCCTGCTGAACGTGAGTTCTAACGCGGTCGAGAGCTGGGAGCAGGGTATCCGCCAGCCCCGTCAGGCTACACTCAAGCTGCTGCATATCGCGCGCAAAAATCCGGCGGCGCTGCTCAGCTAGGGCTGCGTCACAGCCTCAACCGAAATCAGTAGGTCGCCCACGCCCAGATCGCGCCGACGACGAGACCAACTCCGCCGCCTCATCAAGCGGTTGGATTTCTGGGGGCATCGTACGCCCGGCAGGAATTTACAACAATGCCGGCGGCCCGGCTGGCTCACTGCTCGGCCAGGTTCTTCGCGATCTCTCCCGCGATCGGCAGCATG
Organism: uncultured Acidobacteriaceae bacterium; assembly: GCA_963840905.1. Taxonomy (GTDB): domain Bacteria; phylum Acidobacteriota; class Terriglobia; order Terriglobales; family Acidobacteriaceae; genus Bog-257. The sequence continues at coordinate 398,840 of CAWJAO010000002.1, forward strand.
AAGCGCGAGCCCTGCGCCGCCTTGATCATGCAGACGATCCACAGGACAAACGTGATGATTCCAAGAACGCTAATCAGCACCAGGCCAAGTCCGAACCCTCCCAAGGTGCCGTATCCCATGTGGTGGCGGTAGCCGCCGAAGAAAAACCCGAAGCCGAATACCAGAGCCAGCACAGCGCGAAGGATGTGCAATCCGCCAAACGTTACCATGGACTGGGCTGCGTGAAAGCGCACGTACGGCCGCTTGTCGACCAGAAAGAAGATGATGCCCGTCAGCCAGCCCAGCACATAGCTCAAGGTCGCTGCTGTGGTCTCCGACAGGGCTGGGGGCGCCGCCTGATAGGGCGCGATCGCCGGAGTCGAACTGGCAGGCTGCGGTTGCCCACACCTGGGACAGAACTGCGCGCTGGCAGGTACTTCGGCACCGCACTTGGTACAGTGAAGCATCGCACTCTCCTCGGTCGCACGCCATGCTACACCAAAACCCGGTCTAAGAGTTGTATCAGGGCGCAGCTTTCAGCCGTGAATGCTGGTGCCCATGCAAGCCGGTTTTGCTTGGGTGGGAGACGAGAGTGTGGGAGACGATAATGTTCAGTAGCGAAAGCTTTCTAGCGTGACCTCTCTGCCGTGTTCCACATCGCCGGCTCGGCGCCTCAACTTGACGATCCTCCACAAGAAATACAGCGCCGCGACCAGGCAAACCATGACGGCGACAATCGAGGCTTCCGGACCGAAGGCGCCGCCGGTGAGAACCGCTGGCCCGCTGAGCGAGCCGCGCAGCAGGCCCACGCCCATGTTGTTCCCTGAGAGCGTCATTCCGAAGAGCGAGCCTTCGGTGAAGTTCCATCCGGCGTGCAGCCCGATCGGCAACCACAGCCGCTGCGTCGCGGCATAGGCCGCGCCCAGCAGAATCCCGGCTTCCAGCGCAATCGCTACCGAACTGCGAATCGTGGCCCCGGGATTGAGCATGTGCGCCACGCCAAACAGCCCGGACGTAAAGATCAACGCGCCCCAGGTTCCAACGATCTTCGAACTCAGTCGAAAGAGCAGTCCGCGAAACAGGATCTCCTCCATGATTCCGGCCAGCACGGCGAAGAACAGTCCGGTGACCAGGCCGCTGGTCGTGCCCCATCCCGCCGGATGATAGACGCCGGCAGCCAGCAGCACCGCCATCACAGCAGCGAAGAGCATAAAGCCGAGGACGACGCCCACTCCCGCTTCCGGCAAGGCGCGCTTCGCCGCCAGCTCGGTGGGAATGCGCCGCTCGATCAGTCGGCAAGCCAGGATGTAAGTGGCGAGGCAGAGCACCGCCAATGACGCCCGCTCCCGCGGTGAACATATACTTCCGCACCAGCGGCTGGAACAGCGCTATGACCGCAATGACGGCCACCAGGTTCAGCAGCCCGAGGCCTACTTCTTTCCATTTCTTGCGCAGGATGTCCTCCTGGAATCACGAGGTGGTACGTCTGTCGTGTCGAATGAAGTTCCTGAATTGTACAGAAGAGGATGTGCGGAGTGCCTGACGCCTTCAATGGAAAGGCTGTCAGAACCCGGCGACGCATCAAGCCCGCAGGGCGATCATCGTTGCCCAGCGCGTAAGAGTCTATGTGAGACTGTGCCGTCCCTACGGGACTCACTCTCATTCCCACTCTACCCAGGACTCCGCTGCGCTCGGTCCTGGGTAACTGCGCTTCCACCCCTTCGGGGTTCAATTTTCGCGGGTTCTACTACCAGCGAAACAAAACTGAGTATTCACACAAGCTCGTAAGCGCTGGGGATAACGCGGGAATGACCACGAGTCCCTCAAGACGGCAGACTCTTCGCTCAAACCATCGCAGTACCCACTTCGACGCTGGGAATTTTCCCGCTGAGCAGCGTTTGGAAGAACCGGTCCACCGCGTCGAGAATCTCGATCTCCCGCTTCGACTCATACACCGCTTTGCGCAGCTGCGCGCCATGCGGAACGCCATGGGTAAACCACGCCGCGAACTGCTTCATCTTGCCTTCTGCGCCGCCAACTTTCTCATCCACTAGCATGCTGAAGTAGGTGCGGATCATGTCGTAGCGGTCGGCATCGCTGGGCAAGCCATACGATCCGGTGAGCGTGTACTGCTCAATCTGTCGGAAGATCCACGGGTTCGACGCCGCGCTGCGCCCGATCATCACCGCGTCGCATCCGGTCTGCGCCACCATGGCCGCGGCGTCCTCGGGCGAACGTACGTCGCCGTTGCCGATCACCGGGATCTTCACCGCGTCCTTCACCGCCGCAATCCACTCCCACTGCGCCTGCCCACTGTAACCCTGCTCGCGGGTGCGGGCGTGCAGCGCCACTGCAGCCAGTCCACATTCCTCGGCCATCTTGGCCAGGTTGACGTGCACGATCTCCTTGTCGCTCCACCCCGCGCGGAACTTTACGGTAAACGGAATCTTCACCGCCGACCGCACCGACTCGAAGATGTTCTGGATGAGCGGCAGATCGCGCAACAAGCCCGAGCCGCCATTGCACTTCACGACTTTCTTCGCCGGGCAGCCGAGGTTGAGGTCCACCAGATCGAAGCCGAGCCCCTCGACGACCCGCGCCGCCTCGGCCAGCACCGCTGGATCGCTGCCGAACAGCTGTGCCGAAATCGGATGCTCGTTGCCGTAGAACGTGAGGTACTGCTTGGCTTTCTTGTCCTTGTGGCGGATGATGCCGTCGGCCGAGGTGAACTCGGTCATCATCAGGCCGCATCCGCCCAGGTTGCGGATGAACCGCCGGAACACGGTGTCGGTGATGCCGGCCATGGGCGCTAGCACCGTCGCCGGCCGAATCTCGATGCCCCCGAGCGACACGGATGCAGGCACCCGCGCCTCTGCAGGCGCTATCCGCTCCGCCGGATTGTCGAAATACTTGTGCACAGTTCGATTGTAACCAAAAGCACCCAGCCACGGGCGCGCTCCTTCGGACGCTATCCCGAGCCGCACCCAAGTTCCACATCTCGATCCACCCTGTTATTCCCCTCCTGTCTATGGGACACTGGTCGCATGATCAGCAAGCGAAAGCTACGGTTCGTGCAAGTAACTCCTGTACTCGCCGTCTGCGAATACTGCCACATGCAGTTTTCGGGGAGCGAAGAAGACATTCGGCAGCAATTTGCGTCGCACAAATGCGAACGCCCGGATTTCGCCGAAGACGAACTTCGGACCGGCAGCGAGTCTGTTAAACAACAATGACGATCTTGCGGCGGCCGAAGGTTATGTTTGACGCTGGGTATTGCGCTTCTCTATAATCTAAGGTATCCGCACCGCCGAATCTTCCGGCCGGGGAATCGGGCGAGGCTGCGTCTGAGCAGCGAGCTTATCTCCGGCTGTCCAGAGCAGAGCGCAGCATGGATCGCGTTCGCGGCTGGAACATCTGAGGAATTCCCGGAGCAGTTCAAGGAGTTACACCAAACTAATGAAGCGTACACTCGCAGGCACTGCCGTGCTTGCTGTTATTCTGACGATGTCGGTAATGGCCCAATCCGGCTCGGCGACTCCGGGTGGTGCCGCCGCTCCCGCCGCTCCCACCACCGCTGCAACCACGCCCCTACCGGTGCTGCCAAAGTCGGCATCATCGACATTCAGCAGGCCATCGTCGCCACCAACGAAGGAGCGCGCGATTTCGAAGCTCTAGCAGAAGAAGTTCGAGCCCAGCCGCACCGAGCTGCAGAACCTCAACACCGAAGTCGACAACCTCAAGAAGCAGCTCAACACCCAGGGCGACAAGATGAACGAGGACGCCCGCGCCACCCTCGTGAAGTCGCATTGAGACCAAGCAGAAGAGTCTGCAGCGCTCGGCCGAAGATGCGCAGAACGAATTTCAGCAGCAGCAGAACGAGATTGCGCAGCGCATCCTGCAGAAGATGGCGCCGGTGATCGACAAGTATGCCAAGACCAACGGCTATTCGCTTGCTGCTCGATTCGTCGAATCCCTGGCCGCAGGGTCCGCTGCTCTGGGCGACGGCGTCGGTGGACTTGACCAAGACCATCGTGGACGCTTACAACGCGCAGTCGGGTGTTGCTCCTCCGGCCGCAAGCCAGCCGGCGGCCGCAGCGACCAAGCCGGCAGGCACGACTCCGGCCGCGACCAAGCCGGCTGCGTCTGCCACCAAGCCGCAGTAGTCTCTATCGTTCTATGGCAAAGGCCGCTCCGACATGGAGCGGCCTTTCCTTGTTGCATGGGTCGGCTGCTTCGCTACGTCAGAACGGCCCTGTCGCCGGATACTCAGTCCGGGGTTAACTGCCCAGGCACTGCCACCATCGCGGATCGTCAACGTCAGCGCGTCGGCCAGAATTCCGCAGAACTGTGGAAAACTTTGTGGAAGACCGTGCCGGCGATACCCAGAGGCCATGTTCTTTCAGCTACTTACCAGCTCTGCCCAGCTTCTGATGCACATTCAACCAGCAGAAAAATCAGGAGGTTAGCAGATATGTAAATATTGCATGAGTAATTCCGCCAGAACGTGCCTCAATTCCGCCCGTGTCAGAGGTTTTGCACAATTTCGAGTTTCCGAGGATGACGGTAATCGCGACGTAGATTACCATTTCGGGAAGGGCCTTTACGCTTAAGTCGATTGTTGCTCTAGTCCTCGCCGACTCGCAGAACCGCCAGAAACGCTTCCTGCGGGATGTCGACTCGGCCGATCCGTTTCATGCGTTTCTTGCCTTCTTTTTGCTTTTCCAGCAGCTTGCGTTTGCGCGAGATGTCGCCGCCGTAGCACTTGGCAATCACGTTCTTGCGCAGGGCCGCAACCGTTTCGCGGGCGATGACCTTGGCGCCGATGGCCGCCTGGATGGCCACCTCGAACATCTGCCGCGGAATCAGTTCCCGCATCTTCGAGACCAGCGCCTTGCCGCGGTCGTAGGCAAAGTCGCGGTGCACGATGATGGAAAGCGCATCCACCGGATCGCCCGAAACCAGGATGTCGAGCTTCACCATCGGCGACTCCCAGCTTCCCGTAAGGTGGTAGTCGAGCGAGGCGTAACCGCGCGAAACCGTCTTCAGCCGGTCGTAGAAGTCGAGCACGATTTCGTTCAGCGGCAGTTCGTAGGTCAGCATCACGCGCGTCGAGCTTACGTACTCGAAGCCTTTCTGCTTGCCGCGCTTTTCTTCCACCAGCTTCAGGATGCCGCCGACGTATTCTTCGTTGGTGAGGATGGTGGCCAGTGATGATCGGCTCTTCAATCTTCGCGATCTCGCTCGGATCGGGCCAGCGCGAGGGATTATCCACCTCGAGCACGCTGCCATCGGTCAGCGTGATCTTGTAGCGCACGCTGGGCGCGGTGGTAATCAGGTCGAGGTTGTACTCGCGCTCCAGCCGCTCCTGGATGATCTCCATGTGCAGCAGGCCCAGGAAGCCGCAGCGAAATCCAAAGCCCAGCGCGACCGAGCTCTCCGGCTCGAAGAAGAACGACGAATCGTTGAGCCGCAGCTTTTCCAGCGCCTCGCGCAGCAGCGTGTGCTCGTGCGCGTCGACGGTGTAGAGTCCGGCGAACACCATCGGCTTCAGCTCTTCAAAGCCGGGCAGCGGCTCGATGGCAGGATGATCGATCGTCGGTGATGGTGTCGCCGATCTTGCGTGTCGGCAACGTTCTTGATGTTGGCGATCAGGAAGCCGACCTCGCCGGCGCGATAAGCTCGTCGACCTCGACCGGCTTGGGCGTCAGCACGCCGAGGGTCTCCACGTCGAAGCTGCGGCCGTTCGACATCAGACGAATGCGCTGGCCCTTTCTTCAGCGCGCCTTGAATGACGCGCGCCAGCACCACCACACCGCGATAGGGATCGAACCAGGAATCGAAGATCAGCGCCTGAAGCTGATGTGCTGGCGCGTCCCTTGGGAGGAGGAATCTTCTGAACGATCGCCTCCAGCACCTCGGGAACGCCTATGGCCGGTCTTGGCGCTGATGGGCATCGCATGCGAAGCGTCGAGACCGACCGCGCCTTCGATCATCTCTTTGGTGCGCTCGATGTCGGCGCTGGGCAGGTCGATCTTGTTGATGACGGGAATGATCTCCAGCCCGTTGTTGATGGCGATGTAAGCGTTGGCCAGCGTCTGCGCTTCGACTCCCTGCGACGCGTCCACCACCAGCAGCGCGCCTTCGCACGAGGCCAGCGAGCGCGAAACTTCGTAGCTGAAGTCCACGTGGCCCGGCGTGTCGATCAGGTTGAGCTGGTAGGTCTTGCCGTCGGCCGCGGGATACATCATGCGCACCGAATGCGCCTTGATGGTGATGCCCCGCTCCCGCTCCAGGTCCATCGCGTCGAGCACCTGCTCCTGCATCTCGCGCGCCGTCAGCGAGCCCGTCAGCTCAAGCAGGCGGTCGGCAAGCGTGCTCTTCCCATGATCAATATGGGCGATGATCGCGAAATTTCGAATGAGTGAAGGATCCATGCAAGATAGCTGAGCGCTACCCTGATTCTACAGGAGAAAGTAGCACCCCACGGCGCGAGCGCGACTGCGCCGGTGGGTCTTGACATCCGGCTTTAGAGAAAGCACCGATGCTGACACAATCTCTGACTCGTGCTTTGAAGGGGCGCACCTTTAGAGCCTTGCCCTGAGCTTGCCTAAGGGTGCGCCGTTAAGCTCTCTCATATTTTGTCATCCCGAGCGGGCGTCAGCCCACGAGCAGCCCGACGGGCGACACAGTCCTGGCCCAGCAAGTGAATGCTCGGTAGTGCTCGTTGGTCTCACTGAAAGAGCTTGTACACATACAATCGCCCGATCGGAGGTGACTGCTGGTCGGCTGAGCCAAAGTAGACGGTTCCGTTGACCACCGCGGGCGATGACGAAACGATCTGCTCGTTTCGCGTCGACAACTGGGTGACGGGCAGGCAGATTTGGTCGCCGCATCCATTGGCATCGAACACCTCGACCATTCCGTTGTTCTCGCCCACATAAACCAAACCGTTGGCCACCGCCGGTGCCGACAGCAACGCAGCCTGTGCTCCGATTGCCTCTCCTCTCCACAGTGCCGTGCATACCGAGTGGCCGCAACCATTCGCATTGAAGGCGTACAACAAGTCGTCTCCTGAACCGATGTAGACGTTTCCGTTAGCCACGGCAGGCGAGGATGCCACGAATTCGCCTGCGGGAGCCCTCCACAGCGGCTGGCACGTCGGATGTCCGCAACCGCCGGCAGGGAATGCGTACAGGTTTGAATCGAAGGTCCCTTGTTCCGAGAACGAGGCAATGTACACCACGCCATTCGCAACCGCCGGTCCCGACCCGAACACCGATATCCCTACTTGCGCTGTCCAGAGCGGCTTGCAGATGAGGCTTCCACAACCGTTGGCATTGACGGCGTAGAATTTGCCATCCTGCGAACCGAAATACACCACTCCGTTGGCAATCGCAGGCGCCGAATTGATTCCAGCCCCGGTACTCGTAGTCCACAGCGGAGTGCACGTGGAGCGGCCGCAGCCGCCGGCGGGGAACGCATAAAACCGATGGTCTTCCGATCCCACATACACCACGCCGTTGGCGACCAGCGGTCCGGAATCGATTGCGCCACCGGTAGTACCAGTCCACAGTGGAGCGCATGTGCCATGCCCGCAACCAGAGGCAGCGAATGCAAACAGCTTGTGGTCCTCGGACCCGACATACACCACGCCGTTGACGACGGCAGGTGAAGACACCGATGAGAATTGGCTATCCATGGTCCCGGTCCACATCGGGTTGCACGCGGACTGCCCGCACCCATTCGCATTGAAAGCGTACAGATTTCCGTCCAACGACGCGATATACACGACGCCGTTGACCACGGCCGGAGAAGAAAAATCAACCAGGTCGCCCATCACCCCGACCCACGAAAGAACCAGGTTTTGCGCGTTGTTCCTGTTGATGACGAATTCGAGTGGATTGCTCCCCAGTCGCGACGTCTGGTTCTTGAACATCGGCCAGTTGACGCTGACGGTAAGTGGGGACAGCTCCGTATCCCCACTGATCGCACCCGTGGCTTGCAGGCTGTGCTCCCCAGGCAATGTTGATTGCGGCACATGGACCATGACCGCGAACCTTCCGTCGTTGCCGGCAGTGGCCGAAGCTGCGCGATGCGAGTCCAACAACACGGTTAGGTTCTCGCCGCTTGCAAACCCCGAGCCGGTCACGGCCACGCTCGAACCGGGTGAAGCCGAGGGTGACGATGCCTTCACGCTGGCGGCATAAGAAAAGTGGCTAACAATCAGAAGTACGAGAATGGCAGTAAAGACCAAGAGATTTCGGCGGTTCATGGTTGCTCCTCTAGACCACAATAGAGGAGCTAAGGATTCCGAGGTGTCGTAGCAATGCAACAGAGTTGTGAATAATTCGTAAAAGCAGCTGGCGCGTGCCGGTCGCAAGCTCGAACTACGGCCCTGCTTTAGAATCGTCGCTGCATGTCGCTGATACTTGCTTCCGCCTCGCCACGCCGCTCTGAGCTGTTGCGTAACGCAGCCATCCCATTCACCGTCGAGCCCGCCCACGTCCCCGAGCAGCCCGCCGCGGGCGAAACGCCTCGCGGATTACGCGCAACGCCTCGCCCGCGATAAAGCGCGTGCCGTGTTCACTCGCCACCCGCAAAGCGCCGTACTCGGGGCCGACACCGTCGTAGTGGTCGACGAACATCTCCTTGAGAAGCCGACCGACAATGCCGATGCAACCCGCATGTTGCGTCTGCTCTCAGGACGAACTCATCAGGTCATCACCGGAGTGTGTCTGGTGGCGCTCGGCTTCGAGCAGATTGAGGCCGAGATTACGCAGGTCGTCTTCAGCCCGCTCTCGGAAGCGGAGATCGCTGCCTACGTCGCTAGCGGCGAGCCCATGGACAAAGCCGGAGCCTACGCCATCCAGGGTATGGCCTCGCGCTGGGTGGAGCGCATCGAGGGTTGCTACTTCAACGTGGTGGGTCTTCCGGTGCCGCGGGTGTATCGCCTGTTGCGCGCCGCCGAAGCCGCTGGAGCCGGCGTTTTGTGAACCGACGGACGAGGGCCCACTGAAATCGGACCCGCAGGGGCGGCAGTGAAGTTAGCCCAGGACGCAGCGTAGCGGAGTCCTGGGTAGGATGGACAATGAGATTGAGTCCCGCAGGGACGGCCTTTTCGCAGCGTATTTCAACTACTCGAAACGGCTGGATAAACTGCCGAGGGGGCGCTGTATCTAGCGCCGGAAACTCTTCCGCTGCTACTTCTTCTCTTCGGGGGCGGGGGCGTGGTCGAGTTATGCTCGTTCATCGACGACTTGAAGTTGCGAATGCCTTCGCCCAATCCTTTGCCCAGTTCTCCCAGCTTTTTCGGACCGAAGATGAGCAGGGCAATGGCTACGATGACCAGCAGCTCGGGCAAGCCAAGCTTTCCACCAAACATAAGTCCTCCGGTCGACAGCCCTTTGCGACTAGGCGAGTGAGAACGGGCTTCTGCCCAGATTCTAGGCTTTCACATGGGTCGCGTCAAAAAATCTTGTGCGAGACTGCGTCTATTCGATGGCCTCAATCAAGCCCGGCCAGCAACGCTGCCCGGCGCGGCAGTTCGGCGGCGACAATCGATTCATGGGTCGGCGTGCGCGCCCTCGCCGACCGCTCCCAATCCGTCCAGCGTCGGAATCCCGATTCCACCGGTGAAGTTGCCATCCGAGCCGCCGCCGACCGCAATTTCCGCCAATGAGAAACCCAAGCTCGCGGGCAATGTTCCGCGCCAGCTCGATACAGCGCGACCACCTGTTTCGTCCGCTCCATCGGCGGACGGTTGATGCCGCCCTCGATCTCGATCCTGCATTTCGGATTGACCGGCCGCAGCCGGCGTACCTTGCGTTCCATCACCGCGCCATCGGCTTTCTTGGCGATGCGAAGATCGACCTCGGCCACGGCTTCTGCAGCGATGACGTTGGTGCGCGTGCCACCGCGGATGACTCCGACGTTGAGCGTGATGCCGCGTTTCAGATCGGTGAGGCGCGAGATCGCCTGAATCTGATGCGCCAGCTCCAGAATCGCGCTGTGGCCTTTTTCAAAGTCGAGCCCCGAGTGCGCCGCCTGTCCCGTGACCTTCACGACGAACGACCCCACACCCTTGCGCGCGGTCTTCAGCGCGCCTCCGGGGCCGGAGGGCTCGCAAACCAGGACCGCGGCACATTGGCGCGCAATCTTCTCGGTCAGCGCGCGCGAGCTGTCGCTGCCTTCTTCTTCGTCGGAGACCAGCAGCACCGTCACCGGCCGCGGCAAGCCGCCTCGGACTTCGCGCAATGCCGCGAGCGCAAACATCATCTGCGCGATGCCGCTCTTCATGTCGAAGACGCCGGGCCCGTAGAGCCGGCCTTTCTGCTCGCGCCACGGCATGGTCTGAAGTGTTCCGAGGTCGTACACGGTATCGAAGTGGCCGAGCAGCAGCACCGGCTTGCGGCCTTTGCCGCCGGCGAAATTCACTTGCAGGTGGTTTCCGGCCGAGCGTTGACGATGAACTCTGACGCGTCCACCCAGGCGCTCGAACTCGCCGGCCAGGTATGAGCACAGCGCGTCGCAGGCTGGCTTGTTCTGCGTAGGCGACTCGCGCAGGACCATCTCGCGCACGCTCGCCACCATTTCGCCTTGGCGCTCGGTCAACCAGCGCAGGACATCGCGCGTGATTCCCGTTTCGTCGGACTCGCCATTCGGTTTCGACCATGTTCTATCGTTGCTCCTATGCGCCGTCATGCGCGCATCGCTCCAGACCCGATCGGGCTCCGGAATGTATAATCGTGACTTTTACGGGACTGATAATGAGTGAATCGGTGAACCCTGCGCCCGAGGGCGGCGACAATCTCACGCTCGACATTCAGGACATCCTGCGCATCCTGCCGCACCGCTTTCCGCTGCTGCTGGTCGACCGCATCACTCATCTCACCCGCACCAAGCGGATCGTGGCAATCAAGAACGTTACCATCAACGAGCCGTTCTTTGCCGGACACTTCCCCGATCATCCCATCATGCCGGGCGTGCTGGTGGTGGAAGCCATGGCCCAGGCCGGCGGCGTGCTGCTGTTGACCGAATTTCCCGACCGCGCCGAAAAGCTGTTGCTGTTCACCGGCATCGAGCGTGCGCAAGTTTCGCCGGCCGGTGATACCCGGCGACCAGCTTCGCATCGAGGTGGACGTGCTGGCGTGGCGCGGCACCGCCGGCCGCATGCAGGGCAAAGCGTATGTCGGCGACAAGCTGGCCTGCGAAGCGATCGTCACCTGCCGTCTGTTGAATCGTCCGAAACCGGCGGAAGCCGCCCCGGAGCCCGCTGCCGCAACCGAAGCAGTCGTAACCTCCCGATGAACATTCATCCGACGGCCATCGTCGATCCCTCCGCGAAAATCCCTGCGTCCTGCAGCATCGGGCCGTACTGCACCGTGGCTGCGGGCGTGGAGCTGGGCGAGAACTGCGAGCTGGTCTCGCACGTGGTGCTGGGCGGCCCAGTCGACTTCGGCAGCAACAACAAGATCTATCCCTTCGCCGCGCTCGGCATGGATCCGCAGGACATCACCTACGCGGGAGAACCGACGCGGCTGGAAGTCGGCGACCACAACGTCATCCGCGAGTACGTCACCATCACTCGCGGAACGGCGAAGGGCGGCGGCGTGACCCGCATTGGCAGCCATACGTTGATCATGGCCTACACCCACGTCGGGCACGATTGCGTCATCGGCGATCATGTCATGCTGGTCAACGCCGCGACCCTGGCGGGTCACGTCACCGTCGAAGAGTGGGCCGTGGTGGGCGCGCTGTGTCCGGTGCACCAGTATGTTCGGGTCGGTGCTCACGCTTACGTCGGCGGCGGGACGACCCTCACGCAGGACGTGCTGCCTTACTCCATGACCAGCGCCGAGCGCGACACCCACGCCTACATGCTGAACAAAGTGGGGCTGCAGCGTCGCGGATTTTCGCGCGAGCGCATCGCCAGGCTGCATCATGCGTTCAAAGTGCTGCTGGCCTCCAAGCTGAATACGTCGCAGGCGCTGGAGAAGCTGCGCTCGGAAGGCGCGCAGGGCGAAGACGTGGAGGTGTTGATGCGGTTTATCGAAACGTCGCAGCGGGGGATTATCAAGTAGGCAGTAGCGCAGTTGCCGTTGAAGTTGTCAGTTTCAAGCGGCGATAGTCAGTTGAACCGCGTCTATACCGAGCCGAGAGCCGAGGAATCTGCAGGTCTCGCGCGTGCCGAAGCCGCAGTGTGACACGGAATCGAGAGGCAAGCACTTGAAGTGACTGGCTACTGGATGCACGACACAGACTGCATGTCACCTTGCTACTGACGGCTAGCAACTTACACCTATGTCTGACCCATCGCAGAACGAATCGGTCTCATCGCGGGCAACGGCAAGTTCCCGTTGCTGGTGCTGGACGCTGCGCGCTCCCAGGGCATGCAGGTCGTCGTCGCGGCCATCAAGGAAGAGGCCTCGCCCGAAATCGAGCACCACGGCGCGGCCGCGGTTCACTGGCTATCGCTGGGCGAACTGTCGCGACTCATCGACACCTTCAAGCAGGAAGGCGTCACGCGCGCGATCATGGCCGGCCAGGTCAAGCACAAGCAGATTTTCAGCAGCATCAAGCCGGACTGGAAGCTGGCCAAGCTGCTGCTTTCGCTGACCACGCGCAACACCGATTCGCTGATCGGCGCCGTCAGCAAGGTTCTCGCCGAGGAAGGCATCACGCTGATGAATTCCACCGCGCTGCTGGAACCGATGCTGGCCGGCGAAGGCGTTTTGACGCGCCGCGGGCCGACCGACTCCGAGCAAACCAACATCACCTACGGACGCGCGGTCGCGCACCATCTCTCGCGCTTCGACATTGGCCAGACCGTGGTCATCGCCGAAGCCGCGTGCGTTGCCGTGGAAGCCATGGAGGGCACCGACGCGACCATCCTTCGCGCGGGCGAGATCATGAAGTCGCCGTCGCTGGGCAAAGAGCCATCGACGTTGAGCCGCGCCCTGACCGTGGTGAAGGTCGCCAAGCCGAACCAGGACATGCGCTTCGATGTGCCGGTGGTTGGCCTGCACACCATCGAGACCATGAAGCAGGCGGGCGCAACCTGCCTGGCGCTCGATGCCGGACGATGCCTGCTGCTGGACAGAGACGCGCTCACGGCGGCTGCGAACGACGCGGGAATTTGCATCGTCGCCGAGACGCCGGTCAGCCACATCCCTCACCACAGCGTGCCCGTAGCTCTATCTTCGCAGATTTCCAGCGGCGTCTTGCTAGTTTTGTCATCCCGAGCGCAGTCGAAGCGGAGCTCGACGGCTCTAGGGGCTCGAGCTTTTCCTGCGCAACCATACGCCACCTCACCTAAAAGTCAGGCTCGCACCACGTTCCGAGATGCCTCTTATCGATCCGCGTTCATCCGGCACCAATCCGCGGTCAATCTCGCTTTTGCCTCCTGCCGCAGCGTTGCGCGACAATCAAGCCAATGCCAATCAGCGACGCCTTGCGCGTCGGAGTCGTCGGCGCCGGGGCCTTCGGCCGCAATCATGCGCGCGTCTATCGCGACCTTCAGTCCGATCTCGTCGCACAAGATCGAATTTGTCGGAGTCTGCGACGCGGATTTCGCTCGCGCGCAAGCCGTCGCCAGCGAATTCGGCACCACCGCATTTCGTTCGCTCGACGAGTTGATCGCCTCCGGCGTTCATGCCTGCTCGGTCGCGGTGCCCACCGCTGCTCACCTCGAGGTTGCGCGGCAGTTGATGCAGAACGGCGTCGACGTCCTGATCGAAAAGCCGCTGGCGGCCACCGTGGCCGAGGCGGATGAGCTGATCGCCATCGCGGAGCGGCATGGCCGGATTGCGCAGGCCGGCCATCTCGAGCGCTTCAATCCCGCGGTGCGCGCGACCTTCCCGTTGCTCACCCAGCCCATGTTTTTTGAGGTGCACCGGCTCAGCGTTTTCAGGCCGCGCTCGCTCGACGTGGACGTGGTCCTCGACCTGATGATCCACGACCTCGACATCGTGCTGGCGTTCGTGCAGTCGCCGGTCAAGGAGGTCCGCGCGGTCGGCCTGCCGATCCTGTCGCAGAAGGTGGACATCGCCAACGTGCGCATGGAGTTCGAGTCCGGCTGCGTGGCCAACTTCACCGCCAGCCGGGTCAGCACCGAGCGGGTCCGCAAGCTGCGCTTCTTCCAGCCGCGGCAATACGTTTCGCTCGATTATTCGCGGCAGGACGTGCTGGTGCTGACGGTGGATGACGCTGCCGCCCGATCCGGCCGGGATGGACCCGTTTAATCCGGCGAGCGTGGCCGCCAGCGCCCTTCCGGGCATCACACCGTTCAAGCCGCCGGTGGAGCAGCAGGAACCGTTGCGCGCGGAGTTGGACAGCTTCCTGCGCGCGGTGCGCAATCGCTCGCACGCCCGAGGTGACGCTGGAAGATGGCCGCCGCGTCCTCGCCCTGGCGATGCAGGTGGTGGACGCCATCGCGGAACACAGCCGCCGGGCGAATTTGGCGGAATTGACTCGCGCGCCGAGCTAGCCTACGCTTCTCGAATCCCCGATGTCGGATGAACCGGTCACCATTGCGAAGTTCCTGACCCTTGGCGAAGCCAAACTGGCGCAGGGCAAGCTGATCTCCGCCGGGATTTCAGCCTTCGTGTGCGACGAGAACATGCACGCCATGAACTGGCACATGGGCATGGCCCTGGGCGGCATCCGCCTGCAGGTGCCCGACAGCCAGGTGGTGCGCGCGCTGGAGGTCCTGGACGATTTCGAGCCGGAAGAATCTCGCCGAAGTGGAAACGGAAGACGGCGACGAGGAAATGGAAGAAGTCGCCTGTTGCCCGGAATGCGAGTCGCTGGAGATTCGCGAAGTGGCCGGCGCGAACCCGCGTCAGATCGCCTTGTGGTCGGCGGCCATACCGTTCCCCGAGCCTCCGGCGCCAGGAGACGCATCGCTGGAAATGCCTGGCCTGCGGCTACCAGTGGCGGGAGGCCGAGGAGTAGCGGTTTTCCGCGTGCCGCTTGAGGTGCGAAAATAGAAAGACGGAGGGGGGCTATGACTGGAATTCAATTCGTTACCGACGAGAAGGGTCGCAAGGTCGCGGTCCAAATCGACCTCAGGAAGCACGGGGCGATTTGGGAGGACTTCTGGGATGGCCTGGTTTCGGAGTCGCGGCGCAAGGAGAAGGGCATTCCTTATGAGGAGTACCGGGCGAACCGACTGAAACGCCCTCGCTCACGTGGCTAGATACTCGCTTGAACTCAAGTCTTCAGCCCAAAAAGAACTCGATGCATTAGATGATGCGCTGTTTACCCGTATTGATCGCAAGATCACGGCGTTGGCGGAGAACCCCCGACCCGCGGGATGCAAGAAGCTCAAGGGATATCGCAATCAGTGGCGCATCCGGGTGGGCGATTGGCGGGTCGTCTACATCATTGACGACGCCGAGGCGCGTGTAACCATCACTCGCGTCGCTCACCGCGGCGAAGTCTACGAAGGATAAACATATCCGAATTGGCTGGCGATCTGCGCAGCGTAGTCTTCCCTAAGCCGATGGCCCATGCGACAATAGAGCTTCCTTCCTGATCGCCATGAACCCAGTTGATAGCGCAACCAGCCTCGCCAAAGAACCCACCATCACTCCCGAAGTGCTTCGCGACCACGGAATTTCGGCCGAGGAATACGACCGCCTGCTGAAGTCGCTGGGCCGCGAGCCTACGTTCACCGAGCTGGGCATCTTCAGCGTGATGTGGAGCGAGCACTGCTCCTACAAATCGTCGCGCGTGCACCTGAAGCGCCTGCCCACGCACAGCCGTCGCGTGGTGCAGGGGCCGGGCGAGAACGCCGGCATCATCGACATCGGCGACGGCTGGGCCTGCGCCTTCAAGATCGAGTCGCACAATCATCCTTCGTTCATCGAGCCGTTCCAGGGCGCGGCCACCGGCGTTGGCGGCATTCTGCGCGACATCTTCACCATGGGCGCGCGTCCGGTCGCCATCATGGATTCGCTGCGCTTCGGACCGATCACTCAACCCACCCGAGTCGCCCAAACGAGGGCGATAAGGGTGGGGCACCCCCGATCGACCAGGCCACGCTGCACAAGAACCACTCCGTGATGGAAGGCGTGGTGAGCGGCGTCGCGTCGTACGGAAACTGCTTCGGCGTGCCCAACGTCGGCGGCGAGGTGAAGTTCGAAAGCTGCTACTCGGGAAATCCGCTGGTCAACGCGTTTGCGCTGGGACTGGTGCGCCGCGACCAGATCTTCTACGCCAAGGCCGCCGGCGAAGGCAATCCGGTGATCTATGTCGGCTCCAAGACCGGCCGCGACGGCATTCACGGCGCCACCATGGCGAGCGAAGAGTTCAGCGAAGAGTCGGAGGCCAAGCGTCCCAACGTGCAGGTCGGCGATCCGTTCCTGGAGAAGTTGCTGCTCGAAGCCTGCCTGGAAGCCATGCAGACCGGCGCGGTGGTCGGCATCCAGGACATGGGAGCGGCCGGCCTGACCTGTTCCACCTGCGAGATGGGCGGGCGCGGCGGCGTAGGACTGGAGATCGAGCTCGACCTCGTGCCGCAACGCGAGACCGGCATGACGCCGTACGAAATCATGCTGAGCGAGTCGCAGGAGCGCATGTTGCTGGTGGCCGAGAAAGGCCGCGAGGACGAAGTCTTCCGCGTCTTCCAGAAGTGGGGACTCGACGCCGTCACCATCGGCCGCGTGATCAATCAGCCGGCGATGCGCGTGTTGGAGCACGGCAAAGTGGTCGCGGAAATTCCCAACGCCGCGCTGACCGACGATGCGCCGCTCTACCATCGTCCGCTGGAGCGCTGGGAGCCGCCCGTTTCGCGCGAGGTTCCGGCGAATGTTGCAGTTGGGCAGCAAGACGGAATTCACCGACGAGCTGAAGCAATTGCTGGCCAGCCCGAACATCTGCTCCAAGCGCTGGGTCTTCCAGCAATACGACTCCATGGTGCAAACCAACACGGTGGAGGGCCCGGGCGGCGAGGGCGGAGTGATTCGCATCAAGGGCACGCAGCGTGGCCTGGCGATGGCGCTCGACGGCAACAGCCGCTGGTGTTATCTCGATCCCAAGCTGGGAGCCATGCACGCCGTGGCCGAGTCGGCCCGCAACGTGGCATGCACCGGCGCAACGCCGGTCGCGGCCACCAATTGCCTGAACTTCGGCAATCCCGAGAAGCCGCACATCATGTGGCAGTTCTCGCAGACCATCGACGGCATCTCCAAGGCCTGCGAAGAGCTGGAAACCCCGATCACCGGCGGCAATGTCAGCTTCTACAACGAGACGCTCGGCGAAGGCATTTATCCGACGCCGGTGATTGGCGTCGTCGGAATCATTGACGACGTGCACAAGGCAGTCGGCCCCAATTTCCGCGAGCCGGGACGCGCCCTGCTCGTCGTCCGGGGCTCGGAGCCGGGCGACGCGTCGGATGTCGAGGCGGAGTTTGGCTCGTCCGAGTACGCCAAGGAGATGCTGGGCGAGATTTGGGGCTTTCCGCCGTCGCTGGAGTTGGAGAAGGAAGCGGCGCTGCAGAAGGCCATCGTGGAGATGATCGGCGCGGGGCTGCTGGAATCGGCCAAAGACTGCTCGGAAGGCGGGCTGGCGGTCACCCTGGCGGAATGCGGATTCGCCCGGGGCATCGGCGCCCAGGTGAACCTTAGTTCCAACGGATTAGTGCCGGAATTCGTGCTTTTCGGCGAGGATGCCAGCCGCGTGCTCATTTCCTGCGACCCGCAAAACGTTCAGCGAATCCAACAAGTAGCGGTACAATATGGCCTCTCAGTGGAACCGATAGGGGATACGGGTCCCGATCAATTGGAAATTCAGGTTGACGGAAAAGCGGCCGTCAAGGCGAGCGTCTCCGAATTACGGGACGCATGGGCCAGTGCCTTGGAACTCGCCCTGCACGTGGAAACCGAGGAACGGCTGGTTCCTTCCACGTTGCAGAAGAGCTAGCGGGACTTGAAAGGGCACGGCTTCAGCCGTGCCGCACGGGCGTGAAGAGTTGGGCTTCAGCCCCTGAGGGAACTGGCACTTCGTCTTGACAGCGAAATCCCTCAGTGGCTAAAGCCAAGAGCACGACAACACTTACGGCACGGCTAAAGCCGTGCCCCTTCAAAGACGTAAGATGCCGTGAATAGTTTTGGGCTGGTGTTGCGGTGACTGTATAGATTTGGGCCTTAGCCCTGCAGGGTGAGCGATGCTGATTCCTTCCGACAAGCTACGCGAAGAATGTGGCGTGGTGGCCATCTACGGCCATCCTGAAGCTTCCAAGCTCGCCTACCTCAGCCTGTACGCGCTGCAACATCGCGGTCAGGAATCGGCGGGCATCGCCGCATCCAACGGAGAGCGCTTGCAACTGCACAAGGCCATGGGGTTGGTCTCCGACATTTTTACCGCGGACGTTCTGGCCCGTATTCCCGGCTCGCTGGCCATCGGTCACACGCGCTACTCCACTGCCGGCGATTCTGCGCTGCTCAACGCGCAGCCCATCATGGTGGAGTGCAACAAGGGCAAGATTGCGCTGGCGCACAACGGCAACCTCACCAATGCCGTCGAAGTGCACGCTCACCTGGAGCAGGCGGGCTCCATCTTCCAGACCACCAGCGACACCGAAGTTGTGGTGCACCTCATCGCGCGTTCGCGCGAGCAGACCCTTGCCGGACGCCATGGCCGATTCGCTGCGCCGCATCGAAGGCGCATTTTCGCTGGTCATGCTGACCCCCGATCGGATCTTTGCCGCCCGCGATCCTCGTGGATTCCGTCCGCTGGTGATGGGTCGCATCTCAGGACAGGCAGCGCACCGGGCCGATACCATTGTCTTCGCCTCCGAGACCTGCGCCTTCGATCTCATCGGCGCCACCTACGAGCGCGAGGTCAAGCCGGGCGAATTGGTTATCGTCGGTCCGGAAGGCGTCCATTCACGCTTCTACTCGGCGCAGCAGCCGCAATCGAGCTGCATCTTTGAGCACGTTTATTTCTCGCGGCCCGACAGCATCGTATTCGGCAAGGCGGTGCAGCAGACGCGCGACGCCATGGGCCGCCAGCTCGCGCTGGAATCGCCGGTGGACGCCGACATCGTGGTCCCGTACCCGACTCCGGCGTGACTGCTGCCCTCGGCTTCTCCTACCAGAGCGGCATCCCCATCCAGTTTGGGTTGATCCGCAATCATTACGTCGGCCGCACCTTCATCGAGCCCGAGCAACGCGTGCGCGACTTCGGTGTGAAGCTCAAGCTGAATCCGGTGCGCAATGTGCTCGAGGGCAAACGGGTCGTACTGATCGACGACTCCATCGTGCGCGGTACCACCAGCCGCAAGATCGTTCGCATGGTCCGCGAGTCCGGGGCAAAAGAGGTGCACATGCGCATCTCCTGCCCGCCGACCATCTCGCCGTGTTACTACGGAGTGGACACGCCTTCCAAGAACCAGCTCATCGCGGCCAACAAGTCGGTGGACGAGATTCGCGAATACATCGGCGCCGATTCGCTGGCGTACCTGTCGCTGGACGGCCTGCGCAAAGCCGCAGGGGAGGGCGAGGAACCCTCCTACTGCACCGCCTGCTATACCGGCAAGTATCCGACGAATATTGTGGAAGTCGAAGACATTGCGCCCGCTATGGCCGCGGGCGACTGATTTCTGCAAATTCGCCTCTGCATTCAGACAATTCCCGCGGGTTTCGCCATGCGGCAACTGCATCGCAATGAGGGGCTGCCCATCGTGCCCTTCTACTTCATAGATGGTGCAGATGGGACGCCTTCTTGCCGATCTGGCTGAGTTAAGGTTCATCCCCGTGGAGGAAGCGCCATAGTTGCGGCGAAAGCTCGCTACTCGACCACTCGTCGTCGGTCACCTTGACCTGCTCGACCGGTACCATCAGCCGATAGCCTCGCCGGCGGGCCAGCGTCTCAATGTATTTCGGCTGGTCGGCGCAGTCATCCAGCGCCTTGCGCAGCTTGCCGACGGCCACATTGATACTGTGATCGAACTCGACGATGGTGTCTCTTGGCCAGAATTTCTTGTGGATTTCGTCGCGGGTGACCATTGCGCCTTCGCGCTTCACCAACATGCTCAGCAGCCAGAAAAGCTGATCCGCAAGGACGATCCTGCGTTTGGTGGCTGGCGCGAGCAATTCTCCAGTGTTCAGGTCAAATTCAAATGCCCCGAAGCGGACGCGAGCTGGCTGCAAACCACTCATGCAAACTAGGCCCGAAGTTTCGAAAAGCTGTCTGCTGCTTTACGCCAAAGTCTACTATCGAGGTCGTTAAACCCAAAGCCACCTTCGCTTTACCGGCGATCGGCACTTTTCGGGGGATGGCCCTCAGGGGGAAGCGCTCCCAACCGTAATCTCTCTTTGGAAAGCCTCGAGGCGAAGAATTCTCCTGCCCAGTCGCTTACCCTCGATGACCCAAAAATGACCCAAAATTGAGCGTCAGTGCATTGCCGGTGCAGCCCACTCGCGACACACTCGGGCATTCTTCCGACATTGATAGTAGAGCCTGGACGTTCATAACGGCATTTGTGTTCCCGAAAATTCAAGTTGGCTGTCATCGTCTCCCCTCTATGGGCCCGAGCCAGCCAGAGACTGAAGGAGGGAGTGTGAAAGCCGCGACTGTAATTCTGGCGTTTCTAGCGATGTGCGTTCCGGCTTCTGGGCAGGTCGTGATTTACGACAACGGACCCGACACCGGAACTATCGGAGCGTGGCCTATCAACTTCGGTCACAGAGTGTCCGACTCGTTCACGTTGGAATCGGACGCCACAGTCACTGACGTTGTGCTGTCAATTTGGGATGTAAACGAACGGAATTACCCTCAGACTGCGAAATGGAAAATTACCACCGAGCCTTTCGGCGGAGTTGTACTAGCCAACGGCGGAGGCATTTTGGGATACGTCAGCGACTTTGAAGGCCGCGTCTGGCATGTGTGGAGCATGAAGATTCAGAACATGAACGCACGTTTGCCAGCCGGAACCTACTACCTTGAGGTCTACGACGTAGTTACCCGCTGGCACACATGGGCTTTCTGGGGAGAGAACGACGGCATTGGGTGTACGTCGCTGGGCTGCCCCTCTACGGGGCATTATGACCAAGTCATGCAAAGAGGATACGAGATGGTTGTCGGCTCGGAGTCATTTCGGGTCTATGGACACAACCAATGATAGCTGGTCAGAGAAACGAGGAATGTAATGATTACCAGCCACAAGGGTGTAACAGCGGACACTACAAAACTTGTCGACCGCAAGAACGAGCGAGTCGGGGCTGGCCAAGACCCTGCTCGCGATCATGTAATCCAAATAGGCACCCTGGGTCCGCTGGAGGCGAAGGCGATGGAAATCCTCTGGACGCGGGGCAAATGCAAAGTGCGGGACGTGATGGAGGCGCTGGATCGGGACTTGGCCTACACCACGGTCATGACTACGCTTGACAGGTTATTCCATAAGAAGCTCGTTTCCCGGTGCAAGAGTTCTCGCGCGTTCCTCTATTATCCGCGCATCACCTGTCAGGAATGGAAAGACGCGGCCGCTCGCGACTTGGTAGATAGGCTGCTGGCCGGACCGAAAATCTCAAGAGAGCTGCTGATCGAATGTCTGATGGAGGTAGTCGGTAAGGAGGATGCAAGCGTCCTAGAGGACATCGCGAGAATGGCGCGTAACAAAACCTTGCCCCTTCATCGTCCGGATAATCCCCTCACTCGGGTCATTTGATTAGTCTGCGAGCACTTCCTGGGGCGGCAAGACTGTGTTACAACGCCGCCCACAATGCACGCTTGAAAATGCGGACTCCCATCCATCGCCAATCAAAGGAAAGTCATACAGTTGACCCAGTGGCTGCCAAAGTGAATACGTAGGGGACCGCTCGGGGTACAATACCTTTCGTCCGGCTTCCAACAGCAATTGCAGACCAGTCTTCCCGCCCGGATAGGCCCCTCGCGGTTGTTCTAATTACCGTTTTGCGCATTCATTAACTCTTGGAGGAACACAATGCCTATTTACGGAGTTGCCTTTGAGCCCTACGTCGGACCTTGGGTTGGCGACGGTCCAGTCCTTTACAACGCCTATACACTCGATCAGGTCAATCAGCTTTTGAAGCCGGTGGCTGCGAAGTTTTCCCTGATCACGACCTACGGTCAGGGCACGTTCGTCTGGCAAGGTGTTCCCAAAATTCAGGACGCCAACCGCCTCAATATTCAGGCAGCCAAGACCGCCGGATTGAAAGTCAGCGCCGGATGCTACCAGATCGGCGCCGACTCCAATAACGATTTCATCAACGTGGAGTGGTCGAAGACGGAGATCGACTACGCCATCCAGCAGGCCAAGACCTACAACAACGTGGTGGACCTGGTCATCGGCAACGAGTGCATCTGGGGACCCAACTCGACCCAGGCGGTCATCGACCTCATCAACTACGCCAAGAGCAAGCGCGCTCCGCTCACTGCGGCGAACCTGCCCATCACCACCCGCCAGCAGTGGGGCGTGCTCGGTGGAGTGGACAACACCAAGCCGGAATATGCCACCATGCGAAAAAAGCTTCTGGCGCTGATGGCTGCATGTGAGAGCCACGTTTACGGAAACATGTACGCCTACTTCGATCCCAACATCGCCGGCCAGATCGGACAGAATCCCACGCAGGCTTCGTTTACCCAGGCCGTCACGGCCAGCATGAACAACCAGTTGTCAGGTCTGAAGACAGCATTCTCGAACCAGAAGATCGGCCTTGAGATTCGCATCGGCGAAACCGGCTGGCCCACGCAGGGCTCGCAGAAAGACCAGCCCAATACATTTCTTGCGAACGTGACCAACGCCCAGTGGGATTACCAGGCGATGGTGAACTGGGCGAATTCGAATAGCATGAAGACGGTTATCTTTGCGGCCTACGATGAACCGTGGAAAGGCCCGGCCGATGGCTCCGACAGTGAAGCGTTCTTTGGGATCTGGAAGGCCAACGGGACGGCGAGTGACCGCGGCCATTACACGCTGAACGGGGTGACGCAGAAGTACAGCATCTGATGACAGAGGAGTGAGAATAGCGTGCGCAAGTATCGTGCCGTCCCTGAAGGGACTCGGATTCCACAATGGTTCCACCGGCGGCGAATCAAGACGGGTTGTCACCATCACGTTTCGGGCTTCTTTCCTGCCATTAGCTTCTTCCGCAGGTCCTCCACGTAGTGGTCGGTCATGCCTGCGATGTAATCGCACACCACGCTCGCCAGCTTTTCATTTTGCATCCGTTCGCGATAGCGCGAGGCAGGGCCTCAGGATGCGCGACCAAATAGTCGAACACCTCGGTCACCACCTTCTCAGCCTGGCGCTTCTCTGGTTCCAGAGGCTTGGAGTTGTAGAGCGCCTCATACAGGAAGCTCTTGGCCTGGCGGCGCTCTTCCTCCACTTCCGGACTGAAGCCGGCAAGCCGTTCAGGATAGTTGCGCAGCTCGTCGAGGCTGCCAATCCCGGCCTCTTGCACTCGCTTCTGCGTGTTCTCGATCAGATCGGTCACAAAGCGATTGAGCACCCGCTTTAGGGCCTCGTTGAATTTCAACTTGTCGGGAGCTTTCGGATACTTAGCTTCCGCCTCAGCGTAGTAGCGCTCAAAGACCGGGACCCGTTGGCGAATCTGCGGCAGGCGGAGCAGCCGTGCCTCGTAACCGTCGTCGAGGTCGGCGGTGCTGTAGGCGATTTCATCGGTTAGGTCGATGAGCTGCGCCTCCAGCGGCGGGCGCTCATGCAGCAGGTATTCTTTCAGTTCGGGATGTTCGGCCTCGCTGTAATCGTGCGAGTGCTTGATGATGCCTTCGCGGACCTCGAAGGTCAGATTCAATCCGGCAAAATCCGCATACCTCAGCTCCAAGTCTTCCACGGTCCGCAGCGCCTGCAAGTTGTGATCGAAGAACTCGCCGTGGCGGCGCATCAACAGGTCAAGCGTCCGCTCGCCGGCATGTCCAAACGGAGGATGTCCGATGTCATGGACCAGTGCCAGCGCCTCGACCAGATCGACATTGAGGTTGAGCGCCGCGGCGATGGTGCGCGAGATTTGCGCGACCTCCATGGTGTGGGTCAGGCGAGTACGAAAATGGTCGGAGTAGCGGCGGGTGAAGACCTGTGTCTTGTTTTCCAGTCGGCGAAAGGCGCGCGCATGGATGACGCGATCGCGGTCCCGTTGAAAAGGATTGCGATAAGGATGCGGGAGCTCGGGATAGCGGCGTCCGCGCGAGTCCTCCACGCGAACGGCGTAGCTGGCGAGCATAGAAGGAGTTTAGATCAGTTTCGTTTGTGGTGTATAGGCGATGGGCGAGAGTGCCTTTTGATGGGAGGAACGCTGCCGCCGGACTAAAAGTCCAGCTCCCCCTGCTGAAGCAGAGGGCTCCCGCCGGAGAAAAAGGGTTCCGAATGGGTTTATTGCTTGGTCGCGGCGGTTTGTTTGGCCAACTTCACGCGAGTCGTCTCCAGTTCCTTCTGCAGCTTGGCAACTTCATCCTGGTCGACTTCGGCAGGAATGGTCTTGTTCCACTCCTCCAGAGAGCGCTCGTAGTTGACCGCAGCCAGCTTCAGGCGGCCCGTCTTCTGGTAAAGCTCGCCCAGGTGCTGATGCACGGTGGGGTCGCTGTTAATGCGTTCAGAGGCACGGCGCAGGTTTTCTTCCGCCAGATCGTATTTGCCGAGCTTGTAGTAGGCCCAGCCCAGCGAGTCCAGATAGGCCCCATTCTGCGGATCGAGCGCCACCGCGCGGCGGATGTATCCGAGGGCTTCTTCCACCCGCGTGTCGCGATCGGCCAGCATGTATCCCAGATAATTCAGCGCCATCGCATTCTTGGGATCGTCGGCCATCACCTTGCGAAAGGCTTCTTCCGCCAGGTCGTATTTCTTCTGCCGCTCATAGATCGGAGCCTTGCACGAAGATCGCGTAATCCTTGTCTTCCTGCTTCGCTGGAAAGATCGATCGCCTTGTTGATGTTTTCTTCAGCCGCGGGCCAATCCTTCACCCGGCTGTACATCTGGGCCAGCGAAATGTAGACCTCGCGATCGTCGGCGTTGCCTTTGAGCAGGGTCTTTACGTGCTCGATAGCTACGTCGGCCTTGCCCATGTCGGCCTGCTGCGAAGCTGAAACCATCTGCAAGCCACGATCATTGGGAAACTTCTTTGCAGCCTCGGCCGCGACCTCGGTCGCCTGTTGCCACTGCTTGTTGTCGCGATAGGTCTCAATGATCTGCTGATAGCCGCGAATCGCGTTTTCGTCTCCCAGATCAAGCATTTTGTGGAAGGTATCCACCGCCTGCTGGGACTTGTTGGCTTCGCGGTAAACCGTGCCCAGCCGCTCCAGAAAGACAGCGCGATTGTTCTTGTCGGCGACACTGTAGTCGCCGTCGGTATGCTCGGTCTTCTGCAGCAGCTGGTTCAGGATCTGAATGGCGTCTTCGTACTTACCCTGGGCCTCATCGATCACCGCGATGTTGTACTGCACCTCCAGGGAATCGGGCACGACCGCCGTGGCCTTCTTCAACGCTTCCAATGCCTGATCGAACTTTCCATTGCGGCGATCGATCTCGGCAATGCGCATGTAGGTCTGCGCATCGGAGGGATCGGCATCGGCGATCACTTTGTACTGCTCCAGCGCGGCATCGGTCTGGCCATCGTTCATCAGGTTCTGGGCCAGCCCGCGTACCGAGTCCAGATTGTCATGGTCGAGTTCGGTAGAGCGGCGATACGCGTCGATCGCCTTCTTGTAGTCCTTCTCCTGTTCGTAGGTGAATCCCAGGGCGGAATACAACTTGGCGGTGCGCGAACTTTCGGGTATGGCATCCAGCACGGCAAGAGCGCGACTCGAGTCGCCCTCTTCGTTGTAAAGGTAAGCCAGCGTAGTGACCGCCTCTTCCGAGTCAGGCTGAATCTTTACCGCTGTCTTGAACTCGTCTTCCGATTTCAGAAGCTCATTGTTCAGCCGGTACAAGCGACCCAGGAGTAAGTGGTCTTCCACACTCTTGGGGTCGAGCTTTACGATCTGTTCATACTGCTCGATGGCCAGCTTCAGGATCTCCTGCGACTGCGTTCCCGCCTGCATGTCGCCGAGCGAACGCAGATAGATGCGGCCAAGCAAGCGGCGCGCCTCAAGGTTGTTGCCGTCGCGCTTCAGGATGTCCTGGGCTTCCAGCACAGCGTCGCGAATGCGTCCGGTCTTGGCATAGAGCTCGGCGAGTCCGGCATTCAGATAATCCGAAGTAGGATCGTTGTCGATGGCGAGGCGATACTCTTCAATCGCCTTGTTGGCGTAGTCGGTCCGCCCGTACATCGAGACCAGCTCCTCGTACATGTGCGCCAACGTAAAGTGGTAGTACGCCGCAGCCTTGTCGGGGTCCTTCGGCGGAGTCGCCGGGGCAGCCTTTTCCGGTTCAGATGATTGCGTCGCCGGCTCAGATACCTCCGGCTGGAGCACAACATCGTGCTTGTTCTGGTCAGGAACCGCAGCAGGAGAAGCACTTGCAGGATGATTTTGGCCAGCAGCGCTAACGCCGGTCAGCAGGAGCACCGTAAAGAAAAGAGAAATTCGCTTCAGGATCATTAAAGAAACCAACCACTCAAGAACCATTGGATGCCCGGCACCCTGGGTGAGTCTTTCTTATTTTAGCCGTTTGCTGCGTATAAAAGAGCACCCGCGGTAAATTCCGTTGCGGCGAGCCCATCGTTCCTAAATTATCTGTAGACCCCAGAATAAGTTGGACGTCGCGGAAAGGGAAAGGTTAAGACGCAGAAATAGTCCGAAGGACACGCACTTCCCGGCAGTTTCTCAGTCGCCGTCAAGAAGAACGACACAGTGAACGGTGGCATCTTCATAGTTCCATGAAGTTTCTGCGAAGCCCGGCCCCTGCGTGCTGCCTGGTCGTGGCAGTGACAACTACACTCCGTTTCAGTTACGGTAACAATTACCCATCGCCTGCCGTTCCTACGCGGCTGTTATAGAAACAGTAAATACTATGCACGTTCGCGCGCTGAAAATAAGAGGCTTACGTCCCGACTCCCGAGCGACTGCGTTTGGCAGTCAAGTTGTAAGAGTAAAAAGGGTTGGCGTGGCCGATCGAGCCAGTCCCTCGTGCCAAGGATCTGAAGGAGTTTCCCAATGAAGTATCGTGTTCTGTTTACTCTGCTCTTGGCGGCCAGCCTGCTGTTGCCGGCGATCGCGCAACAAGCGCCTGCCAACAATCAGCAGCCCGCCGCCACCGCGGGGGAGAGTAGCTCGCAACCATCGAAATCGTCAAGCCAAGGCGTCGGCGCCGATCAGAATGTCAACTCTGATCAGAACATGACGGCTCGGCAGCCGCTCGAGCCCGACATGCGGCAGGGATTTTGGGGCAAGCTGAATCCCTTTGCCCGCAAGAAATACGTGCAGCGTCAGCTCAGCCCGATCCGCAACCGGGTCAACGAACTGGACGATCTCACCGCCGCGAACGCGAAACAGATCAGGGACGTGGACGCCCGCGCACAGGAAGGCATTCGCCAGGCTTCCGCTCAAGCGGCAACCGCTGACCAGCACGCGACCGACGCCGGCAATCGCGCCCAGCAGGCCAATCAGACTGCACTGCAGGCCAGTAACCGCCTGAACACCGTGGAGCAGGTGGTCGGCAACATCGATCAATACCAGCCCACGAATGAAACCGAGATTCGCTTCCGGCCCGGGCAGACCGCTCTGAGTACAAAGGCAAAGGCAGCTCTCGACGACATGACCACAAACTTGAAAGATCAGAAGGGTTACATCATCGAGGTGCAGGGTTTCTCGACCAGCAACGGACGTGTCGGCATCGCAAATTCCCAGGCGCTGGCGAATTCCGTAGTGCGTTATCTGGTGGAGAAGAATGAGATCCCCGTCTATCGCGTCTTCGTCATGGGAATGGGCAATGCAAAGATCGCCGCCGCTGAAGAGAGCGGAGCCAAGCCTGCCCACGGCAATCGTGTGGAAGTCAGTCTGTTGAAAAATAGCGTCGATCAACTCACATCGGGGAATCAGCCCAGCGGCGAGATGAGCGTAAACAGCAGCGGGTCGAGCAGCACCAACTCGACTCAATCCAAGTACGAGGCCGCTGCCACGCAGAACTCAGCTCCGGTGAAGGCCAAGCCTTCGCAGACGGAGTAGCCTCCTGATCGAATCTTACATAGCCCCTCGCGAAAGCGAGGGGTTTCGTTTTTCGGATTCAGTCAGAGATGCGGAGGCGACATAAGGGGCGGCCATTGAGCTGGGACCGGGGGATCATCCGACGGTCCCAGTTCAGCTTTAGGATAGGCTTCTATTTCAGCAGCCCGGCCACCACCGTCTGCTGGGGATGGACTGGCCGGCTCGCAGCCCGCGAGGACTGTCCCTTGCTGTTGTTGAAGCTCAGGCTGAAGCCCTCGCCCTGTAACTTCCGCAGAACATAGGTGTCCTCGTCATTGCGCTGGAAGGTCAGGAGGGTAGCCCGGTTGTTTGATTCTTCATTTGGCGATCCAAGAAGAAAACAGTCATTTTTCCTCGCATCGCCAATCATTACGTTAAGGTTCTGGTTGTTAATGGAGAAGGTGTAGGTTCCAGCGGGTAGTAGTTTGCTTCCCGCATAAAACTTGAAGGGAATGTTAGCGCGGACCACGTGCGAATAGTCTTGCGCCATGGCCGCGCCCGTGAGCGCAACTGCAAATAACGCCAGCGCCACGAGTCTGCGAAGGTTGTTTCTCATTTCAGCTCCTCTGTCCACCATTCGATTCGACTGCACGGTGTTTTTTGACCCGTAGCATTAACCACGATGGACAGAGTATTTGACTGGCAAACCTCTTTCGTGGACTCCACTCGCTTGTAACTTCGATGTCAAACGATTGTATCGAGACTGTCACGACCACGAATGACTACCGTATTTCTTGTTTGACTTGCCATTACACTACCAATCTCGACATGAGTAGTCTCGGCACGGATGACATGTGAGAGGGGGATTTATCAACAGTAATTGGCAGGCTGTCACGTTTTTTGGGACATCAAGGTAGTTGTCGGATGGATACAGGAGGTCGGCAGTAGTACGCCATACTCGATGGGGGCTGAGAGGAAGTCCCGCGTGATCCAGTGCCATAGTGACAATGACAGGTTTGCGCAACACATCGATAGACTTCAGGCGAAGAAGTTACGCCAAATTAGACCTGTCGAGCTGCAGGTGCTCTTTCTGAAATCGGCAAAGGTGATAGCCTTGAGAACGGAGTCGAGTCATGGAGACGCTTTACTATTCGCGCCTGCAATCGCCGGTGGGACCCTTGCTGATCGGGGTTTCCGAGAAAGCCCTCGTTGTGCTGGAATTCGATCGCGGGCTGCCGCCAAAGATCGGAGGCCGACTCATTCGGTGGGAAGAATCTGAAACCCGAACTCGCGCCGTGCGGGAGCAATTGCAGCAATACTTCTCGGGCAAGCGTCGCAACTTCGAGCTTGCACTGGATCTCCGAGGAACGGAATTCCAGAAGAGCTGCTGGCAGCAACTGCTGCAAATTCCCTACGGCGAAACCTGTTCGTACGCCGACATTGCACGGGCGGTTGGCAGTCCCAAGAGCTTCCGCGCCGTCGGACAAGCCAACCACTACAACCCCATCGCCATCATCGTGCCGTGCCATCGCGTGCTTGCCGCCGGCTGCTACCTCGGGGGATACGGAGGCGGACTTCCTGTGAAGGCGTTCCTGCTGAAGCTGGAAGGCGCGCCTTTCCGTGAGCGCGTCGAAGCGACGAATGAGCCGAAGCAGCTGGCCTTCAGCGCGAGCTGAATTCAATCTCCGGAGTAGCGGCCAGCAGACTCCGCGTGTAGGCATGCTGTGGCGCAGTTGTGATCTGCTCAGTGTCGCCAACCTCGACTAGCTCTCCGCGCTGCATCACCGCGATCCGGTTCGCGAGATAGCGCACAATGGGCATCGAGTGTGAAATAAAAAGATAGGTCAGCGAGAAATCGCGCTGCAGTTGCTTCAGCAAGTTGACGATCTGAGAGCCAACACTCACATCCAGCGCGGAGACCGGCTCGTCGGCGACGATGAATCGCGGCCGCAATACCAGGGCCCGCGCGATCCCGATGCGCTGGCGCTGTCCACCGCTGAATTCATGCGGGTAGCGCTGCAAGGCCGAGCCGTCCATTCCCACGGCGCGCATGACCTCGGCCGCACGTTGACGACGGTCAGCCCGGTTCTCGCTTCCGTGGATCGCCATCGGCTCGCAGACAATCTGCTCGACCGTCATGCGCGGGTCGAGCGAGCCGAAGGGATCCTGGAAGATGATCTGCATGTCGCGACGCAAGCGGCGCAATTCCGGCTCCACCGGCGCGCAGCACGTCGTGGCCATCGAAGAGCACCTCGCCCGAATCCGGTTCGATGAGCCGGAGCACCATTCGTCCCAAGGTGCTCTTGCCGGAACCGGATTCGCCTACCAAGCCCAGCGTTTCTCCGGCCTCGATCGTCAGCGACACATCGTGGACGGCGCGCACCTGGCCGGAAGTGCCAGTCCCGAACATGCTTTGACCGGAGCTGAAGGTCTTGGTCAGGTGGCGAGCTTCCAGCAGCGGCATGCTGGCGATGGTACCAAATGGCGGCAGAGTGAAAAACTTCGATCGCACAAATCCGGCACGGGACGGCATTCTTGCCAGATTTTCACAATTCAACCAAGGCTCGTGCTCATACTCGGCCGGCATTCGAATTCGCTGCAACCCGCCAAAACCAGCGTTGTGGATACGGCGGTTCCGTGGCAGCTCTTGCAACTGCACCAAAATTCGGCATGCGCCTGTGGACGGGCTGCACTCGATTGAAAACAAGCTAGATAGAGTTGCGAAAAACTTGTTGACTTCCGCTGCAGCAGGAGTAAAAAGACACTCGTTCTTTGACAGTTTCGCAGTTGTTCCAAGTCGGCAGAGACTACGGCTGAAGCGAGTTCACTGCGTCTGCGCCTTCGGGTCCGGACGCAGCAGAACCACAATGGCAGGTAAGCGCTGCTGGCAGCGGAATACGCGAGGCCAGTCAAGGGCAAGACGGAATCCCGAGGCGTTGAGCGGTTATTCCGGTTGGTGACGAGCCCAAATTCAAGCTGAACATGCCCTGCGTACTTCGTACCAGTCGCACAGTCCAGCAGGAACTTAACGCAAGTCGCTGATCGCGAAGGACAGTCCAACACGGTCCTCGGGATTCTTCGTTGATTCACGGTCCTCCCCCGTCTGTGGATCGCTTCCGCTAGCATCGTCAACCCTGCAACCAGAATCAAACCTTGCGGCCGGAACCTTCGTTCCGGCCGACTTCTCTTCCGCGCGACAGCGGTTTCACGTACGGCTAAAGCGACCGGGCGATTCCGCCCTACCGCAGGGCACGCGCCACCGGGCGGAGTAAAATCTGAACAGCCATGGCCGACATTTTTACCCCCGCTCAGCCGCAGACCGAACAGCGCAGCTGGACACCGTTCATCGTCGGGCTGGTCGCGGTCCTCATCGTGATCGGGATCATCGTCGCCCTCACACGCAGTCATGGACCAACCGGTCCGCAGACCAATCCCTACACGATCAAGCTGCAGCTCTCCAGTCCCAAGCTTAGCGCCGCGGAAAACTATGTCGGCGGCACCGTCACCTATCTCGACGTGAACATCACGAACACCGGCGACCAGGCCCTGATCGGGGCCGACCTGCACGCCGTCTTCAAGAACACCCTGGACCAGGTGGTACAGACCGAGACCCTGCCGCTGCACGTGCTGGTGCAAAACCAGATGGCCGGTTATCCCGACCTGGTGGACTTGGGCCGCTCGCCGATTGGTCCGGGACAGACCAAGACGGTTCGCGTGACCCTAGAACATATCTCCGCCGATTGGAACCAGAGCTATCCTGAGATTCAGTTGGTCGATCTAAGGCTGAAGTAACGCTTTCCGGTCTTCGGCTGCTAATCTGCCTCCATGACTAGACTCTCGGTCCCTGGCTTCCTCCTCTGGTGCTGCGTGATTTCCGGCACGACACTGGCCCAGGAGAAATCCAATGTCAGCGCCCACAACGCACCGGCAACATCCACTGTCACCTCCTTCGATGCGGGCCACACGGTGGTTGGATGGGTGGACATCATTCCCTTCGAGAGCAAGATCTTCCACAACACTCGCATGTTGCGTGTGCTCGTGCCTGCGAATTATTTCTCTCCTCATAATGCGCACCGCAGCTATCCGGTGCTGTATCTGCAGGACGGCCAGAACCTGTTCGATGACGCAACCAGCAACAGCGGCGAGTGGCACGTGGATGAAACCGTGGAACATCTGGTCGGCAGCTTCAAGCTTCCGCCCATCTTCGTCGTGGGCATCGACCATGGAGAGCATCGCAGCTCCGAGTACCTGCCGTATCCCAACCAGCGCAGCCAGGAAGCGAGCGCCCGTGACTCGAATGAAGTTCACGGCAAGGATTACGTGAAGTTCCTCCTTACTGAAGTCATGCCGTTCATCGAGAAGAAGTATCGCGTCTCGCGCGGCGCCGCCAACACGGGCATCGGCGGCTCATCGTACGGGGGCGATATCTCGCTTTACACCGTGATCGAACATCCGGGCATCTTCGGCCATGTGCTGATCGAGAGCCCCGTGCTGTGGATCGGCAACAACCAATTGATTAAGGACGTAGAGAAGGCCAAGCAGCTTCCGCAAAAGATGTATCTCGGTATCGGAACCAGCGAGACCACCGATCAGCAACCCAGCGCCGAAATCGTGCAGAGCGTGAGGGAGTTGGAGAAGGTCCTGCGCACGAAAGGCATGGGCCCATCCCGCCTCAAAGTCGTGGTGGATGAAGGCGCACAGCACAACGAGGCTGCCTGGTCGCGGCGCCTGCCGGAGGCCCTGCTGTTTCTGTACGGCAAGTAGCAGTTGGCACTTGGCCTTTAGAACACCCTGCGTTGCCGCACACCGTTTGAATCTCCGTCGCCCGCGGGTGCCGAAGACCCCGGATACCAGACGGCGGCTTCAGAGTTTGCTAAGAAACTCGAGTTTGTGCGCTCTTGAAGGGGCGTGCCTTCAGGCACGCCGTCAACCCTCACGATGGCCGTGAAGGTTGTTACTTAAACTATCGCCGGCGATGGAATCTGAACCTGTAGTCGGGGAGCGACTTTGCGCAAGGCAGGAACGGGCGCGGGGAAGGCCTCCGCCATTTGGGCTTGGGCGGCGGCGATTTCTTCCGGCTTGGGCGGAGCCACCTGAATGACTACGTTGCTGTTGGCTTCAGAGGCGTGCTGGAACAGGTTCTGGTTCAGCATGATCGACTCCAGAAGACGTCCCAGATTGCGCGAATGAAAGCCATTGCTGAAGCGCGGCCCATTGGCCCAGCCGGGGTTCACAGAGTAGTCGCAGACCAGGCTCCAGTATCCGCGCGTGGTGTTGCACCACATCTTCAGACTGTCCACCGAGCGCTCGCCGCCGACGTGATATTCGATCTGCAGCAAGCCCCCGGTTGCCGCCTGCACCAGGTCGCCCCAGTTCAGGACCACAGCGCTTTCCAGGATCTGGCTGAGCTGAATGTTCTGCGCGGGCAAAGGTTGCGGTGTAGTGGTCATCGTTCCTCCATGAATTGTTAGTTCGTCGTCAAACGGACGGTCTATCCGGCCATTTCTTCCAATACAGAGTTGAGCGCCCAAGGGTTCTTCCGCGGAATTTGTTTGCCCCGATGCGGCCTTGCGCGGCTTGGTCGCGGCGATTCGCCAGCTGGCTTCGATGAAGCCGTTTCTCTGCGGCAGTGACTCACAACTTTCCCTCACCGCATTACGCAGCGACTCTCCCCACTCTGTCCCGTCGACTTCATGGACGTAAGAGTCCGGGGCGGGTTGCAGCGCGACAAAGTCCGGTCGGCCGACCAGGAAAGCGACAATCTGGTCGGGATTGTCCTTCTTGATCTCATCGCGAAGGGCAATCGCGCCGCTGCGGTCCCGGCGAATGTCAATCAGCACCATGTCGTAGCGATCGCGATGCCAGACCAGGGCCGCCTCATCGAGGTCGCTCGCGCCGATCATTTCCACGCCGTGCAATGCCATGATCTTCCTGCGCAGTGCCCGCCTCTGGGGATTTGTGTCCATCAGGAGAACGCATTTCTTCAACGGAACAGTCTTATCGATGAGATTTGAGGCTGTTATCATTGCCCCTCTTAGTTCCGCGCGCGCGCTGTTTTGGGCTTTGCCTCGCTCACGTTGAGGGCGTTGCTGCCAAGGGTCGAACCGTTCAACCCGAGCATGGCTTCCTGCGCTTCTTTATCATTTTCCATTTCGACGAACGCGAACCCGCGCGGGCGGCCTGTATCGCGGTCATTGATGATGCTGACGGTTTGGACTGAGCCATAAACCGCAAAGGCTTTGCGCAATGCGTCTTCTGTAGTAGCGGCGTCCATGTTCCCTACAAATACGTTTTTCATTTTCCACCTGTGAAGTCTGCGGGAGATTTAGCGGCAACGAGACTGCGATCCACGATCTCCCGGCAAAAGACGCTCGTGTCTTGGAAGTACGCTTGTAAGGAGGGCTAAAGAGTACACACCTTCTTTGGCAAGAGAAGGTGATTACGGGGAAAATCCCGGAGGACAACCCCACTGTCTCGATTATACGCCTGCTGGAGCAGTTGAGGTTTCAGTGAGGTTTGCCGAAGCCTTGGCGGCGTTGCTGGCTGTAGCGCGCCAGCGCGTCTTCGATGACCGGCAAGGCATGCTTGGCAGGTTGGATGGCATCCACTTCAACGGCCTTGCCCTCGAGTTGCTTGTAGTCGAGGAAGAACCGTCGCAACATGGTCAGCCGATGCTCCGGCATCTGGTCGGCCTCCATGTAGGAATTGAACTCCGGGTCCTGGGTGGCCACGGCAATGATCTTGTGGTCTTTCTTGCCGGAGTCGATCATGGTCATCAAGCCAATGGCGCGAGCCTGAATCAAGGTAAGGGGGACGACCGCTTCCTGGCACAGGACCAGTACGTCCAGCGGGTCATCGTCTTCTGCCAGCGTCTGCGGAATGAAACCGTAGTTTGCCGGATAGTAAACCGCAGAATAGAGCACGCGATCGAGCTTGATGAGTCCGCTCTGTTTGTCAAGCTCGTACTTGACGCTGGAACCGAAGGGAATCTCGATGACCGAGTAGAACTCTCGCGGCAGGTCAGGGCCAGGAGAAATGTCGTGCCAGGCGTGAGTCATAAGGCGTGGAAGATCGAAGTCCAGCGACGCCTATTTTATCCGACCGGCGGGGAGCCAAGCGAAGGAGCGCGCCGAAATCCACAGGGATCCTGACTAGCCTAAGAGTCGCTCTAATAGCGGTGTGGCAGTTCGCGCTCGGTATCCACCGAGCTGGTCAATGTGCCGATCAGGTAGCTGACCAGAATCACGCCGACCACTGCAATCGTAACTACGTCCATGGGCACCTCACCCGGTTCGACCCTTGGCCCGAACCCTGTTTTCTGGAAATTCCTCTCCCGGCTAACTTTTAGACGACTGCTCGCACCGAAAGTGGTGCAGTGTTTGTAGCACAGTTTCACCCAAGTTGCAGTTGAAATCGTGAGTGTCGGCCGCTAACTTTAGTGGTAACCGCACCACTCACGAATCGGTGAGTGCGATCACCGAAACTTATCTTGCGAATCGCCACGTCCCGCCGCCGTATGGCACGTCTAATTCGCGAGCCCGCTGCGAATCCGTAATCAACAACGCGGAGCTTACGGAGGAGTCATGAATCGCGTCGTACATTTTGAGTTGGGGGCGGTGAGACACAGCCCGCGCAGTGGAGTTCTACAAGAACGTCTTTGGATGGGAAGCGCAGTAACTGGGGAGGTCCGCAGGAGTATTGGTTGATGAAGACCGGTTCGGCTCCCGAGCCCGGAATCGATGGCGCCATCTTGCGCAACAAAGACTCCGCGCCCCGCACCGTGAATTCGATTGGTGTGAGTTCGGTGGATCAGTACGCCGCCAGGGTCGAAAGCAACGGAGGGAAAGTGGTGGTCCCCAAGATGTCCATCCCCACCGTGGGTTACGTGGCCTATTGCCAGGACACCGAGGGCAACATTATCGGGCTCTTTCAGGCTGACGGCTCGGCCAAGTAATCAAGCCGCGGCTTGCGGACCGGTCTCGCTGATCACGCGCAGCAGCGCGTCCGGTCCGTCGGCGCCCACCACGTAGCGGTCGGCTTCCACCTCGGGCCATTCGCCATAAAGATGGACGATGTACACGACTTTGCACTCCGCGATGGCGCTCGTGGAAGAGGCGGATGACTTTTCTGGCGGTGGCATCGGGCAGGCGGTGACAGACCAGGACCACATCGACGCGTCCGTGCTTGTCCGGTGCCTCCAGCGCCTCTTTTTCCGTGATGGTCGCGACCACCTCGTGGCCGGCGGTTTCCAGGGCTCGCTGGCGCAAAAGCGCCAGTTCCTGGTCCGTAGTGAGGATAAGAATTTTCATCGCGGATGTTTCCTGCCAGTCCTGAAATCGTCCTTGCGGAGGATATCAAAACAGGCGAAGATCGGCAGCGCAAATTCTGATCACTGCTAGTGCATCCCAGCGCTGCCGCCCTGCGCGGCATCAAGTTCCGCAGCACCACGACCTCGGACTCGATGGCAGTCTTCAGGCTGGGCTCCATGTCGGGCGCGAAGAACGGCGAATGGTTGGACGGAAGCTGAACTCCGCTGGCCTTCGCCTCCTTGAACTTCTCTGGATCGGCGACGCCCAAGCCAGAAATAGAACGAGGGCACTCCGGCTTCCACGTAGGCGGAATAGTCTTCGGAAGCCATCTGGGCGGAAGCTTTTCGACGCTGCCCGGTCCCAGCGCCTGATTCAGTACCTGGCTGAGGCGCTCGGCCAGCTTCGGATCGTTGTAGAGCGCGTCGGTGGATTCCGTCGACTTGCACCAGCGGCGCCTTAGGAGCGTCTGCGGCCTGTGCTTCCGCCTTGGCGACGCGCTCGATCGCCGCCAGCAGGTGCTTACGCACTTCCGGCGTGAACGAACGGACGGTCAGGCCGAGGTGGACTTCATCGGGAATGATGTTGTTCTTCGTGCCTCCCTGGATGTAGCCAACCGTGATGACGGCGGGATCGCCCGGCTTGATTTCGCGTGACACGATGGTCTGCAAGCTCAGGATGGTGCGGGCGGCGATGACAATCGGATCGACCGTGGTCTCCGGACTGGCCCCGTGTCCGCCTTTGCCGTAAATCGTGATGTTTACGGTGTCGGCGTTCGAAAGCGCATATTCCGGAGTGAAGCCAACTTTGCCCGCCGGCAAGTTGTTGGTGGTGTGCAGGGCCACCGCAACATCAGGCTTGGGAAAGCGCGTGAACAGTCCGTCAGCAATCATGCCTGTGGCGCCGCCAACGGTCTCCTCGGCGGGTTGGCCGATCAGCATCAGCGTCCCGTGCCACTGATCTTTGGTCTTCGCCATGATCTCCGCCGTGCCCACCAAGGCCGCCATGTGGATGTCGTGTCCACAGGCATGCATCACCGGTACCGTCAGGCCCGCGTCATTCTTGGTCGTGACCTTGCTGGCGTAGGCAAGCCCGGTCTTCTCCTCTACCGGAAGCGCGTCCAGCTCGGTGCGCAGCATGATCGTCGGGCCTGCTCCGTTGCGCAGGACTGCCACCACGCCGGTTCCGCCTACCTTCTCGGTCACCTCGTAGCCCAGCCCGCGCAGTTTGGCGGCAACTGTTGGCGGCGGTATTGACCTCGTGCGCCGACAGCTCAGGATGCTCGTGCAGGTCCACATACAGCGCCTTTACCTGCGGATAAACCGAGTTCACCTCGGCGGAAAGCGCAGAGCTGCCGCCCGGAGGACTGCGCCCAGCAGCTCGCCGCCAGGACCAGAGCACGCCACTGCAAACCATAAAGTTTTCATGATCTCCCTTCCATGATGCCATATTTCCGCCAATTCTTCGCTCTGGCGGGCTCGTATCTGCACTACAAACACAGCACGATAGCAAGCTATCCAAAGAATCTATCGCAATTTCATCAACTCTCAACCCCGCACGGGAATCTAATAGATATCTCATACCTACATTTTCTAGAGAGGAGCTGGGTTTGAACTTATACCAGCAGAACCATCAACCCGAACCAGAGAACATGATAGAGAAAATACATCCTAAAAAGCGATACATATTCGCCAGCGATTTCGACCAGACCCTGAGCTTCAACGACTCGGGCTACGTCCTGGCCGAGTTGTTGGGCATTTCCGAAACAGAATTTGAGCGCAAGGCCACCGGGATGGCGAAGCTGAACCTGGTCCAGCAGGGCGGCGAGCTCGCCTACCTGCTGCTGCACGATCCCGAGTTTCGCTCGAAGGTGCGTCGCGAGCATCTCTACGAGGCGGGCAAGCGCGTTCGCCTGAAGCCCAATATCGACTCGCTCTACAGCTTCCTTTCCGACGAGGTCGAAGGCTACCACTTTGATTTCTACGTGATCTCCGCTGGCCCGGTGGAAGTAATCCGCTCGGCCCTCGAGGGCATTATCCCTGCCGACCACATCTATGGCACGGAGTTTGAATACAACAAGCACGGCGAGATCGAACGAATCCTGCAGGTGACCGCCGGATACGGCAAGGTCGCCGTAATCGACCAGTTGCTCGAGAACCTGAGGACCGGGCCCGACCGCATCGTCTACGTCGGCGACGGCAGCTCCGACATTCATGTCATGCTGCACGTGAATCGGCGCGACGGCTTCACCATTGCGGTTTCCGAGAACAAGTACCTGGCGCCCGATCGCCAAGCGCTCCGTGATCAGCGACAGCGCGCTGGCCATCCTCATTCCCATCCTGGAAGAGGTTGTGGGCTGGGACCAGCATTCGATTCGCAATCTGTTCGAAGCCAAGGGTCTGCTGATTCAGCAGTGGGACAAGGTGCAGACCGACGTCCTGACGATCGTTCCCAGCGTGGCTCCGGCTGAAGAGCGGGCCGACGCGGTCATCGCCGACTAAGCAAGCGCCCGATCAACGCGCTGGTTTGCTTCCCCAAGTTGCTACGAAAGCGATCACACTCGTCCAGTAGCCTGGGTCGGCGAACCGCGCGTTGAATTTCGACATCAACTTCTCCGTCAGATGTCCAGACCCGACCAGACGCGGTTGTAATTCCTTCATCGTTTCAATCCAATAGGCGGCCCAGGGGGAGCCGCCATTGAACGAAAATGTATGCCCTTCGCCGCCCACGTTCCGCAGGCCCAGGGAGGACACCAGGGCAGGCATCTTTCGTCCGATGGAGTAATCGATTCCTACCGACACCGACCATTGCAGCCAGCCTTGCCAGAAGTCCCGCATGGCTTCCGGCTCGGCGACGGTCGCCGGTAACATGTCCGGCTCGATGGAAAGAAATATACCGCCCGGCTTGAGCGCGTCCAGCATCCGCCTGACGGCCTTTTCAGGGGACGAAATGTGGTGGAGTATCGCCCGGGCTGTCACCAGATCGTAAGCGCCCTGCTCGATGGCATCTTCAAGCACATCGAGCTGCCGCACCTCAAGCGCCGGTGCGTGAAGACCGGCGATGTAGCGTACGTCCACGTCGCTTGCCACGACATGCCCGCCCGGAATTACCCGGGTGGACAGCCATTGCGAGATCGAACCGTTGCCGCATCCCACCTCAAGGCAGCGCCACCCCACTCGAAGTCCGAGCGCTTCGATATACCTTTGTTCAAGCGGGTCGAGCAACTGCGACATCAAGGCGAGCCGTTGCTCCTCGCCGCTCAGGTTGTGAGGCAAAACGTATCCGCTCATGGCAGCCTTCAGATCATGACTTAGCGTGCGAGAGACCGGGTAGAACGGGCCTTCAGGCCCGCGTCCAGCCTTGTCTCGCGAAGCCAAGCCGGCTTCCGCCGGCGGCCACTTTTCACCGTAATCTGCAAACGTGTAAAGATAACTTACTTGGACGATCAGAAAAAATCCTTTTGGCTGCTGTTTACCCTCCTTGGCCTTGGAGCGTTCTTCTTGCCATTGGCATGGGGAGTGGCCGAAACCTTCGCGGCCCTGTTCGTCAGTTGGTGGGTCATCTACCGCAGCGGGATCTACTGAGGGGAGCACCACTGATTTAAACGGGTATATACTTCGGGCCATGTGGATGGTCAGCCTGTCGTGCGTTTCCTTCGTGGCTCTCGTATGGTTCGCGCAAAGGCTCGATTGGCAAGCGGGATTAGAGCACCCATCGCTGAAAATTCGCACCAGCAACTAGTCTCCTGCGTGTTGCCCACGTTATGGGCGGCTCGAGCTATTTCTGCACATCGACCATGACCTCGTCTGTGTAAGCCAGGAACGGATCGGCGAGCATTTCCGCGCTCTGCACAAACAGCGTACAACTGTTCGTCAAATCTCGTGGCAGCTGCTCCTTGCCATTGATACGAACGCGAACGGGCACCGGCGCGTCAAATAGCTCTTTTCGAAGCAACAACCGCAGCTTACGTACATTCTTCGTCTTGATCTCGACCCTGTTATCCGGGAAAATCCGCCCCTCGACTTCGGCAGCACCGCCGTCTTTCTCAAGCACCTCTACCCAATAACGCCGGGGATAAGTCAGGCTTGTCATCTTCATCGCAATGTTGCGGGGGAACGGATCGCGGCGGAAGCGTTGCAGGAACGGCATCGTGAGGCCATCATCTGCAGACAACGTAATCTCGTGCCCGCGGCCCTTCAAAATGTGCAACTCGGGCGTCTTCGCCGGGTGCATCCCTCGCAATTCGTCGTACGTGGTCACTGACGCCGACGACGGAATCAGCGTGTCCTGGTCGCCGTGCACAATCAGCATCGGCACGTTCAGAACGTTCTTCAGAGGAAGCACCTCGCCGCTCGGAGAATTGACGCCCGCGCCCATCAGAGATGCGATGGCCGCCCATCGCTCGGGCCACAGCGTGCCGAAGTACAAGGCTCCGCTCCCACCGTTGCTGAAGCCCGCGAGGTAAACGCGGTTCGTGTCAACGTTGTAGGTGCGCAAAACTTCCAGAAGCAGATCGTGCACCATGGCCGTCGGCTTCTGCTCCCACCACATAGCCCCGCCCGCGTTCGGATAGACGGCCAGGAAGCCGGAATGACCCACGACCTCTTCCGCCGTTAGTGCCGCATCAAATGCCTGGCCGGCTCCGCCGCTGAGATACACCAGCAGCGGAAAGGGCTGGTCACCGCGGTAGTCCAGCGGCACATGGACCATGTACGGTACGCCTTCGAATGGCGGGGCGGTCATGCTCCTCAGAGTGGTGCCGGATTTCTGCCGTTCGTAGTGGCGCGCCGGAAGAGTACAAGGGGCACTCGCCTCTTCTGAGGGCGTCGCCTGGAATCGCGATGCGATACGTTGCACCTCGGCGTTTGGGCTGCTCAACGATGGGCCGAGCACCTCCTGCGGTGGAGTTAATTTCTTCTGGTAGTACACCGCGAGCGCTAAGGCCTGCACCTCGGGCGATCCAGTCCGTAGCAGCGTCGCCAGCGTCTCCGGAGTTGGAGCTGCCGTTCCTGCGATGAGATAGGCCTTAAGCGCGCCCTGAT
Source organism: uncultured Acidobacteriaceae bacterium (assembly GCA_963840905.1). GTDB lineage: Bacteria > Acidobacteriota > Terriglobia > Terriglobales > Acidobacteriaceae > Bog-257. Next base: position 440,208 of record CAWJAO010000002.1, read on the forward strand.
GCGCCTGTTTATCCGCCAGCCACGACGCCGGCGTCTCGCCGTGGCGCACTTCCAACAGCTCCAGGGTCATGTGCTCGTGGATTACGGCATCACCGAACTCGTGGCCCTCTCCGGTGAACTCCACCTTGGTCAGAACTCCCTGCTGCGGGCAGAAGGTGTACGTCAGATGCATACCGGCGCGTGCGCCGTTATCGGCAAACACCGCGCAAGCCTCGCCAGAGACCTGTTCGAAGCGAAGCAAGGCCACCGCAATGCCGGAGGGCCGCCCCTGCACCTCGGCCCCGGGCTGTGCCGGCCCCGCGGGCAGCGGGAGAATCTCAGGGATTCCATAGAGCAACTTGCTGGTGACTTCCCGCACCGTCGTCAACGGAGCTTGCGGTGCGCCGGTCGCGGAGAAAACGTTGGCATCGGAGAAGTACGGCGACCGCTTCGCCATGCGCTCGTTGAAGTTGGCAGCTTCCTGGGCAAGCTTGTCTTTCCCGTGTTCGCGATATTCCAGCATCTCTGCCGATTGACGGTTGCGCTGGATGCCCACCAGCGCTGTACCGCCGGCTTCGTCGAGCACGACCACGTCGTTGCGGAAAACGGCCCGCGTCCGGAAGGTCTGGTCCGAAGAGCTCCCCTCGCGCTCGAACACCTCGTGATAGATGAGATGGTCTCCGGCATGAAGCTTGTAGCGGAGCAACGGTACGGTGCTCTGTCCCGACGCAGCCCCAACGAAAAGGATCGCGACAATAACGGCCCAAAGGACAGCCAGCCGGCCGGGCCGGACTGAACTGTGCGAGAAATTGCTTTTGCGATCGCCGGCTCTCATTGGGAATGGGCTGCACTCCGCCAGGCTCACGAACTACAAGCATCTGACGTGCGTTTTCCGAGAAGAGTACCAGCAAACGGTGGACGTCTCGAGAATTGGCGCACCATGATCGCCACCATCCGACCGCCGGAAGCCCTGGCTCTAGCGTGTAAAATCGCAGTCTAATGCCGCCTCCGGCCGCCAGCGCAAGCCCAGCAGCTCCCAGTTTCTGGGCGCGTCTGCTGCGCATCCTGCGGCCATCGCACCAGCACACCGCATTCTCGGCCACGCTGCTGATGATCTCGGCGGTCATGCTGTCGCGCGTGATCGGCTACCTGCGCGAGGCCTACATTGCCTGGGCCTTCGGCGCCGGCCTGAATACCGACGCCTACGTCGGCGCGTTTAACCTGCCGGACTTCCTCAACTACATTCTCGCCGGCGGCACCGCGTCGATCACCTTCATCTCCATCTACACGCGCCACACCTCAAAGGGACGGAACAAAGAGGCGCAGGACGCTTTCAACTCCACCATCACCATCATGACCACGGTGGTGTGCCTGGGCACGGTACTGCTGGAGATCTTCACGCCGCAACTGGAGCGGCTAATCTTCCCGCACTTTTCCGCCGACCAGTTGCAGCTATGCGTTCATCTCACTCGCATTCTGCTGCCCGGCCAGATCTTCTTCTACGCCGGCGGCATTGTTTCGGCGGTGCTGTTTTCACGACGGATGTTCCTATACCCGGCGTTCAGCCCTATCTTCTACAACCTGTTCATTATCGTGGGCGGGGTGATCGGTGCGCGACGGTTCGGCATCTCATCGCTGGCCTACGGCGCACTTGTTCGGCGCGTTCGTCGGTCCGTTTCTCATCAACGCCATCGGCGCGGCGCGCGACGGCCTGACCTACCGCTTCAACTTCGACTGGCACAATCCGGAATTTCGCGAGTGGGTGAAGCTTTCCATCCCCCTGATGCTGGGAGTTTCGCTGGTTTCCGCCGATGACTGGATCCTGCGCTACTTCGCCTCCGGCGGAGCGGGCGACATCACGCGGCTGAATTATGCCAAGCGCCTGTTCGCGGTGCCCATCTCGATTCTCGGACAGGCCACCGGCCAGGCTTCGATGCCTTTCTTCGCGCGGCTCTTCGGCGAAGGCAGGCGCAAGGACTTCGCCGACACCGTCAACGGGTCGGTGTACCGCATCTCGGCAGCGTCGTTTCTCTCGGCTGCATGGATGATGCCGGCAGCCTTGCCGCTCATTGACCTGGTCTATCGCCGCGGGCGCTTCAGCTTTCAGGACTCGCAGGAGACGGCTGTCTATTTCTTCTGGTTCGCACTCTCACTGGCGTTGTGGTCGGCACAGGCGCTCTACGCTCGCGCCTTCTATGCTGCGGGCGACACCCTGACGCCCATGATCGCCAGCACCATCATTGTGGCGGCGTCGCTTCCCGTGTACTCGGCGTTCTTCCACCATTTCGGCGTGACCGGATTGGCCATGGCTTCGGACGTCGGCATCCTGATGCACACGGTCGCGCTCGCCTGGCTGCTGAATCGGAAGAAACTTGTCCCACTGGGCGGGATGCCGTGGCCGGAGTTGTCGAAGGCGCTGGGAACGGCGGTGCTTGGCTGCTGTCGTCTGCTACTTTGTCGGCCGGACGATTGTCGTCGACGGTAGCCGGAAGGCCGATTTGCTGTCCCTGGCGCTGATCAGCGTGACTTGGCTGGCAGCGGTGGCGGTGGGACTATGGCTGACGAAATCGAACCTGCCGCGCGAGCTGCGCAGAAAGAAAGCCGCGGCAGTCACCGAACGTCACGCTACCGGAGCCGGTCATCGAGAGAACGACGGGCGGAGTGGAGCCGTAGAGGGTTTCCGCATGAAAGGCTGAGGACTGACCGCCGATGGCTGACGGCTGAACGCGACAGCTACTTCATCACCTGCATGCGCGACCAGTCATAGCCGAAGTGTTTGCCGCAATCGAGGCAGACGACGTAAGGCGTCGACTTGTCGCTGGAGACGCTCTCCCATTCGCTGTGACTGGAGTCGTGCCGGCTCGAGCGACACAGCCGAGAACGGCTTCGAGAGGTTGCTATGCCGGCAATGTACTGCGAGCAACTGAAGCACTCTCTCCCACATCGGAGTGCACCTTCTTTCGAGAGACATTGCGAACGGCGGCAAATGCCGCCGCCCGCAATTCTGAGACTCTCTCCGGCGTGCAGTGGAGTCAAGAAGAGGAATACCCTAGAGCATCCTCGGTAACCAGTTTTGAAACCATTCGAGCCATGGTCCGTTCCGGGAACGATTACACCCGGGCTGCTGCCGCCGAGGCGCCGGTCTCGGCCGGTGGTCGTCGTCGCTGGTCTCCTTGGATTCGCCATTGGCTTTCTGGCCGGGTTTGCGAATATCGATGCCACCCTTGAAGTAAGCGCCATCTTCAATGCTGATGCGCTGGGCGACCACATCGCCGGTGAGCGAGCCTTCGCCGCGGATGTCCACGCGATCGCTGGCAGTCATGTTGCCGCGGACTTTGCCCAGCACCACGATCTCGCGCGCCGAAATGTTGGCGGCCACGACGCCGTTGCGTCCCACGGTCACGCGATTGCCCGGCAGGTTGATCGATCCCTCCACCCGGCCGTCAATGTAAAGCGACTCCGAACCCGTGACCTCTCCCTTGATGACCAGCGACTTGCCCAGCGTGGCCTGTTCCTGGGTATTGATCGGAGGACTGGCCGGACGGGGCGCGCTCGGCGGCTCAGGTGCGGCCGGAGTGAAGCTGCGCTGCGGCTCGGGGCTGGGAGTTGGAGCTCGTAGAAGGAGAATTGGTCGGTTTCCACATAATCGGTAAACGAATCCTTTCTGAAGTTGTAAGTGCTTCCACCCCAACAATCGCAAAAACGGCGGTCGTTGGGGCCCCGGCTGGAGGGGCACTTGTTTTGCCAAACCCGCGCTCCACAGCTCTGCTTCAGAACCTGATGGTTTGGTGCGGTTTGTCTGGGCTCATCGCTCGGTATGCGCCGAAGCGCGCCCGTGTGCGATGTAATTATTGCTACCATACAGCGAGTTCTTATATGAGGGAATACCCCTACGTAATTTTTCATCCGTGCCCAGTGTACCGTTAGTTAATGGGTTAGGGGAAAAGACTACGCGGGCAAGACCTTAACCGCGGATTGCGCGGATGAACCCTGATCAGATTCAATTTCTTGATTCTTCGGACTGAGGTCTGTGGCAAGCCTACGACCGAGACGATTTCGATGGAAACGGATCTCACCCGCTAATCCGAGATGTAAGATCTATCCGCGTCATCCGTGCAATCCGCGGTTGGCTTCAACCGAATGCTCACCGACCAAGCCATCCTGAAGCCACATCGAACGCCAGCCGCACCGCTCGGCCGGGTTCAAGCAGCTCGTCCGCGAGATGAGTGTGCGCGGCGACGAACGCCGGCAGCTTGCCGAACGGCTTGCAGGCACTGGTGAAGAGCGGGCGGCTGATCGAAACCGGACGCGACCGCTACACGCTCGCGGAGCATGCCGCCGCTCATCAGAACCTGATCGCCGGACGCTTGACCATGCATCGCGACGGCTACGGCTTCGTCATCCCCAACCCTGGCCAGCGCAGCACTTTCAGCGGCGACATCTACATCAACCCGCAGGCCATCGGTTCGGCCATGCATGGCGACCAGGTGCTGGTGGAGCTGGGACGCAAGCGCGACGACGGCGCGGTGCGCGCGTGGCGAGGCGCGCATCCTGCGCGTGCTCACGCGCGGCAATCCCACCGTGGTCGGCACTTTTCACTACGGTTCGCGCCAGAACTACGTGACGCCCATCGACGAGAAGGTCACCCGGGAGATCATCATTCCGCGCGGGATGGAATGGCCCGCCGATGAACGAACGCCCACGCGCCGGGCGCATGCATTCCAGACCTGCCGCTGCGCATAGGCCGGTGGCCTCGGTTGCCATGCCTCGGGCTAAGGCAGAGCAGTCCGCGCGCAAGAAGCCGGCCGACCACGATCGCGTCCTCGGCGAAGAGGCGCGCCGCCGCGAGTGGGACGATCTCGAAGGCCTGGTGGTGGATGTGGAGATCACCGACTGGCCCTCGCCGGCCGAGAATCCTCGCGGCCGCGTGGTCGAGATTCTCGGCTACGAAGACGACTTCGGCGTGGACGTCGAGATCATCATCCGCAAGTTCCACCTGCCGCATCGCTTTCCGGTCGAGGTGCTACAGGAAGCGCAGCAGTTCGAGCCAGTCATCCCGTCGAGCGCAGTTGCGCCATCGGCGGGATTATCGCGCGTTGCCCATCGTCACCATCGACGGCGAAACCGCGCGCGACTTCGACGACGCCGTTACCGTGAGCCGCCTGGAGAACGGCCACTTCGAGCTGCAGGTCCACATTGCGGATGTCGCGCACTACGTCCACGAAGGCTCGACGATTGACCTGGAAGCGCGCCTGCGTGGAACTTCGGTCTATTTCCCCGACCGCGCCGTGCCCATGTTGCCCATGGAGCTCTCCACCGACATGTGCAGTCTGCGCCCGCAGGTTGACCGGCTCGTGCTGTCATGCGTGATGGAGATCGACCCCCAAGGCGAGATTGTCGGCTACACCTTGAACGAGGGCGTCATCCGCTCGGCGGAGCGCATGACCTACACCAACGTGAATCTCATCCTCGAAGGAGACGCGGCGTTGCGCCAGCGCTATGCACAAGCTGGTGGATGTCTTTGAGCTGATGCGCGAGCTGGCGATGGTGCTGAATCGCAAGCGGGTGCGCCGCGGCTCCATCGATTTTGATTTGCCTGAGCCGGTGATCGAGTTTGACGAGCACGGACTGATGAAGGGGGTCACGCGCTCCGAGCGCAATATCGCGAACCGCATCATCGAGGAGTTCATGCTGTCGGCCAACGAGTGCGTCGCCAGCTATCTCGAGAGCAAGCGAGTTGGCCTCGCTCTATCGCATCCACGAAAAGCCCGATCCCAAGCGCGTCTTCGACTTCGAGACTATCGCCGCCACCTTCGGCTACTCGCTCGGCGTTGGCGCGCTGCCGGTGAAGCGCATGCACGATGCGGGCGGAGCGGCGCGATCGCCATGGCAGCGGCCGCAATCCGCACGTCGTCGAGATCCCCGAGGAAGTACACATCACGCCGCGCATGTACCAGAAGCTGACGCAGAAGATTGCGGGCAAGCCGGAAGAGCGCATCTTGTCGTACCTGATGCTGCGCTCGCTGAAGCAGGCGCGCTACTCCGAGGTCAACGAAGGCCACTTCGCGCTGGCCGCGCCGGTTTACACGCACTTCACTTCGCCCATCCGGCGCTATCCCGACCTCATCGTGCATCGCATCCTGAAAGACGTGCTGCGCGATTCGGCGGAGCGCGAAGAACATGGCGTCGCCGTCGGCGTGGGAGAGATCGCGCACAGCGAGTCACCGTCGCCGTGGTCGAAAAGAACAAAAACCCCCGCCCAGGCAAAAGAAGCTTGGACGGGGAACCCGAACCCCGAGCAGTCGAAAATCCAGCCCGGAGGGCGGGACAATGTTAGCCCAGCGCGTAAGCGCTGGGGCACGGAGCAAAATCGCCCGAGTCCCGCAGGGACGGCACAGCCTGCTCGGCGGCCCGATCCCCGAAGACGTGCTCCACGACATCGCCGAGGAGTCCAGCCAGTCCGAGCGCCGCGCCGACGATGCCGAACGCGAGCTGATGGAATGGAAGAAGGTGAAGTTCATGGAAGACCGCGTGGGCGAAGAGTTCGCGGGACTGATCGTGAGCGTCACCAAGTTTGGGCTGTTCGTGGAACTGATCGACATGTTCATCGAAGGACTGGTGCCGCTGGCGTCGCTGACCGACGACCGCTACCAGTATCACGAGAACACCCGGCAGATCATCGGGCAGCGCAGCCGCAAGACTTACTCGCTCGGCGATCCGGTGCGCGTGCTGGTGGATCGCATCGATCGCATGCAGAAGCGCATTCAGTTCGCGTTGGTCGAGGAGCGGCCCGTGCGGGCCAAGCGCAAGCCCAAGAAGGCGTAAGCTATCGTTCGGCTGACGAATGGCACTTCGGGGCGTCTCATTGTTACGTTGAATTTCTGGCCTGGTATCGCACAATTGGGGGATTCGTGAGACAGCGATTGTTACTGCTCAGCGCTGTTGCTGCTGATCTTGCCACTCATGGTGCTGGCCGACGATACGCACCAGCACTACGACCCCAACGCCAAGCTCGGCGCTGTTTCATTTCCTGTCCCGTCGTGCTCCGCCGACGTGCAGAAGCCGTTCGAGCGTGGAGTCGCTCTGCTGCACTCCTTCTGGTACGACGAAGCCGAGAAGCAGTTCAAGGCGGTGGCAGCTCAAGATCCGCACTGCGCCATGGCTTATTGGGGCGAGGCCATCAGCCTCTATCACCAGCTATGGAACCGGCCCGACGCGGCCACGGTCAAGCAGGGATGGGAGTTAATCCAGAAGGCGCAAGCCATCGGCGCGAAAACGCCACGCGAACGAGGCTACATCGACGCCATGGCCGCGTTTTATCGCACCGATCATGGCAAATGGGACTTCGAGAAACGCACGACTGCCTACTCGCACGCGATGGCGAAGGTCTACGAAAGCTCTCCGCAGGACCACGAAGCGGCGACGTTCTACGCGCTCTCGCTGCTCGGCTCGGAGCCGCCCAACGACACCACCTTCGCCAATCGCAAGAAGGCGATTTCCATTCTCAACACTCTGTTTCAGGAAGACCCGAATCATCCCGGAGTGGCGCACTACCTGATTCACGCCTGCGACAATCCGCAGTTCGCACAGTCGGGATTGGCGGCCGCCCGGCGCTACGCGCAAATTGCTCCTGCCTCGCCGCACGCGCTGCACATGCCGTCGCACATCTTCGCGCGCCTGGGATTGTGGCAGGAGGACATCGACTCCAACCTGGCCTCCATCGCAGCCACGCAGCACAACGAGACGGGCATGCACATGGGCGCCGAGCACCAGGTCCACGCCATGGACTTCCTGGAATATGCGTACCTGCAAATTGGCGAGGACGCCAAGGCCAAGGCGGTGGTGGATCAATTGGCGAGCATACGGCCGGAAGATGTCGATCCCAGTTTGAAGGGATACCTCAACCGGATGCGCGCGCATTTCCCCGCCATGTATGCGCTGGAGACGAAGAACTGGAAGGAAGCAGTCGCACTGCAACCGCCGCCCGGAGCGGAGCCTTACAACCAGGCAATCACCTACTGGGCGCAGGCGGTCGGAGCCGGGTCACTTGCATGACGCCGCTGCGGCGCGGCGCGCGGTGGACCAGTACAACGCGATGATCGAGGCCACTCGCAAGAGCGACAAGCCGTACGCTGTGGATGGCATGAGCACGAATCGCGACGAGGCTACGGCGTGGCTGGCGTTTGCCGAGGGCCAGAACGAGGAGGCCATTGGACTACTGAAGTCGGTTGCCGACAAGCAGGATGCCATCGGCAAGGGCGAGGTGGAATTGCCCGCGCGCGAGATGCTGGCCGATATGCTGCTGCAACTCGATCGGCCCGAGGAAGCGTTGGCGCAGTACGAGAAGTCGATGAAGATCGATCCCAACCGCTTCAACGCACTGGCAGGCGCGGCTCAGGCAGCGACCAGGCCCACGAGCCCAAGAAGGCTGCAACTTACTACGCTACGCTTCTGAAAAACTGCGACGGCGTGAACTCCGACCGGCCGGAATTGGTGCGCGCCAAGGCGCTGGTCGCGCAGAAGTGAACAATGGTCGTCGAGGACATCTCGATTTTTCGTCTGGCCTTCACACGAGCCGCCATCGCTAAAATGCATTTACAATCGCGTAGAGCAATTCCAGAGTGAATGGGTATGGCTCGGCGAGTTCGGGTAACGGGGCGCTTTAGCGCCGCGGTCAAGCGAGTAACGGCGAAACGGCCTTTAGGCCCCCGGGGCGTCCGCGGAACCTGCTAGGTTAGCGACTTCGGACAAGGTACCTCGGGGCTGAAGCCCTCTTTCATCCAACTACCTTACAGCGGGCCTGAAGGCCCGCACTACCCGAGCAGCTGTCAACGTCGAGCTGCCGTTGCTCCTTCGCTGGAACTGCATAGAACTCATGCGCAATGCTGCGATATTCGGCTTCTTAGTCCTGCTGACGGTGTCTGCCCTCGCTCAGACGACCGCCGCACCGGCACCGCCTCCAGCCACTCCCGCCGCGTGGCCGACTGCGCACTTTGCCTCCACCAAAGACCCCAGCGTGCAGAAGGCGCTCCAGATTCTCAATGACATGATCAAGGCGCTAGGCGGCGATGCCTACCTCAGTGTGCGTGATGTGAAGACCGAAGGCCGCGCCTATGCGTTCTACCACGGGCAGCCGAGTGGTCAGGGCCTTGTGTTCTGGCGCTTCTGGGAGTGGCCCGACAAGGAGCGCGTCGAGCTGACCAAGCAGCGTGACGTGATCGAACTCAACGTTGGCGATAAGGGATACGAGATCACCTACAAAGGCACTGCGACGCAGGAGCCGCAACAGCTCCAGGATTATCTGCGCCGCCGCGACCACTCGCTTGGAGTGGGTGATGCGCAAGTGGCTGGGCGCATCAGACACCATGATCCTGTATGACGGCACGGCGATTGTGGAGCAGAACCTCACCGACCAGGTCACCATCTTGAATTCCACCAACGACAGCGTGACCTTGTCGATTGATCCGCGCTCCCACCTGCCGGTGAGGAAAATCTATAGCTACCGCGATCCGCTCGATCGGCAGCTCGATGACGAGTCGGAAATTTTCAGCAACTACCGCCTGGTCCAGGGTATTCAGACGCCCTACAGCGTCGTGCGACATCATAACGGCGAAATGAGCAGTCAGCGCTTCATCACGTCGGTGACGTACAACAACGGCTTCCCGCCGACAATGTTTGAGGCCAGCGGGCCTCACCTACAATCAGCCCAAGAGTGGGGAGAAGAAGTAGCAGGCTACATGCCGGCCGACTTCGATGAACAAGCTGCGCGTCGCTTCGTTAACCTCGCATTGGCCTGTGTGCACCGCGAATATCCCAACAAGATTGCCCACATCCTAAGCAGCGATGCCGATGTTCTGCCTCCGCGAAAATTGACGCCGGCGTTTTACGGCTGCTTCGACTGGCATTCGTCGGTGCACGGGCATTGGCTGCTCGCACGTTTGACTGCGAAGCTTTCCTGACGCTGGGTTTGTGCCGAGAGCACGCGAAGCCCTGCGTCAAAGCTTGACTGCGGAGAACCTCGCGCAGGAAGCGAAGTACATGCGCGCCGAGGGACGCGCGAGTTTCGAGCGTCCTTATGGTTTGGCGTGGCTGCTGCAACTCGTGGCCGAGCTGCGTGAGTGGAACGATCCGCAAGCGCAGGAGATGGCGCACAACCTGCGTCCCTTGGAGGTGGCTGTGCTGGAACGGTTGCGCACCTGGCTGCCGAAGCTACCTTGTCCCGTGCGCTCCGGCGAGCATTCGCAAACGGCGTTCGCTCTCGGGCTGATGCTGGACTACTCGCGCGTCGCGGGTGACACCGATTACAACGAGATGTTCGTCGCCAAGGCTCGCCAGTTTTATCTCGAAGATAAGAACTGCCCGCTAGCCTACGAGCCCTCGGGCGAGGATTTCCTCTCGCCGTGTTTAGCCGAAGCTGATGTGATGCGGCGCGTGCTTGCGCCGGTGGATTTCGCCGGATGGGTGCGCGCGATTCATGCCGCAGATCGCCGAACACGGCAACGGTGAATGGCTGAAACCGGTGGTCTCTCCCGATCCCAGCGATGGAAAGCTGGCGCATCTGGACGGTCTGAACCTCAGTCGGGCGTGGATGCTGGAAGGCATGGCCAGCGGGCTGCCGCAGAATGACAAACGGCTACCAGCGATCCTGGCCGCCGCTGCATCGCATTCACGTGCCGGACTTGCCGCGGTCACCGGCGAGCACTATGAAGGCGGCCACTGGCTTGGCAGTTTTGCGGTTTATCTTGTTACCCGACGGGGGATTCACGAAGGTTTCATATCCGACGCTCGAGGAATCACATCAACAAGGTGAATCGCCTGCGATGCTGTCTCACAGCGCAGATCATCCGCGAGCCGGTTCACAAAAAAGCAATGAACATGTAATGCACCCGTCAGTCGACGGACCGGTGGTGTCCTTTGGGCAGGAATGATGAAGCCTGCACCTTGGCTGGGTAAAGCGTACGAAGAGCGCACCGCCTCGCTGGTGTGCATCAAGATTAATCGCGACTATCACTCCATCCGAAGCGACGAGCGCTTCCAGGACCTCCTAAGACGGATGCGTCTGCAGTAAGTATTCACCGCCAACTACAAACCACCTAAGTGGTGGGGCAGCGTTTATTTCAACCTGTCCCACTCCCCGATCTAGTTTTGTTTGAAACCCTTACCTTGTGTGGTATAGTTCCGAGCCGCACGACGAAAGGAAGGTGTTATGCAACCACCGAGGTGGCTACTGGCCAACTGCCTCTTGCTTCTCCTGGGCTTTGTCCTGGCGAGTCCGATGGCAGCTCAATCCATCAAATCTCAGCAGCAGTTTGTACGCGACTCGTTGTCCCTGTCGGATGACCCAGTGAGTTGGTTAGAGCAGTTCGTACCCGACTCGCCGGCCTTTTGGAACAATTCGCAGAATTGGACCTCGAATTACGGACCCGCTTACCGAGACACGGTCACGTCACCCTCACAATTTTTGGCGTGCACGGGGCAGTTCGCGCTGTGCTTTCACTCGGGTCCGGAGCCGTATCCGTGCACGCTCTCTCCCGACGGCCGCTCAGCCGATTGCAAGTGCACGGTTTCCACCAAGACCAATTACACCTTGATCAATGCGATTCTGAACTATCCGGTCTACCTTGACACTATTGCGCTTTGTGGTGCGGATGGTTCCTTGTGCACGGGAACCAACCAGGCACCGGTCTGTCAATTCCTGACTGCGGGACGCCTGATCCCGGGTGCGGACGTACTCTCCACTTTCGACCCGGACTCTCACGACGCCATTGTGCACGCTCTTATGGGTCAGGAAAAGATTACCGTCTGTCAGAAAGCAGCTTACGCTGGGTGTATGACCGCGCCGTGCCGGCTTAACTCCGACGGCACTGCCAACTGCAAGTGTCCCGTGTTCTACGGCAAGTTCCAGCTCATAGGAGAAGGGGCCCAGTGTTCCTTGGGCGGTGATCTGGTCCCGTCTGCAGACTACGTTCCGATACTGGATACCAATCCTCCCAAGTAGAGGATCGGACAGCCTGGTGGCCTGGGTCCCGAATTTCGTGGCATGTTTACAAGTCTGCTCGCGCAAGGAAAGGGCCGCCTAAGGAGAGAGGCGGCCCTAAATCTACGTATCGCTGTGTGCCAAGTCAGTGCCGAACTCTTGGCGAACCCACAAATCGCTGCCATTCAGCGCTGTACCAGGTAGTCCAAGGATGACAGAGCAGCTTGATTCTGTCGTTGTTTACCAGCAACCCCATCATTGCTCGGGAGCAATTACAGCCACGCTTATTCGTATTTCAGCGACTCCACCGGGTCCAGTTGCGAAGCGTTCTTGGCCGGCAGGGTCCCGAAGGTAATGCCAATCAGGCAGGAGACCAGCATCGCGATCACGACCGAGAGGCCGGACACGGGGAGCCGATGTTGGGTAAAGACCCAGAGTGAGATGGGGAGCGCCAGCCCCGCCAGGGTACCGATGGTCCCACCGACCAGGGAGATCAGCACGGCCTCAGAAAGGAATTGCAGCTGGATCTCCCGGCGCGTCGCTCCAACTGCTTTGCGGATGCCAATTTCGCGAATACGGGCACTGACGGTGGCGAGCATGATGTTCATGATGCCGACTCCGCCGGCGATCAACGTAATGGTGGCAAACAGCAAGAGGACGATGGTAAACGCGTTCGCGGTTTTCGCCACCAAGCCGAGTACCTGGGTGAGATCGCCGACGGTATAGACCGACTCAGTTCGATGCCGCGCCTTCAACACCGCGAGGATTCGTTGTGAGGCCAGCGGAACGCTGCCGGCGTCCGACATCGAAAAATAAATCTGGTTGACGGCGTTCGTGTCGGTCAAATAACGCGCAACCGAATAGGGAATAAGAACGGTGTCGTCCTGGATCTCCGACTGACCGAAACGTCTCCACGCTTTCGCGAAATGTACCGATCAAGACAAAGGGCAGTCCCTGGATGACGATTTCGTGCCCCGGCGCAAACTGGATTCCTCCGTATTGCCGGTTAGCGAAGTCTTCCGTGACCAGCGCGACTTTGCGGTGGGATTGCGAGTCCTGCTGATCGAAAAACCTGCCGGAACTCACGATGATGCGGCGCACATCGACGTACTCTGGGTTCACGCCCGAGGATCAACATGTCACGCTGCTTGCCGTTGCCGACAAGAATCGGTTCGTGCAAATTGAGCACCGGCGTCGCGCCCTGCACGCCCGGAACCTGCTGCTCCACGGCATCATGTCGTTTACGGTTAGATAGTCTGCGGTGCCCCCGCTCGCGGCCCCATTCGCCGATCCGCGTATTCTGCCCAGACAAGATTGGCGCCAATGTTCTGAATTTCACTCAGGACGTATTGTTTCCCGGTCAGTGCAATGGTGACTACCAGGACCAACGAGAACGTGCCGATCACCATTCCCAGGGCAGTCATGGTGGCGCGCACTTTGTCGGCGCGAAACGAGTCCACGGCGATGGAGAGAATCTCGCGGAAGACCAGCGTGTTCTTGGGGGACACGGTCCACGAGATGGAGCGCACTGTCACGGCTTGCGGCATGAACCGCTATCTCCTGCCGATGAGCACCAGCGTCACACCGGCACAAACCAGAAGAATACCGATCCAACGTTGCAAGCTGACCCGTTCTCCCAGGAAGAACCTGCCGCCCACCGCGCCCACGACGTAGCTCAAGGCGGTCACGGGTACGACAAAGCTTACATTTTCAAAGGAAAACACCGCAAGCAGCGAGAAGAACCCGATCGCCATCATCCCGACGCCGAACCACATCCACTTGACCGCGAAGTGCGCGAAGGATCACCCCGACGAGGGCTGCCGGCCGAAGTTCTTCACTTCGCCGGTCTCTTTCATCGCGCGCGACATAAATATCTCGCCGGTCGTTCCGAAGACCACAATGAAGAAAAAGAAGATGAACTCAGCCACGGCTAGCCGTTCTCCGTGGTACTGGGATGAGTGTGGCCAACCAGGAAGACTCCGAGACAAATGACGGCGATGCCGGCCCAGCGTAGCGGCGGGACGTATTCGCCCAACCAGGTTGCTGCCAGCAGCGCAACAACAGCGTAAGCAAACGAAGAGGCCGGCTGCACGTAGCTATAGTCGGCCCATGACAGAACGATCATGTAGGCCGCAAAAAACACCAGCAGGGAACACACTCCGAGCCATATCGTGGCAGAGGTAAAAACCACGCGTGAAGACATGCAGCAGTTCGCCGGGAGGCCAAAGCGTTCACCGGTCCCACCTGCTTCATGCCCTTGCCGAGCAGAACATTGCCCAACGGCCCGGCAAGCACCATGATGAAAATCAAAATAAGGGTTTTGAAGATGAAGTTTTCTGGGAGATTCCATTGGCCGTGGTTAGTCGCTCCACGCGTGAGAAGCATGACTATATGGTATATCAACCAACGACGTGTCGCGGGCAGCACCGCGCAGCCACCATCTTCGGAAGTGTCCTGAGCTGAGTTGCGAGTCCTTTGGAGATGGTCTAGGAGTCTTGCGATCACATCCACTACCTGAGACTCGGGTGCAGTTCGAGAGCGCGGGTTGGAACAATTCTCGCGCCCGAGAGCGCGAGACGTGTTGACGCTACCCTATTTCTAGGACGGTTAGATGCTATCCTTAAGAGGTCTGCTACGCGCTAGGCTCCCACGGCCATGGGGTGAAATTGCCGAGCCGCACTGTCGGGTCTGACCCTCGCCTGGCTCGGGGCGGCAAGTCGCGGCAGGCTAATCAATTCGGTATCGAGGGACTGATCGATTTGTGCGGAATTGTTGGCTTTACTCATAAAGATTGGTCTCCACCTCCGGATCGCATTCGGAACGCCACCTCGACCCTGATCCACCGCGGACCCGACCAGCAGGGCGTTTACCAGTCTCCGATCTGCTCGCTGGGCGCGACCCGCCTGAAAATTATCGACCTCGAGCACGGCGACCAGCCCATCGCGACCGAAGACGGCGACACCGTCATCGTCTTCAACGGCGAGATCTACAACCACCTCGAAGTGCGCGCCGAGTTGGAGAAGCTGGGCCATCGATTTCACACGCACTGCGATACCGAGACGGTCCTGCGCGCGTTTCTCGAATGGGACACGCAGTGTTTCCGCCGATTGCGCGGCATGTTTGCGGTGGCGCTCTGGACAAACTCCACTCGCCGGCTGGTGTTGGCGCGCGATCGCATGGGCATCAAGCCGCTCTACATCGCGCATCGCGGCGAGGAAATATTTTTCGGGTCGGAGCTGAAGGCCATCCTCGTCCATCCGGAGATCGATCGCCGCTTGAGCCTTGCCGGCCTGGATTGCTACTTGTCGTTGAACTATGTTCCTGCGCCCTGGACGCTGGTGGACGGAATCGAAAAGCTCATGCCCGGACACTGGCTGGAGTGGCGCGACGGCAAAGTACGTCGCGATGCTTACTGGCGCTTGCCGGAGCAGATCCCGAACAGCAGCAGCCTGGACGTCGGCCCGCGAGGAACTCGACTCTCTTCTGCAGCAGTCGGTTCGCGAGCACCTCATTTCCGATGTTCCGTTGGGCGTGTGGCTGAGCGGCGGCATCGATTCTTCGACCATCCTGCATTATGCCTCGCAGGCATCGAGCTCCCGGCTGAAGACCTTCTCGATTTCGTTTCGAGGGCGCAGTTTCGACGAATCCAGTTACATCCAGCGGATGGTCGAGCAATACGGGACCGAGCACGAGCAACTTGACCTCAATCCTGAGCTGGATCTGCAAGGCGCCATCGAGGAATTCGCGTACTACTCGGATGAACCGAGTGCGGATGCCGGAGCGTTGCCGGTGTGGTTTCTCTCCAAGCTCTGCAAGACCAGGACGACCGTCGCGCTGAGTGGCGAAGGCGCCGACGAATTGTTTGGCGGGATATCTAACCTACCGGGCGAACACGTTCGCCCGCTACGTGCGGAAATTTCCGCCCGGCGCGATTCGACTGGCGCTGGCTGCCTTGCGCCTGTGGCCGGTTTCGAACGAGAAGATCAGCTTCGAATACAAGCTCAAGCGGTTACTTGAAGGCAGCCTAATGCCGGCGGAGCGCGCTCATGTCTATTGGAATGGCACGTTCTCCGACGCGGAGAAGCGCTCTCTGGTGGCGACGGAACTTCCGGGCGCGCTCAATCAGATCCTCGGCGAGTTGCGCGAGACGCTGAGTCGACAAGAAAGACGATCTGGGCGCTTACCTGTGGTTCGATCAGAAGTATTACTTGCCCGACGACATCCTGGTCAAATCCGACCGCATGAGCATGGCCCATGCCGTCGAGTTGCGTCCGCCTTTCCTGGATAACCGTATCGTCGAATTTGCCGCGACCTTGCCGGCGTCGCTCAAGATTCGGGTTCGCAGCAGAAGTTTCTGCTGAAGGAATTGATGCGCGACAAGCTGCCGCCGTCCATTCTGCAGAGGAAGAAAATCGGCTTCGACATTCCGGCGCACGAATGGGTTCGTGGTCCTCTTCGCGTCGCTCGTAGTGGATACCTTGCGCACGGGACTCTCCGATCATCCCGAAATTTTCAATGCCGATGTGGTCGAAACCTATCTGCGAGATCATTTGGAGAAACGAATCAATGTCGGCTATCACTTATGGGGCTTAATGATCCTGTTCTTATGGATGAAAAAGTGGCGGATCCAGGCACCCACCTCCTCCCGAGCGACCCAGCTGTTCGCACCCGCGGGAATAGGTACGTTTATCTAGCCGTTCTGCTGATCGCGGGAATCGTATATCTGAGCGGAATCCTCTCTCCTCCTTCGCTGCAGGACGACGTGGATTCGGTCCAGGCGCAAATCGCGCGCAACATGATCACTTCGGGTGATTGGGTGACCGCTCGTCTGGACGGTGTCTCCTACCTGGAAAAGCCGCCGCTGGTTTACTGGATGATGGCGGTTTCGTACGAGATCTTCGGGGTGCATGACTGGGCCGCACGAATTCCTATTGCGCTTTCGTCCATCGGGCTTTGCTGGCTGACTGCCGCGTTCGGCGTTTGGGCTTTCGGCAAACGGGCTGGCTTCTACGCCGGGCCTGTGCATGGCTACCTGCGTCGGGTTGTTTCTCTTTACGCGCATCTTGATCCCAGACGTTATCCTGACATTCACGATTGCTCTGGCAATGTGGGCGTTGCTGCGAGTGCTCGATGAAGAGGAGCCCCATCCGCGCAGCTTGGGCCTATGTTCTGGCTGCCAGCCTCGGGAACCGGCTTGCTGCTGAAGAGCCTGATTGGCGTGCTTTTCCCACTCGCTGCAGGCGTCATCTATCTGTTACTGACCCATCAGCTATTCTCCGCGCGGACCTGGAAGCGGCTTCGTCCGTTCAGCGGGATTGCGATCATCCTCTTGATTGCCGTGCCCTGGCATGTTCTGGCGACGCTGCGAAATCCGCCCTATTTCGCATTCGACATGCGAAGTCTACCGGGCGAATACCACGGCTTCCTGTGGTTCTTCTTCATCAACGAGCAACTGCTGCGCTTCCTGAACCTGCGCTATCCGCGCGATTACGACACAGTTCCTCGCATCTACTTCTGGCTGCTCCACCTGGTGTGGCTGTTTCCGTGGAGCGTCTATCTTCCCGCGGTTGCGAAGCTTTCGTACAAGCCCTCGGACCGCGCTGGACAGGTCCGCTTGCTGGCGCTGTGCTGGATTGGATTCGTGCTCGTCTTTTTCACGTTCTCTACCACGCAGGAGTATTACTCGATGCCTTGCTATCCCGCGTTCGCCCTGTTGCTGGGCTCGGCGTTGGCCACCGGCAGCGATTGGGTGCGACGGGGAACGCGGGCGCTGTCGGTGATTGCCGGGCTGCGCGGCGTTGGCCGCGCTGGCCATCCTGTTCCTGGTGCGCGGAGTACCAACGCCGGGGGACATTTTCACTGCGCTCACCTCCCATCCCTCCGCCTACAAGCTCTCGATGGGACACATGCAGGACCTAACGCTCGAATCGTTCGCCTACCTCCGCCTTCCTCTCTTCGTCGCGGCCCTCGCCTTTTTGATCGGCGCATTGGGAACGCTTCGAGCTCTGGGACAGAAGGCCTTCCTCGCGGCCGCGCTCATGATGGTCTTGTTCTTCCAGGCCGCTCGCCTGGCCTTGGTGGTTTTCGACCCGTATTTGTCCTCCCGTCCGCTGGCCGAAGCGCTGTTGCATTCGCCCGACGGCAAGCTGATCGTGGACAAACACTACTACGCATTTTCGTCGGTTTTCTTTTACACCGAACCGCACCGCGCTTCTTCTGAACGGGCGCGTCCTGAACTTTGTGTACGGTTCGTACGCTCCCGGATGCGCCGGACGTTTTCATCGACGATGCGAAGTTCAAGGATCTCTGGCTGACGCCCGACCGGTACTATCTGGTGGCGAGCCGGTCTCAACTGCCGCGCCTGGAGAAACTGGTCGGACGCGAGAAGCTGAACGTGGTTACTGAAAACGGCGGCAAGTTCCTGGTGACGAACCAGCCGGTGCCGGGTTCGAGGTTGCCGGATATGGCCGCGCTCGAGCGTAAGAACCAACCATAGATCGAGTCGTTGCTCAGATCGCGATGATTGGACGATGATCCACTACGCAGCGTGCGCTCGATCGGAACGATCCACAGCCGATTGAGTCGATTGGAACGAGATCCATTACGTAACTTGCGGTCGTTCGGAACGATCCACAATAGCTCGAGCTGATCGAAAACGAACTCGTTGACGATCAGCGCCGAAGGCGTGGCTCAGTCTAGCAGGACGCAGCCGCAGGCGGAGTCCTGGGTATGGGAAGAACCCGAGCCCGCAGGGACGGCAGGCGTATCACGCGGAATCGTGAGTCAGGATTGGCACTTATCGCTTAGATTGCGTCGATCGGACGAGATCGCTTACGGGCAGTAGATCGGAACGATCCACAATGGCTCGAGCTGATCGAAAACGATACGTTGTTGCATAAAATCCAGCGCCGAAGGCGCGGCTGATCGTCTAGCCAGGACGGAGCCGCAGGCGCGAGTCCTGGGTAAGCGTAGCAAAAGAATCCGAGTCGCGTAGGGACGCCAGACCACTCACGCGATAGCGAAAGGGGCGTTCCACAGAGCACTGGAACGCACGAAATGCCCGGTTTTTCCCGATCTTTGGTAAAGTTAAAGAGGTAAGTTTCCGGCAAGTATCGGTTCGCAGTTCATCCGCGATTATTCGAGTTATTCCAGATTCACATCTGAAGGAAATGCCGGTTAAGGAGAAACGCATCATGAGGATCGCAGTGCTCGGGGGCGACGGTTATTGTGGTTGGGCGACGGCCTTGTATCTGTCGAAAAAGGGGCACTCGGTTGCCATCTTCGACAGCTTCGCGCGCAGGCAATGGGATTATGAGCTTGGGGTGCAGACCCTGACGCCGATCCGCGCTTTGCCCGAACGCCTGAAGGTGTGGAAGCAGCTTACCGGCAACACCATCGAGCTCTTCGTCGGCGACATGACCGATTACGAATCCCTGGTCCTTCTGGTCAAGGAGTTCGAGCCCGATGCCGTCATTCACTTCGCCGAGCAGCGCTCGGCGCCGTACTCCATGATCGACCGCCGTCACGCTGTGTTCACCCAGGTCAACAACGTTGCCGGAACCCTGAACCTGCTGTTCGCTCTGCGCGAATTTCGGCCCGATTGCCATCTGATCAAGCTGGGCACGATGGGAGAGTATGGCACTCCCAACATCGACATCGAAGAGGGCTACATAACCATCGAACACAATGGGCGCAGCGACGTGCTTCCCTACCCGAAGCAGCCCGGCTCCTTCTACCACCTCTCGAAGGTGCATGACAGCCATAACATCATGTTCACCTGCAAGGCGTGGAAATTGCGCGCGACCGACCTGAATCAGGGTGTGGTTTACGGCACCGTGTCGGACGAAACCGCTCTTGACGAAGCGCTCGTCAACCGTTTCGACTACGACGAGGTTTTCGGTACGGCCCTGAACCGTTTCTGCGCGGAAGCGGCGGTCGGCCATCCGCTCACCGTGTACGGCGCGGGAGGTCAGACGCGCGGATTTCTGGATATTCGCGACACGATTCGCTGCGTCGAGATCGCGTGCATGCATCCCGCCGAGCGGGGCGAATTCCGCGTCTTCAACCAGTTCACCGAACAGTTCTCGGTCCTGGACCTGGCCCGGATGGTGCAAGCCGCAGGAAGGAAACTGGGGCTAAAGGTGGAAATCGACCATTTGCCCGATCCACGGGTCGAAGCTGAAGCGCATTACTACAATGCGAAGAATTCCAAGCTGACCGATCTCGGTCTCCAGCCCCATTTGCTTTCGAATGCTTTGCTGGATTCGCTCATCAACATCGCCATCGAATATCGCGACCGGATCGATACATCGCTGTTCATGCCGCAGGTGAATTGGAGAAATCCCACCAACGACCGTCGGCGGCCGCTCGGCAAAGTTGCTGATGCGTCGCTGATGCCGTCGGGAGTTTAGGTCGGGCTTGGTTCGCGACAACTCAAGCGGAACGCGAAGCGCCGATAAAACCTGAGATGCCATCCTGAGCGTAGCGTTAGACTGACCCGCCGCTTTTGCGGGTCGGGCTAGCGCGGAGTCGAAGGACCCCTACCCTTACAGAAATCACGATGCGGCCCTCCGGACGTGAGCTTAATGGGGTTGCCTCGGCGCCTCACTACGCTCGTTGCTCGGAATGACAGCAGTCACGCTTTCGCCCCGTCGCTGATCCGCTGAGTGACCAGGCGCGCGGCCTTCACGGCGCTGACCACCTTGCCGGAGAAGACGAAGATCTCTCCCTTTTCCCGCTCGATGATGTATAGCGTCCTTCGGTCCTGCGCCGGATTGTCTTCCACCACGCGAATGGTGAAGCGCGACCCGAGGTAGACCGCCTCCTTGGACGCAGGGACAGCGAGAGTCGAGTCCTGTCGCATCACCTCAAACCTGCTGGCCGCGAAGGGTTCGAAATCAGGACGATTCAGCAGCGGCTGGAACACCTCGGGAATCGGTTCATCGGGATTGGTGGTCGTCCAGTGGTTCGTATTCTTCGCCGAACCGAAGAGCGACCGTGGCGAGCTACCGTACGGATCAAAGGCGGTGAATGGACCGTCTACCACCACCAGCGATATCCCCTGCAACGCCGGCGGAAGTTGAATCAGGATCTTCTCGGCGACCTGGTATTTCACGCCCTTGAACAGACCGCGCCCGGGTCCCAATCCGTACGTGGCCCACACGACATAGTCGTATTCCGAACGCATGGCCGGAGTAAAGGCTTGCTGCTTGAAAAGGAATGTTGAGGGCCCCGAATTCGCGACGATAACATGTCGCGCAAAATGTCCGGATCATAAACCTGTTCGTCTACTTCGTAGCACTTGTCGATGAAGCCGAAATCCATCCACTCAGGGCGGCAGGGCCGCACGCTGAGGTGGAAGTCAGCCATCACCTTTTCGAACAACGCGGGCGGCGTCTGCGAACCTTCGTGGGGAATCGCGTAATAGTGCCGGCTATTGCGCACGATCGCCGGCGCGAAGGTGTTCAGAAACTCTGTGCGAGCCTCCAGGGTTTCGCGTGATCGTCTCCGGGCTGCGAGGATAGTGATATCCCGAATGAATGCGGTACTGATTGATGGCCGATGCCGCTCGCAGAACGCCAAGCGGATCGAAAAGATGGACATCGTGCCCCGCCTCGGCAAGACTGATCGCGATGTTAGCGCCGTAGACTCCGGCACCCGCGACGGCAACTTTGGCTCTCATTATGCCACGGACCCTCGTTCCCTTACGACCCAGCCTTCGGTACAACCGGCACCAGAATTCCTTCGCGGATGAAATATTCAACGCCGCGCCACCGGATGGTCTTGCGACCGAAACTCATGAGCCAGATGACGAAAGCCATCCCGTCCCAGAGCGGTATCAGGGGCATTTTCTTCCATAGGCCCGGCTGCTTCATTCCCCAGATGCCGATCAACCAGGTCATCGCTACCCGAAGCAACGCATAGCTGCCGAGGTATCCGACAGCAATTCCTATGGAAGGATGGGTTGCAATCGCAACCAGCGCCCAAGGCAGCCCCCAGGTGAAGATCAAACCGAAATGCCCCCATGGCCGCATCAGCCGCATTACCGTCATCCAGCGAACGCGTTTGTAAAAGAGGTCGCTGAGTGACGCGAAATCGGCGACGGTCTGTACAACATAGGGAAGCAACTTGACCTCATACCCAAGCTCGGCGATCAGGCGGCCCACGCGAAGGTCATCGGCGGGGCGATTCTCAATCGCCTCGTAGCCGCCGAAAGCAGCGATATTCTTGCGGGTTGTAACAATGGTTTGTCCGAACGTGAACTTCACCCCGTCCAATTGCCAAGCCACAAAGATCCCGGCAAAGAAGTCGGAGATCATGCCGACCGACTGCAGTTCCTGAACGAGGGTGGTTTCCTTGGTCGAAACGTACAGACACGGTGGCTGCCCCGACTTTGGGATCGCGGAACGATGCAGCCATCGAGCGCAGGTAATCAGGCTGTACCCGAATGTCGCCATCGGTGATGACCAGCAATTCGTACTGAGCTTCGCTGACCAGGCGGACCAGCCTGGCGATCTTGTCGTTGATCGCAGTACGGCCGGAGCCGAAGAGTAGACGAATGCGGCGTTCGGGAAAATCCTGGACCAGCTTCTCCAGAATCGGCAACGCCGGATCGTCCGCATCGACGCAAAAGAGAATTTCGTATTCGGGATAGTCCTGGCGGCAGAAGCTGGCGTAATTCTCGTAAGCGTCAGGATCGAGTCCCTTGATCGGCTTCAGACAGCTGATCGGGGGCGTGTAGTCAGAATTCGGCGGCGTCCGCTTCCAGCTGAGGAAGAATCGCGCAGAGCTGTAAAGCGCCAGCAGATAGTAAATGCCGGGAATGGCTGCAACAGCGAGGATTATGTAGCTGGGGACCGTCAACCCGTCTGCTCTCCAACAATGGGCTTAAGTTGTTTCACGGGAACCGAACCGAGGAAAGCCAATCTCGTGGGCGCCAAATCTTCCCGACGGGAAAATAGGAACCGAATCGACTCTGGTTCCGAGCCGCTCAGAAATCTCTGCGAAATGTGGAGTGTAACATGTGAGGAAATCCACCGTCGAACATCGGTCTGTCGGCGCACGAGGTATGACTGTTCCACATGGGGTCCGACGGAATGCGTGTCTGCATAACTGGAGGAACGGGTTTCCTCGGCGCAGCTCTGGTGCGAGACCTGCTGGCCAAGGGCGTCGCGGTTCGGGTGCTGGCGAGGCCTTCCCAACGTGCCGATCTGCTCGAAGCTCAAGGCGCACAGGTTGTGCGCGGAGGTTTGGAAGACCAGGACTGTATTGCCCGCGCGGTGGAAGGCGCAGACGTTGTCTATCATCTGGCAGCCAAGGTCGCGACAGCGGGCAACAGAGGCCGACTTTCTCGAAGCGAATTTGGCCGGCACCGAGAACGTTCTGACCACCTCTCTCCGGCAAGGCGTGGGCCGCGTTCTATACGCCAGTTCGCTGGCGGTGTATGGTCCGGTTGCAAGCGGTCAGCGAATCGATGAGAACACTCCCCGCGATGAGTCGCCCCAGCTTCGCGACTTCTACGCTGAGTCGAAAATCCTGGCCGACCAGTTTGCGGTTACGTTCGCGCAAGAAACGGCATTGCCGGTAACGATCATCAGGCCCGGAATCGTTTACGGGCCAGGCTGGCCGCTTCCGGTGGGCTTGCTGGGATTCACGCTGGGCAGCCGACAACTTCGTATTCGGCAATCGCAACCACCGCATTCCCTTGAACTACGTTGAAAATCTGGTTGATGCGATGCAAATGGCTGCCAATTCCACGGGAGAGCGATTTCGGCAGTTCAACGTCGTGGATGATGATGACCTCACGTTAGCGAAGTATCACGCGACGAAAGCCGCAGTGGACAAGACGGTGACCCATTTTTTCCCCGGCTCGCCGGTCCTGTTTGCAGCCGCTTTCACTGAGACCGCGAACCGAGTTTTACCATCTGCCATCAGGACGCGATTCACAAAGCACCAGGTAGGTCGAGGCTTGCAGGATCGCTGGTACGACACGAGTCGAATCCGCCAGGAAACCGGCTGGTCACCGAAAGTGCCGCTGGAGGAGGCGCTGACTCGGACCTGGAAAGCGGCCCTCTGACACTCCCTTAAAGCCCCTATACCTGCAGCACGTCGCCTTCGCGTGCGACCATCTGGTACAGCACGGGATTGACGAAGAACCCGATGAACAGCCGTGAGATCAGACCGGCCACGATTACGATGGCGAAGGGCTTCTGCGTGTCCGAGCCGATGCCGGTGGAGAGTGCCGCCGGGAGTAGTCCGAGACATGCCACCAGCGCCGTCATCATGATCGGGCGAAGCCGCAGGAGCGAGGCCTCGCGCGTGGCGGTGGGAATGTCCATTCCTTCCAAGCGAAGCTTGTTGATGTACGAAACCAGGATGACTGCCGTTTCAACTGACACTCCTAACAGCGCCAGCAGTCCCAGAACAGACGAAACACTGAACGGAGTATGGGTCAGCTTCAACGCTATTAGCGCGCCCACCGGCTCCGTCATGACAACGCCCATCGCAATCGTGACCGGGAACTTGAAGTTTCCGTACAGCGCGAACAGGATCATGAAGATGAGGACCACCGCCAGCGGCCCGATCAACATCATCTGCGCCTTTGCTTCCAGGAATTGGCTGTATTCACCGCCCCACGACAGCCAATAACCCTGAGGAAGAGCGACCGCCTTGTCTGACGGCATCCTGACCATCTTTGACCGACCGCTCCAAGTCCCGCCCCTCGATGCTGTACTGCACTCCGATGTAGCGGGAGTTGTTCTCGCGGTAGATGAAAGACGCTCCGTTTCCCTGGCTAATATTGGCAAGCTGGCTGACCGGGATCTGCTTGCCATCCGGAGTGCCGACCAGCAAGCCGCCGATCTCGTGGGCGCTGCTGCGAAATTGGGGCTGCATGCGCACTACCAAATCGAAGACCTTTTCGCCCTGGATTACCTGGGTCACGGCCTGCCCGCCGACCGCGGCCGAAATCACGGCCTCGACATCGGCGACGTTGATGCCGTAGCGCGCAATCTTGTCGCGGTCGACATCGATCAAAAGGCTCGGTTGCCCAAGTTCCCGAACTACGGTCAAGTGAGTGAACCCGGGAACTCGCGACAGGGTGTTCTTGATCTGGATGGCTTTGTCCTGAAGGACGGTCAAGTCCTCGCCATAAATCTTGACGGCCAGTGAGCTCTTCAGCCCCGTCAGTGCTTCGTCAACTGCATCTTCCGCTGGCTGGGTATAGTTGAAAATGATTCCGGGAAACGCACTTAGCTTCGCATTGATTGAGGCGATCAGCTTTTCCTTGTTATCGAGGTCGCCGCTCCACGCCCTGTCGCTGATAAGGCTTCAGTCCAACGTAGAACTCGCAATTGAAGAACCCCGTCGGGTCGGTACCGTCGTCGGGGCGTCCCAGCTCTGAGCCGACAATCGTGACCTGCGGATACGACATCAGGATCTTGCGGATTTGAGGAGCAATGCTGCTCGCCTCCTCAAACGAGATGGTGTAAGGCATGGTCGCCCGCACCCATAGTGCGCCCTCGTCCAGGTGGGGCATGAATTCTCCGCCGATGAACGGTATCAGCAGGAGCGTCAGGCCGAAAATCAGCGCTGCGAGGGCCATGATCAGTTTGGGGCGCGCCAGGGCCCAGTCCAATTGCTTCGCGTACTGCCCCTTCATCCACTCGTACGCACGGTTGCTGTGCTCGCGGACCCCGCGTTTGAACCAGTAGGAAGTCAGCACCGGGACCAAGGTGAGCGTCAGGATGAGAGCGCCCACCAGCGCGAACGACATGGTCTCGGCCATGGGATGAAAAAGTTTCCCTGACGGTCCGCTGAGCGCGTAGATCGGGAGATAGCCCGCCAGGATGACCGCGACCGAGTAAAAGATCGGCCTGTCTACATCTTTCGCCGCGGCGAGAATAACTTCGTTCAGCTTGTAGCTCTGGCCTTCCCGTAGCGCGAGTTCGCGGAAAATGTTCTCCACCATCACCACTGTGCCGTCAATAATGATGCCGAAATCGATCGCCCCAATGGAAAGCAGGTTGGCGGCGCCATCGTGAGCATGCAGCACGATGAAGGCGAACAACAGGGCCAGCGGAATCGTGAGCGCCACGATGATGGCCGCACGAAAATTGACCAGGAAGAAAATCAGGACAATCAGCACCAGCACCATGCCGCGAAGCAGGTTGGCTTCCACGGTATCGGTAGTCAGCTTTACCAGGTCGCTGCGATCGTAAAAGGGGTGGATCTTAACGTCGGGCGGAAGTATGTGGCGGTTCAGTTCCTCGGTTTCTGCCTGGACGCCCTTAAGGACGTTTTGCGTCTGCTCACCGCGCAGCATCAGAATGACGCCTTCCACGGCATCGTCGTTCTTCTGAAAACCGAACTGTCCCAATCGGGGCGCATGGCCGATCACGACATCGCCAACATCCTTTACTCGAATCGGCGCACCGTTGTTACTGCCAAGAACGATGTTTCCGATGTCATCGGTGTTGCGGACCAACCCAATGCCGCGCACGTAATAGAACTGGCCACCCTGGGAGTAAAAGCCGCCCCCTGCGTTGGAGTTGTTCGCGGCCAGCGCCGTCATCACCTGAGGGACCGTCAGGTGATACCCGTAGATTCGGGCGGGATCCAGCAGCACCTGGTACTGCATGGTTGTCCCGCCAAATCCCGAGTCATCGGCAACGCCGTGGACCGAACGATAAGCCCGCTCCACAACCCAATCCTCAATGACCTTCAGTTCCTGCGGACTGCGGTCGGGACTTTCGAGAACGTAGCGATATACCAGACCACTGGGGCTGAACAGCGGCGCCATGCTGGGAGTGACCCCCGCAGGCAGGCTGGCATCCGCGATTCGCTGAAATACGATCTGCCGCGCGAAGTAGTCATCGGTATTGTCTTCGAACGTCAGGATGACGTCGGAAAGGCCGTATAGCGAGATGGACCGCATCACCACCATGTGCGGCACACCATTCATCGCCAACTCAAGAGGCAGAGTAACCAGGCGTTCCACTTCTTCGGCAGCGTGGCCGGGCCATTGCGTGATGAGCTCGACTTGCGGAGGAGAAAGGTCGGGATAAGCATCCACCGGCATCCGCTGGAACGAGATGATGCCGGCGACCATCATGAAGCCCGTCAGCATCAACACCAGGAATCGCTGACGCAGCGATGCTTGTACGATTCGGTGAATCATTCAGATGTGGGACGCCACCGTCCGGCTTGCTCTCCCTTCTCACCCATGCTTAGGCCGCCTCATCGCTGCAACGAATTCGCAAACTGCAGGAACAAGCTGCCATTGCCGACCACGCGGTCGCCAGCCTTTAGGCCGCTCGTGACTTGCGTTTGTCCGTTCACGCTGTCCCCCAGGGTCACGCTGCGCCGCCCGAACTGAGTGGTGGCAGCCTCGACATAGACGAACGGCTGGTTCTCGCTGTCGCGCAGGATGGCAGCATCCGGCAGTGCAATCGCGTTCGGAATCGTGCCGGCATCCACCGTAGCCACCACATACATGTCTTTTTTCAGCTTCTCGCCGGGGTTGCTGGTCTCGATGCGCGCCTGCAAAGTGCGCGTGTTCGGATCCAGTGACGCCGCGACATACGAAATGCGCCCATGAAAAACGTCCGGATACGAGTCTGTCTGGATCGTTACCGTGTCTCCCACCCGCACATTGGGTAAGTCCTTCTGATACACATTCACCAGCACCCACACGTTGCTGATATCGGACACCATGAAGCACTGGGTGGCGCCGACCTGGATCAATTGCCCCACCGCGACGTTCTGTTCGACGACTTCTCCGGCAATGGGCGCCCGTACCGGAACTTCGAACGAGGGAGGAGACTTCGCCAGGGCGTCGGGATTGGTGATTCCCAGGACCTTCAGGGCGGCTTCTGCTGCGGCCAGGTCTCCACCGGCTTGCACCTCGGCCGATTCCGCCTGCTCCAGGTTCTGCTCGGCGAGGGCATGGTGCTGGTACAAGTCTCTCGCTCGGGCGGACGTCTTCTGCGCCAGCGCGTAAGCGTCTCTCGCCTTCAGGTAATTGGTCCGCAGTTGGGAGTAATCGGGGCTCGCCACGTAGAGCATGGGCTGCGATGGCGCCACCCGCTGACCGGGAGCAACCACGATACGGCTGACCGGGCCGCTGACTTGCGCAATCACCGGCGTGGTATGAAACCCGTTGTAGGCCACAGCACCGGTCAGGCGCAACGTTCGCTTCAGAGTTGTGGGCTCCGCCGTCAGGACCTGCACGTGCGACATCTGGTCTTGCGGAATGGTGAACAATTCCGCCGTATTCGGATCACCGGCGGCGTGGTTCTGTGTGCGGTCAGACCCGCCGCCCCGACATCCAGCGCACGCCAGCATGATCGCCGCAATAACCGTAAGTGCAGCTGCTCGGCGCCGGCGGTCTTCGTAGATCTTCACGGAAGGTTCCTTGTTCCCACAGCTTCCTTCAATTGCTCAAGCGCAGTCATGTAAGAAGACAGCGCCTGCCGATAGGCCAGCTGTGTAGCGCGATAGCTGCGTTCTGCATCGAGAAAATCCAGCAGGCTCGCCGCACCCCGCTTGTAAGCATACTCACTGATATCACGCGAGTCTTGCGCCTGCTTGAGATATCCCGAAGCATAGAGTTGTACCACCTCTTCGTTACTGCGGAGAGCTTCATAGGCGTCGCTGACATCCGACAGCACCGTGTCGCTGGCCGAGGCCTTCGTCTCCTCCGCTTGCGTAAGCGCGTAACGAGTGCGTGCGATCTCGCCTTGATTTCTATTGAAAATGGGCAGAGCGAAATTCACGAAGAAGGAAGCACTATTGATACCAGCCGTATGGGTGTAGTCGACGGAGGCATTCACATCCTGCTTGCCATTGGCCCTCGCCAGCAGAATCTGGCTTTGCGCAGCGGTTACCCCCAAGTCGGCAGCGCGAAAATCGGGGCGCTCCTGCAGCGCCCTGACCTGCAAGTCCTCCAACTTCGCCCCGAGCGATTGGTACGACAAATCGCCAACCACATCGTAGTCGGCAGGAACCGCGTCATAGCCCAGCGCCACCCGCAGAGCGATGAGCGCCTGTACTCTCGCCAGCCGGGCCGAGGAGACATCGGTTTGAAATTGCAGCAACTGCAACTTGATCTTGAGATAGTCACCCTCGCTGATATAACCCGATTGATACTGCACCTGGGCGATGTCGACGGTCTGTTGAAAGCTCTGCAAATCCTGCTGGGCAAACTGCAGCGTTGATTCGGCGAGCAGCACAGCAATGAACTGCTGCGCAACGTTGAATGTTAGAGTGCGTTCGGCGTCCGTGACCTGAGCGCGAGTGACGGCCGTCTGGTCCTGTGCGGCCTGCAGTCGATGCTGGCGTTTGCGGCCGCGTTCGAACAAATATCCGATCCCAGCATCAAATTGTTGGGTTTGATCCAGAGTGTCCGCGCTGAAGTTATCGGGACTAAAAATAGGGACGAACTGAGAATCAAAATTGAGCGTTGGATTGGGTCGAAGATTAGCTGTGGTTTCCTGAGCCTGATTTTGAAGAATAAGGGTGCGTGTTGCTTTGAGCGAGTGGTTGTGGACCAGGGCGAGGGTGATGGCCTGATCGAGGGTAATCATCACCGTGCTGCGTTGCCCCTGGGCCGCGGGAACAAGCAACAGTGCCGTCGCCGCAAAGACGCACAATCGGAGATGAAATGGGCGCATAGGAATCAAATCAGAGCGCAGCGGCTCTAGAGAGCGGAAAAATCGGTCTAGCCAATCGCCCACGTCCTAAGCTTAGTATCTGTAACATTCTTCGGAGTAAGAGAGAGCCACTCCGCAACTGCGGAGAAACGGGCGCTCTCCTCTGAGAATGTAAACTATGCCAAGGCGTAAACACATTGTAAATCGGGAAGTTGCAGACGAACCAATGCTGGAAGGGCTCGCGATTCCCAGCGCTAGAGCGCGCGATCAACGCCGAACTCGTCCCGGAACGCTGAAGCGCTCCTCCCCCGCATGAATGCGGGCGCTCCTACCAAGAAGCGCACTCCACCGGTCATGCTCGGAGTTTTTTCGCGGCCTCTTCAAGCCGGCGGCACCTTCCCGCAAGTTCGGGTAGTGCGGCGCTTCAGCGCCGCGTCAGGCGAGCAACAGTGGAATGGCCTTTAGGCCTGGGGGTGTTAACTAGACCTCGATATTAGCGGCTTCAGACGACGTACTTCGGGGGGAAAGCCCTCTTCACAAAACCACGTGAACGCAGGCCTGAAGGCCCGCTCTACCCGAACTGTTGCCAGTACGGAGTTTTTTCGCAGCCTCTGAAGCTGTGAGAATCGGTCCCTCATGGATTCCGGTGACACCGATCAGAAGGCTTGCTGCCTGAAGCGTATAATCCCATCCGTCGTGAAAGGAGCCGAATGGACATTCAACAAATCCTAGCTGATCTTAACCGGCAACGTAATCGTCTGGACCAGGCCATTGCTGCTCTTGAAGGAATCAACTCCAGATCTGCCGCTCGTCGCGGGCGTCCTGCCGGCGCGAAGCACGCCCGGGCAGCAACTACGCGTAAGAGCGGTGGCATAACTGCCGCCGGACGCCGGCGCCTCTCCGAGATGATGAAGAAGCGTTGGGCCGAGCGCAAGAAGAAGGGCGTACCGAAGCGTAAACCGATGAGTGCAGCCTCCCGGAAACGCCTCTCCGAGATGATGAAGAAAAGATGGTTGGAGCGGAAGAAGACTGCTTGAGGCAAGGCGCTTGGAATGCAAAATCCAGGGCGCCGGACGCGGCCTAGGCCGGTATTACTTCCTACGCGTAATCGATGGGATGACGCTCGAGCCAGCGTTCATCGCGCACCACGCCCATCTGTTTCAAGGATGAGCGGCCCATGCTGGCCGTGAGTTCGCGAGTCTTCCAGGCGAATCCGGCGCAGAATCCGATGGCGCTGCCGATCACGCTCCACGCTACCGTCTTCGGCACGCGTCCGCGACGGTCGCTGGTGCAGAGACGCATGAGGCCGGCACAGGCTCCAAGGGTAGCCAGTCTCAATGATGCACGCGCAGACTCGCTCAGCGCTGCGGAAAGGGGCTGTCCCTTGAGGTGGGACTCTCGGCCGCTGCGCAATCCAGACACTCCGGATTTGACCAGGCTTCGACCATAGCGAAAATGGGCCGGGGACGATCCGTCTGGTTTCATACGATGATCTCCTCAAAGCGGCTTGGACGCTGGCTTAGGATGGACTGCTATCCGCACCACCTATCATGAGTATCCCATAACAGGGTTGCCCAAGTCTGTGCCCTGCGTCACAGGCGAAGACCAAGCCAGCTTTCGCATTTGCCTGCCTTGCGAAACCCCGAAAAATCACGGGAGTATTAACGAAATCGGCGGGCTGGGGGGCGGAAGAGCTACAAAAGTCCGCAACAGGTCGCCTGTATTTTGCCACCACCCGTTGAAGACCTGGCCGCCGGTAGAACGCACCTGTAGCGGACGCCACAGGGTGTCGTCGTTGGGACTCCGCAAAGGCTGGGCGGGGAATGCGCTTACATCCCGAGTGTCGAGTCGAAGACCGGTGCGCAGCGCTTTCAGAGCACTCTCCTTCGCGCTCCAAAGCAGGGCCAGCAGCAGGAGACGATCGGACGCTGGGGTTGCCTCAATCAATGCTTGTTCCTCAGCGGTGAAGTAGTCGGCAACGAATGCGTCGCTACGCGGCTCGATGACTTCCAGGTCGCACCCTATTTCTGCTCCCGGCGAAGCGACCGCGCAAGCGGCTACACCGGCGCGGTGGCTCAGTGAAATGACCGCTGGCGCAGGCCTGTCAGCAACAAAGGCCTCCGGTGCTCCCGAGGGCGCCGGTCGTATCTCTATTTTCGTGAGGCCCTGCGGATCATCGGGGAGGTGCAGATAAAGCGCCAGCGCGCGTTTCGCCGTCCAGCGTCCCAGCCGCCAGTCGGCCTGACGTTTGGCAAAACGCATGCCGCTCAGCCGGCTCACTTCACCGGCACTCAACCAACTATTGTCCGCCGGCAGGCCAGCTTCGGTCTGCTCCAGCCAGTACGCGTCCATCATGCCAGCGCGACGGGTGTCGCGAGCAGCGCGCTCTCAGCTTCAATCTCTTTTCGCACCCGGCTCCTGGCCTCTGTCTGCGAGAACACCGCTCTCTGTCTTGCTCATGCCGCGTTCGACCGCGTTAATCAGGTAGGGGCGAAGACTTGCCGGCGGAAGAATATCATTCAGCGCACCTACCTTCAGCGCCCGATGCACGCTGTGCACGCGATCGAACTCTTCGGCCATCTCGCCCAGCTTCTCGGAGTGCACGAGCTTGAACAGTTCGTTCCATTGAGCGCGCAACCGGGCTTTCTCCTGGCCGTCAGCCTTGGCCATTGCCTGGTTTAGGGCCTCCAACCGTCCATCTTTGCGGGCCCGGGCTTCAACCTCGCCGGCAAACACGACAGCAGCCGCAGGTGCGCCACCAATCACGGAAGCGTAGGTTCCCTCTAACGCCACCACCTCAAGTTGTTCGTTGAGCGCCCGCGAGAAGACCACGTATGCGCCTCCGTGGTAGCGGGAGATTACGCAGAAAATCATGGGCCCTTGGAAGTTCACCACGGCCCGTCCGATTTGTGCGCCGTACTCCAGCTGTAGCTTGCGCATCGACTCCGGCGACCCGTCGAACCCCGACAGATTGGCCAGAATGACTACCGGCCGATTGTTGCTGGCCGCATTGATCGCTCGAGCCACCTTCTTGGAGGAAAGAGGGAACAGCGTCCCGGCACTCCATTGATCGGGCCCGTCCGCCGGGACAAACCCCAAGCGGGGGACTTGCCGCGATTCAATGCCGATAAGACAAACGGGATTTCCGCCGAGATGGGCGTCCCAGACCACCGCAGTCTCGGCACCACGCATGCCGGGCCAGCGTTCCAGCGGGCGATGGTCCTGATCAATCACCGACCTCATTACGCTGCGAATGTCGAACGATTTCTTGCGGCCGGCGTTGGTTTCGTCAGAGAAGATCTCGCCGACTCGAGCGAAAGTATTCTCGTGACCGTTAGCGTGCGGATACGACTGCACGTCACGGTCGATGGGATCGCTGGTGGCAGCCCGCCGCGGAAAGCGCTCGCCGGGCGCTACGTAGGTGTGCTCGTAGTGCTGCAGGAGGATGTGGCAGGCTTGATCGATATCCCGTGCCCAGTACTGCGCCTGCCCATTGATACCCATGATGCGATCGTAACCGCCAATACCTTCGTTGTCCTCGGCGGAGACGCTACCCGAGTAGTCGAGGGCACGCTTGCCGGTGAGCACCATTGCCGCCTTCGGCGTCATGATCAGGATGCCGCGGGTGTGCATCAGCATGGTGGCCTCAGCGTTCCAATACGGCTGCGCCCCCACGTTGATCCCATTGATTACCAGGTTCACTTCGCCGCCTGCCTGTGTGAACTTGACCAGGCTGCGCAGGACGCGGGCAATCCAATCCATGTTCTCGACGCCGCTTTCCATCGAGATCTTCGCCCCGGCCGAGATGGCAAACCACTCAACCGGAACACCCATTCCTTCGGCGAGATCGATAGCAGCGAGAATACGCCGGCACTCGGGTTCGGCGAGCGCACCCAGGTCTTTGCTTGGATCTCCCATCAGCAGGACCCGCGTCATGCCGTCGGGATACTTGCTCGTAAAGTTGCGGATGAGGCCAACGATGATGTTAGATTTGTTTTCGCCAGGCGGGCGGTCCACTGGTACCAGACGGCCCTCGCCGTCAAGATCGTGCTCCACGAACTCGCCGTGCGGGAATTCAGCTCGGGTGTCTTCCTTCCCGGGTGTCAGCATTCTGACGATCTCATAGGGATAAATCAGTCCCCGCCGCCGCATCCGAACAACCTTCTGGTTGTACTCGGTCAGTGGTCTCATCAGTTGCAGCGTACTGAGTGGCCGGAAGGTCATAAGCAGACCCGCGTCGCCGGGAGCCGAGATGCGTATCAGCATATCGCGCGGTTCGCCGGTCTGCGGATGGGGAATGCAGGCGCGAACCACGACCTGTTCCAATCCCAGTCCGTCCGTCGACGCGGCCAGTTTGTGCGCGATATCGTTGAGTTCGTCGGCCTTGAGATCGAACACCGGCCAAATGTACAAGAATATCCGGTTCCAGTAGAGCCGTTCGTGTGGGGCGCGCCTCGATTGAAATAACCGTATGCCCGCGACGGTCTCAGCGAACATGCGCTCCAAGTGTGGCAGCTGCACAATGCGGCCGGCCTCATCCCGCACCGGTGTTAGATCGCGTACTTCCGCAACCGCAAAGAGTCGCTCGTCCTTGGGATTGTCCTTCGCGGTGGCGTGCAGAAGGTAAACGTCTTCCACTGACGGCAGTCTTTCAACATTAAAGTTCTTCAGCCGCCACAGATGGAGCCGTTCGGCCATCATGGGGTGCACTCCACGGAACAGCCTTTCCTCTTCGTAGCCGTTCGCGGAGGGCTGGTACGTGAAATGCTGCATGCCGGCTATACCCTCACCGCGGCCCGGCCCGGAGACCGCGACCACAATGCGCTGAATCGGGCGGGGAAATCCAGCCTGGTTGAGCGCAGAGCAAACTTCCTGCTGGGTAAGCTCCGCCTCGGCCAAAGCGCCGGGACTCCAAAGGTACAGATCGAGGACGATGTCGTCCTGTGCTGGAATTCCCTCCACGCAACAGCACATCACCCGTGCCGCGTCCGTGAGCCGCTGATAGTCGGCATGCGCCGCGAGGACATGTATCCATTTTCCGTCCTGCAGGTATTTTGCCGACACGCAACAATGTCCATTCGAAGGCATCGCCTGGAAGTCTGCGAGTGATTGTCCGCGGTAATAACGCGAGGTCATTACCTCTAACATCAATTGACGCAAGCCAGGATTGGCGGCAGCAAACCGGCCTGAGAAGAAGCTGGCGAGCGGTTGCGGGCAGTCGATCAGTGCGGTTACTCTCTCGCGCAGGTCTGGGGCCTGGGGATTGGCAGCAAGATACGCGAGGTGGTCCGCGGCTTGTGCGTAGAGGTGCTTACGCGTCTGCTCAAACAATGCCTGCTCGAAGTAGCGATAGCGCAGTTCGCGAGCTAGATCGCTGACCGAGGGGAAAGTCCCGCGCGTCATGGCAATGATCCGGTCGAGTAACGAACGGAACGACTCATCCGTATGCGGCGCTAAGGTGTCGACCCGTGCCAGGCGACGTTCCAGCAAGGCCAGGATAGGCGCCACTTGCCGTTCTACTCGTTGGTGCGACTTGTAGATCCACAGCAGACTCTCTTCCAGTTCGGACGAGCGGTCTAGTGTCTTCAAGCCATAGTGAGCCAGGGTGCCGCGTAACGCCTCTACAAACGCGGGCGGAAGTCCCTCACCCTGCGTGTCAAGCATCCGTGAATAGGAAAATAGGTAGGCTTCTGTGCTGGGTGCTTCACCGCCGGCGGGATCGTGCACGCTCGGTTTACGGCGAAACAACGAACATATGTCCACAAAAATGTTCAGGATTTCATTTTCGCGCCGGACTATTTCTTCGGTTTCCTCCGGCTCTTCCTTGAACTCGTTCCATTGCGCAAACAGGCGCGCTGTCTGTGGCGGATCGGCGTCGAAGCCCAGCATGAGGTGCCGCAGTTCTTCCAGGTTCTGTCGCCAGCGAGATTGATTGTCCGACGCTGGTTGGTTTGGTGCGGCCGACACCCCAAACGTCACCCGCTCCGTTGTCGCTGACGCCTCGCTAACGGCAGTGGCCTCGATCTGGAGCAGTGGGGCCCCAGCATCTACTTGCACGTGGGGTATGGTCATTACCTGGCGGACTTTTCCGGAAAACGGAGCCACGACAGCCATCTCCATCTTCATGGCTTCCAGCACGGCCAGGGTATCTCCTGCCGAAACCACATCCCCGGGCTTCACCGCAAT
This sequence comes from uncultured Acidobacteriaceae bacterium, assembly GCA_963840905.1. GTDB lineage: Bacteria > Acidobacteriota > Terriglobia > Terriglobales > Acidobacteriaceae > Bog-257. The sequence goes on from CAWJAO010000002.1 coordinate 476,001, forward strand.
GGAAACAACCACCGAGGGCCCGGGCGCGTGCACTACTCCGCCATCGTCCCGATTGATCGAGTGCGACACGCCGTCTACCTCGATCCGGGAATTCACTCCCTGGACCACGGAGACCACATGGAAGCGCCGCCCGAAGACGGTAAGCCAGTATTCAAACTTGCCCAGAGGATGTATGAGCGCTTCGATGCGCGATCCATCGACCTCAACACGGTACTGATGCGGGCCGAGGCAGCGAATCCTGAGGGAGTAACTCTGTCCGCGATAGCGCAGCTCGACGGTCCGGCCCAGCTCATTCCGAACGTGCGGGCGCCCGCGCACAGCTGAGGCGTAGAACTGTGCCTGCTCCACCGCCAACTCAGCGGCGTAAGCTTCGATTGCTGCCTGCACCAGGGCCACATCGGCGTAATCCCTGGAATAGTGTTCGCCATTCGCTGCGAGGCGGTCCAGCCATCCGATGTCCACTTCCGCGCGCTGCACTTCGGCGCGGTTTACCAGGTCCAGCAGGAATGCCTTGTTACTGGCTCCGCCCTTGATGACCACCACGCTCTCGCGTAGCACGCGCTGTAGCCTGGCCAGAGCTTCCTTCCGGTTTTGCCCGTAGGTGATGATCTTGGCGATCATGGAATCGAATTCGGGCGGGATAGCGTCGCCCACGGCCACGCCCGTATCGATGCGCACGCCCGGGCCGCTCGCAAGCCTGAACCTTTCAATTGCACCCGGAGCTGGAGCGAAGCCGTTCTCCGGATCTTCGGCATTCAGCCGCACTTCAATCGCGTGACCCAGCGTTCGTGGCGGTTCTCCTTCCAGGCGTCCGCCACGTGCCACGTGAATCTGCAGCTTGACCAGGTCGCACCCGGTAGTGCGTTCGGTCACCGGATGCTCGACCTGTAACCGGGTATTCATCTCCATGAATGCGAAGCGGTGAGTCTCCGGCTGGTACAGGAATTCGACGGTGCCTGCGTTGCAATATCCCGCCGCCTGGCTCAAGCGCACTGCGGCCTCTCGCAGCGCCTGGTCCTGCAGGGAGGTGAGCGCGGGGGACGGCGCTTCCTCGAGGACCTTCTGGTGACGGCGCTGAATCGTGCAGTCACGCACTCCGACGGGCCACGTGGTCCCGTATTGGTCGGCTATGACTTGCACCTCGACGTGACGCGCCGCCAGCACCAACTGCTCCATGAAAACCGTGCCATTGCCGAAGGCCTTAAACGCTTCGGCGCGGGCGCCTTCAAATGCCGCCGAGAGTTGATCGGCAGAATTGACGCGACGAATTCCGTGACCGCCGCCTCCCGCCGTAGCCTTAATCAGTAGCGGATAGCCCAGGCGCTCCGCATGGTGCCGAGCGTCGGCGAGCGCCTCCACTGGCCCGCCACTCCACGGTGCTACCGGTATCTGTGCCTGCTCGGCGAGAAGTTTGGAGGCGATCTTGTCGCCCAGCCGCCGCATTACGTCGCCATCCGGTCCGATGAAAACGATAGCGAGCTTGCGGCAAAGGTCTGCGAACCCAGGGTGCTCTGCAACAAAACCCCAGCCCACCCAGACTGCTTCCGCCCGTGCGCTCGTCAACGCATGTTGCAGCAGGTCATAGTCGACGTAGCTGCTCCTGGCTTGACCCGTGGCCGGGTCTTGGCGAAATGCCGGCCCCAGACACACGGCTTCATCCGCCTCGCAGACGAACATCGCGTGGCGATCAGGATCGGTGTAGAGTGCGATGGTGCACAGCGACGTGCCGTACTCTTGATTAAACTCTCGGGCCGCGTGGATGAAGCGCATTGCCGCTTCCCCGCGGTTGACGATGGCCACACGTTGAAACTCGTGCTGCATAGACCCCTCCGACCGACCGATTGTCAGACTGAACAAGTTAGGTCGATCACGCCATCACAGCGTGCAGTACTTTGAAGGCCTCGGCGTCAACGTTGCTTGGCATCGCTGCCGTACGGTAGCCGCTGAGCTGGAGGTAACAGTTTCCTTTCGTGTCCACCACTTCGGCATCGAAGCTACCCCGGTCTGGATCAGGTGTGACCACGGCATAGAGCCGACCTTCCCCCAGATCGGGTGCGCGCAACAAAGCAACTTGCTGAACGTCTTGCGGCAGACCGAAGCGGTTTTGCACACTCATCTCCCAGAGGCCCGCGGTTTGGAAGCAAAGCTCGATCAGCCGGGGTTCCATGAGCGTCAGCTGGTCTGAAGGTTGGTGGTTACTGGGTAAGCCCGCCGCCATCTGTCCGATCATTTGCTTTCCATCCCACCAGGCCTTTTCCAGGACCTGATAGGCTGGCCCGTGGAAATAGACGCGATAGATTTCAGCTGCTTCGAGGATGGCATCGGACGACGCAGTTATGGCCTTCCGCTTTACGGGTTCCGGCAATTGTTGCGTCAGCCGTACCCGGGCCTTGAAATGAATGGTCTCCTGCGGTTCTGGGTGGTTGGGTAAGGTGCGCCGGCCAATCAATCGGCAATCGGCAATCAGCTTGTCGCCTTGTGGATAGTACACAGCTTGGACCGTCACCGTCCGCGGCTGGTCGCGGTAGAACTTAAAGGGTGACAGGAAACTTACTTCCTCCACCGCTTCTACGTGCCAGCCGGGATGCATGCACAGGGCGGCTTCCGCGAAAGCCTCGATCCCCATCACGCCCGGCAATACCGGCGTGCCGTCGATGCGATGGTCGTACAGGAAGGGTTGGGTCGCAGGATCAAGCGTCGTCTCCATCGTCAGTCCGCTGTAGACGCCCATTCCCATGATCTTGCCTGTCATCGGTCCCTGCACCGGTGAGCGCTTCCCGGCTGAAGCCGCTAGAGCCTCAGTATCGAGCCCGCCGGTTGTGTCCCACTCGCTCAGCAGAACGCCAAGACGCTGACCTACCACAACCTCACCGCGGGTCGCTCCCGAGGTGAGCTCGCGCCGAATCCACGGAATGCCCGCTTCCGGCGGCAGCATGTCGATGCCTGCCAGTTCCATCATCTTCGGAATTGAGCCGCGCGTGGCCATGCCGATCCCGCCCCACGCCGACCAGTCGATGACGATGCCGCGCGTCAGCGGCCGGGTCGTGCGGAAGCTTGACGTGATCTTGCACAACAGATCGTTGGCCGAGCTGTAGTCGGTCTGTCCGCCATTGCCGAAGCGGCCAGCCACTGAACTGAACGCCACCGTCGCCCCGAGGGGCATGTCGCCGATGGCATGCAGCAGGTTGAACCAGCCGTCGCTCTTGACGTCGAAGACCAGATCGAATTCGCGTGGGTCCTTGTCGGGCAGGAAATGGCTGCGTTCGATGCCTGCGGCGTGCAGCAGAACGTCAATGCCGCCCGCTACGCTCACGCACCTGCTTGATGACCGCGGTTATGCCGTCCGCATCCGCCAGGTTGACGCTGAAGTAGTAGGCAGTGCCGCCGGCAGCGCGCACCGCGTCGATTGCGGTCTGAGCAGCTTGCGCCCGCTCCAGCGCCGGCGAGTTCTTTCTCAACCAGCGCCGGTGTGGCCCGCTCGCCGCGCGCCTGGATGCGTGAGAACAGATCGCGCTTCAAACCGTCTTTGTCGCTTACGAAGCGCTTCAGGTCTGGATTGTTCGGATCAGGTTCGGGCACTAAATCGAGCAAGTAGAACGTGCCGCCAGAAGCTGCCGCCAGATCAGCAGTGATCGCCGAGACGATGCTCCCCGCCGCCCCCGTGATCAGGAATACGCTGTCCTGGTCGAGTGTCATTCCGGGCTGGCCGTCCGCCACAGGCTGTTCTTGCAGCCCTACCGTCCAGCGCTGGCCACCCTTGTAGCCAATCTCCACTGCTCCGGGATCGCGCAGGGTCTCCTCGATCAGAGTCTCAGCGATTTCCGCTGCCTTGCGTGGCACTTCGAAATCAACAGCTTTGACGAGGGCGTCCAACCGCTCCCGCTTGTACGTCTTGGTGAAGCCAACTACCGCGCCACCCATTGGCGTGAGCGCTCCCGCCTCATCGTAACCGTGCTGTCCGCCGAGCCGCGTCGCCGAAAGCAGGAAGGTTCCCGGCGCAGCAATCTGCTCGTACAGAGTGCGCATTGTCGTATAAAGCGACTTCACGCGCACCCGCAGGGCTTCACGCCATGCAGTTAGGTCCATGCTGCTGATTGATCCATTGTCATCCAGCGCGGGAAGCCAGTAGATTCCTTGCACTGGCCGCCCCGCAGCCACCCAACTCTTGAGGGAATTGGCGAGCGTCTCTGCGTCCGGCGCACCTTCGATAAGAAGAACCTCCACTCCCTTCGCCTGCAGTTGCTTCGTCAACGCTTCTGCCACTCCGCCTTTGTCGGGCATGATCACAATTCGGCTGCCGGCAGCCAGCGTCACGCCAGTTGCCTTGCAGATGGAGAGCGGTGGCCGCAGATTTGGCACCGGGACACGCCGAGGTACTTTGTCGGCTGCGTCAAAGCTGGCCAGGACCGGAACTACACGCGGCGGTCGAACTACTGGCACTTCAGTTTTTGCCGGTTGCGCTGTTGCCTGGGTCACGGGAGCTGCTGCAGGGGACGATGCCACTGCCCCCGGGCGTCTGCTCTGAGCGAATTGAATTACGTGCGCCAATGTCGGAAACTCGCGCAGCTTGAGATTCTCATCTCGCGGAATGTTGTAGGTCGCCCGGATCGAGGCGAACATCTCCGCCTGTTTCACCGTGTCGATGCCCAGGTCTGCTTCCAGGTCGAGATCCAGGTCGAGCATGTCCTTGGGATAGCCGGTCTTCTCGGCAACGATCTCGAGCACTTTTTCCTTGATGGACTCGTCGGTGATCGCAGGGGGCGCGACACCGGTTGTCGCTGGCGATGCCTCCGTGGCTGTGGGTGGTATTTCAGCCGCTGTTGGCGAGGGGAGAGCAACTCCCGCCAAGTCCGGCCGCTTCTCGTACACAAACCGGATGACGTGCGCCAGGGTTGGATAGTCGCGCAGCTTGCGGTTTTCATCGCGCGGGATGCTGTAGATCTCGCGAATGGCCGCGAACATCTCCGCCTGCTTGACGGTGTCGACGCCCAGGTCCGCTTCCAGGTCGAGGTCGAGGTCCAGCATGTCTTTTGGATAGCCGGTCTTCTCGACCATCAGTTCCAGAATGCGTTCCTTCACCGATTCGTCAGGGTCGTTCGTGGGTGCTGCGACTGTCGGCGCTGGTGCCACTGGCTGAGCTCCGCCGGACGTGATCGCCGGAGCCGATGGCTCAATAACTGCTACCGGCGTCGACGTGCCGCCCAAGTCCGGCCGCTTCTCGTACACGAACCGGATGACGTGCGCCAAGGTTGGATAGTCACGCAGCTTGCGGTTCTCATCGCGCGGGATGCTGTAGATCTCGCGAATGGCCGCGAACATCTCCGCCTGCTTGACGGTGTCGACGCCCAGGTCCGCTTCCAGGTCGAGGTCGAGGTCCAGCATGTCCTTCGGATAGCCGGTCTTCTCGACCATCAGTTCCAGAATGCGTTCCTTCACCGATTCGTCCGGGCCGTTCGTCGGAGCCACTGCGATCGGCACTGGTGCGACCGGCTCAACTGCGACAGGAGCTACAACCGGGGCTGATGGTTCAACGCCGGGTGCCGGCACAGGCGTGCCAGCCAAGTCCGGCCGCTTCTCATACACGAACCGGATCACATGCGCCAGGGTTGGATAATCGCGCAGCTTGCGGTTCTCATCGCGCGGGATGCTGTAGATCTCGCGGATGGCAGCAAACATTTCCGCCTGTTTGACGGTGTCGACGCCCAGGTCCGCTTCCAGGTCGAGGTCGAGGTCGAGCATGTCTTTCGGATACCCGGTCTTCTCGACCATCAGTTCCAGAATGCGTTCCTTCACGGATTCGTCAGGGCCGTTCGTGGGTGCTGCCACCGCCGGCGCCGGTGCCGCCGGCTGAGTCGCGATTGGCGCTGTCGGCGGGGCTGATGGTTCAACGCTGGCTGCCGGCACAGGCGTGCCAGCCAAGTCCGGCCGCTTCTCATACACGAACCGGATCACATGCGCCAGGGTTGGATAGTCGCGCAGCTTGCGGTTCTCATCGCGCGGGATGCTGTAGATCTCGCGGATGGCCGCGAACATCTCCGCCTGCTTGACGGTGTCCACGCCGAGATCGGCTTCGAGATCGAGGTCGAGGTCCAGCATGTCCTGTCGGATAGCCGGTCTTCTCGACCATCAATTCCAGGATGCGGTCCTTCACCGACTCGCCCGCCACGGTGGGTTTGACCGGTGATGCCGCGACAGGAGCTTCCGTTCTAGCTTTGACAACAGTGGATGCAGTCGTCGCAACGGGAACCTGGACGATGGGAAGCGCCGGCGGAGTCTGGGGCGCGACAACCACGATCGGCAATGGCGCGGGCTGTGCTAACTGGGTAATCGCGGCCGCCGAAGGCGATGCTTGAACGCGTGCTGCCGGTACCGGTGCTGTCGGAATGCTGGGAGACGGGACAGTGACCGTACGCACCTGATCAGTCCCAGTCGTCGCCCGCTTCACCGGCCCTTGGTCTTTCACTCGCAGCGTGCGATTCACCACCTCCAAGTCAGCTGTCGGACGGCCCGCCATCCGGCTCAACCACGCATTCCACGCAGCTTGGTCGGTAATACGATAGCCGTACCCCAGAGCCCTCGGGCTGAGTCGAACGCCGTCCTTGGTCGGCACCCAGCGCAACAGCATCATGCTGATCTGCGAGCCGAACCCCGCGCCCAGATGTATCGCGTACTGAATGGGATAGTGGCCGCCCTTCGACAAGTTCAGCGGACCGAGCTCAGGATCGACTTCCTTGAAGTTCGCCACCGGCGGCACCAATCCCGTCTCCAGTGCCTTAACCGCCAGGACATCCTCGATACCGGTTGCCATGGCATGGCCGGTATAGCCCTTGGTGTTGGCAATCACGATCTTATCGGCGGCGTCGCCGAAAACGTGGCGCAGTGCGTGGATCTCCGCCGAGGCGCTGCCGCCACGCGCGGGTGTGTAGGTTTCGTGTGAGACGAACACCAGCTGCGGCGCAGCCTGTTGACGCCTAATTCCACTGTGCGATTCAGCCTGGGCCACCAGGTCTTCCATTACCTGCCCGATATGCTGCACATCGAGGCGGGTCCCGTGGAACGCGCTGTTGGCGGTGACCGCGCTCAGGACCTCGCAGATGGGCTGGATGCCGCGCTCACGCGCCGCTTCAGCGCTCTCGACTACCAGAGCTGCGGCGCCCATGCCCATGATGAGGCCATGCCGGCGACGGTCGAACGGAATTGCGGCATCTTCGACTACTTCATCAGTGGCTGCTGCTCCACTGGCCAGGAACCCAGGGCCGAACCACCCGATCATATTGTCAGAGGTGACATCGTCGGCAGAGATAACGATCACGCGGCGGCACCGTCCGGCACGGATCCAGTCTTCCGCCAGCCCCACGGCTTGCGCAGTGGTCGCACAGGCGGCATTAATCTGCGTGTTGGGACCGCGAGCGCCTATGAGCTCGGCGAATTGCGAATGTCCCATCGACAAGACCCGGAGCAGGAAGCGCCGGTCGAAAGTGTAGGGTTCCTTCTCGAGGGTCGCTTGCAACTCCTGGATGCGACGCTCCACCTCCTGTCCCAGTACGGAGTGTCCGTTCGCCGCGCGGCTGTGCCAGCTCTCCAACATCGCCAACTCCTCGCGGCGGGCATGGTCCTTGAAATAGTCGGACATGATTTCGATTAAGGAGTCGTAGCCGGGAAACGCGGAGCCGAAGATCACACCGGTGTCGTCGCGCATCGCGTCGGGCAATCCCCAGCGGTCCGGCAACTGCGTTCCTTTGGTGGTCGTCTTATAGCGCATGACCAACGGAATACCGGCGTCGCGCATGGCGTCGATTCCGGCGCCGACTGCCAGGCGGGTTACGCGATCCAACGCGGCCAGGTGCTCGGCGGGAACGCCGAATTCACTCTGCAGATCGAAGGCCCCGCCTCGACCCGCCAGCTTGATGACGTCGTCCACATCGGTGATGGACTCAAAGGTAGCTTCTCCCTTGTCGCTCTTCACCAGGCGCCGGATGCGTTTGTCGAGCATGGCCTGGCGGAACTCTTTTGGGATCACGTTGATGAACTGGTCGCCGCGCAGGAGGCGTTCAATGTTGCCGTCATCGAAGATATGATCGGTCCCAGGCAGACCCAGAGACGCTCCCGTAATCGTTACCGGTTCGGAGGACGATACGCGATTCTGGCCGCGGGACACTTGCCAGCCTCCCCGCTGAAGGGCATCCGCCAGCAGGCGCCCCATCTCGTCATAGGAACTGCCATTCGACGGGATCACTGTCGGAGCGGACGCAGCCGCAATCTCAGCCTGCGGCGTTGGCGTCGCAATTTTCGCTACGGGGATAGCTTCCGGTTGGGCAACCGCCGGCTTCTCCGGAATTGCCAACGGCTCCTCGGCGCGCCCGCGACCTAGGCCTGCTGCATAGAGCCCACACAATGCCTGGTTGAAGGAAGGAATGTCCCCAAATTTCGGATGATTGGTGAACAGCGAAACCACATCGCCGTGTTCGCTAAGCACTTCTTCTGCAAACCCCTGAAGCGCTTTCTTCGGCCCCACCTCGACAAAGACGCGCGCTCCCGCGTCATACAGGGTCTTCAGGCCTTTCACAAATTGCACCGGCGACGCCACCTGCTGCGCCAGAAGGTCCAGCATCTGCGGGACGACATCATTTCCCGTGGGGTAAAACTTGCCATTCACATTGGACACAACCGGCAACTGCGGCGATTGGATGCTCAGGTGCGAAAGCATCTCACGGAGAGGTTCGCTGGCCGGAGCGACGATGGAGGTGTGAAAGGCGTGGCTTACCGGCAGTGGGGCGACATCGTAGCCGGCTTGCAGGAAGATCTTGATGGCTTGTTCAACTGCTTCGCTGGCGCCGCCGATAACCGACTGCTGCCCGCTGTTTACGTTGGCAATAACAACGTAGCCGGTAACGGTTTTCAGTATCCGCTCGACTTCGGCGAGTGGCGCAAAGACTGCCGCCATCTTACCGGTGTCCTTCACCGCGACCTTGGTCATGCCGCGACCGCGGGCGCTCACCGCTTGCAGCGCATTTTCGAAGCTCAGAGAACCGGACGCAACCAGCGCTCCGTATTCACCCAGACTGTGCCCCATGGTCATGTCGGGGTGGATGCCGTACGCGGCCAACAGCCGGGTCAGGGCCAGGTCGATGGTCAGCACCGTAGGCTGAGTGATTTCGGTCTGGCGCAGATCCTCTTCCGCTTTCGCGACCGCCCCGGCATCAGTTGGATCGACAAAAATAAACTCAGTGAGTGGCTTGCCAAGCAGCGGAGTCATGATCCGGTCCGCTTCCGCAAAGAGTTCCGCCACGATCGGTTCGGTGGCCCGAAGGGGCGCGATCATGTTGACGTACTGCGAACCCTGGCCGGTGTACAGAAAGGCCACTTTGGGTGCTGGACCGCGTCCGCGGAAGATGCCTTGCGGGCGCAATGCTTTCCACACTGCTGCCTGATTGGCCTTCAGGCCTTTCAGGGCCTTGGCCGATTTGTCGGCCAGGTCGGCCGCGTCGGCATAGTCAATCGCAAGCCGTTCGGGAGCGCGCAGATCCGCTTCTGTCGGAGGTAGAGGTGCTGGTGCGCGACCGGCAGCCGCATCTTCCTGCACTGCCTGCAGACGCTCCGCGAGTACCGCTTCGGTTGCAGCGCCAATCACCAACGCTCCGCGAAGTGGAGCTTTACACGACGCGGCAAGGGTTGACTCAGGTGTAAGGTTGGTCACGCTGACGCTCCTCTCCGCCACAACGGGCGGCGGCACATTGACCGCGACCGACCGCTTACCGTTTCCGTTCAGCCGGCCCGGTATGTACTCCTCCAGGACAGCGTGGAAGTTCGTGCCGCCAAAGCCAAAAGCGCTCAAGCCAGCGCGCCGCGCGCCATCCGACGGGGCCGTCCACGGTTTCAACTCCGTATTGACGTAGAGAGGGGAGTGAGCAAAGTCGATATCCGGGCTGGGATGCTCGCAATGCAGACTGGGCGGTAACACTTTGTCGCGAAGGGCAAATATGGTTTTCAGCAAACCGGCCGCGCCCGCCGCACCCTTCAGGTGTCCGAAATTCGATTTGACTGAGCCCAGAGCGATGGAGCCGGTGGGGAGGTTAAACGTGCTGAGCACGTCAACCAGGCTTTGTGCTTCGACCACATCGCCCACCCGGGTCGAGGTGCCGTGTCCTTCAAACAGGGTCGCCGTGGCGGGCGACAAGCCGGCATTGTCCCATCCGCGCTGAATGCACATTCTTTGCCCGATCGGATTGGGCGCGGTGATGCCCTTTCCCTTGCCGTCGCTGGAACCGCCCATGCCACGCAACACAGCGTAAATCTTGTCGCCATCGCGCTCGGCGTCGGCCAGGCGCTTCAGCAAGAACAGTGCGGCGCCTTCGCCCATGACAAAGCCGTCGGCTCCCTGAGCGTACGGGCGAGTGCCGGTGGCCGAGAGCGCACCAATTTTGCAGAACTTGACGAAGGTCGGTGCGCCCATATTGCGGTCAATGCCGCCGGTCAGGGCCACGTCAAAATCGTTCTCAATCAGGCCCTCCACCGCCGAACTGATGGCCGCCATGGCCGAGGCGCAGGCCGCGTCCACCACGTAGTTGGGGCCGTGGAAGTTGAAGATGTTCGCGATGCGGCCGGCAATGCAGTTGGCCAGTTCGCCGGGCATGCTGTCTTCTGTGATCTCAGGCAGAAGATGACCCATCCGGTCGTGCAGCTCGCTGGTGATGTTGCTTTGAACCGCGGGCGGGAGTGCGGCGAAGCTGGCACTCTCGGCCAACTCGTGTGCATATTCCGGAAAGAACACCCGCAACGAGGTGCGGTAGTGTTTTTCACCAGCCATGGCGTTGCCCAGAATCACCGCCGTGCGATCGAGGTCCAGCGGACGGTTAGGGTAGCCGAAATCTTCCAGCGCTTCGCGCGTGCAAGCGATGGCCCATTTTTGAGCTGGGTCCATGGCTTCGACCACGCGAGGCGGTACCGGGATGCGCCACTTCATTGGCTCCCACGGAGCCTCGCGCACCCAGCCGCCGATCTTGGAGTAACTCTTGTCTGGCGCGTTCGGGTCGGCATCGTAGTAAAACGCGGAATCCCAACGGTCGTGTGTGACCTCGCTTATGCTGTAACGGCTGTTCTTGATGTTTTCCCAGAAAGCCGGTGCGTTTGGAGCGTCGGGGAGAATGGCTCCCACCCCTACAATCGCAATCGCGCGATGAGCAGTCTTTTCCATGGCGTGGCACTTCCTTTGGCTATGATTCTGTTTCCAGACAAAAATGGCGGCAGTCGAGCGGCAGCAAAAGCAGAAGTATCGGGTCTTGTTTTTCCTCCTCCCATGGAGGAAGAACTCGCTCACAAGGCCTGGGTTCTGGTACGCCCGAGAGCACCTCTACTTTGGCAGTGTGGCTGGCTGCTTGTCAGTGACCTGACGGGCGCGCGTTGGTGACGGAGGCCACAACGGGGAGTGACACGGAACGTGTTGGCACACATACTTCCTGGTTTTCGGGACAGGGTGTGTTGGCCCGGTGCGTGAGCGGGCATGGTAGCAGCGGTATAGTCTGTGTTGAAACACGAAAAATGAATCTGTTTTAATCTGTTGAAACCTCAATCTAATTCGCATTTTGTTCGCTTTGCCAGCGGACAAAAAAGGCATCCAGCTGCCGAAGCGCTGGATGCCTGTCACTTCCTAAGCAAGGACGGGTTGTTCCACTTCCTTCTTCACCCGACTGTAGAGTACGTCACCGACATAGTCCATGTCGGAGAGTAGTCCGGCCTGGGCACGATGTATGGCTAAGAGCCCAGAATTCGCCTCGAACTCCGTCATCTCGGCGTCGCTGACGCCGCCGGCGCCGGTTACCCAACGTAACCCTTCTTCCCCGACCTTCAAAGCCGCCTCGCGGGCGAAGATGCGGGCCAGCGCTGCCAAAGCGTCTGTGTCGAAACGCGGGCTGGCCTTCTCGTTAAGTTTGCCTTCCGCGCTAAGTGCGGCGCGGCGCGCCAGACTTCCCGCGCACTCGGCATAAGCGATTAACTCGCCCAGCCGCAGCAGGATATGCTGGAAGCGGGTCAGCCGGGCGGCCCGAGCCTTCTCCATGACCTCCGCCAGTGCGTGCAAGGCCAACGCGGCAGTGTTCGCGCCCACGTCGGGATGCTTGACGTGCAGGGCTTCGAGTTCGCGCGCCCGGTCGTGATAATACTGGCCCCGCGTCTTCAGGTGAAGCTGCCAGCGGTCCCGGCTGATTGTCATCTCCATGATCTCGGAGGTTCCCTCGTAGATCCTGGTGATGCGTACGTCGCGACTGATTTTCTCGACCATGTATTCGTGCGTGTAGCCGTACCCGCCGAGTGCCTGAATGCTGGCATCCGCCGCGGCATCGCCGGCTTCGGTGGCCATGTACTTGGCGATGGCACCTTCCGTGTTCAAACTTCCTTCGCTGCCGGCGTCAATCCGCTCCGCGGTTTCCTCGATGTAGGAGCGGGCTGCCTCCAGCTTGGCCACGTGCGGCACGATCAGTTTGTGCGTGTATCCCTGCTTCTCCGAGAGCGGAGTTCCGCCCTGGATGCGCTTGACGGAATAGGGAATGGCACGATCGAGCGCGGACCAGCCGGCACCCAACCCGAAGGCCGCGACCATGACCCGCGTGTAACCGAAGACCATCTGCGCCTGCAGCAGGCCCTGGCCTTCCACGCCGCCGACCAGCCGGTCGGCATCCACGTAAACATCGTTGAGAGCCAGCGCGGCGGTATTGCTCAGACGAATGCCGTGCTTGTCCTCCGGCTTGTCATGAGCAAAGCCTTTGGTGCCTGCATCCACGATGAACCAGGTTGGTCCGGCGGGCGTATTGGCGAGGATCGTGTAATAGTCCGCAATTCCGCCGTTGCTGATCCATTGCTTGCTGCCATTGATTTTGTAGCCGACGATCTTGCCGTCTTTTTCGACGCGATCGGCGGTGGTCTTCAGCGCGCCCAAGTCGCTGCCCGCTTCCGGCTCCGTCGCCCCGTAGGCGAACAGGACGCCTTCGTCGGCGATCTTGCCGAGCCATTTCTTCTTCTGCTCGGGAGTGGCGCCGAAAGTTATGGGGTCGCTGCCAAGGAAAGTTGCGAAAAGCGAGGTGGCGACCCCAAGATCGATTCGCGCCATCTGTTCACAGATGAGATAGACGTCGAAGGTGCTTCCCCCCATGCCGCCGTACTCTTCCGGAATGAACAGGAGTTGAATACCCAGTTGGTCCGGGTTGCTCATGTGCCGGACAATCTCCACCGGGCATTCATCGCGTTCATCCAGCGCGATCAACTCTTCATCGGGCAGGCGTTTCTTCGCAAAATCCCGGAGCGATTTCAAGCTCAATTGCAAGGTCTTCTTCGTGATCATGGTCGGTGCCTCTCTCGGTTTCTTAGACCGAAACCTGTTTCGTTTCTCGGATCTTGTTGGTCAACTCCGGCAGGAACTCCAGGATGTCATCGACAATTCCGACGTCCGCCACCTGGAAGATCGGTGCTTTGGGGTTCTTGTTAATAGCGACGATGAAGGGATTGCCTTTCAAGCCGGCAAGATGTTGGAACGAGCCGCTGATGCCACACGCCATGTAAACCTTGGGCTTGACCGTCTTTCCGGATGAGCCCACCTGGCGGGATTTCGGCAGCCACTTGGCGTCGACTACCGGCCTGGAGCAGCTCACCGCAGCGCCCAGCGTTTCGGCCAGTTCTTCCGCGATACCAATATTGTCCTGTTCCTGGATGCCACGCCCGACGGAAATCAGCACCGCGTGCTTTGTAATATCTACATCGCCGGTTTCGGCCACGACCGTCTCGAGATAGCGCCGTCCCGCGGTCAGAGTGCCCGCATCGGCCGACTTGTCGACTATGACACCGTTGACGGGTGCGCCTTCCTGGGGCTTGAATGCGCCGGGACGCAGGTTAAGCACCGCGCCGGCGGACGCATCGCAACGCACATGGGCGCTCACCTGTCCGCCAAACTCCTGACGGACGAGTTTGAGATCGCTCCCTTCGACTCCCTCGATGTCCAGCACGTCGGAAACAAAGGCCGAGTTCAACTTGATGGAGAGACCCGGTGACAGGTCGATTCCAAAGTGAGCGTGAGGAACCAGCACGATGCCATCGTTCGGCAGAATGTTGAGCAACGCTTTGCGAACCAGTTCAGCATTGGGGTACGAGAGTGCCTGATTCGCGATTTTCCATACCTCAGCGTAGGAGCCACACAGGGTTTCGCAAACGGCGTCGAGTTCCGTGCCCCAACCGGTCACCACGGCAACCGGCGACGAGGCAGCGTCGATCTTCTTCGCGGCGGCTGCGAGTTCGGCCGCTGAATCGTCGGCAATGCCGGCCTTATGTACGATGTAGGCGAAGATGCGTGCCATTAGTTCAACCCTCCTTTGGCTTTCATCAACTCAATCAGTTTGGCGATGACCACTTCCCGGTCGCCCTGCAACATCTCGGCTCCCTTGCCGAGTGCGGGCACGAAGTAGTCCACCCGTTTGACCTTGGCTCCAGCTTCTCCGACCGCACTGGCATCCACGCCGAGGTCGGACGCACTGAAGGTTGGAACCTCTACCCCCGCGACTTGGCGGATGCCGCGCATCCCTACATAACGCGGCTCATTGATGCCGGTCTGAATCGAGAGCACGCAGGGAAGATCGATCTCGTTCATCTCCTTGTTGCCACCTTCGACTTCCCGGCTTACCTTCAGCTTGCCGCCATCAACGGAGATGGAATTCACCAGCGAAGCGAAGGGATAGTCGAGCAGGGCCGCCAGCATTCCACCTACCTGGGCGCCGCCGTCGTCGGCCTGGACCCCGGTCAGAATGAGATCGTAGTTTCCCTTCTCAACAAAGGATTTCAAGATTGTGGCGATGCCCTTGCCGTCCGATCCGCCAAAGGCTTCGTCGGAGATCAAGACGCCGCGGTTAGCGCCCATAGCCATCTCCCGGCGCAATACTTCCTCGTCGTCCTCGCTGCCTACCGTTACTACGGTGACGGTGCCACCGGCTTTGGCGGTGATCTGAAGGGCCTCTTCAACCGCATAGTTGTCGGGTTCGTTGATTGAATACACCAGGTCATCGCGTTCAATATCGTTTCCCGCACGGTTGAGCTGGATTTCGTTTTCCGCGGTGTCCGGTACTCGTCTGACGCAAACTAGAATTTCCACAGTCGCACTCCCTGGAGAATTTCGTTCCAAAAATCGATGCCGAGGCTCTACGCGTGGACCGCACTTGTCAGCTCGTCCTCGCATACCGGCGCAGCGGTCTCGCGCAAAAGCTGTTTGTCTACCAACTCCGCCAAATCAATGGCGGTCATCTTGCCTTCCATGCCTGCGACCTTGATCGCATCTTCAATATTGACCATGCAGAACGGGCACGCGGTCACAATGACATTGGCGCCGGCTTCAGCGGCCATCCGGACCCTCTTCACGCCCATCCTCTCGTCTTCTTTGGGCTCGTAGAAGAGCATCAGCCCGCCGCCACCACAGCAGAAAGAACGGTCGCGGCACTTGCTCATTTCAACTCGCTTCAAGCCGGGAATTGCATCGAGCACATCCCGAGGATCGTCGTACACCTGGTTATGGCGGCCCAGATAGCACGGGTCGTGGTAGGCATAAATGTTGTCAGTGTTTTCCACCGGCTTGAGCTTCAGGTTGCCGGACTTCACCTCCCGGCAGATGACCTGGCTGATGTGTTCCACTGGGGGCACATCTTTGTAGTCGTGTTTCAGCGCGTTAAACGCGTGCGGGTCGGCAGTAACGATGCGCTGGCGCCGGCGGCCTTGATCGCATCCACGTTGTGGTCGCGCAAAGACATGAAGAGCGTCTCTTCGCCGAATCGGCGGGCGTCGTGCCCACTGTCTTTCTCGGCTGCTCCCAGGACCCCGAAATTCACTCCGGCCGCATCAAGGATTTTGGCGGTCGCGCGCCCGATCGACTGCATACGGTCATCGTAGGAAGTGATGCTGTCGACAAAGTACAGCGTATCCGCGTTGGTCTTACCGTCCAGCGTCTTAACGGTGCACGACGCGGAGAAGTCCTTGACTTTTGCCCACTCCGCCCGTTTCTTCTCCATCTTGCCGTAGGGATTGCCGCGGCTCTCGAGGGCCTTTAACGGCTTCTGCAGGGACTGAGGTACGTTGCCATCATCGATCATGCCCCGTCGCAGGTCGACGATCTTGTCGATGTACTGGATCATCAACGGGCATTCTTCTTCGCAAGCCCCGCAGGTGGTGCAAGACCAGATTTCGTCGTCTGAATAAATGCTGCCGATCAATGGCGTGCCATTGCCTGTGCTGCCGAACATCGGATAATGCTGGAAGCTGTAATCCCTCGCTTTGGTGGTGAGGAAGCGCGGCGACAGCGGCCTTCCTACGGCGTTGGCCGGGCACTGGTCCGAGCAGCGCCCGCAGTCGGCGCAGGAATAGAAATCGAGCATATGCTTCCACGTGAAGTCTTCGAAGGTCTTCACCCCGAACGACTTCACCTGGTCCAGATGATCGTCGGCGACGCCCCATCTCACAGGCTTCACGGTTCCGCGATCCAGTTTTGCGAAGTAGACATTGAAGAGGGATGTTTCCACGTGAAACTGGATTCCAAACGGCCGATAGCACAGTAGGAAGTAGAAGGTCAGCACATCGACAAAATAGGCGCCGATGTGGAGAGTCTGCAGCGTCGACAAGGAGGTCGAAGCCAGGGCATTCCTCAACATCCACGGCAACGACAAGACCGCCAGGAATTCAGCCGGTTGGCCCTGCTGCGTCTGAAAAGCCGCTTTGCTGGCCTCGAAAACACTTTCTGTCGCCATCAGCAATGCGATGAGGCCAAGGAGGAAGATGGCGTCGGCTTTGTGGCCTTTACCGTATCTTTGCGGAACTTCGTAGCGCGATGGCTTGAAGACCACGCGTCGGGTTATGGCGAAGACCATGCAGAGAAAGACAATGGTTGCAGCGTAATCCTTGACGACGTCGTAGGCATGGCCGATCTCACCGTAGGAGCCGGGCAAGGTGAAACCCGGGATGAAGCCGAAAATCAGCAGGGAGAAGGCCTGGGTCGCGAGAATAATGAAGCCCGCAAAGATAAGGATGTGCATGATCCCTGCGGTCCGGTAACGCGGATGCTTCCACTGCCCCACCCAGAACTGGAGGAGTCTTTCCAGCCTGGTGAAAGGCCGATCAAAACGAAAATCACGCTCGCCCCGTATCAGTGGCGTCAAACGCCTGGCCACAATGTAGGAGAAGCATGCCAACCCCAGCAGATTGAGGAGCAAGAAGAGGATGTGCCCGGGGACGAACCAGTATGTAACTTGCGCGGGTGACTGGATGCCTTCCACCATAGTGCTCAACATCTCCTACTGGGCAAAATCCCTGAACACCGGAACCTCATATGGACCAACCGACGAGGACGTTTCCGAGGCGCTGTATGAGGACTCTAGAATGAACGGTCTTGCTTCCGCCTTCGTAACGCTGAGGAGTAGCTCACCCGCTAGTCCTGGCCTGGGCCCACAAGTAAACCTCAGTTTGATGGGAAGAGCACCGGATGTCTGTGATGCGAAGTACGGTGTGTTTGTGACGTTGGGTACCGTGTGAAGTGACGGCGACCGGGCGCGAGGAGAGGTGGAGGTACGGGCCGCAGGAGATTGGTCACTGGACTGGGGAGAGGAGGCTCCAGCACAAGCGGCGTCGGCGGGATCCAATCCCGCCGACTGCTCGTTATTGTTTAAACGCTGGATCGCTGGTCGCGTCAGCCCGTGGCTTCCAATCGAGGGTGTAGTATTCGCCCCGGTCGCGTCCCCAGGGATCGAACGCATTGGTCACGTGCTGCAACTCCGGCGTCAGTTCCGGAATGTTTCGCATCAGCACGCGCTTGAGTGGCGACACCGGTTGCTTATGCCCGTTCGGCATTCCGGCTTCGATCATCTCCGGGCCGGGCCCGTTGCGGTTCACCCAGTCGACGCCCAACTGCGTGTAGAATTCCGGCCGGAAGCTTGAGGTGAAGAAGCGGTCGCTGAATAGTCTCCTCGACGCATTCAGGATAAACACGACAAACTGCGTCTCCGAGATCGCAAACCCGTGCGGCCGCGTCGATTCCGCAAGCCACCCGACAACCGTGTCCACATCTTCGATATTGTCGACCGTTGAGCCATTCGGATGGCCCAAGCAGTCGTTAATAGGCGAACCGTCTTCGTTGCGCTGCGCGTCCGTGATCACCTTCGAAGAGTCGCAAACGTGGGTTCCGTAGACTTCGCGCAGTTGGCTGGCGATCTCCAGTTGCTGTTTGCGGGCGGGCGAATCGGCAGGCTGGGTCTTGTCCACGAAGTCGTCGTAACTCGTCAACTGACGCAAGCCGTACTGACGCCGAAACTCATTGAACCGCGGCACTCCATGCTCGCGGTCGCGAATCAGATCGAGCGCCGCGATATCAATCTGCCCTGTCGGGGTGTCGAGGCGCGGCAGATGAATGTTCTGCATGAACTGGGGATGGTTATGCAGCGCAAGGAGTCCTAACCGCTGGCGCCCGAGGCTCAGACCCCAGTTTGCCATTCCACGGGATCGCATCGCATCCGTAGCTTTGCCCTCGAAGGTGTCGATCACGGCAACCTTCTGGACGATCTGGTTCGGGTCCTTACCGGCATCACGGTACTCGATCAAGTCCGGGACCAGTGGGTGCAGGCGGTACACGGTAACGAACTCTTCGGGGAAGTTGAACGGTGATCCGAAGTGATTGGTGCCGCCATTGACGTCGTTTGGATTGGTAATGTCGTAATGCGGAACCTTGCTGCCGAGCCCGAAGATACCCGGCCCGGAAGCGAATACCGAATACCACTGCGTCTGGTCCACGTTGGCGTGAGATTTGCCAAAGCCGTGGACTACGGCGTCCGAGAGTACCTTGGAAACGTCGGCGTCTCCCGTACCGAGAAGCCCGTTCCAGTTCGCGTTCATGCCCTTGTAGAGAGGCTCGTCATAAAGAAGCTGTGGCGTCCACTCGATGGTATGGATCTTGGCGATCTCGGCCGATACCACCAGCCTGGCAACGTTGAACAGCTCATCCGGCGTGACATCCTGGTTGCGGATCACGCGCTTTGGGTCCGAGGGATTGCGCAGGCCGCTGTCCGCGTTCGGCATGAGCGACGCCTGTCTGCGGAATTCGTCGACAAACGAATTGTGCTCCCGCGCGAACAGGTTGTGATAAAAGCTTAGCCCAATCGACCAGTTGTCGGGAAACGCCACCGACTCCTGCCCTGCCCATTGAGGCTGCGCCGGGTCGGTGGCCTGCAGCACCGGCAAATAGCCTGCACCGGACATGCCCGCAACGGGCTCCAGCAGCATCTTCGCGGGGTCCTTGGGATCGCGCTTCACCCGTTTCAACGAGGTCTCGTCGAAGCCGTAGAGCTGCGAGGCGTCCCACCACGCCGTGTTCTTGTTGCTAAATGTCTTGGGCGCGCGCGCCAAGTAAGTGTGGCCGCCGCTGGAAAATTGATCGGGTGGCGAACTTTGCAGAACAAAAGTCTTGTCGACCTGGTCGGTGGGGCGACATCCCAGCTTCTGCGCGTCTTCAGGTGAGAGCGGTGTCGCGACGTTATTCACCAGCTGCGTCTTGCAGCCGACCTCCATGATTTCGGCGGCGTTGTGCCCTTCTTCCATGTGCGAGAACCAGTCGTGCGTCATAAATTGGATCCAGTAGGCAGCCAGAACGTTGAAGAACGGCGCCTTCTGGTAATCGCAGTTTGCGTCGGGCGAATTGTTGGGAAGGCCGAATCCCGCGTTGCAGGCGCTCGGGTTCGATTGCGCTCGTGTAAACAGCTTGCGACTGATGACTTGCGGATCAGGCGTCAGCAAGCCGATACGGCCACCATGCCGATTCCGGGTTAGTTCGGTCTGGCCCAGGTCGGGGAAAGTCGTATCGAATTCGACGTTACGGGCAAATGGCGTGCCGGTCGAACCCATCAACGGGTTACGGAGGTCGTTACAGATTCCGGTCAGGGTGCGCGCGCGGATCAGATCGCCCGTGCATAGCTGCTGTCCGTCACCACCCACAGCCAGGAAGTACGAACTCTCCTTGGGCAGGCGCATCTCCGGCCACGTCTTGATCGTCGGGCCGCCGACCCCGCCACGTCCGGTGACATAGGTCTGATACGCTCCGTTGTTGTCGAACAGGTTGAACTTGATCAACTCAATACGCTGATATTCGAGGTCGAGAAGCGCACCCGTGACTCCGCGAAACACGGGAGGCTTCGCCGAAAGGAACCCGGTTGGCAGCGAAGACATGTCTCCGGTGCCCCAGTATTGCGACCAATCAACCCAAGGGGTCAGCCGGAATTGGAGCGTCTTATAGCCGCCACGACAGAGCGCGCTCGCTTCGGTCACCTTGCCCTCAAAACGCTGGTCGCGGGTGTCCGCGATTTTCCGGAAGCCGCTCAGCACCATTTTGGCGCAGGCGTTTAGCGCCGCAGCCTCCTCTTTTTTCGTGTTAGTTCCATCGGCTTGAGCCAACGATCGAGGTGGACACACGAATAGAGCACACAGCAGCAGTAGGAGGGTCGCTTTCATAGGGGCACCATGATTCAAGTTATCCAGGTTAAAGTCAAGAGATTTAACGGCTTGGCAGAACCGGCGCAGTTAGGAGCAAAGAGCGAACGATGGGAATCGGGGTGCTGGTTTATAGCTTCCCGACTGCGTCGGCGACGCAGTCGCGCAGTGCCGGCCCGTTAGTCACCAGCGCAGAGAAATGCCCCGCTGGAATCCAGCGCAGCGTACTTCCGCGCCAGTGCCGGTGCAGGCGCTCGGTCTCGCTACCCGGTACATACCCGTCGCGCGTGCATGCCGCAATGACGGCAGCGTCCGCCCGGAGCGGCGGAGGATAGCGGGTTATGTCGGCGACACTGAAGAGTTGCTGCAGACGCTCGCGTGCCGCGGTCCGCAAGTGCGACCCTCCACCAAGGGCGTCGAGATCGACGCTCCAGGACAGCAATCCGCGCGTGTAAATGCTGCTGGCAGAGGCGCCGGTTGCCAATGCCCCGCATGCCACAGGAAACGGACAGACCGCCGCGGTGATCGCGGCCATGTGACCTCCCATGCTGTAGCCGGCCACGACGAGCTTCTCATATTGCTCCCTCAGGCTTTCAAGCAGCCCACGCGCCTCCAGCACCATACCCAGCGCCATCAACCCGTGATCGCTGACGGTAATGAGGGAAGGCCCTCCGGGAAGCCGCCGGCGGCCATAGAAGGGGCTTACGAGAAAATACAGGTCGAGGCCTCGCGCGATGAGCGGACCGAAGACATGTTCGCGAGGCTGATAGTGTTCGTCGCGCGAAGCCGCCAGGAGGACACAGGCAGCTACGGTTACCTTCGCGCACCCACGCGCGGACATGTACGGTGCGGGTCTCCTGAGGAAGCAATTCCAGTGACGAAGTAAACAGGCCGTCGCGCCGCAGCATGCGGCCGCGTTTCCGCTCCGAGTGCCACTCCACGGAGATGGGAGCAGGTGGATCGTTGTAGCCGACGCGCGTTGAAAGCTCCGTCAGCAGCGATTCCTCTCCCCAGCCGCGCGAAAACAGCTTCGACCCGCGTGACATCCCCGCGATCAGCAAATCGAGGGGGTGCGCTTTCGTGACGGAGCTATCCCCGCCTAACCCGCGACGCAACCGACTGGTTATTTCCATGGTGCACTTGCGGATGGCAGCCCGAAGGGCCGATTTCAACAAGGTTGGCGATAGATATTAATCCAATCCCGGCGCCGGCGATAGAGCTTTGTTGGAGCCCAGCCTCCGGACAAGTCGAGCGTTCCGCTATAGTATGGAAACTCGGACCATGATTGGCGAAGTTACTCGCGGCCAAGTTGCGACCGCCGGACCGGGCGCCACGCTGCTGTATGACGATTGGTATCCGGCGCTGCGCTCATCGGAAATAGCCGGCAAGCACATGGCAACCGCCATGCTGCTGGGGATTCCTTTGGTCCTGGGACGGACCTCCGCGGGGCGTTACTTCGCCATGCGCGATACCTGTCCACACCGTGGCATTCCGCTCTCCGATGGAGGGTTCGATGGCCAGCAGGTTACGTGCAAATATCATGGCTGGTCGTTCGAAGCGGTCTCCGGCCAGTGTCGCGAAATTCCTTCATTGACCAGCCACGACTCACTCGACCCGTCCCGCATTTATGCTGCCGCATTTCCCTGCGAGGAGCGTGATGGCCACGTGTGGGTGTACCTTCCGCAGCCGGGCCGAGGCAAGCTGAAGGTGGAGGATCCCGCCGGACTACCGGCCGTGCCTGAGGTTCCAAAGTTCAGCCCACGATATCGCAGCGCACACCTGTGGGCTGACTTGCCCTGCAACGTCGACCACGGCATTATCGGTCTAATGGATCCCGCGCACGGCCCCTTTGTTCATCAGGCCTGGTGGTGGCGTTCGAAGCAGAGCATCCACGAAAAGGAAAAGCAGTTCGAGCCCATCGAAAACGGCTTTCGCATGACTGCCCACCAGCCGTCGGCCAACAGCGCGCCCTACAAGCTGCTGGGAGTCTACGGTCAACCGATTACGACCACCATTGATTTCGTCCTGCCCAATCGGCGTTACGAAATCATTCGCTGCGGCGAGAAATGGTTCGCCAGCCTCACCACCGTCACGCCCACAACCCAGAACCATTGTCGAATCGATGTCTGCGCCGCGTGGAACGTGTTTCTCCATGTGCCGTTTCTCACGCCGATTGCGAAGTTCTTCGGCCGGCGCTTCGTGCGACAGGACCAGCTGACCATGATTCAGCAGGCGGAAGGGCTGAAACACAATCCCAGTCTTATGCTGATTGACGACGCAGACCGGCCGGCCAAATGGTATTTCGAGCTGAAGCAGGCGCGGCTGGAATCGCAAGCCACAGGCTCTCCCATGCGGCATCCCATGGACGGTCCGGTGACGCTGCGGTGGAGAAGTTGAGTGGCGACCATGGCTCCTATGCAGGTTTCCTGGCGAGTGACCTCTCAACTACGTACCCTTCTCGTCTTTGCGATCATTGGAGTTGCGGCGGGAATCTTCATCCTCTATCCCACGAATGAGTTCGTGTATTTTTACGAATACCGGCCGAGCCAGTCCACACCGGCGGCGTTCGCTGCGTCGCAGTTGCAACAGTCCCTCCGCGGAGGCACGCCGAAGAAGACGATTTTTTATGGTATCGTCGGCCTGGTCCTGAGTATGTCAGCGGCAGGACTGTATTCCACCCTGCATCGGCGTTCGGAGCGGATCGAGCAATTGAGTGCGGCCCTCGCGGGAGACTTGCGCGCTCTCATCGCGCGCGGCGAGAGCGCCAATCTGGAATTCAAGTCCTCATTTCGCTGGGACCTCCGCGAGAACAAACTCAATCGCGCGCTGGAAGCCGTCGTTTTGAAAACGCTTGCGGGGTATATGAACGGTAGCGGCGGGACCCTGCTCATCGGAGTGGCGGACGACGGAGCCATTATTGGACTGGAACGGGACTACACAACCCTCAAGAAGCCAGACCGGGACGGATTCGAACAGGCCCTGATGACTGCCATTGCAGCCAAGCTGGGTGCAGATGCCTGCCGGACGGTGCACATCGTTTTTCATTCGCTGGAAAACAAGGACGTTTGCCGCGTCATGGTCTCTCCTGCGCATCGCCCGGTCTACGTGAAAGACGGCGATAGCCCCAGGTTATACGTGCGCACGGGTGTGAGCACCCGGGAACTCAACGTTCAGGAAGCCATCAACTACACGACTGCCCGCTGGCCCAAATGACGTCTCTTGCGCATCGGCGTGGTGGCCCGTTGGTCAGGGACCCACGGGGCATACTGCGCCTGCGGGAGTGTAGGGATTCTTGTTTTGCGTAAAGCACCAATTCACCTGCTCGTGCGAGAACTCCGTGATGACACTCGCGGGCACATCCTCTTCCTTGACCTCTTTGAACTCGAAGGTGATGCTTCCGTCCGGCGCAACGGTCCCTAGCAGGTATCCATAGACATCGGTCATGGCGATGGTGGCCGCGGCGTGGGCTTGCGGCAGGCGGTAGCGTACCGCTCCGGCAGAGCCCACAATCCATCCGGGGAGTACGTCGCCGTCAGCGTGGCAGGCGGTGGCGTAGATGTTGTTCATCACGAAGTGGGAATGGCTCGCCAGCACGTACACGTTCTTCTTCGTCGAATTCCGGAAGGCAACCAGTTGCGCATAAACACTGCGACCGCTGCGCTGCTCCTGCGCCGAGTCGTTCATGCTGTGTCCGGCGGAAAAACTGTCGGGCAGGGCCGCGTGCATTCCCAATACCAGCGATCGAATCGAATGGTCTTTCGCGTCCTTCGCCAGCACGCCCTGAAACCAGGTCATCTGTCCGGCGTCGAATTCCTCCGCGGAAGCGTTGTCCATGCTGATGAAATCCACGCCGCGGTCAATCCAGTGATAGTACGTCTTCAACACGTGGTCGCTGGGATTGTCCGCCAGTCGCTGCTTCTGCACTACCGGCTGGTTAAGCCAATCGGCGAACTGTGCGATGTACTGCCCCTTGGTCATGGGCGGCACCAGTTCGTGGTTCCCCATCTCGAGGTACACCGGCAAGTCGCCGAAGGGGAGCAGTTGATGCTGGATGAAATCGGGCCACGCGTTGGCAAAGTAGTTGCTTATAGTGGAAGCCGGATGCGTGCGAAGGTAGTCCTCGTCGAAGTTAGACATAGCTCGATAGTCGCCGAGATGCCAGTAGAAAGCCGCTCCATCGCGAAGGACGCCCTGAGCGATCGCAGGCATCACAATGTCGCCGCAATTACGCGAGTCTCCCGACACCGCGAACTTCCAGGTTCCCGTGGAATTGGCTTGCCCTTGCGCTCCCAAGGAGCCCGGCACGAACAGGACCAATAGCAGGGCCAGGCTCCAGCATCGACGGAAGACATTTTGACTGGCTACCGATTTCACAAAATAGCGTCCTTTCCTCGTAATCGACAGCTTTCGTCGGGCGCAACATCTTAACTGCCGCTTGTCGCTTACATACATTACCTGATTGCCCATGCTTCCCGTGGAGAATTTCAGCCGCTTGCCGGCGTTGCTATTGAGGGTTTAACGCGATAAGCTGCTGCGGTCTTGTGCAGTACCATTCGGTCTGGGGGCAACACTATGCCATCGTCCCATCTTCCGATCATTCGGCGACTGATCCTGGCCGGCTTGTTTTTTGGTGCTGTCGTGTTCGGCTTTGCCAAGCAGGATGCGCCGAAACCTGACCAATCCCGTCTGAAGCCTGCCTATCGCTTCGAGCGCAATCACTGGATCTATGTTCATCTCGAAGGTTCTCCAGCCGATATCGGATACCAGCACGGTTACTTGCTGGCTCCTGAAATCGAAGACGGTTTCCAGGCCGTTCGGGCGGTGGACACCCATAACACCAAGCGGGATTGGAATTTCTACCGTAACGCTGCACAGAACATGCTGTGGAAGCACATTGACGCAGAGTATCAACAAGAATTGCAAGGCATCGTGGATGGTCTTCACGCTCACGGCGTGAACCTTGACCTGTGGGATGTGGTGGCACTGAACGCCATGGAAGAACTTCCCGACTACTACGTTCCCTACGTCAACCGGCAGGAGAAGCGGGCCGGCGCGCCCGTCCTCAAGGCGCCGGGCAATTGCAGCGCGCTGGTTGCTACCGGGTCCATGACCAGGGACCACAAGCCGGTCATTGCCCATAGCAACTGGACCGACATTGCCGTTGGCAGCCGCTGGACGATCATCTTCGACATCGTTCCTACTCACGGCTATCACATGCTGATGGATGGTTTCCCGGGCGTGATCGTGAGTGACGACGATTTCGGCATTAACTCCGGTGGATTGATGGTTACGGAGACCACCATCACGGGATACGACTTGTTCGATCCCAACGAAGTGGCTGAGTTTGTGCGGGCGCGCCGGGCGCTGCAGTACGCCGGCTCAATCGATGAGTATGTCCGCATCATGCTTGACCACAACAATGGCGGATACGCCAATGACTGGCTGCTGGCCGACAACAAGACCGGCGAAATCGCCCGCTTTGAGCTCGGCCTCAAGATGCACCGGGTGTGGCGGACCAAGGATGGTTACTTTGTCGGCTCAAATTTCCCCAGCGACCCGGACTTCATCAAGGCGGAAACCGACTTTGATCCCAACAATATGGGCAGTTCGCCCAACGCCCGCCATAAGCGATGGGAAGAACTCATGGCGCAGAGCAAGGGCCAGATCGATGTTCAGATGGCCGAGAAGTTTCTCGCCGATCACTGGGACAGCTATGAGGGCAAGGAAGACCCCAATGAGCGTTCTCTCTGCGGCCATGTCAGCAACTCACCGAGAGGCGTACCCGAGTGGCAATGGCCACCCTACAATCCCGGGGGCGCAGTCACGGCGCAGGCAGCCGACAGCACGATGGCGAAGAGCATGAGCCTGCAAGCCCGCGCCGGCTATTCCTGCGGAGAGGATTTCATTGCAGACACGTTCCTGAAGGAACACCCTGAGTTTGAGTGGCAGCGTTCCATCTTGAAGGACATGAAGGGCAATCCCTGGGCCGGGTTCAAGGCGGGGGATAAGCCGTAGAAAGACAAGCTCCTCTAAACCAAACACCACCCCTTACGATTGCGCAGCATAGGGTTACAGACCAAGCCATAATTTGCGACTTGCGTGTTGTAACAAACATCTAGTCTCTTGGCTGGTGCGACGGGCTCCGGCTGCAATGCCTGAGGAGGATTCCGATGTTTCGCAAAATTACTTCCACTTCCAACGATTTCACCCTGACCGTGGTGCGTTTGGTGCTTGGACTCATCTTCTTCGCGCACGGCGCGCAAAAAATGCTGGGCTGGTTTGGGGGCTACGGCTTTCACGGCACGATGGGCTTCTTCACCCAGATGGGGATTCCAGCACCCTTGGCGTTTCTTGCGATTTGCGCCGAGTTCTTCGGTGGCCTTGGACTTCTGGTCGGTCTGCTCAGCCGCATTGCCGCGCTGGGTATCATCGTCAACATGCTGGTGGCCATCGCGACGGTCCACCTCGGCAATGGTTTCTTCATGAACTGGACCGGACAGCAAAAAGGAGAGGGATTTGAGTTTCATCTCCTGGCGATAGCCCTGGCGACCGTCATCGTGGTGAAGGGTGCGGGCGCCATCTCCATCGATCGGGTCATTAGCGGCAAATAACCCGTCACCGTCCCGCCAGCGTTCAAAAAAGGAACCATCCCGACCCGGTACTTCCCACGGGTGCAAGGTTTTCTTCGCCTCGCCGATAGACATATTGGAAGCCCATGCCCACCGAACCCAATGCGCGGGCGCCCGGAGAAGGAAACAGTCCTTAAATTTTCTCCGCGGTGCCGGTAGCAGGTTGCTGTCCTGACGGCAACGGTCCCCAACGACGCCCACAGGAAAAGAAACACATGTTCGCAATTATCGGAATGCTGGTGGTGCTAGCGGCAGTGGTCGGTGGGTTTCTTATGGAACACGGTCCCATCCGTGTCCTCATGCAACCCTCCGAACTGTTAATCATTGGCGGGGCCGCCATCGGCACCCTGCTGGTTGCGAATCCTCTGCATACCCTGAAGGCCATTCTGAACGGACTGAAGCTGGTGCTCGGCGGCTCGAAGTTCAATAAGCAACGCTATCTAGACGCCTTGAAGATGATGTACGACCTGTTCAGCAAGATTCGCCACGACGGCCCCGGCTCCGTGGAGAACGACATTGAGGCGCCTAAGGACAGCAAGTTCTTCGCGCATTATCCGGGCTTCCTGAAAGATCACGAGACCAGGGATTTTGTATGCGACACCATGCGAATGGCGATCATGGGAGGGGTTGAGGCGTTTGATGTCGATCAGATGATCGAGGCGGACATGGACGTCCACGCCCACGAACTGAACCAGCCAGTGGGAGCCCTCAGCACGATGGCAGATTCTTTGCCCGGACTGGGAATTGTTGCCGCCGTGTTGGGAGTTGTCATGACCATGAGCGCGCTCGGTGGGCCGCCCGAAGAAATCGGCAAGAAAGTTGCCGCTGCCTTGGTGGGAACGTTCCTTGGCATCCTGTTATGTTATGGATTTGTCGGCCCGCTGGCTGCCAACATGGCCAAACTGGCAGAGGAAGAGCGAGAGTATTGGCACGTGCTGCGGGTGACGATGATCGCCTTCATGAAAGGCACATCTCCTCTACTGGCGACAGAGATGGGGCGAAGGGCTATTCCCGGTCACGTTCGCCCGACCTTCCAGGAATTTGAGGCGAACTGCAAGAAGGCGATGGGCGAAGCTGCGGCTGCCACGTCTGCGGCCCCGACGGCCGCTCCACAAGCAGCTGCGGCTTCCTGACGAGCATGAGCACGACCAGCCAAGTCATCGTCGTAAAACGCAAGTCAGGGCACGGCGGCCATCACGGAGGCGCTTGGAAGGTAGCCTACGCGGATTTTGTGACGGCGATGATGGCCTTGTTCATTGTCCTATGGCTGATGAACTCCAGCAAGCAGATCCAGGTTGCTGTCGGCGGCTATTTCAAGGACCCCACGGGAACAGCGAAGATGGTGGGCACCAACCAGAGCGGCTCTGGCGATAACTTCACGGTGTCCAAAGACAACATGGCGAAGTTGAAGGAAGAGTTACAGGCGTCCATTCGTCGGGTGACCGACTTCGACAAGCTGAAGAGTCACATCGAGATGACCGTGACCTCCGAAGGATTGCGTATTGAGTTGCTGGAATCGGAGAAGGGAACGTTCTTCGACAGTGGGCGGCCAGAACCCAACGCCAGCGGAAAAGAGATGCTTATCACACTGGCCAATGAACTCGGAAAGGTCCCGAACAAGCTCTCCATGGAAGGCCACACTGACGCGCAACCCTATGCCGGACGTGCCAACTACAGTAACTGGGAGCTGTCGGCCGATCGCGCCAATGCCAGCCGTCGCCTGATGCAGCAGAATGGCCTGCGCGATGATCAAGTTGTGGAAGTACGGGGATTCGCGGACCAGAGGCTCAGAAACTCCAGGAATCCGACCGACGCCGCTAACCGAAGGATTTCCCTTATTGTGCGCTACATCGAGCAGAAACCTCCGGTTCCCGCAGCGGGTCCCTCGGCTCTTATCGAGGAGAAGAAGCCATAGAGCACTTCCAGGCAGGTCATCACTGCTGCCGCTACGAACGGTAGGGCAGTGTGACCCTCACGATACAGCCTCGAGTATCCCGACGATTGGCAAGTTCGATCGAGCCTCCGTGGGCCTCAGCGATTTGTTGCGATAGGACCAGCCCAATGCCGGAACCGCCCTGCTTGGTTGTATAGAACGGAACAAACGCATTGCTCGGATTAAGAAGACCGATGCCGTTGTCTTCAACGATAAGCGCCAACTTGCGATCGTACTGTTCCCATCGGATGGCAACCTTCGGAGGTATGGGCTCGGAACCCGCATGGGAGGCTTGCGCCTGCTCCAGTGCGGCATCCACCGCATTACGCACCAGGTTGATGAGCATCTGCTCGATCAGGTCGGGATCGATCATTAAGACGCGGTCGACGCCAGGCAGGATCTCGACGTTAAGCCGAGTTTCGAGAATGGCCACGCGTTCGAGCAAGGGCCGTAACTCAACTGGCTGCAGAGTGGGTGAAGGCATCTGCGCCAGCCTGCGATACGACTGAAGAAAGCGGTGCAGGGACGCGGTGCGCGATTCGATGATGTTGAGGCCGCGCTGAAAGTCCGCATTCTGGTCCTCCGGCAATTGCGGCAACGGCAGGCGAGACGCCAGGCTACCTGCGATCGAGATAATTGGCGCCAGTGAGTTGTTGAGTTCGTGGCCCAGAACCCTGATCAACCGCTGCCATGCGCTGCGCTCCTCTTCGCGCAGCGCGCGGCTTACGTCGGAGAGCACGATCAGCGTGTGGGGCACGCCATTCTGGCGAAAAGAACTCTGACGCACCATCCAGCGGGCGTTAGGAGTCGAGTACGGCAGTGCGACCAGCGTCTCATTCCTGGCTTCGAAGCAAGCGTTGAGTTCAAGTTCTCCGGCGGTTTTGCCCAGCAACCGCGCCGACGGCTGTTGCAACAGCCGCTCGCCAGCGGCATTCACCAACCGCAGGATGTGATCGGGATCGAAGGTGAACAGCGGGGCATCGATTTCGTCCACGACCCGTCGTAAGAGCGCAGTCGCCTCGACCGTCTGAATGCGTTGCTCGGTCAGGATGTCGGCGAGGGCGTTGATTTCAAGCGCCAACTCGCCAAGGGCGTCATTGGCTACCGCCCCACGGGCGCGAAAGGAATAGTCTTCTTCGCGCAACGCGCCCACGACGTTGGTCAGCGTTTGCAGCGGTCGTACGATCTGGTCGAGCAGCGCCAGCGTCAGCACCATCCAGAGAAAAAGTTCGAGCGCTGTGAACGCAATCTTTACGTCCCTTGTCCAGGAATGAGTCCAGATCAGGATTGTGCCGAAGGTAATACCTGGGAGGGCGGCCAGTATGGCAAACAGGGCAATACGTTTTTCGAAAAGTAGCCTCGAACGTCGAGAGCGAGCGCGAGGAGTTCTGGCTGCGGACTTGGAGTCGGTGCCTGAACTAGAGTCCATACCGTTCCATCCGGCGGTAGAGAGCTCCACGGCTCAGACCCAAGGCCTCTGCCGCCTGACTCACATTGCCGTGGAACCGTTGCAGTGCTTTGCGGACCAGGATGCCCTCGACCTCTTCGATGCTGAGTTCCTCGAGATTTTGCCCCTGCGGGCGTTGTACATTCAGTCCAAGGTCCGAGACTTGAATCTCGCCGGTGTGGCACATCAGCACCGCACGCTCGAGGGTGTGCTCCAGTTCGCGGACGTTACCCGGCCACGCGTATTGCATCATGGTCTGAAGAGCGGAGGCCGCAAACCCGCTCACCGGAATACGATAACGCGTCGCATAACGTGACAGGAAATGTGCCGCCAGTGCTGCAATGTCTTCACGGCGCTCGCGCAGGGCGGGGATGTGAATCTCGACCGTATTCAGCCGGAACAACAAATCTTCTCTGAATTGGCCTGCGGCGATGGCAGTCTGCAGCTCAATGTTGGTCGCGGAGATGACGCGGACATTGATCCGCTTAGTGCGGGATGAGCCGACGCGCTCGATCTCTCCCGTCTCCAGCACGCGAAGTAGTTTGGCCTGCTGGCGAATGGGCACGTTTCCGATCTCATCGAGAAAGATAGTACCGTTGTCGGCCAGTTCGAATCGTCCGATGCGGTCGGTGCGCGCGTCCGTAAACGCTCCCTTTACATGGCCAAACAGTTCGCTTTCGAAGGTCCCCTCGGGCAACGCGCCGGTGTTTACAGCAACCAGCGGCATCGAGGCCCGCGACGATAGTGCATGCAGAGTCTGGGCTACAACTTCTTTGCCGGTTCCATGTTCACCGGTGACGAGCACGTTGGCGTCGGAAGGTCCGATGCGGGCTATCGTCTGCAGTACCGGCTGCATGGAAGGCGCAGCGGCGATGAACTCGGGGCGTCCTTCGGCTCGTAACAGTTTCGTTTCCGCTTCCAGGCGCTGGGTCCGCTGCAAGGCTCGATGCAATTCGACCTGCGTGCGCAGGATGGCCAACAGGCGTTCGTTCTCCCATGGCTTCTGGATGAAGTCGCGAGCACCGCGGCGCATGGCCTCTACCGCCAGTCCAACGTTGCCCCAGGCGGTCATCACGATGACCGGGATGCTGCTGTCGAAGGAGACGATCTGGGAGAGCAGATCCAGTCCCTCTTGCCCTGACGTGGTGTCGCGGGTGTAGTTCAGGTCGATCAGTACGGCATCGTAGAAATCGCTGGCAAGCGCTTCGCGCACCGCTGCTGGCGACTTCGCGGTATCCACTTCGAAGCCCTCCGGGCGCAGCAGCAGTTCGATTGCTTCGAGAATGTGGGGTTGGTCATCAGCCGCAAGGATGCGGCCTCCCTTCAGCCGAGCTCGTGGCTCGGTTGCGGAGTCCTGTACCGTCCCCGGGTTCGGCTGGCTCTGTGTCCGTGGCAATATACGCTCCGTCAGGGTGCCGTGCCGTTGACCGCATCCTGAATCTGAATCCCATTATCTTCCAGAGTGGTTCCGGTGGCGCGCTCCAACTCGAGCTTGGACTTCTGGTAAGCAGTAGTGGCATTCACCAGATCAAGTTCGGCAACAGCGAGATCGCGCTGGGCGGTCAGAGTCTGAAAACTGGAACCTGCGCCCAAGGCCTGCTCTTTCTGCATGATCGAAAATGTTTTGTCAGCCAGATCGCGTGCTTTTTTCGCCGC
Organism: uncultured Acidobacteriaceae bacterium; assembly: GCA_963840905.1. Taxonomy (GTDB): domain Bacteria; phylum Acidobacteriota; class Terriglobia; order Terriglobales; family Acidobacteriaceae; genus Bog-257. Next base: position 508,153 of record CAWJAO010000002.1, read on the forward strand.
CTGCACTCGGGCGCGGCCCTGTTCGAGAGCGTACTGGGCATTGCGCACCTCGATGCGAATTTGTTTCTTCAATTGCTGCAGGCGTAGTTCGGCCTGACGGTACTCCAGCTCCGAACGGTATTGGTCTGCTTTAGCGACACGGTTACGAATCGGGAGGGTCAGGTTGAGACCCACAAAATAATCTGGTGCGGAGTTGTTGAAGGAGTCGGCAAAAGCGCCGGTGAAGCAGCACGGCGCAGTCGTAGTGTTTGGCGTCAGGTAGTACGACGGATTCGGCTCGCCTGCCAGGCCAGTACCACCGTAGAACCCCACCAAGGCAAGGGTTGGAAGCAATGCGTTCTTGGCGGCCTGCCGGCTGATCTGGCGGTTCTGCAGATCGATCTGCGATTCCGACAACTCCGGACGGTCCTGCAGAGCCATCGTGATCAGGTCCTGCGTCGACTTGTCAGGCACGGTATCGGTCGGTTCTAACCGGTCAGTCGGAATTACCGGCATCGATTCCAGCACCGGATCGTCAAGGTTCTTGGTGAGCGCGTTCTTGATCAACGATTCCTGCAACTGCAAGTTGGTCTTGGCGATGGTCAGGTCCTGGTCGCGCCGGGACACCTCGGCTTCGGCGCGCATCACGTCCATTGCCGGAATTGCCTGCAGCTCCAGCTGCTTCTGGGCATTCCCCAAACTCTGCTGTGCAAACGCGTACGACTGCTGGTTTACACGCTCTTCCTCGTAAGCACTGACCAGGTCCCAGTAGATATTCGCAATCTGCGTGACCGTCGCGACCACCTGACTCTTGAAGGCAATGTCGGAGATTTTCTTGTTGTTTCTGGCAATCCGCAGGAAACGCAGATTGGGGCCGGTCCCGAATCCCGCCAAGAGTTGCTGCTGGAAGGTGGCACGGTAATAGGTGCCCAGTTGTGGGCTGAGGTTGCTGTAAATACTGTTGGTGGCTTGCCGGTTGTTATCCACTTCGAAGGTGAAGCTGGTACCGGTGGGAAACGCCTGCATGTAATTGACGTTCACCTGCGTTGTGTTTAGCTGCAGTTGGGGGACGCCATAGATCTGCAGGTTGGCAAGCGGCGTGGTCTGATGTTCGAGACCACTGATCGCGTTGACCGTCGGGTCATACGATTGCACCGGAGTGCCCGCCCCGAGCGTGGACTGCACTAGACCGGCTGCGCCCGCGCCGGCTCCGCCTGCGCCCCCGGTCGTACCACCGGCTCCTGCGCCCGGGGCGCCGGTTCCGAAGCCACCTACACCTCCACCCGGCGTGCCTCCTACGACACCGGTATTCACGCCGCGGAAGGAAGCGCCCGCCTTCGTTCTCTGGATGTCGGTGTCGGCGATGGGCAGGTTATATCGGGCAATAGCCAGGTCGAGATTGTTCTCCAGCGCCAGGGCGATTGCGTCCTGCAAAGAGATGTACAGCTTGCCGTCGCGAATGAGGCGTTCGATGCGCGGTGAGTTTTCCAGTTGGGGCTCAGGTACGGTGCTCGGTGCGTACGCGTCGAATGGGTTACGCGAATGAGGAATTGCCAGGCTGGCCGGAGTATGGATCGACAGTTGTGTCGGTGCAGCGAACGGGGGCGGCTGTGGCGTCGGCGCGTTCGGCATCTGTTCCGGCGCTGGGGTGGCGGGCGCTTGCGTCTGCGCTTGAGCACTCACCAGCAAAAAACAAAGGAAGAATGCAAGAATCGGCGACTTCGAGAGACGCTCCATCATGAACGCACCGCCTCGCCACTGGCAGCGATTGCCGGGTTCGAAGTATCGCCTACCAGCCATCCATCGCGCATCTGAATCGTGCGCGACCCGTAGGACGCGTTTACGTCGGAGTGCGTTACTTGCACGATGGTCGTTCCCTCGCGATTCAGCGCGCTGAACAACTCCATGATCTCCTTGGCCTGGCTGGAATGCAGATTACCTGTCGGTTCGTCCGCCAGCAGGAGCGCAGGTTTGTGAATGACAGCCCGCGCAATGCCAACCAACTGCTGTTGTCCGCCGGAAAGCTGATTCGGATACAGGTCCTTCTTGGCGACAATCTGAAAATGGTCCAGCGTTTCAGCCACCATTCCCTGTCTCTGACTGCGTGGGATGTCCTTGTAAGACAGAGGCAGGTCGATGTTCTCCTGCACGGTGAGGTCGTCAAGCAGGTGATAGCTCTGGAATACCATTCCGATCTTGCGCTTCGCCAGTTCCGCGCGGTCCTTGCGTTTCATCAGGTGGACTGGCTGTTCGCCAAACCAGTACTCGCCCGCCCATTGGTCGTCGAGTAGGGCGAGCACGTTCAGCAACGAGGACTTACCCGCCCCGGATGGTCCCATGACCGTGACAAACTCGCCTTCCTGGATGGTGAGGTCAACGCGGCGTAGTACCCAGGTCTGTCCCGCTCCCGTTTTGTAACTGCGTTCGACGTTCTTGAGTTGGATCATGATGATTAGCAGGTAGCAATCAGCAACTAGCAATTAGCAGCTAGCTCTTACTCCTTGGCCAGAGTCACGGCAAAGTGACAGCAAGGCTCTCTAAGCTGCAACGGAACTCTCATGTAAGTAGCAATTGGCTGCGAGGCCACGGTTGCTGAGAGCTAATGCTGGTTGCTAATTGCTTACTGCGTCTCCTGCATTAGCCTCCGCAGCTCTTCCTCGGCTACGACCTTTCCATCGAACAGGTGGACTTCACGCTGGGCATGAGCGGCGAAACGAGGATCGTGGGTCACCATGCAAATCGTGGCGCCTTCGCGGTGCAGCTTTTGCAGCAATTCCATCACCGCTTCGCCGTTACGCGAGTCCAGGTTTCCTGTGGGCTCGTCGGCAAGCAGGATGGAAGGTGAGCCGGCCAGCGCCCTTGCCACGGCGACGCGCTGCTGCTGACCACCGGATAGTTGCGACGGGTAATGGCGCAGGCGATGGGCCATGCCGACGCGCTCTAGCGACTCCAGCACACGGCGTTTGCGCTCGGCCGAAGGCATGCCGTCACGATAGGTCAGCGGCAGTTCAACGTTCTCGTACACCGTAAGGTCGCCGATGAGGTTGAAGCTCTGGAAGATAAATCCGATCTCGCGATTGCGAATGCGCGAGCGGTCAGCGAAATCCAGGTTGGCGACCGGCTGCCCGTTGAGCTTGTAGTCGCCGCCGGTCGGCGTGTCGAGTAGGCCGATGATGGAAAGCAAGGTCGACTTGCCGCAGCCCGAGGGCCCGGACATGGCAACATACTCGCCTTTGCGCACCATGAGGTGAACGCCGGCCAGGGCATGCGTCTCGACTTCATCGGTGTAAAAGACCTTGGTGAGATTTTCGATTTCAATCAGCGGAGTTCCTGCATCGCTCATGTTATTTTCCATTCTCTTGGAATCGCCATTCGCTTAGTGCTTTTCGCCGTTGGCTTTTGGCTTCGGCTTATGCTCCTCGCGAATTGGCAACCGTATTTCCTCGATATCTTGTATTACGCGTCTTCGATGACCGGCGTTCCCTATAACTTGGTTAGCCCGGTAACAGCCACACTCGCCAAAAACGAATGGCGAGAAGCGAATAGCGTGTTTATTCCAGCCGCACGCGATCGGTGTTGTCCCACCGCGACATGTCGGAAAGAATGACGGTATCGCCTTCATGAAGCCCGGAGTCAATTTGAATGAGATTGACCGAAGCGCGTCCGGTCTTCACCTGGGTGCGCGTCGCTCCCTTTCCGTCAGGATCAAGCTTGAACATGGAAATCGTGCTGGTTTCCTGGCCGAACGCCGGGCGTCCCACATAGAGCACGTTCTCCAGTCGCTCCAAGTCGATGGTGCCATCTACGCTCAGATCAGGCCGTGCGCCTTTGGGTAATTCGCCGGTCAACTTCACGTCGACCGTTACTGTTCCGTTCTGCACTCCAGGATCGACGCGGCTCACTTCACCTGGGATGACGCCATTATGGGTGTCCACCGATGCGGGTTCGCCAATCTGGACATCGCGTGCCTGGGTCTCCGGGATTTTCAACTCGGCCATCAGGTGATTGGGTTGCACAATCCTTGCCAGCTCGGCTCCAGGCAGTACGTGCTGGCCAACCTGCAAGGGCAAGTCCACTAAGACGCCGGCAACTCCCGCTTGTACTTTCAGGCGCTGCAATTGTTTCTGCTTGAGATCGGCCAGGGCGCGCATCTCCTCGACCTTGGCCTGTTGCACCGCGAGCTGGGAAGCAATCGCCTTCGCATTGATCTGCAAGCGCTGATCTTCAATGTCGTTGCGCGTAACCAGCTCCTGGGCTTTGCCCGCGGAAGCCTTCGCCGCAAGGCCGGAAATTACGCCAAGATCATAAAGGGCTTTATCGGTCTGCGCCTGACGCTGCGCCTCTGCATAGTCGGCATTGACGGTGGCTGCTCCGGCTTTCTGCGTCATCAGGTCGCTGTCGAGTTTTACCTTCAGGCTCTGATACTCGGCCTCCGCTGCCTTCACCTGCAGCTGTGCGTCCACCGCTTCCTGCTCGAGTTGGGGATTGCTCATCTCCACCAGGACTGTGTCGGGTTCCACCAGCGATCCGGGGAGTTTGACGATTCGGATAACCGTAGCTTCGGTCTCGGCAGGAATCTGGCGGACGTCCTCGTGACTCGGTATCAAGGTCCCGAGACCCCGCACCTGACGAAGCATGGAGCCACGCTTCACGTTGTCGGTCCAAATTGTGCTGCGATCAACCGTCGGAGCGGCTGGCTTCAGCCGAGAGATTCCGACGGTGACGCCGACCAACACCACGACTGCAATACTGACCCAGATGATTTGACGACGGCGTTTTTGACGTTTTAATTCAGGACGGGCAATATCCATTACGCCTTCATAGCTGCAACTGGAGAACCAATTTCCACCGCCTGTAGTTGGTGCGTTCTCAGCGGCTTAAGGGGATCGTGCGGCTTCACGGATGAGACGCCGTGTCCCCACACGGATTGTACTGTCCAATTTCGGACAGCACAACTGGACGGGCCATCTCGTACGAAAAAGGGGCTTCTAAAGCTAACTGAAGTTACGCGTCTGCGGGCGACTCACGCTCCGCAAGACAGTCCACTATCATGGGGTCAGCTTCAGAATTACAAGGACCCGTTACCTCCGCCGTATGACTGCAACCAGTTTGGAAATTCCGCCCGCGGTTGCGAAGGCCCCCGAGTCATCTGCGCGGCTGATGTCGCTGGATGTATTTCGCGGGGCCACGATCGCGGCCATGATTCTGGTCAATAATCCTGGGAACAATTCAGCCTATTGGCCGCTCAGGCACGCGAAATGGAACGGCTGGACCCCTGCAGACCTTATCTTTTCCTTCTTCCTTTTTATTGTTGGCGTCTCGCTGGTGCTTTCGTTTCGGTCGAGGCTGAGGCGAGGAGATTCCACCCGGTCGCTGCTCTGGCACACGGTGAAACGAAGCCTGATGATTTTCGCGCTCGGTCTGTTGTTGAACGGCCTGCCCTCTTTTCATCTGTCCACTTGGAGGATAACCGGCGTCTTGCAACGGATTGCGGTCGCCTACTTTGCTGCTGCGTTGATTACGCTGTACTGCAAAACCTATGCCCGCGTTCTATGGATTGCCGGCCTCTTGCTTGGATATTGGCTAGTGCTGCGATATGTGCCTGTGCCCGGCTACGGAGTGCCTGGCCGTGACGTGCCGTTCCTTCACCCCAACGCCAATCTGGCAGCCTACTTCGACCGCAAGCTGATGATGGGCCATCTGTACCAACGGAGCCGCGATCCGGAAGGAGTACTCAGTACACTGCCGGCAATCGCCACGACGCTGTGCGGCGTTTTGACCGGGCAGTGGCTTGGATCGAAGCATTCTCAAACGCGCAAGACATTGGGAATGCTTGGTATTGGAGCTGCTGGAGTAGTCCTTGGGACAGTCTGGAGCGGCTGGTTTCCCATCAACAAGAACCTGTGGACCAGCTCCTACGCGCTGTTCACTGCGGGTGCTGCTCTGCTATGCGTGGCGATCTGTTATTGGATTATCGATGTCCGGCAGCATCGAGGCTGGTGGACGAAGCCGTTCGTCATCTTCGGTATGAACGCAATTGCCGCATACGTATTGTCGGAGTTGCTTGAAGTGCCATTGCGCTGGCAAGACTACCTTTTCCAGCATTCCTACGCCCGAGTGTTTTCTCCCAGCCTGGCGTCGCTAGCGTATTCGCTGACCATCGTAGTACTCTGCTTTCTGCCCGTCGCGTTGATGTATCGAAGGAGAATTTTCCTCAAGGTTTGACCTCCTCAAATCATCTGGCGATCCGCAAGTCAGGTCTGAAACTTGATCAGGTCTGGTGCGCAATTTGATGCCATTGCTTCGTTGCATTTGACGCCCTTTGCACGCTGGCCCTAATATCCGGTTCAATGGCAATTCAGGCCCCCACGAGCGGCCAGGTCCTAGGGCACTATCGACTGGTCGAACAGATCGGCGCCGGAGGCATGGGCGTCGTCTTTCGCGCGCACGATGAGCAGTTGCAGCGTGATGTCGCGGTCAAGATCTTGCCGACAGGACTATTTGCCGATGAAGCCAGTCGCAAACAGTTTCGCAAAGAAGCGCTAGCGGTTGGTAAGCTGAACCATCCGAACATCGCCATGGCCTTCGACTTCGGGGAGGAGAATGGCGTCGACTACCTGGTCACGGAGTACATCCCCGGGCTCAATCTCGACGAGATGCTCGCCCAGCAACCGCTTCCGCAGAAGACGGTCCTGGAGCTGGGCATGCAACTGGCGAGCGGGCTGGAGGCCGCGCACCGCGAGAATGTCATCCATCGCGATCTTAAGCCGGGGAATCTGCGGGTCAATCCTGACGGCCAGTTGAAGATTCTTGACTTTGGCCTGGCCAAACTCATTGAACCCATCGACGAGGTGGCTGAGACTGCCAACCTCAATACCAGTCTTTCGCTTAGCGGAACGGTGCCCTACATGGCGCCGGAGTTGTTGCGCGCGGAAGAGGCCGACGCCCGCTGCGATATTTGGGCGACCGGCGCTGTTCTCTACGAAATGGCGACCGGCAAGCGCGCCTTTCCGGACCGCCAGCCGTCGCTGCTTATCGATGCCATTCTCCATTACGATCCGGTCCGGCCGACCCTACTCAATCCCGAGGTAACCCCTGCGTTGGAAGCTGTGATCCTCAAGGCGTTGGATAGGGAGCCTGACCTGCGTTACCAGTCAGCGAATGAGCTGCGCGCCGACCTTGCCCGTATCCTGGCAGGTGAAGAGCTGTCCACGGAAACTCTTCGCCGTGCTACGGTCCTGCAGGTTGAGCGGCAGGCCCGCAATCGAAGGGTGGCGTTCATCCTGGCCGGCGTATTGCTGGCAGGAATCGCAGTGGGATACGGCATCAAGCGGTGGTGGCCAAATTTTCCCTCAACCAGGCAGAGGATCATGGCGGTGCTGCCCTTTGACACAGTAGGTCAGGATCCGGCGACCAGCGCTCTCGGCCTCGGCCTGACCGAAACCCTTACCGCCAAGCTGGTGCAAGCCAGCGATACGGATGCCATCCAGGTGGTGTCACCGCGCGACCTTCGCGACCAGGGAGTGAAAACCGCGGAAGACGCGCGCCGTGAGTTCGGCACCGATCTCGTCTTGGAGAGCAGCCTGCAGCGTTCCGGCCAGACCATCCGCATCAATTGTTACCTGGTGAATTCGAAGACGCACCGGCAGATCGCGGCCCGGAGCATCACGGTGGACGCCGATGATGTTTTTGGAATGCAAGACCAGGTCGTCAGCGAGACCCTGGACATGCTGCCGACGCAGATCAAGCCGGAAGACCGGCAGAGATTGAATGTTCGCCAGAACACGCAGCCGGCGGCTTACGAGGCGTACATCCGAGGACGGGGTTATCTGCAGGAGCCGGGTTCCGAAAATCTCGACAAAGCCATTGCCGAGTTCACCAAGTCGATCCAGATCGATCCCAACTACGCGCTTGGCTATGCCGCGCTCGGAAACACTTATTGGCTAGGATTTCAGCAGTACACGAAACCAAACGACTGGGTACCGAACGCCTCTCGCAATTGTCAAAAGTCGCTGTCGCTTAATCCCGAGCTGGTGGAAGGTCATGTTTGCATGGGAAAACTTCTGACTGGGTCTGGGAAGTACGATAAGGCAATCGAGCAATTCCAGCACGCGATCGCCGCCGAACCGGGCACCGAGGAGGCCCTCACTGGTTTGGCTGACGCATATACCCACCTGGGAGACTTCGCCGCCGCCGAAGCAACTTACAAAAAAGCGGTTGCGTTGCGGCCCGAGTATTGGGGTGTATACAGCTGGCTAGGTGCCTTCTACTCCGACCAAAACCGGTATTCAGACGCCGCCGCCGCATTCTTGAAGGTTACCCAACTTGCTCCCGAAAACTACCTTGGTTATTCCAATCTGGGTGGAGCTTATGTGCTGGAAGGACGCTATTCGGACGCCATAGCGGCATTCAAGCATTCGATTGAACTACGGCCTAGCTTGGATGCGTACGGAAATCTCGGCTACACCTACACATTGATGCATGAGTACTCCGAGGCGATCAGTGCCCTGCAACAGGCATTGAAACTCGACGATCACGACTGGCTGAATTGGGGCAATCTGGCCGACGCGCTCTATTGGAGCCCGGTTCGACGCAACGAGGCAGAGGCTAAGTATCGCAAGGCGATCTCCATCGCAATGTCCAAATTAGAGGTCAATCCCGACGATGCATCGACGCTAGCCTATCTGGCCGATTACTCTGCCATGATTGGAGATCGTCAGTCGGCTTTTCGATATCTGGAAAAAGCCTTGAAACTCGCTCCCCTCAACGGCGAAGTGTTGTTTCGGGCTGGCATCGTCCATCAGCACTTCAATGAACCCGGCGAGGCCGTTTCGTACCTCAAGAAAGCCGCCGACGCGGGTTATTCGCGCGCCATCATTCGCGACACCCCCGACTTCGGTGACCTTCGGCAGCAGCCGCAGTTTCGCAGCTTGACCTCTACTTATTAAGCCCAGTCCCGGGCTTAATATGCAAACCGAACGACGATATGCCGTTGCTACAGGTTTGGCCGCCGATGGTGACGGAACTGTAGTAATAGGTGTTATTTACGGCGGAGGCGGTAGGCGCCCCCATATCCTGGGCACCTCCCTGCGGACTGTTGGCCGGGCACTTTCCCGACGCAAATGGGCAACTGGAAAACTGAACGCTAAAGGCAGTCGTCGCAGAGGGACCCTGGTAGGTGACATTCTGACCTTCGACCACGTCGATGACTCCCGAGGAGCCGTTCTGGGTGCATTGACCCTGGTTATAGGCCAGGCTGATGGTTAAGGGACTGCCGAGCATTTTGTTCTTCTGGTCGCGATCATTGCAACCGAGCAAAACGATCAGAAGGACCATTACCACAGAAACAGCAAGACAACGTTGGCGCGAAGTCATAGCAGGTTCCTTTCTCGCCTGAAACACTACCACGCTGTGAGTTGCTGTCAAGCGAAACTGTCGTAAGCATTGTGCCAGGTCCAGCACCCTTGGGAACGCCAACCCGTCGCACCTGCGCGGCAGCGTTAGGCAACACACGGGGCTGACTCAGCCGATCCCGTTCGCATTCAGTCACTCTTCAGGTCGGCCTTTATATCCAGGTTCCGAATGAGCCGGTGCAGGTAATTGGGATGAAGTCCGAGCAACTTGGCGGCTTCGGTATAGCTCCCTTTGGTCTGCGCGACCGCGTCGATGATCAATTGCTTCTTGAGCTGGTTGATCCGGTCGTGATACTTCACGGCGCTGGGTTCGGCCGGGCGCGTTTCCAGAAGGGCCGCCGGCAGATCGTCAGGAAGGATCTCGTCGGCCAGGCCAAGGACCATGGCGTGTTCGATGGCATTTTCCAGTTCCCGTACATTGCCCGGCCAGCTATAGGCCATCAGTAGCGCCCGCGCTTCCTGGGAAATGCCTTTGAGCGCCCGCTTGCATTTCTCCGCATACTTGGCGGCGAAATAAATGGCAAGCAGCGGAATGTCATCGGGACGCTCCCGCAAAGGCGGTATCACCAGCGAGACCACGTTGAGGCGGTAATAGAGGTCCTGCCGAAATTCGCGGTCTTTGATCGCCTGCTCAAGGTCTTTGTTGGTGGCGGTAAGCACACGCGCGTCGAACTTCAGGCTGCGGGTAGCTCCCACGCGCTCGAATTCGCGCTGCTGCAGCACCCGCAGCAACTTTGCCTGTAGCGGAGGAGACAGTTCGCCAACCTCGTCGAGAAACACCGTTCCGCCTTCGGCAACCTCTAACTTGCCCTTCTTGGTTGTGATCGCCCCGGTGAAGGCGCCCTTCTCGTGGCCGAACAGTTCGCTTTCCAGCAGTGCCTCAGGAATGGCAGCACAGTTGATGGCGACGAACGGCTTGCCGGCGCGCGAGCTGTTGCGATGGATGGCGCGGGCCACCAATTCCTTGCCGGTACCGCTTTCCCCGCGAATCAGGATTGTGGAATCGCCGTTCGCCACCCGCGAGATAAACTCCTCCACCTGTCGCATGGAGCTACTCTCGCCAACGATGACGCCGTCCAGATCCAGTTCGGTCTGCAGACGCTGATTTTCGCTGCGCAGGGCCTCCAGAGCGAGGACGTTTTCCAAAGTGACGGCGGCGATGCCGGCGACGGAAGTTAGAAAATTGACGTGGTCCTCTTCAAATTGTTTTCCCGGGCCGGAAGCGATCAGGTACAGAACTCCTATGGTGCGTTCCACTGCTACCAGTGGCATGCAGAGCACGCTTTCCGCAGTGCGTGCTTCAGAGGAACCCTTGCTGATAATGGCCGAACGCTCCCATAACGCGCGCTGCACAAGTTCCCGCCGAATCTGCAGCGCAGGAGAATCCCCGGCTTTACGCGTCCAGATGCAACTCGAGGTGGGATCGTCGTCAGCCTGACGGGTGATCACGACGGCGGCGGCGTCAGCGGGAATCACCTCGCAGATAAGTTCCAGAAGCCGCTGCTGTAGAGCTCGCAGGTCGCGGATCGAATTGATGGTGCTCGCCACCTTGAACAAGGCGTTCAGATCGCGCGCCATCCGGCCAACGTCGGTGCCCAGGTGGGAGGCGGATGGCAAGTGATTTGTGCTCGTCGTAGTCAGAAGATCGGCCGGCGACTCGTCGCGGAACTGCACAATCCGTGAAACCAGGCGGTCGTCTTCCCCGATGAGAAAGACCAGCTCGCAATGGCCTACACGAATGGTGTCGCCATGGCCAAGCAGCTTTCGCCGTACCGGGATGCCGTTTACGAAGGTGCCGTTATGGCTGTCCAGGTCAACCAGGTGGAAGGCGGCATCAGTTTCGCTGATGGAAAAATGCCTTCGCGAGACCGCCCGGTCGTGCAGGCAAAGGTGGTTGGCGGAATCGCGTCCCACGGAGAACTGGCTGCCCGTGAGCCGTACCACGGTGCCCTTCGCTGCACCCGAAACCACCACAACTCTGGAATCCACGAACCGCCTCCGGGTTGCTAGTTTAGCAGTCCGCACGAATCCACGGAATTAATCTGAAAACGGAAAGGCGGCTAATGCAATGGATAGTCGCCCTATCTTTTCAGATACAGCCAGCCCGCCAAATACGGGGCCGAGAAATGTGCCGCTTATTCTCTTCGGCCGCAACTCATTGCAAATATGAGAGAAGGAACGTCACTCGAAATCAGGTTGAGATTGGCATCAGCTTTGCAATATCTCAACACGTCACAGCAAGCTTCCGGCAAAGAAGGGAGCGGCTGTAAACCAAATCAATCTGGGTTCCCAAGACAGGAGCCCCCGAGGAGGATTTATGAAGCGTAATTTCTACGGGGCCCTCGCGATGCTCGCGGCCGCTCTGATCGTTAGCGTACCTTTCGTCCAAGCACAGTCCCGGGTCAACGCGAATGTGCCTTTTGCCTTCAGCCTGCAAGACAAAGCGATGCCGGCGGGCAATTACGAGATCATCGCGCAGAGTGGCCAAGCCCTTGAGGTACGGAACCTGGAAACGAACCACCGCCAGTTACTGTTGAGACAGATTGCGGTGCAAGCGTCCAAGGAGCAGAGCCCGAAGCTGGTATTCCACAAGTATGGCGACCAGTACTTCCTGACCCAGATCTGGTACGGCGATAGCCACTACGGCGTCGGCTTTGCCGAGTCGAAGCGCGAGAAGGAAGTGAAGATGGCCGCGAACGGCCTTCTCGAAACTGTGACTGTCGCGATGAAGTAGCCGCAGCGCCCACGAAGGAAACAGACCCGGAGCGAAGGCTCCGGGTTTTCTGTCTCACGTATGTTTGCGGGCAGATCGGACCTAAAAGGCGCGGCGTGGTCCGCGCAATATCCGGGCTGGAAGCAGGATGATGGCCTTCAGCAGTTCCAGCACTCCTTCGACAGCAAATCCCAGAAGCCGGAACGGCAACAGCAATAACCATACTAACGGGTACAGAACCAGCACTAGAAGCGCCAGGGGCCAGCAGAAGAACAACAGGATGCACCAAAGAAGGAAGGTCAACATGATTCCTCCTTTCCTTAAATACGCTACACCCAAACGCGAAGTTCCGTGCCGTTAACCGTGACCGCCTCCGCCGCTGATTTCCCGGACGATGGAGCCGACAAACGCTTTGGCGTCTCCGAATAGCATCAGATTGTTGTCGAGGTAGTAGAGAGGGTTGTCGATCCCGGCAAATCCCGGGCTCATGCTGCGCTTGATCACCATGACCGTACGCGCTTTGTCGACGTCCAAAATGGGCATGCCGTAGATTGGGCTTCCAGCGTCGCTGCGAGCGGCCGGATTGGTGACGTCGTTGGCTCCAATGACGAGCGCGACATCGGTCTGCGGAAAATCGGCATTCACTTCTTCCATGTCCAGCAGCTTGTCGTACGGGATGTCGGCTTCCGCCAGCAAGACATTCATGTGGCCGGGCATACGGCCGGCAACCGGATGAATGCCGAACTTCACGTCCACGCCTTTCTTCGTCAGCGCGTCATAGAGTTCGCGAACCTTGTGCTGCGCCTGCGCGACCGCCATACCATAGCCCGGAACGATTACAACTTTGTTGGCGGCCGAAAGAATCGCAGCGGCTTCTTCCGGTGTCGCGCTTCGCACTGTGCGGGCCTCGATCGCCGCCGAGCCAGCGGGTTGCACTTGTCCGAATGCGCCGAACAGGACATTGGTAAATGACCGGTTCATTGCCTTGGACATGTTGACGGACAGAATGAAGCCTGAGGCACCATCGAGAGCGCCTGCCACGATCAGAAGCTTGCTGTTGAGAACGAATCCCATCGCGGCTGCGGACAGCCCGGCGTAAGAGTTCAGCAACGAGATGACCGTCGGCATGTCAGCGCCGCCTATGGGGACGATCATCATCACGCCGAAAATCAAGGGAATCACCACAATCGCCGGGTACAGGTAGATGGCGTCGGGATGAAGCACGAGATACACTGCGATTCCAATCGAGATTGCCAGCAGACCCAGGTTGACGAAATTCTGGCCCTTGTATGTGATGGGCCGCTGCGGCAGGATTTCCTGAAGCTTACCCGCGGCCATCAGGCTGCCCGTGAAAGTCAGTGAGCCCAGAATGACTTCCAGCGAAAGCACTGACATCATGAACGGCGGAACATTGGGCGCCCGCAGGTAGAACTCCGCGGTTCCCACCAGCGTTACGCAAAGCGCTCCGAAGGCATGACTCAGCGCAGTACGTTGCGGAACGGCGGTCATTCCGACGTTACCAAGCGGGACGCCGATAATCGCACCCAGAACCAGCGCGATGGCGATCCATTTGTAGTCAACGATGCCCTGATGCAGAAGCGTGCCGGCAATGGCCAGCACCATTCCCACCTCGCCCGCCCAAACGCCGCGCCGCGCGGTGGTTGGCGAACTCAGCCACTTCAACGCCAGGATGAAGAGGACGGCAGCAACGATGTAGGTGATCTCAATGACAGTTTCGGTCGATGGGATCATGGCTTCTGGGTCCGGCTGGATTTGAACATCTTGAGCATGCGATCGGTAATGATGAAGCCGCCTACGGCGTTGCTGGTGGCGGCCACGATGGCAATCGTGCCCAGCACCGTTGCCAGCGTGCTCTTGTGCTCACCTGCCAGAATGATGGCGCCGACGACCGCGATTGCGTCCAGCGCGTTGGTCAGTGACATCAGGGGAGTATGCAGCAGCGGAGATACGCGGCGAATCACTTCAAATCCGATAAATGCCGCGAGTATGAAGACGTACAGGCTGTTGATCAGGTCAGCCTTGACCATTAGCTCGCCTCCTTCGATTCAGAAACCAGGGCAGGCATCGAATAGAACTCCCGCACTCGTGGGTTCACCACTTCGCCTCCCTGCGTGACCAGAGTGCTGCTGGTAATTTCGTCGTGCAAGTCCAGAACCAGCTTTCCATCCTTCACCATGTGTAACAGGAAGTTCGTGATGTTCTTGCTGTACATCTGGCTGGCGTGGTACGGAACTGTACTGGCCAGGTTGATCATCCCAATGATGGTGACCCCGTGTTCCACGATCTGCTCGCCGGTCCGGGTCAGCTCGCAGTTGCCTCCGCGCTCCGCCGCCAGATCTATGATGACGGAGCCCGGCGCCATGGCGGCGACCATCTCCTTGGTCACCAGGATCGGCGACTTCTTGCCAGGAACGACGGCAGTGGTGATTACAACGTCGCTCTCGGCAACTACCTTGCCGAGCAATTCGCGCTGGCGCTGATAAAACGATTCGTCTTGCGCCTTCGCATAGCCACCGGCATCCTGGGCGTCAGCAGCCTCGATCGGAAGTTCAACGAACCGTCCTCCGAGACTCTGCACCTGCTCCTTGACGGCCGGACGCAGATCGTAAGCCGACACCACCGCTCCGAGCCTGCGGGCGGTCGCGATGGCTTGCAGACCGGCGACGCCGGCGCCGATCACCAGCACTCGCGATGGCGTGATGGTGCCCGCTGCGGTCGTCAGCATGGGAAAGATCCGGGGCAGCGTATCGGCGGCAAGTACGACAGCCTTGTAGCCGGCGATGGTTGCCATCGAGGAGAGGGCGTCCATACTTTGCGCGCGCGTGATACGGGGCATCAGCTCCACCGACAAAGCCGAGACGCCGGTCCCCGCGACCGCTTGCACGGTCTGCACATCGCCAAGTGGCCGAAGAAATCCGATCAAAGCTTGCCCGCGGCGAAGAAGGGGCAAATCGGTAGCGCCAGTCTTGTCGTTTGAGCCGTAGCAAAGGACCTGCACGACGACGTCGGCGCTGAATGCTTCCGCGCGCGTGCCGACGATCTTTGCGCCCTTGTCGACGTACTGGGAATCAGGGTATCCGGCTTCCATACCGGCGCCGGTCTCGACCACGACCTCCACACCCGCCTTGGCATAGCTGGGGATCACCGCCGGTGTAAGCGCCACGCGCCGCTCCCCCGGAAAACTCTCACGGGGAACACCAACAATCATGGAACCTCCTCTCGTCGCTATCGTTGCCGCTTCGGTCGTCGGCTCCAGTCGATCGGTCACATTTTTGAAATCGACTGGAATGGAGCATTCTATCTAGAGTCCTGCGAAAGTCCACCTTAACCTGATCGAGTCGAGTCCAGTGGTTCGGATTTGGGACACCATAATCGTTTGGGCGCTCTCTGCTACTCCGTGTCTCGAAAAAATGTCGTGATCCCGAACCATGGACTCGCAAGGAGCACAAGCGGAAGATCATCTCTCCAATACCCGTCCTGACAAATCAGTCGTCTCAGCCTCTCTCGCTTCGCGGGACCCCTTTCAGTAAACCTCAGAGCCAGACTCAGCTTCCGGTCCGCCTAAGATCTGGTTGACATTACCTAAATCGCTTAATCTAAGCTAGTTAGAAGCGCTATGGACAATTGTATTGTTGTCCGCGACGTGCTTATTCCGACACCCGCTGTTGCAGAAATACAACAACAGGAGTCTTGCTGAACCTGTAATCTTGTTATCTGCGCCCCGTTAGTCTTTCTCTTTTGGTCTACGAAAGAACAACTCGAAATCCCGTCGAATGCAGTGGGGTTGGTCTCCATAGCGGAGCTCCGGTTCACCTGCGCATCCTGCCTGCTCCCACCGGCACCGGCATTGTTTTTCGTCGCACCGATCTTGATGGCTTCGAAGTGGAAGCCAGCAGTCGCAACGTTGCGAAAGTCAGTTACGCCACCAGCTTGATGAAGAAGGGCGTGCTCATCTCCACGACTGAGCACCTGCTGTCGGCATTCATCGGGATGGGAGTCGACAACGCCATCGTGGAGCTCGACAACCTCGAACTTCCCATCCTCGACGGCAGCGCGCTGCCGTTCGTCGAAATGATCACGCAGGCCGGCCTTCGTCAGCAACGACGCAAACGCGTCTACCTCAAGATTCTGCGTCCCTACGAAATGCAGGAAGCCGATAAGTTCATCGGAGTGTACCCGGCGGAACGCTACTCAGTGAGCTACGCCATTAACTTTCCGCATCCCCTGATTGGCAGCGAAAAATTCCAGGTTGAGCTTTCCAACGGCAGCTACGTCAAGGAAATCGCCTCGGCGAGGACCTTTGGCTTCATCGAGCAACAACATGCGATGCTGAACATGGGTCTCATCCGCGGCGCCTCGCGCGAGAACTGCATCGTGCTCACTCCTGCGGGTATCGACAATCCACCGCTCCGCTACGCGGACGAGTTCGTACGTCACAAAGTGCTGGACCTCATTGGGGACCTGGCATTATTTGGCAAGCGCATTCTGGGCTATGTCAAAGCCGATCGCGCCGGACACGCCATGCATACCGCCATCGTCTCCCGCATCCTGCGCGATCCCAGCTACGCGGAGGAAGTGACCCTCGACGATGCTGCGGTGGCCGATTGGCCGGCCGAACCTCTCGCTGCAGCGGACTAGTCTTTTCGTCTCGCCTGCGCCAGGCACCATTCCAGCATCACTATCCAAGAGATCGACTCGCGCTACCATACAAGCGTGGAAAAGATGGTTTATCTTTCGCTGGGGTCGAACGTGGGCGACCGCGAGGCCAACCTGCGCGCGGCGATTGGCAAGCTTGCCGAGCTTGGCGAAGTGGTTGCGGTATCGTCGTTCTATGAAACCGAGCCGGTGGAGTTCACAGCGCAGCCGTGGTTTCTCAACTGTGCAGTGGCGCTCCGCACTGAGTTGATGCCGAAGTTGCTTTTGTCGAAGACTCTGGCCATTGAGCAGCAGATGGGCCGCCGTCGCAGCCAGCCGAAGGGTCCGCGCACCATCGACATTGACATCCTGCTGTTTGGCAATTCGGTGATTCACACGCCGCAGTTAGACGTGCCACACGTGGCGATGCATGAGCGGAGATTCGTGCTGGACCCGCTGTCCGAGATCGCGCCCGACCTGCGGCATCCCATCCTTAAGCGCACGGTGCGCGAGATGCTCCAGGCGCTCCCCCACAATGTAGGACAAGTGAAGAAGCGATCACAGCCTTAGATTCGCTGCAACTCGGGCAACGTTCGCTCGTTCTGCAGGTTGCCGGTGTTGAGCGTGGTCTTCGGCTCCAGCAGCATGAGGTGCGTCTCTTCGTCGGCGGAAGGAAGGTGCTCGACCCCGCGCGGGACGATGATGAACTCACCCGGATGCACAGTGAATTCACGTTCGCCGCCGTTCTCGCGAACTCGCATGCGCAGCGCGCCTTTTACCACCAGGAATAGTTCGTCTTCGTTGTCATGGTGATGCCACATGAAGTCGCCCTGCAGCTTGGCCAGTTTTACATAGGCGTCGTTTACCTCGCCTACAATTTTGGGTTGGTAGTGCTCGGTAAACAATGAGAACTTGTGCGCCAGATTGACCTTGTCCAAGCTCACCCCCACAAAGAAGTTTGGTGACAGTCAAATTCTACTCGAACCAGGTTCCCCGACGGGACTGTGACAGTTTCTGCTACTATGTCACACATAAGGAAATGTGACATGGAAGATAAGGTCCTGGTGAAAGTGAACGAAAACGGCCGAGTTGTCATTCCCGCGGCATTTCGTAAGGCACTTGGCATCGAGGCTGGTGATGAAGTCGTTCTGCGGATTCAAGACGATGAGTTGCGGATCACGACCCAGCAACGACGCATCCAGCGGGCGCGGAGTCGTGCCCAGCGGTATTTGAGGCCTGACACCTCACTGGTCGACGAGCTGCTCGCCGAGCGCCGCGAGGCAGCGAAGCATGAATAGGATTGTGCTCGATGCTTCCGCGATCCTCGCGGTCATTCACGGAGAGGCCGGACAAGAGAAACTCACTCCTGAGCTGCTAGCCGGCGCCATCGCCAGTACGGTGAATCTCGCTGAGGTACAAGCCAAGCTGGTGAGTCGCGGCTGGACTCCTGTCGAAGCTTGGGAAGATACCACCAGCCCGATCCGGGAAGCCGTGCCGTTCAATGAAGAGCACGCCAAGATCGCCGGCAGTCTGGTCACTCTAACCCGACACCTCGGCTTGTCACTTGGAGACCGTGCCTGCCTGGCGTTGGGAATGGCGCTCAAGGCCCCGGTCTACACCGCCGACAAGACCTGGAAAGGAATCAAATGGGGTGTCCGCATCCACGTCATCCGCTAAAAATCCCCACCCCAGAGGAACCTGTGGTGGGGATAGCCTCTGTAACGGTTCTACAGGCTGCGGGAAAATTCAAAACGGAGGATCTCTCGAGGGCTAAAAGTCCGCTCCGGATGAAAAATAAAGAGCTTATCGGCACGACTGAAATCGTGCCCTGATACAGAACGCTCGCAAGTTAAGTTTTTCCGCAGCCTGTCTGGCTTACTGCACCAACAACCCGGCCTCGCCATTCTCGCTGACCTCTTCCGGCGGGATGACCGAAGTGGCGGCCACGCGGTCGTCCTGCTCCAGATGCAACAGGCGCACGCCCTGGGACGAGCGTCCGCATTCGCGGATGGTGTTGGCGCCAATGCGGATGATCTTACCGAACTGGCTGATGACCATCACCTCCGACTCTTCGTTCACCAGCATGATGGATACGACTTTGCCATTGCGCGCCGTGGTCTTCACGTTGATGACGCCCCCGCCACCACGTGCCTGCAGACGGTATTCATCCACGTCGGTACGCTTGCCGTAGCCTTGCTCGGTGACCGAAAGGATGAGGTTGGCATCGCGCGGTTCGCCGTTCTTGGCCTTTGCCCCCGCCTTAGGAGTGATCGCCATGCCCACAATGTAATCGCCTTTGCCCAGCCTCATGCCGCGGACGCCGTAGGCCTGACGACCCATGGGCCGTACGTCTTCCTCCTCGAATCGAATCGCCTTGCCGTCATGGCTCGCCAGGAAAACGATCTGGCTGCCGTCAGTACAGCTGGCGGCCACGAGCTCGTCCTCCTTCTCGATGCCGATGGCGTTGATGCCATTCGAGCGCACATTGCTGAAGTCCTTGAGCGGCGTTTTCTTCACCGTTCCGCTGCGCGTGGCGAAGAAAACATACTTGCCTTCCTCTTCCAGATCGCGAATGGCGAGGAGCGCCCGCACACTTTCACCGGGTTGCAATGACACCAGGCTGGCGACGGCTTTGCCCTTGCCGGCCGCACTTAGTTCGGGAATCTCGTACACCTTGAGCCAATAGACACGACCGTTGTTGGTGAACACCAGGATATAGTCGTGCGTGGACGCCACGAAGAGATATTCGACGAAGTCCTCCTCGCGCGTGCTCATGCCTTTGCGTCCGGTCCCGCCCCGACGCTGCTGGCGATAGGTCGAAATCGGAGTGCGTTTCAGATACCCAGAGTGACTGACCGTCACCGCTACCTGCTCGTCCGCGATCAGGTCTTCCAGGCTGATCTCGACTGCTTCGTCCTGGATGATGGTGCGTCGCGCATCACCGTACTTCTTCTTGATCTCTTCGAGCTCCTTGACGATGACGCCACGCAGCTTCTTTTCGCTGGCGAGAATCGACTCGTATTCGGCTATGCGGCCACGAACCTCGCCCAATTCCTTCAGGATTTCGTCAATCGACAGCCGGGTCAAACGATGCAGTTGCAATTCCAGGATGGCATCGGCTTGAACAGTGTCGAAGGGACGCGTGAGCGTAGCGGGAACCACGCCTTTCAGGGTTGCTGGCTTACCCAGCGTTCCCTTTCCTTCCGAGACGTTGACGGTCTTGCCGGTGAAATAGTCGACCAGGTTCGTCCGGGCCTCGGCACGGTTCTCGCTGCCACGGATGATGCGGATCACGTCATCAACGCGATCCAACGCCACTTGGTAGCCTTCCAGAACATGCTCGCGCTCGCGCGCCTTCATCAACAGATAGGCGGTGCGGCGCCGCACTACATCGATGCGGTGATCGACGAAGTGCTGGATGGCCTGCACCAGTCCCATCTCTTTGGGCTGATTGTTGACTACAGCCAGGAAGATCATGCTGAAGCTCTCTTGCATCGAGGTGTGCTTGAAGAGCTGATTGAGCACGATCTGGGGCTCGGCGCTGCGCTTCAGCTCGATCACAATGCGCATGCCGTCGCGGTCGCTCTCGTCGCGAATGTCGCTGATTTCGTCGATCACCTTGTTGTTCACCAGTTCGGCAACGCGTTCGATCAGCTTGGCCTTGTTGACCTGGTAGGGGATCTCGGTGACGATGATCGCGTCCTTGTCCTTGGTAAGGTGCTCGATGGCGGCCTTGGCGCGCATCATGAAGCGTCCGCGTCCGGTGCGATAGGCCTCGGTAATGCCGGCGCGTCCGTAGATGTATCCGGCGGTCGGGAAGTCCGGGCCTTGCACGTGCTTCAACAAGTCGGCGAGGGTGGCGTGCGGGTTGTTCACCAGCGTGATGCACGCGTCTACGATCTCCGTCAGATTATGCGGAGGAATGTTGGTCGCCATTCCAACGGCGATACCGTTCGATCCGTTTACCAAAAGGTTGGGAATCCTCGTCGGCAGCACCATCGGTTCCACCGTGGTGTCGTCGAAGTTGGCGACGAAGTCGACCGTGTCTTTGTCGATGTCGGCCAGCAACTCTTCGGCGATCTCGCTCATGCGTGATTCGGTGTACCGGTAGGCGGCCGGAGGATCGCCATCAACCGAACCGAAGTTGCCCTGGCCATCGATCAGCGGATAGCGCAGGCTCCAGGGCTGGGCCAGACGCACCATCGCGTCATAGACCGCGCTGTCGCCGTGCGGGTGATATTTCTTCAGGCACTCACCGACGACGCCGGCGCACTTCATGTGCTTGCGGTTGTGCAGCACTCCCATGTCGTGCATGGCGTACAGAATGCGACGATGCACGGGCTTGAGGCCGTCGCGCACATCGGGCAAAGCGCGGCCGATGATGACGGACATCGAATAATCGAGATACGAGCGCCGCATCTCCTCTTCAATGTTGACGGGTTGCACATTGCCCGCGTTAGGGCCAGTGGGATCGAGCGGCAATTGCTGGTTGGGATCGTCTGCCATGTTAACTCTCAGCCGTCAGCCGGTGGCTTCGGCTTTTCCTTCTTTCGTGCGGTGAGAAACTCGCAATATGCTCTGTTTCAGGACGTGAAATGGCGCCTCAGAACTCGCTTAGGAGGCCCGCCGATTTGCCTGCAAGTGATTGCAATTTCTGGAGTTTGTCCGAATGAAGAGCAATGCAAATTATATCACGGTAACGAAGGCCGCGGAAGGATATAAGTGTAGTATTTACAGCAGGTTAGGGTGGCTTGCCCCGGTCATTTCGGCGGCTCAAAGAAATGGTGGGTGGAACACCCCGAACTGCGATTGGAGTTGTACTAACTCAGAGCCGTTAGGGCAGAACGGAAGCCACATTGGGTGGAGGTGGCGCGCTTTCGTTTGGCGCATTCTTAGGTTGGAGGTCTGAATCTTTTTTCTGTGCGGGGCGTTGGACCGCAGGAATCTTGAACTCCATACCGCGATCATCATTGGCCTTGACGGTAGCCGGGACATCGAGATTGGCGAGCGGAATTTTCTGGGTGCGTTCATCCAGAACGTAAACCGTCTGTCCCATGATCGCGTAGTTGGTTACATCCTGCTGGTGGCCATCGCGAAAAACCAGGACCGTCGGCTCGGGGGACTTGGCATCCCTCGCGGTGGAGGGTGGCTCCAATGGCGGAGGCTGCGGTGGTGCCACTTCGGCCTGCACGTCCTCCGCTGGGGGCCGATACGCTTGCGCTGGCGGCTGTTCCACGATCATGTGCAGATTCGGATCGTTCGGGCCCGTGGGCGGCCCAGAGTACAGATCAGGCCCACCTACGTAATCGTAATCGTAGCCGTAACTGCCAAGAGGGATGTAGTAGTAAGGAGCTGCATAGGCCCAACCTCCGCGGGAGTATCCGTAGCCGCGGTAAGTTCCATTCGAATAGGGCTGATGATGATGCGTTCCATAGCCATACCTGTTGGGTCCCATGGATGTCACGCTAGGAGGCGGAAACCCCAGGAAATGACCGTTGCCCATCGAGGTGACCGATGGTGGCGGGATACCGCGCGCCTGGCCGTACGATGGTGTGGCGAGCACGATGCAAGACCCCAACGCAAGGGCCAGGAACATTGCGAGCCACGTAAAGGAATGGCAGCCCCTCGACCAGCCGGTTTGGCTTGCGCCCCTCATGTACCCTTCAGTCTAGTCCAACCCATTAGATGCAGGGAAGTTTCTATCGGCTTCGAGATGTTAGATGGAGCAGACCGTAAATGTCGATCATGGCGTTGGCGATCAGCACGCCGACGATCACGGCGTTCGCCACAACGGCATAGCGGCTTTGCAGCAGGTCGGTGGACACCCCGGCCATGAACAAAATGAGGAAAGGAAGCGCCACGAACAGAAAGGTGAAACCGGCGAAGTGCAGACGCAATGCCAGAACCACCAGCAGAAGTCCGGTGAGGAGCGGCGCTGCTGTGCCAAAGAATCGCGTTCGCTTCCAGACCGCGAACGCTACCAGCGTGACCAACAGCAGCAGAACCAGGCCGACGCCGTTTTGCAGGAAGAAGCTTGCCAGCAGCGGAGCCGTGGCGTTCCACGAGAAGGACTGCGAGGGAATTGCCAGCCAGTCCGCGGCGGCGCAGCGCCCTGCCAAAAGCCATCGGGCGGAAGCTGTAGAGGGCCCACAGCAGGACCAGCCCGATAACGCACGCCGTCGCGAAGATCACCAGGGCGGCACCGCGGCGCACGTGGCCGACCCAGATCATGAACGCGAGCACCGGAACCAGCAAGATCCAGAGAGAGAACTGAGCGCCAATGCACATGGCCATGGAAAGCCCCATCAGCAGCATTCGCCGCCAATTCCAAAGCACGACTTCACGGGGAGCATACAGAGTGTGGGCCACCGCGATGGACGTGAAAACCAGGCCAAACGCTCCCCATGCGCCGACAATCTCAGCGTCCGCCTGGCTCGTCGATGCCACCATCAGGGGCGAAAAGCAATAAAGTCCGAGCGCGATGTAGCCGCCGATGTTGCCGTAAAGACGACGCGCGACATACCACAGCGAGGCGCCCAGAAACAGCCCTGCCAATAGGAACGGCAGGCGAATCCAGAAGCGGTAGTGGTCGAGCCGCACGTAGTGCGTTTCGCCGCCGCTGATGCGGGCTGCAACTCCAGCCAGTAGCGGCACCAACGGCGAGCGCTCGCTGGTGCTGGCACTCGACAGGCGCTCAAGGTGGAGCAGCCCAGCCTCCACGTAGTTGCCTTCCATGGCCGACAACGGGACGTGCGCCGAGAACCACAGACATTGCGCAAGGAAAACAAGGAGCAGAAGCAACGCCGCTATTTGCGGTACGCCCACTCGGCGGAGAATACCCGAACGTGACATGAGCTTTTGTTGTAACACGACGGTGCTGCTGGAGGCGAAAGTTGCCTGGTGAGAGGAAGAGCGATACGCAGCATTAAGTCAGGCCGGATACAACACCGAAGAAAGTGTCGTGGAAATCGTTAGCGACCGACGAACACCGCGCTCTGCGACCGGTCTTCAGGTGCGTTATCGTGGCAGGATGTCGGTCAGGGCGCCCTCGATGCGGTCGACTTCTTCACGAATCACCCGGATCGCCTGATGGTTGGCGGGATGCGGCACGGGAGTGATGGCCTCAACGGCGTGACGAATCTTGTGGTTCCTGTCCCAGATCAAATTGATCCTGGCGGAGGTCTCCATGCGGTTCTGGTAGATCTTTCGCGCCACCTTCGTAGTCATCCACGCGAACATCAGCCCGAACAACATTTCGATCGGGAGACGGTCGGTGGCTCCATCGAAATCGAAGAAAGCTAGCCGGTAGACAGCTTCGCCGGCTCCCAGGGAAGCGAATATGACTCCCATTCCGATCAAGCCAAGGGTTAGACGGTCAACTGTACGAAGTTCCAACGATGGTGGATTAGTGCCACGGTTTTGCGCGAACGCCATGGTGCCCCCGAAAAGCATTTGGTGATACGAAGCTCTATTGTGCTACAACGGCGGGGGTTTGTGCATAACCTATTGGGCAAAATTATCGGGCACGGCCATGGGAGCGCGGTAGAGCCAGCCTTCAGGCTGGCGTCCACAGTTCCCTTATACCAAAAAAGCTTGAGCCACTGTGTCATTTGACCGCAGTGGCTCAAGCGATTCATCTAGCGGCAGTGGACGCAGCGCTGAAGCGCGGCTCTACCCTTATTGGGAGCAGCCCTAGATATCCAGGTTCTTCACTTCCAGCGCATTGTCTTCGATGAACTTGCGCCGGGCCTCAACGTCTTCGCCCATCAGCGTGGTGAAGATGGTCTCGGTCTCGGTCAGGTCCTCGAGTTTCACGGACAGCAGCGTACGACGCTCGGGATCCATCGTCGTCTCCCAGAGCTGTTGCGAACTCATCTCGCCCAAACCCTTGTAGCGCTGGATGGTGTAGTCCTTGCGGCCCTCGTTGAGCACGTAATCAAACAGTTCGCGCGCCGAGCCCTTCTCGACCGTGGCCGCTTCTGTCTTGCGCTTGGAGGTCTTGGGGCTCTTCTGCTCGGCCTTCTCCTGGTCGGCGCGCTCGGCGTCGCTCAGTTCTTCCTTGCCATTGCTGCCGGCGTCCTTCTTGACGCTCTCAATGTAATACGGCGGCTGCATGTACAGCTCGATCTGCTTGTACTTGGACATCATCTGACGGTACTCGGGCGTAGACGCCAGTTCCCAATTGATCACATGTTCGGCGCCCTGCGAGTTCACGAAGACGCACTCCCACAGGCTGTGCTCTTCCTCGAAGCGCAACTTCACCGACTTGATGTCGCGTTCCTTGGCGATCCCCTTCAGCGCCTTTTCCAACGCGGTGAGCTTTTTGGGGGCACTCTTGCTGTCGCCCTCGAAGTCAACGCGCTTGGCCAGGTCTGCCTTAGGAAGAAGCTCGGTGATCTTCTCGTCGCGAGTGCGCTTGTCCACCTTATCGAAGAAACCGATAAAGTCGTTCAGCGTGGTCATGAACTTGGTCAGGGGAGCGCCTTCCAGGACCGCTGCGCCCTCGCCATAGCGGACAACCAGGCCGTCGGCCGCGCGCTTGACCATGACCCGCACGAACTCGGCGTCGTTCTTGATGTACTGCTCGAACTTGCCCTTCTTGATGCGATAGAGCGGCGGCTGTGCGATGTAAATGTTGCCGCGCTTAATGAGCTCCTGCATGTGCCGGAAGAAGAACGTGAGCAGCAGGGTCCGGATGTGCGAACCGTCCACGTCGGCGTCGGTCATCAGAATGATCTTGCCGTAGCGCAACTTCGAGGCATCGAAGTCGTCCTTGCCGATGCCCGTTCCCATCGCGGTGATCATGGCGCGGATTTCTTCGTGGCCGAGCATTTTGTCGTAGCGTGCCTTTTCCACGTTCAGGATCTTGCCCTTCAGCGGAAGAATCGCCTGGAAGCGACGGTCGCGTCCCTGCTTGGCGGTGCCGCCTGCGCTCTCACCCTCGACCAGATAAACCTCGCAGCGATCGGGATTGCGCTCAGAACAGTCGGCCAGCTTGCCCGGCAGGCCTCCGCCGTCGAGAGCTCCTTTGCGGCGAGTCAGATCGCGCGCCTTTCGCGCTGCTTCGCGGGCACGCGCTGCTTCAATGGCTTTGTTGATGATCTTCTTGGCGACGGAAGGGTTCTGTTCGAAGAAGGCGCCCAGCCGTTCATTGACGAATGCCTGGACGGTACCCGCGATGTCGGAGTTGAGCTTGCCTTTGGTCTGTCCTTCAAACTGCGGCTGCGGTAGCTTCACGCTCACCACGGCCACCAGCCCTTCGCGCACATCGTCCCCGGCGAGATTTTCTTTCACGTCCTTGAACAAACCGAGTTGCTGTCCGGCATAGTTGATGGTGCGCGTCAGCGAGGTGCGGAAGCCCGAGAGATGACTGCCGCCGTCAACCGTGTTGATGTTGTTGGCGAAGCTGAACACCGTCTCGGAGTAGCCGTCGTTGTACTGCAGCGCGATCTCCATGGCCACGTTGTCGCGCTCGGCCTCCATGTAGATCGGCTTGTCGTGGAGCACGCTCTTGCCACGATTCAGGTGCTTGATGAACTCCGCGATGCCGCCGTTGTACTTGAACTCCGCACGCTTGGGCTCGCCGCTCTTCTGGTCGGTGACGCGCTCGTCGGTAAGGGTGATGAGCAGCCCTTTATTCAGGAAGGCCATCTCGCGCAAGCGTTGGGCCAGCGTGTCGTAGTTGTATTCCGTGGCGGTGAAGATCTCCTTGTCGGGGAGGAAGTGGACCTTAGTTCCACGCTTCTTGGTGGTACCAGTCTTCTTCAGCTTGGTGGTGGCCTCGCCTTTGGAATAGCTCTGCTCCCACACCGAGCCTTCGCGCCAGATCTCAAGCTCCAGCAGATGGCTAAGAGCGTTCACACACGACACGCCCACGCCGTGCAGCCCGCCTGAAACTTTGTAGGTGGAGGTGTCGAATTTTCCGCCGGCGTGCAGCACCGTCATCACGACTTGGGCAGCGGGCAAGCGCTCGCCGTCCACGTCCATCTCTTCCGTCGGAATGCCTCGCCCGTTATCTACCACGGTGATGGAGTTGTCGATGTGAATGGTGACGTCGATGTGGTCGGCGTATCCTGCGAGCGCTTCGTCCACTGAGTTGTCCACCACTTCGTACACCAGATGATGCAATCCTAGCTCGCCCGTGGATCCGATGTACATGGCGGGACGCTTGCGCACCGCTTCCATGCCGCCCAGCACCTTGATCGAATCGGCGGTGTACTCTCCATCCGATTTACTATTGCCGTTCTTCCCATTTTTCTGGGTGACTTTTTCGTTGGGAACCGCGAGAGGCTTGTTGTTCTCAGGGGCCGCAGCTGCGGCGGACTCAGAATCTTTCGGGGACATCCTGCTCCATTCCAACGGCGACGCATCGTGCGTGCGTTACCGTTGCTCACACACGGACGCCGCGAAGGGTCCGTTTACCTTCCTCTGACAACCCTTATCTACTATAAAAGTCAACAACTTAAGGGTGTGGCGGTATGTTCTGATTGTAGCATAAAGCAGCCTCGTTCGCGACCGCTTTATACGGCCATAAACCACTCAGTTTCAATGGGTTGCAGACGTGTGAGAAGAGTAGCTGGGGGGACCCACAACACTTCGATTCGGATGCCCGGAAATCAGCCGATTTGCAGGCCGCCGGCGGAGTTCAAACTAACAGGGCGCTCGTGTGCACACGCCGTCGCTTGATCAGCAACTCACGCAATCTGCGAGGTGCAGAAGGCGCAGCGGCGCGCGGTGATGGGCACGTCGCTCTCGCACTCCGGACATTTTTTCTTGTCGGGAAGGGCTTGTGTCTCGAATCGCTTCATCAATGCATTTACCGGCAGGACCACAAAGTAGTAGACAGCCAGAGCGACCAGCAGGAAGGAGATGATCGCATTCACAAAATCGCCGTAGAGGAACTTGGCGCCGTTCACTTCGAAGAAGAAGCCCGAGAAGTCCGGCTTCTTGACGATGGCGGCGATGACAGGAGTAAGGAGATCTTTGACAAATGCTGTAACCACCGTTCCGAAGGCCGCGCCGATCACGACGCCGACTGCCAGATCAACTACATTGCCACGCAGGACGAACTCTCGAAATCCTTTGAACATTGGCTCCTCCAGAACAGAATCGGCTGCTTACTTAGTTCATCTACCGCGATGCTGTGTAGTATCGTCGCTGCGCTCTTCCTTCGCAAGCTCAAGTTTACGCTTGGCGAACCATTCCTTGACGGGCTCCTGGCTCAAGTAAAAAATCACCACTACGCGGATCATAATCTGTGCGCCTTCGCGCGAGATCGCGAGCACGCGGCCGTCGGCGACGGCACTGGACATTGCGGGAACTGCGAGTGCCACGCCAGCGCCGGCAGCTACGATCGCTATCCGACGCGAACCCTTCCATCGTTGCCACAGGGATACAGCCAGGCCCGCCAGAACAGCGCCGTAGATCAGGAACGCGAACGGTCCCAATTGTTCCAATCCGCCGCCCAGTAGAAAAGCGCCGGTAGAGAGGGGCAGAGCGTGGGCAAACAACAGGCCAGAGAACACGAAAGCGATTGCGCTACCGACACCACAAGCCGCCGCTACGACGACAACTCCCGGTGGCCGGTCTCGGTTTGGGCTTTGCAGGGCTCGGTTCAGCGAGAGCATCTCTCCCGATGTTACCGCGTGGCAAAAAAATGGGGCAGATCGCTCTGCCCCAGGTCCTACGCAACTCTTGCTGCTTGTCGGTGATCAGCCTACTTTCACGGCCGACTTTTCGTCCCGAGTTGTTTGGAGCTTACGATGCTCCACCCCGGTGTAGATCTGCCGCGGGCGCGCAATCTTCTGCTCCGGGTCCTGGATCATTTCGTTCCACTGGGCCAACCAGCCGGCCGCACGCGGGATGGCGAACAGCACCGTAAACATCTCCGGCCGGAAGCCCATGGCCTGGTAAATGATCCCCGAGTAGAAGTCGACGTTGGGATAGAGCTTGCGGGTGACGAAGTAATCGTCTGCCAGCGCGATACGCTCCAGCTCCAGGGCAATGTCCAGCCTGGTATTGCGTCCGGTCACCTGGAATACTTCGTCGGCGACGGCCTTAATGATGCGGGCACGGGGATCGTAGTTCTTGTAAACCCGATGTCCGAAGCCCATCAACTTGAGTTCGCCTTCTTTTACACGCTTGATGTAGGCGGGGATGTTCTTGACTGAGCCGATCTCGTCCAGCATGCGTAGTACTTCCTCGTTGGCGCCGCCATGTAGCGGGCCGGAGAGGGCCGACGCCGCTCCTGCCATCGAGAGATAAGGATCGGCCTGCGAGCTGCCCACCACGCGCATGGTGGTCGAACTGCAGTTCTGCTCGTGGTCAGCGTGCAGGATGAACAGCACGTCCAGCGCTCGGGCGATGACCGGGCTCGCCGAGTACTTCGGCTCAGTCATCTTCCACAGCATGTTCATGAAGTTCTCAGCATAGGTGAGATCGTTGTCCGGGTAGACGTACGGATGGCCGACCGAATGACGATAGGAATACGCCGCCAAGGTTGGCATCTTGGCGATGAGGCGCACAATCTGTTTCTGCCGGATCTCGGGGTCGTGGACGTTCTTCGCCTCGGGATACACGGTCGAGAGCGCCGCCAGCGTACTCACCAGCATTCCCATCGGATGTGCGTCGTAGCGGAAGCCATCAATGAAGTGCTTGGTGGTCTCGTGGAGCATGGTGTGGTGCGTAATCTCCCAGACCCAATCCTTGTCCTGCTGGGCGTTCGGCAGCTCGCCATAAAGAAGCAGGTAAGCCACCTGCAGGAAGGTGCAGTGCTCGGCGAGGGTCTCGATATCGTAGCCACGGTAACGCAGGATGCCTTTGTCGCCGTCGATGAAGGTGATGGTGCTCTTGCATGAAGCGGTGTTCATGAATGCGGGATCGTAGGTCATGAGACCGAAGTCATCGGGATCCGTCTTGATCTTCCGCAGGTCCATGGCACGGATGGTCCCGTGCTCGACCGGTGCTTCATAAGTTTTGTCGGTGCGGTGGTCCGTGAGGGTCAACGCGTTTTTTGGCATGACCTATTCCTCCAGCTAAGAAGCTCTATCAAGAATTATTGCGAACGAGTGTTCGTCCCACCGCCATTTTAATGCCTGTCCGCCCGCCTGACCTACGACTAACGCATGAGATTGAGACGTATATCACACGCATCTGTGATGTCCGACGGGGGAGACGCAAGAGCGAAGGGCTATTTCTTGTCGGCGGACTTGCCCTTGCTTGGACTGGCCGTCTCCTTGCCGGCGCTGCTCCCGCTCTCGCTCTTGGGAGTCTCCGCCTTGCTCTCCGGTGT
This sequence comes from uncultured Acidobacteriaceae bacterium, assembly GCA_963840905.1. Taxonomy (GTDB): domain Bacteria; phylum Acidobacteriota; class Terriglobia; order Terriglobales; family Acidobacteriaceae; genus Bog-257. Next base: position 538,205 of record CAWJAO010000002.1, read on the forward strand.
GGCCGACGCTGCTGAGCCGTTGCTCTTCGAAGCGCCCGAGCCGGACGGCTTCTTGGCGTAATCGCTCACGTACCAGCCGGAACCCTTGAACTGAATGGCAGGAGCGGAAAGCAATTGCTCCAGTTCACCTCCGCAATGCGGGCAGGCGGTCAGGGGTGAATCGGAGAACTTCTGGATTCGCTCGGTCAGGCTATGGCACTTCTTGCACTGGTATTCGTAAAGAGGCAATGCGATGTCCCCACGATCTTGTCTGAGCTATTGATTCTATTTTTGACAATTAGTTGCGGTCAATTAAGCCATGGTGACCGGACCGCAGGATTTGGACCGTGAAGCGGCCTTTGCAGCCAGCGCTTGCATCCTGCGCTTCGCGCCTTGAAACTAGGGCAGTGAAAGCAATTGCCATCATTCCTGCGCGCCTGGCGTCCACGCGCCTGTCCGCGGAAGGTCCTCCGCGAAATCGATGGTCGCCCGATGCTTGCCTATGTCTACGAGGCCGCTCGCGCCTGCTCCGAGTTGCAAGATGTCATTGTGGCAACCGACTCGGATGAGATCGCGGGCGTCTGCCGCCAGAACGCCTGGTCGTGTTGCATGACTTCGTCGCAGCATCGCAGCGGTACGGACCGCGTCCACGAAGTTGCGCAGGCGATTGAGGCGAATGTTTACATAAACGTGCAGGGCGATGAGCCGCTGGCACGGCGCGAACATCTTGACGTTTTGCTGGCGCTAATGGAGAGGGGTGACGTCGAGGTAGGCACGCTCAAGACGTTATGTTCTCCCGAAGATGTCAGCAATCCCAATGCGGTGAAGGTCGTTTCTGCCTTGGATGGCAGGGCGCTGTACTTTTCGCGAGCGACCATTCCTTTCGATCGCGATGGCAGTGGTCAGGTGCGCTACTTCAAGCATCTTGGCTTCTATGCTTATCGCAAGGCGGCGCTGGATGCCTTTTGCGCGTGGCCTGAGTCTGAACTGGAACGTAGCGAACGCCTCGAGCAGCTGCGCTTTCTCGATCATGGCATCGCAATTCACGTGGCCGAGACGCCGTTCGACACGGTGGGCGTCGATACCGAAGAAGACCTGCGGCGAGTAGAGAGGATTGTGCGCGAAAGGAAAACCTAACCAAGGGGTGCGGCTGCGCTTTGTGGCTGCTTGCTCGCCCACTCCTGCGCCGCCGCGACTCGCTTACCGATCGAGGGGTGCGAGTGGAAGAGCCATTCGATGAACTTCGAGGGCTCGCGCTCCGCCAAGTTCTGATCCGCCAACTTCTGCATGGAGCTGATGAAGGGCGCGACAGCGGGGATGTTCTCCCATGCATAACGGTCGGCTTCCCGTTCATGGAGGCGGGATAGCGCATTCAGCGCCGGCATCAGCAAAAACCCCAGGACGGTCGCGACCAGTACGATGAGAGGCAAGTTCGCAAAATCGTACAGCCGGGGATCAAGCACGGGAAACCAGTCCTTCGCGATGACGAACCGCAGCACCTGGTTGACGAGCCAGAAACCGAAAAACGTGATTGCAACCTGCATCAAGATGCCCTTCAGAATGTGGCGGCGCACATGGTGTCCCAGCTCGTGGGCCAGGACCGCTTCGATCTCGTCGTCGCTGTACTTCTGCAGCAGCGTGTCGGAAAGAATGATGCGGCGCGTCGAACCCAATCCGGTGAGCGCTGCATTCGCCTTCGTCGATTTCTCGGAGAGCTTCCACTCGTACACGCCGCGGACCTTTGTGCCCGCACGCTCGCCAAGCTTGGTAAGCCGCTCGCGCAGGCCGTCGTTTTCCAGCGGCTGGAACTTGTAGAAAATCGGCATGAGCACCACAGGCGCCAGTTGGGCCATCAACAGGAACAGGCCGACAAAAACTGCCCAGGCGATGATCCACCAGCGCTGCGGAGCAACTCTGATAATCGCGTAGACGATCTCCACCATGAGCGTGCCCAGCGCCAATCCGACGAGCCATCCTTTGCCTTCATCCCAAAGCCAGCTGCGCAGCTTTTGATTGGAGAGATGGTATTGGTGCTCCAGCCGGAAGCCGATGAAGTCGAATGGCGCGCTGAGCACCTTGGCGATGATTGAGAACATCAGCACGTAAAGGAAGACCGCAACAAAGTAGTACTGGTGCGCGCCGAGGTAGGACCAGTCGCGAAGTTTCCCGGTCCATCCGGTGACCAGCAGCACCACCAGCAAAGCAAAACCGATGACCGCGTCGGCCATGCTCAGCCAGCGCTGAATGCGGTTGTAACGGCGGACCTCCGGCGAATCAGCCGGTTGCGGACTTGAAGTGATTGACATTCAGAGTTAAGAGAACAAACGACCCCAAAATACCTGATTCAAGTATGCCAGAAATGATGCGGCGCGCACCAGGCAGCGGCTCATCTTCGGCCCAGGCTACTTCGCATTCGCCTCCGACAGTATTGCAGCACCGCGCTGAGGGCCAGCCCCAACGAAGCTTTCGGTTTCCTTCAAAATCTGCGACACCAGTTCGGGCGATGCGGCTTCGCAATAGATGCGCAGGAGCGGCTCAGTTCCGGAGGCGCGCACCAGCACCCACGCTTCGGCTCCGTTGCCGTGGGTCGGAGCGTCGAGGAAAAACTTCACTCCGTCGAGCGTTTCGACTCTCTGCACGCGGAAGCTGCCGATCGTCGCCGGCTTCGCGTTGGCACGGCGCATCGCCTCATCTTTCACCGGATTGCTCAGGTGCAGATCGAGCCGGCCGTAGTGATGCTCACCGTATTCCTGTTGCAGGTCGCGCACCAGTTGGCCAAGCGGCTTGCCCTCGTCAGCCATGATGTTGGCCAGCAGAAGCGAGTTCAGAATGCCGTCGCGCTCGGGAAGGTGGCGGCGAATACCGATTCCGCCGGATTCTTCTCCGCCGATCAGGATGTCGCGCTCCAGCATGAGGTCGCAAATGTACTTGAAGCCGATTCCGCACTCGTGCAGTTTGCGGCCGTACTTCGCGGCAATGCGGTCGATCATGCGCGTGGTGTTGAAGGCACGGACAATCTCACCGGGCCACTGCTTGCGCTTCAGCAGCCACTCCAGGATCACGCTGAAGCACTTGTGCGCATCCACGAAACTGCCATCCTCCGCGACCGCACCCAGCCGATCAGCGTCGCCGTCGGTGGCTAGACCTGCCTGGAAGTGGTCGCGCACAACCGTTTCCTGCAGCATCGCAATGTGCGGCGGTATGGGCTCGGGATTGATCCCGGGAAAGAGCGGATTAAGCTCCCCGCGAATCTCCAAGTGGTCGATCCCACTCTCGGCAAAGATTCCTTTCAAGACGCCCCGTCCCGCTCCGTACATCACGTCAACTGCAAACTTGAAAGTGGCTTTCTGGATTGCTTTCAGATCGACGAAGTTTTTGATCGCGGAAACGTAAGAGGTCTTAAAGTCGGCGAGGGTCACGCTGCCCCCGCTGCGCTCGAGGCGTGGCGAATCCAGTTCCCCTTCGATTGACTTCATGATGGCGGGCGTCCCGGAGCCGCCGTAGCTGGCCTTATACTTCACGCCATTCCAGTTGAAGGGGTTGTGGCTGGAGGTGATCATCACGCCGCCCGTCGCAGCTAAATTCTTGACCGCGTACGACAGCGCTGGCGTGGGCGTGTAGTCGTCCGAGAGGCGAACCGCGATGCCGGAACCGGCGAGGACTTCCGAGACGATCTCCGCCGCGCGCTGGGATGCGAAACGCGTGTCATAGCCGACGACCAGTCCTTTGCCGGCATCCTCATTCTTGTGGACGTAGGTCGCGATCGCGTTGCCGACCCGTCGAACATTGTCGAAGGTGAAATCGTCGGCGATGATGCCGCGCCAGCCATCGGTTCCGAACTTGATTGCAGTTGGCATTAGAGTTTGCTTCCAAGCTTTGTATCAGGGCACGATCTTCAGTCGGCCGCCCGGTCTCACTTTTTATATTGTCATCCTGAGGAGGCCTTCAGGCCGACGAGGGATCTGCTTTCCGATCTTTGCGCAGGCTCAGCCGTAGAGATTGCGGAATCCCAATCATAAACGTAGCTCGTGTGCCGCCCCTCAAGGGGCTCCCAATCATTATCACAGCCCACCCAGCGCTGAAGCGCTGGGCTATCATGAGGCCGTCCCGCAAGCGGGACTCGGTTCATCGTGCTGCGAACCTCTGCGTCAGCCGCGAACCCCTGCGTCAACCGCCAACTTTGTCTTAAATTGCGAAGCATCAGGTTTTGGCTAATTGCTAGTTGCTAATTGCTAGTTGCCCATTTCACACCAGGCGCTTGAGCTTCTTTTCATCCAGATGCTTCACCACTTTGCCGACATCCTGTGCATGTTCGCGCGTGGTGATGAGCAGCGCATCATCGGTTTCGACGACGACCAAATTCTTCACGCCTACGACCGCAACGAACTTGCGCTTGGAGTGAATGAAGTTGCCCTCGGCATTCAAGGTGAAGTTCTGCTCGGCGACGATGACATTACCGCCATCATCCTTGCCTTGATTGCGATGTTCGTAAAGCGCGGTCCAGGAGCCGAGGTCGTTCCAGCCAAAGTGCGCAGGAATGCAATAGATGCCGGACTTGCCTTCGCCCTTCCTGGATCGCGGCTCGAGCACGGCGTAATCAATGCTGATGTTTTCGCACTTGGGATAGAGTCTCGCGAAGGTCTTCTCGAAACTGCGACTTCCGTAACTTGCCGCAATTTCTTCCAGCAGGGGCGCTGTGTTGGACAGATGTTCGCGGAGGGCATTGGCGAGAGTACGCGAGCTCCAGATAAACATCCCGCTATTCCAGAAGAAATTTCCCGCTTTAACGAATTGCTCGGCGACTTCGGGCACGGGCTTTTCGGTGAAGCGTCGCACCTGGAGTACGTCTTTCTCAACCTGATTGCCAACCTCGATGTAGCCGTAACCAGTTTCCGCGCGGGTCGGCGAAATGCCGATCACGACAATGTTCTCGCCGGCGGCCGCGATGCGGGCAGCGTGCCCAATGTCCTCACGGAAGCGCTTCTCGTCCATGATCACGTGATCGGAGGGAAACATGCCAATGACGGCCTTGGGATCGCTTCTCTCCAGTAGAAACGCCGCCAGGCCAATTGCGGGCGCGGTGTTCCGTCCAGCAGGTTCGGCAATGATTCGTTTTGCGGGAAGACCCTTGAGCTGGCGCACGATGGCGGGGCGCAAATCCTGATTCGTAATAATCCAGAACTGGTTCGCCTTTGCCAGCGGTGACAGCCGTTCGACCGTCTCCTGGATCATGCTCTTGCTGCTGTTCAGCGGCAGCAGTTGCTTGGCCATGCGCTTACGGCTCAGGGGCCAGAAGCGCGTGCCGCGTCCACCAGCGAGAATGACAGGATAAAAGGAAAACTTGCCTGAAGTGGCCACCGAGTTCGATTCCTCGCGCTCGTCGAAGCGAGCGCTCTTGTCAGTGTATTATGGCGCGCTGACCGATTGCCCAAGCGCGGTCTCCGGCTCCGCAACGTTGCCTGTCGGCAAAGACATCCGCATTAGTTCAAGCTCCCACTGCGGGCGGATCGGTGTACCCGCGCACGCTGGCAGGGATGACTACGGCTTCGCCGGTAGCGAAGCTGATCGGCTTCCATGCCTGGCGACTCTACGATGCCAGCTCCACCCAAGGCGACCAAGATATGAGGGGACGCTGGTGTGACTTCTGTGTGCATCGCTTCTCGCAACCTGATCTTGCCGACTTCGAAAAAAGGCGAGCGCACCAGAAGGTCAGCGCTATCACTTGCAGAAGGGACCACTTTACCTGCATTCGAGTGCAACTTTATCGCCGCCAAGCCTTCCGCGATATGAAGCTCGCGTCCGCGCCCGTAATCGTACAAGCGATAAGTGATGTCGGATGTCTGCTGCGTCTCCACCAGCACCATTCCGCCGCCGATGGTATGAACCGTTCCCGCGCCAACATAGATCATGTCGCCTTGGTGAACATCCACCCAGTTCAGCAACTCCTCCGCGCGGGTATCTTCGATTGCCTGTTTGAACTGCTCCAGAGTCACGCCACTCTTCAATCCCAGTGCGACTTGCGCGCCGGGCTGCGCGCTTATGGCGTACCAGCATTCGGTTTTTCCGCATGGCTCGCCGACCTTCTGCGCCTGCTCATCATCGGGATGGACCTGCACCGACAGTTTGTCGCCGGGGAAGAGAAACTTCACCAGCAGCGGAAAGCGATCGGCGAAGCGCGCAGCTTGTCCGACCAGGTCGCGGCCGTATTGCTTCGAGAGCTCACCTAGCATGCGCCCGGCAAGCGGCCCATTGGCCACCCGATTGTCTTCCCAGGTCAGCCAGCTCTCGCCGATCGGCTCCTTCACGATGCGCGTGTAAATCGGACGAAGATCGCGAACACCCCAAGGGCGCTCGTCGAAGATGGGCATCAGTAAGAGTGGGTAAAGTTCAGGCATGAGTGAGGTCTTGATAGTGGCCGCTTTCACCGCGGAACAAACGCAGATCCTTCGACTGCGCGCCCGCCCGACCCGCAAAAACCAGCGGGTCGGAAATCGCTGCGGGCGCTCCGCTCAGGATGACATCTTCCCCCTATGCACAGTTCAGGTAAAGGCCGCGCGACTAACCGACTTTCTTCGCAACCTGTCATCCCTTAGCCTTACACGTTGGCGAAGAATTTACGCATGCGCTCCAGGCCGCGCTCCAGGTTCTCAGTCGAGACCGCGTACGAGATGCGGACATGGTCCTGCGTGCCGAAGCCTTCGCCCGGGACCACAACCACGTGCGCTTCGTGCAGGAGCCGGCGCGCAACATCGGAGGCCGAATTCAATCCGCCGCGCTCGAAGTAATGGCTGACGTTGGGATAGGCGTAGAATGCGCCGTTGGGTGAAGCGCAAGTCAGGCCTGGAATCCCGCGCAGGCCTTCGACAACCTTATCGCGGAGCGCGATGTAGCCGGTGCGCATCTCGCGCACGCAATCCTGCGAACCAGTCAGGGCCGCGACCGCGGCCTTCTGCACGATCGACGTCGGGTTCGAGGTGCTCTGGCTTTGCAGCTTCTGCATGGCGCTGATGATCGGCGCTGGCCCCAGCGCATACCCCAGTCGCCAGCCGGTCATGGCGTAGGTCTTCGACAGAGAGCCGATGATGATGAGCCGCTCCTTGACCTCGTGAACGCAACCTGCCGAGAACAAGCGGTCGGTGAAGTTCAAGTACACGTAACACTCATCGGAGACGACGTAGATGCCGCGCTCATGTGCCAGTCTCAGTACTTCCGTCATGTGCTCAGGCTTCATCACCGCGCCCGACGGATTACCGGGCGAGTTCAGCACGATGACCTTGGTGCGCGGCGTAATCGCACGCTCGACCATGTCGGCGGTGAGCGTAAAGTCGTGCCTCTCATCGGTGGGAATATAGACAGGCTCGCCGCCCGCATACCGAACGATGTCCTTAAACGAAACCCAGTACGGCACCGGCAGAATGACTTCGTCACCGTGGTCCACCAGCACCTGGATGGCGTTGAACAGCGCGTGCTTGCCCCCGACGGCAGCGACGCAATCTTCGCGCTTGTAGTCGGAACCAAAATCCGCAGCATGGCGCTGCACGATAGCGTCACGCAGCTCGGCCGTTCCTCCGACCGCGGTGTACTTGGTGAAGTTGTTATGGATGGCCGCGATCGCCGCTTCCTTGATGTGCGCGGGCGTGGCGAAGTGCGGCTCGCCGGCGCCGAAGTCGACCAGGTCAACGCCCTGGACGCGCAACTTCTCCGCTTCCGCAACCACGGCCATGGTGGCGGATACTTCGATGCGTTGGATGCGGTTGGTCAGAAACGACGAGAGCTGGGTTCCGGCAGCAGTCATGGATTGGCCCTTCATAAGATATGAGTTCCGGTGGCGAACGAATGTTTCTCGGCGATCTTGTGGCGGACACGCTCCTCGACCAGCTCCGGCACGAGTCCAGTCAAAGGACCGCCGAACTTGGCGATTTCCCGCACGATGCGCGAGCTGAGATAGGAATATTTCTCCGCGGGCATCATGAATACGGTCTCGACGCGCGGTTCCATCTTGCGGTTCATCAGCGCCATCTGCAGTTCGAACTCGTAATCACTGACCGCGCGAATTCCGCGCAACACCGCATTGGCATTTTTCTGGATGCAGTATTTGACCAGCAAGCCCTCAAAAATATCGACGGTGACGTTGTCGAGCTCGGAGGTCATCGCCTCCAGCATCTCTTTGCGCTCTGCCATGTCGAAGAGGGCTTCGCCCTTGTCGAGGTTGCGGGCAATCGCTACGATGAGCCTGTCGAAGAGCTTGCTGCCGCGATGGATCAGGTCCAAGTGGCCGTTCGTAACCGGGTCGAACGATCCGGGATAGATGGCGACGATATCCTTCAAGGGCCCTCGGAAGGCGGGAGTGTCTGCCGGATGATTTTATTCTGGCTGGCCTCCAGAGGCAATCGCGGAAAGAGAGGGCGACGAGGGCCTCGCGAACAGGCCCTCTCTTGTACGATGTTTTACTTCCGCCCGGCTGGCCCCTTGGGCGTCGCACTGGGTGAGGCTTCCGCATTGGCGGCGGCGGCTTGCGCTTTGTCCTCCACCGAGATCAGGCCCAGCGACTTGCGCACGTCAGTCTCAATCCTGGCGGTGATGTCTTTGTTCTCCTTGAGGAATTGCTTGGCATTCTCGCGACCTTGGCCGATACGTTCGCCCTTGTAGCTGAACCACGACCCCGACTTCTCCACCAGGTTTCCATTGACTGCCAGGTCGAGCAGGTCGCCTTCGCGCGAGATGCCTTCGCCGTACATCATGTCGAACTCGGCTTCGCGGAACGGTGCCGCCGTCTTGTTCTTGACAATCTTTACCCGCGTGCGCGAACCGACCACCGCATCGCCGTCCTTGATCGCCCCAATCCGCCGGATATCAATTCGCACTGACGAATAAAACTTCAGCGCGCGGCCTCCCGTCGTCGTCTCCGGATTGCCGAACATCACGCCAATCTTCTCGCGGATCTGGTTGATAAAGACCAGGCAGGTATGCGACTTGGCAACGATGGCGGTAAGTTTGCGCAACGCCTGCGACATCAGACGGGCCTGCAGGCCCACATGGCTGTCGCCCATTTCGCCGTCGAGTTCGGCCTTGGGCACCAGCGCCGCGACCGAGTCCACCACCAGCACGTCGATCGCGCCTGAACGCACCAGCGCTTCGGCAATCTCCAGCGCCTGCTCGCCGTAGTCAGGTTGCGAAACCAGAAGGTTGTCGACGTCGACTCCCAACTTGGCGGCGTAGATGGGATCGAGCGCGTGCTCGGCATCCACAAAGGCCGCCATGCCGCCTTGCTTCTGCGCTTCGCCAATTACCTGCAGCGCGATGGTGGTCTTGCCCGACGACTCCGGCCCGAAGATCTCAACCACGCGCCCGCGCGGGAAGCCTCCGATGCCGAGGGCCGCGTCAAACGAGATCGCTCCCGTGGAGATCACGGAGATGGGAACCACCGCGCCCTTGCTCCCCAGCTTCATGATGGAGCCTTTGCCGAATTGCTTTTCGATTTGGGACATGGCCAGATCGATGGCCCGGCCTTTTTCAGTTTTTTCGTCTGCCATAAGTGCCGCTCCTTGACGGCTCCTTTCCGGCGCAACAGTATTCCGGAAGTGCCGCTTGAGATGAATTGCGATGGGTCAGTGAGGCAGGCGCCGTGAAGTGATAGGAATTTCGCAATAAGAGGCGCATGGGTACCGACGGTGAATTATACATCTGGATATCTCGTAAAAGCGAATAAAAAGCGAATCAGCGGGGAGTTGCCATTGGCAACACCCCCCTCCCCCTACACCCTACAAAATATTGAAAACAAAGACTTGGCAAAAATCTTGCCTCGCAAAATATTGTATCCACGGGAGTTAGGAGTCAAAATATTCATTCGTAAGGACTTACGGCGGAATTGCCCTCCCATTTCGGGAACTAGTGACCACGGGATGGGCGCCGACTCGGAAGGGTCGGGAGCCGTGGCTTCGCGAATTCCCAACTCCTGGCGGGAGTATCCCAGCGATAGTGCCTGACCCCCGGCCTTTCGAAGAACACTTCATTATTACGCGACCTGCGATGCACAGCCCGCTGCTTCGAGCCTAGGCCCGAGGCAGGCATTGTCAAGTGACGAAAGTATGGGGACGGTAACTGACCTTCCGTCACATCCCGTGCCCTAGGTAACGTGGGGAGCAAGTCGAATGGAAACGATTGAGAGGAGTATTCGTCTGCTTTCAATCGCGATTCAGCCGCCATATGCCGAAGTTCAGATAGGCGGCGTAGGTGACCCAGAGCAGATACGGAATCAGCAGGGCCGCCGAGAGCGGTTTGAGCAGATCGAATACGAAAATATTGAAGCCGATGGCCAGCCAAAGCAGGACGATTGCGGCGAAGGCCACTCCCGGCAGCCGGGACTTAAAGAAGATCCCCGACCAAGCAACGTTGAGGGCAAGCTGGCCGAAGAAGATCAGCAGGGCCGAGCGCGCGCCCCATCCATAGTCGCGCCAAACCAGCCAGGCCGAAACTGCCATCAGGACGTAGAGCGTTGTCCACACCGGTCCGAAAACCCAGCTTGGCGGCGTTCCCGCCGGTTTGCGCAGCCCGGGATACCATTCGCGTACTCCGCCGGCGGTGAACAGAGAGCCGACGCCGCCTGCCCCTAAACAGACGCCGAGAAACAAGATCAATACCAGCCAGGTTTTTGCGTCCACAGAAGCATTGTATAGAGCCACAGCCGTCAGCTTTCAGCCATCAGCTGAACCGTTGGGCTTATCTGACGAAGCACGCGGAGCCGAAGTGCCAGGAATGATTCTTGTTGCACCTCGTTTCGTAAATGGTTTGTATCAGGGCACGGCTTTCAGCCGTGCCGCCTACAGACCCACCTGAGATTGGGGCTTTAGCCCATGGCAACAGGGTTTGAAATACTACACCAAGCGATATAGCGATGGGGATATCAAGTCTGACTGGCACCGCGTTTGCCTAACGGCGTCGAGGAACACGAAGAGCCATCAGAAACACCGCGAGAAATCTCATCAGCAGCCGCTTTCCAGTCACGCCAAGTTAGATGCAGGATGCCTCTACCGGTGGCCTGAAAACGCGTCTCGACAGTAAAAACAAACCGTCCTAGAATCGGGAAATCCCTATGTGGCATCCCTTCTCTGGTTTTAGCGGGTCTCTCACTTCCCCTAGGAATCCTTGGCGGAATGTGGTGGTTTCGGATCAGATCAAAAAAATTTGCCACATACAACCTTGGGCCCGGGGGCGATCTTCGGGCATATGAACCGATAATGAACCGATACACTCGCCTTGCGGAATTCATGATAGGCGCCGGGACATAGAGGTGATTAAGCAACGACTGCGAGAGGCCGAGCAGATTGCAAGGGAGATGAAGCTATGAGCAATAGGAAAGGATACGAAACCGGAAGCCGCAATGTATTTAAAGACATCGGCGTGCCGAATGCGGAGGAGCATTTGGTCAAGGCGCAACTTGTATTCAAGATCGACGCCATCATGAAAGATCGCGGCCTAAAACAGGTCGAGGCCGCCGAATTGTTCGGCATCCGCCAGCCCGATGTATCGAAGATGTTGCGCGGTGAGTTCCGGCAGTTTTCCGTTGAACGCCTTCTGCGCTTCCTTGTGGCGCTCGATCAGGATGTGGAGATCGTGGTAAAGCCGCACGGTGACAGGAAAAACGCGCCGGCCCTGCAAGTCTTCTGAAAGACGCCTGTGCGGGCCCGCACCCGGCTCGGCCAACACCCCTCAGACTTCCAGCATCGTGGGACTTTTAACCCCGCCCGGTCTCATCCGCCTAAGCGACCTCTGATCAAGTCCTGCTTTGAAAGGGACCGCCTTCAAGCGGTCCGCAAATTTGAAGGGGCCGGCTTCAGCCGTGCCGTAAACCTGCTGTCATTTATGGTGGCTTTAGCCACGGAGGAACCGCGGGGTTGAGGGAAGTGCGACTTCCCTCAGGGGCTGAAGCCCAACGCTTCCCGCTCACAACGGCACGGCTGAAGCCGTGCCCTTTCAAAACACCGAAACTGATGAATAATCCATCTGAAGCGGGTGCTCCACCCTATACACCAGATGTGAAACTGCTTTAGCCCCGGAGGGCATTGCCGTCGACTTAATCAGAGTTTCCCTAAGCGCTTTCCCGATACCGCAGCTTCATCACCAGCAACGGCGCGCTGAGGAGGAAGGTGACGGCGTTGGGCAGGATGATGGGCAGCGAGTGGATCATGAAGCCGTAGCCCACCCACAGCAGCAGGCCTATGTTGAGGCTGATGAGCATCAGCAGCGACAAATCGCGGACGGACTTGGTGCGGAAGGAGTGCAAGGCCTGGGGAAGATACGCGATTGTGCACAGAGTGCCCGCGGCGAAGCCGGTTAGCGACACGAGGAACATGCATCAGCGTAACATCGGCAACGCGATGCGGAAGGCTGGTAGTCGAGGTAGGTTCCTCTCGCCTCCATTGCCTTCTGCACAGGTCCGCCGAGGCGCGTACCGCATAGGAATTCCTCTCGCATGAGAAGCTAGAATGAACCTGCGGCCATGATCCAGGGGGTGTGGGTGCCCAAATTTCGGCGGGTTGCGCTGCGTGGGGCCGTCTTCTTATTCACCAGTACAGTCAGTTTTTCCATCGCCGAAGGTATCGCCCGGCTGCTGGCGCCGTATCCGATTTCTTATCCCTGGGTTGACCAGGTCAATGGCATAGTTGCTCCGCTGCCTGGTGTGCATGGCCGGCACTTTGTTCCCGGCATCTATGACACGACTTTTTCCCTCAACGCACAGCGATTCCGTGGCCAACAAGCCTACACAGTTGAGCCAGGTCCGCACGTCATCAGAATTGCCATCATCGGCGCCAGTTCCGCCTTTGGCAGCGGAGCGAACGACGTCGACGCCTATCCGTCTCAGCTACAGTCCCTCCTGCAGGAGCGAGCCAGGCAGAGCGGCTCGAATCTGACCTTTGAGGTCATCAATGCAGCCATCCCTGGAACGGGCGTGGCGGAACAGGCGCTCTGGTATCAGAACTGGGTCAAGCGCTTTCGTCCTCATGTCGTCGTACTGAACATAGCCTGTGTAACCGACTATGCCACCGGCATGTTCTCGATGGATGAAAGCGGACACGCCACGCCTCGAACGCCTGCAGAGTTGCAAGCCGCGAATAAAGGTGCTGGCGCTGTTCGTCGACTGGCGAAGCATGTCCCTGGTTACATTTTCCTGGCTGAACATTCGGAGCTGTTCAATGTGCTTGAGCTGACGCTGGGAGACGTCTTCCGACGCAAGAGAACTGCCGCTCTCGCCAATGAGGCCGCGCCGCAGAAACCGGTTGGAGTCCCTGGCCGCGTTCAGGAGGATGCTCTCTTACTCGAGGCGGCCGAAGTGAGGTGGCTGGAAAAACAGGTCGACGAGTCTGGCGGCCGTCTGGCACTAGTGGTCTTGCCGTGCCGCGAAAACGTATATTCCTCTCCCTCGCCACAGGCGGAAGAGATCCGGCAGGAGTATACGGCCGTCGTGACTGCACTCCGCCGTGCAGCGTCCAAGGAGGACATTCCATTTGCTGAACTGGCGCCGGCGCTTCGTACAACGGCCACACAATCACAGCAATTGCTCTATTACGATGGGCGGTTCGAGACCCATCCTACGCCCGCTGGTTACAAAGCAATTGCCAAAGAAGTGGCGGAGTTTCTTCTGGAGTGTGGAGTCCTTCCGAAATTCGGGGCCCCTGGCGCCGCCTGGCAAAGCCGACGCGACGCGCCTCAAGGCCACGAACGCTAGCCGATCTTCAGCACGATCTTGCCGTAGTTGGCGCGCTGCAACATGAGACGGTGGGCCTCGCCTGCCTGTTCCATCGGCAGGACATGTCCGACCTCGGGATGCAGCTTGCCTTGTTCGATCCAGGGCTGCATGGCTTGCAAGGTGCGAGCGATGAGTTCGTGGTCCTTCGCCAGGATGCTGAGCCAGAGTCCGTGCGCGCTCAGACTCTTGGCCATCATGACGCCGGTATCGAACTGGTGGCGCTGTCCGGTCGCGGTGCCGTAAATGATGACGCGTCCAAACGGCCGGCAGCAGCGCAGGCTCTTGGCCGTGTGCTCGCCGCCCAGCATCTCGAAGACAGCGTCGACGCCCTCGCCTTTGGTTAGCTCCTGAACACGTTGCTCGTAATCCACCTCGCGATAGTTGATGCCGTAGTCCAAGCCGAGTTTCTTCACCCGCTCCAGTTTTTCTTCCGACGAAGACGTTCCGTACGTTTCGATATTCAGCAAGCTGTCCGATCTGGACGGCAGCCGTGCCCACTCCCCCTGCGGCGGCATGTATCAGCACACGATGCCGCTGTGCGTCGTGGCGAAGGATCGGCTCCATGGCGTCGGGTGTGAGTCCGGCCTTCCAGTACGCGAGATAAGCGGTCAGGAAGTTCACCGGGAAGGCAGCCGACTGCTCCGAACTCCAACCTTTGGGCTGTGGCCACAGCAGCTTGGGACTTCATGGCGATCTTCTCGGCGGCCGCGCCATATTGGGTATAACCCATTACGCGCTCACCAGTGGCTTCGACCACTCCGGCGAACTCGCGTCCGGAAATAAACGGTGGTGGTGGAGTACCGCTATATGACCCGCGAGTAGACATGGTGTCGGCAAAGTTGATGCCGACAGCTTCCACGCGCACGAGGACCTCGTCCGCTTTGAGTTGCGGATCGGGCAGGTCGCGAACTTCCAGGACCTCAGGACCACCGGAACGAGTGACGACAACAGCTTTCATGTTTTGATTCTACGATGCAGGCGGGGACCTGGGGGAACGATGCAAGTTACCGAATCAGAAACTGATACCTATGCCGACGAAGCCGGCATGGCCATGAACTCCAGCGCGCGTGCGATGTAGTTCTTGAGCTCCCGCCGATGCACTACGGCGTCGAGCATTCCGTGTTGCAGCAGGAATTCGCTGCGCTGGAAGCCTTCCGGCAACTTCTGGCGGATGGTCTGCTCGATGACGCGTGGCCCCGCAAACCCGATCAGGGCGCCGGGTTCGGCGATGTTCAGGTCTCCCAGCATGGCAAAAGATGCGGTCACGCCTCCGGTGGTCGGGTCCGTCATCACGGAAATGTACGGCACCTTGGCATCGTCCATGCGAGCCAGCGCCGCGGATATTTTGGCCAACTGCATCAGGCTGACAACGCCCTCCATCATGCGCGCCCCGCCTGAAGCTGACACCACGATCAACGGTACCTTCTCCGCGGTCGCTTTCTCGACGGCGCGAGTGATCATCTCTCCCACCACCGCCCCCATGGATCCGCCGATGAAGGCGTATTCCATGGCGCTTACGATGATCGGTTTGCCGTTGAGCGAGCCGCGGGCATTGATGACCGCGTCGTTGAGGCCGGTGTCGCGTTGCGAGCGCTGCAGTCGCTCGGCGTAGGGCTTCAGGTCGGTAAATTTCAGTGGATCGGTGGAGACGAGGTTGCCGTCCTCGGTCTCGTACTTGCCGTCGTCGAGCAGGTAGGCAAGGCGGGTGCGCGCGTCAATGCGAAAGTGACGGTCGCATTTTGGACAGACGTTGAAATTCTGGTCGAGGTCCTTCTTCCAGATGATCTGGCGGCAACCGTCGCACTTGACCCAGAGCCCTTCGGTCTTTACCCGCTTCTCGCCGGAAGTATCGAGCTCACCGTGTTCGCGCTTGAACCAAGCCATAGAGGTAATCTTTGTATTCTACGATTTCGCCCGGCTACTGGCGGGCAATACGGCCTTGATCTGTTCGACCGTCAGCTGGGGATCCGCAACCTCCACGATCAGCTCATCGTAACGTTCGTCGCGCAGCTCAATGACGACCGTGTTGTCCGGATTGTGCACATCCCAAAACACCCGCTTGCCGTGCTGATAAAACGTTCCCGCAGTCAGCACTCCCGGGATTTGAGTCCCGGGCAGCCGTATGCCATGCCACCAGCCGTGCGCAACGGAAGGGTCGGCGCGGATTCCGGCGATATGTTCCAACGGAATTTCGAGAGAGCTCTTCAGCGCCCAGAGCTGGTCGGCGCCTTGGACATGCAAGTGGAGATTGCCGCCCGCAATGGATAGATCAACCATTCGATGTCAGGATTCAGTGTAGCCGAGTGGGGGAAGGTTGTCGCGGCAGATCAGTTCTCGAATTCGAGTAGTCGCGAAGGCACGGGTAGTGCGGCGCTTCAGCTCGCGTAAACGCGCTCTTCTTTCTAAAGAGAGCCGGCTTCAGCCGGCGGCACCTTCCTGGCAGCCAGGAATCCGCGCTAGTACTCAATCCCGCGCTGCGCCTGGATGCCTTTGGCGTAGGCGTGCTTCACCTCTCGCATCTCGGTCACGGTGTCGGCGATCTCGATGATGTCAGGGTGAGCATTCCTGCCGGTAAGGATGACGTGGACCATCTCGGGCTTTTTCTTCAGCGTCGCGACAACTTTTGCCGCGTCGAGCATCTTGTAGGTGATGGCGTAGTTGATTTCATCGAGGACCACCAGGTCCCACTGGCCGGAGAGTATTTCCTTCTCAGCCTCGGCCCATGCCTCTCCCACCAGGCGAACGTCTTCGGGATCAGTTTCGGCGCCGCCGACCTTCACAAAGCCGCGGCCCATCTGCTTCATGACGAAGTTGTCGCCGAACTCCTTGACCGCATCCAGTTCGCCGTAGTGCCATGAACCCTTGAGGAACTGCAGCATGAGCACACGCATGCCGTTGCCTACAGCGCGCAAGGCTGTGCCCATGGCCGCGGTAGTCTTGCCCTTGCCGGGGCCGGTGTTCACGATGATCAGTCCTCGACGCACATCCGCCATGCAGAATTTCTCCGGAGTTGCGGCGCGCTTCAGTTGAGCGGCCGCCATGTAAACATCCTAAACCAGACGTAGCGGCGCGGTTTCCGAACCGCGACTTGTGCCATGGAATGTTGGTTGAAGTCCTGCTACGGCCAGCAAATCTCGGTGAGCAGCACGGCCACGTGCGCGATCGCAGCATTGTCGGTGCCCATGCCCTCCGGGGTCTTCGCCTTGATTCCCACGCACGAGGGGTCAACGCCGAGCAGCTCGGCGACGCGTTGCTGAATCACGCTGGCGTGAGGACCGATCTTGGGAGCGGCCAGGACCAGAGTGCTATCCACATTTCCCACCGCGTAGCCAGCCTCCCCAACTTGCTTCAGCGCCTCGCGCACGAAGACGGTTGAGTCAGTACCTTTCCACTTCGGATCGGTCGGCGGAAAGAAGGTCCCGATGTCGCCGGCGGCGATTGCACCCAGCAGCGCATCGGTCAGAGCGTGCAGCAGGACATCGCCATCGGAGTGGCCCGCCAGTCCCGCGTGATGTGGAATCAGGACACCGCCAATCTTCAGCGGAATTCCGGGCTGGAACTCGTGCGAGTCCCAGCCGAAACCGATCCGAGGTGTCCGGGGGATGTTGGCGTTGCTCAGGGGAGATTAGCCTCCGGGGCTGAAGCCCACTGTTAAGGACAGAGTTCGGTGCGGCCAAAGCCGCGCCCCTTAAAACCATTCGGCCCGGCAGCGTCTCACCCGCTCAGGCTGGCCTTGCGGCGGTTCTCCTGCGACAGAAAAAATTCCGCCAGCTCCAGATCGGCCGGCGTGGTGATCTTCATGTTTCGCGGTGATCCCATGACGACATGAACGGTCCCTCCACTGCGCTCGATCAGGGAAGCTTCATCGGTGCCCATGAATCCATCGGCAGTGGCTTCCTCGAACGCCTGCTTGAGCCGGCCGAAACGAAACCCTTGCGGCGTCTGCGCCAGCACCATGCGCTCACGCGGGACCGTCGCAATCACCACAGCGCCATCGGCTGTCCGTTCCACCTGCTTTACCGTGTCGATCGCTGGCACTCCGGCAATTGCTGCCTCGTATTTCTTCACCGCATCGATGACGCCCATGATGGTGTCCTGGTCGACGAATGGCCGCACTGCGTCGTGCACCAGGACGATGTCCTCATCGGAAGCGTCGATGGCGGCCAGCGCATTGGCCACCGAATTCTGCCGGTGCTCTCCACCCTCAACCACGCGAATAGGCTTCTTGAGCTTCTCTTTTTCGACCTGCTTCTGAAAGCCGGCGGTTTCGTTCTTGCGCAGCGCCACCACGATCTCAGTTACCGCCGGGCATTGTGCGAATTTGCGAAGCGTGTGGAAGAGAATCGGCGTTCCGTCCAGCTCAAAGAACTGCTTGCTCTTGCTCTTTGCAGCTCCGGCGGCGCTGGACATGCGGGTGCCTAATCCGGCTGCAGGAATGATGACGATGACCTTCATGTTGGGGAGCGCAGTATAAACGCCGCAGCCGGGCAAATACAAATCGGCTTCAGAGGCTGCCGAAAACGCCGGGGAGCCGGGTGGAGCTGGACTTCAGTCCAGCGAAGACGAAGCTCGGTTTTTTCGCAGCCTCTTCAGCCGTGCTCGCGCCGGCGAAAACTCCGCACTTACTCCGGCTTGGGTGTCTCCGGAACTACCGCAACCGGAGCGGACGCCGGCACTGGCTTCCGATAGTCCGGACGCGGCTCCATGGGACGTGGCGGCGAGCTGGTGGTGCGCTCGTCGAACTTGCCGAAGATCATCTTTCCGGCGGTGGTCTGGAGTACGGACGTCACCGAGATGTCGATGTTCTTGCCGATCATCTTGCGCGCGTTGTCCACTACCACCATGGTTCCGTCGTCCAGATAGGCCACACCCTGGTTGTATTCCTTGCCTTCCTTCAGGATGAAGACCTTCATGATTTCGCCCGGCAGGACGATGGGCTTCAGCGAGTTTGCCAGCTCGTTTATGTTCAGCACCGCGACCCCTTGCAGCTGGGCCACCTTGTTCAGGTTGAAGTCGTTGGTGACGATCTTGCCTTCGTACACCTTGGCCAGTTCGATCAGCTTCAGGTCCACTTCGCGCACGGCCGGGAAGTCGTCCTCCACGATCTGGACCTGCAAGGTGGCGATCTTCTGGATGCGCTGCAGGATGTCAAGCCCGCGGCGGCCCCGGTTGCGTTTCATGGAGTCGGCCGAGTCGGCGACCAGTTGAAGCTCCCGCAGCACAAACTGGGGAATGACGATCACTCCGTCGAGGAAACCGGTTTCTGCAATGTCGGCGATGCGCCCGTCGATAATGACGCTGGTATCGAGGATCTTGTGGCTCCTCTTGGACTGCTTCTCGCCTCCGAAAATGCCGCCCAGCGCCGCCAGATTGAGCAGGTCGCCCTTACCGGCGCCGACCACCAGACCGACATAGGCCATGATCAACATCACGAAGAGTTGCAGAAAGCTCTGCGTGGGACCTTCGCGGATGCTGTTGCGAATGACGAGGCTGAAAAGGTAGGCCCCGATGATGCCGAGGATGCTTCCGATGACCGCACCGATCAGCCGCTTCAGGCTGACGCGTCGCAGACGGAATTCAAAGAGGACGACTGCGGCCCCGACCAGTGCTCCCACGCCGGCTGCGGGCCATGCGATCCAACCCCAGAGGACGCAGTTCATAGCTGGCAACCGCCGTAATGAGAACAAATAAGACACGTATAAATACAAGGTCCAAGCGACACCTCCACCGACCGGTCCAGGCGTCTGCAGTGGGTGAAAGCGCTCCGGGGATGTAGTAGGAAATGATGCCGGTAACGCACTCTCAGCTCCAAACGCGATGGGCAGGTCTCGACTCGCTCGCTCCGCTAAGTAACCGCCTCGGGGCATATGAAAATGAATTGCGCCCCGACCCGCCCAACCACGGCGGGATTATTATCAGAGTAGCCGAAGTATATACCAGTTTGCGAGGCCTTCCGAGTCCTGCCGAGATTGACAAGCGGGAGGCGTTCCGATTTGGGCGAACCTCGCGACCTGGCCTTAGCTTTGACCTCTTCCTAATCGCTCACCGGGGATTTCCGGAATCCCCCTTGCTCCTCAGGCGAACAATGCGCCGAATCCCGCGCCCGCCAACACCACCACGATCCACCACCCGAAAACCACCCCCATGCACGTCCCCAGCTTCAACTTGGTGACACAGGCATATCCCAAGCCGGTCAGGATGAGTATCCAGATGGTGAACAGGTCGAGTGACGTCATGATGGAGTACAGGAAGTGCGAACTGGGATCAACCAGGCCGCCCAGGTTGCTGGCGACGGGATTCTGGAAGGTGAAGCCTTCCCCACCTCCTACGCTGATCGCCAGTATGGCAATCAGCGCCTTGATGATCCCGGGTAGCGAGGCGTACATACTGATGGCCATGCACTGATTGAAGCTGAGCTGCGCACCGAAGGCCAGGTTAAACGTCCCCAGCAACACCGCGGCCATGATGGCGACAATAATCAAAAGGACCACCGGATAGACGTAAGAAATCACGCGATTGAACTTGACGATGGTCTGCATCTGGGCCGCGCGCTGATCGGGCGGCAATTGATCGAGCTTTTCCGCCTGCTTCGGGGAGAGGGCCATCTGGTTCTCGACAACCTTCTCCATGCCGAGCTTCTTGTCCACCACCGTCACCATGGCCAGGCTGGTAATGGCCAGCAGTATCCACGGTACCCACCAAGTGGCGCTGCGGCGGATGTCAGAGAAGGTCTTTCTGGGGGCGATGAAGGTGTCCACGACACGTTCGGTTTGGGAAAGCGGCGGTTGCTCCAGGGGCGCAATAGAACTGGCAGAACTCATGGGTCTCCTTTTCGTTTAGGCGACGTACAGGGTCCCGAAGGCGGATAGCAAATCGACGTCAAAATCAAACCGGAATTCGGCGAGATTGTACCACCGCGATGCGATCCCGGAACATCTATCGCCGGGAAACGAAGAGAGTCAATTGCCGGGTGGGCGCCCACACGAGCGCATTTCGTCTCGACTCGGAAAAGACAGCAAGAAACTTGAAGGCCAGACTCCAACTGAAAAGGCGTGACTGCTTGGGCCTGGATATCGTCGCCACGATGCTACTCTGATCTACAATCGGTCGAAATCATGCGCTCACTTTGAAGAAGAGCCAATCCTTCGGAGACGAATCTGATGGCCGACGCGTTGCAGCTCATCGCTGAGAACAAACGTACCCGGGCTACCTTTCTTGATCTCGGCAATTGCGGGCTAACCGATGTGCCCGCCGAGGTCGGCGAACTCGTCTGGCTGGAGTCCCTGTCGTTCGCAAGCCAATGGTCTGAAGGGGACAGTGGGGAGTGGCATCAAAAACAGAGTCGAAATACCGGCGACCGCAACGGGCGCTTGACCGACCTGGCGCCGCTGGCCGGCCTGTCTGCGCTGCAGATGCTTTATGTCTCGGACACGGAGGTCATCGACCTAGCGCCGCTAGCTGAGCTGTCTGCCCTGCGGGAGCTGGATTTCAGGAACACGCAGGTCAGCGACCTGGCGCCGCTGACCAGCCTCACCGCTCTGCAGTCGCTCATAATTTCGGACACGAAGGTCTCCGACCTAACGCCGCTGGCTGACCTGTCTGTCCTGCAGACACTGTATGTCTCCCGTGCACGCGGGTCAGCGACCTGGCGCCACTGGCGGGCCTGTCTGCCCTGCAGACGCTTGATGTCCAGACCACGCAGGTCAGCGACCTTACGCCGCTGGCGGGCCTGTCTGCCCTGCAGGTGCTTCATGTCTGAGCACGCGGGTCAGCGATCTCGCGCCGCTAGCGGGCCTGTCTGCCCTGCAGACGCTGGATGTCTCGGACACGCAGGTCACCGACCTTGCGCCGCTGGCCGCCTGTCTGCCCTGCAGACGCTTGATGTCTCGGACACGCAGGTCACCGACCTCTCCCCGTTGATCGACCTCATCCGTCGGGGTCTTCCGGTGAAATGGAGCTCGCAATCATCATGGGAAGGTGACGGCATTTACGTCGAAGACTGTCCGCTTACCAATCCACCGCCTGAGATCGTGAAGCAGGGCAATGACGCCATCCTCAACTACTTTCGTGAGCGAGCGTTGGGCGGGGTTGACCATTTGTATGAAGCCAAGATGCTCATCCTGGGCGAGGGTGGCGCGGGCAAGACCAGCCTGCTGAGGCGTTTGTATCAGCCCGACCAGCCGCTGCCGACGGAAAAGGAGACGACCCGGGGCATCGCCATCTACCGGCACGAATTCAAGCTGAAGAACGGACGCCTCTTCCGCCTGAACGTCTGGGACTTCGGAGGGCAGGAGATTTACCACGCCACTCACCAGTTCTTTCTGACCCACCGCTCGCTTTATGTCCTTGTCGATGACACTCGTAAGGACTACAAGTCGGTCTCGGACGAAGGCTTTAAGTATTGGCTGGAGTTGATTGATGTCTTTGGCGGGCACAGCCCGACGTTGATCTTCCAGAACGAGAAGGATGGCCGCAGCAAGGCCATCGACATCGACGGCATCAAGCAGCCGTTACGACAACGTGAAGGAACTCTATGCCGGCAATCTGGAGAAAGCCGATGCAGCCGACAAAGTGCGCGACGGCATCGAGTTCTTCGCCAGTCAATCTCAGCCACATCGGCGACGAGTTGCCCGCCCGCTGGATCAAGGTGCGGGCCGACATCGAGGGCCTCGCCGCCAAGAAGCCTTACGTCCCGGTGGAGAAGTATTTCGAGATTTACGGCAGGCACATCGAGTTTGACGAGACGAAAGCGTTGCTGCTGAGCCGCTACCTGCACGACCTGGGCGTGTTCCTGCACTTTCAGGATGACCCTTTGCTGGCGCGCACGGTCATTCTGCAAAACGAATGGGCCACCAAAGCGGTGTTTCGAATCCTCGACGACGAAACCGTCAAGAAGAAGCTGGGCCGCTTCAACCATGAGGATTGCGCGCGCCTGTGGCAGGATTCCGTTTACGCCCGCATGCACCCGGAGTTGCTGGCCTTGATGCAGAACTTCGAGCTTTGCTATGAGCTGCGCGACAGCAAGCCGCCGACCTGGCTCGCCCCACAGTTGTTGCCGCCCGCTAAACCCACGGCAGCTTGCTGACTGGGGCAAGCCCGAGGATTTGGTGTTGCGTTATCGATATGACTTTCTGCCCAAGGGGATGATCAGCCGCCTGACGGTCAGGCTGCATCGCTTTGTGCGCAACCCGGAGATGGCCTGGGTTACCGGCGTGCTGTTTGAGCGCGAGAGTACTGCGGTGCTGGTGGAAGTACTGGCAAACGGTAGTGAGATCGAACTGCGGGCCCGTGGGCCGGAGCGTAAAGCGCTTCTCAGCGTCATTGCCGCGGATCTGGATGCCTTGAATGACTCATTCCAGGGCCTGCGCGACAAGGTTGACAAGCGCATCCCCTGCAACTGCAAAGTCTGCCGCGCGGAGTCCGTGCCTGAGTTTTTCGATCAGAAGGCCCTGCTCCAGCGCAAGGAGCACAATACGCTTGAAGGTGGAATGCCGACGCAGCTACAAAGACGTGGACGTGCTGGAGCTATTGGATGGCATCCACTGGACAAGCTGCCGGGCTGGGCAAATGAGACGCCAAGCGCGCCAGCCTCGCCACGCGAGATTCGCATCTTTCTCGCCTCCTCCTCCGAGTTCCGCGAAGACCGGGACGAATTCGACCTCTACTTTCGCCAGCAGAACGATCAGCTCCTTAAGAAGGGGTTCTATCTGAAGATCGTCCGCTGGGAAAATTTTCTTGACGCCATGTCGGAAACTCGCTTGCAGGACGAGTACAACAAGGCTATCCGCGACTGCGATGTCTTCGTTAGCCTGTTCTTCACCAAGACCGGCAAGTTCACCGAAGAAGAGTTCGATGTCGCGCACCGCGCAGTTCAAGAGCAGCGGCAAGCCACTCATCTACACATTCTTCAAGGACGCTGACGTCAAGATCGACAGCCTGCGCCAAGGAGGATCTCAATTCTTTGTGGGCATTTCAGGACAAACTGAAGAAGCTCGGACACTTCTACACCGGCTACGACAACATCGAAGACCTGAAGCTCCAGTTCCGCGACCAACTCGACAAGATACTGGAGCAATACGGCTGACCGTTTGTTCCGCGCTATGCTGGGCGAAGTGTCGGCCCCCGTTCCCCCCAAGAGAATTGGTAGTGTCGGCCACACTCAGGTTGAACAGAATACAATCCCGCTCTTAAACTGGATGCTATGCATGTGCACGCCGGCGATCTGAGGAATGCCACCACTTCGCGGATTCTCCGGATTTCGCTGGTGGTTACGGCGGCCTACATCGTGCTGCTGGTGGTCGCCGGTCTGCGAGCGCATAGCCTGGCGCTGCTTTCCGAAGCTGGCCACAACCTTTCCGATTTCGTCGCGCTGCTCATGTCGTGGGGCGCGGTTTATCTGCAAGGCAAGCCGCCCAGCGCGCGCAAGACTTTCGGTTACAACCGGGCAGGAGTACTGGCCGCCTTCATCAATGGCCTCACCCTGGTGTTGATAGCGTTTTACATTCTCTACGAAGCCTTCCGCCGGCTGCAGACACCGGTGGACGTGCATGCCGGTCTCATGATCTGGGTAGCGGCCGCGGGAGTGGTCATGAACGGCGGGATCGCGCTGCTGCTGATGCGTGGTCATCGCGACATTAACCTTCGCAGCGCATTGCTCCACGAGATTGGCGATACCTTGTCTACCGCGGCGGTGATCGCCGGCGGCATAGCGATCGCCATGACCGGGGAGCGCTGGATCGACCCGGCCCTTTCGGTAGGCATCGGCGTGATGATTCTCTGGTCCTCGATCGGAATCATCCGCGAGAGCCTGAATATCCTGCTGGAAGGCACTCCCAGCGGCATCGAAGTGCAGCGCATCGAGGACGCTATCCGCGCCATTCCCGGAGTGAACGACGTCCACGATCTACACGTGTGGAGCATCGGCAGTGACACTCACTCGCTCTCCTGCCACGTGGCCATTGCCGACATGCCGGCCTCGGAAAGCGAGGGCATCCTTCGCTTGATTCGCGAGCAAATGGGCGAACGCTTCCACATCCATCACACCACCATTCAGTTTGAGCTGGCGGTCTGTGAGGTGGCGGACGGCTGCGTCATTCCCATCAGTCCGGCCCACGAACACGGTCACTCCCATTGAAGCTAAGGCGGAGAATCGGTTTGTCCCATTTCTCTCTATGTCGCCTGGCGTGGGCGATTTTGGCGGTGAGTGTTGCGTTCAGCCCAGGTTGCGGCCGGAAGGCGAGCACTCCCGAAAAAGACCAGCAAGCTACGCCCTCACCTGCACCTACCGACACCGGCCCGTGGCACATGGAGCTAAGGGTGGCTCCGGCCCATCCCAGCATGGCCAAGCCGATTACCTTCACGGTCCACATCGCCGATGAACACGCGCAGCCGGTCGCCGCCGCCGAGGTGAGCGGCGCGCTGACGATGAAACTGATGGATATGGGCACCACGCCGATCAAGTTCTCGCCCACGGGCAACGGCGATTACCAAGCATCGGTGAAGGACATGGACATGTCTGGCCAGTGGAATGTCGCCATCGACGCGTCGCAAGGTGCGGTTCACACCAAGAAGCGCTTTGAATTCACGGTGGGCGACTAGAGCAGTTTCACGATTGCCTTGTTCCCCTGTACGGGTAGTGCGGACCTTCAGGTCCGCGTCCAAATCCCTTGATTTCTGTCATCCCGAGTCTGTATCGATACGGCCTCGCCCATGCTGCCGCGCATAAATCTTTTCTGCCGTCTCAATGGTGTCGATGTCCCTCGGCAGCTTGTCCTGACGCACGCGCACGATCCGGGGAAATCGCAGCGCAAAGCCACTGTCGTGACGGTCCGAACGCATGATGGCGTTGAACGCTACCTCGAGCACAATGGTGGGCTCGACCTCGCGCGTGTGACCATGGTCGGCCGTCGTGTGCGCCAGAAACCACTCGGTCAGCTCGGCAATCTCCTTGTCCGTGAGTCCTGAATACGCTTTGCCGATGTTGACCAGCTCTTCGCCCTTGCGCACGGCAAAGGTGTAATCGCTCAGGACGTGGATGCGTTTGCCGTGCCCGAATTCCGCGGCGGTCACGACTACGTCGAGCGTGGCCAGCTCGCGCTTCAGCTTCAGCCACCAGCGCCCGCGGCGCCCGGGCAAGTACGGCGACTGCAGATCTTTGATCATCAGCCCCTCATTGCCGCGCGCCATCGCCTGCTCGAAGTATTGCTCGAGCTGTTGCGGCGGAATCGGCGCGCATAGCGGGAGCCCGCAGGACCCATCCCGAAACCGCGCCATCTTCCTCGATCTCAGGTTCGAACAGCAGGCTGCCTTGGTCGGCTCTCACCGGCTTTGGTGCGACCCGCGTTGCGCCCGCAAACACGCGCTCCAGAATCTGCGCGCGCTCCGAGAGCGGCCGGTCGAGCGTCAGATCACCCTCGGCGTAGATCACGTCGAAAACCACGTAGGCCACCGGAACTTCTGCCATCATCTTCGGGCTTACCTGCTTGCGTCCCAGGCGCTTCTGGATCTCCGAGAAAGGCATCGCGTGGCCGCCTTCGTCGTTGTGACGCCAAGCTACTATCTCACCATCGAGAATCACCTCACCGGCAAACTCTCCCAGTGGACCGACCAGTTCCGGAAACGAAGGCGTCACCTCATCGAGGGTGCGCGAGAACAGGCGCACCTGTCCGCCTCCGCAATGCGCCTGCGCGCGAATGCCGTCGTACTTGTCCTCCACCTGCGCGTGTTCGAAGTTTTGGAAGGCCTCCTCGGCATCCGCCGCCGGGCTGGCCAGCATGAAGCCGATGGGATGGAAGAGCCGCATGCGCGCCTGGTCGAGCCGATGCGCAGCCGCAAGCTGCAAGGTTGCGCTGATGTCGCCCAGCAGCATGTTGGCGCGCTGCACGCGGTCCAGCGGCTCGTCGTAGGCCTTGGCGATCGCCTCCTCGACCAGGCTCTCCTTCAGTCCAATGCGCAGCTCGCCGGTGATGATCTTGAGGATGTATTTGGCTTCCAGCGCGGTGGCGCGCTCAAGCAGCGACTTCAAGACAGTAGCCTTCGCCGCAGCGGTGCGTGTCTCGGCAATTTGATCGAAGGTCGAGCGAACATCTTGCAGCGTTATCGTCGGGGAAGTCGGCGCATTCGCGAAGAGCACGTCGTAGGCCGCCGCTCCGAGGTCTCCGCGCTTGCGATAAGCGGACGTTAGGGCCGACTCTGCGCGAGGGCGATTCGCGGCTGACACCTCCTTCGCACCCGTCTCCTCTTCCGCACCTGTCTCCTCCTCCGCACGCTGGTTTTGAAAGGGCACGCCTTCAGGCGTGCCGCTACGGCGCTTATCCTTGTCATCCCGAGCGGGCTTCAGCCCGCGAGGGATCTGCTTTTCGTCGGATTGGGCAGCCAGCTCGACCACCACCTTCCAAAGCAGCGACCCGCCAATTTGCAACGTGCGCTCATCGAAGGCTGGGAATGCCCGTCCGGAGAGAAACACCGCCGAGATCGCCGCATCGCGCAATTCCTGCGAGCGGAAGTACTCGGCCACCATCGTGACCTTCTCGGTCTTCTTGGTTGTAGCGGCGATTCGCTCGCACAGTTCAGCCAGGCGCAGCATAGGGTTCGCAGCGGAGTTGGATGCGGCGCGCCAGGAGCAGGGCGCAGACTTGGTATCCGCCAGGGCTTCACTGGTGCGGTGGTGGCCCGGTCGCGGGCCAGTTTCCGGGTTGCCCGTCACTCGTCAACGATCGGCGCATACAGTCGATGAGTTTGAGACCGCGCTCGAGAGCACCCTGAGTCGCGAGGAGGCCGAGACCGAAATCGACTACATTGCTCACGAGGTGCTGACCAGCCCCGTCGTCGAGGAATGCAGCTTCAGCGCGGAAGGCCGATAACCTGCAAGTCGCAACCACTCTTACGGCGTGATCTGCCAGACGACTCCTACGTTGTGGGCTCCGTCATCGCTCGCCGTGCCGTAAAGGTTGCCGCTCGCGTCCATAACGACATTGCTCACGGGGTCGCCGCCGTCTGCGCCACCCGTAAAGCGGTAGAGCACGGTTGCGGTCCATCCAGGGTCCGACGGCATCAACTTGAAGACAGTGCCGCGATAACCGAGGCAGTCCACCGTGGTGCCGTAAATGTTACCGGCGGCATCCAGGCTCACCGGGGCGTTTAAGAACCGGCCGTTTTGGTCCTGGTCGCTAAACGCATGAACGACAGAAAAGGTCCAGAGCTGTCCCAACGGCGTCAACTCGAATACGGTGCCGCCGCCGCTCGGACCCAGATCCACTGTCGTGCCAAAGAAATTGCCGTGGCCGTCAGGCGTAAGCCCAGCCGTCGAGTTGTTGCCGTCTCGACGATCGTCGAAGGAATGGACAATGATTTCTGTCCAGCCGGAAGGTGTTTGAGTCACCTCCCAGACCCCGCCGTTATTTCCCACGCAGCCGGTATTGGCTGTTCCGAAGAGGTGACCGGCGGCGTCCAACACCACTCCGCCCTGGGGGTTGTTGCAATCGTTGCTGTCGATGGGGTTGAACGCATACAGCACCTGGCTGGCCCAGCCGCCCCCAGTGGGGCTTAGCTGGAACACATAACCGCCCTGGTGCGCGCCGCATCCTCCAACGGTGCCGTATAGATTACCCGCCTGGTCGAATGCCGGCTGGCCGGTTACACCGCAGCCCTCATCGGTAGCGGCGCGGTAGAGAACCGTCTCGCTCCATTGGCAAAGCGCAGTTTTGCACGGAGCAGCGGGCGGCGCGAGCCGGTAAACAGTTCCGTCGTAGTAACCACTACTGCCGCCGGTGCTGGTGGTGCCGTAGAGAGCGCCGTCGGGCCCGAAAATGGGACTGGCATACGGAGCCGCTCCATCGTCGCCGCCCTTGAAGCTGTAGAGCGGTGTTATCAGCCACGTGCTGCCCACACGCGACATCTTGTAAATGAGACCGTTACCGTAGATGCCACCATAATTCACCGCGCCATAGAAGTTGCCGGCGCGGTCCTTGGTCAATCCGAAGTACGGGTACCCGCCATCGCCTCCGCCGGTAAACGGGTGCACAACGCTATAGCTCTGCGCCTGTGCCGCAGGAACAATTAAGAGCGCGGCTGAAATCACAATGCAAAAAAAGCTGCCCATCGCCTCGCGCAACTTCGTTGACGGAATCATCGTTAACTGTGCCATTCCATCCACCCCACACTTCGTGAATGCCCTCGCTTACCGAGCGAACCTCGGGTGACACACTTTATCGCCACTGTTTGGAGTGGTCAAGGTAACTTACCCTCTGCTGATATTGGCGCCTAATAAGAACTGTGCGTTCGCTTCAGCAGTTGATTCTAGTACTCCGCGCAGTGAAACTTGCAGACACGCAGTACGGAATACAAAAACGATAGCCAGAATTACTGCCGTGAACAGGCCATCTTGCTCACTATCGAAGTTTCCACCGCAGCCTCGATTCTCCTCGGATGGTCAGCGACTCGGAAACTGACCCCCTGGTCGATGATCCCGCATTGACATCTTCCGCCCGGCTGCTTACCCTAACCTAGCGCGATTGTGCGTCTTACCCCATTCGAGGAACATCCAATCACCATGCGGTCCCTGCGTCAGCGCCTACGTTTTTTAGCAGCCGTCCAACTCTTGCCCGCTTTGGAGAGCGGTGAGGAAACCCTGGTCGGCGGCCAGGCCGTGCTCGAAGGTGTCATGATGCGCTCGCCCCATGCCTGGGGCATCTGCATCCGCCGCCCTGATGGAACGCTGGCGACGCACTCGGAGCCGCTCGACCGCCCCTCGGAGAAGCACAAATGGATGGGCTGGCCGGTAGTCCGTGGCGTCATGACGCTCGGACAGGCGATGGCGTTGGGCTTTCGTGCCCTGCGTTATTCCGCCAACGTCGCCATTGGCGGACTGAGCAATGAAGAAGAGAAAAAGACCGAGGTTTCCAGCTGGGCGCTTGCGGTTAATGTCGTCATTTCGCTTGGATTCTTCATCTTCATGTACAAGTTTCTGCCGTTGCTGGCGGCGACCAAGCTGAAGAACCACTATCCCGCCTTCGGCAACCAGATCCTGTTCAACGTGGTAGACGGCGTAATCCGCATCGGACTTTTCCTGCTGTTCATCTGGGGCATCTCGCGCTTTCCCGACATTCGCCGGGTTTTTCAGTATCACGGCGCCGAGCACAAGACGGTCTTTGCCTTCGAGTCCCGTGATCCTCTGACCATCCAGAGCGCACAGTCGTATTCGACGTTTCATCCTCGCTGCGGCACCAGCTTCCTGATGACCGTGATGCTGATCGCGATGGTCATTTACATGTTGGTGCCGGCGACCACGTTCTGGGCGCGCTTTGCTTTCCGCATCGCGCTGCTGCCCGTCATCGCCGGTGTGTCCTACGAACTGATTCGCTTCGCCGCCAAACATGGCTCGTCGTTGTTTGCAGTGCTTACCAAGCCGGGTCTGTGGCTGCAGCGCATCACGACGCAGCCTCCCGCGGATGACCAGGTTGAGACCGCCATCGCCGCCTTGAACGAGGCCATGGAGTTGGAGAAAGAGCGCGGCGGCGAACTGGTGATTGCGTAGCGGCGCCCGCCGCAAGAAGACCGATTCCCAATTTAGTTGCAGCTAGCCCTTATAGGACTAGTTTTGTGTCAGGGCACGAGTTCACTCGTGCCGAAAGTGCGTGAAGGAAGTTGGGCTTTAGCCCCTGCCCATGTCGAAACCGGTCCGTAATGCGACTCCCAGCAATATTCTTCGTTCGCGAACATTTTTTGTGACCACGAAGACGAGCATGGGGATAGCGTTGTTGCAGTCCGAACGGAATGCGACGTTGTTTATCGATGTGCTGCGTTCTTATGTTGCGGCGGGGAAATTTAGGGTTCGCGATTTTGTCGTCATGCCTAATCATGTGCATCTGCTCATGACGGTCGAAGACGAACATGTCGATCGAGAAAGCGGTGCAGTTCATCAAAGGCGGCTTCTCTTATCGAGTAAAGAAAGAATTGGGGTACTCGGGCGAAGTATGGCAGCGGGGATTTTCGGATGTGCGGGTCGAGGACCGTGAAAGCTTTCTGCGACATCGTGAATACATCGCGCAAAACCCGGTCAAAAGAGGACTGGTGGATTCGCCAGAGAAGTTTCCGTATTGCTTACACATATCTGGCAACGCAGAAAGCAGCGGGGGCTAAAGCCCCGTAACTTCAATGGACTCCGGACGGCCCGGCTAAAGCCGTGCCCTGACACAAAGCTAGTCCTAGCCTTTCGCGCAGCGGCGCTCTCCGGCCAGCCTGGCAAGGCAAGATAGCTGCGGGCGGGGTATCAAATGAGAGATGAAGCAATTCCGTACAATAGGGAACATCCATGTTTGAACGTCTTGACCAAACCGAACTGAAGTACGAAGAGCTAAACAAAGCTCTGTCATCGCCGGACATCGTCTCGGACTCGGCGCGTTTCCAGAAGACCGCCAAGGCCCACAGCGAATTGCAGCCTATCGTGGAGAAGTATCGGGAATACAAAGACCTGACCCGCGGCATCCAGGAGAGCAAGGCCATGCTGGCCGACGAGAGCGATCCCGAGATGCAGGCCTACGCGCAGGATGAGCTGACGCAACTCGAGGAACGCGTTGTCCAGGTGGAAGCGGACCTGAAGGTACTGCTGCTGCCCAAAGACCCGAACGACGAGAAGAACGTGATTCTTGAAATTCGCGCCGGCACGGGTGGCGATGAAGCCACGCTGTTCGCCGCCGAGATCTTCCGCATGTACACGCGTTACGCCGAAAGCCAGCGCTGGAAAGTGGAGGTGCTTTCGACGTCGGAGTCTGGTGTCGGCGGGCTGAAGGAAGTGATCGCGATTATTGAAGGCCAGGGCGTTTACTCGCGCATGAAATACGAGAGCGGAGTGCACCGCGTGCAGCGAGTTCCGCAGACCGAGACGCAAGGTCGTGTTCACACTTCGGCGGTGACGGTCGCAGTACTGCCCGAAGCCGAAGACGTGGACATCAAGATCGAAGCCAAGGATATCCGGATCGACACCTTCTGCTCCTCCGGCCCCGGCGGACAGTCGGTGAATACCACGTACTCGGCGGTGCGCATCACGCACTTGCCGACCAACACGGTGGTGAGTTGCCAGGACGAGAAATCGCAGATCAAGAACCGCGAGAAGGGCATGCGCGTGCTGCGCGCCCGCCTGTACGAGATGGAGCAGCAAAAGCAGCAGGACGCGCTGGCCAAGGAGCGCCGGGCGATGGTGGGCAGCGGCGATCGCAGCGAAAAGATCCGCACCTACAACTTCCCCCAGAACCGCGTAACCGATCATCGCATCGGCTTCACCGCGCACCAGCTGCCGGAATTCATGGATGGCCGCATCCAGCCCATGATCGACGCGCTGATCACTCACTTCCAGGCCGAGAAGATGAAGCAGGAGATGGAGGTCACGGCCTGATCCCGTGCAACTGAAGCAAGCTCTCGCGTCCGCGGTGGAACGTCTCGATACTGCTGACGTGGGCTCTCCCCGCATGAACGCCGAGGTACTGCTGATGTTTGTCCTCGGCGCCGACCGCGCCTATTTATACGCTCATCCTGAGCGAGAACTCGCTCCCGAAGAAGCTGTCCGCTACGAAGATGCGCTCGCGCAGCGCGCGACCGGCATGCCCTCGCAGTACATCATCGGGCACCAGGAATTCTGGGGCTTGGATTTTGTGGTGTCACCGGCGGTACTGATTCCGCGACCCGAAACCGAGCATCTGGTTGAGGCTGTGCTGGAGTTGGCACGCGGAATTCAGCGTCCCAAGATTGTGGATGTTGGAACCGGTTCGGGGTGTGTCGCGCTGGCGCTTGCCCACGAGTTGCCGGACGCCGAGGTCTATGCCGTTGACCTTTCGGCCGAAGCGCTGGAGATTGCGCGCGCCAATGCAGTCCGGCTGCAACTCGACAAGCGGGTACAGTTTCTGCAATGCGATGTTCTGCAGCCGGTTTCAAATGAAAACTACTCAGTCGCCCTGAACTTCGACGCTGTCATCCCGAGCGAGGACGGCAATCCGAGCCGAGGAACCCCTATTCACGCAGGACCTCTCTTCCGGGAGTTCGACATCGTGGTCAGCAATCCTCCGTATGTCGGCTTTAGCGAAGCTGACAAGGTGCAAAGATCGGTGTTTGAGTTTGAGCCGCGGATGGCAGTCTTCGCAGGAGAGAACGGGCTCGATGTGATTCGACCCTTGATCGAACAGGCCCGCGCCGCGCTGAAATCCCGCGGGTGGCTGGCCCTGGAGATCGGCTACTCGATGCGCGACATGGTGGTAAACTTATTGAGTCCTACAATGTGGGATGAAGTTCGTGTGGTGCCTGACCTGCAGGGCATTCCGCGCGTGGTATTGGCTAGGAGGGAAGAGGGCTAGCTCGCCCAATCGACGCACGTGAGACCGCGTATTCGAGAGAATTCAGAGAGGTTGTTCGTTACCAAGGTCAAACCGCGACGGAGGCACTGACCGCCAATGAGTGTGTCATAAGCGCCGATGCGGGTCCCACGTGCTTCGAGGTCAGCCCTGATTTCGCCGGAGACCCGAGCATCCTCGTCGTCAAAATGGAGGACTTCGACTCCCCATGCGAGGAATGCCTGCAACTGCCACACGTTTTCCTGAACCCTGGAGCCCTTGAACACTCCGTACCAGAGTTCGTGGAGCACAACCGACGAAATCACCAGGGTTGAACCATGTCGAATCGCCCTTTCGGCCTTGATGCGGACACTATCTGGCTTTCTACGCAGAATAGCTACGCACGCACTCGTATCGAGGGAGAAATTCATTCGAAGATCTTGCGTTTAGGAGCTATCGGCTGATTCCGCCAATCTCCCTCGAAGGCGTCGGCGGTTCCGTGCCGGTCCATTTCCGCAAACCATTCCTTAACGTTGGTGATGACTGGTTCCAAGACCACCGTGTCCCCAACCTTTCGAACACGCACACGGTCGCCCTTGAACCGCATCTCCTGAGGAAGGCGAACGGCTTGGCTGTTCCCGTTGCGAAATAACTTGGCGATCTTGGTCACGGGCCCTCCTTGGGCAGGATATACATAAAGTATATACTACGCACGCTCCATCAGGATTTACGCCGACTCCTTCGCCAGCCAAACATCATGCCGAACAAGAATCCTCCGGCGACCGCAATGCCTAATCGCTTCCGGTCGGCAAACGCAATGAAGCGGGTGCCCGCGGGGCTGATCTCCAGCACTCCCTTTGGAGTGGCAATGATGGCCCCGCCGCCCCCTCCGCCGCTTTGCGAGCTCACCGTCTCAGAGGTGGGCAACGAGTCGCGAGAGATTCCACCACCGCCCGCTCCCATGCAATAACGAATTCTCGCAACGGGAACGATCGTCTTGTCACCAACGGTGATGGGATCGCCGAAAACGCTTTTTACGTTCGCGCTGGTCTGGAAGCGGTCTCCCAGCGTGCGCAGAATTTCTACTGGACCATTTGAACTCTTCTCTCGCGCCGTTAGAACGGCCAGTGATGTTTCTTCTTTTTCTTCGACGAGCTCTCCGTGTCGCTATTGGCCGGAGGCGCGGCTGCCGTACCGCTGCTGGCCGCAGCCGCCGCCGGTTGAGCGGCGCTGTCAGAACCCGGCGATGAAGGCGCCGCCTCATTGATCTGCGTAGGCGGCGGCGCGGTTGCACCCGGCGGAGGAGTCGAGGCCGTCGGCTGCAAGTCGTTCTTCATCTCAGGAATGGCGCTGTTGTCTGAGCCTGCAGCAGGGGGCGGACTATCGCCGGAAGCACTGGAAGCCGCCGACGCAGGCGGTGTCGCCAGCAGGATCGCCCGCGGCCGGAGCCACCAGCGAGTCGGAGCGTGGAACCGGAGCGTTCGCGGCTGGTGCGGCGCCGTTCTCCACACGCTCAACGCCAACCTTGTTGGTCCCTCCTCCCAGGCTGCCCAGGATGCTGCTGTTGGCGGCACGCACCAACTCGGGCGCGCTGACCTGCTTGGGATCGACCAGCGTCGGTTCGCCAACCTTGGTCGCGTCCGTCACGTCCGGACCCTTCTTGAAATTCTCCATCAGCTTGCCGAAGTGGCCGGTCGTGCCGCGGCTGGCGATCTCGGCCTTGTCCTGAGCGATGGCTGCCGGCGTGGCCTGCGGGACCGGTTGCTTCATCGCCTGCAACCGCTTCTTGGCGTCCTCGGCCCGCTCCTCCAGAGGGTAGCGCGTCAGGATACGGCCGTAAGCGGCCGTAGCCCCTTCGGTGTACTGCTTGATCAAGGAGCCTTTGGCCGTCTCCGGCAGCTTCGAGAGCCGAATGAGCTCGATTTCCTTTTCGTAGCAATTGCCCAGCTCGTACAGCGCCTGGTCGGCTCCGCTATACAGGGGGTAGGTATCCGCCACCGACTTCAGTCGTGCGATGGCCGCGGGATACGTCTCACGCAAATAGTAAAAGTGCCCGATCATGTACTCGCGATCGGCCAAAACCTCCTGCACTTCCAGCAGGCGTTGCTTGGCCTGCGGCACCAGCGGGCTGTCGGGGAACTGCAGAATAAGCTGGCGGTATTCGTCCTCGGCGCGGCGGGCGTGCGTAGGATCGCGGTCCGCCTTTTCCATCTCCTTGTAGTGGATGTTGGCGATCTTCATCTGCGCTTCGGCCGCTTCCGACATGTTGGGAAAGAAAGTGATGAAATCCTTGTATTCACTTTCTGCCTGGGCCATGGCTGCGGTGCCGCCTTCGGCGTACCACGAGTCGCCGATGGCCAGCTTGGCGCGCGCCACGTACTCCGAATCAGGATAGGTGTTGATCAGGGTCTGCAGACTCAAGCCGCGCCACGTCGTACTTGTTATGCTTCATCGCGTCCATGGCGCGGTCGAACAGCACCTTGTCCGGCTGTTTCGAGTTGACGTTGGCGATCGGGTTCTGGACTTTCTTGTTGCTGCATCCGAGGGTCAGCAGCATTACACCAATAGAAACCGCTA
Source organism: uncultured Acidobacteriaceae bacterium (assembly GCA_963840905.1). GTDB lineage: Bacteria > Acidobacteriota > Terriglobia > Terriglobales > Acidobacteriaceae > Bog-257. The sequence continues at coordinate 573,827 of CAWJAO010000002.1, forward strand.
TGATGACACGACGAAACATCCTACACACCTCTGGGAAATACTGGCCCCTGCCGGGCTGACTAGGCGCTCAACAAGGTGGCTTCCTGCGCCGCCTTGAGCAGCCCTTCCACCTTTCGCGCCGGATCGCCGCGGCCAAATACGTGACTCCCGGCAACGAAAATTTCCACTCCAGCACGGACCGACGCTCCGATGGTGGCCAGGTCGATGCCGCCGTCGATCTCAATCCGGAAGTTCAATCCCCGGGCGGCGCGCATGGTGGCCAGCTTACGGACCTTTTCCAGCGTCGCCGGGATGAACTTCTGCCCGCCGAAACCGGGATTGACCGACATCACCAGGACATGGTCCACAATCTCCAGCACCTCGCCGAGGGTCTGCACCGGGGTGGCCGGGTTGATGGCAACGCCTACCCGCATGCCATGACTGCGAATCAGCTCCAGCGTGCGGTTCAAGTGACGGACCGCCTCCTGGTGCACCGTGACCCAGTTGGCCCCGGCGTCGGCAAAAGCCGGAATGTACTCGTCGGGATTCTCGATCATGAGATGGCAGTCGAGAGGGACATCCACTGCCTTGCGAAGGGACGCGACCACCGGAGGCCCAATCGTAATATTGGGCACAAAATGGCCGTCCATCACATCAACATGGAGGAGGGTGGCTCCACCCCGCACCGCCTCATTGGCATCTTCGGCCAGGCGGGCAAAATCAGCCGACAATATGGACGGCGCTATCTCGATCAAGACACAGCTTCTCTCGCGAGCGTTATGAGGAATTTTAACACGGGAGGGAGGCCAGCCATGCCCCCAGTTGGAAGCCGGAAGCGGCGTCCTTAATCCGCGTTCGCCCCCAGTGTTTTTCTCCGGTGATACAGGGTAAGGAACAGCATCAGCAGGGGAGTCACGATCTCGAGATAGAGGAAGAGGCCGGAGTTATTCGCAGCGTGATCGTTGTAGAGGACCACCTGCCGAATGTGCCCAACCGCGTCCCCTAGGAACCAAATAGCGTTGCCGATGGCTGTGGCCAGCCAGAAGTTTCCGCGAAACCACGCACATAGAACGCCCAGTACCCCGACCGTAAGATCGGCCATCCCGACTTCGTATTCGTACGGGCTGGTCGACCACCCGATGGAGGCCGATGTCTGAATCGGGCGAAAAACATGGGCGTAGGCAGACAGCAGGCCCATCAGCCCGACATAGATGACGAAAAGATAGAGCAGATAGGTGCCGGCAATGGAGGCTCCGCTGCTGCGCCGCCGGGAGGAGATAGCAAGATGAATCGAGGCCGCGACCACGGCGAACAACACGAAAAATAGCTGGATCATGAGAGCTAGTACCTCGGCATCTTGGGATCAACGCGCTCGGCCCAGGCGTTGATGCCTCCGGCGAGGTTGTGCACCTTGGAGAAGCCGGACTGCCGCAGGAAGTCCACCGCCTTGGCGCTGCGTCCACCCAACTTGCAATGGACAACGATCTCGCGGTTGGGATCGATCTCGCTGACGCGTTTGGGCAGGTCATTCAGCGGCACCAGGTGCCCGCCCAGGTTGCAGATCTGGTATTCGTGGGGCTCGCGCACATCGAGCACGAACAGGTCGTCGCCGGCGTCGAGCCGCCGCTTCAGTTCCTCAGGCGTCATGTCTGACATCGTAGCAGTCGTAATCTTCTCCTCATTGGCGATTCCGCAGAACTGATCATAATCGATCAACTTTGTAATGGTGGGATGATCGCCGCACACCGGGCAGTCGGGATCTTTGCGCAGCTTGAGCTCACGGAAGCGCATCGCCAGAGCGTCCACCAACAGCAGCCGTCCGATCAGCGGCTCGCCCACGCCCAGGATGAGCTTGATCGTCTCCGTCGCCTGGATCATGCCTACCAGTCCGGGCAGAACGCCGAGCACGCCGCCCTCCGCGCAGGAGGGAACCAGCCCGGGCGGGGGCGGCTCGGGATAAAGGCAGCGGTAGCACGGGCCGTCCTTGGAGGCGAAGACGCTGGCCTGGCCTTCGAAGCGGAAGATGGAGCCGTAGACGTTGGTCTTGCGGGTGAGCACACAGGCGTCATTCACCAGATAGCGGGTGGGAAAATTGTCGGTGCCGTCCACAACGATTTCGAAGTCGGGTAGCAACTCCATCGCGTTGGCGCTGGTGAGGCGGGTCTCGAACCTGCGAACTTCGACATTGGGATTGATGGCGTTAATGCGCTCGGCGGCGGAATCCAGCTTCTTGCGGCCAACGTCTTTGGTGCCGTGCAGGACCTGCCGTTGCAGGTTGGTCAGATCGACGACATCGAAGTCAACGATGCCCAGTGTCCCCACCCCCGCCGCCGCCAAATACAGCGCCACCGGCGAGCCCAGGCCGCCCGCCCCGATGCACAGCACGCGCGCCTGCTTCAGCTTGAGCTGACCCTCCACGCCGACCTCGGGCAGGATGAGGTGGCGGGAGTAGCGCAGGGTCTCATCGTTCGTAAGCGCGGCGGTTGGTGCAGCGGACTCTTCAGCTGTCGCCATGGTTGTCAGAGATGCCGGCAAGATCACAAGGATTCGCTCCGCAAGCACACTTCATGCGGACCGTGCCGTCAGCCGATTGGCATCAAACGGGGCATGCCGATATGTTAAGCGTGAAGACGGTAGAGACGCACAAATTTAACCTGAAGCGCAAGCTCGACATCCACAACAAGGCACAGTTCGTCACCTATGCGCTCCAGAAGAAATCATCAAGATTCCGATGGCTCAATAAGCTGAGCAGCGGACGGGCACAGACGGCAGCCCTCGCAATTCAACCTCCACCGACAGACGCTTCGGCTTCTAGTCCTTCGAACACTTCATCGGCACGGCGGAGTGCCTCACCCACATTCTCGCAGATGTTCTCGCGGCCGAGCAGGTGTTCCAGTTCGGATTGGGCAATCAACCGGGCGGGTTGTTCCCGTGTCCCGCATAGAATCAGGGTCCTGCCAGTGGCCCGCAGTTGCCGTGCTACCTCTTCCAGAGCGAACAGTCCGGTCGCGTCCAGAGCTGTCATGTTGCGCAGGCGAAGGATGACAATTGGCGGGAGCTCGTGAATTTTCTCCGTGACCACAGCCACCTTCTCCGTCGCTCCGAACAGGAAGGGCCCATGAATGCGGAAGATGGTGGCGTAATACGGTATGTCTTTATCCTGAAGAATATGGACACGCCCGTCTTCCACGTAGTCGTCGGTGACCTGGGAGACGGAGGTCGTGTTCGCGACCCGGCTGATAAAGAGCAGTGCGGCCAGGATCATTCCGGCTTCCACGGCAACCGTCAGGTCAGCGAACACAGTGAGCGCAAACGTAACCAGCCAGACACTGACGTCGGTCTTGGTCAGTTTGAGGAGTTGCGGGATCTCCCGCCACTCGCCCATGTTGTAGGAGACCACCATCAGAATGCCGGCCAGTACCGCCATGGGAACAAAACGCACCATGGGAGCGGCGAATAACAGGATGCACAGCAGGGTGAGCGAGTGGATCATTCCCGCGACCGGAGATTGCGCGCCGGCGCGGATGTTCGTTGCGGTTCGGGCTATGGCGCCCGTAGCAGGCAGCCCACCAAACAGAGGTGAAGCGATGTTGGCGATGCCCTGCCCGATTAACTCTACATTTGGATTGTGGCGGTCGTTACTCATGCGGTCGGCAACGACTGCCGACATTAGCGATTCGATAGCGCCCAGCATGGCGACGGTAACCGCCGGGCCGAGCAACCCGTGAATAAGATCGGAGCGGAACTTGGGAATCGCCAGGTGGGGCAACCCGCTTGGGATACCGCCAAAACGACTGCCTATGGTTTCCACTGGGAGTTTGAACACGAATACCGCCGCGGTTCCCAATAACAAAACAACAATTGGTCCGGGAATGCGATCGGATACCAGCCGGCTGGTAATCAGGATGGCGACCGTGGTAATTGCCAGCGCGGCCGCCGAATAGTTCAGCGTAGGAAACTGTTTGGCCAAAGCTTCGAGGCGAAGCCAGAATACGCTGGGAACCTTGTCCAAATGCAGGCCGAAGAAATCCTTCACCTGGGTGCTGGCAATCAGGACCGCGATGCCGTTGGTGAAGCCAATGACAATAGGACGGGGAATAAACTTCACTGCCGAGCCCATCCCGGTGACGCCCATGATGAGCAAGAGAACACCCGCCATGACCGTGCACATAAACAATCCGTCAACGCCATGCACGGCGACGATCCCCGCGACTACCACAACGAATGCCCCGGTAGGTCCTCCGATTTGTGTCTTGGAACCACCGAGCAAAGAAATAAGGAAGCCGGTCACGACTGCGCAGTAGATGCCAGCCTGCGGCGTAAGGCCAGACGCGATGGAAAATGCCATCGCCAAGGGCAGGGCAACCAGTCCCACGGTGACTCCGGCAATCACATCGCAAAGGAGTTTGGCGGAGTTGTAATCACGAAGACAGAGGACGGACTTCGGTAGCCAGCGCTCCATTGGGAAAGCAATCGCCATTTGATCATTATGGCAGACAGCCTGTCCCAGCCTGGCGGAATCAGGCCGGTTGATAGTGGGTTAGAGCGGTTTCCGAGGTTAGTGCATTCGCACGCCAGGGGTAGTGCGGGCCTTCAGGCCCGCGTATAAGGCAAGACGAAAAACTGATTAAGCGAGGCCTTGGGGGCGCGGCGAACGCTGCGCTGAGGCGCCGCACTACCCGAGCAAACCGGACACATAAAGTGCGAACAATTGTCCAGCAACAGGAACTATTGGCAGCTACCCATGCCGCCCACCCTTATTCGCTGGTCAGCGGAAACCCCTTCTCCCGCCACTCGCGAATGCCGCCATCCATGGAGGCGACGTTGGTGTAACCCATTTTCTGCAAAGCGTCCGCCGCCAGCGCCGAGCGGAAGCCACCGCCGCAGTACAAGACCAAAGGAGTGCTCGTGTCCGGCACGCGCTGCTCCACGTCGCGCTCGAGAATTCCCTTGCCCAGATGCACGGCTCTCGGCAGGTGGTCTTTCGCCCACTCATTATCTTCGCGGACATCGATGAGAAGAAAATCGGGATTGCGGTCCAGCATTTGCTTAACATCGTCCACGGTAATTTCGCGGACGCGCTGTTTGGCATCGTTGACCACGTCGAGAAATCGGGGTGAGTGCTGATGGGTCATGCGCAACATGATAGCGCGAAAAATACCGGCAATTGCGCATTACAATAATGCGGGGTCAGACGAATGTGCAGGAATATCAAAACCCTCTTCAACTTCGACCCGCCCGTCACCGACGATGAGGTCCGGGCGGCTTCGCTCCAGTTTGTCAGAAAAATCAGCGGTTTCAGCAAACCTTCGAAGGCCAATGAAGACGCCTTCCAGGCTGCTGTCGACGAAATAGCCGGTATCTCGTCCCGTCTTCTTCGCTCGCTCGAAACCAATGCTCCCCCAAAAAATCGTGAAGAAGAGGCTGCAAAAGCCAAAGCTCGCGCCGCGGAGAGATTCGGCGTTTGAGTCTGCTCTGGCATTCGTCGACCTGGGGTGCGCCCTCGGCAATGATCAGATTATTTCAAAGAATATTCTTGAAAAAAGTCACCCCTCTGTCGATCTCACGCGTCCTCGTTCGACGTCCAAGTAGGGAGCGAGAATCTGCCGGTCGAAAACACCCGGGCTCCAATCCAGAAACCAGAAGGAGAAATTACTATGCGATTCATGATTATGGTCAAGGCCAACCAGGACTCGGAGGCGGGCGTCATGCCGGAGGAGAAGCTCATTGCCGCCATGGCCAAGTATCACGAGGAGCTGGCGAAGGCCGGCGTGCTGCTCGATGCCTCCGGGCTGCAGCCGACCTCGAAGGGCTGGCGCATCAAGTATTCGGCGGGGAAGCCCGCGGTGGTTGACGGTCCCTTCACCGAGTCCAAGGAACTGATCGCCGGCTACACCATGATCCAGGTGAAGTCGAAAGAAGAGGCGCTGGAATGGACCAGGCGTTTCCCGTCTCCGTTCGGCGCTAACGCTGATGGCGAGATCGAAGTCCGCCAACTGTTTGAACTGGACGACTTCGCTCCCAGCGAGGCGGTGGACCGCTTTCGCCAACTCGAGGCCGCGAACAGGAAGTAGGCACTGGGAAAGAAGAAAATCTCGGACCGGCGGTCGATTTTGCGGCCCCGCGTTCGACGCTTTCATAGAGCCTGGGTTAGCCCACGGTGACCGTCAGGAACCTGGCTCCCAACTTGAAATGATAAGGAGATGTGACAATGCGATTCATGATGATAGTTAAGCACGACGAGAAACAGGGCCCTCCTCCAAAGGAGTTAATGGAAGCCATTGGGAAGCTCAGCGAAGAAGCGAACAAAGCCGGCACGATGCTGGGCAACGGCGGACTCACTCCCACCGCGCAGGGAGCTCGCGTTCGGCTATCCGGCGGGCAGATCAGCGTGATCGACGGGCCCTTCAGCGAAGCCAAAGAGATTATCGGTGGCTACGCGCAGTTTGAGCTGAAGTCGAAGCAGGAGGCCATCGACGGGGCCGTGCACTTCATGGAGCTGCACAAGAAATACTGGCCCGGCTGGGAGGGTGAGACCGAGGTCCGCCAGATGTTCGGCCCGGACGACTTTCCCTGCAAGCCGTAGAAGTGGTTCCTTCCTCCCACCCTTCCGCACGAGAGGCGCGGGCGTGACCCTTGCACTGTGCGATTGAAACATGATGTGATCGGTAGCCGTGACGGCTACCGACACTCATGGCGCGATCGACGCGGTCTGGAGGATCGAATCTGCCAGGCTAATCGCCGGCCTGGCGCGCATCGTGCGTGACATTGGTCTGGCCGAGGACCTGGCGCAGGATGCTCTGGTCGCGGCACTTCAGCAGTGGCCGGAGTCCGGCGTCCCCGACAACCCGGGCGCCTGGCTCATGGCCACAGCCAAGCATCGTGCAATAGACCTCTTCCGCCGAAATGCGCGGCTCGAGCGCAAGCACCAGGAACTCGGCCGCGAGCTCGAGGCGCAGGAAATGGCAGTGCCCGATCTCAACGCCGCGCTCGACGATGACATCGGAGACGATCTCCTCCGTCTCATCTTTACCGCCTGCCATCCCGTGCTGCCCACGGAGGCCCGGGTCGCGCTCACGCTTCGTATGCTCGGAGGCCTCACCACCACCGAGATCGCCCGCGCCTTCCTCGTCCCCGAGCCAACCATCGCTCAGCGCATCGTCCGCGCCAAGCGGACGCTAACCGAGAAGCGCGTTCCCTTCGAGGTTCCGCGAGGCGCCGAGCGCGCCGCGCGTCTGTCGTCGGTGCTCGAGGTCATCTACCTCGTCTTTAATGAGGGTTACACCGCGACGGCGGGCGAAGACTGGATGCGGCCCGCGCTCTGCGAAGACGCGCTGCGCCTGGGACGCATCCTGGCCGGGCTGGCTCCGAAGGAGCCCGAGGTCCACGGCCTGGTCGCGCTGTTGGAAATCCAAGCCTCGCGGTCGAAGGCCCGCATCGGTCGTGCGGGGGAGCCCGTCCTGTTGCTCGATCAGAATCGCGCGCTCTGGGACCAGCTCCTCATTCGCCGTGGTCTCGCCGCACTCCAGCGGGCGGAGCAACTCGGTGAAGCTGCGGGACCTTACGCGTTGCAGGCTGCGATTGCTGCTTGTCATGCGCGCGCCGCATACGCCGGAGGAAACCGACTGGAAGCACATCGCGGCGCTCTACGCTGACCTGGCCGAACTCACGCCCTCTCCCATCGTGGAATTGAATCGTGCGGTGGCGGTTGCCATGGCGTTTGGTCCGGCGGCTGGACTTGAACTGGTCGATACTCTGACCTCCGAGCCCTCGCTCCGGAACTATCACCTCTTGCCCAGCGTTCGCGGTGATCTGCTGTTCAAGCTTGGACGGTCAGACGAGGCGCGCCAGGAGTTCGTGCGGGCGGCGGCGCTCACGCACAACGCGCGTGAGCACCAGTTGCTGATCGAGCGAGCCCGGGCATGTGCAAGTAGCTCGATTCCGCCAGTCGCACAGGGATGACAGCTTGAAATGGTGGGCAGCTGTTATTCGCCCGGCGCCTGCTTCGCCTTCTGCTTCTCTGCGAACCGGGCTTTGCTGACGATGGCGCGGGCAATGGTTCCGTAACCGATGACTTCCGTTCCGTTGTGGGCGCTCACCCGAAACGTGTAAAAGCGGCCGTCATAAGATTCCAGCACCGCCTCCGACCTTACAGCCGCGTCTACACCGGTTGGCGCGCGATGAATAATGTTGATCGCCGTCCCGACGCTGACTTCGTCGCCTTCGCAGAAGGGCAGCAGCGCGTGGAATCCTGCCGCCTCCATCCATCCGATCATGTGCGGTGTGGACAGCACCGCAGGCAGCTCCTCCCGCCATGCCGTCAAGGTGTGTCGGAATTCGACGCGCTTCTCGACCTCGCCGCGCGTACCGATAGGAACTGGTTTGGCCATGCCTGGGCAGTGGTTCTCTAAACCGTTGCCATCCGTCTCGCTTCCATCCCGTCCAGCGCATGCCACAACGCCTGGGCTGCGGTCTCGGCAGCGTCCAAAGCAGCGGAAGCCTGCCCGGGATGCGCCGCCACTTCCGTGGTCAGTAGATCCTGCCACACCTGCGCGTGCTCGACGTCGGCAAACTGATGCAGGTTGAAGTAGCCGCACGTCTTCGCGTCGGCGCCATAGCGCTCCGCCAACCCGTCGGCCTTGGCTTTGGCCACGCGCGGAACCTGCGACTCGTAAGCATAGAACGCCGCTATCGCCTCTACAGTTGAGCCCTCACCCGCCACGCGCCGAAACTCGCCGATCAACTCGCGTACCTCGGGCAGCGGTTCGCGCTCACGCACCCGGTCGCGGTCTGCGCCCATACCTTCGGCAAAGTCGAGCCACAACTCGCTGTGCGGACGTCCTGCAATTTCCTCTTCACAGAGGTTGCGCAGCACCGCACGCCGCTGTTCGCCGTCGTCGAGCCGCGTGTGCAACGCGCTCAGATAAGTCGGAAATGCGGCCACATGATGGTAGTAGTCGCTGGCGTATTCGCGCAGATCGTCGCGCGTGAGCTGGCCGGCAGTCCACGCTTTGTAATATGGATGGCACAACAGGTCGTAACGGGCGATGCGCTCTTCCAGCGCCGCCAGGAAACCTTGCAATTCCATCATTCACCCCGTGTAAGGATTGGTCCTTGGAAGTGAGAACACTATACGGGAGAAGCCCAGAGCGTCACAAGCTCAGGAGCATCAGGTACAGAGTGTTCTCGCTGGTGAGAGTGACGCTGCCCCATTCTTAATGAATGCCAATGCTGTGTTTCCTCACGGAAGGTTCAGATTATTGCCCTCGCGGACGGTCTTGTTCCGCGTCCGGCCCTGATACTCGTAGGTGACCATCAAGTCCTTAGGCTGATTGAAGGCCGGGTCTCCACCCATGGTGTTGTTGTTCACCAATACGCTGAGGCGATTGTTGCGCACCATGCTTTGCAGGCGGTTGGTGACGTCTCTCCTGCGATTGCCGGCGCCATAGCTGGCCTGCGTGATGTTGAGGTTCCGCGAACCATTGCCTGGGAAATTGCCCGGGTAGCCGCCGCCCGTGAACTGCTGGGAGTTGACGGTTTGTCCTTCCTGGTAGATGAAGTCCTGCATTCTTCCGCTGCTGTTGCGGGCGTGGATGCGGAGGACTTTGTCGGCACCGCGGGCGGGATCGATACCCATGGTGGTATTGTTCACCCGAAAGTTAGGCCCGTTTACCAGCCGCCTGACTGTGTTGGTCACATCTGCCCGGTTGTTGTTGACGCCATAATCGGCGCTCATCACCTGCCAGTTTTGTGCCGCAGCATTTGTGGAGCCCAACCCCGCGAAAACCGCAATTGCAAGGACACTCAACAGTATTCTGGCAATACGCATCGATTTAACTCTCTCTCTGAAAGATCTACCTTCGTCCCTCGCGGACGATTTTCCCCGCAGCAGTTTACATCGAGGGGCCCTACACCAATCGCCAAAATATCGCGGACATTGCCTTGCCCGGCAGCAGTACTCCCGCTAGGCCAGGACCACGGCTCGACGAAATAGCTGACTCCGATTTTCCTGCCCAAGTTGACACTTTTGTCTTTTTCCACCGCACCTGCGGGTGTATAAAACTACGCACGACATAATTGGGGTGCGGGCGAATTGAATTTCCGCCGGGCGACATAGGCCGCAATCAGGCCTGCATCTCTTCAGCCAGATTGAGCGTCGAGCCGATGGGCAAAGACTGAACTCGATCCTTTCGAAAGGAAATCAGCCATGAACGAGTTAGTGCAGTTGGTACAGCAGAAGACTGGCCTGTCGCAGGACATGGCACAGAAAGTTGTGGACACGGTTGTGGGCTTCATCAAGACTAAGGTGCCGGCGCCTCTGGCCTCTGGTCTCGACGACTTGCTGGGCAGTAGCGGCGCGGCCGGCGATGCGGCCGCGGCCGGCGCCGGCGCTACGGATGCAGGCGGCGGGCTCCTGGGCAAGGCCGAGTCCATCGTAGCGGACCTTTTCAAGAAGAAGGACGCATAGTGTCGCCAAGCGATTGCGGGGCCCGGACAGCAGGGTCTCAAGAACCTGACGAGGAGAAAAACATGACCCGGAAGCATACAGCGATTCGAATTCTCTCAGCCGTGCTCACCCTGTTCTTGTTGACTGGGATGTGCCTGGCACAGGGCAGTTCGGGCAGCAAGAGTTCCTCCAAGCCCAGCGCCATGGCAGCCTCGGACAATCTGATTGACATCAACTCGGCCACCAAGGACCAGTTGTCGGCGCTACCGGGCATCGGCGACGTCTATTCACAGAAGATCATCGACGGCCGCCCCTATCACAGCAAGACCGATCTGAAGACCAAGAAAATCATTCCGGCGGCAACTTACAGCAAGATTTCCGGGATGATCATCGCCAAACAGAAGTAGAAGTGGCTCCCTGCCATTCCCACCCCCGGCCCCGCCGAGGGTGGTTTCTTTTGTGATCCAGCGTTGCAGAAGACCAAGATCACTGGCTTGGTCGTGACTCGAAGCTTTCCACGCACGGGCTACGTTTGTCCATTTCGCCACGCAAGTTCTTGACCGAGCAACTGATGAACTGTACGTGGCCAAGAAAATCTTCGAGCGGTTTTCTGCTGACACCCTGATCTGGCTTGGCGGGGTCGGGCTTGGGACCTGCCGCGGGAGAACTCATGGCGCTCCGGAACCTAGCCTGTAGTGCAGCGGATTTTGCTACGGTCCTAAGCTTAAGTCAATAGCCAACTGTACGGAGGGTGTTTCTTGCGCCTCGACGGGTACGAAAGCACCCCGCTCACCTGAGCGAGGACGCGGCCGCCTGCTGACGTGCCTGGATCTCGATGAAGACGTTGATTAACGAGACAGCCGCCGGCGTAACCCCGGGAATGCGACTGGCCTGCCCCAGTGTACGCGGCCGCACCCGCGTCAGTTTCTCATTCATCTCGCGGGACAGGCCGCTGACCTTGGCGTAGTCGAACCAGTCCGGAATCAGGCGCTGCTCCGAGCGCTTCAAGCGTTCGATGGCTTTCGTCTGCTGATCGAGGTAGCCGGAATACTTGATCTCAGTCTCGACCGCCTTCAGTTCGTTGCGGATTTCCACCGGGAGGTGGAAATTAGTGGTTAGTGGATCATGGCTAGTGGGCAGCGCTGAATCGCCCTCGTTCGCGTCTCTGATAGGAACTATCTCGTCGCGCTGGTCTTGAAAGGGCATGGCTTCAGCCATGCCGCCAAGCGCCATTTTTGAAGCGGGCTTTAGCCCCTGAGGTACCTCGGTTTGGTCCGTTCCTGAGCTTCTAAGCTGGCTTCTAACCGCTCTCCCTTGATCACAATCCACTCTGTCAAAGAACGCCGGCACCAGCCTGCGCAGCACCGGCGCCAGCCTTTCGATCTGCATCTCCGGGCGTTTAAGCAGTTGCGCAAGCGTCAATCCAAGGTCCGAACTCAGCTCCACTGAGGCAGCGCCCGGCTCAAAACTCGAAACCTCCTCCAACATCGCGCCGTTTACCCGTGTGCGCTCCAGAAGCTCGCGCATTGCCTGCATACGCTTCTGCTTGGCGAGATGGTCGTCCCACGCGGCATCGTTGATCAGCCCCACGCGGCGTCCATGTGGAGTGAGCCGGCGATCGGCGTTGTCAATACGCAGGTGCAGCCGGAACTCCGCCCGTGAGGTGAACATGCGGTAGGGCTCGTTCGTCCCCTTGCTGATGAGGTCATCGATGAGGATGGCGGTGTAGGCCTCCGTGCGATCGAGGATGAGCGGCGCCTCGCCTTTCACCTTCAGCGCGGCGTTGATGCCCGCCATGATCCCCTGGCACGCCGCCTCTTCGTAACCGCTGGTGCCGTTGATCTGTCCGGCAAGATAAAGGTGAGCGATCTTCTTCGTCTCCAGGGTGCGCTGCAGTTCGGTCGGGTCGATGGAGTCGTACTCAATCGCATAGCCCGGGCGCAGCATTTCGGCGTTTTCGAGTCCGGGAATGGACTTGATGATCGCGAGCTGCACGTCAATCGGCAGAGAAGTACTCATGCCGTTCACGTAAATCTCGTGCGTGTTCAGGCCCTCAGGCTCAAGGAAGAGCTGGTGGGTTTCCTTGTCGGGGAACTTGACGATCTTGTCTTCGATCGACGGACAATATCGCGGACCGATGCTTTGGATCTGCCCGCTGTACATCGGCGAACGATGCACGTTTTCGCGGATGACGCGGTGCGTCTCGGGCGTGGTGAAGGCAATGTAGCAGGGCACCTGCTTGTCGTGGAGCGCCACCTGCCGGGTGCGGAAGCTGAACGGGGTGGGTTCGTCATCCCCGGGCTGCACCTTGAACTTCGACCAGTCGATGCTGCGTCCGTCGAGACGCGGTGGGGTGCCGGTCTTCAGGCGGCAACCACGCAGGCCCAGCGCCTTCAGCGACTCGCCCAGCAAAACCGCATTGGGCTCGCCGCTGCGCCCGGCAGGATATTGCTGCTCGCCGCAATGGATTAGCCCGTTGAGAAATGTACCGGTGGTGATGATGACGGCCTGCGCCGCGACCGTGCGCCCATCGCGCAGGCGGACACCGCGAACGACGCGGATCAATTCGCGCTCTTGGCTTTTCGCTCTTCGCTCTTCGCCAGAGTTCGATCCGCCAAAACTGTCATCCTGAGCGGAGCCCGTTTCTTCCTTCTTGTTGTCATCCTGAGCGTAGCCCGCTTCGGGCGGAGTCGAAGGATCTGCGGTTCCTGCATCAGTTGCTAAAGTGCCTTGAAGGGGCACGCCTTCAGACGTGCCGTTAGCCGCCCCCTCGTTGTCGGCTGGGTGCCCCGTTCTAGCCATCTTTTGGCTAGGGCGGGGATTTTCCTCCACAATCAAATCTGCCACTTCCGCCTGCTTGATGTGGAGATTCGGTTCCGACTCCAGCAACTCGCGCATCTTCAGCCGGTACTGCTGCTTGTCGCACTGCGCCCGCGGAGACCATACCGCCGGCCCGCGTGAGGTGTTGAGCAGACGGAACTGGATGCCGACCGCGTCGGTCACTTCGCCCATGATGCCGCCGAGGGCGTCCACCTCCCGGACGAGATGTCCTTTGGCGATGCCGCCGATGGCGGGATTGCAGGACATCTGCGCGATCAGGTCGAGGTTGAGAGTGAAGAGCGCCGTCTTCAGGCCCATGCGCGCGGCAGCCATGGCAGCTTCGCAACCGGCGTGCCCGGCGCCGACAACAACAACGTCGTAGGTTTCGGTGAATTGCTGCAAAGACGTGCTACCCCACCTGGCCGCCGACGCGGCCACTTACCTATATTCTAGCGAAGATCAGGCGCATCGCCAGCTTCGGAAAATACATTCAGCGTCGGATTACAGAGGAACACGCTCGCACGACAGCGACCTGACCCTCACACCATTGCGTTCACGGTTTGACCCACCCGCGCCCCGATCAGCCGCCATACACCTACAAGAATCGTTACGACTGACACGACTGCGGCAACCAGCAGTCCAAGGCGAACACTGTAGTTGATGGATTGAAGGACCGGGCCGAGGCGCGAAGCGTCAGCGCCGTCGGCCAAGGCAAAAATATCCCCCGCCCTGATCAGGAAGAAAAGCACGAGCAGGCCGAGGCCTCTGGTGATCATGCGCGCCACAGTGTGAAGCTGTGTGGCATACGGCCGGGCGATGTTGAAACAGATTCGAGCCACTTCAGCCAGGCTGGCCACTACAAACAACGGGTAGATCCTGAGCCACACGGGTGCGAAGGTGAAGAAGGCAGAGCCGGGACCAAACACCAGATAGGGGTGGTGCAGGGCGGCCAGCCACCACACCGTCGCAATCGCTGTGATTACCAGTCCGGTCACCAATTCGGGGCGGCTCTTGGCGTGTTCACCCTTGACCAGCGCGGGCAGCTCGCGAGGGTCCCAGCGATTGCGCAGGTGGAGTTTGACACCGAAGAAATCGATTGCGGCAAAGGCCGCCGTCATCCACGCGAAGACCATGATCGCCACCGTGGGATACCGAAATAGCACTTGCAGACTGCTCAGAAATGGCTGCCCACTCGCGGCCAGGGCAATACCAGCGACTACCTGCGCCACCAAAGCCAGGACCAGCGTCACCTTCAGTACCTTCCAATAGACGGGAAACACGGCCGGCCCTATCAAGTACTGCTGTTTGCGATAGCGACTGGCCAGCAGCATCGGGTGGCCGTATTGCTTCAGCATCTCCACCTGCTCCGCCTCATTCAGCGGACGCCCAAGCGTGGCCTCTTTCTCCTCGACCTGCGAAAGGATGTTGTCCGACAGCTCTTTGATGATGTCGTCCTGCTGCGCTTTGGGAAGCGCGAATTTCACGGCTTGTAAGTAGCGATCGATCAGTTCCATAACCTGCTCCTAAAGAATTTCGTTCAGCGACGCGTTAATGCTCTTCCACTCGATGGCCAGCTGTTTCAGCACCAGCTTGCCGTCGGCCGACAGGCGGTAGAAACGCTTGTTGCGCTTGTCTTCTTCGCGCCATTCGCTGACCAGCAGCCCCTGGCTCTCCAGACGGCGCAGCAGCGGGTATAGCGTGCCTTCGTCAATGTCAAGGCCCTGGTCAGCCAGGGCTTTGCGCAAGGTGTATCCGTAGCGCTCGCTGCGCAGCTCCGCCAGGACCGCCAGGATGAGGCAACCGCGGCGCAACTCGAGCCGGAGATTCTCCAGGACGCCGGCGTTCATCGGGGTATCTACCGTGTGTAACATAGTGTGTGATACACACTGTATGTCAAATAGTATAGGTTGTCAAGAAAATTCTTTGCTATGGTTGAAAGCACCCTGATTCCGCTTTGGGATATCTCGTTCAAATTCGGAACCGCGGCTGTTGCCTCGTGGAACTGTCGGTGCACAATGCTCTGCACTGTTTTGCACATCTCCCAACGGCGGTTTCAACACGCCCAGTTCAAGTCACTGAGTCCATGTCATCTTGTGCACGCCGGCCAGTTGGCGTCTGGCGTGCCTTTGTACAAAGCGATTGTCCGAACCGACCCCAGTGCATTCGGCCATGACGAGGAAAACTAGAAAGGAAACCTTGTTATGAAGAAGAATGTTCTGGGAGCTATTGCGGTCCTCTGCTGCGCACTCGCTTTTGCGGCGCGCTCTCAAGCCGACGCCATCTCATTCAATTACTCCGGCGACGGTATCGCTGTCAGCGGTACTTTATTCGGCGATGACAACGGAAACGGTACGTGGACCATCACGGGCATCAGCGGCACCTACAACGGAGTCGCCATCGCCGGTATCGTGCCCCTCGGCGCAGATCCCAGCTATATCTATAACAACCTGCTTTACTATCCAGCCGATCCGCTGTTCGTGGATAACGCCGGCCTCCTGTTCGACGTGCCGGGCGTGGGCGACGTGAACCTCTATTTCGATCCTAGCTTCGGCTACGGCAATATCACGGGGAGCCTCGACCGCGGGTTTGTAACGACCGCCGTGACTCTGGATTGTTCGCCTGCTCCCGAACCGGCGACCCTGGCACTACTGGGAACTGGAATTCTGGGAACGCTCGGATTGGTTCGCCGCTGCCAGGCATTGCTCCCGGCCGCTGACCGCCATTCGTAAGAGCGCTAAACGGCGCGGTCGAGGCGCAGAGCCGCAAGCGAACCCGGCTCCTGCGCCTCGATCGTCTTACGCCCTCTCGTACGCGTGCTTGGCGTGTAGTTCTTCCAGGGCTTGATCTTTGGTGGCTTGAAAAGTCTGCGCTTGTGCCAGCAATCCGTCGGTCGCCCGTGCGTAATCGCCGACCACTTCCACCAGGCCGCGCGCGGCAAGACCCGTCGCTGCAGCCAGCAGCCTATCCGTCATGTTGGGATCGGCGGCGTCCAGATACTGCGCGTCACATGGATCGGCAATCATCACCGGTTCACGCTTGACGCCACTCAGCCAGAAAACCTTGCGCGCGACGAACTCCTCCACCTGCGCCGGCGTGGCCTGCCAGAAGCGGAAGCGCTTGTCGCGAATGCTGTAGCAGCGGCTCGACACCGGCACCGGTTGTCGCTTGCCGGACTTCAGCAGCTCCAGTTGCTTGTCGTCGAGCGCTTTGCGGGCTGTGTTGATCGAGAGCCAGAGCGCCAGGTCGCTGTCCAGTGACGGCAGCACCTCGCGGATGGTCTGCGCCAGGTTCAGCGCAATGTCGGCATAAAGGGGACCGCCATCGGCCAGGCGCAGAGTGCCATGCAGCACGTACCAATCGCTGCCGCCGCCGGAAGGGTGAAACGGCCAATGCAGCTCAATGTGCACCGGCATGCCATGAAGCGTAACTCCGTCGAACGTCTTTTGTTGTGTGTCCATGAAATGTGCTCATCGTCGATAACGGAAATGCAACGTCTGTCATCCGAAGGAAAAGACAAATACAACCTCTGTCATCCTGAGCGAAGTGAGGTCGCGCAGCGGCCGAACGCAGTCGAAGGACCCCTATGGTCCCACAACGTTAGCCGCTCCAGCCTCCAGCCCGCAGGGCGGCACAATCATAGCCCAGCGCGTAAGCGCCGGGTACCGTGCTTTCACGCGCGCGCCGCCAGCAACTGCGTCAGACGTTCCTTCACCTCGGGCCACTCCGTCGTCACGATCGAATAACGGGCTGAATCGCGCGCTATGTAGTCCGCCGCCATCCGATGGGACCGCAGAATCCCTTCGAACTTGCCGCCGATGCGCTCCAGCGCGGCGCGTGAGCGCTGGTTGCGCACGTCGGTGTGAAAACACACCCGTAACATCTCCCACGCCTCGAAGGCATGGGTCAGCATTAGGAGTTTGGCTTCGGTATTGGCTGCGGTTCGGATTGCTGACGGCGCGAGCCACGTGTAGCCGATCTCGCAGGCGTCGAGCTTGCCGTAACGCGGGTGTCCCTGCGGCCACAGCCATCGTTCCAAGTTGAAGAACCGGGTGGACCCAATCACGGTACCGTCATCCACCAGGACAGTCGCGAACGGCTGCGCAGTGCCGGCGTCCCGCCAGGCCAGCGCGGTGTCGACGTAACTTGTGGCCTCTGCCTTGCCCTGCGGGACGGGACTCCACTGGTAGAGGGTGGGGTCCGTCGCCGAAGCGGCAGCCAATCCGTTGACGTGGCCGTGGTCAAGCGGTTCGAGGCGAATGTGTCTGCCTGTCAACACTGGAGCTTCTATTCCCACGCAGCCAGTATGCAATGAGTCGCACGTCGCCGCAACGCGCGCTAGCTAGACAAGCTTACTTTCACCCACGGGCGCACAGAGCGCAGGGAGGAGATCAAACAAATCAGCCACAGATCCTCAGGAGCCAAAAAGTGCAGCTTTTAGGTATACTTTTGCCCCGCCGGACCAGTCACTAAACGAGGAGAGTAATTCTTAGCTCGAATGACGAGGTGAATTCATGACCGCCAGAATGAACTACTTAAACGTTCCCAAAGACGTAACCCAAGCCATGACCGAGTTACAGGCACACGTGACGAACTGCGGCCTCGACCCCCAACTCTTAAACCTGGTTTATCTGCTCGTCTCGCGCATCAACGGATGCGCCTACTGCATTGATATGCACAGCAAGGACTTGCGGGCGATGGGCGAAAGCGAGCTGCGCATTGATCTGGTCAGTGTGTGGGCCGAGTCGCCGGGCTACAGTGATCGCGAGCGCGCGGCTTTCGGATGGGCGGAGTCGGTGACCAGGATAAGCGAAACCCACGTGCCCGAAGATGCGTTCATTCGTGCGCGTCAGCAGTTCTCGGAGGAAGAGCTGGCAAAGCTGACGCTCGCGGTGGTCACCATCAATGGCTGGAACCGCTTCGCTATCTCGTTCCGCTTCGAGCCCGGACACTATAAGGCCGGACAACATGCCGCCAGCAAGACTCACGCCGCCTGATGGGACCGCGAACAACTAACCCAGGCTTTCACCACGGAGGCACGGAGGACACAGAGTTTGTAATTGTCCAGTGAACCTCTATGCCGCCGGGGTGAAGCCATCTCCCACAGTCCCACGGTGCGAATTGTGGACTTCGCATTTTGCTGAAAACTCAAAAAGCAGGAGCTAAAACCAAAAAAGATTTCTGCTCCTCTGTGCCCTCCGAGCCTCCGTGGTGAGAATACTCGCTACAATCGTCTGCGATGTCTTTCCGCTTTCAGGTCGAGGCCCGCGATGGCGCCGCGCGCGCCGGGCGCTTTTTCACGCCGCACGGTGAAGTCCGGACCCCGGTCTTCATGCCAGTGGGAACGCTGGGCACGATCAAGGGTGTGTCGCAAGACGTGCTGGAAGACCTTGGCGTCCAGATCCTGCTGAACAACACCTACCATCTTTATCTGCGTCCCGGCGTTGAGCTGGTCCGCCAACTCGGCGGCGTGCAGAAATTCATGGCGTGGGACCATCCCATCCTCACCGACTCCGGCGGCTTTCAGGTCTTCAGCCTCAGCGACCTGCGCAAGGTCACGGAGGAGGGCGTGGCCTTCCGTTCGCATCTCGACGGCTCCTCGCATTTCTTCAGTCCGGAGAGCGCCATCGCCGCCGAGATCGGGCTTGGCGCCGACATTATTATGGCGTTCGACGAGTGCACCGAGCATCCAGCGGAGTACGCGCGCACCCAGTCGTCGATGGAGATGACGCTGCGCTGGGCGGCGCGCAGCAAAAGATATTTCGAAGAACACAAACAGGAGGTGCCGTGGTTTTCCCGCGGACTGAAGTCCGCGGCGGACTTTACTAGCGAGCTGAACGGCACGGCTGAAGCCGAGCCCTTTCAAAGCGAAGGCGAAACGCAAGCCTTGTTCGGCATCGTGCAAGGCGGCATGTTTCCCGATCTGCGCCGCGAGTCGGCACAGCGGACGGTGGAGCTTGATTTTCCCGGCTATGCCGTCGGTGGCCTAAGCGTAGGAGAACCGCGCCCAATGACCTACGAGATGGTCAACGCGGTCATGCCATTCCTGCCGGGTGACAAGCCTCGTTACCTGATGGGAGTAGGCACCCCGGAAGAAATTGTGCACTATGTGGCTATGGGAGTGGACATGATGGACTGCGTGCTGCCTACCCGGGCCGCCCGCCACGGGCTGCTCTTCACCTCGGTGGGCCGGCTCACCATCAAGAACGCAAGCTATGCCGCAGACGAAAGTCCGATCGACCCCATCTGCCCGTGCAAGGTCTGCAAACGCTACTCTCGCGCCTATTTGCGGCATCTGTACACCTCAAACGAACTGCTCGCCCAGGTGCTGAACACCGTCCACAATCTGGCATATTACCTTGACACCATGCGTAAGGTACGGCAAGCTATAATACTTGGGGAATTCGCGAGTTTTCTTTCTGGCGTCCGGCCACCGCATTTGAGCGTTCCTTAGCAGCTCCCCGGCAAAGCGCGATACTATACAAGACTAGGGCTGTGTCCCTGGCATCGCGTCGATACGCTGGCAGGCAACGTCCCGGTGTTCCGTTGGAACTCCCAGAATTTGTTTCATAAAGGCGCTTCCGCGGCCTTTCCGTGGCTGCGTGTGCGCTTAAGAGCGTGAAGTCCTAAAGGTCGAAAGTTAAATGGCCATACTGGCAGTTATGTTCGCGCAGGGCATCGGCGGCTCCGCCCCGATCCTGATGATGGTTGCGATCTTCGCAATCTTCTATGTTCTCCTTATCATGCCGCAGCAACGCAAACAGAAGAAATGGCAAGCGATGTTGCAGCAAATCAAGTCCGGTGACCGGGTGATCACCAGCGGCGGTCTTACCGGCGTTATCATGTCCGTAAAGGACGATGCTGTCGTCCTCCGGGTTCCCCCGGACAACATCAAGATTGAAGTGGCCCGTTCCTCCATTGTCACCTTGACCACGGCGGAGGACACCTCCAAGTCGAAGTAGGTTGCCGTCTCTCATGAATAAGAATCTCCTCCTCAAAACAGTTTTGATTATTGCGGTGCTGATCTTCTTTCTTTTCGGCATCTTCGGCGTCCCCGGCAGCCTGAGTGGCGAGGGTCTTCGGGCTGCGGTGCAAAAGCGCATCCACCTGGGCCTTGACCTGGAGGGTGGGACGCACCTGATTCTCCAGGTACAGGTAAATGACGCCATCAACGCCGATAGCGACCGCGCGGTCGAGCGGCTGAAGGATGCCCTGAAGAGCGGCAACATCGCCTTTGGAGAAATCTCCAAACCCGATCCGCAGAACCATCCCGAGCTGATCCAGATCAAGGGCGTGCCGCCGGAGTCGTCTTCCGAACTGCGGCGCATCGTTAACGAGAAACTTGGCGACTACGATTTCACCTCGGGCGCCGAGAACTCGTACACCCTCACCATGAAGTCGTCGGTGGCCAATGACACCCGGAAGAAAGCGGTGCAGCAGGCCATCGAGACCATCCGCAACCGAATCGACCAGTTGGGCGTTTCCGAGCCGGTGATTCAGGAGCACGGATTGGGCGACTATCAGATCCTGGTGCAGTTGCCGGGCGTGGATGATCCGGCCCGCGTGAAAGAGATCATGCAATCCACCGCCATGCTGGAGATCCGGCAGGCGGTCAAGGGGCCATATCCCAACGAGCAGGCGGCCATGCAGGACAACGGCGGCGTGCTTCCGCCGGACACGGTCCTGATGAAGGGCACCACCCCGCATCCGCAGAATCCTGAAGAAGCTGGCGAAGTGTACTGGCTCATCAGCCGGTCGTCGGCGGTAAGCGGCGCCGATCTGCGGTCCGCAGATGCCGGCCGCGACGAGAATGGTCGCGCCGACGTCAATTTCACCCTGACGGGCGATGGCGGAAGGCGCTTCGCGGCGTTCACCGCGGCCCACGTTGGCGACAAGCTGGCCGTGGTGCTGGATAACAAGGTGAAGTCAGTGGCCACCATCCAGGAGCAGATTCACGATCAGGGTCGCATCACTGGCTCCTTTCGCCGGAAGAGACCCAGGACCTTGCTTTGACGCTGCGCTCAGGTGCATTGCCTGCGGGGATCAAGTACCTGCAGGAGGTCACGGTTGGCCCTTCGCTAGGCGCCGATTCCATCCGGCAGGGCGTCCGGGCAGCGATCATCGGGATGGTCGCGGTGCTCATCTTCATGCTGTTCTACTACCACGCGGCGGGCATCAATGCCGACCTGGGCTTGATCCTGAACCTGGTGATCCTGTTGGGCTTCCTCGGCTACAGCGGAGCGACGCTCACGCTGCCAGGGATAGCAGGTGTGATTCTTACCGTCGGTATGGGCGTCGACTCTAACGTTCTGATCTTCGAACGTATTCGTGAGGAGTTGCGACACGGCAAGACGCCTTCCTCTGCCGTCGAACAAGGGTTTGCTCACGCCTGGACCACAATTATTGATACTCACGTGACCACGATCGTTTCTGCCATCATCCTGTTCCTGTTCGGAACCGGCCCGGTGAAAGGCTTCGCTGTGACCCTCAGCTTCGGTCTGGCGGCCAATCTGTTCACCGCAGTCTTCGTATCGCGCGTGATTTTCGAGTTTGTTCTCAGTCGCCATCAGCGTGGCGAGCCATTGAGCATTTAAGGAAGAAGGTTCACCACGGAGGCACTGAGGACACGGAGTAAGAATTTTTTGGAAGAAATTCCTAGGAAAGCTATGACGCCTATGATCGGCGAGATGCAGAGAACGGCCGGAAGGGTTGAGCTTATTGAAGCCGACCTGCGCAGGGGCATCGTAAGAAGAGTTTTATAGAAACTTCGTGCCCTCCGTGCCTCCGTGGTGAAAAAAGTTTTGCAAGGGGTTTAGCGGTGGAGTTATTTCGCAATACCAATATCGATTTCCTGGGCAAGAAGTGGTATTTCCTTGCCTTCTCACTGGTGTTCAGTGTGGCCGGAATCTGTTCCATGTTGTTCTGGCATCACATTCCGCTGGGCGTGGAGTTCCGCGGGGGCACGCTGGTTTACGTCAAGTTCGCGCAGACGCCCAACCTCGATCAGATTCGTGACGACATGAACCGCGCAGGATTGCACGATCCCCGCATTCAGCGTTTCGGTCCAACCTCCGATAACGAGGTACTGGTCGACCTGGGCATCCAGGAGACCAGCGAGGCTGCGCTCGATGCGGGCAAGAACACCATCGTCCGCGCGCTGCAGGCCCGGAATCCGGTCGCCGAAGGCAAGCAGGACTTGAACAATACAGGTGGTCCCAGCTTGCAGCAGTCCCTGCTGCAGAAGGACCCGCTGCACCTGGGTGTTGACGCCGGTCCCAAGTACGAGGCTATCGCCAAGCAGATTGAGGACTTCCGCAACAAGGAGCGTGGCGGAATTCTGACTTCTGTCGACGAACTGCGCGGCGTGGTTCCTCCCGAGGTAGTCAGCGCGCTGCAGCAGGATTTCTACACCTCCAATTTCGTCGTGCGCAATGTCGAGATCGTCGGTCCCCAGGTGGGCTCGCAGCTTCGCAAGCAAGCCATCATGGCCACGCTCTATTCGCTGGCGGGAATGCTGGTTTACCTGTGGTTCCGCTTCGAGATGATTTACGGTGTGGGCGCAGTTGTCGCCTGCCTGCATGACACTATCATCACGGTGGGCTTCTTCTCTTTGCTGAACAAAGAGATAAGCCTTACCGTAATCGCCGCCATCCTCACCCTGATTGGCTACTCGATGAACGACACCATCGTCGTCTTCGACCGTATCCGCGAAAACATCAAGCTCTTGCGCCGCGAGCCCCTGGCCGACATCGTCAACAAGAGCATCAACCAGACCTTGAGCCGGACGATCCTTACCTCCGGCCTTACCTTCCTCACCGTGATCTCGTTGTATCTGTTTGGTGGCGAGGTGCTGCGGGGATTTTCTCTGGCTCTGGTGATCGGAATCCTGATCGGCACCTATTCGTCGATCGCGGTTGCCGCTCCGATGCTGGTCGCCTACCAGGAGTGGCGGGCTAAGCGGGCCGGTCAGTCTGCGGTTCAGCGTCTGGCGTCTACACAAAACAAGTCGCCCCAAAAGGTGAAGGTGAAGGCCTAGGCCGGGCCAACTCCGCGCGTTGAGGAATTTGCCGTCTTCTTGTGCCGAATTCAGAGCGTAGGTGTATACTTCGGTTCGCCCGTCGGGGGCAGCTAGTTTGAGGGCCCAGCGGGGCTTTTCCGTTACGAAGTTTCAAGCTGGCAGTTTATGGGAGCAAATAAGTGATACCCGGTGTCTAAGTAATTGAAGCGTTGACGGAGAACAGGCCATGTTTGAAGACAGCCTCATGGAATCGGGGGGCAAGCTCAAGAGCAAACGCGGAACTACTACTGTAATTTCGTTTGTGCTCCAGATCTGCCTGATTGGCGTTCTAGTGTTGTTGCCTTTGATCTTCACCGAGGCGTTGCCCCGGCAGCAACTGATGACGTTTCTGGTTGCCCCGCCGCCTCCGCCCCCACCCCCGCCGCCTCCGGCTGCGGCTCCAGTCATCGTTAAGAAGATCCAAAGTGAACTGGACAATGGCCAGTTGCGGACACCCACGGCGATCCCCAAGAAGATTCAGATGATTAAAGAGGACGAGGCGCCGCCGAGCACGGGAGTTGCCGGCGTAGTTGGCGGAGTGCCGGGCGGTGTGCCCGGAGGCAGCATGGGCGGCGTTCTGGGCGGTGTGCTTAGCTCCACGCCCGTGGCCATCCCCAAGGCCGCCACCCCGCAGCGTGTCCGGGTGTCGCAAGGTGTCTCGCAAGGATTGTTGATCCACAAGGTGCAACCGGCCTATCCGCCGCTTGCACGCCAGGCCCGTATTCAAGGTACGGTGGTGCTGCAGGCGCTGATCGGCAAGGACGGCGCCATCCAGAACCTGCACGTGGTCAGTGGCCATCCCATGCTGACCGGGGCTGCCCTGGATGCCGTGAAGCAGTGGAGATACAAGCCGTATTACCTGAACGGCGAGCCGGTGGAAGTGGAAACCACGATCAACGTTAACTTCACCCTGGCGGGTGGCTAGACTGCCGGCGGAGAGCAATTCCGCGCGCCTACGCCCGATGCCGGTTGCGGATCGCTTGAGTAGTGCGATTTTTGGTTTGAGTCAGGAGCGTGTACAACGCTCCCAGTTGTTTGGGGAAGTAATCAGCTCCAGATATTAGAATCACCTGCAGTACCAGTAGCAAGTTGGTCTGCCGTAACGAAAGCTCTGAGGAGGAAAGTCCACCCATGTTCCTAGCTAATTTTGCCACCTACACCCTCAGCCATGTTCCTGCGGCTGCCGCCTGGATTTTCCAGGAAGCGGCTGTGGGCTGGGACCCCATTTCCCTCTGGAAACAGATGGGAATCTTGGCCAAGATCGTCGTCCTCATCCTGTTCATCATGTCGGGCTGGTCGATCGGCGTCATGATCGATCGCGCCATGGCATACAGTGCGGCTCGCAAGCAGTCGCGCGCATTTGCGCCCGCGGTTGCGGGGGCGCTGCGTGAAGGCAAGATTGAGGAAGCCATTAAGGTCGCCGAGCGCAACAAGAAGAGCCACCTGGCCAAGGTCGTGGTCGCCGGCCTGCAGGAGTTCAAGGCGCACGGCGATTCCAACGACATTCCCGGCGAACAGATCGAAGCTTCCCAGCGCGCTCTGGAAAGGGCCGAAGCCATCGTTCACGCCGAATTGAAGCGCGGCTTGGGCGGCCTGGCCACCATCGGCTCGACAGCTCCGTTCATTGGGTTGCTGGGTACCGTGGTCGGCATTCTCAACGCTTTCAAAGAGATTTCGACCCAGAAAGCGACCGGCCTGGGCGCCGTCGCCGGCGGTATTTCGGAAGCTCTGGTGACCACGGCTATCGGACTCTTCGTCGCGATTCCGGCCGTCATGATGTTCAACTACTTCACCAACAAGGTGGAAGCGTTCGACGTGGAAATGGACAACAGCTCCAGCGAGCTGATCGACTACTTCCTCAAGCGTCGCTCGGTTCGCCGGTAACTGGAGGCTCAGCGCGACCGGTTGCGCTGGCTCCAGCCTGAAGGAGGTTGAGCTTTATGGCATTAGCAGAACGCGCCGAAGGTAAGAAGGTCAATTCCAACATCAACGTTACGCCCATGGTGGACGTAATGCTCGTGTTGCTTATCGTGTTCATGGTCATCACGCCCATGCTGCAGCACGGCGTGAGCGTTGACATGGCGAAGGTCAACAGTCCGACGCCCATGCCCGACGCCGACAAGGAAGATTCCCTGCTGGTCGCGGTCATGCGCGACGGGCAGATTTTCTTCGGTACCGATAAGGTGACGGCAGACCAACTCACCAGCAAAGTCAAAGACCGCCTGGCCGGTAAAGTGGACAAGCGGGTCTTCATCAAAGCCGACGCTCGCGCCAAGTACGGCGCCGTGGTGGACGTGGTGGACAACGTGCGCTCCGCTGGCGTGGATGATGTCGGTCTGCTGACCGAGCAGAAACAAACTGGCGTCCCCAAGCCGCCCACAACCAGCAGCACGGGCGGCGGCGCCCAGTAACGGGAGTAATTTATGGGAATGGCAATGGGAGGGTCCGGCGGGCCCTCAGCCGATATCAACGTAACCCCGCTGATTGACGTTTTGCTGGTGCTGCTCATTGTGTTCATGGTGATTACGCCACTGACACCCAAAGGTCTGGACGCCCTGGTTCCCCAGCCGCCGAAGGACCAGCAGAAGCAACCACCCAGCAACGATCGCACCATCGTTGTACAGATACTAAAAGGCGGCGGCGAGAAGCCGGCGCTGAAGATCAACCAGGACGACGTCACGTGGGAGAACCTGGAAGGCCGTCTGAACGACATCTTCAAGACCCGCGCGGAGAAGATCATGTTCGTCAAGGCTGATCCTGATCTGACCTTCAACGATGTGGCACAAGTCATCGACATCGCCCACGCAGCAGGTGTCGATAAAGTTGGGTTGATCACGGCCAAGATCGAAGCCGGCGGTTAGCCATCTGCGAGCCGGGCCCCTGGCCGACGCCTGCTTCTGCGCCGTCGAGGGTGAAACCGGCGGGCCCCATTGTGCGCGCCGCCACGGCGGTCGCCTGTGGGATCAAGAACTAGGAACGTGATTCGGGCTACCCTCCTCCTTCTGGAAGAGCGGGCGAAACTGAGAACCTGTTTCGCCCTGGCTCAGAACCCGAACTACGGCAACGGAGAGTGATACCAACCATGAACAAGAGCGGACGGGTACTGACGGTACTTATGGTTCTGCTTGCGTTGTTCTCGACCATTGGCTGCAGCAAGCTGAGAGCACGCGATCAGCTCAACAAGGGCGTTCAATCCTACAAGAATGCAAAGTACGAAGACGCGATCGAACATTTCAAGAATGCGGTGGAGCTGGATCCCAGCCTGGTTACGGCCCGTCTTTATTTAGCCACCGCCTACGCCCAGCAATATATTCCCGGCGCCGATTCGCCCGACAATAATCGCTACGCGGAACAGGCCATCGATGCCTTTAAGCAGGTCCTGGCGCTGAATCCACCCAAAGAACAGCAGGTCAATGCGCTGAAAGGCATCGCCTCTCTGTACTTTGGCATGAAGAAGTTCGATCAGGCCACGGAGTACCACAAGAAGGTCGTTGAACTCGATCCTAACGATCCCGAGACCTATTACTCGCTCGCCGTCATCGACTGGATGCAGGCCTATGCGCCCGACCAGACCGCGCGCGCCAGCCTCGGTATGAAGCCAACGGACGAACTCAAGGACAAGAAAGCCTGCGCCGATCTCAAAGACAAAAACTCACAGAAAGTCGAAGACGGTATTCAGAACCTGCAGAAGTCGCTGCAGCTTCGTCCCGACTACGACGACGCCATGGCGTACCTTAATCTCTTGTATCGCCAGCGCGCCGAGTACGAGTGCGATAATCCTGATGCCCGTAAGGCAGACCTGAAGGCCGCCGACGATTGGGTCGACAAGACCATGGCCACCAAGAAGGCCAAGGCCGAGAAGGCCGGTCCCAGCGGCATCGTCACTACCGATACCACCCAGTAAAGAAGTTCCAACCAAGACCTGAATGCCTCTCCTGTCCGGAGGGGCGTTTTTGTCTGGGCGAGCGTCTCAGGTACGTCCCCAGCGTCCCCTTGGCGGCTGTACTCAAGCGTCACACACCTGTGTGACGCCTCCGCTCGCCGCGACACGCCCATGAAGTACAATCCATTCTTCTGTGGGGTGTGCGGGCTAGCTGCCCTTTTTCCGCTGTCGGTTCCCGCAGAATGTTCGACTGACTAGCGTCTGTAGCGCCTTCGAGGCCCCGTATGTTCAAGCGAGTCCTGATCGCCAATCGCGGTGAAATTGCGGTGCGCATCATTCGCGCCTGCCGCGAGATGGGCATCGAGTCGGTGGTGGTTTTCTCCGACGTCGACCGCAAGGCCCTGCACGTCCGCAAAGCCGACTACGCCTACCACATCGGCCCAGCCACAGCCAGTGAGTCCTACCTCAACGTGGAGAAGATCCTCGACGTCGCTCGCCGCAGCCAGGCCGAAGCGATCCATCCCGGCTATGGATTTCTTTCCGAGAATGCCGGCTTCGCCCGGGCTTGCGCCGACCACGGGTTCAAGTTCATCGGTCCCGCTCCTGAATCGATGGAGATGATGGGCTCCAAGACGCGTGCTCGCCAGAACATGAAGCGCGCCGGTGTGCCGTTCGTTCCCGGCTCGGAGCGTGGGTTGGACATCGACGCCGCCGAAAGGCTTGCCGAGCAGATCGGTTACCCCGTCATGCTGAAAGCGGCAGCTGGGGGCGGCGGCAAAGGCATGCGCCTGGTGCAGTCAGCCGGCGAACTGCATTCCGCCTACGAAAATGCACGCAGTGAGGCGCAGCGCTCTTTCGGCGACAACGAGGTGTACCTCGAGAAGTACATCACCAACCCGCGTCACGTCGAGATGCAGATCTTCGGCGACGAGCATGGCAACATCGTCTACCTCGGCGAGCGCGAATGTTCGGTGCAACGCCGCCACCAGAAGGTGATGGAGGAGTCACCCTCGCCTATCGTGGACGAAGACATGCGCCGCCGCATGGGCGAAATCGCGGTGCGCGTGGCCAAGGCCGCCAACTATCACAACGCCGGCACCATTGAGTTCCTGGTGGACGAGCAGCGCAACTTCTATTTCCTCGAAATGAACACGCGCCTGCAGGTCGAGCATCCCGTCACCGAGTTCGTGACCGGCCTGGACCTGGTCCACCTGCAAATGCGGATCGCCGCCGGCGAGAGGCTGCCATTCCGGCAGGAGGACATCAAGCTGCGCGGACACGCCATCGAATGTCGGGTCTATGCGGAGGATCCGGACAACAATTTCTTCCCATCGCCGGGGCAGATCACGCGACTGATTTCGCCTTCTGGACCGGGCATCCGTCGTGACAGCGGCATGTACGAAGGCTGGAATGTCCCCATCGAATACGATCCGTTGCTCGCCAAGCTTGTGGGCTACGGAGAAGACCGGGACCAAGCCATCAATCGGCTGCTGCGCGCTCTTTACGAATACTTTGTCGGCGGCATCAAGACCAACCTCTCGCTCTTTCGTCGCATTCTTAAAGACCCGGATTATCGGGCGGGCAACCTGGACACGGGCTTTCTTGATCGGCTGCTGGCCAAGCCCAGCAATGAAACCGACCCACGGCGCCCCATCGTGGCTGCGATTGGGGCGGCCATTTTTGCGACTATGGAACCGAAGGCGACGCTGCCGGGAGCGAACGGGGCCGCTGCGGTGAACGGGAACGCTACTGCGCCTCTTGCTTCAAACTGGCGACGGGCCGCGCGCGCCGAAGCAGTCCGCGAGCGGTAGTTGTTGTTTGCTAAGCGCTAGCTGCTAGTTGCTAATTGCTAATTGCTCACATATGACCTACGACGTTGTGGTAGACGGCAAGACGCATCAGTTGGAACTAACCCGCGGCGAGAAGACTTGGCTGTGCCGGGTGGACGGCGCGGACATCGAGGTGGATGCTGCGCTCACCGCCCGCGACGTGCTATCCGTGTTGATTGGCGGCAAAGCCTACGAGATCAAACGCGAGCGTTCGCTACAAGGCGAACTGCACATGGTGATTGGCAGCGCACGCTACGCGGTGGATGTCCAGGATCCGCGCTCGTTGCGCACCCGTCGTGCCGTTGCCGGCGCCGATGCCGGTCCGCAGAAGGTGAAAGCGCCGATGCCGGGCAAGATCGTCCGTATCATGGTCAACGAGAAAGACGAAGTGAAGGCCGGTCAAGGCATCATCGTGATGGAAGCCATGAAAATGCAGAACGAGTTGAAGTCGCCCAAAGACGGCAAAGTGCAGAAAATCCTCACTGCCGAGGGATCGACTGTGAACGCCGGCGACACAGTGGCCATCATCGAATAGAATCTGTCGCTCTGGATCAGATCAGACCTTGTTAAGTCCATCACGGTAACAACTGCACTTCCAGGAACCCTGAAAGGCACCAATCCACCGCTTTATTCGGTTGAATCGCAAACTCAATTGAGACAGACTTCGCCGGAGTTCCTCTATGCCGGTCTCTCCGTCTGCCAGCGTCGACCCTCAAACCCGGTTACCTGTGGCCACAAGAGCGATTGATACAGCAGACCTCCGCTGTTCATGCGTGGGAGATTTGCCCACATGCGTTCAACCCACTTCCAATCAAAAGGAGAATCGACTATGAAAACGCGCTTGGCTTTGCTATCGCTGTTCGTCCTGTTTTGCCTGATCCTAGCTGCGATCCCCACCATGGCAGATACTTTGTACAACAACGGTGTTTGTAACTGCGACACCGACGCCTGGACCATCAACTTCGGCTTCTCCGTCAGCGACTCCTTCAACGTGGCGAATAACTCTATCATCCAGGACCTTCACCTCGTGTACTGGGATGCCAGTCCTACGGATGTCCTAACCACAGTGGATATGGCGATCGGAACCACGTCGTTCGGAGGTTCCTTTCAGACACTGCACGGGGCGACCAACACTTTCCTCGGAACGAACTCTTATGGGTATAGCATATTCCAGGCCGACTACACCTTCACGGGCATTCCGTGGACGGGCGCAGGCTTCGTGACTCTGGAGAACGCTTGCACAGTCTCGGGCTGCTCAGTCTCAGAGCCCATCTACTGGGACGAGAACAGTGGACCCTCCACCGCCTATGAGAGCGCTCTTGGTTCGATCCCTTCGGAGGCGTTCACGCTAACTGGGGTGCATAACGGGACGACACCCGAGCCTGGCAGCGTCCTCTTGTTCGGTTCCGGAATCCTTGGCTTGGCGGGTTTCCTGCGCCGCAGGCTGTCCTGACGCAACAAAGGCGGGAGCCTCAGCGCTCCCGCCTTTTGTCTCACGCATCGTTCCGCGCTGCTTACTTCGTTCCGGCTTTCTTCAGAATCTCGTCGGCAAAGAAGTTCTCCACCGAGGCCTTGTCGCGGATAGTTTCGTAGTACGCCGCTTTCAACAGCTGTTCGCGGCGGTCGCGAAGCTGTTCCCGTATCGCCTGTTGCACGCGCGGATCCTTGAGCTCGCGCTGCCCGGCGGCTTCCTTGCTGATGAGCTTGACGATGCGGTAGCCGTAAATCTGATGGCTGTTGGGATCGGCCACCGGCAGCACTAGCGGTGTACTGTCCGGGCTTCAGCTTGTTGATCGCATCGTAGGCGATCCTGTCGGTCTTCAGCGACGATTCCGGAACGAAACCCAGGTCGCCGCCGTTCTGCGAGGTCTCCGGCTGCTCCGAGTAGTTCATGGCGACGGTGGCAAAGTCGTCGCCACTGTCCAGGCGATTGGCGATCATCTGGATCTTCTTGCGCGCGTCGCCCTCGTTCTGCGCCTTCATGCTCTTCACTTGCGGGTTGGGCTGGGTCGTCACCAGAATCTGCGCCAGGTGGTACTGCGGCTCGATCAGGTTGAACTCGGCCTTGTGCTGGTTGTAGTAGTTGGTGATGTCGTCGTCGGTGATGTTGATCTTCGACGTGACTTCCTTGTTCAGCACCTTGTCGACAGTGATGGAGCGGCGCAGGTCGCGCTTAAAGTCGTCGAGCGTGAGTTTGCGCTCTCTTAGCCGCTTATCGAATTCTTCCTGCGTATAGGGCGCCTTGATTTCCGCCAGCTTGCTGTTCACTTCTTCATCGGTGGCCAGCAGGCCCAGCTTTTCGGCGCGCTGCATCAGGATTTCGTTATCGATGAGCTCGCGCAGGATGCTCAGCCGCAGACTGTCAGCCTGCTCCACGCTGGGCTTTTGCGGCGACTCGGCAGTCTGGTTGTCGAAATACTTCTCCACTTCGGTGCGGGTGATCTTGCGGCCGTTCACGCGCGCCATTACGTCTTCGCCGTCCTGCTTTCCGGAACAGCCAACGCCCAACAACAGCGCAACCAGGGCCATCGACAGAGTGGCGAGAATCGCGAAACTAGCCACACTCTTGCGTTTCAGTTTCAAACTCCGCTCCTTTGAAAACCGCATGTCAACCGCGACATTGTGGGAAGGTCGAACACGTCTGTCCGCCTGCCAGTCTCGCTTCCTACTTGCTGGGCGCTGCCGGCGAGGCTGCTGGGGCGGTGAGCCGGGCCGGTCGGGGCGCTGCCGGCGGCTGCACTCCCGCGGCCAGCAACTGCTGGTTCAAGGCCGCCCTCACCTGGTCGGCGTCCATCGCCCCTTCCAGCCGTTCTCCGTTGACAAACATGGTCGGCGTCGCGCTGACGCCAATTGCGTCGCCCTCGGCCATCGAAGACTTCACGAGCGTGTCCGCCTGGGCCTTCACGCACGCCTGCAGCTTGGTGGCATCGGCGCCGTTCTTCTTGCCGATGTCCAGCGTGATGCGGTCCAGCTCACCGAAGGCCTGCTGCGGGTCCTTCTGCGGACCGCTGATGACGCGCTGATTGGCGTGCACGTAGTCGGCAAACTCCCAGTAACCCTTGCCGCTCTCCTTGGCCAGGCAGTTGGCGTCGTTGGCGGCGTGTTGCGCCCAGGGATGCATCGACAGCGGATAGTCCTTGTAGACGATCTTTATCTTGTCGCCGTACTGCGGCAGGATCTCGCTCATCAGCGTGCTGTGCATGCGCGAGCAGAAGGGACATTCGAAGTCGTCGTAGTTCACGATGGTGACCTTGGCGTCCGGATTGCCCCGCACTGGACGGCCAGCCACGTCGATCTTCTTCATGGTCTCGGCGTAGGGGTCCTTGGTCAGTCCATCTTGGTCATGCGGATCAGGCTCTTGCCGTCTTTGGAGAGAATGAAGTCGACGGATTGCGACTTTCCTCCATGACTCAGGGTGATGGTGATATTGTCATAGTTGGGAAACTCGCTGGGAGTCAGCGGTCCCAGCTTGATGTCTACATCGGGAGGAATATTGAAGTAGGCCCGGACCTGACGTTGCACCTTTTGGGCCACGTCGGGGGAAGCGGAGGTTGAATTCGACTGCGCCGAACACCCGGCGCACAGCAATAGCAGCAAGACAGCCAGTCGTCTGCAAGAGCAAAGTAAAAACCACCTTCGACGGTAGGACCTGAGCCTTGATTATCTCATGGGGAGCGCTTTCCCAGCACCTGCGGCGGCGACGCCCGGGCGTAGCCTTCCGCGCCCTCAAGGTCCTTCCTTGCATGGCAATTTTCAGCAGTTTCCCTACCGGCAGCACGGCATTCATCGAGCCCGAGCGGAATCCTTCCAAGATCGAGGGTGACGTAGGTAAACCCCAGCGCCTTGAAGATTCGGGTGAACTCGGCGGCCATTTCCATGGTCATGGCACGCGGCAGTTCTTCGCGCGCAATCTCGATGCGAGCTATCTCGCCGTGATGACGAACGCGCACCTGGCGGAAACCAAGCTCGCGCAGCGCATCTTCCCCCTGCTCGACCGCGGAGAGCGCCTCCCGTGTCACCGCGCGCCCGTACTCAATCCGCGAAGACAGGCATGCCGACGCAGGTTTGTCCCAGATGCGCAGTCCGGCCTGCGACGCCAGTTGCCGGATGTCGGCCTTGGTGAGTCCCGCCGCAAGCAAAGGCGCCGCCACTTGGTGCTGGCGCGCCGCCTGCTGCCCGGGCCGGAAGTCGCCCTGGTCGTCGAGGTTGACGCCGTAGGCGATGGTATCGAATCCCAGCCGTTGCCGCTGCTCCTCCATCACGGTGAACAGCTCGTCTTTGCAGTGATAGCAACGTGCGCCGTCGTTGCGCAGATATTCCGGACGCTCCATCTCTTCGGTGGCAATCACGTTCAGCGGTATGCCTTGCTCCTCGGCAAAGGCCACGGCATCACGCATTTGCGCAGCGCGCCAGGCTGGGAGAGTCGGCCAGTATCGCCAGCATGTCGTCGCCCAGTTCGCGATGCGCAGCCCAAGCCAGAAATCCGGAATCCACTCCGCCCGAATAGGCTACCAGCAACCGTCCGAGGGAACGCAGGTGCTCCGCAGAGACACGGGACTTGGCCGCGAGCTCTTCGGCTCCGACGGGAAGGTTGGATTGCAAGACAGACATCGCTGCAATTGTAAGGCACCAGCGGGGAGAAAAGGGGCGGCGCGTTAGTAGAGTCTTTGCAGCCGCCGGATGGTGCCGAAGGTGCCAATGTTGGAGAGGCTGAACGAGAAGCGAAAACTGTTCTCTTGGCTGATGGTAGGGGCATACGCCCAGCGCGAATACTCAAAGGCGACGCCACAGCAGTCCCAGTTGTAGTTGGTCTGTACGGTCGCAGTCTGGACGTAACTCAGACGGTCATCGACCCGACAGCCGACCGCCCCGCTCAAGCCCTCTTTGGCAACATTGCCGTACTGCACCAAGACGCGTACTGGTTGTAGATGCTGAGGCCTAGCGTCGGTTGACCGGCGATGGGCACGGTCTCCGCCGGCACGCGCATATAGGTCTGTCCACCTGCCACGTACCACTTGCCACTGTCGCCAATCCGGTGACCGACCAGAAGAGCGTGCTGGCATTCAGCTGATGCGAGCACCGGGTCATAGTCCAGCGCCCATTGGATGTCGCTCTTCGCATCCTGCATCCGGAGACGCGAGATGATGGGCGAAAAGCGGCGCGGCTCGGTGAGAAACGCGATGCCGGTGAAATCCACGGTGCTGTCGAACACATTGCGCTGACCGGGCACCAGCGCCCCGCCGAAAGTCGGTATTGAGGAAGTACTTCTGGGCGAGCTTCCCAGGTGATGACTTCGCGCGCCGGGCCCTGCTTGTCGTCGCAGGTATCGGGCGTCCGATTCCGTGGTTTTCTTGGCCGCCATTTCTTTTTCGGTCGGAAAGGAGATCGTATTTCGGATGTTGAAAACACTCGCGCGATGACGTGGTCTTCTTGGCGAAGAGCCGGTTGACCACGCCGTATTCCACTTCGTTGGTATCGGCCAGAATGTCGCGCTGGTCGAAACGGATGATCTGGCTGAAGTTGTCGATGCCCGTCTGGTAGCGATAGACAACCTGCGGCTCGATGGTGTGCTTCATAACATAGCCGAAGAGTTTGCGATCGAAGATCTTCGATGACCGAGGGTGGCCTGATCTCCATCGACGCGGACAAAACATTCCGGTTGATCGGATCGTTGATCGCCTTGCCCACGGCCACCTCGCCTCCGCCTTGCAGGCGCTGCGTGTAATAGGTTTCGCGCCCTCCGAACTTCGGGACGAAACGTCCAGCCATGGAAGAGTGTGGGCAGAGAAAGGTAGGGATTGGCGTCGAGACGGCCGACCACCGGGGCCGTCTCGAATCCTATCTCGTGCCGGGAGAGGCCTTCCGTCGCCACGTCGTAGGCGTAGACAAGATTTGAGCGGCTGAAAGGACGTTCCACCGAGGAAAATTCGAGCGTGGGGATGTGCGCGATATCGATTACCTCTCCCGGCGTCGTGCTCTGATAAGACTGATAAAGCGCCAGACTGGAAGCCCAGCGCGTATCCGTTCCAGTTCTTGCTGAGGAATCCGTAGGAGCGCACCTCGGAGCTTATGGATTGCAAGGCAAAGCCCTCGGCGAACACCGAGACGAAACAAATAGGAGCTGAGATAGTCAACCGAGAGCACACCACGGAAGTCGTCCGGCAGCAGGATTGTTCCATTGGCTCGCATCTCCTGGCCACCCTGGTTCTGTCCCGGGTTAGGTTGGTCATTGGGGGCGCCTTTCTGGTCAATCACCCCGTAGTACTCGGCCTGGAATTGGTACTTGTAGCCGATAGACGCGAAATATCGCCGTGTTGCGCCCATCCTCGCGCGGAGTAGAGCGAGGCACCAATGGTCGCGTCGTTACTGCGGTTAATGGCCCAATAGAATCCGTCTCCAAGGATGGTGCCGCGGGTGTTCGACTGCACCGACAACGGGAATGAGGAAACCGCTCTTGCGTCCCAGGTTGTCGACGGGGTGCTCGATCCAGGGAAAGTAGAAGACACGGGAATGCCGTGAATTCGCAGGGTGGCGTGATGCATGGTAGCTTCGTCGCCCATCTCCACGAATGCGGTCTGGGAGTTGAACTGCCACTTCGGATTCGGCAACTGGCAGGAAGTGATATAGCCATGGTTGACCCGGTAACGGTCGGGACCAAGCTTGTCCACCACTTTCCCCGTGAAGAAGAATGGAGTCGAAGAGGTGAGGAACATGTCCTTGTTCTTCACCTTCACCCCACTCGACCCGGTCACGTCGTAGAAGGTTCCGCGTGTCGCGGCTGACGTCGTAGGTGGCGTGCGTCCCTACCAGATGCTCGTTGTGGGGACCGCCTTCAAAAACCACGTGTCCGGTGGCCGTGACCTGCCCGGTGGTCGAATCGTAGGTCACCTGGTCGGCGTGCAGGGTGTAGGTGCGGAAACGCATCTCGACGTGCCCGCGGACTTTGTAGATGTCCTGGTTCTTTTCCTGTTCGTCGCCGCGGATCAGCACTTCATCGCGGCCCAGGGCAACGTTCATGGAGGGGCGCGGAGGTCCCAGCTCCTGGTCGTCGCCGCCCGCTTGAATTTCCTGCTGGATGATCTGTTCGGTTTGCTTAGTCTTCCTGGCCGGTGTCGGTTTTCACCGTGACTCCGGGCTTGGCGGGCGGGAGTTGCTCCACGGGCCCGACATCGGAGTCTTGAGTCCTCGGGCAATTGCGGCTGGGCAGGAGTTGCTGGAGTCGAAGCCGCCTGAGGCGGAACCTGACTGCGGTTCGGTTTGCGCCGGATTTGGACGGCTGGTCCGGCGGACGCAACTGGCTGGTTAACACGCTGGGTTGCAGAAACAGATGACATGCCACCAGCGCCGTGATAATCATTCGAGTGCGGGCAATCATCGAAAAGCGTGCGTCCCCTCGCCGGGCTCGGTTGAATGGAGCAGAACCTTGCAACTTAGCACGTTGCCTACGGAGAGGTAAAACGCCATCCGCTTGCGCTGGTTCCACGCTGCTCTGGATTTTCTCCTAAACCCGCTCGGTGTCCACTGGTTGCGCGATTCCGGCGATCGAGTGCACAGCTTGCCATGCCTCCGGGACGCGAGCCAACGACCTCTTTTTCTCATTTTTCACCATGCACAATTCACCCAGCCCTCAGATGCCAAGCGCGTCCTGCCGAGGGGGCCGGGTAGAAGGATAGTTGCACCACGACATGACCGACCAGCAGCACCTTGCGTTCTGAATCATCGGGAAATTCATCGCAGCCAGCCGCCGACATCTGGCGGAAGGAAATTCACGCCCGCGTGGACGGCTATCGCACGCGCCGCGGACGTCGTATCGAGGGAGCGTACACCATGCGCTTCCCCTTTCCTCCGCCCGAAACCGAGGTGGCGGCCCCGGTCGTCGTCGTGCCAGAGGAACCGGTGGACCAGGAGTCGATACCAGAGTCCAAGATGGCGAGCGCGGCAGAAATTTCCACGAACGCCGTCAAAAGATCTGAACTCTGCGATCTAGAACCTCGACTCGCCGACACGAAGCCGGAAGTATCGCTCGCGGACGTCGTGTCGGCGGAAATATCAGGCGGGATAGTGTTGCCCGCGGAGTCCGCCAGCGCCTCCTGAAATTCTGCCTGACCCAGAACCACCCCGGATCCATACGCCGCGCCCCAGACCGCAACGCAAAGTCATCGCCTTTCCGCGGCAGGCTGCGAGCACTGCGGGAGATGGTCCATCGCCTGGCCGATCCGGTCCTGCCGGAGCAACCGCGCATCCTCGATGTGCCTGAGGAGCTGGAAGCGTTTCCCACCACGCCTTTCCTCGACGGCTTGCAGTTCGGACCGCCATACGCAGCACGCCGTCGCCGCCCACGCGGACAACGTGGAGCTTCCTTTCCGGGCCGTCGGCAGGGCGCCGCCGCCTGTACGCGGGATTGCTGGATGGTTTGCTGGTTGCTGCGGGGGCCGCTGTCTTCGCAGCCGTGGGGCATCAGATGCTGCCCAGGCTGGTTCTCACCAAGCCGGTGCTGTTGACGCGCGGCCGGACTGCCCGTTCTGCTGTGGGCGGTCTATCAGTACCTGCTCGCTGGTCTATGGCGGAGCCACTGCGGGCATGCGGGTGGCCAAGATCCGCCTCAGCACCTTTAAGGGAAAATCACCGAGCCGGCGTGAGCGTCGCAACCGGGTCATCGCGCTCTATTTCTCGACCGCGTCGGTCCTCATGGGACTGCTGTGGGCGTTCGTCGATGTGGATGCCCTGTGCTGGCACGACCGCATCAGCCGGACTTACCTGACACCTCGGGAGTAGCCGCGCGGCCACTCTTACAAGCCCTATCGCTGCTCCGGGCCTCAGTCGTGCTGACAATCCAGCCGGAAACAAGTAAATTCAGTCGTGGCGCTCAACCGGCAAGGTTCCGTCGAGCCCTGGCGGGTGTCAAGCGGAATGCTCGTCGAGGACCGAGTACTGATTGACGGGCACTAAAGGCAGTACACTGATGTAGTCCGGTTGCAGGATTCCCGCGAGTCGAGTATTGTCCGGGGCCGCACGAGCCACTTATGTCCACACCAGCCGAGAATCTGCAGCGGCCCGCCATCAAAGTCTTCGTCGCCACTTCGGTGATGCTGACTTTCATCTCGTTCTGGCGGGCCGCGGCCATTGTGCTCTCCGACTTGGCGTCGTCGGCGTACTACGTGGGCGGCGATGCGGAGAAGGTCATCGGCAAGAGCGCTCCCTGGTTCGTGCTGGCTGTCATGCTGTTCAGCTACGCGGTCCGGGCCATCTACATCGAGTCGAGCGCCATGTTCGTGCGCGGCGGCGTCTACCGCGTGGTCAAGCAGGCCATGGGCGGGACGCTGGCCAAGTTGTCGGTCTCTGCCCTGCTCTTCGACTACATCCTCACCGGCCCCATCAGCTCGGTCGCCGCCGGGCAGTACGTCGCCGGATTTCTCACCGACACGTTCCACCACCTCGGCTACAACATTCACGTCCCCGACAATGCGTTCGCCGCCTTCTTTGCGGTGGTGGTGGTCATTTACTTCTGGTGGCAGAACATCAAGGGCATTCACGAATCCAGCGAACGGGCCCTGCAGATCATGAAGATCACCACCGTGATGGTGGTGTTGCTGATCGTGTGGTGCTTGACTTACGCTGTGGAAACATGGAGGGCAATTACCGCCGTTGCCCTCGGCGGCGGACATGCACCACAACAAGGAGTCGCTGGGCTGGCTGCTGGGGACCTGGGCGGCGCGTATCCCGCTGATCATGTTGCTGGTCGGTTTCGGGCACTCGGTGCTGGCCATGAGCGGCGAAGAGTCCCTGGCCCAGATCAATCGCGAGATCGAACATCCCAAGCTGAAGAACCTGGAAAAGACCGGGCTGGTGATCTTCCTCTACAGCCTGTTCTTCACCTCGCTGGTTTCGTTCTTCGCGGTGATGATCATCCCCGACAAGGTGCGGCCCGAATACTTCGCGAACCTGATCGGCGGCCTGGCTATGCATGTAGTCGGCCCCTACACCCTACGACTGTTCTTCCAGGGGTTCGTGGTCATCGTGGGCGCGCTTATCCTGTCGGGAGCGGTAAACACCGCTATTGTGGGCGCCAATGGCGTGCTCAGCCGGATGGTGGAAGACGGCGTCCTCACCACCTGGTTCAAGAAACCCCAGAAGAAATTTGGGACCAGCTTCCGCGTCATCAACATGATCGTCGGCTTGCAGATATTCACCATCGTCGCCAGCCGCGGCAATGTCTACCTGCTGGCATCGCTCTATGCCTTCGGCGTGATCTGGAGCTTCTCGTTCATGTCGCTGGCCGTGGTGGTACTCCGCTACACCAGCCCCGAGAACCGCGAGTGGAAGGTGCCGGGTAACATCCGGATCAAAGGCGTCGAAATCCCCGTCGGACTGGGCCTGATTTCGCTCCTGTTGTTTGCCACCGCCATCGTGAACCTTTTCACCAAGGAGCTGGCGACGATTGCCGGCGTGTCCTTCAGCCTGGCGTTCTTCCTTATCCTGACGGTCTCGGAGCGCCGCACCGCTTACCAGCATGCTTCCGGCGAGTCGGGGCTGGAGCAGTTCAACATCGCCACCGACCGGGAACTGAGCGGGCACGCCATGGATGTGCGGCCGGGCAACATTCTGGTCGCCGTTCGCGATCCCCGCAACCTGTATTACCTGAGGCAAGTGCTGGCCAGGACGGACACCACCAAAACCGACGTGGTGGTGATGACCTCGCGCGTCTATCACCGTGAGTATTCGTTCAGCGGCACCGAGGAAGTAGAAACCTCTGAGGTGTTCAAGAAGTATGAGCAGGAGCTGTTCACCTCGGTGGTCAATGCCGCCGAGAAAGAGGGCAAGCACGTTTCGCTGCTGGTGGTGCCTACGAACGACGTCTTCGAAAGCATCGTGGCCACGGGGCAGCGCCTGAATTCGTCGGTCATTGTGTGCGGCTTGTCGAACAAGCTCACCGCCGATGAGCAGGGCAAACTGACGGGCGACGCCTGGGAGCGGCTGCCGGAGCCGCGTCCGCGACTTCGGCTGGTGGTAGTCGAGCCCAATGGAACCAAACACGAATATCTGCTGGGACCGCACCTGCCGCGAATGCGCCAGGAAGATGTGGACCTGCTGCACGGCCTGTGGAAGGAAGTGACCCGCAACCCGGGTTATCGTGAATTGCACCACTACCATGTGCTCAATGTGGCCCTGCAGGAGATGGCTGCCCGCATGCACAACGGCGCTTATCACGACGAGGTTATGAAGGAAATCTTAGACGAGATGCGTCGCAGCAGCGCGGAACCGGTTGCTGACGACGATGTTCCACCTCCGCCGCCGACCTAGAAGTCGCTGCTGGTCCGCCTAAATCCGCGGCAGAAGGACTTTGTCCGTCCACAAAGATTCCGCTCTTGCTACCATCGTAGGGTGAGCACCGATTCCAAGGTTCGCGTCCGCTTCGCTCCGTCTCCCACGGGACAACTGCATGTTGGCAATGCCCGCACTGCGCTCTTCAATTGGCTCTTTGCCCGGCAGGCGGGTGGGGTCATGGTGTTGCGCGTTGAGGACACCGATGTCGCGCGCAGCGAGGCGCGCTTTGAGACCCAACTGCTGGACGACTTGAAGTGGCTGGGCGTCGATTGGGACGAGGGTCCCGATGTCGGCGGCCCGCACGGGCCCTATCGCCAGAGCGACCGCCTGGAGCTGTACCGCGAGCACGCCGAGCGGCTGGTAAAGGAAGGCAAGGCCTATCTGTGCTTCTGCTCGCAGGAGGAACTAGAGCGCGACCGCGAGCATGCTCTGAAACACCAGCAGCCTCCGGTCTACTCCGGCAAGTGCCGCGCGCTCGATCCCGAGGAGAGTCATCGTCGCCGCGCCAATGGCGAGGCGGCAGCGATTCGGCTCCGCATTCCCGAGCACCCCATTCGCTTTCACGACATCGTGCACGGGCCGGTTGAATTTGCCAGCGAGGTGGTCAGTGATCCTATCATCCTGCGCTCGACAGGCATTCCGGTTTACAACTATGTCGTGGTGGTGGACGATGCGTTGATGGACATCACGCATGTGATTCGCGGGGACGACCACCTCTCCAACACGCCCAAGCAGGTTGCGCTCTACGAGGCGCTGGGCTGGCCGGTGCCGGAGTTTGCACACCTGTCCACGATTTTGGGCGCCGACCGCGAACGCCTGTCAAAGCGCCACGGGGCGACCTCTATCGCCAATTTCCGCGAGATGGGCGTGCTGCCCGAAGCGCTGGTGAATTACCTTGCGCTGCTGGGTTGGGCGCCGACCGGCGGCACCCGTGAGATATTCACGCCGAAAGAACTAGTCAAGGAATTCTCTCTGCAGCGCGTCACGCCGTCGGCCGCCGTCTTCGACATGGAGAAGCTCTATTGGCTCAACCGGCATTACATCAAGCAGGGTCCACCGGAACGGATCGAGAAACTAGCACGACCAGTTTTTGTCAGCGCAGCTCTCATACCTTCGGACCCGTGCGAGCTCGAGAGCGCCTGGTTCGGCAAAGTGGTTGCGTTGCTGGCTCCGTCAGTGGACAAGCTGGACCAGCTTCCTGAGCGGGCCGGATTGATCTTTCGATACGACGCCACTGCTGCCATCGCCTCGCCCGACAACGCCGAGGTCCTCGCGGCCCCCAAGACCGACGACGTGCTCGCCGCGTTTGCGCAATTGGTGGAAGGCGACCCGTCGCCGATGACACCCGAGAGATTCAAACTCATCATGAACGAGGTGAAAGCGAAGACTGGCGCAAAGGGCAAAGATCTCTTTCATCCCGTGCGGATCGCGCTGACTGGATCGCACTCCGGCCCGGAGTTCGACAAGCTGATTCCGATTCTTGAGGACGGGTCGCAGCTTGATCTTCCACAGCACGTGATGAATGTTCGCGAGCGCCTGGCGGCATTCCGCACAGCGCGCGGGGGCTAGGAAGGCCCGGGCACCACGGCCCAGTCGCCCCACAAGCGCTCCTGGTCTATGGCGGGCAGATACGTCCCCTCGGGCGTGGCCAGGCTCGAGAACTTCTGATTAATTCACCCTCACTGCAGCTTGTACGGGGTCTATACTCTTTCACAACCACAGTGCCTGGCTTTTGCCAGTTGCTATGTTGCTAATGACTCCCCATGACTGAAAAGCGCAAAGTTCTTGGCCGCGGCCTGGAGACCCTGCTTCCGCCGCGGCACGTGCCGCATGCTCCCACCACGGCGTCACCTGCTGCGCGGCGCGATCCTGCCGCCGACGGCTTCCAGCTCATTCCGCTCGACCGCCTCGACCCCAATCCATATCAGACGCGCACCGTTTCCCTGGATCCGGAGGCCCTTCGCGAACTGGCCGCTTCCATTCAAGCCATGGGCGTATTGCAGCCGATCGTAGTGCGTCCCGTCGCGGGCGGACGCTATCAGGTCATCGCCGGCGAACGGCGCTGCGAAGCCGCGCGCAGCCTGAGCCATGAAACCATCCCTGCGGTGGTGCAACCGGTCTCCAACCAGCAGGCCATGGAGATGACCATCGTCGAGAACCTGCAGCGCCTCGACCTGACCCCCATGGAGGAGGCGCGCGGCTACGACCGCCTGTCGCGCGAGTTCGGACTGACCCAGGAGCAAATGGCGCTGCGCACCGGCAAGGAGCGCTCCACGGTGACCAACTTGCTCCGCCTGCTCAAGCTCCCGGCAAGCGTCCAAGCCATGATGGACAAGAACCAGCTCACCCTCGGCCACGCCAAGGCATTGATGGCTCTGGATTCTCCTGAGGCCGTCGAGAAGCTGGCCCAGCGGGTGATCGCGCTTTCGCTATCGGTTCGCCAGACCGAGCAGGCCGTTACTAATCTGGTTCAGCCCCTGGAAACCATCGGAAAGGTCCGAATTGTGGACCCAAACGTCAAAGAAGCCGAGCAGGAACTGCAAAGGGCGCTGGGCGTGCGAGTCACCATTACCGACCGAAACGGCCGCGGCAAGATCCTCCTGGAGTACACCTCACTGGAGGACTTCGACCGGATTCTCGAGGTCATGAAGGGGAAGTGACCTTCCTCGCAGCCCGCAGGGCGGCACAATCGTAGCCCAGCACGTGAGTGCTGGGTATGGGACATCAAATCCCCCGAGTCCCTTCAGGGACGCCACCGATTGAAAAGCAGACCGGTCCGGGCACCGCGTGCCTTCCCTTCACGTTTGTCGTTCTCTCTCTTTTGGTCGCCCCCCTTTGGCTGTCATCCCCACTGAGGAATCGTCAGTCCGAGCGGAGGGAACGGCTATCGTGTCTTTCGGGGCGAATCGCCTGGCGGTCTTCGGCGAGGCCAACGCCGTTCATCCTATCGCTTGCAGAGAGAAATGATAAGAAACGCCTTGCTTCCCGAAGCCAACTAGCCTGCACAATGCCCAGCAAATCCTGGAGCGTGAGGTCACCCGCCTGAAGTATCTGCTTGCTGTTGGGAACGATCTCGGATATAGTCCGTGCCACTCGCTCGCTTCCCAAAGGTAATCCAATGGTAGTTCTGTGATGGTTTTAACTTGTTGCGCCAAGTTCTGCCGCAGCGAATCAGCAACTTTATCCAGCCACTACACCAGTCAGACTCCAGCCCCGGCCGATCACGCTTTATTGACGAGCAAGACGTTGCTCACCCATGTAATACAGGATCTCTCGAAACTGGCCAACGAATCGTCTAGGGGCCATCGCACTCGAGCTCAGTGGATGATTCATCGGAGGAAACAATGCGCACTTCAAAATGGTTAGCGTCGAGGAGGGGCAGCTTTTCGAGACTAGTCACCATCATCGTCGTGTTTTGTGCTGCGACGGCAATTAGCTTGCCTGCACAGACCTTGACCACGTTGCACAACTTCGCTGGTTATCCGAATGACGGCGCTAGCCCTTACGCACGCCTGGTGCAAGCCACCGACGGGAGCTTCTACGGGACAACCTATGCTGGCGGGGCCAGCGGCAACTGTCAGGGTGGCTGTGGCACGGTCTTTAGAATCACGCCAGGGGGCACGCTGACCACGCTGCACAGTTTCGACTGGTATGACGGCGCCAGCCCTTCCGCCGCGCTGGTGCAAGGCACTGACGGGAATTTCTACGGCACCACCTACGGAGGCGGGGTCAACCACTACTATGGCACGGTATTCAAAATCACCCCCAGCGGCACGTTCACCTCACTCTACAGCTTTTGCAC
The DNA here is from genome assembly GCA_963840905.1 of uncultured Acidobacteriaceae bacterium. Taxonomy (GTDB): domain Bacteria; phylum Acidobacteriota; class Terriglobia; order Terriglobales; family Acidobacteriaceae; genus Bog-257. The sequence goes on from CAWJAO010000002.1 coordinate 617,966, forward strand.
TCAAGCCAACTGCGCTGACGGCGCTATGCCTTACGCCGGGCTGGTGCGGGCCACCGATGGGAACTTCTACGGGACAACCTTGGAGGGCGGGTCCAACAACGGCTGTTCTCTCGGCAGCGGCAGCTGCGGCACGCTCTTCAAAATCACGCCAGGGGGCACGCTGACCACGCTGTACAGCTTTTGCGCTCAACCTGGCTGCGCTGACGGCGGCAACCCTTACGCCGGGCTGGTGCAAGCCAGCGACGGGAACTTCTACGGGACAACCTTCGGGCGCGGGGCCAACGGTTATGGCACCGTCTTCAAAAGCACCCCCAGCGGCGCGTTGACTTCGCTCTATAGCTTTTGCGCCCAAGCGAACTGCGCTGACGGCCAATACCCTTACGCCGGGCTGGTGCAAGGCACCGATGGGAACTTCTACGGGACAACCCCCGAGGGCGGCGGCGGCGCCTATCATCTCGGCGGCACGGTCTTCAAAGTCACCCCCAGCGGCACCCTGACCACGCTCTACAACTTTTGCTCACTACCCGGCTGTGCCGACGGTGACTCCGCTCACGCAGCGCTGGTGCAAGCCACCGATGGGAACTTCTATGGGACCACCGGGGGTGGCGGGGCCTACTGCATACCCAACAGCGGCTGTGGCACGGTCTTCAAAATCACTCCAAGCGGTAGCCTGACCACGCTGCACAGCTTCGACGGCAGTGACGGCAAAGGGACTTCCGCCGGGCTGGTGCAAGCCACCGATGGGAACCTCTATGGGACAACCGCGTATGGCGCAAACCCTGCATGCACTGCCGGCCTCGGCGGCTGTGGCACGGTCTTCCGTCTGACGGGGCCCCCGCCCAGCACGACGTCTGTGACCAGTTCGCCCAATCCCTCCATGTCAGGTCAGTTGGTCACCATCACTGCGACGGTCGGCCCCGCTGGGCCGCCCATGCCGACGGGCACCGTGAGCTTCACCTCCAACGGCACCGCGATACCCGGCTGCACCTCAGTCCTGCTGGGCTCTTCGCTGACCGCTGTCTGCACGACGTCGACGCTCGCGGTAGGCACCGACGCGATTGTTGCCACCTACTCGGGTGACAGCACTTACGGCGGCAGCAGCGGCATGCTCTCGCAGATCGTGAATCCGCTGCCGGTGGCGGTGCAGTTCGTTCCCGTCACGCCTTGCCGCGTGTACGACTCGCGTCCCAGCCACGGCGGTACCGGGCCAATTCAAGGCGGCACCTCTCAGGCCTTCAATCTGCCGCAGTTGTCGCAATCCGGACCTTGCGCCAGTACAGGTCTCGATCTTTCCTCCGCCGCGGTTTACTCGCTGAACATCACCGTCATTCCGCATGGTTCGCTGGGCTTCCTCACGCTGTGGCCCACGGGTGAAGGCCAGCCCACGGTCTCGACGCTGAACTCGGTCGATGGCCGGGTCAAGGCCAACGCCGCCATTACTCCGGCCGGAACTGACGGCCAGGTCAGCGTCTATGTAACCAACACCACCGATGTTGTGATTGACATTGACGGCTACTTCGCGCCGGTCACCACGTCGACATTGGCCTTTTATCCGCTCACGCCTTGTCGCGTGGTGGACACTCGCAAGGACAGCTTCCTGCCTGACTTGGGTCCGCCGGCGTTGATGGCCAAGACGCCGCGTGATTTTCCGGTACGGGAGAGCTCCTGCATTCCGGCGGACGTGAATCCGCAGGCGTATTCGTTCAACTTCACGGTGGTGCCGATTAATCAACATCCCATCGGCTACTTATCGGTGTGGCCGACGGGGCAGAGTCAGCCGGTGGTGTCTACTTTGAACGATCAGACGGGGACGATCGTAGCCAACGCCGCCATCGTGCCGGCAGGAACCAACGGCGCCGTGACCGTTTTCTCGACCGATGACACGCAGCTGCTCATTGACATCAACGGCTACTTCGCGATGCCCACGGCGCAGATGCCCGGCCTGTCGCTCTACGCGCTGACGCCGTGTCGCGCGCTCGACACCCGCCATCTACCCGGCGGCGGACAACCCTTCATGGGCCTGCTTGCCCCCGTGGATATTGTCGGCGGCCCATGCGGGCCACCAAGCACCGCCCGGGCCTACGTCTTCAATGCCACAGTGGTGCCGACGGGTTCGCTGGGCTTCTTGACGTTGTGGCCCGACGGCGAGATGCAGCCCGTGGTCTCGACGCTGAACGCCCCCGACGGGGCGGTCACCAACAACATGGCAATCGTGCCTACAAACAACGGCTCGATCGATGCCTTCGCCAACGGACTGACGCAATTGCTGCTCGACATCTCCAGCTACTTCGCGCCGTAGAAATGTCAGGAAATTTGTTGGATTTACGATAGAAGCGTGTTAGTATCCGCCGCAGATTTCGCAATCGGCGCTGCAATTGCCGTGCCCCGGTGGCCTGTGCCGCCGCCGCGATTGACGCGCCGAATCCCGTGAAGGCCAGGTATCCACGGACAAGTTTTGGACGTGGCCTCCAGCCAGATTCTCTGGGAGAAACCCAATGCAAGCCAAGCGCGGCCTTCCCTTGCTTTCTTTTTTTAACTCTGAGCGTCGCAGTCCTATCGTTTCCCACATTCGCGCAGCAGGTGATTGCGACCGTGCCGACAGATCCCGGTCCGGGCCTGGTCGCGGTAAACCCGGCAACCAACAAGATCTATGTGGTGAATGGCCTCTGCAACGACAACGAGACGTGCCAACCATCGACCGTTACGGTGATCGATGGGGCCACTGATAACACAGTGAGCGTGACCGTTGAGATTACCGGTATCGGGTTACGCGGCGGTGAACTCCGTAACCAACAAGATCTACGTGTCCAATGGGTGCGGTACCGATCCCAACTGCGTTAGCCCGGGCACGGTGAGCGTCATCGACGGAGTTTCCAACAGCGTTGTTGCGACCGCTAGTGTGGGCTTCTATCCCGGCTTGATGGTCGTGAATACGGTGACGAACAAGATCTATGTGGTGAATAACTGCGGCAACGATGTCAACTGCCAAAGCCCGGGCACCGTGACCGTTATCAATGGGGCTGACAACAGCGTCTTGACGACCATCACGGTTGGAGGAAATCCCGGTGGGATCGCACTCAACCAGGGAATGAACAAGATTTATGTGGTGAATGGTTGCAGCGGTCCTGGCTGCGGGGGGCCGGGAACGCTGTCGGTAATCGACGGCAGCAGTGACAGCGTGGTCAACTCGGTTGATGTTGGTTATTCGCCATTCTTTGCGGCGGTAAATCCAGTTACCGGCAAAGTCTACGTGGCCAATGGCTGTGGCGACGACCCGACCTGTGCAAGCCAGGGGACCGTGACCGTGATCAAGGCAGGCGGCCCCCAGACCATCCCGGTGGGGGGATATCAGCCCTTTGGCCTTTCGGTCAACCCTGTAACCAATGAGGTTTATGTCGTAAATAGCTGCGGGGACAATCTGCCATGCGGCAGGACCGCGGGCACGGTGACGGTGATCGATGGATCCAGCGACACCGTCGAACCGCGGTCGGGGATGGCTGTTGGGCTCTTCCCTTATTTCGCGGAGGTAGATCCGGTCACGAACAAGATTTACGTGGCCAACGCGAACTGCAACAAGCTGACGAAGCACACCGGCCTTACCTGCAGCAGCGGTCCAGGGACAGTGGCCATGATTGACGGGCTAACGAAGGACATTACTATTGTGCACACCGGCATTGGGGATGGGCTGTTTTTCCTGGCGGCGAATTCCGTAACCAATAAGATCTACGTTGCCAATCTAAGCGGACAACAATGTGTCGGTGATCGCGGGCGCGAGCGCCGCTCCGGCGCAATTTGTTGCGCTCACACCGTGCCGTCTGGATGACTCGCGACCGTCGAATGGCGGCAACGGTCCTATTGCGGGAGGGACGGGGCAGACATTCCCTCTGCCGCAGTTGTCGCAAGGCTAAAGGCTGTGGCGATCTGTCCTCGGCGGTCGCATATTCACTCAACATCACGGTAATTCCGCATGGTTCACTGGGTTACCTCACGCTCTGGCCCACAGGTGAGAACAGCCGAGAGTCTCAACGCTCAACTCCGCCGATGGGCGCGTCAAGGCCAACGCGGTCGATCATCCGCCGCCGGATATATAGGCGGAATCAACGCATACGCGACCGACACCACGGACGTCGTCGTCGACATCGACGGCTACTTCGCGCTGGTCACTCGGTCGACGCTGGAGTTCTACCCGCTGGCGCCTTGTCGCGTGGCGGACACGCGCAAAGAGGTTCTCTTCCCCATGGGTCTGGGTCCAGCCGCAGTTGATGGCGAATACGCCGCGTGATTTCCCGGTGTTGGAAAGCCTCCTGCATTCCGCTAGGCGTGAACCCGGCGGCGTATTCGTTCAACTTCACGGTGGTTCCCATCGATCAACATCCGATCGGCTACTTGTCAGTATGGCCGGCGGGGCAGGCCCAGCCTGTGGTATCAACCCTGAACGATCAGACGGGGACGATCGTAGCCAACGCGGCCATTGTGCCGGCCAACGCACGGTGCAGTGGGGCTATCACCGCGTACGCGACCGATGACACGCAGTTGCTGATCGATATCAATGGCTACTTCGCGCCGCCCGGAACCGGAGGATGGCAGGCATGTCGCTCTACCCGGCGGCGCCTTGCCGGGCGCTCGATACGCGCAAGATCGGCACGGGACAACCGTTCAACGGGCAAGCTGGCCCCGTCACCTGGATGTGGTAGGCGGGCCGTGCGGTCCTCCGAGCACCGCCGGCGGCATTCGTGTTCAACGCGACGGTGGTGCCAGTCGGAGCGTCTGGGCTATCTGACCCTGTGGCCGGACGGCGAGGATCAACCGCTAGTGTCGACGCTGAACGCCCCCGACGGAGCGCTTACCAACAACATGGCAATCGTGCCTACGAACAATGGCACGATCGATGCCTACGCGAACGGACTGACGCAGTTGCTGCTGGACATCTCCAGCTACTTCGCGCCGTAAGGTGCGCACTCGGGGTGGGGACCGGCGTCACTGACCATCGCAAGACTGCAGCGGTATTCTCTGGCCGTCATGAAAGTCTTTTTCTCGTTCTTCCTGGGGTTCCTTGGGCTCTGGAACCCAAGTGCTTCGGCACAAGCTACTGATCAAATCGCAGCTCTCTTGGGAACCAAGGAAAACAAGACCGCTGTGCTTCGCAACTACTACACGGATGACAAGCTCATGTTCGACAGCACCGGCCACTTGGACTCTGCCGGCACTGCCGGCTTTGGTCCGAGCGACGGGCGTGTCTACGTCGAAAAAATCAAACTAGACGCAGACCGACTGGTCCTGACTGGTAAAAGGACCGTGCCCTTCTACGACGAGGGGTCAGGTAGTTTCAAGCAGATGGCAACTAAGCGCTCGGTGAGAATCGAGATCGGACTTCCTGTGGGTCAGCCCACGGCAGATGCGATTGCCCCTCTGCTGAACAGTATGTTCATGCAGGAATCTGAACTGGATCAGTTGAAATGCTCCGCCGACGAAGCAAAAGCATTTCGTGACCGCTTGGCCATGGCTAGAGAACTCGACGATAGACCGCAGCCGAAAACGCCAGAGGTCCAGAGCCTTCAGGAGTTAACCCAGGTGTGTTTTCCTTTCGGTGAGCGTGCCTATCCGGGTGGGGGAGGAATTAGTCCCCCTCATTTGATCCGTGTAAAGGGAATACAGTTTCGATGGGGCCAGCATCTGGGCACGGGAGTGATTCTCCTAATTGTCGATACGAAGGGGAACCCAACTTCCATCTATATTGCCAGAGCGTTGGGCCACAGTGGCGATGAGCCCGTCCTGGCCGCCCTCTGGAAGGCTAAATTTGAACCAGCAAGATTTCAAGGCGTCCCGGTGCCGGTTGTCGTCGCGTTAGATCTGAAGGGTTTTCCAGACTGACAGTCCGTGGGTCGGGGGATCTTGCACATGCTAGCGAGCGTGGTTTCCCAGGGCCGTCATGGCAGCGGCGGCAGCCCGACCTGCACCACCAGGTTGCGGAAGGCGGGATCGCCATGAAAGTCCTCGAAGGCAAGATTGTTTCGTATGGACGTCAAGGCCGATTCACGATGGTCGTAGGCCTTCTGAAGATACTCAAGTGCTTTCGGCTTGTCGCGCAGCAAACCATAGGTTACGGCCAATTCATACGCCGACAGGTGTCCTTGGGCGTATAGCTTCTTTTGTTCCTCCAGCATGCTCTCGAACATGCCCTGCCGCTGGCCCCGGGCCAAACCTTTCTCTCCGGCCTTGACGACCGCGAGTTCGCGCTGGTCCTGTGATAATCGGGCCGCCTTTCCCGAGGCCTCCAGGTACGCCGGATAGTCCTTGTTCATGATTGCTGCATCTTGCAGATAACGATACGTCGAGGGAAATGCAGGCGCGCGGCTCTCCAGTTGTTTCAGCAGCGCCACTCCCTCTTCTTTCGGACCGGCATAGAGCACAATCAGACCCTTGTCCGCCATGATTGCGGTGGACGCAGGATCAAGTTGCTGGGCTAATTCGATTTGGCTTAGAGCCTCCGGATATCGTCCTTCGGCGTACAGGAAATGTTGCGTACCAATGGTGGGCCTTGGCGTAGTTGGGGTTTAACTCGATGGCCCGCTTGAACTCTCGCTCGGCGCCGGCGGCATTGAAGGTCCCGTAAAAAGTAGCGAACGCCAGCGACGTGTGCGCTTCGGCGGAAGAGTCGTCCAGCTCCACCGCCTTCTTCGCCGCCGCCAGAGCACGGGGATAGGCCTCGTCTGGCGGCATCGCGCTGAATTCGCGCAGCAGGTTGTAGCAATCGGCCAGCCCCACGTAAGCCTGCGCATAGTTGGGATCACGGACAATTGCCTGGGTGAAGTAGTCCACCGCTTTATTTAGCGACTCTGGAGTGCGCTTGTCCCACTCATACCGGCCCCTCAAATAGAAGTCTTGCGCCTCCGGATTGGCGTTGTGTCCGGCCAAGGGCTTTGCCGCCGAAGGGTCCCTTTGAGCGGCATGCAACGAAGCCTGCCGGTAATACCAGAATCCCCCCGCGATCCCCAAGCAGGCCAGCCATCGCCAATGTTCCGAGCAGCCATCGTTTCCGTGCCGGGCGGACCTTGTCGGAAGCGCGACGGCGGAGATTCGTCCCCTCTGGTCCGGTTGAATCGAGGCGGAAGTTCGTGCCACCGGGGTCGCCTGCCTGCCACAGGTTCGACGCTCGGAGTCTTCCTGTTCCTGGCCGGAAACCTCAGCGGAGGCGGGCGATTTCATCCACCGGGAGAGTTCGTCGGTGAAAGCATAGACCCGGCCCTTCGGACTGTCTTGGAGGCGATGTACCGGGAGGTCGGCGATCCTTCTCCCAGCGCTTGACGGTGCGCTCGTCCCGGCGAAAGAAAGCTGCGATCTCTTTCCACGAATCCAGTCGCCGATTCGGGGTTTTGGACTTGTCCAAGTCACCCATGGCTGGCGATGTCCCGGAATGTCCCGAAATGTCCCGCAATGCCCGTTGCTCAAATCTTCAAAATAAACAACATAAATATACGACACTGCGGCCCAAGCCGCTATTGAAGCACAGGTGATCGCGCGCTCCCAGGTCGGTGACAGCGTGCTTCCCATCCCAGACCTACCTTCGCGCACTGTGGGGAGAAAATAAATGCGATTTCGTGGCTTCCATCTAGCCTGCTTGTTCACATGCCTGTTCGTGGCGATTCTACCTGCCGCAGCCCAGACCCTGCTGGCTACGGTTGGCGTAGGGCAGCGAGCCTACTTTCTGGCCGCCAACGCCGCCACCAACAAGATCTATGTGGCGAACTACTGCGGCAACGATCCGGGTTGTGGGAGTCAAAGCCCTGGTACGGTGACCGTCATCGACGGACTTACCAACACGGTGGATGCCACGATCACGGTTGGACGGGGCTCTGGATTCCTGCTGATCAATCCTGTGACCAACAAGATTTATGTCGTCAATCACCGCAGTAATTCGGTTTCGGTAATCAATGGGGCCACCAACACGGTGAGCACCACGATCAACGTCGGCTCGTATCCGACCTACGGCGACATCAATATCGTGACCAACAGGATTTACGTGGTCAATAACGGCCAAGGGCAGGGCACAACGATGAGCGTGATCGACGGCAATACCGACACCGCCATCGCCACGGTCAGAGTGGGAAATTACCCCCAAGGGGCGGCGGTCAATCCGGTCACGAACAAGATTTATGTGTCGAACTACTGCGGAAACCAGTTTGGTTGCAATGCCACCCCCGCGCAGGGAACGGTCAGCGTGGTGGATGGCGCGACCAATACCGTGACGGACACCGTGACCGTCGGTGTTGCACCCCAGGTCATATTCCTGAACCAGGCGACCAATCAGGTCTGGGTACTGAACTTATGCGGCAGCACTCTAAGCTGCGACATTAACGGAGACAACTCCCACGTTATCGGCAGCGTGACCCGGATTGACGGAGCGACCTTGGCCACCGCGACGGCCAATACCGGGCAAGGAGCGGGAGCGTTGGCGCTCAATTCTGTTGCCAACAAGGTTTACGTCTCCAACAATACCGATAACACCGAGACTTTCATCGACGGAGTCACCCTCGCCACTACAACGGTCGGTGTCGGGTCAAGTCCCTACGACGTTGAGGTTAATCCAGTCACCAACACGATCTATGTCTGTAACAACGGGGATGGAACTGAGACGGTGATTAACGGGGCGACGCTGGCTACCACCGTTATCCACGTCGGCAGCCAGCCAGTGGAGGCCTGGGTCAACCCGGCCACTAACAGGGTGTACGTTTCCAATGTGGGCGACGCCACCGTCTCGGTGATTGGCGGAGTGCCTCCCAATGCCGTGCAGTTTGTTCCCATAACACCTTGCCGTCTGCTGGATACGCGACCCAACCACGGTGGCGGCGGTCCAATAATTGGGGGAACCTCGCAAGCGTTTAATCTGCCGCAGTTGTCGCAAGGCAAAGGCTGTGCCGACCTCTCCTCGGCAGCAGCTTTCTCGCTAAATGTCACCGTAGTTCCGGCTTCGACGTTGGGATATCTCACCCTCTGGCCTACTGGCGAACCCCGGCCCGTGGTCTCGACCCTGAACTCGGCGGATGGCCGCGTCAAAGCCAACGCCGCCATCGTGGGCGCCGGCTACCAGGGCGACGTCAGCGTATATGCAACTAACACCACCCAGGTCATCATCGACATCGATGGCTACTTCGCGCCGGTCAGCAGCTCCACGCTGGCCTTCTATCCGCTGACGCCTTGCCGCATTGCCGATACGCGCAAAACGACTGGCTATCCCCCACACCTGGGTGCGCCGCATCTTTCCGGCAACACCCCGCGGGACTTTCCCATACTCGATGCCACCAGTTGCAACATTCCTTCGACGGCCGCGGCCTATTCGCTCAACTTGACTGCAGTACCATACCAGGGCGAGTCTGTTGGGCTATCTGGAGGTGTGGCCCACGGGCCAGATGCCGGCAAATCCGGTTTCGACCTTGAACAACACAACCGGGACGATCGTGGCCAATGCCGCTATCGTTCCGGCGGGGTCGTCAGGCGACATCACCGTTTATCCCAGCGGTGACACTGACTTGCTCATCGATATCGACGGCTACTTCGCGCCGGCCGGTACAGGTGGACTGTCGTTGTACTCGGCCGCGCCGTGCCGGGCGCTCGACACTCGCAAGATCGGCACTGGCCAGCCTTTCACCGGCCCCCTAGCGCCGCCACTCAATGTAACCAATAGCCCCTGCCTTCCACCAAGCAATGCCGGCGCCTATGTCTTCAACGCCACTGTCGTGCCTTCGGGCCCGTTAGGGTATCTGGCGTTGTGGCCGGACGGCGAAGGCCAACCGGTGGTCTCAACCCTTAACGCAGCCGACGGGGCGATCACCAACAATATGGCGATCGTACCCACCAATAACGGCTCCATCGACGCCTATGCCGCCGGTGGTCTCACGCAATTGCTGCTCGACATCTACAGCTACTTCGCGCCGTAGCGAACCAACCCACCCAGGCTAAGCAAGCTTGGGTGGGACGTCCCTCCCTTCCGAAGGCCTGCCATCCTGCCAGCAAGTCAGCCCCAAAATTAAGCATCTTTGGGTGATCAAAGTGATCAGCGAAAAGATGAGCCAGCCGGCCGAAACAAACTAAAATGATAGGCAGATCAGAGGTGAAAGGCTGGGTCATGGCAAGCAGCTTTACGGCGCACAACATCAGGCTGGATGACGGCTCCTTCACCAAGCCGGAGCAGACCTGGCAGATGGAAGATCTCCCCTTGCTGAAGTTCACTCGGCAGTTCCTGCGAACGATTTTTCGCGACGGCGTCTCCGGCAAGCGAGTTGTCGATCTCGGATGCCTCGAGGGCGGCTATGCGGTGGAATTGGCGCGCGCCGGTTTCGATGCGCTCGGCATCGAGATTCGGGAGACTAACTTCGAGAATTGCCAGCGAGTCAAAGCGGCAACCAACCTGCCGCATCTGTCCTTTGCATGTGACGATGTCCGCAATCTGGCCAACTATGGCGTCTTCGACGCTATTTTCTGTTGCGGCCTCCTTTACCACCTGGATGAGCCGCGCGCGTTCATCGAACAGATTGCGCAGTTGTGCCGGCGTGTCGCCATCATTGACACCCACGTCGCCGATGCTCAGCCGAATGGCGTGTTTACACTCTCCGAGATCGTGCAGAACGAGGGCTGGACGGGACGATGGTTTCCCGAGTTCGAGGAGGAGAGCCAGCGCCGCGATGACAAGTGGTCGTCCTGGGGCAATCAGAAATCCTTCTGGCCGATGAAGCGCGACCTGATCGAAGGCTTGCGCCAGGCGGGCTTCCCGATGGTCCTGGAATATCCGATCTTCGATGCCTACCGCGAAAAAACCCATAGGACGACGATCGTCGCCTTAAAGGACTGACCTTACGGTGCGAATTTGTCCCGCTGCGAGATGACAAGGGCCCCCCTCCCGTAGCATCCTTTATTAAGTACTCATGCCGCCCCATCTCAAACCGGCCTTTGGCTCGACGGTTCGCGCTCTCATCCTCTTAGGTCTGCTGTTAGGCGCGCTGCACCTGGCAGCGCCGGCACAATCGATTCCGCTTACCTCCGGGCCGGTCTTGCCGTTATATCGTGCGCTGCGCGACGTGGGACTTGATCCCCAACGAGTGTTCCAGATTCGCGAGGCCGAGATCAATCGCGAAGATGTTCACATCTGGTTGAATGACGGCACCATCGCGTTTACCCAGACCGTCGATGGCAGGGTGACCGGCGCTTTCTTTGAAGGAGAAGGCGAATTGCTGGTGCGTCCTCCCGACCGCATGGAGCGCGCGTCTTTAGGACGCTTCATCGGCGCCGGAGTGTTGGAGGAGAAGTTTACCTCGGCGTATCTGCGCTTCAACGACAACACTGCGAAAGACCTGGAACCATATCTGCGTCCGCCGGGAGATACCGCAGATTTCCTCACGCACGCGAGTGCCACGGCGCGCGCGATCGCGGGGATCGACGCAATGCGGCTGTGTATTACCTTCACCAACGCGCCTGTTGGCGAAGCTGCTTCCGCGGGTGATCGTTTCTTGCACGCTCGGGTATTGGGAGAGCACTACGGCGCCTTCGACGTTTATTTCGACACCCTCAGTCCGGAACAGATCGTAGTGGGCAATGCGTCCACACAAAACCAGCAGACCTATTACGACTTGTGGATGAGCTTCCCCATGCGCTCTTTGCGCAAGACTCCGCTCTCCAACCTGCGCTTCGAAGGACCGAACGGGCCGGCGTGGACACGGGATGTCCTCACCGTCAACAAGTACACCATCACCGGGAAACTGGACCCTCCCAAGGACTTGGCGGCAGAGGCAACGCTCGACGTTGAGGTGAAACAGGCTGGCGCGCGGATTGTGCTCTTCGAGTTGTCACGCTACCTGCAACTGAAGCAGGTGGACGCCGACGGCCAGCCGCTGGAATACATCCAGAACGAGGCCATCGAGGGTAGCGAGATGTCGCGGCGCGGCAACGATGTCGTCGCGGTTGTTTTCCCTCAGCCGCTACAAGCGGGAGCGCATTTCTCCTTACGCTTCAGCTATGCCGGTTCGGTGCTGGCGGATGCAGGGGGCGGACTGCTTTACGTGGGCGCCCGCGGGACCTGGTATCCCAACCGCGGCATCGCCATGACAAATTACGACATCACCTTCCGCTTCCCTGAACACTGGACTGTAGTGGCCACGGGGAAGCTGGTTTCGCTGCAGCGACAGAGCGGCGACTTCGTGGCCCATTGGGTCACCGAGAAACCAATTCCCATCGCCGGATTTAACCTGGGTGTCTACGTCCATAGCGTCGCGAAGTCCGGCGACGTCGTGGTGGACGCTTACTCCGCGCGTGGCGGCGTGATCAAGATCATGCCTCCGACTGGCGACATTGCCACCGCGCCCGGGCCTGAATCGCTGCTGGCCTCGGGGACCCCGGGAATGAAACCTGAGCCGCTTCCCAGCGCCGCCAGCCGGGGCCAACTGCTGGCCGACAGTGCGGCCGAAACGCTGACCGCACTCTCCCAGATGCTCGGTGCTTATCCCTTCAGCACTCTCTCCCTGGCGGAAAATCCCAGTACCGATAGCCAGGGATGGCCGGGACTGGTTTTTCTTTCCAGTTATGTCTATCTCAGCCCCGAACAGCGCGCGGGCCTGAACCTTCCGCCGGCCGACCAGGTCATTTATGGCGACATCATGATGCCGCACGAACTTGCGCACCAGTGGTTTGGCGACAAGGTGTCGTGGGCCAGTTATCACGAGCAATGGCTGATGGAAGGACTGGCGAATTACTGTTCGCTGATGCTGCTGGAACGCACCCGCCCGGCCGACGCGAAGCTGATGCTCCAGACCTATCGAGACTGGTTGACGTCCAAGTCGAAGGAAGGCCGGCCCAACGTGGAGGCCGGACCGGTAACTCTGGGCGTGCGCCTGTCGTCCTCCCACTTTCCCAATGGGTATGGAATCATCACCTATGGCCGCGGGACCTGGCTGATTCACATGCTGCGCTGCATGTTGCGCGACGCGTCGCGCACCCCGGAGAAGCCTGATGGGGACGACACCGCTTTTCTGGCCGTGTTGCGCAACCTCGTGGATCGCTACCAGGAAAAAGAGATGACCAACACCGACTTCCAGCAAGCCCTCGAGGCCGTTCTTCCGCCCGCCCTGTGGTTTGAGAACCGCAAGTCGCTGGACTGGTTTTTCGATGGGTGGGTGAACGGCACGGCGTTTCCACAACTCGAAGTTGCCGAAGTAAAGATGGCGCGCGGCGCAGGTACGGCGAAGGTCAGCGGTGTCATCCGGCAAAAACAGGCGCCCACGGACCTGGTGACCAGCGTTCCGGTGTACGGCCTGACCGGTGATCGAAAGATATATCTGGGGCGTGTCTTCGCCGAAGGTGAGGAGACGCGATTCAGCCTGTCCGCCCCCGCAGAGGTAAAGCAATTCGTACTTGATCCACATCAGACGATTCTGACTGCCCCGCAGTGAGTCGCATACCGGCGAGTGGCGAAAGAGCCTTCCAGTGGCCCGTTCCTGGCGGTCTGCTTCCCGACCTTTTGGAGGGTCGACGAGCGCCCATCGCAGGAACGCCCCCTCGCCGACTCAGACACACCTAGCGCCCCGTTGCTGTCACGATCGCAAACGGCTGTTATAATCAATTCGCTCGTAAGAGCAGCGCGTTTGCGCACCCGCCCTAGCCGGAGAGGTGGCCGAG
>CAWJAO010000003.1:0-448744 GCA_963840905.1 uncultured Acidobacteriaceae bacterium
TGCGGCACCCTCACGATAAAGTATGCAGGAATGTTGGCGAAGGTGGCGCTCCAGGTCGGCGAGCTCCACTTCTTAGGCCAGCTCGAAAGTTTCCCGCAGCGCACCTGGCGAAAGGTCCTTCTCAGCAAGCTCCCGCTGGCACTCCAGAACCATATGCAGCGCCTGCCGAAGGTTCGCTTTCGCCTCGTCGAGAGTCTCTCCCTGCGAAATCGCAGCGGGAATCTCCTCCACGAAGCAGGTGTACCCGCCCTCCTTCGCTGGTTCAAATACTGCTGTGAGTTTCACAAGCGTCAGGTTATCACAACGCACTAAGGTAAAAAATCGCCGCCGAATGCTCTAGCTCGCCCGAGGAAATTCCCGCCGCACAAAATCCAGCGCGTCTTCCCTGCTCTTCAGCGTGCCCTCCAACTGTGCGTCCTCAGTCGCCGCCAACATCTCGCGGAATTGCGGACCTGGGTGGTAGCCCAACGCGATCAGGTCTTCTCCGGTAAGCAACGGCTGCGGCCTGATCTGCTCCGCCGGAATCTGTTGCGCGCGCTCGCGGACGAAGTTGTAGAGCGACAGGTCGCTGTGGCTGCTCAGGCAATCCATGCGATGCAATTCCAGATGCTCGTCAAACTTCGGCAAACGCAGGAAGCGCTTCAGGGTCGATTCCTTCATCCGCTCGGCATCGGCAAAGCGCATGTGGTTGGCCACCAGCGCGGCGATCTGGCGGGTGTCATCGTTTGAGAAGTGCAGGCGGCGGCAGATCTCCTCCGCCATGCGCACGCCCACTTCCACGTGCCCGTCGAAGCGAATGCGGTCCGGCGCCACCCGAAAGGTCGGCGGCTTACCCACGTCGTGCAGCAGCGTGCCCCACGCTAGCGTTCTCGAACATTTCGGCGGCAGCTTCTCCAGCAGCAACAGCGTATGAATCCACACGTCCCCCTCGGGATGAAACTGCGGCGGCTGCTCGACCCCATGCATGCGGTCGATTTCCGGCAGCACTTCCTTCAGCAGGCCCGTGCGGTCGAGCAGTCGAAAGGCCTCCCGCGCACTGCCTTCGGTCAGCATCTTGGTCAGTTCGTCACGCACTCGTTCACGGCTCACTTGCTCGATCTGTGGGGCCAGCCGTTGAATCGCCGCCAACGTTGCGGGATCGATGGTGTAGTGGAAGCGCGCCGCAAAGCGCAGCGCCCGCAACATGCGTAGCTTATCTTCTGAGAAGCGCCGTTCCGGATCGCCGATGGCGCGGATGATTCCGGCCTTCAAGTCGTCGCGGCCGCCGACGAAATCGAGCACGCGGTTGCCGTCCAACGGGTCCATCAGCAATCCGTTGATGGTGAAGTCGCGCCGCTGCACATCTTCCTTCGGATCGGTGGCGTAGCTCACGCGATCGGGATGGCGCCCGTCGGTGTAGGTGCCATCGTTGCGAAAGGTCGCGACCTCGACGTAGTTCGGGTGCTCGGAAAAAGCGGGTGCGGGTGCGGGGTGCCCCACCCAAGCTTCCTGTGCTTGGGTGGGAGATGGAGCGGGTGTTCGTAACGGCACGAGCACTACCCCGAACTGCGCCCCCACCGCGTAAGTTTCGGGAAAGATGCGCATGACCTCCTGTGGCGTCGCATCGGTAGCAACGTCGTAGTCGGTAGGCACGAGTCCGAGCAGCATGTCGCGCACGCAGCCTCCGGCAAGGTAGGCCTGGAAGCCGCGGTTGCGCAGCTCGCGAACGATATTGGTGGCATGCTGCTGCATGGCAGTTTGATTGTAGCGTGGGAAAGCCGTCAGCCCTCAGCTGTCAGCCGTCAGCTAAGACCTAGTGTCCACTACCCTTCGCGATCAGTTTAGCTGATAGCTGATAGCTGACGGCTGAAAGCTTCCTCTACAATGGTCTCGTGCCAGACACTTACATCCTCGGCATCGAGAGCTCCTGCGACGAAACCGCTGCCGCCGTCGTGCGCTCGGGCGAGGAACTCATCTCGAACGTCGTGTACTCGCAGTATGCAACTCACCAGCCCTACGGCGGAGTGGTGCCCGAACTCGCTTCCCGCGAGCACTTGCGCGCCATCGTTCCTGTAGTGCGCAAAGCGCTGGAAGAGTCCGGCAGAACGTATGCAACCATTGACGCCATCGCGGTTACCAAGGGCCCCGGCCTCGCCGGTGCCCTTCTGGTTGGTCTGAGTTACGCCAAGGCGCTTGCCTACGCTGTCGACAAGCCGCTTATCGGGATCAATCACCTCGAAGGCCACATTCATGCCGTGCTGTTGGAGGAGCGCCAGAAGGGCAATCGCGACTTTGCCCTTCCCGTCCTCGCCCTGGTCGTGAGCGGCGGGCATACACACCTATTTTTGGTCGATGGAGAATCGGGCGCCTGGCGGTACCACGATGTGGGACATACCCGCGACGACGCGGCCGGCGAGGCCTTCGACAAGGTTGCCAAGCTGCTTGAACTTGGATATCCGGGCGGCCCTGCCATCGATTTCCTGGCGACGCATGGCAATCCGCTGGCAGTAAAATTTCCCTTTGCCCAGATCAAGCACCACGATCGTAACCCGCAAAATCGTCATGCGGACGGCGAGGCGCGTGTCGACTTCTCCTACAGCGGAATCAAGACGGCCGTTCTACGCTACTTAGAAACTCACGACATGCGCGGCGGCATCGTGCGGCGTCGCCAGGCTCTCGCGGAGATGGCGAAACCATCGCGCGAAGATTACCTCGCCGCCTGCGATCAGCCGACGCTCGACCTGGTAGCGTCATTCCAGCGCGCCGTGGTCAACGACCTGGTCAGCAAGACGCTGCTGGCGGCGCGCCAACATAACGTCGCCACCTTGCTGGTGACGGGCGGCGTCGCGGCCAATAGCGAGTTGCGAACGTCATTCGAACGGCGCGCTTCTGAGGAAGGCCTGGCGGTCTACTTCCCTTCCCGAAAGCTCTCTACCGATAATGCGGCCATGATTGCCGCCGCCGCCTATCCACGATTCCTGGCAGGCGAGTTCGCAGCCCAGGAATTATCTATCGACGCCGCCCTGCGCTTGCGGTAGGACCTCCCAAATCGGAGCCGGCAACCCTAAGACCATACTAAGAGATAAATCGACGCTCCCATGAATTGGGATCGCCCGCGAGGGCTAGGCTTTGAAGGGGCACGGCTTCAGCCGTGCCGTGATCCGCTGGTATCAGCGATGGCTTTAGCCACGGAGGGGCCTCGGTGTTGAAACGAACGCCAAATCCCTCGTGGGCTGAAGCCCAACTCTACAAGTACCGGTTATGGCACGGCTGAAAGCCGTGCCCTTCAAAGCTTCGAAGCCAACAAATTGAATAATGCCTTCTGAACGCCAAGCCGTACGCCGACGCGGTCCTGAAAAGGAGGCCCAACCAGTCACACTAAACTTGGAGCCTAGGCCCGGCGCAGGCACACCTCCGCCTCCTCGCGCACATTCAAGGCAGTTCGAGCTTGGGACTTATTCGTCTTGGGGAGGGATTTTCGATTCGATATCCATGTCGCGGAATTCACTCGATTCGAAGACCTCGCGGCATTCCATGCACTCGACGTATTCCGCGTCTTCATCTCGAGCGACAACCTGGACACGGGGATGCCGGCACGGCTGGTCCATGGCATTGCTCTGCAGGAAATTTGGAGTTCGGTTGATCGGCTGGCCTAGGTTCATGACTTTCGCCCGCTGCGCGAGCATCGATGAAATTTTCCGGTATTGTAGACCGGAACCGTCGGAAGTCAAGCTTTTCCGGCTGTCAATAGTGTTAATTCTGACTACCTACCCTGCCCGCGGGGCCGGCAAAAATCCGTTTCCGCGGTGTCACTCAAACCCTGAGCGAAGCTCTCTCTTGCCATCCCGAGCTGAGAAAAGCGGGGTGCCTCGTCTTGTCATCCCGAGCAGAGAAGCTGAAATCTCTAATTTTGTCATCCCGAGCGGAGCGAAGCGGAGTCGAGGGACCTGCTGTTCCCGTCCGATTCATCCAATGTCGGCTTGCCTTCTCGCTTCGGCGCCGTTACATATCAAATATGCGACTCTTTTTATCGGCATTACTTAACCCATTCCCTACCTACCAGTTACCGATAAATGCTCCCAGTTGCCATTCGCTGTCTGCGCTTGCGGAACTCTTCCTCCCCGGCGTAGAATCAAACTGCGACTGAATTGGTCGCATATTCATCTGACCGAGTGAAGTGCCGGCCATGCTAAAGCTGACCAAGAAAGCGGACTACGGGCTGATCGCCATGCGGCATCTGGCCGAACACGCTGACTTGGGCGCCTGCAGCGCCAAGGACCTGGCGGAGATGTACAGCATTCCGCAGGAGGCCCTGGCGAAAATCCTGCAGAGGTTGACCAAGGCTGGCCTGCTGGTTTCGCAATACGGCACCAACGGTGGCTACACCCTGGCACGTAATCCAAGGCAGATCAGCGCCTTCGAAGTGATTCGGGCGATTGAGGGGCCTCTGTTCATCACGTCATGTAGTTCGGCAACCGAAGATTGCGAACAGAGCGACCGCTGCACCGTCCGCGGGCCGCTGGCCAAGGTGAGCCGCAGCATCGAAGAGGTTTTGAACCGGCTGACCATTTGGGAAATGACCGAACCGGAGCACGAGTCCGCACCGGACCTGGTCACCCTGGGCTGGGCGGCAAACAAGATTGAACACGTTTAGGAGATGGTACAAGCAATGAGCACGAATGTGATTCCGGGCAATGGCAATAATAACGACGTGAAACTGCCTATCTACATGGACAACCACGCCACCACGCGCACCGATCCGCGCGTAGTGGAAGAAATGTTGCCGTACTTCACGGAGAAGTTCGGCAACGCCGCCAGCCGTAACCACGAATTCGGAT
The DNA here is from genome assembly GCA_963840905.1 of uncultured Acidobacteriaceae bacterium. Taxonomy (GTDB): domain Bacteria; phylum Acidobacteriota; class Terriglobia; order Terriglobales; family Acidobacteriaceae; genus Bog-257. Next base: position 4,818 of record CAWJAO010000003.1, read on the forward strand.
GGTTGGCGGAGCAGGCCGTAGAGCAGGCGCGGGAGCGCATCGCCAAGCTGATTGGCGCGACTTCCAAGGAAATCATCTTCACCTCCGGCGCGACCGAGAGCAACAACCTTGCCATCAAGGGCGTCGCCGAGATGTACAAGGAAAAGGGCAATCACATCATTACCCAGGCCATCGAGCACAAGGCTGTGCTGGACACCTGCAAGCGCCTGGAGAAGTACGGTTTCCGCGTCACCTATCTGCCGGTGCAGAAGGATGGACGCATCGATCTCGACGACCTGAAGCGGGCCATGGATGACAAGACCATCCTGGTGTCGATCATGACCGCTAACAACGAGATTGGCGCATTGCAGCCGATCCGCGAAATTGGCGCTCTTTGTCACGAACGCGGCGTACTGTTCCACACCGATGCGGTACAGGCAATCGGCAAGGTTCCGTTTAACGTGGTACAGGACAACGTCGACCTGGCGTCGCTCACGGCCCACAAGCTCTACGGACCGAAGGGCGTGGGCGCGTTGTATGTTCGCCGCAAGAATCCACGCGTGCAACTGGTCGCGCAGATTGACGGCGGCGGCCATGAGCGCGGCATGCGCTCGGGGACGCTGAATGTTCCCGGAATCGTGGGCTTCGGCAAGGCCTGCGCGATCGCCAGCGAGGGCATGGCCGAAGAAGCGGTCGAGCTGGCCGCTCTGCGTGATCGTCTGAAAGACGCCATCATGAGCCAACTGGACGAGGTTTACATCAACGGTTCAGTCGAGCACCGTCTGCCCGGCAACTTGAACATCAGTTTTGCCTACGTGGAAGGCGAATCGCTGCTGATGGGCATCAACGATATTGCGGTGTCGAGCGGATCGGCGTGCACCTCCGCGACGCTGGAGCCATCTTATGTATTGAAGGCGCTTGGCGCCGGCGATGATCTGGCGCATAGCTCCATCCGGTTCGGCATTGGGCGATTCAACACCCAGGCCGAGGTGGATTACGTGGCCGAGCGCGTGGTCGATACGGTGAAGCGTTTGCGTGAGCTGTCTCCGTTATACGAGATGGCGAAAGAGGGCATCGACCTCACGAAGGTCCAGTGGGCAGCCGAGCCGGCGCACTAGCGCGGGTAGTGCGGCGCTTCAGCGCCGCATTCGGATTGATTTGTTTGAAAGGGCACGGCTTCAGCCGTGACGTAGAAGGCGTTGAGAATTGGGCTTTAGCCCCTCGTGCCGGGTCGAATTTGTTTTGAAAGGGCACGGCTTCGGCCGTGCCGTAGAAGGCGTTGAGAATTGGGCTTTAGCCCCTCGTGCCGGATTGAATTTGTTTTGAAAGGGCACGGCTTCAGCCATGCCGAAGAAGGCGTTGAGAATTGGGCTTTAGCCCCTGAGGGAGTTCGCACTTGGATGGAAACCGAAATCCCTCAGTGGCTAAAGCCGTCATAAAGGAAGTAGCTCATGGCACGGCTGAAGCCGTGCCCCTTCAAGATAGAGTTTCGCAAATTTAGGAGATAACACATGGCTTACAGCGACAAGGTTTTGGACCATTACAACCATCCCCGCAACGTCGGCTCGTTCGACAAGAACAGCGCCGAGGTGGGCACGGGTCTGGTGGGTGCACCCGAGTGCGGCGACGTCATGAAGCTGCAGATCAAGGTGAATCCCACCACCAACATCATCGAGGACGCCAAGTTCAAGACGTTCGGGTGCGGCTCGGCGATTGCGTCGTCTTCCCTCGCCACTGAGTGGGTGAAGGGCAAGACGGTCGACGAAGCTCTCACCATTCGCAACACCGACATCGTGAAGGAGCTGTCGCTGCCGCCGGTGAAGATCCACTGTTCGGTGCTGGCGGAAGATGCGATTCGCGCCGCCATCGGCGACTGGAAGAAGAAGAACGGCCAGCAGAGCCAGTCTCAGCCGGTTCCGGTTGAGCAGCGGGCGTAGACTGGTTTTGAGGATTCAGTGCGCCGCGTCTCTCGATGCGGGCCCGCTGAAAAACAACCATGAGCACGGTAAATATTGAAAATCCGGCCCAGACGCCCGCGCCCGCTGCCAAAGGAATTCAGGTGACGGAGAAGGCGCTGGCCCGCATTCGACTGGCGATGGCAAAGGAAAACATCTCGCCAACCGAGGGCGGCTTGCGTCTGGGAGTGCAGGGTGGTGGTTGTTCGGGACTGAGTTACAACATCCGTTTCGACACCCAGCCGCGCGAGCGCGATCGCGTCTTTAAGTTTGAGGATGTTCGCGTCTTTGTCGATCCGAAGTCGTTCATCTACCTGCACGGCATGATTCTCGATTACGAAGAGACCCTGATGCATCAGGGCTTCTCCTTCCAGAATCCGAATGCCAAGAAGTCATGCGGCTGCGGCACTTCGTTTTCCTAAGCAAACGGTAGCGGCGCCCGAATGCGACCAGCTGAACGATGCGGATTCCGCGGCGGTGGAATTCCGGGGCGCGTGGTTCGCTTGATGGATGGAAGTTGCTGCTTGAGACTCAGCGCCGTAGGCGCGGCTCAGTTTAGCCCAGCACGAAGCCTTCAGGGACGGCACAAGGCTATTCGCGGATTAGGGGTCCTTCGACTCCTCGCTGCGCTCGTCGCTCAGGATGACACAGCGGATGAAACATTGCACGAAACTTGGGGAAAATGGCCCAGACTGACCACAAGAAATCGGATCAACCGGACAGCGGCATCCTTGTCGTAAGCCAAAGCCGGCCGACCAAAGCCAATTGCTGGTCTTGCGGAGCCATGCGCGCAGCCCATTTTTGCCAGGAGTGCGGCAAAGTTCAACCGCCTGCGCCGGTGGACTATTTCACTTTCTTCGGGCTTCCCTTCCGGTTGAACCTGGAGCCGGCGAAACTCGAACGCGAGTTCTACGCTCTGAGCCGGCACTTGCATCCCGACATCAACGCCGTCAACAGCGATCGCGAACAGCAGTGGAGCCTGGAAAAGAGTTCGCAGCTCAACGACGCCTACCGCACCCTGAAAGATCCCATTACTCGCACCGAGTACCTGCTGCGATTGCAGGGGGTGCAGATGGAAGAACAATCCAAGGCCGCAACCGAAGAGGCGCGACGCACCGGCAAGCTCAAGAAGCAGGTGGTCCCTCCTGATCTCCTGGAAGAGGTTTTTGAACTGAACATGCAGCTCGAAGAGATGCGCATGAACAAGAAAATGGGAGAACTCGACCACGATCTTGAGCGGGAGCTGCGCGACTCCAGGAAGCACTTGCAGGACAAATACAACGCCCTGCTGGAAGAGCTGTATGCGTCATGGAACGAGTGGGACGCTTTGATCGACGGCGCCGAGCAGGGCGGAAATGTTCTGGATGAAGATCGAATAGCCGTACGCGACAAGATGGTGGACGTGCTAAATCGCCGCACCTACTTGCGTAATCTGCTGCGCGACATCGATGAGGTATTGGAAAGCTGACCGGGCGCTCGGGTAGTGCGGGCCTTCGGCCCGCGTTCAAGCTGATCGTTTTATTGATTGGAGTCGGCTTCAGCCGATGGCACGAGCAGGCGGAAAACATTGCGGGTTGGTATAGCGGTCCTTCGACTCCTCGCTGCGCTCGTCGCCAACGAAGACAGGAAGCGAATTGAACTAATTGCTAGTTGCTAATTGCTAATTGCTACTCATGCCAAACGAACGCATCGTCGGAATCGATCTGGGCACCACCAACTCGCTGGTGGCCTACATGGAAGGCGGCCGTCCTGTCGTCATTCCCGGCGAGGACGGGCTGAACCTAGTCCCCTCGGTCGTCGCGCTGGATGAGAACAACCAGATCGTTGTCGGCAGTGCCGCGCGCAAATACCTGATCGAAACTCCCGAGCGCGCCGTCTACAGCGTGAAGCGGCTCATGGGCCGCGATGTCGAAGATGTGCGCGACGAGTTGAAGCTCTTCCCTTTCCGCCTGGCCGACGATCTCGCCGCCGGCGAAGTGCTGCGCATCAAGCTCGGCGATAAGACCTTTACCCCGCCGGAGATTTCGGCTTTCATCCTGCGCCAGCTGAAGCGCAATGCCGAACGCTACTTTGCGGCGCCCGTGACCAAGGCGGTCATCACCGTTCCTGCGTACTTCAACGATGCACAACGGCAAGCAACAAAGGATGCCGGCCGCATTGCGGGGCTGGAAGTTCTACGCCTGGTGAACGAACCCACGGCGGCCTCGCTGGCCTACGGTCTCGATAAGAAAAATGCCGAGACCGTTGCGGTTTACGATCTGGGCGGCGGCACGTTTGACATCTCGATTCTCAAGTTGCACGAGGGCATCTTCGAGGTGATCGCCACCAATGGCGACACTCATCTCGGTGGCGACGACATCGACAACCTGCTGATCACGATCGCGCTGCACGACATCCAGGGCGATTTGGCGATCGATGTTCGCCGCAATGCCGAGATCGTGCAGGCGATTCGCAAGGCGGTCATCGAGGCGAAAATTGCCTTGTCGTCCGCTGACCAGACGACACTGGATGTCGAACTTCCCGGCGGCAAACGCTATCAGCGCGAGATCGCGCGCACACAATTCGAGCAGTTGATCCAGCCGGTGATCGATCGCACGGTCGCGCCGGTCCGACAGGCGATGAAGGACGCCGGCCTGACCAATAAGCAGATCAACGAAGCTGTACTGGTGGGCGGCTCGACACGCATCCCCCGGGTCCGCCAACTGGTCGAAGAGCTGTTCGAGCGGACGCCTCACAGCGACTTAAATCCCGACGAAGTGGTCGCGCTGGGCGCGGCCATACAGGCTCACATCCTCGCGGGCGGCTCGGAAGCAACGAAGGAGATGCTGTTGCTCGATGTGACGCCGCTGTCGCTCGGCATCGAGTCACTCGGCGGAGGCGTGGTGAAGATCATTCACCGCAACTCGACGATTCCTGCGTCGGCGACCGAGCACTTCACGACCGGAGTTGAGGGACAGACGAACGTCGCGGTGCACGTTCTGCAAGGCGAGCGCGAACTGGCAAGCGATTGCCGCTCCCTGGCGCGCTTCGACCTGAAGGGCATTCCACCTATGCCGGCGGGTTTGCCGCGCATTGAAGTGAAATTCCTGATCGACGCCAACGGGATTTTGCATGTCTCGGCGCGCGAGCTGCGTAGCGGCAAAGAAGCTGAGATTCAGGTGCAGCCCAGTTACGGTCTCACCGACGAGCAGGTCGAGAACATGATCCTCGACTCCTTCGACAACGCCGAAGAAGACTTCCGCAAGCGCCAGGTGATTGAAGCCCGCAATGAAGCGGAGACCATGCTCGCCGCGCTGGAGAAGGGCCACACAAATCCAGCCTGGGAGCAGTTGTCGTCCAAAGAGCGCGGTGACATTGGCAAGCTCGAAACGGCGCTGCGCGCGGTGATCAAGGAAGACGATTACCAGGCCATTCGCACGGCGATCGACGCCCTCAACCAGGGCACGATGCATCTCGCCGAGCTGATGATGGAGTCAGCAGTGGGAACGGCGTTGAAAGGGCAGAACATGGCCACCGCCGACGTCGGCGAGGGGCCGGAGTCCCCGCATCCCATCGCGCAGGCGGAAATCAAGTGAGTGAGTAGGGGCTAGTGGCTGGTGGATAGTGTTCGGGGGTAGAGCACCTTGGGATTGAACTGGGTAGAGCGGGCCTTCGGCCCGCGTAAACGTAAGTAGTAGGACTCGAGTCCCTTTAGCCGGGGTCCCCAACGCCGCCTTTTGCGCTTGTTGGGGTGGTTGAGGGACGGCACAGATTTGAGCGAGGCTTCAGCCCCGCGACAAAGCGCAAGGAAACTATGTCAGACGAAAAAACACAAGGCGGCGGAACGGCGACGGAAGAGGCCCTGGGGCCGAACACGGTCCGTCTCACCTTCCTCCCAGAGAACAAGACCTTTGAATTTGAACACGGCAAACTTCCCTATCAGGAGCATGGCAAGCCGGAATCGATCCTGGATGTGGCCATGAACTTCGGGCTGCACCTGGAGCATGCCTGCGGCGGAAACTGCGCCTGCACCACGTGTCACGTGGTGGTCAAGAAGGGCAAGGAGTTGCTCAACGAGATGGACGATGACGAAGCCGACCGGCTCGACATGGCTGCCGACCTGCAGCTCAACTCACGTCTGGGGTGTCAGACCGTGATCGAAAAGCCCGGTGAAGTGGTAGTGGAGATTCCGGCCTGGAACCGCAACTATGTTTCGGAAGCGGCGACCCACCACGACTGAGTTTGGCCTGGATTGTCATCCCGAACCGGCGTTAGCGGTGAGGGATCTGCTTTTGGCTTGCCGGCCCGCACTAACTTCATTCTTGAGGATCCTATGGCTATTGAGTTGAGATGGGATGACGCGGAGGACCTGGGCATTGCCCTGGCCGACAAGTTTCCGGACATCAACCCACTGGAGGTCCGCTTTACCGACCTTCACCGCTACGTGACCGAGTTGCCGACATTTGTGGACGATCCCAAGCTGTCCAACGAAGGCAAGCTCGAAGCCATCCAAATGGCATGGTACGAGGAATACCAGGACCGGCAGTAGAAGCGCCCTGGCGTTCTGTCATCCCCGAGCGCAGTCGAGGGACCTGCGGTTTTCTCCCGTGCAATATAACTCGGACAAGCCGCAGGTCCGCGGCTCGGACTAAAGAGTCTTTGTCAGAACCGTGCCGTCCCTACAGGACTCAGTCTCGTTTTCCACTCTACCCAGGACTCCGCTGCGCTCCGTCCTGGGCTAACGGCACTTCCACCCCTTCGGGGTTCGATTTTCGTGCGTTCTACTCCACCGGCAAAAACGAAACCGAGTACTCACACAGACTCAGACTCTAAGGTCCTCGGTCGGGATGACAAGCTACTATTTCGCCTTGGCCCCGAACGTCAATCCCAGCCCAGTCGTCAGTAGCACATCGTTGTTCCTTTTCCCGGGCACTGGGTTGCTGTTGTAGCGGTCACCGAAATTCAAGTTCCATGTGATCGCACGATACAACTTGCTGGCCACGCCGAAGTCGAAGACTCCACGATAGCCTCCACCGTCGTTCAGGTACGGGAAGAAATAGAAGTCCTGAACTACGGTGGTGTTGGCTGTGAACTTGTGGCTGAATTCGTCACCGATGGTCGCGTTTATGAAGTTGTTGGTTATGGGGTCAGGTATGGGAGTGGAATAGCTCTCATAGGTATAGCCAAAACCACCGAGCAGGTCGAGCGTCGTGACCTTGCTCGCGATCAGGTGATAGCCGAGACCGCCGCTGGGACTGATGCGGACGTTGAGGTCCTGCGCATGGTCATAGGATCCAGCAAACAGGCCAAATGCGAACAGCTTCTTGGTCAGGTTGCGATCGTAGCGGATAAAGCCGCCCAAGGAGTTAGCGCTGGTGGAACTGATTCCGTCGGTCACGCTCGTCGAGTAGATCGAGGCAGCCTGGATGGTCCACTTGTCGGTCGTCGTGGGACGCTCTGCGTTAAAGCCCAAGGCCAGGTTGGTGGTGTCAGAGTTGCCTCGCGCTAGTGCTAGCCCAAAGTTGCCGCCTCCGCCCCACCCTTCCATCATTCCTGGATGCAGCGACTTTTCGTATGCGGCCTGGTCAGCGGGCGAGCGCATCACCGCAACGTCGGCCATGGGAATCTGCTGCGTACCCGACGGGGTAGTCACGGCCACCTGCGAGTCGTCGCTCTTCACTGTGCCGGAGACTACCTGCTTGTCGGTGCGGGTTACGACCAGAGGCTGATCGGAGGAGAACTGCGCGATCGCGTCGAAATCAATCGTAATCGTGCCCGCGTGCTCGGTCTTCAAGACCAGCTTCTTGTCGCTCATGCTCACGATGGAGCCGGTAAACCGGTCGCCATTCTTGAGGGTCACCTGCTCTGCATATAGACTGCCAACACAACAAAGTACCAGGACAGCGAAGACACAACTTTTCATACTTCTGAGTCTCTCTTTCTGTTCAAAGGTGCTGGTAAATCCAGCTTTACATGGATGGCTGTCGGAATAACTAAAGCCGAGCGCGGCTTGTGCAACCTCGTCAACCACTCAAGCCGGCCTCAATCTACTCGAAGCAAGGGCTGTCGAGATTGCACGACATCGGGAGTTCGAGGTTGAAATTAGAATATCAGTAACTCAGCGGTGGTTGCTGGATTGGCTGTCCCACCAAGGTTGTAGGAGAATCCCTGTGCGATAGGCTACTGCGGTGTTTTGGGGAAACGATTGTACCGTCGCTACGTGACTCGATCTCTTTTTTTCTTCAGATGCAAATAAGCTTTCTCACATCTCTACTTACTTTCCGCTACCGCCGGCTGCTGAACTTCAATCTTGGCTTCGCGCAAATACTTGGCAGCTTCCTCCGGCGGCGTGGGGTTCTGATAGAAGCCGGTTCCCCACTCGAAGCCCGCCGTCTTGGTGAGCCGCGGCATGAACTCAACGTGCCAGTGATAATGGTCCATGGCAGCTTCTTGAACGGGCGCAGTGTGGATGACCAAGTTGTAGGCAGGATTGTCGAGCACCTTGTCAGCGCGCACGAGAAGGTTCTTCAGGGCCTTCGCCAAGCCTTCATACACTTGCGACGACGAATTCTCGAAGGCCGATTCGTGGCGTTTGGGCAGGATCCAGGTTTCGAACGGAAAACGGGGAGCGTAAGGGGCGACGGTGAGGAAGCCGTGGTCGTCGGCAACCACGCGCACTCCCGACTCCGTCTCCTGGCGCACGATGTCACAAAAAACGCAGCGCTCCTTGTAAATGTAGTATTGCTTCGACCCTTCCAGTTCCTCCACCACATGCTTGGGAACGATGGGCAACGCGATGAGCTGTCCGTGGGAATGCTCCAACGTGGCCCCCGCCGCGGGACCGTGGTTCTTGAAGATCAGGATGTACTTGAAGCGCCGGTCCTTCTTGAGATCGACGATGCGGTCGCGGTATGCCCACAGAACGTCTTCGATCCGCTTTTCCGGAAGACTGGCCAAGGCTGGCATTGTGCTCTGACGTCTCGATGATGACCTCGTGCGCCCCGATGCCGTTCATCTTGTCGAACATGCCCTCGGCCTGCCGGTTCAGGCTGCCCTCAATTCCAAGGGACGGGAACTTGTTGGGCACCACGCGGACCGTCCAATCCGATGTGTCGCGAGCCGTACCGTTCGGCCGATACGCCAGCACTTCGGGAGGGGTCTTGCTCTCGTTCCCGTAGCAGAATGGGCAAAAGCCGCCCTTCATTTGCACCGGCTCCCGGCTGAAGTCGGTGGGACGCTTGGAGCGATCTGTGGAAATGATTACCCATCTTCCTATGATTGGATCTTTGCGTAACTCAGGCACGGAAAACCTCGATTATGTAATTTTCCATCTTACGCCTCTAGCAGATTCGTGGGATGCGCCGTTAATTTTTACCGGCGACCCCCGGAAATACGCGAAGTTCCTCTTACAAAGAAGCACCGGGGAAAATCGGGTAGAGCCGGCCTTCAGGCCGACGTCCAGCGGTTACAACAGACGGAGCGTCAGGCATTGCGATCATCGAGATGAGTGCCATGCCTGACGCAGTTCGATGGTTCGCGGTGAACGCGGCGCTGAAGCGCCGCTCTACCCGACCTCGCTTTTCCGTGGTGACTGGTTGCCCTCAAAATTGCCTTAGGCCTTGCGCTCCTTGCCGGCAATCGTAATGCACTCTTCCAGTACGTCCATTGCGATGTCGGCCTGCTCGCTGGTCACGACCAGCGGAGGCGCGATGCGGATGGTGTTCGGCCCGCATCCCAGCAGCAGGACACCGCGTTCGAAGGCCAGTTCGACGATGCGATCCCGTTCGGCGGCGCCTTGTGTCTTGGCCTTCGTGTCGGTGACGATCTCGACTCCAATCATCAAGCCGCGCCCACGAACGTCTCCCACCAGATCGAGCCGCTGCGGCCAATCGGCAATGCGGTCCATGATGTGCTTCCCTACCACTTCGGCGTTCCTGATACCTTCGCGTTCCAGAATGTCCATGGTGGCCAGCGCGGCTGCGATCGAAACCGGGTTTCCGCCGAAGGTTGACGCGTGTGAACCCGGCACCCAGTCCATGATTTCGGCCTTCGCCATCATGATGCCAAGAGGCATTCCGCTGGCGATTCCCTTCGCGCTGCAGAAAATATCGGGCTCGACGCCGGTGTGCTGAATGGCCCACCACTTTCCCGTGCGGCCTGCTCCCGATTGCACTTCATCGGCAACCAACAGGATTCCGTGGCGATCGCAGATCTTGCGAAGTTCCTGCATGAACACCGTCGGCGCAACAACGTAGCCGCCCTCGCCCTGGATCGGCTCGACAAAAATCGCGGCCACTTCCTCGGGGGCGAGCGTCGTCTTAAATAGCTTCTCTTCGATGAAGCGGGCGCAGCCCAGCGCGAATGCCTCCGCTTCCTGGCTGCCGCCCACGCATCCGCGATAGACATCGGGATAGCGCACGTGGGTCACGCCCGGGACCAGCGGCGCGAAGCGGCGCTTCTGCTGCGGCTTGGACGCGGTCAGCGAGAGCGCGCCCATGGTGCGTCCGTGGAAGGCGCCGTAGAACGCGATGATGTTCTGACGCTTGGTGTGATAGCGGGCCAGCTTCAGGGCAGCCTCGACGGCCTCCGCGCCTGAGTTGCCGTAGTAGATCTTGTGCGGCCCTTTCATGGGAGCAATCTTCGACATGCGTTCGCCGAGGCTCACCATGCTCTCGTAGTAGAAGTCGGTGCCCGACATGTGAATCAGCTCGGCCGCCTGCTTCTGAATGGCAGCCACAACCTCGGGATGGCAATGGCCGGTCGAGGTGACGGCGATGCCGGCGGAAAAATCGAGGAACTCGTTGCCGTCAACATCTTCAACGATCACGCCGCGTCCGCGCTTGGCTACCAGCGGGTACGAACGGGTGTAGGACGGCGAAATGATGCGCTCATCGCCTTCGAGAATGCGCCGGGCATTGGGGCCGGGCAGGCTGGTCTTGAGGTTCGGACCGGCAACGTTAGTCAGGGTCGTGGTGGTCATGATGTTTCTCCTTCGAAAGGCTTGCGGCACAAGTTGTATGCCGGAGCTTCTGTCAGTCCGCGGGTGCAGCCTGGTTAGACCGGAACGGCGCGGGCAGCCGACGGGAAGACACGAGACTAGTCGCCGGAGAAGAGGTTGGGACGGACCATGCAAGGCGCCAGCTTGGAATCGGCGCGTGAGGAAATCGCCCGGGACCAGATGGCAGGTACACCCAAGCCTCGCCCCAGATGGGAGGCGACGGCGAAGGCATCCGGCAGGTTCGAATGGCTGGTCAAAGCGACACTCCTAATCTGATTATGGCCGTCTTCCAGAGTGCGGCGTAACCCCCTAAAATCGGCCTTCCCACGCCCTTCCGCAGGGTCGATCCGAGGAGGGCGGAACCAGAGCCGAAGGCAACCTTTGCTTGACTACTACCGTCAGTAGTAGGATAGGCCCGATGAGGGGTCTTGCTTTCCCTATGCACGTACGAATTTCACGAACGCCCAACCGGCTCTCTGCGAGAGCAAGGAGGATGAACGATGTCACATTGGACAAAAGTATCTCTCGGCCTGACCCTCGTGTTGTTTTGTCTTTTGCCGGTGCTGATGAGCGCGCAGGACAATATGGGCGGCAGTAATGCGGCGATATCCGTCACCGGCTGCCTGAAGCAAGGCAGCGACAATGGCGGATATTACTTGATGGCACAAGACGGCAAGATGTACGAACTCATGGGTTCGGGCTTGGCTGCCCACGTCAATCACACCGTGGCCGTTACGGGAAAGCAAGTAATGCTCTCCCACGCGCAAGAAGAGAAGAAAGAGGCGAGCGAGAAAGCCGAGGCCGGCAGCAGCGCTTATGTGGATGTGAAGGTCAGCAGCCTGAAGATGGTGAGTGAAAGCTGCCAGTGACCCGTTCTAAGACGATTTAGCGAAGCGACAGACGAGCACAGCCCGCCAATCGACTGTGCTCGTTGTGTCGTGGGCGACCAGATCACCTGACTCAAGCCCGTACTGTGTCGCGAAGAAGACTTCCCTGCGGCCTTTCTATGAATGTATTCCGAGGGAATTCGCCTTCTATTCAACACTCAGGTCAGCCGCGCGCTATCTATCCTTGCTTGGGCCAACTTAAGCCATCTCATAAGTCGAAGTAGGTCAACTATGTATCAGGCACGTCTTCCAGTCGTGCCCTGGGCGTGGTCCAAGATTACGGCTTTAAGGGCTGCTGAAAAGGTCTATTTCGGTGAGTTTTGAAGGGGCGCACCTTTAGGTGCGCCGTCACAAGTCCATTAGATTTGTCATCACGAGGAGGCCTTCAGGCCGACGAGGGATCTGCTTTTGAGTTTTTCAGCAGCCTGTTTAGCCGCTGGGGGCAGGGGCTAAGCCCGGCGAAGAAGCAGCCTTTCGACGCGGCTGAAGCCGCGCCGCGCCCTGATACAAATCGTAGCTTCCGGCGATTCACGAGATAGGTGTTAGCACCTCAATCCTTCATCATGTTGTAAAGTTAACGCCAGGTGATTAGGTAACTCGACTGTGAGCATCAAGGAGGAGGCTAACCGCTAGTGGAGCTATACCGGTGGTTGCCGTCCGACGCAGTTAAGATTCTGCTCGTTCTCTTCCTGTCCTTCCTGATCGGACTGGAACGCGAAGAGCATAAGTCCTCCGCCGGCGCCTACTCTTTCGGCGGAGTGCGTACCTTTCCCCTCATCGGCTTGATTGGCTATTCCATCGCTCTTCTGTCGGGCGCGCAACTGCTCCCGGTCACTTTGGGTTTCTTAGTGGTCGGCGGCTTCTTGTTGCTCTCCTACTGGCACAAGCTCTCACGTACCGAGGCTGGCGGGGTCACGTCGGAAATGTCCGGGCTGACGACTTACCTAGTCGGCGCGCTCGTCTATTACGACCACTGGTGGATCGCCACGACGCTGAGTGTGGCCAGCCTGCTCCTGCTGGAATTGAAGACCGGCCTCGAAGCGCTCGCTCGCCGTACCGCTCCGCAGGACATTCTCACCTTCGCCAAGTTCCTGCTGCTCTCGGCTGTCATTCTGCCGGCGTTGCCCAATCGGGAGTTTGGCCCTTTTTACATCAACCCGTTTAAGACGTGGCTGGTTGTGGTCGCGGTCAGCGCCGTCTCCTATGGAAGCTACGTCCTACAGAAGTTGACCAAGAACCGCGGTGGAGTGGTGCTCGCGGCATTCCTGGGCGGAGCCTACTCATCGACCGTGACGACGGTTGCGATGTCACGAAGGGCGGTTCGCGAGGACCGTCCGCATCTGTTTGCCGGCAGCATTCTGATCGCGTCGGGCGTCATGTACTTGCGTCTGGTTGCCCTCGTCGCTCTTTTTAACCGTCAGCTAGGAGGAATGCTGGCGCCGGCTTTTCTCACACTCGCGGGAGTCGCCATCGCAACCGGATGGCTTTGGTCACGCCGACCCGAAGCGCGGGTTTCGGAAGTAAAGCGGGAGTTTGAACCCAAGAATCCGCTGGAACTGCTGACGGCGTTTCTCTTCGCTCTCTTGTTCCTGGCGATGCTCGTGGCAACGCAGTTGGCCGTGGTCTATCTCGGAAGGGCCGGCGTCAACGCCCTTGCCGCCGTGATGGGCGTCACCGACGTCGATCCCTTCATCATGGGCATGACCCAGGCCGCGGGATCGGTGACTCCGCTCAAGGTTGCGGCAACCGCGGTCCTGGTTGCGGCAGCCAGCAACAACTTGATCAAGGGAATCTATTCTTATAGCCTCGCGGACCGAAAGACCGGCATTCAGAGCCTGTCGCTCTTGATCGGCCTCGCCGTGGCCGGACTGGTCCCGTTGATCTGGCTCTGACCTCAACGAAGGCACGCGTAGTGCATTGCTGACCGAGTCCTGCAAGCCACGCCTCTTTTGTCGGGGAGGGGTGATTGTGCACTGCATTCGTAGTCTCTTTCTACGCGGAGTCGCCTTCCGACGCTGCGAAAAATGTGGAGCGTAACTGGCAGATGTGCTTCTTGGTAGGAGCACCCGCATTTATGCGAGGGAGGAGCGCTTCAGCGCTCGGGAAAGGGTTTCGGCTTAGATCGTGCGCTTTAGCGCTGGGATCGCGAAATGCCCGCGGCTTTCAGCCGATTTCTAATATTGAACGCCTGTCAACTGGACTGAAGTCCAGTTTCCCCTGCTGAGGGAGGGGGCCCCCACCAAGACTTTTTCAGCAGGGTCTGAGGCCGGCGACACCTTCCTACACGCGCAACTACAGCAAAACCAAACTGCTCTAGTGGGGCCAAAGCCAGCCAAACGTTCCGGCAGTCAGCAAACCATAAATGAGCCCGTCGATGCATTCCTTGATGGTCATGCTCCAGGGCTGTCCCTTCCAGATGCCGTTGCTTAACTGTCCCAGGCCGTAGGCCATGAACGCGGCTGTCCCGGCGACGCGAAAGACAACCAGGTAGTTCACGCCGGGCGCAACCGTGTGTGCCGTGAGGTAGGCGGTGAAAAAGCCAATCACCAAGCAATAGACGAACCACATGACCAGGAATTTCGGCAGCGCGGGTGGACCGCTGGCAAAGAGGGTCATCATGCCGACCGGTCCCCGCTTGTATTTTTCCTGCATGGCGGGCGTCTTCATCTCCTTGTGGGAGCCGTACGGAAACATGTAGAGACCGCGCTGCACGCCGGCGTCGCGCAACGTGGCCAGTACCTTCTCCTCATCGGGGAGCGGGCGGCAATCGCTTTGGTGGTACGGCAAGAGCATGTGCATGATGGAGCTGGCGATAAAGACGATAACGGCGGACAACACGATCGGGGCCCACAACGCGGCGAGAGGAACCATGTGCAGCCTCCTGGGGCGCGAGCAAGATGTTGGGATTTCCCACGCGAGATTACGCTGGAGTTGGAGAGTGGTCAAGGGAACAATGCATGAGAGGTAGCAGGCTGGTCGACTGCGAGGTGCCGTCACGAAGGAGATTCCGGCTGGGTGTCTCGGGTAAAGCGGCGTTCGGCACCGCAGTCGGTAACAATAGAACGTCGTTAACCTGAGGCGATCGTTACCGCCAGCCTGAAGGCTGGCTCTACCCGATCCGGACCAACTTCGAAATAAAGCTAAGAGTGCGGGGCTCTCTTTCTCCGCAGACAATACAGCAACACTCCCCCTCCCAACAGCACCGCGCTCAGCAGTAGAATCTTCCCCACCGCCAACAGCTTGTTCGGCTCGCTGGGGTCGGGAATCGTCGATCCAATAATCACCGCGATGGTGGTCACCATGCCAACCACCGCCAGCGTGATCGCAACGGGCTTCCCTCCTGGCACGCGAACCACGCCGGGCTCGACGGGTTCACGTTGCAGGCGAATCATCGCGGCAAACATGAACAGATACGGAACGAAGTTGGTGATGATGGTCATGCTGACCAGCACCTGGTAGGCGCCGTGGACGGTGCTACCGAACTGGCCCATCATGATGAACAGCCCGCAGCAGACTGCCTGCACAATCAGCGAAATGTAAGGCGTACCCCACTTGGGATGAACTCGGCCAAATGCCGGCGGCAGGAAGCGATCAATTCCGGCAACAAACGGTATGCGCGAGAGGGCCGCGAGATACGCGCCGACGCCGCCTAGATTGGAAATGCAGATCAACAGCGCAACCGCCGGTCCCAGGCCGCTCCAGCCCACGCGCTCGGCACTGCTGGAGATCGCTTGCATGATCCCCTCAAGACTGTTCAGTTGTCCATGTGGCAGCACAACCAGGATCCCTATTGTTCCCAGCATGTAGCCCGCAGTGATCAGGACTCCTGCGACCAGAAGTGCGCGCGGAATGGTGCGGCGCGCATTCTTGATCTCACCGCCCATGAACGATGCGGACTCGGCGCCGCTGAAGGCATAGAGCACGGTCGACCAGACACCGATCGTTCCCCAGTTCAGCGTGGGCTTCATCGACGACGCCGAGAAACTGGTGGCCGAGCCGAACTTCATCCACGCCAGAACACCCACCACGCACAGGAGGCCGACCGGGAGCCACGTTCCGATCGCCCCAAGGTTGCTCAGCCACTTGCCAATATCGAGACCGACGATGTTAAGGGCGAGGGCCAATCCCAGGCCGCACAGTGAAAACGCCACGAAGAACGCGGCATTGCCTTGCAGGCCCTTCCACTTGCTGCCACCAACATAGAGTGCGTTACTGGCCGCGAAATACAGCACCGCCGGGAAATACGGCAGGTTGCTGGTCCAGTAGATCCATCCGGTCAGAAAGCCGGCAAAGTCGCCGAAGGCGCGCTTGCTCCAGACATACATGCCGCCTTCCTGTGGATAGCGCGAGGACAGTTCGAGCACGCACAGCGCGAGCGGAATGAAGATGGTCGCCAGACCGATCAGCCATATCACCAGCGTGCTCGGGCCCGCGCTGGCCGCGACCGCAATCCAGCGCAAACTGAGCGTGGCGACCACGTAGAACATCACCAGGTCGCGGAAACCTAAGACCCGCTTGGGTTGCGGAGGAGTGCCAACTTCACCTGCTGGCTGCGTGTCCCTTGTCCAGTGGTCTGGCATAGGCTAAAAGCAGGTCCTTCGACTCGGACTGAAGTCCTCGCTTGGGATGACAGATGGAATAGTACTCTGCTAGTTGCTAATGGCTAGTTGCTTCTTCACAATGGCAAGCAGTATCGATAGAACTCCTCATCGCGCTTCCAGCCCAGGCTTTCGTAGAGTTTCTGTGAGGCGTGATTGTCGATCGCCGTCTCCAGCGTCAGGGTGTCGGCTTGCGTGTCCTCTGCAAGTTGGTGAGCGCGCTTCATCAGGGCGCGTCCTACGCCAAGCTTGCGCGCGTCCGCAGCCACATATAGATCGTTGAGGATCCACTGTCGCGTCAGGTTGACCGAGGAGAACACGGGATAGAGATGTACAAAGCCGACCGTGCGCGCGTCAACCCGCGCGAGAAACAGCACCGACTCGCCTTTGCTCAAGCGCGCGAACAGGAAGCGCCGCGCCGCTTCCAGGTCAGGAGGCTTCTTGTAGAACTGCCGATAGGCATCGAACAGTGGAGCGACCTCTCCGACATCGGCCGGGGTGGCCTGCACCACTTCCAAAGATTCTGCCGCGGAGTGCATGGGGACAAGGAAACACGACGGCAGCGGCACGTCAACCCTTTTCGTGCAATCGTTGCCTGTTATGATTTTGGCGAATCAAGCGCCGCTGCATTGAAGGGGCACGCCTTCACAGGTTGCTGAAAAACTCGCTTTGGACCGCCTTTGAAGGGGCGTACCTTTAGGTACGCCGTCGTAAGTCTATTATATTTGTCATCCCGAACCGACTTTAGGCGGTGAGGGATCTGCGGTTTTGCCTTTTTCAGCAACCTGTTCAGGCATGCCTTAAGCTGTGCAATCCCCCATCGGCTTTAGCCGCTGAGGCAATGCTTTCGACCTTGACTTGGAGTCTTGTAGATGGATTCTTCGCTACACGAAATCCTTTTTTCCTATAACGATCAGGCTCCGCTGGAGCAGGCCTGGACGATTCCGGCGGCGTGGTACGTTGATGCTCGCGTCGCCGACCTGGAGCGGCGGAACGTCTTCAGCCGCACATGGCAAGTGGTGGCGCGAGCGGACCAATTGCAGCAACCGGGCCAGTACGTCACGACCGATCTCGCCGGCGAACCGCTCGTCATCGTGCGTGGCAGCGACCGCCAGCTGCGCGCCTTCTACAACGTATGCCGGCACCATGCTGCTGCCGTTGTGACTGAGGAGCAAGGCACAGCCAGCATTCTGCGCTGTCCGTATCACGGCTGGAGCTACGGCCTCGATGGCTCGCTGAAGGGAGCGCCGGAGTTTGAGGGCGTTTGCGCCTTCGATCGCGCGCAAAACGGATTGCTGCCCGTGCGGGTAGAGACCTGGGAGCAGTTTGTCTTCGTGAACCTTGATCCGGAAGCCGCGCCCCTGGCCGACTTTCTGGGCGGACTGATGCAGCGAATTGCCCCACTCGAGCTCGCTGCGCTGCGCTTTTTCGAGCGCCGGACTTACAGTCTGAACTGCAACTGGAAAGTCTTCGTCGACAACTACCTCGACGGCGGTTACCACGTCCCGCACCTGCACAAAGGGCTGAACAGCGTGCTCGATTATAAGCAGTACACCATCGAAAACGAGGACCGTTACTGCCTGCAGTCGAGCCCCATGGTCGCTTCGGGCGAGGACGCCGCGACTTCGGCTATGCGCACCGGCGACCGCGCCTGGTACTTTTGGCAATATCCCAATTTCATGATCAATCTCTACCGGGGATACATGGATACAAACCTCGTGTTGCCGGATGGAGTTGACCGGTGCAAGGTCATCTTCGATTTCTACTTCGATGACGTGAGCGAGTGTGCCAACGAACGCAATCGGCAAAGCATCGCCGTCGGCGAGCGAGTCAATGATGAGGATGTGGGCATCTGCGAGGCCGTACAACGCGGACTACATTCGCGAGCGTACGGGGCAGGGCGGCTATCCGTTAGGCGTGAGGCGGGAGAACACTTATTTCACCGATTGTTGGCAGGAGGTCTGAAAAGAGGGCTGGAGTAGGTGACACGCGACCCGCTGCAAGTTCTTGACTCGTCATCCTGAGCGAGGACTTTAATCCGAGTCGAAGGACCCCTACGGCAGGGATGTCCGGGGTGGGAACTATAGGGGTCCTTCGACTCCTCGTACGGTCGTCATTGCGACTGTGCTCGTCGCTCAGGATGACAGCAAAAACAATTTGTCACGCCGGGATAACAAGCCCGACCAGATTTATTTGCGCAGATGCTTAATTATCTCCCTCGCCGCATTCGCCCCCGAGACTCCCGTCAGGCCAATTCCTGGATGTGTTCCCGACCCGCATAAATACAGGTGCCGGATCGGTGTTCGATATTGCGCCCACCCCAGCAGCGGCCGCATGGTGAACAACTGGTCGAGCGCCAACTCTCCGTGAAAGATGTGGCCGCCGGTCAGGCCGTAGGTCTGCTCCAGATCTTTTGGCGTGATTACCTCGCCGGCTTCCACCAGCCCCGGGAGTTCGGGCGCAAACTCTGCCAACGTCTTGACCACAGTGTCTCCCAGCGCGTCGCGCTTCGAGTCCCAATCCGCGTCGCGCAGTTTGTGCGGCGCGTATTGCATGTAGATAGACATCACATGCTTACCAGCAGGCGCGAGCGATGAATCCCACAACGTGGGAATCGTTACCTCAAGGTAAGGATACTGCGAGAACTCGCCGTACTTGGAGGCGTCGAAGGCGCGCTCCAGGTAGTCCACGTCCGGCGAAACTTGAATTCTGCCCGACAGTAGCGTCGCATCGCCGTTCACGCCTTTGAACGCCGGCAGACCGCCCAGTGCAAGGTTCACCTTGGCGACCGTTCCGTTCATCCGGTAATGCTGCAGCTTTTGCAGGAAGCTCGGATCAAGATACTGAGCATCGACAAGCCCCAGCAGTGTGCGCTTCGGATCGGCGGTGGAGATGACAGTCTGCGCGTCGATCTCATCCCCATGGGCGAGGACGATTCCGGTGGCAGCTCCATCCTTCACTTTGATGCTTACCACCTCGGAGGACGTTCGAATCTCGGCTCCGGCTGCTGTTGCGGCTGCGGCCATGGCGGCGGTAAGCGCTCCCGCACCTCCTACAACGTAGGATGCAGGGCCGGCGGGGTTTCCGTCCGATGCGCAACGCAAGAGTAACGTCGCGCTGGAACCCGCGGACCACGGGCCGAGAAACGTTCCGAATATTCCTTGCGCGGCGATGGTGCCACGCAGTAACTCCGTGTCGAACCACTCGGCTACAAGGTCGGCCACGGCCATCGGCCCCCATCGCATCATGCGATAGAGGTCTTTTTCGCCCAGGCCGCGTACTTTGCGGCCCGCCTTCACCAGCTCCCACAAATTGCCGGACGCTGGGTCTTCGAGGTCAGGCGGCGTCATGTCCATCAGCAGATTGGCGACTTCACCGATGCGGGCCAGCGGCTTCTGGAATTCGCCGTAACTGGCGGCGTCCTTCGGCGAAAACCGGGCGATCGCCTGCTGGGATTTCGCAAGGTCGCCATACAATGCGAGAGGATTGCCGCCAGGCGACAGGGACAACACGCGCACATCCGGGGTATGCGTCTTGAGCCCGTGCTTCGCCAGGTCCATGTCCCGCACGACGCCGGGGCTTACAGGACCGGCGCTGTGCGCTAGCCTGGAGCAGCGAAAGCCGGGATGGAATTCTTCGGTGATAGCGCAGCCGCCAACCACCGGTCTGCGTTCAAGAACGAGCGGCTTGAATCCCGCTTTGGCGAGGTAGAAGGCCGTGACCAGACCATTGTGGCCTGCGCCGAGAATTACGATGTCGCGCGTCTCTGCCATGGGATCGAAGGGTGTCACATCCGGGGCTAAAGCCCCAATCCACTTTCTTCTGTCCAGACGCTGGCCCAAAGGCCAGCTCTACCGTCCATTCGCTTTCGCGTGCTTGAGGATCTCCAGCGCGGCCAGCCGGCCGGGCGCGCCCATGATTCCGCCGCCGGGGTGCGTCGCCGATCCGCACATCCACAGGCCTTTTACGGGCGACTTGTACTGCGCGAAGCCTGGGACCGGACGCAGAAAAAACAACTGCTCCAGCGAGAGTTCGCCCTGAAAAATATTCCCCTCGGTCAGGCCGAACTCGCGCTCAAGATCTAAGGGGGTGACGACCTGCCGGCCGACAATGATTTTCTTCAGGTTCGGTGCGAACTGGGAGACGGTCTCAATCACGTTGTCGGCAAAGGCCTCGCGCTTCTCATCCCATGTGTCCTCTTTCAACTTGTAGGGTGCGTACTGTACGAAGCACGACATCACGTGCTTGCCCGGAGGTGCGACCGACGGATCGGTGAGGCTGGGAATGACCATGTCAATGTAGGGCCGCCGCGAGTAGTTCCCGTACTTCGCGTCGTCGTATGCGCGTTCCATGTAATCCACGCTGGGCGAGATCGAGATAGCGCCGCGCAGATGATGACCTTCGCCCGGCAGGCAGGTGAAGTCGGGCAGGCCATCGAGCGCAAGATTCACCTTTCCCGATGATCCACGGTACTTGTATCGCTTCACCTCGTCGCGAAATTCGTCGCTGAGGTGCTTGGGCTCCAGCATCTTCAGGAAGGTGAGATTGGGATCGACGCTTGAGGAGATAATCGGAGCGTGATACTCGTCGCCTGCTGTCGTCGCGACACCGACGGCTTTGCCATCGCGAACCAGAATTTGGGCGATCGCGACCTGCGTCTTGATCTCGACTCCGAGCTCGCGGGCCGCGTCGGCAATCGCGTTGGAGATGGCTCCCGTGCCGCCGCGAGCGAAGCCCCACGCGCGAAACGCGCCGTCAATCTCGCCCATGTAGTGGTGCAGCAGCACGTATGCGGTCCCCGGCGAGCGCACGCCCAGGAACGTACCGATGATTCCCGAAGCCGACATCGTCGCCTTGAGCACGTCGGTCTCGAACCACTGGTCGAGGAAGTCGATGGCGCTCATGGTCATGAGCTGGACCTGGTTGTACTTGTCCTCGCCGCTGAGATCTTTGAAGCGGCGGCCCAGGAAGAGCAGCTTGAACAGGTCCTTCGGGTTTAGCGTGGTCGGGTCGGGCGGCACCATGCCGAGAATCGGCTTCACGAAGCGGCACATCTGCAGCATGGCCTTGCCGAATTCTTCGTAGGCCTCAGCGTCGAACTTGGAGTGGCGTCGAATCTCGCGCATGGTTTTGCCATGATCGTTGACACGCCACAGGTAGTCGCCGTTCAACATCGGCGTGAAAGTGCCATCGAGAGGAAGAATCTCCAGACCGTGCCGGGGAAGATCGAGGTCGCGAATGATTTCAGGCCGCAACAAGGACACCACGTACGAGCAGACCGAAAACTTGAAGCCGGGAATGATCTCTTCCGTAACCGCCGCGCCGCCCAGGACGTGACGACGCTCCAGCACCAGGACCTTCTTCCCTGCCCGTGCCAGGTACGCGGCGTTGACCAGGCCGTTGTGCCCGCCTCCGATCACGATGGCATCGTACTTAGCTGTGTCCTTCGATCCCATGGTTGCCTTGAACAAGTTTGTGCCGCCCCGTTACGCGCGAAGCCGCGTGCAGTGGGACATTCGATGAATCCGATTTTGATGGTGCGCCTCATTCTAAAGGCTGGCGGCGAATTTGTCGTCAGCGGCCCGCGGCAACGGCAGGCAAGGTTCGCCTGAAACCATCGCATCAGATTAGGATCAACCTTGCCCCGCAGCGCGCGCGGTAGCTACAATCCGAGCACGCCAGAGACAGCGAGGAAACACGGTGCCCATAGGAACAGCGGTCCACGAGAGAACCTTCCCGCTCTGCCAGAGCCTGAACTATCGCGAATGGTCCGGTTTCTACGCGGTCAGCGTATATGAAACCCATCACGAGCACGAATACAACGCCATTCGCAATGCGGCTGCCCTCATCGACGTGACCCCGCTGTTCAAATACATTATCGCCGGACGCGATGCCACGCGCTTTGTCAATCGCGTTATCGCTCGCGATGTCAACAAGGTTGCCGTCGACCAGGTGATTTATTGCTGCTGGTGCGACGAAGAGGGAAAGATCATTGACGACGGCACCATCACGCGGCTGGAAGAGAACCGCTACCGCTGGACTGCTGCCGATCCGAACCTACGCTGGTTTCGCCAAAACGCCATCGGTCTGGATGTGCAAATCGAGGAGATTACCGAGCAGCTCGCGGCTCTGGCGTTGCAGGGACCGACCTCAGGAAAGCTGCTGAAGAGCGTGGCTGATGCCGATATTGAGAACCTCAAGTACTTCCGCAAGACCAGCGGCAAAATTGGCGGCGTGCCGGTTGATATCTCGCGCACGGGTTACACCGGCGATCTGGGATACGAGATTTGGATCTCGTGGCAAGACGCAGTCAAGGTGTGGGACGCGCTCATGGACGCGGGGCGAGGCTTCGATATACATCCCACCGGAATGCTGGCCCTCGATGTCGCCCGCATCGAAGCAGGGCTGATCCTTGCCGACGTTGACTACATCAGCAGTAAGAAAGCGCTGATCGCATCGCAAAAATACACTCCTGCCGAAGTCGGCCTGGGAAAGCTCGTGCACTACGAGAAGGAAAATTTCATCGGCAGGCAGGCGCTTCTCGAGGAAAAGCAGACGGGACCGCAGCGTGTTCTGATGGGGCTGGAAGTCAATTGGAACGAAGTTGAATCGCTGTTCGACCGGATGGGACTGGCGCCGCAGACGCCGGCCACCGCTTCGCGGGTACACGTGCCCGTGTACAAAGGGCGAGAGCAGGCCGGGAAGGCCACCTCAACCACGTGGTCACCCTTGCTGAAGCAGTTGATTGCGCTGGCCAGCCTGGAGCCTCAGCACGCAACACCGGGCACCACTCTGCAGATGGAAATGACTGTGGAAGCGGTCCGGCATAAGGTTTCAGCGACCGTCCGCAATCTGCCATTCTTCAATCCACCGCGCAAAACCAGAACTCCGGTGTGAAACTGTGATAGCCAGATAGGCAGCGTCTTTGCCCATAGACACGAAATCCGCCTGGGCCCAGGCGGACGGATATTTCACTAAGAGAATTTGGGTATTACTGCGAAACGCTTGACATGCCGGCTCCCGCCACGCCGACTCTGGGCTCCTTGGGAGGATAAAGCAGCCTCTCGACGGTACGATCCATGGTGTCCAGCAGACTGTCCTCGGCAGGTTGAACCCTGGCATCCTCGAGCGCGTAGTTCCAGTCCTTCGACCGGGCGGACGCCGTAGCAACACGGCTACGATCCGGCGCCAGTGAGCTGTAGCCCAGCCAGATCAGGACCGAGACAAAATATGCGCCACTGTTGATCTGGCGTAAAACTGACATATGCACAAATGTGTGGTGCGACATGGCGGCCGCAACCAACATGCTGATGGAAGCAAAAATACCGAATCCTAAGGCGATACCAAAAAGAACGTGGCGGCGCGAGATGCCAAGATACTCACTGAAAAGCAGCAGGAAGAAAACCAACCCGCATTGCATCAGGCTCACACTGCGCTTCACCAGAAGAATGCCACTGGTGATAGCGTCAAGCTGGCTCGAGTGTGAAGCCGTGATGGCCCACATCACCCCGACCAAAAGTACCACTAACGCCGACCAGCGGAACAAGATCACACTCAGGTCCCGCAACGCCTCGTAGGGACGAAAGGCGTCGTGGAAGATTTCCTGAAGAACCGCAAACGAAATGAGCGCGCTGAGCGCGATCGAAACCCAGTAGCCCCAGTAGTACATGGAGTCCGAATGCCTCTGAATCACAAAGAGGATCGGCTCGCTCAGGACTTGCAGAAGGGTGTAGTTGAAGAAGTACGGATACTCACGGTGCAATCCACGCCTGTACATTGCCACCAGCACCCCAAACTGTAGCAGGGGGCTTGCACACCAAAGCACGTAATCAAGCGAACGTAGATGCATGACTCGTTGTAAGGATATCGCTGAAATCGTTACAACACAAGCACCATCTCAGTGGGCTAAACACGGCTCGTTAGGCCCACTCCGTTGAGACTAAAGGGCCATTAGTACTCTCTCTTGGTCATCGCCGCACGGTTTGCCTGGGGCGCACGTCGGCATCGGTCCACCGTCGCCCGCCACTAGGCTGAACTGATCGTTGCCACACGGTCTGCCCGGGGCGCACGTCGGCATCGGTCCGCCATCGCCGGCCTGCAGTCTGAGCTGATCGTTGCCGCACGGCTTGCCCGGGGCGCACGTCGGCATCGGCCCGCCATCGCCGGCCTGCAGCTTCAACTGATCGTTGCCACACGGTCTGCCCGGGGCGCACGTCGGCATCGGTCCGCCGTCGCCGGCCTGCAGTTTCAACTGATCGTTGCCGCACGGCTTGCCCGGGGCGCACGTCGGCATCGGTCCGCCATCACCGGCCTGCAGTTTCAACTGATCGTTGCCGCACGGCCTGCCCGGGGCGCACGTCGGCATCGGTCCGCCATCGCCCGCCTGCAGCTTCAACTGGTCGTTGCCGCACGGCCTGCCCGGGGCGCACGTCGGCATCGGTCCGCCATCGCCCGCCTGCAGTTTCAACTGATCGTTGCCACACGGCTTGCCCGGGGCGCACGTCGGCATCGGCCCGCCATCTCCCGCCTGCAGTTTCAACTGATCGTTGCCACACGGCTTGCCCGGGGCGCACGTCGGCATCGGCCCACCATCGCCCGCCTGCAGCTCCAACTGATCGTTGCCGCACGGCTTGCCCGGGGCGCACGTCGGCATCGGTCCGCCGTCGCCCGCCTGCAGCTTCAACTGATCGTTACCACACGGCTTGCCCGGGGCGCATGTCGGCATCGGTCCGCCGTCGCCTGGAACCAATCGAGCGCGACCGTCACTGCAAGATCCTCCAGCAGTGCAAACTGACATCGATAAAGCACCTTGACTCGCGATGGCTGGCTGTATCCCTAGATTGGCAGAATTAGGGCTAGTAGCGGCGGACAAAACACTAGCGGATAACAGCACACCAACGACGAGAATCAGAATGTTCTTCATTTGGCCTCTCCTTGTTCGTCCTCGAATTGAGTTCCTCGGAAATATGGGCTGCAATGGCTGTTTACTCATGGCCATCGCAAGGCGGCAAAGCTGCCGGCATGGGAGCGGACCCTTCCCCAATGACCACGACGGCATTGAGGGGACCCGTGGAGGTCGCACCACTTACTGCGCTCAAGGCTCCGGCTAACATCAAGGCGGCTAAGGCTGCAATCATCGTCTTCTTCACGGTTTTACGACCTCCTGAATCGATCTCTTCGCGTTGCGTGGGTTCCAATCCTGGGCCGCCAAATCCCCTCGTGAGACAAGCGTCGCGCCGAGTGGGGGTGGCCCTCAATATTATACATCTGATATTAGCATCAGAGTAAACATTACTCCCCGGCCTTATCTCCAGTCCCACACGCGCTTTTTGCAAAATTTGAGACTATTTTCGGTCGCGCGGGTGAGGCTCCGTGGACCTAATGCCACGCTTCGCATTATAGAGACCGCCGCCTGAAATCCCACAGAATTCGCGGCAAGCGTGAATGACGGAGGTACATGTACTAATGGGGGAGTGGGCCCTCCGGAGAGGCAAAATCTTGCGCAATTTCTACCGCAGCATGGAAAGAATTTCATCTATCCTGGAAGCGCCTATCCGACGAACTGGTGCGCAATGACAGACCCCAAAAGCCGAGACGCGAATGCCTTACTCCGCGCCCAAAGTGCCCTGATAGCCACGCAGAATGCCTCGCCGCAGCCCTCAGAGACTTGTCCGAACTGCTCTGCCTCCCTACAGCCGAACCACTGCAAACTGGTCTGTCCGCAGTGTGGATATTTCCTCAGTTGCTCCGACTACTATTGACCTTACTGCAAGCTGATCACCACACTCCGTGGGAGTTTACTAATCGAATCCTGATTACAACTAAATGCCTTTCCCTCTACTTTTCGCATTCTCACCACCGCCCCGCTAGCGTGGAATACAATGGAATCGTTTCTCAGGAGGATCGAATGCAACGCACAGCCAGTGCCCACTGGTCGGGTGGTTTGAAAGATGGAAAAGGTACCGTTTCGACTCAGAGCGGCGTCCTTAATCAAACGCAGTATTCCTTCAGCACGCGATTTGAAAACGGGGCCGGGACGAATCCGGAAGAACTGATTGCCGCAGCGCACGCCGGTTGTTTTTCCATGGCGTTGTCCGGGCAGCTTGGAAATGCGGGCATGACCGCGGAGAGCATCGACACCAAGGCAACTTTGAGCCTGGACAAGACCGATGCAGGTTTTACCATCACCACCGTGCACCTCGACGTGAGGGTCAGGATCCCCGGTGCGGACCAGGCGAAGTTTGACGAGGCCGCACAAAATGCCAAGAAGGGTTGCCCGGTTTCCCGGGTCCTCAACGCCAACATCACCATGGACGCGAAACTGGTTTCTTAAGCCTCATCCTGCGGTTGGCTGTCCGGTTCAAAGCGGATAGCCGACGCCTCTGCCAGACTTGCGCACCTTACGCGGCCCGGGCGTCTCTGTCATAATTGTTGGGGGGAAGGGACCGCATCACACTCCACACCGGTAGCCGCCTTTCCGGGTTGTGGAAATCTTCCCCGCTGCTTTAAAGTTCTAACGCGGGTCAGCGAAAGGATTCCCATGACAAAGAAGATTGTTTTACTGAAAGAAGATTGGTTTTACTGATGGTGTGCTTCGCAGTTGCGCTGCCCCTATTCGCCCAGAACAAAATGTCGAACGTTTGTCCGAGTCGACCACAGTTCTGAAAACCACCCCGGTAAGCAGGACATGCCAAAAGCATTCTGGACAATTAAGCACCTAGGAGAACAAAATGAAAGTTTTAGCCAAGAGATTCGTACCTATTCTGCTCGTGTTAGGGATTGTATGGTTGGCCCTGCCAGTTTGGGGCGCCGACAAGAACAAAGACGAGGAGACCATCAGAAACGCCGACCACCGTGTTACAGGCAATGGTCGGCAGCAAGGATATTCCAGCCAGCACAGTCGCGAAGGCTGATTGCATCATCATTCTGCCCAGCGTGAAGAAGTTCGCCATCGGCATTGGTGGAACCGGCGGTCGCGGTCCGATGACTTGCCGCGAGGGAGCTAACTTCACTGGCAAATGGGGACCGCCCGCCATGTACAGCATCGGCGGCGCCAGTGCCGGTTTTCAGGTCGGCGGCACGGCTAAGGATTTCGTCATCCTGGTCATGGCACCGTCGGCGGCGAACAAGGTGCTGGACGGCAAAGTCAAGGTCGGCAGCGACGCGACCGCAGCGGCCGGTTCCGGAGCCAGCGCGAGTACCAGTACTGCTGACATGCTGACCTATTCCCGGACTTCAGGAGCTTTTCGCAGGCGTGTCACTCGACGGCGCCTCGCTCGACCCTGACAGCGACGCTAACCAGCGCCT
This sequence comes from uncultured Acidobacteriaceae bacterium, assembly GCA_963840905.1. Lineage (GTDB taxonomy): Bacteria > Acidobacteriota > Terriglobia > Terriglobales > Acidobacteriaceae > Bog-257. The sequence continues at coordinate 32,521 of CAWJAO010000003.1, forward strand.
CTACGGGAAGACGGTCAGCGCGCGGGACGTCGTGGGCGGCGGGGTTACGGCCACGCCCGCTGGCCAGTCCCTGGTTACCCTGCTCAATAGCAAAGCCGGCAAGATGTAGCAATTAGAAAACGAGCCCCACATAAGCTCGGCGGAGACGTTTCGTCTCCGCCGGCCTGGTGGGTCGTACCATGTCTGAATGTGCGGGCTCAAACGTTTCCCTGAATCCAGTTTGGTTCGACGCGACTGCCATTCATGCCAACCCCACCCCTGCGGGAGGAGCGGCTACTCATCCGCAAACTGTCGGCGATTCTCGTCCTGCTGGGAATTTCCGTCTTCATGAACTACATAGGCCACCCGGCAATCTCCCATCGTAGGTAGGGAGCTGGCGTGTTTGCTCGCGCGGCGCGTGCTAACCGCAAGGACAGCCGTGACTGCGGGCAGCGAGTTCAGGTGGGGATACACGTGTAAATGATTGGGTCAGCGCGAAGGAAAGGTCGAGCACACTACCGGCGTTTTGCCGCTCTGAAGTTGGCAGTCCCAACTCCGTCGGATCAACCACGACCGTCAGTTCTGCGAGCGCAATATCTCGCGAATCTCGCGATTAACTCGGGCCGCATCTTGCGATGCCTTGTCGATCAGGTCGAGCCACTTCTTGTTGTTCTCGTCGAGTTTCGCCTGGGCCAGAAGATAGGAAGCCTGCATGATGGTTTCAATGTAGTTGCTGAGGTCGTGGGACAGGATACGGAGTTTGGCCACTGTCTCACTTTGTAGTTTCTTGCTCTCTTCCATTGCCGGTTGGGCCACCTTGTTCTCTCCTGCCTTACCGTATCGAACTCAACCAGACACACGATGCACCCCGACAGCGGGCTTGTAAGATTGGACGCGAATCTGGCGGTTTTCGTTGTTCAGGCGCCCGCAAGGCCCATGCAACCTTACCACACGACGGCCGCACGCTGGTCGCCGCCGGAGCTAAACCTTGCCACTGTTCGCTTACGAACAGGCTCAGCTTCCGCGGCGGGAACCCCGCCTAGCCGACGCTGTAAACGTCGCCGATGTGGGATTTGTCGACCATGGCCTGCTCCGGCTGGCAGCTTTCCGCTGTTCTGCTGCGGCTGATATGATTCCGGCAACGCGCGCAATGCGAGTGTCCCCATGGCTCAAATCCGCCTGAAAACAAAGCTGGTCCTTGCTATCAGCGGTATGGTGTTCGCGCTGGTCGCGGCGTTTTCTTATTTGTACGTCTCGCACGTGGTACGGCAGCGCACGGCGCAGGCTTATGACAATGCCGCCTTCGTGGCCAAGGAGATCCGCGAGAGTGCCCGCGAAGCTTCGCAGGTTGATCTCAGTAGCACCTTTGTCAATACCAACGATCCCAAGCAGGTCGAGGCGGTGCTGGACGAAGCCTTACAGACCGATCCCGGGCTGAACACGCTGCTGCAATCCATTGTTGGCTATTCTCCCACCATCGCCGATGCGGCCATTACCGATGTGAACGGCCGGGCCATCGTGCACACCGACCCGTCCGCCATCGGCACTCAACTGGAGTCGCGTGAGGACTTCCAGAATGTGCGCAATGGCAGTTTCTGGCGCCAGCTCGAGGTCGTGTATGGCGCACCGAGGGTCTACGACGTTTACCTGCCCATCCAGCGCGAGGGGCAGCCGTTCGGCGATATCCGAGTTGGCATCTCCACGGTGCTTCTGAAGAGCGAGGTCAAGCCGCAACTCACCCGTGCACTTTTCTTCTCGGCCATTGCCATCCTGGTGTCCCTGGCGTTAGCGGCCGGAGTGTCGAACATTGCCTTGCGCCCGTTGGAGGCGATTGGCCGTCGTCTCGACCAGATGACCGCGGGCGTGCCCGACATTACGCCCGACCCGGACCCGAGAGGAACCGACGAGTACGGACTGGTCAATACCAAGATTGATCGCCTGGGCCGGCAGATCCGCGACGTGAAAGAAGTTTTTAGCGCCCTCAAAGAGAACCTCGACCAGATCATGGGCACGTTGCAGGACGGACTTGTTCTGTTTACGCGCGACACCCGCGTGGTGCTGGTGAGCGCCTCGGCCGAACGGTTCGTCGGCCGTCCGCGGGGAGAGATTCTGGGAAACGCGGTGGAGGAGGTATTCAGCGATGCCAACAAGCTGGGCCGCATCGTGCTGGATGCCTTCGCTCTGCACCAACCCATCCCGCAACGCGAGATTGAACTGGAGAACGGACAGCGCATACAGATTGCGCTGGACTTCATCGCCGAGCGCGGCGAGCGCATCGGCGCGCTTCTCACCATGCGCGACGCCGAATCGGTGCGCCGCATCGAGAACGAAATTGAACTGTCCCGCCGTCTGGCCGCCATTGGGCGGCTCACCTCCGGCGTTGCCCATGAGGTAAAAAACCCCATCAATGCCATCGTGGTCCATCTCGAGCTGCTGCGCGAAAAGATGCGCGAGATCGATCCCGACACCCGGCGCCACATGGACATCATCGGACGCGAGATTCATCGCTTGGACCGGGTGGTGCAGACGCTGGTGGACTTCAATCGTCCGTTGGAGTTGCGCCTTGCCGACTTCGACTTGCGCCGTTTGATTGAGGACGTCGCCCTGCTGGCATCGCCGGAAGCGGCGCGCCAGGGCGTGAAGGTCGAAACCAACCTGGGCAACGAAGCGCGTGCCGGTGAGGGCCGACGCCGATCTCATTAAGCAGGCCCTGCTGAACGTCGTCATCAACGGAGTGCAGGCCATGAGCGACGGCGGCGTGCTCAGTATGGTCGCACGCCGCGACGAAACCGCTGCCACCATCGAGGTCCGCGATCAGGGCGCCGGGATTCCCCCAGAGATCCGGGACAAGATTTTTAACCTGTATTTCACCACCAAGAAGGCGGGCAGCGGCATTGGCCTGGCCATGAGCTACCGCGTGTTGCAATTGCACAATGGCGCCCTCCATTTCGTAACCGAAATGGGTCGAGGAACCACCTTCCGCCTGGTTCTTCCTTTGGCCGGTGCGCCGGAGCTGAAAGACGCCGAGATCGCGACCCGCACCTGATTCCGCAGGATGGTGCTGGGTGCAAGAACTGGAATACTACGGTGTCAGGTATTGCGGCTCTGAGGTTTATCATGGAGCAGTAGTTGTTCTGCTCGCTTGCTCTTGGGCAGTCGTCCATGCAGAGACTAGCGCGGCAGCGATATTGCAGAACTTCGCATGAACATTTGGCGCCAATTCGCTGCTTCGGTTCTGGCCTTGTCGTTGTTGCTGAGCGTGGCTTGCAAAAAGAAAAAGCCACAGCTTCCGCCGCAGGCGCAGGCCCCGACCGTCGCGGTCCCGGTACCGGATGAAATTTCCGAGGCCGACTCCGCCTCCGCCTCCGCCGCCGCAACAGGAAGAGCCTGCTCCCGGAACCGCAGAAGCCGAAGTCACAGCCGCGTCACCGAAAGAAACCAGCCCAGCCACCGGCCAGCAGCCCGGACACACCTCCCGCGAATGCCAACGGCAATGCTACGGTTGCCGCCGCCCATCCTCCACCGAACCCGGCTGAGGGCGCCCCCGACACCGCGATCGCCGCTGACGTCAGCAGCGAGCAGGTGAGCCAGCAGAAACAGACGACCGCCGAATTACTTGACGCCGCCGAGAAAAACTTGAAGAGCGTGAATCGCAAACTGAGCCATGACGAGCAAGCCATGGTTTCGCAGATCAAGACTTACATTGATCAGTCAAACAAGGCCACGTCGGACAATGACTTCGAGCGCGCCTACAACCTGGCCACGAAGGCCCGCCTGCTTTCCGACGCACTGGTCAAGAAATAGATCCTGCCCTGTTTCAAATACGCATGGACAGATTCGACTGCTGTTGCCACACAAGCTCTGGCTCTTCCCGCAGCCATTCGCCTTGAGTCCGCGCCCATCGATGGATCGGCTTGCCGGCCACTACGCGTCAAGTCGCCACGGAAATTGAATCCCCATTCACCGGGCATTTGCGTGCCTTCAACAGCAATGTTCGCGTCTTCAGGGTAGGCGGGCAGAATTGCATCCCATCGCTGGGTTACAGTTGAACAGTATGAGGGAGATGTTCCAGCACCGCGGGATGCGGCTGATCTTCATGGCCAATCTCATTTCCATGATCGGCAGCGGCATGAACGCCGCTGCCGTGATCTGGTACATCCTGCAAGCCACGCATTCGGAGGTGTCACTGGGGGCGCTGATCGCGTTGCAGACGCTTCCCTCGCTGCTGCTGTTGCCCTTTACCGGTGTGCTCATCGACCGCGAAGACCGCCGCCACCTGATGTTGTGGCTCGACTCGCGCGCGCGGGGCCATCATCTTCTTCGTCGCCATGCTGGTGTTCACCCATCATGTGCGGCTGTGGCACATCTACGCCATGAACATCCTGGTCGCCATTGGCTTCTGGATGTTCTTTCCCACGGTGAACGCGCTGATCCAGGAACTGACGCCGGACGACAAGATGCTGGATTCGAACTCCCTGCTATTGGCGGCATTGCAGGGCGGCTGGCTGATGGCCGGAGCGGTGGTCGGCTTCATGTACAACCACGTCGGTCTGGGCGGAGTGTTGCTCATCGACTGCGCCAGTTACGCGGTTTCGCTGGCATGCATCCTGCAGGTGCGCAAGGGCACGAGTGACGGTCTCGCGTCCGCATGGCGGAGCATGCAGCGACGTCACCCGCCGGCGCAGTCGCGCGCTATCTTCACGAACTCCGGGAAGGCTATCGCTACGTCCGGCAGAACCGTCGGGTGCTGCTGATCGGTATCGCGTGGGCGCTGTTTATCGCCGCAATGATGACGCAGGGCGTGCTGTCGGCGCCGCTGAGCGAACGCATCCTGCACGGCGGAGCCGTGGGTTATGGATGGCTGAATGCCGGCTGGGCGATCGGAGCCTTCGTCAGCGTTTTCTACGCTTCAACGTTTATCCGGCGCCATGGGGCCAACCGTTCGGTGACGGTGACCATGTCCGTCATTGCACTGTCGCTCTTCCTGCTGCCGGTTTCGCGTTGGCTGGCGCTGGCGGTGCCGATTTACTTCATGATGGGCTCCAGCCGCGGAGTTGGCGGCATTGCTCTCTCCAGCGAGATGATGCAGATGGTGCCGCGTCACTTCATGGGAAGGGTGCAAAACAGCTTTCTACTTTCGCGGCCAGCGCGCTGCAGATCGTGACCTCGTTGCTGGCGGGCGAAGCCGCCCATCGCGCGGGCTGACCTACGGCTTCTGGATCGTGGGAGCCATGTATCTGGGGGCCGGAATCGCTGCGTGGTTGCCGGTCCGGCAGGCCGAAACCGAAGTTTATGAGGCAGGACAATTCGGCCGCGGACTAGTGAGTAATTCGCACAGTGGCAGTGGCCGGTTTCGAAAGGGCACGCCTTCAGGCGTGCACTGCAAGGCGCCAATTATCGAACTGCGCTTTAGCGCGCTGAGGAGATGATACCTCAGCGGCCTGAAGGCCGATTCTCCGTGCCTAACCTGCAGCGCTGCTGCCCCTTCAAGGCGAATGATGACCACGCTGATACAGGGATCATGCTTCGGAGAGGCTGGCTCTACCCGATCTGAACTCGAACGAGGCTGGCGGCTCTGCCGCAGTTTCGAACGGCGTTCGCGGGGTGTCGTGCAACAGGAAGTCGCAGATCACCCGGTTGAACTTCGTCGGGCACTTCTTCATAGGGAACATGGCCGACGCCATCGAGCATCACCAGCGCACTGTTCTTCAAGCGGCTCTGCAGAGTATCGGCTGACGACGGATACACCGCCGTGTCGCGAGAACCCCACAGCAGCAGCGTGGGCAGCTCGCTGATCGCCGGCAAAGACTTCTCGATGAGTGCCAGATCGCGATGCCACGAGCGCACAATGCGCAGCAGGTGCTCAAAGCTTCCCGGCACGTCCAATCCCGCGGTGTAGCCTTCGATCGTGCCCGGCGCAATGCGACTCGGATCGCCATACAGTTTGCGAAGGTACCGGAGCATCACGCAGTGCAACCTGGGAAGGACACGAGTGACGGACGAGTCCGCCCAGCGCCGTGGAAAGCACGCGAGTCAACGAGCCGGCCATAGCTCGACCAGGGATTGATGGCACAAACCAGCAGCAACCGCCGGATGCGGTGCGATCGACCGTTGCGCGGCCAGAGCAGCCAGGACAATCGCCAGCTCCGCCGCCGCGCGAGGTGCCGAGCACGTCTGCCTGCTCCATTCCGAAGTGTTCCATGAAGCGCAGAACACCTTCGGCATCGCTGGCCAGCGAGCATTGCGGATGTGTCGGTGCGCTGCGAGAAGCCGCAGCCCGGCAGATCGATGCGCATACACCGAGAAATGCTGCGACAGCGCCTGCCATGTTGAAGCGCCAGGAGAAGGAATAGGCCATGAACCCGTGGATCAGCAGCAGCGGCGGACCGGAACCGGCATGCAGATAGCGCCACCGCACCCCGTCGAGGGTCGACGCTGCATTCTTCGGTTCCGGGAATTTTGGCGACCTCCGGAATCGCTACCAGATTGCTCGGTCGTGTCCAGTTCTGGCATGTCGTACAGACCAATCCGTTGGGTCAGAGAATCATAGAAACCGATATTGCCTCTGTCGCACTGGGGAGGGTGAAAGCTTCTCCGCGTTTTCTTGCTTTGAGGATTGCGCCGATTCCCTGATCGCAATTGCAATTCTAGACCTTGTCGTGAGCAACCGTCGCAGTGACGTCGTCGCCGAAAGCTGGCGACTCTCACGAGCCTGTCACTTCGCGAACTGCACCTTCACCGTCTTGATCTCGTACGGGTTCGTCGGCACAGTCAGGACGTTGCGGTCAGCGGCCAGCGACAGCGGACTCTGCACGACCTCCATCAGGTTCGTCTCCCACGCCGCTACGCCGCGGCTGCGGCAAGTTGAGATGAATGTCGCCCTTCTTTCCCGCCCACTCGTAGAAGCGAATGATGAGCCCACCCTCCTCTGGATGAACGGTTCGGGGCTGGCCGTCATAAATGGCTTGCACCGGCGGCTGCGGAGCTTGTTTCTTGATGGCTGTTATGACGACGTTGTCTTCCGCCGTGGCGAAGAATGACTTTCTCTGCCGGCAGCGTGCCGGGATGCTGGCGCGGTCGTCTGACCGTCATCAGCGGATAATTCAGTTCGTAACCCTGGTGCACGGTCATCGCTTCGCGCCAGGTGCCGCCATGCGGATAGAGCGAGTAGGTGAACTCGTGATGCCCCTGATCGGTCTCAGGGTCGGGCCAGGTCGGCGAGCGCAGCAAGCGAGAGGCGCAACACGTTGTCCTTGGCGTCGTATCCGTACTTGCTGTCGTTCAGCAGGCTGAAGCCGTGGATGGCTGTCGGAGATGTCAGCCCAGCGCAGCGCTGGAACCTCAAACTGCGCCTGCTCGGCCGGCGTATTGCGCGTGGTGGGGCGCTCGACGCTGCCATAGGGAATCTCGAAGGTCGCTTTGTCGCTGCGCGCGCTCGACCGGAAACGCGACCTTCAGCAGGATGTGCTGCTCGTGCCAGTCGGCCTGCATGTGGACGTCAACCCGCGGCACGCCGGGATACATGGTAATGTCCTGCACGAAGCTCGATTTCTGGAAGTGATGCTTCACGCGGATGACGGCGCGCAGCGGCGTGTTCTCCACCAGCGTCACTTCGTCGGCCTGCATCAGGTCCCAATGCTGCTTGACGAAGTCGGCGTCGATGTTCCACGCGTCCCAGCGCTTGGGCTTGTCAACGAAGGCCTGCAGCAGGTTGCCGCACGGCAGCCCGTCCGGGCGACGCCGCCGGCGAGCCTTCGCTCTGTACCGGCAGCGCCAGAGCTTCGGTGTTGCTGCGCTTGTCAAAGAGGCTGGTGATGCAGCCGGTCTTGGGATCGACCTTGAGACGAATGAATTCGTTTTCCAGCGAATCGGCGGTGGCGGTAACGGAATGGCTTGCCCAGGGAACGCAGATCTCCCGACACCTTGAAAGGCCGTCGGCGAGGTTTCCAACCGTAAGAGCTTGTACCCGGTCGCGGGAATGTTCTCTGCCAGCAATCGCAATGCGTACGCGGCCCGTAGAAGCATCGTTGCTGAGGACTCGAGGCGGGCATCGGATGACCATCCGGATCCGATCGCCCAGACCTCCTTCACCGGCGCCGGGAACTGCGCCTCGAACTCAACTTCATCGGTCCTGGCCCACGAGAGCGGATTGAACACCAGCACGCTCACGCCAGTCCGACTTCACACGCGACGCAATATCGGCCAGCGCGCCGTGCATGATGTCGTTGTCGATACGCGAAGCCACGGCGTACTTGCGCGCCGCGTCCACGTAGTTGATGCGAATGCCCGAGCCTGGCAGGATGTCGTGGAACTGGTTGAACAGGATGTCCTTCCAGACGATGTCGAAGTTCTGCTGCGGGAAAGGACGCACCGAAAAGCGTGTCGATGGAGGCCAACTTTCTCTGCGTCCAGCACCAGCTCTTCATTCTTCCGGTTGCCGCGCTTCTCCTCCGACTGGCGTGGTCTGCACGCCGCGGTGGTATTGGAAATAGAGCTCGCCATCCCACGTCGGAATCTTCAACTCGCTCTTGTTCTTCTCCAAGTCGGCAAAGTACTGCGCCGCGGTGGAGAAGTTGATTTGCGGATAGACCAGGTCGCCCTTCTGCCAGCGCAGCGCGGTGTCGAGGTCCTGACGCGTCGGACCTCCGCCGTGATCGCCGACGCCGTACAGGTACATCGTGTCCAGGCCGCCGGCGGGCGCCGAGTTCGTACCCCCGTTGTACTTCCACATCATCGGTCCATAGATTGCCGAGTCGCGCGCCATCTTCTGCGGATCGATCGCGTTGGCGTAGTCGCTGGGGAAGTAGGTCAGCAGGCGGCTGCCGTCGGGCGCCTGCCACCAGAACAACCGATAGGGAAACTTGGTGAACTCCGAGGCCCAGAGCAGCTTCTGGGTGACGAAGTAGTCGATGCCGGAGCGCTTGTAGATCTGCGGCAGTTGCCAGTTGTAGCCGAACGAGTCGGGGTTCCAGCCAATGTTGATGTCTTTATCGAACTTCTGCTTGAAGTAGCGCTTGCCGTAGAGTATCTGGCGCACCAGCGATTCGCCGTCGGGCATGTTGAGGTCCGGCTCGACCCACATGCCGCCGATGACCTCCCAGCGGCCTTCTTTCACCCGCTGCTGGATCTCCTGGAACATCGCCGGATACTTTTCTTCGATCCATTCGTAGGCCTGCGCGGCGCTGGCGGTGAATTTGAAGTCGGGATATTCGCGCATCAGTTGCAGCGCGGTGCCGAATGTGTTGCGCACAACCTCGACGGTCTCCGTCCACGGCCACAGCCACGCCATGTCGATGTGGCTGTTGCCGACGGCGGCGATGCTGAACTGCTTCATGTACGGGCGCAGGGCTTCAAGCTTGGTTTGAGCGTCGCGGAGGGACGCGTCGAATGCCTGCTGGTCGCTGTGGTCGAGCGCCTTGAGGTTTATGGCTTTCACGGCTGCGCTCAGTTGCTGTTCCCGCTCGGCCTTGCCGTCGGGATAGGCGGCAATGACCGGCTCAGCCGAGAGAATTTGCAGCCGCATGAGCGCGGGATCGGGACGGTTGGGAGGAGGCTCTACGTGAAGCTCAGCTTGCTGAATGCGGGTGGAGTCACCGCCACAACAGCCGCCACCGCCGGTGTCCAGCACGCGAACAGCGAGCACCAACTTCTGGCCGGGCTGCGCGTCCTCGATGAGAGTGACTGGTACCTGGCCGTCTTCGTCGGTGCGCGACACCATGTTGCCGTTGGAGAAGACGCTGATCAGGATGGCGTCGTCGCTGCTGACGTGCAGGTCGAGAGCAATACGCGCGCCCTGCAGGCTGTAGCCGTTCAACTGCGCCGGGACTTCGAATGTTTGGCGCAGCCAGCGGGAACCCTTGCCAGTCTTCCTTCAACTTCACCGCCTGCCAGTCAGAAGTGCCTAACGCTGGGTCTTCGCCGTGCGGAAGGTCAGCGGCGTGGGCCTGCCAGGTCGCCAAGGGAATCACGGTGATGGATTGCAGACGGTCGAGCACCGGTTTGTAGGGATCGGAAGTGGTGGAAGGGGACTGCGCGAATACGCAGCACCCAAGGAGGACAACGGCCAGCACAGGAAGACTACGCTTCATTCGAGATTTGCTCCAGTAGTTTTCGCGATGTAGCGCTCCGCAATCCTACGCTCGAAACCTAAAACCCGGAAGCGCAGATACGCAAGCAAGGGGCAGGAACCAGACAGCCAGGAGGGCAAAGGGCAAAAAGCAAACACTCGAGAGCAGACGTTCATCCAATTTCCGATGGCGCTCTGTGAGCAGGTTATCCAAGTTGAATGTCAGCTAGAAGAAGATCTCTGGCGACACGTGAAATCGCTGGCTCAACCGTCGAATCTGCTCCTTCGTAAGCTCTCGCTTCCCATTCATCACTTCCGAAACCAAGCTGCGGGCCCCGAAGATGTCTGCGAGATCCTTTTGTTTCAGACTGTGTTGCTCCATCAAGAATGACAGCGCCTGGAGCGGCGTCGCAGGCGGCATCTGGTAGCGCCTCTCCTCAAAGTCTTCGATCAGAAGCGTGAGCAGATCGGCGAATTCTTTTTCTTCGCGGGTCAGCGACCGCTTTTGCTCAAGTGCATAAAGCGCCTCAATGTAGTATTCGTTCTCCGCTTCGCTGCGGATGACTTTGGGAGGCACCTTGGCCAGCAAGTTTGTGTAAGCGGGATTGGCAATCGCTGCATTCATGGCTTCCAACTCCCCCGGTCATATTCAGCGTGTGTCAGGACATGCCGAACAAACAGCCGTCGGCTGCGATAATTGATTTCGACGATTAGGCGATATGCGTTCCCTTTGATGTTGAACACGGTGTACTTGCCAACGGCATCGGCCGATGGGAATGTCGCCCTCACCTCACTCAGCGTTTTCCAATTTGCCTTCTTTGCCACCCGGTACCACACATCCAGCGGAGCAAAGAGGTCGCTATGCTGTCGAGCAGCCTGCAACAGCTTTTTCCGGCTGATTATGTGCACTAACTAGGATGTTCGCAAATTGCGAACAAGTCAAGGAGAGTTCACAACCTTGGCACCGTGCCTAGTACTCAATCCCCAGCTTGTGCTGCATCTGCTCCAGCGTGACACCCTTGGTTTCGGGGAAGGTGAACAACACGACGAAGAACATCAGGGCCATCATGGCGGCGAAGAATACGAATGGATACCCCCCACCGAAGCGCATTGCGAAATACGGAAAGACCAGCGAGATGGCGAAGTTCATGATCCAGTGAGTCGAGCTACCCAGGCTCTGCCCCTTGGAGCGAACGCGGTTGGGAAATACTTCGCTGATGTACACCCAGATGACTGCGCCTTCAGAGATCGCGAAGAACGCGATGTAGGCGACCAGGAACCAGACCAGCAGCCCCTGGTGCTGATGGCTGAAGAAGATTACGGCCACTCCGCTCAGGCAGAAGGTCATGCCGACTGCGCCAATCAGCAGCAGCGTCTTGCGGCCCAGCTTGTCGATGAGCGACATGCCCACCAGCGTCGCCAGCAGGTTCATCGCGCCCACCGCGACCGCCTGCAGGTCGCCTGAGACCTTGTTGAATCCCGCCATGGCGAAGATGTAGTTCAGGTAATACAGGATGGCGTTGATTCCGGCGAGCTGATTGAAGGCCGCGACGGTGAAGGCGAGATAGATCGGAAGCAAATACTTGCGCTGGAAGAGCGGCTCGGAGTGGGGCGCGTCCTCCACGTGCACCGAGGCGACGATCTCGTCCAGTTCGCCCTGAGGATTGTCCGAGCCAAAGTTCTTCAGGACCTCGAGCGCCTCAGGCAGGCGATATTGCGTCACCAGCCAGCGCGCGCTTCGGGGAATGCCGAACAGCATAATCAGGAACAGGATGGCCGGAGCAGCAGCGATGCCAAGCTGCCAGCGCCATTCGTTCATGCCAAAGCTGGCCAGCTCGATCAGGTAGTTGCTGAGATAGGCGACCAGGATTCCGATCACGATGTTGATCTGGAACGAGCCCACCAGCAGCCCTCGCCAGCGCGCGGGAGCGATCTCGGCGATGTACACCGGCCCCAGAACTGAGGAGCCGCCAATGCCGAGTCCGCCAATGAAGCGGAAGATGAGCAGCGAAGGCCAGTTCCAGGCGAAGGCGCAGCCGAGAGCGGAAATGATGTAGAACGCCGGCCAGGATGCGCAGGCTCTCGCGGCCGCCTAGCCGGTCGCCCAGAATGCCCGAGAACATGGCCCCGATGATGGTGCCCAGAAGCGCGATCGAGACGGTAAAGCCCAGCTCTTTTGCGGTCAGGTTGAACACCTGGGTGAGCTGTTGCGTGGTGCCGGCGATGACTGCGGTGTCGAATCCGAAGAGCAGGCCGCCGAGCGCGCCGACAACGATGCTCCGGATCAGCAAGGCATTGAGCCTGGTGTTGCCGCCAGGCTGAGTCGACGGTCTGGCGGTCCTGGGATGGCCGGCATTTACTCGCTCCAGACTGCCAGTTCGTTGCCGTTCGGATCGGCGAAGTGGAAGCGCTTGCCGCCGGGAAACTCGAAGATCTCGCGGACGATCTTCCCGCCGGCTGCGATCACCTTGGCGCGGGTGTCGTCAAGGGATGTGGCGTAGAGAACGACCAGCACGCCGCGGGTCTTTGCGCCATCGGCCCCGGCGGGCTGGGACTCGGTGTTGAAGCCTCCACCGAGACGGCCGTCGTGGAAGCTGGTGTAGCCCGGACCGTAGTCGGTGAATTCCCAGCCAAACACCTGGGTGTAGAACTTTTGGTCGCCTCAATGTTGGTGGCCGGAAATTCAATGTAGTCCATACGGAAGTTGTGTTCTTGCTGGCTCATGATTCCTCGCTGCCGTTATGAAACGGACGGATGAGATTAGCACACCGACTTGCGATGGAAATACAGAAGGCGCGGAATCTCCGCGCCTTCCACTCTCGATTACGTTGTCTTGGTTATTGCTGCTCGGTCGAGCCTCCGGGCTGGGTCCCGCTGTCCACCCCAAGTTCATGCGGCGAAGGAATGTTCGCCGTCTCGGGATTCAGCAGGCCCTTATGATCGGGTCCCAGGCCCAGTTTGATCAGCGCCCGGGAATCGGGCGTGAGCTTCGTCTGCCAGCCGTTGGCCGCCTGGTAGCGGGTCATGGCGTCGCGGGTAGCCTCGTCCCAGGTGCCGGACGGCTCACCGCTAAGGTAATGCTCCTTGATGAGGGCGTTCTGGATCTCCACGGTGCGTTGCTCGTCGATCCCGCGCTGACCGTGCGAACGGGATGCACGTTTTCTTGGCTGGACTTGGCGGAATGATGATGGGATGGAGGAATGGGTCTTGGTGATCTGGGCGTGCTTGGTTTTTGTCTTGGTTGTTGTGGTCGCGAACGCCACGCTGGCCACGAGCAGCAACGCGAGACCAGAATGACCAGCGGATTGAGATATACGATTTTCGATAGGCAACGACCACCTCAGAGAAAAATCTATGAAATCCGGTAATGCGGCTCCATTGTAATGAAGCTTTAACCTGATGGAAACAAGAAAAAGCGACCCGAATCCCAAAATGAAACACCGGCGGCACCGGGCGTCGTTTTGGTTCGACGCCCCAGTGCCGCCGGTTGGATTGCTTAGTTGTGACCCGACCACTGCCGGTCAACGGGTACCTACCGGTTACTGCAGGGTCCCTCCCATGAAGACCGTGGTGTTGTCTCGCGTACCGCGCGGACGAACCAGGAAGACAACGTCCTGGCCGCTCTTGACCTGCGACTCGATCTTCTGGAAATCGTCCTCGCTGTTCACCGGCTGCTTGTTGATCTCAAGGATGACATCGCCGCGGCTCAATCCCACGGTGTCGCCGAAGCCGTCGGGTTTCACGTCTTGCACGATGACACCCTTGGTATTCGGCAGCTGGTAGCGGCTGGCCATGTCCGGCGTGATGCTGCGAACTTTGACTGCCAAACTTACTTTCCTGCGGCTGGGCCTGCTCACCGCCCTCCTCCTGATCGCCTAGGCGAGCGGCGAAGAGCTTGGAACGGTCAGCAATGGTGACGTCGGTAGTGGAGGTCTTGCCATTGCGAACGTACCCGATCTTGGCGGTGCTTCCGGGCTTGATGGCGGAAATCTCGGCCACCAGTTCGTCGCCCGTCTTCACCTGTTTGCCGTTGACGGAAACGATGGTGTCGCCGGTCTTCAGCCCAGCCTTGTCGGCCGGGCCGTTGGGCGTAACGTGAGCGATGGTGACGCCGCTCGTGACTCCATAGACGCGTGCCACCGCCGGATTCGGAACGGCGTTGAACTCCACTCCGATCGAACCGCGCGAAACCTTGTGCTCCGGTCCGATCAGTTGGTTGTAGACCGCGACAACGGTGTTGGACGGCATCGCAAAGCCGACGCCCTGGTATCCGCCTCCACTGGTGTAGATAGCTGTATTGATCCCGATCACTTCGCCCGCCATGTTCACCAGCGGACCGCCAGAATTGCCGGGATTGATGGCGGCGTCGGTTTGGATGAACGACTCAAACTGCCGGTTGGGAACGATGTTGCGGCCCTTGGCGGAAACGATGCCGGCGGTGACGGTCTCGTCGAGACCGAACGGACTTCCCACCGCGAGCACCCAGTCGCCGACCGACATGCTGTCAGAGTTGCCCAGCTTCGCGGCGGGTAGCGACTTCTTGGCGTCAATCTTGATGACCGCCAGATCGGTTTCCTTGTCGACACCGATCACGGTGGCGTCGTAGGTCACGGTCGCGGGATCGTCCATCAGCTTCACGCGGATGCGATCGGCCTTCTCGACGACGTGATTGTTGGTAACAATGTAGCCCTTGGAGTCGACGATGACGCCGGAACCCAGGGAACGTTCGCGAAGATCGTCAGGGCCCAGACCCTGTCGCCGCCTTGACCGCCCTGGCCCTTCCCCCTGCCCACCAAAGAAGCGGTTAAAGAAGTCCTGGAAGGGGCTGTCGTCGTCACCGCCACCGGGCCCTTCTTCGCCCTGGGGCGTGCCTTTCCGGCTTCCGTGAGGGTTCTTGATCGAGGTTTCGGTGCTGATGTTGACCACCGACGGCTCCATCTGGCGAGCGATCTGGGAAAACTGGTTCGACAACTGCACCGGCGAGGGGACCTGCAGCGGGGTTGCGTCAGCAGAAGGGTTCTTCTCCTTGCCCTTTACACCCCCGGAGACAACCGTGCCAATCAGAATACCTAGCGTCAGGGTGGCCAGGACCACCAAAGTTGAGGCAAAGCGATTGGCCTTAAATCTTTGCCCGAAATCTGAAACTTGCGGATCCATCAAGTGTCTGTCCTCCGACTATTGAGCCTAAAGAAAATTATACAGTCGCCGTGACTTCGCTGACTGAATTGTGAGGGGATTCACTGCGGTTTCTCAAGCTGTTAGACGCAAGTGGCGGGGAATTCGTTACCAAGCGGGGGTGGCCCGGGCAGGACTGCGCCAACCGCCTGGGGACTCCTGATCGATCACTATTTCAGAAGCAGAACTATTGCTTCAGCAGCTTGTGGAGCTCCTGGGCGGAGCGTCGCTTGGCCTTGCGACCCCGCGATGCGGGGTCGGGCCTTCTTCGAAAACTGATCTAGTGAATCTGGAACGAAACTCCTCCTGAGGGCGCACTGCCCGGATTCACGACTGTGAGCGTTGCCGTGCCAGGTGCAGCAATGTCAGCCGCCGGTATTGCCACTTTCAGATGCGCGGCATCGAGATACGTCGTGGTCCGCTCTGACCCATTCCAGAGAAGAACCGAGCCGGGCACAAAGTTCGAACCCGTCGCCGTTAGATAGAAGTTGCCTCCGCCTGACTGGGCGCCCGAGGGCGACACCAACGTCAATCCAGGTGTTGGGTTCGTGGTTCCCCACTCCGGCAGAACAAATGCCCCCCGCAAAAGAATGACTCGACCGGAGCCGGGACCTTGTCCAAAGCCGCCTCCGACCTGAAAAGCCAGTCCGTCCTTTCCCCAGCGAACCAAGTCGGGGCCGGCATTGTTCTGAGGGAACAGGTTGTAGGCCAGCAACTCGTAACGAGCCTGGTCGAAGGACATCAGTATGGGATCCGCACCGAAGAAGTTGTTGCCCAGGAAGAACACGCGATCCAATGGCTGATCGGGTGCGACATTGACTCCCTGTATCGACTGATAGCCGCCGAGAGCACTGTAGATCTGGTATTGCCCCAACTGTCGGGGTGGGGTTGTCGTAGGATCGGCGAAGCCACCGGACGACCCGTATACCAGCCCACTTTGCAATTTGAACGCTGTTCCAGACCCTCCCATACCGTTTAGCGTACTGCCATCGATGACGGTGACCCCGGATTCGTCAATCGCCGAGCGGTAGAACTCAGAACCGCTCGTATCTCCGTCCTGGGTATAAAGGTGGCTGGCGTCCGGGCACGCAAGGCTCGACCCGGTGTAGATTCCGCTGAACTTGCTACGGAAGGTACCAACACCTTGCGCGATGTCGAAGACTCCACTGCCCACCGACGAGCCCAAATCGATGACAACGGTGTTGTCGGACCCCGGGAGGACCGTCAGATCCCGACCGGTTCCCCAACTTGAAAGCGGGTAGGTGGTCGCATCGGCAACTCCGGTGACCAGGTTGTACCGAGCCAAGCTATCAGCGCCCTGCAGCAAGGTATAGAGATACAGGCCGTCATCCGATTCAGCCACCTTGCCGGGTTCACTTCCTATGTTTACCGGAGTCCCGAGAGTGCCGGTATTGGGATTAATGCTCACGATGCTGTTGCCCTGCAATTGTGGAGCAGTACCGGGAACGCTCACATAGAGCTGGCGCGTGAAGGGGTCGAACACGAGATGGTTGGTGTCCAGATTGACCTGGTTATATACGGTGATCGCTTGGGCGGCAGAAACCCCACCCCCCGGCGCTGGGTTGGACACAGTGATCCAAGCCCAGTTCATGCTGGCGATCAGGGAGCTGTCAACCTGCGCTGTCAACTGCGTGGAGCTCGAATACGTAGTCGGCAGAGCGGTCCCATTCCATAAGGCCTGTGAGGTTGAAGTGAATTGACTCCCGCTGAGGGTCAGGGTGAAGGAATCGGAGCCGGCTTGAACAAACGACGGTGAAATAGCCGACAGAGTTGGCAGCGGATTGTAAGGCGACCCTGTGATGACGGTGCTGGTGATGGCGGTGTTGTTCGCCAAGTTGGGATCACCCTGCGCCGCGCTAACCTGCCCCGTGTTCTGCACGGCCCCCGCAGTGAGGGCGGTTACGTTGATCGTCACCGTAGCCGAAGCGTTGTTGGTCAGCGTTCCCAGATTGCACAGGACAACATAGGTCCCACTGCAATAACCCTGGCTGGTGGTTGCGGAGTTGAAGACCGTTCCCTGAGGGATGCTGTCGGTAAGCACGACTGGACTGGCAGAGTTTGGCCCATGATTGGTAACCGTAAGGGTGTAGCTAAGCACGCTTCCTGTGGTACCTGAGCTCGGCCCGGTAGCTCCCACGGCAACATCCGCTAACGTCTGGGAGAGGTCCCGCACCAGCGGAGAGGTCAGGATGTACACCGCTGAGGCTGTCGGAGCTCCCAATGTGCTCGTCCGAAATGCCAGTCCGTTCTGCCCCCAGCGCACCAGCGACGAGAATCCGTCACCATTCAAGCTCGCGCCGATGTAGCCTTTGAGAACGAAGGTGGAGAGGTCGTAGGCTGCGATGGCGTTTGTGGAACTGGCGCCGGTCAATATCCAAGCCCGGCCGATGGTAGAATCCGGCGCCACTGGTCCATTTGCCGCTTGACCTTGACTTGCATAGAAGGTCCCCAGCAGAGTCCCCTGCTCGGCATCGAGGACCTGCCCGTTGGTCAGATACACTCTTCCGCTGTCGTAGCGAATATCGCTGGAGAAAACGTTGCTGTTCTTCTCGGTCGTCCCGGTGATGCCCGTAGAGTCCACGGTCATCAAGTAGTAGCCGGAGGTGTAGCTGCCGCCTATGCCGTATATCTCGTGCCCTGTCGGCGAAAAGACCAACCCGCCGAAGAGCGTAGTGCTGGTATTGGGTCGCGGAATCCCGTTATCGTAGATGGCGGTGGTCCCCCCATAAAAGGACTGACTGCCGGAAACTACGACTGTATTGGGGCTTCCAGGCATAACGGACAGCGCGGAGGCCACACTGGGCGGATTGTAGAGACCGGTGCCTCCTCCCAGGGTGAATTGAACACCCGCTTGCATGGTCGTGAGGTCCACTTTGCGGACTGCTCCCGCCCCGTTGAGTCCAACCCACAAGACCGTACCATCACTGGAGAGCGCCAGCTTGGTAGGCTCGCTGCCCACCCAGATTGGAGTGCCCAGCACTCCAGTTGCGGGATCGATGGAAACGACGCTGTTGCCAAGTGATGGCCCAGCGCTGCTTGGAATCGACGCGTACAGAAGCTGGGTCACCGGGTTGTAAACAAGATCGTTAGTGGCCAGCGGCAGGTAAACCGTGAATGTCAGGGGCGCAGACAGCCCTCCCCCTGGCGGCGCGTTGTATACCGTGACGGAGTTGTTTCCCAGGGTCTGGACATCCGAAGCCAGAATCGTCGCACTTAATTGATATCCATCGAACGTGGTCGCCCGAGGCGAGCCATTCCATTGCACTACCGAACCCGAATTGAAGCCGCTTCCGGAAAGCTGCAGCGTGAAAGAGCCTCCGCCCGCGGGCCCCGACTGCGGACTCATGTAACTCAGCACCGGCGGCAGGTTGGGATCAATCGTAAGGCTAAGGGTCGTGGCCGCAGTCTGGGGAGGGTCTTCGAAATCGGTAACTTGAACCGTAAATTGAGATGTTCCCTGGTTCGTTGGCGTACCAGTGATTGCCCCGCCGCTGCTAAGTACCAGGCCGGCCGGCAAAGAGCCCGCGATGATAGTCCACGTGTAGGGCAGCACGCCTCCGGTAGCCATCAAGGAAGCGCTATAGGGCACACCCTGGGCTCCGTCGTTGAGAGAGTAAGTAGTTATGTACAACGGTAAAGCTTGCTGAATAGTGATACTCAAGGGCGCAGTAGCCGTCTGTGCCTGAGTATCTGTGACCTGCACCGTGAAGTTTGAAGTTCCATACGCGGTAGGTGTCCCGGAGATCAAACCGCTGCTGCTGAGGGACAAACCCTGGGGCAGCTTACCAGTGCCCGTTAAGCTCCAGGTATACGGGGGAAACCCATCGACGGCTTGCAGTGAAACGCTATACGGAGAATTCAAGACGCCGGAAGGCAGCGCGCTGGTCGTAATACTCGGGGTGATCGGGGCAAAGTAGCTGAAAATATCCAGCACCAGCTGGGTTGGACCCGATGCATAGGCATCGATCCAACCGTTGGTCGTGGGCACGATCGCCATGTTGTTAGTGATGGAGCCGTCCGCGGCGTTCAGGGTTGAGACCAGCGGCTGATCTGCGCCGTCAGGCCACAAGGTCAGGTAGCCGAGGCTGCCAGGTGGAATAGCCGTGGCGTTCAGCACGAACGCCTGGGCTACATCGGGGACACCACAAAAGCTATCGACGATGTCAATCGGGATTTTTCCGCTGAAGGCACCCAGGGTTTGACGTGTATCCAGCACTCGACAAGGGGAAAGTACGTAAAGCGGCGAACCACCTGAGCCCGGAGCCGCGAAGTAGCCGTTAATGTCAATAACCAAGTCCGTGTCATTGCTCGGATAAACCGAGATCTCGCCGCCATCACCCGCCGGGACAATTGCCGCATTTGCAATGACCTTACCGGGGACATCGTTCAGGGTTGAAACGGTGGGACGGGTTTGTCCCGTGGGCCAGACCGTCAAGTAACCCAGCGTGCCGTGTGGAACAACGGTAAAGTTCAACGAATAAGCTGCAGCACTGGAAGGAATATTGCAGGTGGTTGCTTCGAGTATCGGTAGGTCGCGATTCTGCAGGCCAGTCAAGGAAGGCGGTCCCAGGTCCATGGGGAAGGTATCTTTGCGCGTGTCGGCAACGCGGCATGGGGGTAACGGGTAGAAGTCAAGTGCAGTAGTATCGGTTGCCGATATGAAGTAGCCATTGATATCCAGCACGACGTCAGTCGTATTGGTGGCATAGACGCTGATGGATTGATTGCTTCCCGCAGGCACAATGACGGCGTTGGCCTTGACTCGGCCATCCACGGAATTCAGCGTGGATACTACCGGACGTTGCTGCCCCGTCGGCCACACCGTCAGATAGCCCAGGGCGCCATGTGGAACCACTGTGACATTCAGAGAATACGCAGCGGCCGTGGTTGGAATGCTCGTGCAGGGGCCGCTGGGAAGAGCGAAATCGCGAGAACCCAACTCCGGTATCGGCGGACCTCCGAACGGTCCACTAATCCATCTGGTATCGACCACCCTGCAAGGTGTCACCGCCACAAATCGAAGGGCCGATTGCGCGTACGCGGTGAGAGACATTCCAACAAAGACGATTCCGAGAAGGCACAACAGCGGGCGGCGCATCGTAGGCATGTGCTTCTACACTCAATGTGGATTTACTGGCGACTATGCGCTCATGTCCTCATGGAAGCAACAACAAACACGCCCATGGGACTGGTATTTTTCCAAATGGAAGGGCATTGTGTAGGCGGCGATCGCCTGTTCGAAGGTAAGCTCTCCTGGAGAACACGACTTGGTGCTGCCTTCGTTCCAACCTGTAACCGCGACGCGCCGACCCCGGAACAGGTTGACCGGCTTGATGCCTCCTGATCTATTTGGTGAGGACCCGCGAAGGGGTTTAGTATAGATAATCTGGCCGTGGACACAATAAACGGCGACTCCGGGGTGGCGGACTACCAGAACTCTGCTGTACCTCCCAACAATTAACCGCTAGCGCCTTTGGACTGGCCCCGCATATCAAGCTTGTTATAGGAGCTTACAGATGCGCCAGCCGGGACGCTGTAACAAGGGCAGTCGAGGTAAGTCCCGTCTGCTCAAGAGGATTGTGGAGATATTGCATGCAAATTGTTTGTCGATTTGGAAGGTTCCTGCTTGTGCTCGCTCTCGCCGCGACGGCGATGTCGGCCCTCGCTCAGGATGAAGTAGACTCGGCCACCGGGCAACCCGGTGCAGCAGCGTTGCAATTCGTTCCCGTGACTCCGTGCCGGGTGGTAGATACCCGAAGTCAGAATGGAACTTTTGGCGGCCCGCCGATTCAGGGAGGCACGTCGCGGAATTTCCCGATCGGACAGGGCAGTTGTGGAATTCCGCTCGGTGCTACCGCATTTTCACTAAACGTCACGGCCGTCCCGATGGGTCGTTTGGGATACCTTACCGTGTGGCCCACCGGACAGACCCAGCCCGTGGTTTCAACCTTGAATTCGCTGGATGGCCGGATCAAGGCCAATGCTGCCATCGTGGCCGCAGGCACCGGCGGCGGCGCAGTGAGTGTCTTCGCCAGTGACACGACGAATGTCTTGCTCGACATTGACGGGTACTTCGCGCCGGCAAAAACCTCATCGCTTACGTTCTATACTCTGCCCCCTTGCCGTGTCCTGGACACGCGACCGCACTACGGTGGCACGGGGCCGATTCCGGGCGGGATGATAGCCTATTTTAAAATAACCGACGCCCCTGGCTGCACCGTGCCCGCTACGGCCAAAGTCTATTCGCTAAACATTACCGCCATACCGAACGGCCCCCTGTCCTACCTGACGGTTTGGCCGGCAGGTAGTTCACAGCCCCATGTCTCCACTCTCAATGACCTAACCGGAACGATCGTAGCCAACGCGGCGCTCGTAGCTGCTGGGACGGGCGGAGACATTTCTGTCTACCCGACCAACGACACCAACTTGCTCATCGACATCAATGGCTATTTCGCCGCCCCCGGGGGTGGGAACGGCTTATCACTCTATGTGACGAATCCTTGCCGGGTCCTGGACACGCGCCAGGGAAGCGGGGCCTTCAGCGGACCTATTGCCGTGAGCGTGGTCAACAGCCCGTGCGGGATCCCTGCTACAGCCCAAGCGTACGTTTTGAATGCCACGGTGGTGCCCGAGGGCGGCGGACTGGGCTATCTGACGCTGTGGGCCGATGGAGCTACGCAGCCGGCGGTCTCTACGCTGAACGCTCCCGATGAATTTATCACCAACAACATGGCGATCGTAGCCACCACCAATGGCTCCATCGATGCTTATGCGTCCAGCCTCACCCAACTGATGCTGGACATCTCTACCTACTTCGCTCCATAGGGTGCGAGGTGGCTATGCGGTCATTCGACCGGGCGGGTAGGAAAAGAACTCCTCCCGCCCGGTTGCTGCATGCAGGCGGATGACTTGGGCCAGGCTGCGGGGAGCCAGCCATCCAGAAACTGGGGCAGGTCATTTACCCGACCCGTACACCGTCTTGCCTCCGACCACGGTCCTGAGCACGCGGGTTTTCAGGATTTCCGGCGGCGCTATCTGGGTCAGATCGCGGTCCAGCACCACGAAGTCGGCGAGCATGCCAGGCGCAAGTGTTCCCTTCTCTTTCTCGGCAAACTGGGCGTAAGCCGAGCCCGTCGTGTAAGCGGCAATGGCTTGCTCGATGGTGAGCTTCTGCTCCGGCAAATACTCTTTGGTGCCCGCCTCGTTCTTGCGGGTGACAGCCGCATAGAGTCCGCGGAACGGGGTGATCGGTTCGACCGGGTAGTCCGTACCGAACGCCAGCGGCACACCATGGTCGAGAAACTCCTTCCAGGCGTAGGAGGTCTTCGCACGCTCGGGGCCGATACGTCCCATCACCCAGTTCATGTCGGTCAGCAAATGGCTGGGCTGCATGGACGCGATAACTCCCAGCTTCTTGTACTGCTCAAACTGAGCGGGCGTGACCACCTGATCGTGCTCAATACGGAAGCGGAAGTCGCGCGCCTTGCCGTTCTCCTTTGCGCTGCGCTCCGCCTCGGCAAAGGCGTCAAGCGCCATTTGCACCGCGCGATCTCCAATGGCATGGAAGCCGATCTGAAAGCC
Source organism: uncultured Acidobacteriaceae bacterium (assembly GCA_963840905.1). Classification (GTDB taxonomy): domain Bacteria; phylum Acidobacteriota; class Terriglobia; order Terriglobales; family Acidobacteriaceae; genus Bog-257. The sequence goes on from CAWJAO010000003.1 coordinate 55,343, forward strand.
GGCGAGCGCTCGCTCAATCGACATGCGACTCAATTTCTCTTCCTCATACCGTCGCAAGCCTGAGTTGCCAGGATCGTCGGAATACGGCGCCAGCAGCGCTGCGGTGCGCGAACCGAGCGATCCATCCATGAAGCCTTTCAGCATGGCAGTGTGCAGCATGGGGTCGTCCGCAGGATGATGCGCGCGATGCGCCTCCAGCAGTCCTATCGAGTCATTGAAGTCAAGCCACTCGCTGATACGCAAGGTGAGCTTGCCTTCCCGTTCCAGATCTTCATAAGCAAGAAAGTCTTCCCAAGCGGAGTTGTCTTGGGCCGAGGTGATCCCCCATCGGGCGGCGTTGGCCAATGCATACTCTGCCCCCCGGCGTCTCTGCGCGCGAGTGGGTGGCGGTATCTTTGACCACACCAGGGTTTCGGCCGGCTCTTCGCGGATGATTCCGGTCGGCTCGCCGTGGACATCATGATCAATCTTGCCCCCAGGCGGGTCGGGTGCGCTCGCAGTGATTCCCGCTACCTTCAGGGCAGCGGTATTGCCAACCGAGATATGACCATCCACCCGGCCGAGGAAAGCAGGATGATTGCCGGTCACCGCGTCAAGGTCCTGCCGCGTGGGCAGTTGCTGGCCTACCCATAGAGTGTGGTCCCAGCCGCCGCCAATCACCCACATCCCTGGCTCCATGTTCTTGGTGTACGCGGCGATGCGGTCCTGCATCTCCTGCAGCGACCGGACACCTGTCAGATCGACCTCGAAGTGGCGAAGGCCTCCTGAGGCCAGATGCGCATGCGCATCGTTAAAGCCCGGCATCACAAAATGGCCGCCCAGGTCGACAACCAGCGTCTGGGCACTCTTCAGCTTGCGGATGTCATCATTGGAACCGACGGCGATAACGCGTCCGTCGCGCACCGCCATGGCCTGCGCACGAGCCGGGGCCGCCTGCGTGTAGATGTCGCCGTTGATGAAAATGGTGTCGGGGGACGGACCGCCTGCAGATCTATTCTGAGCCGGCGCGGAGCTTGTGTTCACAGCGAGCAACCCTAGAACCACCCAAAGAAGCTGTTTCATTCGTCCGACACTCCGGCGAGTGTGAGGATGAGCAGCAGGATGCGCTTCAGTCCGATGTCGCGTCCGCTCGGGTCGTACCATTCGCTGAGGGTATGGGCGCCGCCGCCGCTGCCTCCGGCACCGATGGCGATTGCTTCCCGGCCGAGCGACAGTGGGACATTGGCGTCTGTGGATGCCCGCTGAATACGAGCGACATTGTTGAGTTGTGCATCCACGGCGCGGATGGCCTTCAGCAATTGCGACTCCACTGGGAGATCAGCCGCGGGCCGATTGCCAATCATACGGACCTCCGCCGTCAGAAGCTCTTGTTTCTTGCGGCCGGTAAGCTCGGGGATGGCAGAATCGACCGCTTCGTGGAGGGCGCTCTCCAAGCGGTCGAGTTGTTCCACGGAGGCCGACCGGGTGTCCACCTTCATGGTCGCCGACTCGGGAATGGAGTTGACGGACGTCCCACCGGTAATCATGCCGATGTTGTAGGTCGTCTTCGGTTGGGCCGGTACCGGCGTGCGGGTGAAGCGATCGATGATCCGCGCCAGGGCAATGATGGGATTAGCGACGCCGAAGTCGCTCCAGGAATGGCCGCCGTGGCCGCGTACCGCGACCTCATAACGCCGGCTGCCGAGACCTTCGGCGATTATGGTGTCCGTTCCTGCGCCGTCGAGCACCACCAGCGAAGCTATGGTCGCGGACCATTTGGGCTGCTGAAAGATGTGACGCATGCCGCGCAGGTCGCCTTCGCCCTCCTCGCCTACGTCACCGATGAAGAGGACCGGAGCGGCATTCGATAGATTCGCCGCTCGCATGGCTCCTGCAATCGCCAGCAGGGCGATAACTCCTGAGGAATTGTCGGAGATGCCAGGCCCATAGAGCTTTCCGGCATCGCGACGCACCTCGATTGGCGTTCCCACGGGAAACACGGTGTCAATATGTGCGCTCAACGCGATGTAAGGCGCGCTCGGATCGGTACCGGGGCGGATCGCAAAGACATTCCCGAGCTCATCCTGGTGGACATCGGCGAGCCCCAGGTCGCTAAAGCGTGACTTGAGCCATGCGCCGCGTGCAGCCTCACCCCACGGAGGCGCTGCGATCCCTGTCACTTCCAGTTGTAAGTCTTCCAGTTCGCGAGCGTGCGAGCGGAACCAGGCAAATGCTTCATGCACCTTGCGCAGTTCAGCCACACGCGCCACTTGCTGCTGCGCCGACCGCGAAGACTGGGATTCGCCGAAAGGAAATTCTTCTCCGGAGATGGCGCGCGCTGGAGGACCGAGACCCATGGGCGATGCCCAATACTAATACGGCGGTTGCGGGAAGCGAAAGCGCGCAAGCTGACGCCGCTGCTTTCAGCTGCGAACTCACTACCTGCTAAAGCCAGGGCCCAATCAACGGATTCTGGCGAATGGGTTCTCGATTCGGATGCCGGCGATCAACTGTCCCGCATTCAGGTCTTCGGAGAGGATCCTGGTTGCTCCGCTCTTCAGCGCAGAAGCAACAATGAGCGCATCCCAAAATCCGATGTGAGCTTCATCCTCAATCCGAAATGCGGTCGAGATTTCCGCGGCTGTGGTTTCCATGCACCAGGTCGCATAAGTACTCACTACGAGCCGGCCAGACTCTTTGGGCAACGGGTGCGCGATCTTCCGGGTCACATTAACGTAGAATTCCTGCAACACTTGCGTACTCAGAACGCCGGAACGACCACTCCAAAGTTCGGCCAAAAGTTCCCTGGCAGTGTCATGCTTGCCCCTGGCATCGATATCGTGAGCGTAGATGAGGACGTTAGTGTCGACAAACGTCCTATCGCTCATGCAATTCGTCGCGGCTGGCTGGGCGTTCCCCTCCCAGATGGAAGCCTTGGTCAAGAAGCTGAAGGGCCTGTCGTTCAGCGCGCTCGTAGGCCTCTTCGTCGCCGACAAGGATCTCAATTTGCTGGGCGAGAAGACCGCTGATCGAGGTATCTCGCCGCGCGGCCAGGACTTTGGCCTTGCGCAGAGTCGGCTTGCTCAGACTGATCGTGACATTCTGTTTGTTGGAATCCTGTGGCATAGGTTTCTCAAGTTATCACGTGATATACGTGTAACACGTATTATACGTGATGCAAACGAAAACCTGAGCACCGTAGGCCATCTTGTAGACTCACGGACGCTGCCAGTTCCTGGCCTTCCGAGGCCAAAAGGATTCGACATGAACCGTTTTCCCCGCGTCTTGATCGCCGCACTTACGGTTATTGTGTTGTTACCCGCTGCTGAACTCCAGGCCCAGAAAGTCACGCTCGCGGCCACACCGCCGATGGGGTGGAACAGTTGGAACCTCTTCGCCTGCAAAGTGAGCGACGCCGTGGTCCGTGCCGCCGCCGATGCCATGGCAAAGAACGGCATGAAGGACGCCGGCTATTCCTACATCAACATCGACGACTGCTGGCAAGGGCAGCGCGATGCTGCTGGGAATATTCAGGGTAACGAGAGATTTCCCGACATGAAGGCGCTGGCGGACTACGTCCACAACAAAGGCCTGAAGATCGGCATCTACTCTTCTCCCGGGCCCAAGACATGCGCCGGTTACGAGGGCAGCTATCAGCACGAAGAACAGGATGCGCGAACCTACGCGGCTTGGGGTTTCGACTATTTGAAGTACGACTGGTGCAGCGCCGACAAGGTGTACAAGAACAGCGACATGCCGGAGGTTTACAAGAAGATGGGCGACGCTCTCAAGGCCACCGGGCGTCCCATCGTTTACAGCTTGTGCCAGTACGGAGTCGATGCGGTTTGGACCTGGGGCGCGCAGTCAGGCGGTAATTTGTGGCGAACCACACGTGACATCGAGCCCAACTACAACAGCATCGTCGCCTTGGGATTTGTCGAGAACAACGGTCTCGAGCGCTTCGCCGGTCCGGGCCACTGGAACGATCCCGACATGCTCGAAGTCGGCAATGGCCAGCTCACGCTCGACGAGAATCGCCTGCACATGAGCCAATGGGCGTTACTGGCCGCGCCGTTGCTCGCCGGGAACGACCTTGCCAACACCAAGCCGGAGATCCTTTCCATCCTCAGCAATCGTGAAGTGATCGCCATCAACCAGGACGCACTCGGCTTGCAAGGTCACCGTGTCTGGCGGGTCGGTCCTATTGACGTCTGGATCAAGCCGCTTGCGGACGGTTCGAAGGCAGTCGGAATCTACAACACAGGAGAGCCGCAAGAGCCCGTGACCGTGCAGTTCCGCGATCTCGGAGTGGGGAAATCCGCAAACGTGCGCCTGATTTGGGAGGGCAAAGATCTCGGCCGCATGGAGCACAGCTTCACCGCAACGGTCCCGGCGCACGGGGTGGTCCTGATCAAGGTGAAGTGAGTCGGGCGAACGGCGGCCGTACGAGAGCGCCGTCCCTGGTTGACCATGGCTATACAATGGCCGGGTGGCATCGGATACAGCGGCGGTCGCAAAACTCGTTCACGAAACTACGGCGGGCAAGCCTTACGTTTTCGTCTTGATGCCTTTTGGCTCGCAGTGGAATTTGTTCAAGCAGATCAAGTCGGCAGCTCATGACTCTATTAAGCTCAACTGTCTTAGAGCGGACGATATTCCGGGTGCCGGGTTCGATCTGCTTGAAAAAATACACATCATGATTGAAAGAGCAGAACTTGTGATCGCTGAGGTTAGCGAACGAAATCCAAATGTCTTTTATGAATTGGGCTACGCCGTCGGCATAAAGAAGTCGGTTCTTCTGATAGCTCGCCGCGGCGTTGAGATACCGACCGATCTCCGCGGACGCGAACTGATTCTGTACTCTGATGATAAGGGTGGAACGAAAACCTTTGCTGAGGAACTGCGCAACAATCTTCGGCGTCGTATGAACTCACAAATCGCTCTGTTGCGTGACATGCTCGAAGCGGAAAAGCCTCTGCCTGCCTTCATTGTCGCGAGTCCAAAATATCCGAGTAGGCGCAGCCGTATCCCCGGGGCACCGCGAGACCGCCGGACGTTTGGGGATAACCTTGGCATTCTTGGCTTGGTTTCGGCATTCGGATCCATCTTTGGTGAAACTAACGGAATCGAGCTTGTCTCTGGCCAGTATTGTTCGCCCGAGGTTCCTGCCGGAGAACACAATTTGTACGTGATCGGTTCGCCAAGGGCGAATTTAGTAGCGCGCGAGGTTATGGACATGATTCAAGATGGGAGCAAGATGTCTTGGCGATTCGAGGCATCTCCGGGCCCTGAAAAAGAGGGAAATCATCCAGTCTCACTTTATCGCGTGGAGGACGGGGTCCAGACAGAAATGATTAGCGAAAGAGCAACGCGGGAAGTTGGTGAGGTTCACGTTATGGACTACGGAATTATTCTGCGAGGGCCGCACCCGAAACATCCCGACCGTATGTTAATGGTCATGGCTGGCGCACATAGCCTCGGCACGGGCGCGGCATGCATCGCCGCCACGCGTTCGCAGTACGTCCGTGAGATCAAGGATCGTGGAATTGATATCTCCAACCGTGGGCTGCCTTTTTGGGTTCTTGTTCGAGGCGTGGAAAGCAAAGTCGATGGCCACCTGGACGTGGAGGGTGTGAGCATAGAGGCAGCCGGCACTTTCCACAAACCCGAAGCTTGTCAGCCCGACTGACAATGCCTAGATTAGGGAGTCGCCGCGACCGCGCAACCCATCAGTCAAGCCGTTCATTCCGATGAGCAGAGCACCCGCGTGGATAACCTCAGCCCGGAGATCTAAGATGCCAGCGACCGTCGTACGCCCGGCGCGGCCTGCACACACTCCATGATCTCGGGATCGGTAAGCATTCTGTCCGAATCCTTGGCGCGCTGATAGATGCGGTCCACCAGTTCATCGCTGGCGGCAATACCGTGACGTTCCAGCCAGAAGTGCACGTTCGACTTGCCGCTCATGGGACCGATCTCGATGATCTGCTCCATGCCAAAATGATGCGCGGGCACACCGGAATAAATACTGTTGGCCAGCATCTCATCGTTTTTCTTGTAGGCCTTGATAACAGCGGCCGCATGGACGCCGGTCCCGGTGCGGAAGGCATCATCCCCGACGACAGGGTAGTTCTTGGGAATCGGAACTCCGGTGGCTTTCGACACCGCTTCGCAATAATCCTTTAGCTTCGTAAGGTCTTGGCTCTTCCACGGCTCGATGCCGAGAAGCTTCAAGTTCACCAGCATCTGGTCCATCTGGGTATTGCCCACGCGCTCGCCAATACCACACGCCGTCGCGTGGACCACTTCGGCCCCCGCTACCAGCGCCGCAATAGCATTAGCAACCGCCAGACCGCGATCGCAGTGTCCGTGCCAATCAACACGAATGTTTTCACCCGAGGGCTTCACCACCTCGTTAATGACGAAGTGCAGCAGCGCGACAACTCCCATAGGCGTGGCGTGTCCGCAGGTATCGCAAATGACGATCGACTTCGCCCCGCAGGCGATGGCGGTACTGTACAGCCGTTGAATGGTCTCCGGATCGCAGCGCGTGGTGTCCTCGGTCACGTACATTACTTCAAGTCCCAGCGCGACCGCATACTTCACCGCGCTTTCGGTCGTGCGGAGCAGGAAGTCGTCGGTCCAATCTTCGGTGTAGCGCCGGATTGGACTGGAACCGATAAACGTCGCGGCCTCAATGGGTACGCCCGTGCGCTGCACAATCTCAGCGATCGGACGAATGTCATTTTGGTGGGTGCGGGCCGCGCAGTTGGGCTTGATCTTCATCTTCGCGCGGCCAATCTCTCGAGCCAGGGCTTCGCAGTGCGCCACCGCACGAGGACCGGCGCCGGGCAGGCCCATGTCCAGCATGTTGATGCCGACCCCTTCCATTAAATGGAGGATCTCGATCTTCTCCTCAACGGACGGATCGCGCACCGAAGGCGATTGCAAGTCCGTCGCGCAGCGACTCGTCGTTGAGCAACACCCTGCCCGCCGGAACCATGGAGCGGGCATAGATCGTGTTCCAGTCGTAAATGAGATCGGAAACTTTGGCAGACACGTTTGGTCAGAACCCCACTTCCGGAGCCCCCACAGCACCGGACCATCCCTAACAGATGCGGGACACAGCCCGCCACTCTTCCAATTATCGCGCAAACCGAGCCCTACTGCTTCTCTTTTTCCTCGCCCGGCTTGGCGGTAAGCGTCAGCCCGAAGATCGACTGATTCCCTACACCGGCAACATTGCGCCCGCGCGGCTCATCCGGACCCGGCAAGTACAGCGTCCGGCAATGCTCACAACGATAGATCTCCATCTGATCGCCAAAAGTTTGACGGACGTCGCCGCAGGCCTGCTCCAGTACATCAGCCAGGTAGAACCAGCGCTTCAAATGTCCGCCGCAGAGCTTTCCTTTTTCGTTGGGCTCGTTGCAGGCGCGCTGAAATTGCTTCTTGTATTTGAGCTTGTGCTTGGGAAGCTGCGGAGGGTCCGTCGCGGTCATCTCGGGCATGAAGGCAGTATCGCTGGTAATGATGAATATCTCAAGAGCAGGCTTGCGCCCCTTAAGGACGCTAATGCCGTTCAACCTTCAGCACGCAGATGGATGTGTTGTCCAACTTCATGGAAGCCAATCTCAAACGCAGAGAAAATTACACTTCGGCCCAAAATGTTGCGAGCGGCATGCGTGGAGAAGAAACCGATTTGCCCAGGGAAGCGAGGGCCTGCCTCGGGCAATTGAATTTCCAGGTCAAAGAAATAAATCTCGATCGCGGCCGCACCTAGCGTGCTTATATTCTCTCGAGCTTCCCACCGTCACATCTTCGATTCCGATCAACCCCGCATGCTCGGGACTGAATACCGTGTAAAGAGAGCCTGAATCGAAGATCGCCACGGTAGTTGTGGTCATGCCAGTGTTGAAGAGCCTCACTTCAGCGGCAGGCTGAAGGCCACCCATGTTGGGTACCGTCCGGTAACGAAGTGACACGGGATAGCTGACAATTGCCACGCTAGATTGTTACTGCAGTTAGATTCTTCGTCCGTGGGGACGTAGTACACGAACGGGGAACTCTATCCGACGTTCTCGGATCACCGCCGCAACATCCGCAAAGTCACGGCTGTGCACAACCAATTCGCGCCCTTGAATGAGCAACCATTCACCTGGGTGCTGGCCCAGCTCCTCGGCGTTCTCTTCCAGCCAAGCAACTCCGCGGTTCAGCCGGACTGGGCGCCGCCACGAGGCGGGCATCAAAGCCTGCGGCGAAATCCTCAGAAATTGACATGGCCGGAGACTGAATGCGTGTATTGCCAAGCAGCCCAAGATCAAACATCGAGAACGATCCGGGAACGAAAGCACAGGTGATGTCTGGGGCTGCGCGAGCTGTTCCTGAAGGGTCATTGCAATTTCAACCCTAGTCGCTGCAATACTGTCTCTTCATCGGCATAAAGAGTCTTGGCCATCTCTTCGAAAGCCTTCTTCAGGCAAAAAGTTCCTAAGCAGTTTGACGAAAATGCTGCCCGGAAAGACCGCTGAACCGTCAATCACAAACGAATGATCGCCATAGTAGACGGACACTCCGAACATCGCAGCGTCTTCACTGCCTAACGCCTTCGTGTTCACAAATCCCGCAAGTAGTGTCGCGGAACGGTTGTTTGCTCTGGCTTGACGTGAAATCCGAGCGTCGTCTGCTGTGACTGCAGTTCCTGTCCGTACGCTATCCTGTAGCCCGTCCAACCCAGCTTGAAACAGAGAAACCATACTGCGGGGCGCGTGACCAGTCGGGATTAAGGACGCATTCATCGTCAACCCAGCCGAGACCTACCTGAACACTCGCAACTAGTGAAGGCACTCCAAACGTCAACTTGAATCTCGCTCGCGTTCTTCGCGGCCTGATTCCAAATAACGTTTTCTAGTCCCACATGCCACGGTGAAAGGGCTGTGAGCAGCGCCTTCACAATCTCTCCCTGCTTTCCACCGTACCAAAGACCGGTGATCGGCTCTTTGAAATTGGCCCGGTACTCAAAGAACGCTTGTTGAATGTCAGCAATGGTCAGTTCGTCCGACATTGTCGATTTTCTCAGATTGCCAGTGTATTACGCCAACGAATACAAGTCATGTGGATCGGCAATCATTCGACGACGCTAACTGCGCATCGCCTGAACCAGCAACGTCGCTCCAATCACGACCAGGCCGACGTGAACGTACTTGAGAAAAGCATCGACCATGGAGGCGACGATTGATCACTCTCCCGAGCAGTACCGCCGCCAGGGTGAGCGGCAGCGATATCAGGTAATAATGGGTTACGGCGGGGACCCACAGACCGGCCAGCCAATAGCCTGCCATGCCAATGATGCTGGCCGGAAGGAAGTATCCCTGCAAGGTCGCGCGGAAGTGCTGGGCGGACCAGCGGCGCATGGCGCCGTAAATTGCCAGCGGTGGCCCGTTCATTCCGTAAGCACCTCCCAGCACGCCGGCGCAGAATCCGAAGAGCAGAAGCCACAGTCGGCTGTCGCTGTGCAACTCGCGGAGGCTTTCGGCCGATCAGTGCATACGCCGAGAACGCCATGATGACCAGGGCCAGAGCAGCTTTGACGAGGCGATGGTTGCCGCTGGTGAGCAGCAGGAGCCCCAGCGGAATACCAAACAGCGTCGGGAACAGCAGCCATCCGGTACTGCTCAGGTGGATCTTCCGCCAATCCTGCGCAATGATGACGGCGGCCACGGTAATCGAGACGAGTACGGCCAGCGGCGCAGCAACGTTGACCGGAAGCCGCAGAGCGAGCAGTGGAACAGCGATCGAGCGCTTCGCCAAATCCGAAGACCGATCGAATCAGCGTGGCGACAAAAATCACGATTAAGACGTACACGGTAGTGCCGTCCAACAGGTTCTCCTATGTGGATGAAGAGAGACCGAGTCCTAGATGCGATTGCCCCGTCGCAACAGCCCCGCCGAGCGCAGGGCGCCTTTCAGCTTCTTGCCCCAGGTTCCGGCAAACAGCACATCGATAAATCCATCCATCTGCTGGCGAAGCTTCGTTCCGTATCCGAACCACCAGACTTTCGGCATGCCGGGAAGCAGGTCAGTATCGACGTACTTCACCTGGACCATCTCTGCCAGCCCCATCTTGCCGTGGGTGCGACCGATGCCGCTGAGCTTGAATCCTCCGTGCGGCGCCTCAGCGATCCCAAAGCACGAGATCACGTCGTTGATCATCACCGTGCCGGCTTTGATCCGCTTTGCCATTGCCTCGCCGCGACGACGGTTTGTGGTCCACACACTGGCAGCCAGCCCGAAGTCGCTGTCGTTGGCCAGGCGAATGGCCTCGTCGTCTGTGTCGAAGGGCGCCACCGGAAGCACCGGGCCAAAGGTTTCCTCCTGGATGATGCGCATCTCGCGGGTCACGTCGGCGAGCAGAGTCGGCGCGTAGAAGTTCGGCCCCAGTTCGGTCAGGCGCTTTCCGCCCTGCAGCAAGCGCGCGCCATGCAGGACAGCGTCTCGCACATGCTCGTCCACGATGCGCAACTGACGCTCATGGATGAGCGGCCCTATTTCGACCTCGGAGCCAATTCCATTGCCGACGCGCAGCTTGGCGATCTTGGCTGCTGCAAACCTCGAGGAACTTCTCATACAGGCTGCGATGGACGTAACAACGCTCGACCGACAGGCAGGTCTGGCCGGCATTCATGAAGGCGCCCCACAAGGCCCCGCTGGATGCGATCTCCAGGTCGGCATCGTCGAGCACGATCATGGGATCTTTGCCGCCCAGCTCCAGCACGACCGGCAACAGCTTTCGCGCAGCGGCTTCCGCGACGCGTTTGCCGGTCGCAACGCTGCCGGTGAAGATGAGCTTGTCGATGGGCGCATCGATCAAGGCAGCGCCGGCGGGCCCTTCTCCAATGACCACTTGCATGAGATCGGGGTTCAAGCCCGCTGCCAGGAGCAGCCGCTGCAACTCCAGCCCGATCAACGGGGTGAATTCCGACGGCTTCAGGACGACGGCGTTGCCCGTAACCAGTGCCCCGAGCGTTTCGGTGGCCGCTATGGAGAACGGATAATTCCAGGGAGAGATAATGCCGATCACGCCAAACGGTTCGCGCAACAACTTGCCGCGCTTGGTCTTCATGGCCAGATTGCGCGTGCGGCAGCGGTTCCTCGCGCAGGAAGTCATGCGCGTTGCGAATGCAGAACTCGGTTGCGTCCAGGATGACCAGAACTTCGGTGGTAAGCGCCTCGACTGCGGGCTTACCGGCTTCGCGGCAAATCAGGTCGGCAACCTGGTCGCGCTGCTCGCTGAGGAGCCGCTGGAACCGCCGCAGCACGGCGATGCGCTCCCGCACCGGAGTGGCTTCCCACGCAGGCTGGGCCTGCCTGGCGCGCAGGACGGCGTCCTGCACTTCGCTGGGGCTGGCGCATGCCAGTTCAGCCAGCACTTCTCCAGTCGCGGGATTGGTGCTGATGATGGTGCTGGTTCCGACCGATCTTGCTTCAGTTACCATATGAATTCGCTATTCGATGTCGCGAAGACATGCTTTCGGGCTGCGCAAATCATCCGCTCTAATATTCAACGCTCACCAGGTACAGTCCGCAAGCGGCGGCCGTGGGTCCGGCAGCGCTGCGATTGCGAGCTTCAAGAATCGCCGGCACATCCTCGACCTTCAACGCGCCTTTTCCGACCTGCAAGAAAGTGCCCACGAGATTCCGCACCATGTGGTGCAGAAATCCATCTCCGCGCACAGTGTAAACCAGCTCTTCGTCGGTTCTCACCCACTGCGAAGAATGAATTGTGCGCACGTTCGTCGTGATCCCAAAACGGGAAGTACCTTCTTCTTCCCGCTCTTCCGCCATGCGCGCACTGCGCTCCGGGTCGGACGCCGCAAACGACGTGAAGTCGTGCTTGCCGACGACCTGCTCCGACGCACGAATGACCGCTTCTTCATTCATGGGATAGGGATCGTGAAAAACGTATCGCGCCAGGAACGGCGGGCATATGTCTTTGCGATAGATGCGATAGCGATAAGTTTTCGCCTTGGCGGAATGGCGCGCGTGGAAGTCGTCCGCCACCACCTCCACTCGATTCACCCGCACCGATGGAGGAAGGACATCGTTCAGCGCGATGACCAGGTTTCGCTCAGGAATCGGGCTGTCGAGCCTGCACCGACGCGACTTGCGCCAGGGCATGGACGCCGGCGTCGGTGCGTCCCGAGCCTTGCGGCAATACCTCTTCGCCGGTGATTCGCTGAAGGCACTCCGCCAGCGTGCCTTGCACGGTCCGCAGTCCCGGTTGGACTTGCCATCCGTGAAACTCCGATCCGTCATAGGCCAGCGTGATTTTGAGATTGCGGCTCACGTTATTCCAGGACGCGCAAAGTGCAGTCCCGGCGCATGTTGCGTTCTGTTAAGCAGTGTAAAGCTGTGCAAAGCCCCGCGGATGACGGCAGTGTGTCAGCTATACTATGACATTTCCTGCTGCTTACGAGGTTGGCCACGGTTTTCCCGCCTCTGCGGCGTCATCTGAGATCGATTCCTCGCGAACTCTCCCGTGCCAGAGATAGGACGACAGGAAGCATGGACGAACGCGAAACCCACAGTACTCTTAACGTCATTTTTGGAGACGAAAGAATGTCTGGTTCTAAGTCCGTCAGGTCGCTCCGCTTGACCTTGTTGTTCACCTTTCTGCTGGGGATACTTGCCGTTGCAAGTTTTGCCCAGAGATGCATCGCCGCCGACGGTGCCCAACAATCCCCCGCTGACGCCGCTGCCGCAGGCGCCCATGCCACAGCGCAATGCTCACCTGTATTCCGACCAGGACTACAGCCGGGGCAAGCGGCAGTGGCCCAATCCCTTCGTGGTGTACACGGTGCGCGAGGTTGCGCCGCTGAACGTGACCAACAGCGGCCGCATCGATCAAGTCCTGAAGGACGGCAAGATGTATCTGTCGCTCAACGATGCGGTGGCCATGGCGCTGGAGGACAACCTCGACATCGGCATTCAGCGCTACAACCTGTCGATTGCCGATACCGACATTCTGCGGACCAGTTCGGGCGCGGTTGCGCTCGGCGTTAATGCAGGCCTGGTGCAGGGCACCCCCGGCGGAACCACCGGCACGACCTCGGCTGGTGGCACGGGAACATCGACGACGGGTTCCACCGGCGGCGGGCGCAGGTGGCACGACCATCGGTGTCGGCGGCGCGGGCGCCGGCGTGGGTGGCATTGTCGCCTCCACCACGGGTGAAGGCCCCCCGATCGACAACTTTGATCCGGTGCTTACCGGGACGGTATCGGTCGAGCACGCCACCACGCCGCGAGGCAAATACCATCTTCACCGGCACGCCGTCGCTTAACCAGAACACCACCACGGCCAACTTCCTCTACACCCAGGGATTCTCCACCGGCACCCTGATGACGGTCGGCTTCAATAACACCCGGGTCGCCTCCAATTCCGCTCTTCAACACTCTGAATCCCAACTCTGACGCCCAACTTCCGCTTCGAACTGCGCCAGCACCTGCTGTCAGGGTTCGGCTTCGATCCCAACCTGCGATGGATCCGCATCGCTCGAAACAACCGCGAAATCGCCGACGTCACCTTCCGGCCAGCAGATCATCCAGACGGTGTCGCAGATCGAGAACATTTACTGGGACCTGGTGAACGCATACTCCAACGTGACCGTGCAGCAGCGCGCCCTGGACCTCGCCAACAAGACACTTTCCGACAATCAGAAGCAGGTGGAGGCCGGGACGCTCGCTCCGCTGTCCGTGGTGCAGTCGCAAAGCGCGGTGGCAACTGCCAAGCAAAACCTGATCACGGCGCAGGTAAATCTGCAGCTTGAGCAACTGCTGATGAAGAACGCGATCACCCGCAACATGGCCGATCCCATGCTGGCGGTCGCGCCGGTGATTCCGACCGACACCCTGAATACCACCGAACAATACGAGGTACGCCCGGTTGAGGATCTGATCAACGAGGCCCTGAAGCAGCGTCCGGAGATCGCCAGCGCGCGCCTCACGCTTACCAACAACGAGATCTCGCGCAAGTCGATTCGCAACCAGATGCTGCCGACGGTGGACGTTTTTGCGTTCTATGGCGCATCGGCGCTGGCCGGTCCGCAAAATCCACTGTGCACCAGCGGTAGCTTCTGCCCGCCGCCGGGAACCATTCCGACGACCGGCTACAGCGATGCCTTCAGCAATCTGTTCAACAGCAGCGCGCCCGACAAAGGGGTCGGCGTCAACATCAACATCCCGCTGCGCAACCGCCAGGTGCAGGCCGACCAGGTGCGCTCGGTGCTGGAATATCGCCAGGCGCAGATGAGCCTGCAGCAAACCGAGAACACCATCCGTCTGCAAGTGCGGCAGGCGCAGTTTGCGCTGCAGCAGAATTACGTGGGGCTGCAGGCCGCCATTGCGGCCCGCGACTACGCCGCCCAGAGCCTGGACGCCGAGCAGAAAAAGCTGCGCATGGGAGCTTCCACCAGCACGCTGGTGTTGCAGGCCTCCAGCAATCTGACCCAGGCGGAGTCCAATGTTCTCGTCGCCGCCACCAACTATGAGAAGTCGAAGGTGCAGCTCGATCTGTCCACCGCCGAGACCCTGACCAAGCTTGGGATTGATATGTCAGACGCCGAAGTCCGCGCAAGGTGAAGCATCATGCCGAAGGTGCAGGGCGTGGTGCCGGCGAATACCAATGACCTGACGCAGCCGAGTGCTGACGCCGATTCAGGTTCCGGGAGTGACGCCTCCGCCTGCTCCAAGCACGCCGCCACAAACGCCGGACCAGGCACCGCCGCAGGAGCCGCCACACTAGAAGTGTTCACCCGCCGCGATCCCTCTCGGCGGGTGTAAATGTTTGCATGGTCTCGCTGTGCAGGCCCAACCGAGTAGGTCTCAGCCGCGCAGCGGCGGAAGCGCTTGATTTCTCTTGTCACGGGGAATACATCGGAAACTGTGTCCCTTCCCGCAAGAACTTAAGCTATTTCGTGTGGCTGACATGGCGAATCCGGGACATCTGTCGAAACTGACCACCGAAGGGGTGAAGGCCTGGAATGAGATGCAGGCCGCACTCTGCCAGGAGGTCCCATGGTCGCGAGTTGCAAGGCGCGGATCTCTCCGGAAAGGACCTCTCCGGCGCCGATCTGCGCGGCGCGAATCTTCGAGAGCGCGAAGTCTGCGTGGCACAAAGTTCGGCCCCGGAACTTTGCTGTGGAACGCCAATCTCTCCAAGGCCGACCTTTACCAGGCTGACCTCAGCGGCGCTGATTTGCAGGATGTCAACTTCACCGGCGCCGATTTATTCGAGGCCAATCTGCGCGAGGCCAACCTGCAAGGGGCCAATCTGAGCGGTGCCAACGGAGGACTGCGTACGGAACAACTTGCCGGCGCCGATTTGACCGGCGCCAAGCTACCCGAACAGCTCAAGAACGTTGTACGACAAATTGGAGAACGTCAAGGGCATCTCCGAAAGCGCGCGGAAGATTTTCCTGGCGGTCCTGGCGGGATGTCTTTACTGCTGGCTAACGATTGCCACGACGACCGACGTCAACCTGATCACCAATCGCGCCTCCTCGCCGCTGCCGATCATCCAGACGCCAATTCCGATTGTCGGCTTCTACGTGGTAGCGCCGCTGCTGGTGCTCTGCGTCTATTTCTACTTCCACTTCTATCTGCAAAAGCTGTGGGAGGAGCTCGGCTCTCTGCCCGCGGTCTTTCCCGACGGACGGCCTCTGCACACCAAAGTCGATCCCTGGCTGCTGAACGACCTGGTGCGAGCGCACCTGCCCAAGCTGAATGTCGATCGCCCATTCCTGTCGTACTTCCAGTTGTGGATTTCCGTGCTGCTTGCGTGGTGGATCGTGCCTATGACTATGCTTCTGTTCTGGGGACGCTACTCTGAGGCGGCATCGAGGTGGATTGCGAACGACCTTTCATGTGGTGCATTGCTCGTCAATCTCGCTGGTCGCCGCCGTCTGCCTCTACCGGCTTGCGGTGGCCACACTGCGGGGCAGCCGAAGCGCGCGCCGTTCACATGGAAAGCAGCACTCGCGAGCCGTCAGGGTTACCAGACAGCCGCTTTCTCGTCGCTGGCTGGAATTACTGTTCGGTCTGGTTTCCTTGGGTGCGATATCGTGGTAGTTCAGTACCTGACGTTCTCCGATTCGGAGCGAACAGGTGCCGACTTCGCAGGGGTATCCGACCTGAACGGATGCCGACCTGAGCGGTGCCAACCTTGCTGTCGTGCCGACCTGAGCGGTGCCAACGATTGCAGCGGTGCCAACCTGAGACGACTGCCGACCTGAGCACTGGTCGCCAACCTGAGCGGTGCCGACCTGGCCTACTTGCCGACTTCCGGGAGCCAAGAATCTGACGCTGGAAGCAAGTGAAAAGCGCATACTCGACTGGGATATAGGCATTCTACGATTGCAATGATGATCGAAGCACTGCGTCTTCCCCTCGACAACAACGTTAAGCTCTACGAAGAACTGCATGAGCATCAGGAGCATCGACGAGCGTAGAACAGGAGCAAACCGCCAGAGCCCTGCTCATCCCCAAAGCGTAGTCGCTTCTTGCTCCTCTTCCCTCGCATCTACTAGCATGTAGAGGTTCCCTTCCAGTGGGGTAGCTCATGTCGGATAGCCGCAAGCCTAACGGGAAAGTTCTGGCCGAATCGCCGGTCACCGATCTGTTCGAGAATGGCCGCCATCCCTCCGAGTCCGAGAAGCAATGGGCCGAGAAGACACTCGCGCCGAGCCTGGAGAAGGGGCCGGAGAAGCCGATCGGCGCGCCCACCGGCGTCAACGTCGACGAGCACGGCCACGCGCGCTACACCACCATCTCTGGCCTGCCGATTCGCCGGCTCTACACGCCCGCCGATCTTCCCGCCGACTGGAAGTACGAAGACTACCTGAACTATCCCGGCCAGCCGCCCTACACGCGCGGCATTCACGCCTCCGGCTATCGCGGCAAGATGTGGACCATGCGCCAGTTCTCGGGCTTCGCTTCGCCCGAGGAGACCAACCAGCGCTACAAGTATCTGCTGGAGCACGGCGGTCAGGGGCTTTCCGTCGCCTTCGATCTGCCCACGCTGATGGGCTACGACAGCGATCATCCGTTCAGCGAAGGCGAGGTCGGCAAGTGCGGCGTGGCCATCGATTCGCTGGAAGACATGGAGATCCTCTTCGACGGCATCGATCTGGAGAAGACCACGGTTTCGATGACCATCAACTCGCCGGCGTCGATCTTGTGGGCGATGTATCTGGCGGTTGCCGAGAAGCAGGGCGCCGACTGGAAGAAAATTTCCGGCACCATCCAGAACGACATCCTGAAGGAATACATCGCGCAGAAGGAATACATCTATCCGCCGGCGCCGTCGATGCGGCTGGTGATTGACACCTTCGAGTTCGGCTCCAGGTTCACGCCGCGCTTCAACACCATTTCGATCAGCGGCTACCACATTCGCGAAGCCGGCTCGACCGCGCTGCAGGAACTGGCGTTCACCATCTACGACGGCGTGGAGTACGTCGAGTGGGCGCGCCGTCGCGGCCTCGATGTGGACGAGTTCGGTCCGCGGCTCAGCTTCTTCTTCAACGCGCACAACGATTTCTTCGAGGAGATCGCCAAGTATCGCGCGTCGCGCAAGATCTGGTATCGGCTGATGAAGGACCGCTTCGACGCCAAGAACCAGCGCACCTGGCTGATGCGCTTCCACACGCAGACTGCGGGCGTCTCGCTGACCGCGCAGCAGCCGCTGAACAACATCGCGCGCGTGGCCATCCAGGCGCTGGCCGCGGTGCTGGGCGGAACGCAGTCGCTGCACACCGACTCCTACGACGAAGCGCTGGCGCTGCCGACCGAAGAGGCGGTGCGCATCGCGCTGCGCACGCAGCAGATCATCGCCTACGAATCGGGTGTTGCGCAGACCGTCGATCCCCTGGGCGGCTCTTACTTCCTGGAACGCCTCACGCTCGACATGGAGAAGGGCGCATTCGATTACTTCGACAAGCTCGATGCCATGGGCGGCATGGTCGCGGCCATCGAGAAGGGCTACCCGCAGAAGGAAATCGCCGAGGCCAGCTACCAGTTCCAGCGCGCTACCGAAGCGCGAGAGAAAATCACGGTTGGCGCCAACGAGTTCGTCGTCGAAGAACCGTCGCCCAACATTCTCTACATCGGCGAAGAGGTCGCGCAGGCGCAGACCAGGAAGCTGAACGCGTTGCGCGCGCGCCGCTCCAATGACGAAGTGCGCCGCTGCCTCGATGCGCTGCGGAAAGCCGCGGCGCAGGAACCGAAGGCCGGCGAGAACGGCCAAGTCTCACCGGCGAACACCATGCCGTTCATCGTGGATGCGGTGAAGGCCTACGCGACCGTGGGCGAGATTTGCGAGGCGCTGCGCGACGTGTACGGAACGTACACGGAGACCGCGTTTGCGTGAGAAGGAGCTCAGCTGTCAGCTATCAGCCCTCAGCCAAAACGATGATCGATGCGATTGTCCACCGCTACCTGCGGTTCGTCTGCAAAGACTGTGCAAGCGTCCCTGACTGCTTGACCAAGTGGTAATAGTCCCAGTACGATCTGCGACACGCTCCGGAACTCTGGAGCCGGGAATTTCTGAATGAGCTTCTGCCTTCCCATCTGTTGCTCCTGTTGCTGCCGCTAGGCGCACTTCTGCGTCAGCGGCGTTCCCCACAAATTCAGTTTTGCCAGTCGCGTTGCGATCGCCAATCTAACCAGCAAGTGCAGCGTCAACCTTTAGCCTTCACCCAATCGAGGAGTATCTATGAGCAACGTTCTTCAAGAAGTACTTACGGCAAATCAGCAATATGCTGCGGAATTTGGCGGCAAGGACAAGCTCGCCATGCCGCCGGCGCGACACTTCGCCATCCTCACTTGCATGGACGCCCGCCTCGATCCAGCAAAGTTTGCCGGCCTGGCCGAAGGAGATGCCCACGTCATCCGCAACGCCGGTGGCCGCGCCAGCGACGACGCCATCCGCTCGCTGGTGATTTCGTACAAACTGCTGGGAACGCGGGAATGGTTCGTCATTCACCATACCAACTGCGGTATGGAATTTTTTACCAACGATGTCATTCGCAAATTGCTGGCCAACAGCCTGGAGACGGCGGCGCTCACCACGCAAGGCTTTCAGGATGTCGGCGCTGGCCCCGGTTCACGCGCAGGAGAGTACATCGAATGGCTCACCATCGCCGACCAGGAGCAAAGCGTACGCGACGATGTGGAGCGAATTCGCCAACATCCGCTCGTGCCCGAGCACATTGCGATCTACGGGTATATCTACGACGTCGGCAGCGGAAAACTACTGGAGGTCACGCAGTCCCGAGAAGTTGGAAAGGCGGCCTGACTGGAAGGCGACGCTGTGGACGTCGGCGTCACGACAACCCGGTGCATTGAAGGGGGCGCACCCTCAGGTGCGCCATTAGCTTCGGAGTTGGCCCGGAGCCGGCTTCAGCCGGCGACAGGACCTTGAGGATGGCGAAGCCCCTTGGGGGCCGAAGCTCATCCTTGGAGGAGTTCGTACGGCGTGGCTGAAGCCGTGCCCCTTCAACCCGACAAGAAGCCGCACCGTTTCAAGAGTGTTCTACATCAGGGTTTTAGCAAACTGTCTAGCCGCTGAGGGAACTCGTTCTTACAAACCGGAAAGGTAGAGCGCCTTGAGGCTAAAGGCGAAACTCGCGGGAACGCAATCGGCAGGGCTAAATACAGCGTCAGGGTTCCATGCGGATCGCGGGTCAGTCAGCTGCCTCTTCTGCCGCTTCCCTGCCCACCGGTGCTGCACGTGTGACCAGACGAAGTACGCGACCGCAATCAGAATCACGGCCAGGATGATGGCATCGAGACGATGGAACCACATCTTCAGGCGCGGGATCGGTGTCCCAGCTGCTCGCCCAGGCGCATGCCGACGTACGCCAGCATGAAGCACCACGGCCACGATCCGATGAAGGTGTAGATGTGAAACTTGAGGCGCGGCATGCGCGCGATTCCTGCCGGCAGCGCAATGAAGGTGCGGACCACCGGCAGCAGACGAGCGATCAGCACGGCGATGGAGCCCCGCCGCTCGAAGAATCGGTCGGCGATATCGAGTTCGCGCTGGCTGAGGAAAATGTAGCGGCCGTAGCGCTCCACCAGCGGCCGCCCGCCAAAGTAGCCAATCTCGTAGGCCAGCACCGAACCCAGGTTGCAGCCGATCGCGCCCCACGTTGCCACCGCCAGCAGCGAAAAGCGGCCGGTGTAAACCAGGTATCCGGAGAACGGCATGATGATTTCCGACGGCAGCGGAATGCAGGCCGACTCGATGGCCATCAGCAGCATCACGCCACCGTAGCCGCCCGCCGAGATGACGCTGACAATCCACGCCCCGACGATTTCAAGAATGTGAGCAATCATGTTGTGTAGTGCAGACCTTCCCCTGAGTTATTTGTGAGTATCGCCAAGACGGCGCAATTCCGGCCCGACGGACTGACATTCCGCTGGCAGATAGCTGACTAATTGCTGACATTGCTGAGTCGCTGATTGCTACTTCGGCAGCTTTCCGCTCAGCCACTCGCCCAGCTTCTGCCACCGGGCAGCCGCACGCCGACGAAGAACTGCCCGAACAACGCATACACGGCGCTGACCTGGTCGAAGCGCATTTCGTAGATCAGCTTCTTGAACACCAGCGGATCGGGAGCGAACAGATCGACGCCCCACTCCCAATCGTCGAAGCCGATGGAGCCGGTGATGATCTGCTGCACCTTGCCGGCGTAGCGGCGGCCCACCATGCCGTGCTCTTCCATCTGCCGCTGGCGCTCTTCGATGGGCAGCGTGTACCAGTTCTTGTCTTCGCCGCGCTTGCGGTCCATGGGATAAAAGCACAGATAGCGGCTGTCGGGAATCTTGGGATACAGCCGCGGACGCATGGCCTCGCGCTGGCGCTCCAGCGTCTCTTCCACTTCTTCGTTCCACTCCTCGGAAAGCGGCTTCACGCCGCGCTCGGCGAGCTGGCGGAAGAGCTTCACGCTGGAGTCGTACAAGCCCAGCTCGATGACCGACAAATACGAGTGCATGGGCTCGAGAAACTCCTGCAAGGCGGTGCGGTTCAGTTGCAACTCGGCCGCGTTCAGCTCGTCGAACGAGTCGCGGAAGTGCACGATCATCAGATCGCCCTTGTGCCCGAGCATGGAGTACACCGCGCTCTGCCCAGCTTCTTCGCTGGCGGAAAACGCTGCGGCGGCTTCGCGCGCGATGTCCGCCTGGCGCGATGGGTCCAGCTTGCGCCACTCCGCCCAGCGAAAGCGGAACATCTGATGCAGCACGCTCAGCCCTTCCAGGGTGAGCGGCATGGCTGGCAGTTCGGCGGACACAGCCTGTACTCCGGCATTGCTGGAAGCCATTGTGAAACTCCACACTGTAGATTGATGATGGTGCTCACTCATTGTAATCTGCCTGCCGGTATAATCTCTTTCGGACCGAATACCATCATGCCACGCGGCATCATGCCTCGCCAGCCTTCGCGCACCGGACGTCAGGACAAAGTTGCGAGCACAGCCACGGCGGAGCCAAAGCTCGAATCGTAAGCGAGTCTGCGCCCATCCTGCAAAGATCGGGTAAGGCAGCTGCCCGATCGGGTGCAGAAGTAGCCTCGCCGAAGAAGCCTGCCGCTAAGGCGAAGGCCGCCGCAGCCAAGGGCTACAATCCGGTCGCGCCGGAGCGCGTCAACGAAATCCTGAAGCGGCTCGACGAGCGCTATCCCGGCGCGACCTGCGCGCTGCATCACAACAGCGCGTGGGAGCTGCTGGTGGCGACCATCCTCTCGGCGCAGTGCACCGACGTGCGCGTCAACATGGTCACGCCGGTCCTCTTCGAGAAATATCCGACGCCGGAGGCCTTTGCCGCGCTCCAGCCGGAAGACCTGGAGGACGACATTCGCTCCACCGGATTCTTCCGCAACAAGTCGAAGTCGGTGGTCGGCGCGGCGCGCAAGCTGATCAGCGACTTCGGCGGCGAGGTCCCGCGCACCATGGACGAGCTGCTGCAACTGCCCGGCGTGGCGCGCAAGACCGCCAACGTGGTGCTGGGAACGTGGTACAGGATCGCCGACGGCGTGGTGGTCGACACGCACGTGCAGCGCATCTCGCGCCGCCTGGAGCTGACGAAAAACGAAGACCCGCAGAAGATCGAGCAGGACCTGATGAAGGTGATCCCGCGCGACAAGTGGATATTGTTCTCGCACCAGATCATCCTGCACGGCCGCGCGATCTGTCATCGCCCGCAAACCCAAGTGCGCCGACTGTCCGCTGGAAAACCTCTGCCATGCCGCCGACAAGACGTGGAGCACGGTGGAGATTCACAAATCGGCAAAACCGTAGCGCTCGCTATGAGCTCGGTTTCGAGGCTGTATGACCTTGCGATCGCAGAAATGGAACGGCGCTGGTTCATCTGTTTCGGAGCAAACTCTGAAGGGCCGCGGCTTCAGCTACGGAGGGACTTCTTTGTCGCAACGAAGTGCGCGTGCCCTCAGGGGCTGGAGCCTGCGCTCTTCCACGTCTAACGGCACGGCTGAACAGGTTGCTGAAAAACTCGCTTTGGACCGCATTTGAAGGGGCGTACCTTTAGGTACGCCGTATTGAGTCTTAATATTTGTCATCCCGAACCGACTTTAGTCAGTGACGGATCTGCGGTTTTGCCTTTTTCAGCAACCTGTGAAGCCGTGCCCTTTCAAGAAGCTGTTGTAGGCGGAGCGCTATGCCAAGAGAGCCGTCATCGAACGCACCGACTGAGCGATGGCTGACAGCGCTTGCGGCGTTGGTCATAGGTGCCGCTTTCTTCGCCCTTTGGTTCTGGCTTCTGCCGGGATTTCTCGGTTTCCAAGTGGAGACCGCGGGGACGGCGAATTGGAGATGGCTGACGGCGGTTCCGTCGGTGCTGGGGTTCGCGGTGGCTCTACGTTGCGTCTGGGACTTCGGATGGACAGGACGCGGGACCCCTGCGCCTATGGCTCCGCCGCAGCGACTGGTGGTGGTGGGCTTTTACCGCTACGTGCGCAATCCAATGTACGTAGGCTTCGCCGTAGGATGGATTGGACTCTGGGTGGTTTTCGGCCATCCTAACCCGAGAGTGATCGCCGCCGTAGTGGCCGTGGCGCTGGGTGTACACCTGTTTGTCGTTTTTTATGAAGAGCCAACGTTGCGCAGGAAGTTTGGCGAGGACTACGAAATCTACTGCCGGAATGTAAGGCGCTGGTGGCCGCGGCTGCGCGGCTGGAACAAATAGTCCGTCAGAGACGCATCCCTTCTCCGAGAAGCGGCGCGCGTTGTAGAATCGGCAAGATCGTTTGCATGGTGAAGTTGTGAAGAGAGTTACTGCTGGTGTGCTGTTTGTCCTTCTTGGTCTGGCGCTGTTCGTGCCGGCCGCGGCCCATGCTTCCAAGCAATCCAAGTCCCAGAAGGAAGCGCAGAAGTCATGGAAGAAATACAGCGAGCAATACAACAAGCAGCAGAAGAAACAACAGAAGCAGATGAAAAAGTGGAATAAAGAGCACGGGACGAAGGTCAGCGTGATATAAGCGCCCTAGCCGGCGCGACTGTCTGGAAAAACCCCGGGCCACCCCTCCTTCCTAGAACAGGTGATCAAGGCCAGATTGAGTTACCGGATTTGCTGGAACAGCGCCTGTTTACTCCAACAAATCGCTTGGGGCCGAGCACCTTCGTTTCTGCGGTGGTATCCTTCCTTTCAATTTATTGTTGCCTCGCGGTACCGGCGTCCGCTGCAGTCAGGAGGCAAGGTTTGCCTGTGTCGAGTGGCGACGCGCGCCACAGTTTGCCCGGCATGAACACCCAATTCGACCATTCGCTTTCGGCGCCGTTCCCGCGATCGCATCCCATCGCGATCATCGCGGTGGCGCAACTGTTTGGCACGTCGCTCTGGTTCAGCGCAAATAGCGCAGCGCCCGATCTGATGAGGGCGTGGGGTATCGGCGTTTCTGGAATAGGGCTCCTAACCAATTCAGTTCAACTTGGATTCATTATCGGTACCTCAGTTTTCGCTCTAAGCGGACTAGCCGACCGCTTCCCTGCAAGCCGGATCTTCCTGCTGAGTGCGCTTCTGGGCGCGACGTTCAACGGCTGCTTCGCAATATTTTCCAATGGGTTACTGAGCGCTGCTGTTTTCAGGTTTCTGGTCGGGATTTGTCTGGCGGGCATTTACCCGATTGGCATGAAGCTGGTGGTGAGTTGGGCACCTGAGCGGACTGGTTCTGCGCTCGCGTATCTGGTTGGCATGCTGACGCTGGGCACAGCACTTCCGCAGGGGGTCCGGTTTCTCGGGGCCCGATGGAACTGGCGAGATGTCATCCTTACCTCCTCTGGGCTGGCCATCGCCGGTGCTTTCCTCATCTTCCTTTTGGGAGATGGCCCCGGTCTCGCGGTGCGACCGCAAGTCGCCATTAAGCGTATGGGAGGTGTTCTTGCCGCGTTCAGGTCCGAGAGTCTTCGTGCAGCCGCGTTAGGCTACTTTGGTCACATGTGGGAACTCTATACGTTTTGGACGCTCGTCCCTCTGATCCTCAGCGCAGCTCTGCGCTCGAGAAGTCAAGAGCTGAGTGTTCCAGGACTGGCCTTCGCAATCATCTCCACCGGGGCCCTAGGATGCATCGTCGGCGGCGTGATGAGCCGCAGGGTAGGGAGCGCGCGCGTCGCGGCACTGGCGCTTGCAGTCTCGGGATTGTGCTGCCTGATTGTCGCTGTTGGTTGGAAACAACTCTCACCGACTGCGTTTCTCGCGCTGCTGTTCGTGTGGGGAGCCGCCGTGGTTGCCGATTCTCCTCAGTTCTCGGCGTTATCGGCCGCTGCTTCACCCAAGAATTTGGTAGGAGGCGTTCTGGCGATCCAGAACTCAGTCGGATTCGCCATCACAATCGCGTCCATAGCGCTTGCCACGTCTCTCTTTGGTCGATTGGGACTGAATATCGCGTGGGCGTTGCTACCGGGGCCAGTGCTTGGACTGATCGGCTTCTACCCGACGTGGGGAAACTACGATCGTGGATTGTCGGCAAGCCAGCAGTATGGGGTTCTCCCTGACAGCAACCGACGAACTGGGTTTTGACCCCGCCGAGACGACGGTGTCTGCTCTTTACCCACACCATCTACAATAGAAATCTGTACACCAACTCGCTTGAAACTGGAAACTCGAAACTTGAAACTCCTACATCTTCTGTTCGCAATCATTCTGTTCTATGACTCTGACCGCCTTCGCCCAGACAACGCTCGCCCCGCCGCAAGCCATCACCGACCCCACCAAGCTCGAGAGCAAGAACGTCGCGGACATGCAGACGTTCTCCATCGAGAAGCTCTACATGACGCGCGCGATCGGCGAGTCGACGTGGTCGCCCGACGGCAAGCAGATCGCCTTCATCTCGAACATCAGCGGACGCAACAATCTGTGGCTGGTTCCCGCGACCGGGGGCTGGCCGACGCAGTTGACCATCAGCGACCAGCGGCAGACGCGAGCCGGTGTGGTCGCCCGACGGGACCTGGATCGCCTACATCTCCGATCACGATGGCGATGAGCAGTGGGACATCTTCCTGGTGTCGCCCAAGACCGGCGACGTGGTGAACCTGACGACTTCGCCGGAGAGTGCGGAAGAAGAGCCGGCGTGGTCGCCCGACGGGCGGCAGATCGCCTACATCGACCAAGCCCAAGACCGGATCGAGCTACGAGATCGAGCTGATGGACGTCGCCACGCGTCACGTGCGCCATCTGACGAAGAACACGCCCAAGGAGCTGAGCAACACCAGCCCGATCTTCTCGCGCGATGGCAAGTTCCTGGTTTACACGCAGTCGCACGCTACCGGCAAGGATTCGAACGTCTTCGTGCTCGATCTCGCCAGCGGCGCAGAGCACAAACCTGACGCAGCATGAGGGCGAGCACACCTACGAAGCGGATGACATCTCGCCCGACGGCAAGACGATTCTCATCACCTCGGACGCGCAGAACGGCTACGACAATGTGGGACTGCTCGACATCGCAACCAAGAAAATAACCTGGCTGACCGACGAGAAATGGCGGCTCAGCGCAGGAACGTTTTCGCCCGACGGCAAATCGCTGACCTGGACGGCCAATGTCGACGGCAACACCGACATTTATCTGTACGACATCGCGAGCCGGCGCGCCGAACGCGTTGCCGCTGAAGAAGGGCGTGAACTCGCTGGGCGGCAATCCGCTTCCCTACAGCCGCGACGGGTCCAGGCTCCTCTACTACCACAACGGCGCCGACGCTCCCAACGACCTCTGGGTCTATGACATCGCGTCGAAGCAGTCGCAGCAGGTGACGCATTCGCTGGTCGCGGGCGTGAAGAGCGCCGACATGGTCGAGCCGTACCTGGTGCACTATCCCAGCCGCGACGGCAAGTGGACGATCTCGGCGCTTGCCTATGTGCCGAACAATATCCAGCGCAACGGCAAGTTTCCGGCGATCGTGTACATTCACGGCGGACCGGCGGCGCAGACGGTCAACTCGTTCAACCGCTTCATTCAGTACATCGTGAACCAGGGCTATCTGGTGATCGCGCCGAACTATCGCGGCTCAACCGGATACGGCAAGGAGTTCACCGACGCCAATCGCGGCGACGCCGGAGGCGGCGAGTTGCACGACGTGCTCGACGCGGCCGCAGTGGATCGAGAAGAGCGGCTTCGTCGATCCCAAGAAGCTGATTGTGATGGGCGGCAGCTACGGCGGCTACCTGAGCATGATGGCGGTCACCAAGGCGCCGGACATGTGGGCCGCGGGCGTGCCCAT
Source organism: uncultured Acidobacteriaceae bacterium (assembly GCA_963840905.1). Taxonomy (GTDB): domain Bacteria; phylum Acidobacteriota; class Terriglobia; order Terriglobales; family Acidobacteriaceae; genus Bog-257. The sequence continues at coordinate 82,099 of CAWJAO010000003.1, forward strand.
TGTGCCGTTCGTGAACTGGGCGACCGAGATCGCCAACGAGGATCCGCTGCTGCGCGAGTATGACCTGGCGACCATGGGCGATCCGGTGAAGAACAAGGCGCTGTACGACGATCGCTCGCCCATCAACTTCGTGGACCAGATCAAGGCTCCGCTGCTGCTGCTGGCGGGAGGCAACGATCCGCGCTGTCCGCATGAAGAGGCGCAACAGGTGGCCGATGCGGTCAAGAAGCGTGGCGGGTCAGTGCAGCTAAAGATTTACGAAAACGAAGGCCACGGCTTTGCGCGGGTGGAGAACCAGATCGACGCCTACCAGCGCGTGTCGGATTTCCTGAAGGTGCATGTGCCGTCGCCGGGATGCGGGTGCTCGATTTATGAATAGCCGTCAGCTATCAGCTGTCAGCTGTCAGCGTAGAGCGTGCCATTCTGAGCGCGAAGCGAAGAACTCCTTGATTTGCGAGAGATGCTTAGCGAACTACCGGTGCTGATCGAGTCGGCTTCTCGCTTTCACGATCGCCGCGACCAAGCCCGGAATGGTGTACTCCTTGGCTTCGATGTCCACCGGCAATCCGAATTCGCGCAGCGTGGCCGAGGTCACAGGACCGATGGATGCGGTGTGTACGCCCCGATGGCGCGCCGGCTTCTTCAAGGCGGCGCGCGCGCTGCGCAATCCGAGCAGGCTCACGAAGTTCTTTACCGTTGACGAACTGGTGAAGGTGATGGCGTGCGGCCTGCGAGTCTTGCTGGCCAGCAGCAGCGCGCAGCCGCGTTTGCGACGACTTCGGAGCGACCGTTTCGTATGCCTCGACCACGTCAACCTCTGCGCCAGCTTTACGCAATTCGCGCGGGATGACATCGCGCGCGACCTTGGCTCGCACCAGCAGCACCCGCTTCCCTTTCACCCTACGCTGCAACGAAGCGACGACCGACTCGGCCACGTATTCCTTCGGCGTGACCGCGACGCGCAGGCCATGTTGCTCGATCGCTTTCCTGGTCGCAGGACCGATGGCAGCGATCTTCAGATGCGCCAGAGCTGAGGCATCGAGTCTTCTTCTTGGCCAGACGCTCGAACAGCGCTTCCACTCCGTTCACGCTGGTGAGGATGAGCCAATCGTACGTTGCGAGGTTTCGCAATGCCGAATCGAGCGGCTGGTAGGAACTGGGCTTGCGAATCTCGATGAAGGGAATCTCGATGACCTCGCAGCCCAGTTCGCGCAGCGCCGAAGAGAGAGCGCCCGCCTGCTTCTTCGCGCGCGAGACCAGAACGCGGCAGCCGGTGAGAGGACGCCATGGTTCGCGTCGCGAACGTTTGTACGAGAACTATTTGCCAAGGTAGGGGTCCTTCGACTCCGGCGTCGCAAATCGCCCAGCGCTCGCCTCCGCTCAGGATGACACAATGAAAACGTCTGTCCGATCCGGCTACTGTACCACCGAGCTGCTGACTACGCTTGCGACGCTGACTGCTGACTGACTGGCCACTGACTACTGACCACTGTCCCTCACGGCTGCTGTGGCACTGCTGTCGCCGCGCCATACACCTCTTCGAGAATCCTGGTCGCGCCCCGGCGCAGCAGGGTGTCGCCAACTTTTTCGCCGAGCGCAACCGGATCGCTGCCGCTCTGCTGCTCGCGCAGAACTTCGGTGCCATCAGGACGCGCAACAATCGCGGTCAGCTGCAACCTGCCATCCTTCATCTCAGCGAATGCGCCAATCGGGACCTGGCATCCGCCGCCCAGCTTGTTCAGCAACGCGCGCTCGCAGGTCGTCGCGGCGTGGGCCGCGGAGTCATTGAGGAACGAGAGATGCTCGCGCATCGCCACATCGCCTTCGCGAATCTCGATGCCAAGCGCGCCCTGTCCTGCCGCTGGACACATGAAATCTTCCGACAGAACTTCCTTCACCAGTTCGGTTTTGCCGAGCCGCGTAAGTCCGGCGGCAGCCAGAATGATGGCATCGTATTCGCCTTCTTCCAGCTTGCGCATGCGAGTGTCAACATTGCCCCGCAGCGGATGGATGACCAGATCGGGCCGCGACGCCTTCAACTGCGCCTGGCGACGCAGGCTACTGGTGCCCACGCGCGCGCCTCGCGGCAGCGCTTCGATGCTGTCGTACTTGACCGACAGGAACACGTCGCGCGGATTGACCCGCGTGGTGATGGCGACCAGTTCGAATCCGGGCGGCAGCTGGGTCGGCAGGTCCTTCAGGCTGTGCACGGCGAGATCGACGCGGCCTTCGGCCAGCGCCTCTTCAATCTCCTTGGTGAACATGCCCTTGGTGCCGACCTGGGCGAGAGCAACGTCGGTGATCTTGTCGCCGGTGGTCTTGATGATCTCGAGCTCGACCTCGTGGCCGCGCTCGCGCAGCAGCGCCGAGATGTGATTGGCCTGCCAGAGAGCGAGTTGTGATCCGCGGGAACCAATCCGGAGGCTGCGCCATCAGTTTCGCGCTCCCGGTTTTCCGCTGCCCACCGTAGCTGCATCTTCGTCGGCGGCTTTTCTGGGTTCGCGCAATCCGAACAGCTTGCGCACCAGATCGATCACGGTGGTGGCTTCCGACGATTCGCGGGCTGCACTCTTGAGGGTGGTAATAGGCGTATGCATGATTTTGTTGATGATGCCGCGCGACAGCGCTTCGACCGCCAGCTCCTGCTCCGGCGTGAGCGTTCCCAGCCGGCCGCGTACGCGGTCAATCTCGGCCTGGCGCACCGTCTCGAGGTGCTCCTGCAACGAAACGATGGTGGGCACCACATCGAGCGTCTGCAGGCGCGATTCGAACTTGTCCACCTCAAGCTGCACGATGGCTTCGGCGCGGTCGGCTTCGGTCTTGCGATCGGCGATGTGCGACGAAACCACCTGCTGCAGGTCGTCGATGTCGTAGACGAAGATGCCGTCCAGCTTGTTCAGCTCGGGATCGATGTCGCGCGGGACCGCGATGTCGATGAAGAACATGGGACGGTTGCGGCGCTGGCTGCAGGAATTTTTCGCCATGCTCTTTGCGGAAGATGGCGTGCGGCGCGCCCGTGGAGCTGATGACGATGTCGGCGTTGGGCACGGTCTCGTAAAGCTTCTCGAATGGGAATCGCCTGGCCGTTGAACTTTTTCGCCAGCGACGGCGGCCCGCTCGAAGGTCCGGTTGGCAACGTAGATCTGCGTGGCGCCATGCGCCAGCAAGTGGCGGGCAGCCAGTTCGCACATCTTGCCCGCGCCCACCAGGTAAACGCTCTTGCCTTGCAGGTTGCCGAAAATCTTCTTGGCCAGGTCCACGGCCACCGACGCGATCGATACCGCCGAGGTTGCGACCGCGGTCTCGTTGCGCACGCGCTTGGCGACGGCGAAGGAGCGCGTCAGCAAGGCGTCGAGTTGCGAGTTGACCGCGCCAACAGCGCGCGCCGTGGCATAGGCTTCCTTGACCTGTCCCAGGATTTGCGGCTCGCCGACGATCATGGAATCGAGGCTCGAGGCCACGCGGAAAACATGACGCACCGCATCGCGCTCGTGATACTCGTACAGATACTGGCGATAGGGCTCGGGATCGAAGCCGTAGAACTGGCGCAAGAAACCCTGCATATCGGTGGAACCGTTGGTGGTGCGCGCCAACATCTCCACCCGGTTGCAGGTGGAGACGATCATGCCCTCCTCGATGCCGGGATAGGTCGCCAGGGACTTGACCGCTTCGGGCAGGCGCGCCTCGGAGATGGCGAACTGCTCGCGCACTTCGACCGGTGCGGTCTGGTGGTTCACGCCGATGACGACGAAGTTCATGAAAGAAACCTGTGCGTACGGCTGAAGCTATTGGCGGCCCATGCGCCCAAGGCGATGACGAAGGCAAAGGTCGCCAGAAACGCCGCGCGGCGGCCGCGCCATCCGGAACTCCAGCGGGTGTACAGCAGCAGCAAGTACACCGCCCACATCATGAACGACAACAGAATCTTCGGATCGTAGAAGAACAGCGGCCCGTACTTTTCGATGGCCAGCACCGAACCCGCCACCAGCCCCAGCGTCATGAAGGGGAAACCGAACAGCAATGAGCGATAGCAGATTTCGTCAATGGTCTGTAACGGAGGCAGCCAGGTGAGCAACGCACGTCGAGCGCTTCGACTTCAACGCCCGCTCTTGCACCAGATAGAGCAGGCTCGCGCCAAAGCTCAGGAATAGCCCTGCGTAGCCGGTGAAGATGAGCACCACATGCACGAAGATCCAACCACTGCGCAGCAGCGGCGAGGTCAACGTGACCGGCTTCTGCCCGATCGCGGACGCGAACGTCAGCATGAAGACGATGGGAAAGATTACGACACCCGGCGAGACGGTGCGATAGCCGACGAAGAATACGAAGAACACCACCATCGCCAGAAATGCAAGGATGGATTCCGAGTAGTGGATGGAAGCCAGCGAAAGGTGCCCAATCAGGACGGTGGATTCGACCAGAGAAACGAAGTGAAAGATCAGCCCCAGTCCGACGGCGGGCTCAACGACCTTGGCCAGAACGTTGCCCTGCTTGCTGAGCAGGAGCAGCGAATAGAGCAGCCCCACGCCATAGCAAACCACCGCGACTCGGAGCCAGATTAACGGCATAAACCCCACGAATGTAACGCTTAAGCTCGATTGTTTCTTCTACGGTTAAGTATAACGGGAGGGGCCGTAGGGACGGAGTGTGGTTATCACGTCCGGCTGTGATTTGCGTCACATGATAGTGCACGCGCCGGAACCATGAACCGGGCTGCCGAAAAGCCCAGGAGCGAATTCTCGGTTGAAACGAAGCCTTTACCTGAAATTCGCAGAACAGCGGATACCTCGAGGGCTAAAGCCCTCTCGTGATGACCAAAACAAGCGTCATGACGGCGTGCCTGAAGGCACGCCACTACCAAGGCGTCCGATTCCAGCAATGAGGAATCGCCTAGCTGGGATAGTGGAAGTACACGATGTGCTGCGAGGCGATGGTCACGCCGTCTTTGGAGGCTGGCCGGAAGTGCCAGCGCGGCAGCACCGAGAGCACCTTTTGCTCGATACCGTATCCGATGCCTTGCAGCAGCTTGGTCTGGACTACGTTGCCCTGCTCGTCAATCGTGACCTCGACGATCACGTCGCCTTGAACACCCGCAGGTATGTCGGAGCGCGATACCGGAGGATCGGGAAAGACTTCCGGCAGCGCGGGCATGATCTCATCTCCGGTAATCGGCGAACCGGGCACGCGCCCGTAAGGAGAGCCGCCGCGCGCGGTTTGCTCAGGCGCATCGTCGCGAGTGGGTTGAGTCAGTTGGCCGAATCTTCGTCTCAGGCTTGTGCGGCTTCGGCTTGGGAGCAAGCGCGGCACGAAGTTGCGGCCGTTGATCATCCGGCGGTGACGGGGTCTTCTCCATCCCGACAGGAGCAAGGTAAACGATGGACATCGACCCGGAGGAGCCTTTAATTCCCAGGTCAACGTCAGAAGGATTCACGAAAACAGCACCGGCGCGATGGATGAGCAGCAACAGAAGCAGTCGCAGTGGACCGCGAAGGAAGCGAGCAGAGCACGATTCCATCGCTTGCGGCCGGACCACTGTAGCTGCGTGAACATCAGGAACAACCCCACCTCGGACCGGCCCGCGAAGAACTCCGCCGATACCCATCCTTACTGCTCGGTTGGACGCAAGCGAGCAGAAGGGGTTAGCTGCACAATTGTACCGCTATTCCACTCCGATGGAGTCCAGCAGGGCAGGCAGTTCGTCGACCTCTAGGCGCAAACGGCGTCCATGGTTAAGCATGTCGGGAATCTCGTCGAAGGCCTGCATCAGGCGCAGCTTCACCGCGGCGTACTGTTCCGACTCGCTGAGGGTGCGGCCACGGCTCGCCGCCCAGGCGGAGAGCGCGTCGGGATGCAGAAAGATACTGACGGCGAAGATTGTCTTCCGGTCGGGCGTCACGTCGAAGATGAATTCGGTCGAGGGAGCTTCGGGATCGCCGTCGATTGCCGGCCGCTTGCCAACGAAGTAGTACTGGTAAACGTAGCCGGTCTGTCCGGTATAGGTTTTGACGCGGCGGATGGTCATGGTGCAGGGCTATTGTACTGCTGGAACAATTAGCGACTAGCAATTAGTAAGAGGCTAAAGACGCCTGCGTCGCCGGCAAACGGAGCCTCAACGACTGGCGCTTCAGCCCGATAGGGCGTTCAAGAAACCCCTCCACGCGCCGCCCTCCCAAGAAAAGCTCGCAGCTCTTAACCCGAATTACTTTTCTCTGTGCCTCGGTGGCAGGCCTGCCCTTGCCTTCTTGATCTCCTCCAGCCGCGCCTTAATTCGTTTCTCGATACCTTCGTCCGTCGGGTGGTAGTACACGCGGTCCTTCAGGTTGTCAGGCAGGCATTGCATGTCGGCGACTTTCGACTCCAGATCGTGCGCGTACTGATAGCCTGCGCCGTAGCCGATTGACTTCATCAAGCCTGTCGGGGCATTGCGCAGATGCAGCGGAACCGGCTCCTGCGCGGTACGTTCGACATCTTCCTGCACCGCACCGTAGGCGGTGTAGAGCGCGTTCGACTTCGGCGCGACCGCCAGATACACCACCGCCTGCGCCAACGCGAGGTTGGACTCGGGCACGCCGAGAAAATCCACAGCGTCGCGTGCCGCCAAGGTGATGGCCAGCGCGTTGGGATCGGCGAGGCCGATGTCCTCCGAGGCCATACGCACCACGCGCCGCGCGATGTAAAGACCGTCTTCGCCGGCTTCAATCATGCGGGCCAGCCAATAGAGCGCTGCGTCGGGATCGCTGTTGCGCACGCTCTTGTGCAGCGCCGAGATCAGGTTGTAATGCTCTTCGCCCGCCTTGTCGTACCGCAGCACACGCTTCTGCAGCGCGTCGCTGACGATGGCGTCGGTGATGCGAGGCCTCTCGCCCTTTTGCTGCTGTTCGGCGGCCAGCGTTGCAGCGACCTCGAGCACGTTGTAGGCGCTGCGAGCGTCTCCGCTGGAGTAAGCCGCGATCTTGCGAAGAACGTCGTCGTTGGCGTCGAGATGCGCGTCGCCCAGGCCGCGCTCGGTGTCTTCAAGCGCGCGGCGCAGCAGGAGCACGATCTGCTCCTCGGTCAACGACTGCAGGACGTAAACGCGGCAGCGCGAGAGCAGCGCCGAAATAACTTCGAACGACGGGTTTTCGGTGGTGGCGCCGATCAGGCGGATGCTGCCCTTCTCGACGTAGGGAAGGAACGCGTCCTGCTGCGCCTTGTTGAAGCGGTGGACTTCGTCGACGAAGACGATGGTCCGGGTGCCGTACTGGCGCGCCCGCTCCGCGTCGGCCATGACCTGCTTGATTTCCTTGATGCCGGTCAGCACTGCGGAGAATTCGACGAACTCGGCGTGCGTCATACGTGCGATGATCTTGGCGAGCGTAGTCTTGCCGACGCCGGGCGGACCCCAGAAGAGCAGCGAACCGGTGTCGTCGCGTTCGATTTGAACGCGCAGCGGCTTGCCGGGCGCGAGGATGTGCTCCTGGCCGACAAGCTCATCGAGCGAGCGAGGACGCATGCGATCGGCCAGCGGCCGCGATTTGTCGACGGCGTCATCGGGCGGGATTTGCTGAAAAAGATTCACAAACCACGTCTACCACAGAGACACAGAGCCACAGAGAAATTCAAGTCACAGAACACGTCGACGAATTCCACTCTTAAGGACTGCGACGTTGAAGTTGATCAAGAGCCCAATCCGTAATCCCGTAAGATGCAAGTAAGTCAGCAATTGCGCCTCATGCACCGGCAGGACTTCTTGAACCGATTTCAGTTCGACGACGACTCTATCGCCGATGATGAAATCTATCCGGTAACCGCAATCAAGCTTGATACCCTTGTAGATGACAGGAATTTCGACCTGCTGACGAAATGAGATTTTGCGGAGGTCTAGTTCCTGACACAGACAAGCTTGATAAATAGACTCCAGCAACCCAGGTCCCAGCAACCTATGGACTTCCATTGCCGCGCCAATAATGTCGTGGGTGAGCGATTGCTCCGCATCAGTGGGCAGATCACTTCCGCAGGCCAGTCGAGGCGTTGCATTACCTGGTTCGAATGTTGTTTTCAAAGGGGCCTCTTTCTGACCCACCCAAGAACCGGAGAGTCCCCTGAAAGAATTCTAAACCTCTGTGCCTCTGTGCCTCTGTGGTTCAATCTTTTGCCTTTGCCGCGCGGCCTCGTACAGCAATATCGACGCGGCGATGCCGGCATTTAGCGATTCAACACGCGGGGAGTGGGGAATCGCAACCAGTTCGTCGGCTTGGGACAACACCTCCCTGGGAACGCCCGCACCCTCGCTTCCGACGATGAACGCCACCGGAGCGCACAGGTCGACCTCGGCAATCGGCGTGCCCTTGTGCGAAGACGTCGCCACCACGCACACGCCGTGCGACTTAAGTTCGCGCAGGGCGCTGGCCAATTCCACCTTCACCGTCGGCAACCGGAACAACGATCCCGCCGACGCTCGCACTGCTTTCCAGTTCCACGGGCTGACGGTGCGCTCGCCGAGCAGTAGTCCTGTGACCCCAAACGCCTCCGCTGAGCGTGCAATCGTGCCCAGATTGCCCGGGTCCTGCAAACCGGCGGTCACCACCAGCAACGCCGGCGGTGGAACAAACACTTCTTCCAGCGCAAACGACTTCACTCGCACCAGGGCAGCCACTCCTTGCGGCGTCTCGCTGGGCACGGCGCTGGTAAAGACTTCGTCCGGCAGCAGCAGGGCCTCAGTCTGCGCCGATAGCTGCGGCAACAGCTTGTGCACCCGCTCTTTCGCCGATTCGCTGAAGAAGACCGCGCTGAGCCGCAATCCGCTGCGGATCGCCTCTTCGACGAGATGCATGCCTTCCACCGCGACTTCGCCCTCGGCATTGGGTGCAGCCTCTCCGAAAGCGCGGCGCAGTTCCTTCACGCGCGCATTTTGCCCGCTGTCGATGCGGCGCAGACGATCGTCCATTTTGGCTGGGATGGCCATAGCACTCGGAACCGGGTCTATCGTACACCGGCTATCACAGCTTACCTTGGCTACGACGTGGTAATCTGCTGGTTGTCGTTGCGAGGGGCGATATGTTAGGTTTCGCTCCATCAGCCCCAATACTAGCGGAGAGGTCTGGGTGCGTCCCGAAATCGTAAAGATGAGCAGTCAGGTGCCGGAGGCCTCTCTGGTGGCGTACGTTGCGGAGAAAATCCGTGCGGGCGAAGTGCTGGGCATGCCGACCGATACGTTTTACGGACTGGCGGCTGACCCGTTTAATTTGCACGCGGTGGACCGGGTGTACGAGATCAAGTCGCGCTCGCGGCACAAGCCGCTTTCGCTGTTGATCGAATCGGTCGACCAGGCCGCCGAGCTGGCATGGCCGGTGCCGGAAATTTTCTACCTGCTCGCCCGCCGTTTCTGGCCGGGGCCGCTCACCATCATCGTAAAGGCGGACCCCAAACTACCTCTCAAGGTGACCGCCAACACCGGTAATGTGGCGTTGCGTGTACCCGCCGCGGAGATTCCGCTGGCCATCATCCGCGCTGGAGGCCTGCCGATCACCGCGACCTCGGCCAACCTCAGCGGCGAAAGCGAGTGCACCTCGGCCCTGCAGGTGCGCGATCAACTGGGCGATTGCCTGTCGATCATCGTCGATGGCGGGCACCTCGCCGCGCGAAATGCCCTCCACCATCATCGACCTGACGAGCGAAGATGGGAGCTGGCGCGTGATGCGGCATGGCGCCATTCCCGAAGAACAAATTGTCGAGCTGTTGGGCGGCCAGGAGTAGGCGCCACGGCAGTACAGAACTCCAACTTCCATCTCTCGCGCTGGATCGTCACCCTCGCCGTCTTCGTTGCGGTCGTTTTCCTGCTATATACCAGTTGGCAGATCATGCGCGAAGGCGGCGTGGATGAGGCTCGCGCTGTGGATGCCATCGTAGTGTTCGGCGCTGCGGAGTACGTTGGCCATCCTTCGCCGGTGTATCGCGCGCGACTGGACCACGCTTACGACCTCTTTCAGCGAGGACTGGCTCCCGTGATCATCACCACCGGCGGCGCGGGCAAGGACCCCCGATTCAGCGAGGGCCAGGTTGGCCGTGATTATCTGGAGGGACGCGGCATTCCGGATATAAACCTGATCGCCGAAACTCAAGGCGGCAACACCGACGAGTCCACCCGGCGCGTAGCAGTAATCATGCACGCCAACAATATGAAAACCGCACTGCTGGTCAGCGATGCGTATCACCTCTACCGCGCCAAGCAGATGATGGCGCGCGAGGGTGTGACGGTGTACACCTCGCCGCGTCCCGGCTCGGTTCCGAAAACCGCTTTTGCACGCTGGATGGCCGCCCTGCGCGAGAGCTTCAGCTACATGCTGTATCGCGCGCATGTGACGTGAGAAGCCGTCAGCTATCAGGCAGTCAGCCGTCAGCCATCTGCCATCTGCCGTCAGCCAAGCAGCAATCATGATTCAGCTTCAGTCTTTATGATTGTCAACCCGACCGAGGACCTTCAGTCCGAGTGGAGAACCTGCGGTTAGATGGGCTTCGGACAGCGTCGTCGCGTTTGAATCGATCTCGTTTGGCTGAAAGCTGACGGCTGACGGCTGAGAGCTGACAGCTACTTCACCATCGCCAGCACCCGTGCGGGGCCGCCGGAACCGCCTTCCAGCTTGATGGGTGCGACCACCACTGTCGCCCCGGATGGAGGAACCAGCCCAAGGTTGGCGACGTTCTCCAGGTGGTAGACGCTCTGCTTCGAAGTGAACTGATGCACCGGATAGGTCGTGGTAGCGCCGATATCCACGCTCATGGTGTCAATACCCAGGCCCACCACATCGCGCGTCTTCACCAGAAACTTGGCGGCGTCGAGCGAGAAGCCTGGATAGTGTGACAGGTGGTCCGTCCCGACGTTGCTGAACTCCTTTTGCGAGTTCCAACGTTCATCCCAACCGGTGTACGCCATCACCACCGCACCGGTCGGGATCTCGCCGTGGGCGCTCTCCCAGTCAGCGATGTCCTGCACGCTGACTTCGTAATCCGCATTGCCCTTTGCCTTGCCGCGAACCTCGAGCACCACCAGCGGACGTACCAGTCGCTCCACCGGAATCTGGTCCACCGTCCACATGCCTTTGGCAAAATGAGCGGGCGCGTCGAGGTGGGTGCCGTAATGCTCCTGGGTGGTAAAGATGCGCGAGTAGTATCCGTCGTGCTCGATGTTGCCCAGTTCCTTAGCCTGGAACGGCGACTGTGCGCTGCCCTCCCAGTTAGGCGAGTGGTCGTTCAAGTTGTGGGTGAGATCGATGACAGCGCGATAGGCAGTTGGCTCGGGCATGGAAGGTTTGCGCTGCGCGATCAACAACAGCGCCAGCGCAAGACTACAGCCTATCGCAAATGTCTTCCACTTAATCATCGCACAAGTACGCAAGATATCGATGCTCTGAAAAGGGCGAGCGCTTCGTGAATTGCGTTTAACAGGAAAGAACCCCGGATGAGCGCATTTGATGCGACTGAGTTAAAGAATCGCGGCAGGCGTGACGGACCGCAGATCCTTCGACTCCGGCGACGCAAACCCAGCGTCGCCTGCGCTCAGGATGACAAAGTGAAAGTGGACGCAGCATAGCGGTCCTTCGACTCCTCGCTGCGCTCGTTGCTCAGGATGACAGAATAGCGTTTCTGGCGCGAGCCAGCTCAGACCCGAACGCTGAGGGCTAAGAGCTAATTGCTAATTGCTAGTGCTAATTGCTCCTCTTCAAGGCAAACCCAAACCACAACGAGTTCGAGCCGTTGTAGTCCACGCCTGATTTTTCCTGTGAGCGCAAAACCCGCACGCTCGGATTTCACCGAGCAGTGATTGCAAGGCTTCTCCACCACAATCTCATAGCTCCCATTCTTCTTGGAGCGCGACGTGGCAACCACGTTTCCGCCGGCGTCGGTGAGGGTAACGGTCGCACGCGGCAGCGGCCAACCGGCCTCGTCGGTAACTACGCCCTGGACTTTACCGTGGGGCGGCAAGCCTTCGGGCAGGTAGTCGCGCATGATGTAGCCGGGCCCGCGCAGCGGTCGTCCGCCCAGTTGCCCGGTGACTTTGTCGTGCTCCAGCGCGAGCGTGCCATTGACGAAGACATATTCGAAGCCAACCGAGGGCTTGTTGGGATCGTCAAAGGTCGCGGTGTCGCGCACTGTCTCCGGATTGAAGATCGCGATGTCGGCAAAGTAGTCGGTCCGCAGCAATCCGCGGTGGTCAAGCTTTTCGCGCTGCGCCGGCAGCGATGTGAACTTGCGGATCGCATCTTCGAGACGCAGGTTGTGCTCGTCACGCACGTACTTGCCGAGAATGCGGGCGAAGCTGCCATAGGCCCGCGGATGCGACTTCGACTCGCCCAGTGGGCCAGTGGGACTGACGGCTCCGTAATCGGTGCCCACACTCACCCAGGGCTGCTGCATGGCAAGCTTCACGTCGGGCTCGCTCATCAGGAAGTAGACTGCGCCGGTGTTGTCGCGGTCAGCAATCACCAGGTCCAACATGGCGTCGATGGGGTCTTTGTTTTCCCTCTTCGCAATCTGCGCAATGGTTTTGCCTTCGTACTTGCGCAGCGCAGGGTCCAGCACCGAAATCACCAGCACGCCGTCGGCGCCGCCCGAGCCAAGCCAGAGGTTCTCAAAGGAAGTACTGGGCGCTGAGATCTGCTTACGAATCTGCCGCCCGGATCGCCGGGTCCTTCAATCGCTTTACGAACTCATCGGCGCCCCCGGCGTGATACCCGGGCGGAATCGAGGCGCCCAGCGAGGTTTGCGCTCCGATGTAGGGATACTGATCGGCAGTCACGTCCACTCCGCTGGTGCGCGCCTGTTCGATGGCCGCGATTACCTCCGGCATCTTTCCCCAGTTCTGTTTGCCCGCAACCTTCAGGTGAAAGATTTCGACTGGTATGCCGGCCTCGCGTCCGATGCGGAAGGCCTCGTTCAGCGCATCCATCTCGGAGTCGCCCTCACCGCGAATGTGCGAAGCGTAGATGCCGCCCTTCTTCGCCGCCACCTTTGCCAGTGCGATCAGTTCCTCGGTCTTTGCGTACGAACCGGGCGCGTAGATGAGCGCGCTGGACAGCCCCATGGCGCCATCGCTCATGGCATCGTCCACCATGATCTCCATCTGCTTCGAGTTCGTCGGCGGTAGCAGCTCGATCGGCAGTGCCAATCACCATGTGCCGCACCTGCGCCGCTCCGACATAGGTTGCGAGGTTGATCCCGCTGCCCTGCCTGGCCAGGCGCTGAAAGTATTCTTCCAGCGACTTCCAATCGGGCGTGAGATGGAAGTGCTGAAAATAGTCGGCGTGCTCCTGATTGAGCAGGTCGTTGGTAGGCGCGATGGAGTCGCCTTCGCCGGTGATTTCAGTGGTGATGCCTTGCGTCAGTTTGCTGACCGCCTGCTTGTCGATGAGCAGGTTGCTCTCCGATTGGCCTAGCATGTCAATGAATCCGGGAGCGACGATCAGCCCCCTGGCATCGATGGTGCGCTTGGCCACCAGTGAAGCATCGGCGTGGCCGACGAAGGCAATGCGATCGCCGATGATGCCGACGTCGGCGTAAATCCAGGGATTACCGCTGCCGTCCACGACGCGGCCGTTGCGGATGAGGTAATCGAACTCCTGGGCGAACAGAGGAGGCGCCAGAAAAAGGAGAAGGAGCAAGAACGATGTGTATCGTGGCAAGGTTGGCTCCAAATAGTGGAATCACAGTACGCGACAAAAGCGAAAGAGCGTGCCGTCCCTAAGGGCCTCGAATCTTTTTTCCATCGTAACCAGGCTCCGCTGCGCTCGGTCCTGGGCTGGACTGAGCCGCGCCTACGGCGCTGGAATCACGCAACCGAGCCATCGTTCCAAGCACCTCGATCCATTCTTGATCGTCCTATCCAGGGAATGTTAGCCGATGGATTCATGGTTTCCATCAACTGGATGTGCGTAGTCCATCCACGTTTCCGTTCCAAGCACCAAGAATTCACACCAGATGTTTCGACCGAAACTCCAAGACGCACCTTGGATCACTTCCCCATCTTCTCCATCACCATTGCCACAGTCAGTGCCACGTCGGCGGCAAACACCGTGCTCACAAAGTTGACGGAGTCGTTACCCATCTTGCCGGAGTTCTCCCACGTCGCGCCCATGACGCTGTCGAAAAACATGCCGGCAATTCCGGCCAGGGCAATCAAAGGCGTCCAATTCCAACTTACGACCCCGAAGAATGCGCTCACCCAGGCCACGATGCAAGCGGCAACGCAGCCGGCCGAGGTTCCTTCCACGCTGATTGCGCCGTTGGTGCCGATGGAGGCGTCGCGAAAATCCGTGATCATATAGGCGCGCCGGGCCGTGGCCTGTCCGACTTCGCTGGAGGCAGTGTCGGCGGCAGCCTCCGCCAGGGCCGCTATCGCCCCCACCAGCAGGATGCCGCTGAACCGCGGAAACCAAATCGCCGGCAGCGCGCACATGGCGGCGACGCCAAGATTGGCCAGCACCTGCGACGCCGTGCGTCCGGGTCCGCGTTCGGCCACTCCGAGTTGCTGCTTCCGCGCATGGCCCCAGCGAGTGGTCACCACCGTGATCACGAAGACCGTCGCCAGGGATAGGAATCCGGCCAATCCCGCGGCGAGCATCAGGACGAACGCCACCAGCACGCCCATCATCGCTCCGCCGTCGGTGACCGCCCCCAGGGTCCGAGCAATCACAGCAAACCCAATGGCCACGACCGCGGCGGCCAAACCCCTTGATTGGAAGAGACTTGTCACGCGTCTTGGGCCAGTATCGCACGAGCCGCAGGTTCACCGCTGGACGACCGACGCCGCATGCGACCGTGCACGCCTCACTATGCATCCCATCAAGGTAGGCACCTGCCCGCTAACCGCTTTCGGGCCTTGACATTACGCGGCAGACACAGCACTATTCTGTCGCAGATTTGGTGCAACTTCCTACCCAGGAATGGGGAGAAATATGGCGTCTTCCGTTTGGTCTGGATATCTAACCTTCGGCCTCATCTCCATGCCCGTGAAGTTGTTCTCGGGCGCGCGCGGCAACCACGTTTCCTTCCACATGCTGCACCGCGACGACAACACCCGCATCAAGCAGCAGCTGTGGTGCCCGCATGACGAGCGCGTTGTGGAGCGCAACGAGATCGTCAAAGGCTACGAGTACCGCAAAGGCGAGTACGTCATCATCGAGCCGGAAGAGATCAAGAAGATCGAGCCCAAGACCGCCAAGGCGATGGAGATCCTGGAGTTCGTCGAGTACAAGGAAGTCGATCCCATTTACTTCGAATCGTCGTACTACCTGGTGCCCGATGAAGCAGGTCGCAGGCCCTATGCTCTGTTGACCAAGGCGATGGATGAAACCGGCTACGTGGCCATCGCCAAGCTCACCATGCACAACCGCGAATACACGGTGTTTCTGCGGCCTCACGCCGGCGGGCTCATGCTGCACACCATGTACTACAGCGACGAGGTGCGCCAGTTGGACAGCTTCGGCCCTGTCGACGTCGAGCTGAAAGACGCCGAGGTCAAGGTCGCCCATCAATTGATTGAAGCGCTCGCCGGCAAGTTCGAGCCGGAGAAATACCACGACACCTTCGAGGAAAACATCAAGCAGCTCATCAAGGCGCGGCTGGAAGGGACCGAGGTCACTGCCGTGGAGAAGCCACGCAAGCTGGCTCCGGTGGTTGACCTGATGGCGGCGCTCAAGGAAAGCCTGGCGCAAATGCCCAAGAAGCCACCGCAACGCGTCGCCGAAGCCAAACGCGAGTCGGAGGGTGAAGGTCAAGGTGGCGAAGAAGGCCAAGGGATCGCGACGCGGGTCTGCTGCATGATGCTGTCCATCGGTGGCCTGATTCATCGAAGGTTCGTGTGAACTCTTCTCGCAAATAGCACTATTAGGCCATTCATATGCACCAAGGTTGCAATGCGGTATTCTACGGGCACCTTGACTCCGCGAATGAAACCGCCGCTCAGGAGGAGCACCGTCCGCATCGCGGTCGTGGAGAGCGATCCACTGCGCTTCCTTGGATTTCGCGCCATCTTCTCCGCCGACGAAGACCTCCAGATACGCTCTTCCACGGTTCCGTCCATCTTGAGTTCGCCGGACGACGACATCATCCTGATGACATCCAGTGGCGGGGCCGCATTCTACGCGGCGATGTCTGCGATGAAGGCGGTGCGCCCCGCGATTCGCATTATCGTGACCGGAACAGGCAGCGCGCGACGAGGAGATACTGCGGGCAATTGCAGCCGGCGCGAAAGGATACATCGCCGAAGATGCAACGCCCGCACGAGTTCAAACAGGCCATCCGCGTGGTGCACAGCGGATCTGTATGGGCGCCGCGGCGGGTGCTGTGCACGTTTATCGAACGCGCTACCGCGTCTCCGCGCAGGGTTCTGCCCCAAGGCGGAGAAGACAAGATCAGCGAACGCGAGCGTGAAGTGCTGAAGTTGCTGGTTGCGGGCCGCTCCAACAGAGAAATCGGAGGAGTCCTCGGCATCGAGGAGCGCACGGTGAAGGCGCATGTCAGCCAGTTGATGCGCAAGGTCGGAGTGAAGAATCGCATCGCGTTGTCGGTGCACGCGGTCACTCACTCGCTACTCTCGTTGCGTCCCTAGGTATTCTCGACAGCCTGCGATGTTTTGGAGAGCGGTCGCCACGTTACCCGCCCCTCCACCTGTTACGAAAGTACAATTACCCCCACTGTCCTTCCGTGTCTTGCGCGAATCCGACGCCGACTGCATACTGCACTCACCTACCACAGAACCTGGGAGATAGGGTTGGAAGAGGTTACGAGGGTCTCCTCTTCCAACCCTTCGTTTTTGGGGTTCAACCTCTTCTGGCCTCGTAACACGAATCCGGCACGTCGCCCGCTTCCCTTCTTCTCCTCGACATCACGTCACTAAAGAGTAACCACCAGCCGGCTTTCTTCCAGCGCGATATTGCCTCTAACGCTCGTAAGATGAGTTGAGCCGGTACACACTGGCTTAGCGACGTTTTGATCGGAGTCGAGCCATGAAGAAAGATTGCCGTAACTGTGTTATTGATTTCCTCGATGACCACCTGGTGCTGGAGCCAGGCTCGAAACGCTCAAATCGATCGCGTCCAGACCGCGAGCACCGTACTCAGCCAGATCATGTCTGCTCCCGATCGCGCCATTCCTGATGGCATCATGTCAGGAGCCAAGTGCATCGCGATCATTCCGTCCAGCCTGAAGGCAAGCTTCATCTTCGGCGCCAACTATGGCAAGGGCGTGGCCACCTGCCGCACCGAGCATGGATGGAGCGCGCCGGTGTTCTTCAGACTGACAGGCGGCAGTTTCGGACTCCAGGCTGGCGGTCAAGCCTCTGACCTGGTGCTCATCATCCGCACCGACGACGGCATGCAGCACCTATTGCAAAGCAAGTTCAAGTTGGGAGCCGACGCCTCCGCGGCGGCCGGGCCCGTGGGCCGTGACGCCCAAGCCATGACCGACCTCACCTTGCGCGCCCAGGTGCTGACCTACTCGCGCTCGCGCGGATTGTTTCTCGGCGTCTCGTTGAGCGGCGGCGTCATTCGCCAGGACGACGGCGACACGCGCGCCTTCTATGGAGGCAAAGACTGGACGTTCTACTCCGTGTTGAACGGCGAGGTCCCGCCCCCGAAGGATTCTCTGGTCTTGCTGAACACGGTGGAGAAGTATGCCCCCACGCCAAAAGTTCGCGCGCAAGTAACGCCCCCGCCGGCCGTAGCAGCGCCCGCGGCCACGCCGGCCGATGCTGCTGCTTCGCCAGCGACTCCCGCGGAGCCAGCGACTACCACGACGCCGGCGGCAACTGCGCCTCCTGTCCCGGGACCGGCGGCAGCTCCGACAGAATCAACTCCGGCATCGAAGCCCGCGGCAGCTCCAGCCGCAACGCCAAACACCCCTGCACCCGCAACGCCTGCACCAGCAGCCAGCGAGACGGAAAACCGCTAGGGGAGACTCTGATCAAGTTTCTTTCTTGAAGGGGACGGCCTTCAGGCCGTCCGCACACGCCTGAAATTAGACAGGGCTAAAGAGACTGTGTCGCAACCGCGCTCCTTACGCGGCAGCGGAACAGAGTGGGCAAGAATCAGCACCGAACGGGACGAAAGAGCTCAGCCCACCGTTTTCAGCGCTGGGTGAAGTCAAACATGGTATGATCGCGCCCGCTGTGCCAAAGGAGCTTGCGCCCGTGGCGGAACAAGGTGGGGGCTTCAATCCGGCTAACTTCTATCTGGGCGTGGTTGAGCTTTTTGCGATTATCCTGCCGGGCGCAATGCTGACTTTTCTGTTGGGATCGGCATTCCCGACTATGCTTTCCGCAGCAGAGCAGTCCTCCCGACATCTTCTTGATAATGCCGCTTTTAGAGCAATTGGTTTCGTAGTTATTTCCTATGTGATCGGTCACTTTCTGGCGGCTCTTGGATATTTTGTCATGGATCCGATCTTTGACATTTACTACTTGAGCGACCGCGCTCAACGGCTCAGGACACTAGCGACTCGCGCGAGAGCCACAGTCAACGGCATCATCGAATTGGGGGATACCCGAGACGAGCAAATTCGTTGGACGCTCGCTTATATCAGCCTCTACTCACCCCAAGCGTCGACTCGTCTGGACAGCCTTGAAGCCGACTGTAAATTCTTCCGCAATCTAAGCGCGGCTACGCTACTTAGCTTCCTGCTCATTGACTCCCTCTACTACTCTCGTTGTGAAGCGGGTGTTACGGTCGATTTAGGTTTCAGATTGTTCCTTATCATTGCTTTTCTGTTTCTAGTAATGTGGCATAGGTGGCTTTCTCCAGCCACAAAGCGATCCCCTAGCCCGCTGCGCTGGGCGTTGGTCCTACTAATTCTCCTCTGGCCGGTACCGACGATCATTGACACAAAGCTATGTGGGCCCGCGAATGATGGGAACCACATTTTCGTCGACGCAGGGCTTTATGTATTCATGCTGCTTGCGGGAATGCGTTACCTGGCACTCAACACCTCGTTAATGAACTCGGCTTATGAGTTCTTGATTTTGCTCTCTAGTAAACGACCAGAAGCGGTGATTTCGCGAGAAGCCTCTGCCAAGCAGTAGCGTGCTGTGGGGCACGAATTTGGAGGCACGCGTGTGAAGCTGCTCCTAGCGATCACTGATTAGTTAATGCTGGAGCGAGAGCACTCAAAAAGAATTTGCGCGGGCGCGTCAGCTGCTCGGTTGGGAGTGGAGATGCGTGCGAGTGCGCGGGCGTGGGGCGTGCCGGTGGGCTAAAGCCGTTTATGCCGTGTCGTTGGTCTTTCTACTGCTTGCAACAAGCATCGCCGCTAAACGATGAAACAGTGCCCCATTTGGAATGTCAAAGCGCATAACACCCTTTGAAATGTCAACACTGTAATGCGCAACCTCCGAACCACCAAATGTGGCCCTCGCAAGCGGAAATTTCGCAAAAGGATTGTAAAAAACCGAGAGCCCGTCCAGTAAAGACTCGGTGTATTCCTGCTTTTCAAGAACCGTCATGCGGAGTTTTTGCGTGTCCACCTCGAATCTGAAAACACGAAACAATGTCTTATGGGTTGAATCAGTACTTAGGGCCAGCACCTTTCCGAGAGTTGCCGTCGTCGAGAACAACCTTGCACTGACGTCTTCCATCTGCCGATTGGTGAAATAACCCAAGGGAATTTCTGAGCCGTTCGGTTTCCGAATACTGCGCATCCATTGGGTTCTTTTGTCGCCATTCGTCTGATCAATCGATTGGCTGTCGTATCCAAACAGCACTCGTAGGATGGCTCGATTCAACTGCAAGTAGGAAAAAGGCTGCTCGAACGGAGCTATGGCGAGCACAAATGGCCTGTCTCGGACATGATCCATCTTGCAGTACTGAGATTGAAATTTGACGTGCTTGCTTGAAATTGCATTCGCTAAGCGGACTGTCGCTTGATCCACGAGCGGTGCAGTCTTCAGGCTGTTAAGGTCTCCCCAGAATGACTCTAAGTCTATGTCGCATTCTCGCGGTGCCCCACTTGGCGCCTCGGCGATCACAGCCTCGATACAGAATTGGGTAGGCGCAACAACGCAAAAATCAGGCGATGTAAATGAGAAATCGACTGTAAAGCCAAATCGTTGCAAAACAGCGAATATGTATATTTCCCAAAACGATGAATTAAAGGTAGTTTGAAACTCTTGTACGAACTTACCATCACGATTCGGAAGTCCTTCTGCCCACGCTGAAATGACGTCGCGTGCACCGCGATATGGTGCTGCCAATATGTTCTCGAAATTGCGGTGAAACTTACTTCGGTGAACAATTGGTCTAAACAGGTTCATGTGGACGCAAAAGGATTATGCCCTTCCGACAATGTATCGCTCTGCCTCATATGGCTACAACTGCTCGGTACTGCACAGGTCTCGATTACGGTATTGCAATCGTGGTAAAACCACAACGGAACCGAATGGGTTTGACCTTGTTTTTTCGCGGTGCTACCGTCAAACCGACACTCTCGATGCGCCACAGGCTGCAGTACGTTCCGGTAGCGCTGCTGGTGCGCCTGATCGGCGCCTTGCCGCGCCCCTTGGCCCGTGGGGCCGGCATCCTGCTGGGCGGAGCGGTCTACCATCTGCACCGCCGCCTGCGCCGGGTCGGGATGCGCAATCTCGAACTGGCATTCCCGGAAAAATCGGTCAAAGAACGCCGTAAGATTCTGCGCGGAGTCTACGTCTCCCTCGGCCGCTTGCTGGGTGAAGCCTGCCTCTTCCCCAGTTACACCACTGCAAAACGCCTCGCAGGTGGCGGTCTATCAGGGCTTCGAAAATTTCGAGGCCGCGGAGAAGCGTGGCAAAGGCGTGCTCTTCCTCACCGGGCACTTCGGAGGATGGGAGGTCGGCTCGTTCTTCCACTCGCTGCAGGGACATCCCATGAAGATCGTGGTGCGGCCGCTCGACAATCCTTACGTCGATGCCCTGGTCGCGCGCTATCGCGGTCTGCACGGCAACGTCATGATCGGCAAGGACGAATTCGCCCGCGGCTTGCTTGCGGCCATGCGTCAAAACGAAACCGTCGGCGTCCTGATGGACACCAACATGACTCCACCGCAGGGCGTATTCGTGAACTTCTTCGGGATTCCCGCCTGCACCGCCAGCGGCGTGGCACGCGTGGCGTTGCACACCGGGGCCGCCGTGGTTCCGGCGTTCACCATCTGGGATTCGGTGCTGCGCAAGTACCGGGTGGAGTTCGACCGCGCGGTCGAACTGGTGCGCACCGGCGACGATGAAGCCGATGCCGTAACCAATACCGCGCTCTTCAGCAAGATCATTGAAGACTATGTGCGCCGCTATCCCGACCAGTGGCTGTGGGTGCATCGCCGCTGGAAGACGCGGCCGCCAGGCGAGCCGCCACTGTATTAAAGGCAGTGGATAGTGGATATTGGATAGTTGGCAGTCTTGATTCTGCAGTTTCATTCTGCAGTGCTGTGCCTGTAGTTTTTGAGTTTGCACTGTAGAGTCCTTGTTAGGCTGTCATCCTGAGCGACGAGCGTAGCGAGGAGTCGAAGAGCCTGCCCTGAGCTTGCCGAAGGGACCGCTACTCTTCACATTCATTTTCCCTCTGTCATCCTGAGCCACCAGCGCATCTAGGAGACGAAGGACCCTCTCAATTTGTCATCCCGACCGAGGCCTTCAGGCCGAGCGGAGGGATCTGCGGTTTCCCGCCCGGCAACAAAACAGCGTTGCTGTCCTGAGCGTCGACTCGCCGGCTCTAACCACTATCCACTATCCACTATCCACTGCTATAACAACCTCATGTCCCAAACCCTGCAATCGCTGGCGGACTTCACCGCTACCCGCCTCATCGGCGACGGCACTCTCGAAATCACAACCGTCGCCAGCATCGCCCAAGCGCAACCGGGCGCTCTGGTATTCGTGCAGGACGAGAAGCACCTGGCGCAGGCGCTGGCGTCGCCGGCCAGCGCCGTCATCGCCGGAGAGTTCGCGGCATCGTCCGCGGACGCAAGCCATTGCTGATCGCCGCACATCCCCGCCTGGCCTTCGCTCGGGCTGGCACGCTGCTCCATCCGCCGAAGACCTACGCCCGCCGGCGTTCATCGCACTGCGGTTGTCCATGCTTCGGCGAAAGTCGCTACCAGCGCGGCTATTGACGCCTACGCGGTGATTGAAGCCAATGCCGTAGTCGGCGAGCGCTCGCACATCGGAGTGGGCTGTTACGTCGGCGAGGGCGTCGTGATCGGCGACGATTGTGACCTGTATCCGCGCGTTGTCGTCTATCCGGGCACGACGTTGGGCCGACGCGTGGTGGTCCATGCCGGAGCGGTGCTGGGCTCGGACGGCTTCGGTTTCGTCCGCGATGAACAATACGGCCGCTATCACAAATTTCCTCAGATCGGACAGCTTGTCATCGGCGAGTACGTCGAGATCGGCGCCAATTGCACCATCGATCGCGGAGCGCTGGAGAAGACCGTCATCGGCGCGGGAACGAAGCTCGACAACCTGATACACGTCGGCCATAACGTGACCGTTGGCGCGAACGTCGTGATCGCGGCGCAGACTGGGATTTCCGGCAGCGTGGAGATCGGAGACGGCGCAGTCGTGGGAGGACAAGTTGGCATCGGCGACCACGCAACGGTCGAAGCCGGGCGTCATTCTGGGATCAGGTAGCGGCGTATTGTCGCACAAGATCGTTCGCGGCAAAGGCGTCGTCTTCTGGGGCAGGCCGGCGCGACCGCTCCGCCGAGTACTTGAAAGAGTTAGCGCACTGGCCCGCCTGGCGAAAGGAAGCAGCTAGCAACTAGCAATCAGCAACTAGCAAAAGCCCGAAAACTGCGGGTTTGAGATGACCCCAGCTTGCCGCCTAGGAATCCGTACAACAGCCGGCAAGGGATTACACTATGCTAGTTGCTAGTTGCTAGTTGCTCGCTGCTAATTGCTAATTTCCCCCATGTCTCTAATCGTCATCGGCGGACACTCTCGCAGCGTAGGCAAGACCAGCGTGGTCGCTGGCCTCATCGCCGCGCTCCCCGAGTTCCACTGGACGGCCATCAAGATCACGCAATACGGACACGGCATCTGTTCCGCCGACGGCGAACTCTGCGACTGCGCCACCGACGACCATAGTTGGGCAGTGACCGACGAACGCGATCGCAGCGGCGAGAGTGACACCTCGCGTTTCCTTGTCTCCGGTGCAACTCGCTCGCTTTGGGTCCGCACCCGCCAGGGGATGCTGGCGGAAGCCATGCCGCGCGTGCGCAAGGAACTGGCCGGCGCGGAGAACGCCATCCTCGAGTCCAACTCGGTGATGCGCTTCCTGCGTCCCGACCTTTATCTCACCGTGCTCGACACCGCGACCGCCGACTTCAAGACTTCGGCCCAGGAATTTCTCGATCGCGCCGACGCCGTCATCCTGCACGACAGCAGCGCCGATGTCGCCTGGACTAATGTCTCGCTGAAGCCGGTTGCCGCCAAGCCGACATTCCACATTCGTCCGCCGCAGTATGTGACACCTGAGCTGATCGAGTTTGTGCGGATTAAAGTCGCGAAAGCGACAGAGAGGTGAGGCTGCTAGGCAGCCATTTTGGCAGCGATGAGGCTGCCGCGTATGCTCACTTCAGGAGAACACATGCAACATTCGGCTTCATTGAATACAACGACGCCGGCCCAGAGGTGCGGGCGGTCTACGACGACATCATGGCGACGCGCAAAACCGACTGGATCAATAATTTCTGGAAAGGCCTCGCCCATGATCCCGCGCTATTGAAACGCACCTGGAACGACGTCAAACAGATCATGGCACCCGGCGAACTCGATGCTGCTGGTGAAGGAGCTCATCTACGTAGCGGTGAGCGTGACGAATGGCTGCCCCTACTGTATCGCCGCGCATACGGTCTCCGCGCGCGGCAAAGGCATGACTGACGCCATGTTCCACGAGTTGATGTCTGTCGTCGGGATGGCGAACGAAACCAATCGCCTGGTCAACGGATATCAGATCGAGATCGATGAGGCCTTCAAAGACGCCGGTGAAATGAAGCTGTCAGCCATCAGTCGTCAGCCATCAGCTATCAGCTGTGAACCGTCAGCCGTCGGTAGAAACTGTGTGCGCCGGTCGGTTGCTTGGAACGATGAATCCGTTACGTAGGTGCAGCGCCGCAGGCGCGACTCAGTCTAGCCCAGGACGCAGCGCAGCGGAGTCCTGGGTACGGTAGGCAGAGAGATCGAGTCCTGTAGGAACGGCAGAGTTAGCGGACGGCTGACGGCTTACACCCGCCTAAACAGCTATAATGTCCCTTCCATGAAAGCCTACGTGTACGTCTCGCTGAAGAAAAGTGTGCTCGACCCCCAGGGCAAAACCATCCACGGCGCGTTGAAGAAGATGGGCTATCGCGGCATCGACGACTTGCGCCAGGGCAAGTACTTCGAGATTGCGCTCGATAGCAGCGTCAGCCGCGAGGACGCCCAGGCGGAAGTCGAGCGCATTGCCCGCGAAGTGCTCACCAATCCCGTCATTGAAGAGTACCGCTTCACGATTGAGGGGTAGACGAACGTATTCCCCGGATGGAACCAGCGAGCAGCGCTCGGCAAGAACTTCCGCATCAGGAAGTTCCACTCGATCATCAAATCGACTACGATTAACAGATACGAACTTTCCTCTGTGCACCTGCCTCGTTGGCTGTCCTCGGATTCGACGCAGGCTTAGCCTGTGATTGGGAGCTGAACTATGTGCGGTATTGTTGGATACGTCGGAAAGAAGCGAGTTGTGCCGGTCATCATCGACGGCTTGCGTCGCCTCGAATATCGCGGCTATGACTCGGCCGGCATCGCCGTGGCCGGCAATGGCAATGGGTTGCAGGTGCGTCGCGCCGAGGGCAAGCTGCGCAACCTGGAAGAGGTCATCCGCCTGAAGCCGCTCGACGGCACCTACGGCATCGGCCACACCCGCTGGGCCACGCATGGCCGTCCCACCGAGGAGAACGCACACCCCCATCGCGACTGCACCGGCAAGATCGTTGTCGTGCACAACGGCATCGTGGAGAACTATGTCAGCCTGAAGAAGAAGCTGATCGATGAAGGCCACAAGTTCGCGCACCGAGACCGACACCGAAGTGATCGCCCACCTCGTCGAGAAAAATCTCTCCGCGACCGATCACAAAGTTTCACTGGAAGAAGCCGTGCGCAAGACGGTGCAGCTGCTGACCGGAGTGTTCGCTATCGCCGTCATCTCGTCCGACGAGCCCAACAAGATTGTCGCCGCTCGCAATGGCCCTCCGGCCGTCATCGGCCTGGGCAAGGACGAATACTTCGTCGCCAGCGACGTGCCGGCCATCCTGTACCACACCCGCGACCTGTTCTTTCTCGGCGATGGCGATCTCGCCGTCATCACGCCCTCGGGCGTGCAGCTCACCGACTTCGACGGCCAGCCCATTACCCGCCAGGTGCAGCACATCACCTGGGACCCGATCATGGCGGAAAAGGGCGGCTTCAAGCATTTCATGCTGAAGGAGATTTACGAGCAGCCGCGCGCCGTTCGCGACACCACGCTGGGCCGCGTCTCGCTCGACTCCGGCAAGGTCTTCCTCGACGAGATGGACATCACCGACGAAGATTTCCGCAAGCTCGACAAGGTGTACATCGCAGCCTGCGGCACCAGTTGGCATGCTGGGCTGGCGGGCAAGTTCATGATCGAGCGGCTGGCCAAGCTTCCGGTCGAAGTGGACTACGCCAGCGAGTTTCGTTATCGCGATCCGCTGACCGGGCCGGGCGATCTCACGATCCTGATTACGCAGTCGGGCGAAACCGCCGACACCATCGCCGCCATGCGCGAGTCGCGCGCCAAGGGCTCTAAGACGGTGGGCATCTGCAACGTCGTAGGCTCCATGATCGCGCGCGAGGCCAACGGCACCATCTACACTCACGCCGGGCCGGAGATCGGCGTGGCTTCGACCAAGGCGTTCACCGCACAGTTGACCGCGCTATTCCTGTTTGCGGTCCACCTTGGACAGGTGCGCGGAACCATCGATCTCGACCACTCCAAGCAGCTGCTCAATGACCTCACCCTCATTCCCGGCAAACTGGAGGCTCTGCTCACCCGCGACGAAGAGACCGAGGACCTGGCCAAGCAGTATCATCGCGCGCACGACTTCCTCTTCCTGGGACGCGGCATTCACTACCCGATCGCCCTGGAAGGCGCGCTTGAAGTTGAAGGAAATCTCCTACATCCACGCCGAGGGTTATCCCGCAGGCGAGATGAAACACGGCCCGAACGCATTGATCGACGAAGATCTTCCCGTGGTGATTCTCGCCACTCACGACAAGACCGATCCCGGCTCGGTGCTGCGCTACGAGAAGACGCTGTCGAACCTGAAGGAAGTGAAGGCGCGCTCTGGCACCGTGATTGCAATCGCGACCGAAGGCGACGAGGAAATTCGCGAGGCCGCCGACCACGTGCTGTACGTTCCGGACGCGCCGGAACTGCTGGCGCCGATTCTGGAAGTGGTGCCCTGCCAGTTGCTGGCGTACCACATCGCCGTCCGTCGTGGCTGCGACGTGGACCAGCCGCGCAACCTGGCGAAGTCGGTGACGGTGGAGTAGGGGAGGCCGCTTTTCGCCTTTCGCTTTTCGGCCTGTTCGCTATTCGCTGATTCGCTTCGCTCCTCGCTGTTCGCTATTCGCTTTTTGCCTTTCGCTTCCGTCACGATCCCAGCGCCAATTCGCTGTGGTTCAACCCGTGTTCTAGCCAGGCGACAATCCAGCGCCATAGGCGCGGGTCAGTCTAGCCCAGCACGCAGCCGTAGGCGGAGTGCTGGGTAACGTTCAGAAAATAGATCCCGGTACCTTCAGGGACGCCACAATTGTCACCCACCCTTGCTAGCCCTCGTAGTTCAAGGCCTCCGCGACGATTTCCGCCTCACGGCATCTATATGAACAGCCTTAATCATGGAAACCCAACTCCAGAACGCACCCCACCGTCGAGCGGCAGATGTTCACGGCCCGCGTGAACCGGTCTGTTCTGTTGTCGCCGCAGACCAAGCACCTCGAACTCAGCGTCGAAGGCGTGGACGAGTTCCGCTTCGTTCCCGGGCAGTTTGTCTCGATCAAGCAGCCCCGGCCCGATGGCAAGGAGCACACTCGCGCCTACTCCATGGCATCGCCTCCGCGCGCGAACGCCACCTTCGATCTGTGCCTCAACCGCGTAGACGAAGGCTTTCTGTCCAACTGGCTCTGCGACCTGCCGGAAGGCGCGACCGTCCAGTTTCACGGCCCGCACGGCCTCTTCACCTTGCGCGAGCCGCGCACGCGACGCAGTCTTCGTCGCCACCGGAACCGGCATCGCGCCCATCCGCGGCATGATTCACTGGCTCTTCGAGAAGCCGGAACGCAATCGCGGCCACGAATATTGGCTGGTCTTCGGCACCCGCTACGAGCACAGCATCTACTACCGCGACGAGTTCGAGCGCATCGCACGCGAGAACCCGAACTTCCACTACGTGCCGACGCTCAGCCGCTGCGGCGATCAATGGACGGGCTGCCGCGGCTACGTGCAGGACCACGTGCGCGAGATCGTCGCCGGCCGCACCGACATGCAGGCCTACATCTGCGGCCTGCATCAGATGGTCGACGCCAATCGCAAGCTTCTCAAGGAAGAGTTGGGCTGGGACCGCAAGCAGATCGTGTTCGAGCGCTACGACTAATCGGGCCTTGCGCTCGGCATTCCCGACTAGTTAAGGTGTTTGTGCAACGATATATTGCGAGGCACCGCAGGTCCGTCGACTCCGCTTCGCTCCGCTCGAGATGACAGCGGCATAAGGCAACCGTGGAACTGCCTATGGCTATGGGTCGTATCGCGCTATTCGCTGCGTGCATGATTTCTGATTGCAACCGGATCGCTCGCGCAGGACTGGAAACAGGTGCGCAGGGCCGACGACGCCAAGTGGGCGAAGGCAACCGGACTCGATCCCGGAACCATACATAAGCTGTGGCGCCAGGCCTCGCAGCTGCCCCAATGAGAAAGACGACGACTCGCGTATTGCCAATCTGGATCGTCGAGGGTCTCTCTGACCGTCATCAGGTTCTGCTGGTCACCTACACGGGAGAGAAGAACTGCCTGACGCTCACCATCTTCCGGCAATACTCGGAGACCTCGTTTTCGAAGTTGTGGTCGACCGAGCAAGGACCCCGATGGTCAGGGATTCTGCGATAGTCCGTTCGGCAACGCGAGTACCGATATCGTGAACCACGCGATTGAGGTGCGCGTCCCACAGGCTCCCCGGACGCCTCCAACGGATACGCCAACTACAAGGTTTACGACTACGAATGGAACGGCATCACCTACCGGTTCACGGGCAAGCGAGAGGGCACGGCCGGTAGTCGGCCCGGCCTTTGCCAGGACGTGCGAAATGTGTGACGCCCACCATCGCGGATTATCAGCTCGTCCCTCGCGCCGACTTTCTCCGCTCGCGCTCGGCTTTCGATGCCTCACGACGGCGCAGCGCGCCTTCGTAGCGCCGCTTCTCCTCTTCGGTCTCGGGAATGACGGGCGGCACCTTGCAGCCGCCGTCCATGACGGTCTACGGCGACAAACGTGAGATACGCAGTCGCCACCTTCTGACGCGAGCCGGAGATGTAGTTCTCCACCAGAACTCGGACGCCAACTTCCATCGACGTATTGAACGCGCGATTGACCGCCGACTGCAGAATCACCATGTCGCCAACGTGTACCGGGACCAGAAAGTCGATGTGGTCCATCGAAGCGGTCACGGCGTACGAGTGCGAGTGGCGATGCGCCGCCAGCGCGCCGGCCAGATCGATCCAGTGCATCAGGCGGCCGCCCAGCAGTGCGCCCAGCGGGTTGGTGTCATTGGGCAATACGAGCTCGATCATCTCTGATTTGGAGTCGCTCACCGGTCTCGGTCGCAGGTTTTCTTCGGTTTGTTCCATGAGTTCCTTGAAAGGCTGGTTCTACTTCCCTATCGTCGCGCTGTCCGTTGGCACTACGATTTCGTCAGGCGGAAGCAAGTTAGCGCGCTTACTGCGCTTCGTCTCTACGTAGCACTCGGCCATCCGTTGCACGCGCGGGTCGCGTGCGATTGTAGCCACGATGCGCTGGCCGTCTGGTACAGCAACTCTCCATGACCTGCCGGCAAGTACTCGCGCTCGCAGATAAAGAGCACGCGCAGGATGCCATCACGCTCCTCTCCCAGCGCAAAGCGAACGGCGTCGGCATGGCGCTCGGCAGGAAACCGGCCGCAGGTCTTCGCGTAGCCCAGGTTGCAACCTGACTTCAGCTCTTCGTCATTGGGTCGCGCGCCTTCGTGACCGGGAGCGGTACAGGTTCCTGCCCATCCCGCGCCGAGGGGAAGGCGCTGCGGAAACGGCCAGTCCGAATCGAATCGTTGTTCCGGCATGAAGAAGGGGCAGGCCACAAAATCCTCGGCGAAACTGGTAAGAGTTAAACGCCATTGTACTGGTAGCATTGAGCCGCTTCCACCGATTGTGAAGTCCTGGCGGAATTTGAGCGTTCCCCTGCGCTCTAGTACCATGCATTTCGAAGCAGGAGAATCGCAACCATGCCCGATGAGAGCCGCGTAACGGCGCTGAAAGACATACTCAACGCAAACCCTGACGACGCCTTTGCGCGCTACGCCTTGGGGTTGGAGTACTCGGGCTCGGGGATACCGACGCGGCGCTCGCCGAGTTCCAACGCCTGCTCGCGTCCCATCCCGACTACACCAATGGATACTTCATGGCAGCACAGACTCTGGCTCGCGCCGAGCGTAAAGAAGAAGCGCAGTCGCAGTTGCGGCAGGGCATCGAATGCGCGCGCCGCACCCGCAATCAGCACGCCCTGGCGGAGATGGAAGCCATGCTCGACGAGTTGGAGCAAGGCTGAGGTTGGGTGGGGAAAGCAAAGAACGTACAGAAGCGTAAGGCGTGACGGTGAAAGCAAGAAAGAACATGACGACATTAAAAGGCGCCCTTTTGACGGTGTTGCTTTTCAGTTTGGTTAGTGTCTCCCAGTCGCAGACTACAAAGGTGTCACGGTGTCCGGCAGGAATAAAGCGGGAGCAGCTTGAAAAGGAACTCAGTCAAGCAGCCGACGAGGCCATCGCATCAATAAAGGCAGGAAGACCTGACGAGTTGCTCTTGCTCTTTTCAGATAGCGGCGTCAAGATGGGCATCGATGGGCCACTGATGTCTCTAAACGCCATCCGGCAAGAGATGTCAAACCGAACTGGAATCTACTGCCTCATTTTCAACTCACAATGTCTCCTTCGTGAGGAGAACGCGAGTCGGGAGAAGGCGCACAAATCGCCGTCACAGGAGGAGACGCTTTCCTACCACGATTACCTGTTGAAGAAACACTCAAAGATCACAACTAATCTGTGGGACATCTCGGAACGATGCGGAGGCAGTGTGCGGGCGGAAAACGATTCGGACAATTTTGACCTAGAATTCGAGAGAACTCGAACTGGCTGGAAAATCGCCGCCATTCCGTACAGGTAGAATTCAGCGACCATCGAAAAGGGCGCCGCACCGGCGCCCCTTCCCTCTGCTTCTAAGCTTCCTCTACGGCACTTCGATCAACTCGATCTTGCCGTCCTTGCGGCGATGCAAGACCTTCACCTGCCCTTTCGGATCGCGGAAGACGAATACTGCGCGATCGCGGAATTCGCATTCCTTGACCGCTTCCTCGATCGTCATCGGCCGCATCGCGATGGAGTCGGTGGTGTGGACCAGGTGCGCCTCGGTGGTGCGGGCGATGGAGGGAAACTTATGCACGACCACCGGAACCGCGGTCGCAGGATTGGCGCCCACGGAGATTTGCATCTCGCTCTCCGCCGCCACCGGAGCCGTCCAACTCTTGTCTTTCGGTTTGCGGCCAATATTGCGGCGGCGGCCGTTGTGGCGGAGCACTTGCGTCTCGATATGTTCCAGGGCCTGGTTGACGGCGGCAACCATGTCCGTGGCCTCGGCGAGTCCCACCAGGTGGCCGCGACGCCGCTTCACCGTGATTTCCGCGATGTTGCGGTGCTTTTCCACCGACAGGATGACTTTGCTTTTGATGTTTTCGCCAAGGATCTTGGTCAGCTTGGTGAGGCCTAATTCAACCTCATCACGAACGGCGGGAGTAATTTCATATTGCTTGCCGAAGTATTCTACTGTCATTGAGCTCCCTCCTCGCCGCAGCCTTTGATTCTTGCTGTCTTAGCCGCGGCGCTTTCCTCACAACGGCGTCCCTTCAAGTTAGACGCGCCCGGGACAAAATCCGCACGTTGTCGGACCGGACGAGGCGCCGGTACAGCCGCTAGTTCTTTACTCTGCGCTGGTGGGTGCTCGGGATGCGCATGTCTTCCCTGTACTTCGCGACCGTGCGGCGAGTGACCTGGATGCCCTGCGACTGGAGGATGCGGGTGATCTGCTCGTCGGTCAACGGCCTGGCGGGATCTTCTTCTTCGATGAGCTTCTTGACCCGGCGTTTCAGGATCAGCAGCGAGGTGCTGCTGCCCTCGGGTCCGTTGACGCTCTCGCTGAAGAAGTATCGGAGTTCGAAGACGCCTTGCGGGGTGTGAGCATACTTGTTGGCTACGGCGCGGCTGACGGTCGAGGGATGGACCCCGATCTCCTCCGCCACTTCCTTGATCATCATCGGCTTCAGCAAGTCAATGCCGTGGTCGAGGAAATCGCGCTGCCGCGCCAGAATCGAATAGCAAACGCGCAAAATGGTCTGCTTGCGCTGCTCGATGTTCTTGATGAGCTGGATGGCCGATTTATAGCGCTCTTTGACGTAATTGCGCACGTCCTTTTCCGCCACATCGCGGCTCAACAAGCGGCGATAGGTCGGGTTCAGACGCAACTGCGGAATTTCCTCGTCGTTCATCAGGACGAGATACTCGTCGCCTTGCTTGACGAACGCCACGTCCGGCTCGATCAGGCGGGTTTCGGCCTTGTTGTAGCGCAGTCCAGGACGCGGATCGAGGGTGCGAATAAAGTCCATGCCAGCCATCACCGCTTCCAAGCGGCCGGCCCATGGCTTTGGCCACTTCCTTGTAGTGCTTGTTCTGCAGGGCGTGCAGATGTTCGTTCACCAGCACGACGGCATCGTCAAGCGGCCTCGAGTTCAGCGGCATGACTGCCGTTGCCGTTCTTGCGATCGACGCGCTTCAGGTCGTGTAGCTGCGCCAGCAGGCACTCCCGCAAATCGCGCGCACCCACTCCGATGGGATCCATCTGGCGCACCAGGTCGATGGCTTCGCGCAGTGCATCGCGGCTGAAAGGAACCCGGGCCGGCATGGTCCGCGGCGGTACGAGCGTCGGAC
The DNA here is from genome assembly GCA_963840905.1 of uncultured Acidobacteriaceae bacterium. Classification (GTDB taxonomy): domain Bacteria; phylum Acidobacteriota; class Terriglobia; order Terriglobales; family Acidobacteriaceae; genus Bog-257. The sequence goes on from CAWJAO010000003.1 coordinate 114,370, forward strand.
GGGGAACCTCGGGCTCGACCTTGACGCCTGCGCTTCACGTCACCGAGGACTCTTCCTCGGCTACGGCGACGGTGGATTCTGAAATCTCCGGCTCCAAGCCATCTTCGGCCGGCAGAAGCTGGCCGCCGCCACTGCATCCGGCGGCTCCGCCCCGTTGTGGACGATTCCGGGGCCTGGCGCATCGAAGCTGGCCGCCTGTTGCTCATCAGCCAGGCCAAGCAGTTCATCGTCCGTGGCGGTCAGGTAGCCTTCCTCGTTGAGGTTCCCGATCACCAGCTCCGCCGCTCGATACACGTCCTCGTTGACGTGCAGCGATCCCAGCTGCCACATCAGGTGGTCGGTGAGCGTGGTGGGCTTGGAGAGGAAATTCTCGAACGAGGGCTTCTCGCTCTCTTCCATCTCGATCGAGGTGCGCAGACCGGGATCGAGATATTCCGAGAAGAACGAGCCAAAATCGATTTCGTCGAAGGGATCTTTTTCCTCGGGGTTGGCCGGCTGCTCTTCCTGGATGGTGATGGAGCTGTCGCGCTCCATCTTCTCTTCGCGGGCCGAAACTTCGTCGAGCAAGGGGACCGAGTCGTCAAGTTCCTCAAGTACGGGATTCTCCGTCAGCTCAGCCGTGATCATGTCCGCCAGCTCAAGTTTGTTGAGCGCCAGGACGCTGACCATCTGCACCAGCCCAGGAGTCAGAATCTGCTTCTGGGAAACCTTGAGGTTTAACTTGGGCTGCAATAAAGCCATGCAACGAATCCCTGAGGGGCGCAGCCCCTTGTACGAATTCTAAACCAACGAGAAGCTCTCGCCTAAGTAAACTCGCTTTAACTTCAGGATCATTTCCGAGTTGCTCCGGCGTGCCCGTCCGGAAGATACGCCCCTCGTTGATGATGTAGGCGCGATCGGTGACCGACAGCGTCTCACGTACATTATGATCCGTAACCAGCACGCCGATGCCACTCGCCTTCAAATCGAAGATGATCTTCTGCAGATCCAGTACCGCGATGGGATCGATTCCGGAAAAGGGTTCGTCCAGCAGAATGAACGCCGGTGAAATACAGAGACAGCGGGCAATCTCGACTCGGCGACGTTCGCCACCCGACAGCGCGTAACCACGATTCTTGCGGATGACACCCAGTCCCAACTGGTCAATCAGCTTCTCCATCCGCTCGCGGCGCTCGTGCCACGAAATCGGCTGCGCCTCCAGCACCGCCAGGATGTTGTCCTCGACCGTCAGCTTGCGAAAGATCGACGGCTCCTGCGGCAGGTAACCGATCCCATAATTCCGGGCCCGCAGGTACATAGGCTCATCGGTAATGTCCTGCCCATTGATCAGAACCCGCCCGGTCTCGGCCGGAATAAGCCCCACGACAATATAGAAACTGGTGGTCTTGCCGGCGCCGTTCGGCCCCAGCAGACCGACCACTTCACCTTGTTTTACGTGGAAGCTGACCCCGCTGACGACCCTTCGGCCGCGGTAGCTTTTGCCGATCTCATCCGCCGATAACGTCTGCATTTACTTCGTGGTACGTGCGCGAGTAATGGTGGGAGAAGAGCGTTTACTCTCAACCAGCACCCTATCATCGTGACTGTAGAAAGTCAACGAATCGCCCCATACAGTACCGTGTTCGGCATCAAAAATGCTAGGAGATTTCCCCGTCAAGAAATATTTCCCGTCGTCGGCGGTGTAAACCAGCCGATCTCCCACCGCACGCCGGTTCGGCCCGGTGACCACGACCTTCCCCACCGCGACCATGTGATCGATCTGGCTCGGCCCATCCGAACCGGGGATGATCGTTTTCTTCTGCGCCGCCGGTGCCGACGCTTGGGGTGCACCTTTCGCATCCGGGTCCGCCGGCTTCAGATAGACGTCAATCTGCTGCCCATTGATCGTGTTGGTTGCCGTCTTGGCGAAGACGTCGCCGGTGTAACGAGCCCGACGTTCTTCATCTGTGTAGGTCAGCTTGTCGGAGGTTACATCGACCGGCGTCAGTTTTCCGTCCTGCCCTTTCTGCATGAACAGACTCAAAACCTTCTGCGATGGCATCCGACTCAGCGACGAGGCTGCGCTTCTGATCGTCAAAGTCGATCTTGGGCGCGCGCACCACGTTGGCCGTCTGCCACAGCCGCACATTGCCGGTGTAGTGCGCCACGCCCGGCTGCTTGTGCGCGGTCATGTGCTGAGCAGTCACGTGGATCGGGTCCGAGCTGGCCAGCAAGCGCTCCGTCGGGTTGAGGCTTGAGATCGCTGTAGGTCGTCTTCACGTTGTCGTCGGCGAAGCCGTCACCGGTCTGGCGATTGATGCGCACCGTCATCGCCGTCGTGGTCACGCCGCCGTCGATGACGCGCGGCGAACCCGTCAGCAGCAGCATGGCATCGCTCGGGGTGTAGGTCGCAACATCGGCGAAAGCCTCACGTCCGCCCGTGTCGGGCTTGGCGGAAGCTTCGTGATATTGGAAATCTCCCGTCTGTACCAGCTTCTGCACCCCGCCGTCGGGAGCGAAGGTGACATCCAGGTTGCGCGACACGCTGACCTTGTCCGGGTCTCCCGGCGAGGTGGAGACGATTCGCGAGTCGGGCGCACCGTGCAGCGTCTGAATGCGATTGTTGCTGTCGAAGGTCGCGTGGAACTTTCCGGCGGTAGCGACGGTTGTGGAGTTGCCTCCGGTTTCCTTATCGCCGGTGCTGGCGCTCTTCTGCTTTTTTGGATTCGCCGGCGCGGGAAAGATGGTGATGGTGGCTTTGCCGACGGTGTCGCCGGTCTTGAGCTGGTTCCCATTCTTCCAGTAGGAAATCGAGCTGGTCGGCGGCAATTTCCATGGGCTGGCCGGGCGACTGCTTGCCGGACTTACCCGGCTTGGGGTCCTGCATCATGCGCGCGTTCTTCACCATGTGAAGCCGCAAGGGCTGGTTCTGGTCGTCGAAGTCAAGCACAAACCTGTCCGCCGAACCATGCGCAAGACTCGTCGCCGTGCGACTCGAACTTGGCGCCGCCCGAGAGGATCGCCTGCTCAAGGGAATTGTTCGGGCCCATGTTTACATCGCCGCGAGGACCGGTAATGTCGACGATGGATGGCCCACGGCTCTGCAGGTGGACATTGCCTTCCGCCACCCCGTGCTGCACCGTGTTGTCCGCTTCGAACAGCAGAGTGCCTTTGTCGGCGGTCAGCGTCCGGTCCGGCTGTTCGATGCGCACGTTCTCAAGAGTGGCCTGCCTGGGCGTTTTCTGAATTGTGCCACTGCTGCCGGTAATGACCGCCGGATGCTGGCCGGTGGTGACGATGTGAACATCGGACTTCAACAGAAGTTCATTGCTCTTGGAATCGTAGTACGCACCTTTGGCCGATCCGTGGCCTGCGACGGTGCGAAACTCCACCACTTCGTCGGTGTGCGCGATCCCGGTCTTCTGGTTGAAGGTGAGGGAGCGGGTCACCAGGTGAATCGGATTCTTCAGTTCGTCGGGCGGGGCCTGGTCGGGCTTCTGCGGACCCTCGGCGTTCCCCTGCAGATCGATATGCACCTCACCCACGGCATTGATGTCGCCGGTTTGAGGATCGTAGGTGAACTGGTTGCCATAGATCTGGTCATAGCGGTCGTGCTCGTGCCCGTACACGACAATATGAACATTGCGCAAATCGGCGTGGCCGCCAGCCTTGAACTGCACCGCCTTGGAAGCTCGAATGGTGTAGAGAGTGCGGCCACCTTCGGACTTGGAAAGCGAGAACCCGTCGCTGGTCTGCTGAATGTCGATGCCCAATTGCGCCGGGCACATTGTGCAAAGTGGGACCGACGCGCGAGCGGGCGATCCAGTACGACACGGTGACCGCCGCCACCAGCAACACCACACTCGCGACCAGCCACTTGCGTACTTGAGCTATGGATTGGAACATCTAGTATCGATATTACGCCAGCGAGCGCGGTCGGACGAAAATGCGGAGCGGCGCGCGGAAACCCCTTAGCCACGCAGCAGCGAAAAGCCTCTTTTCGGCGGCACGCGGATGACCAGACAGTCGGAAGGTATGTCGTGCAGCGCCTGGCGACGCTTGGTCCAGCCCGCCATCATGAACCCGATGGTCAGGAAGAACAGGGAGAGAAATTTCATGAAGTGGCGAACCGTGGCTTGTCCGAACCCTACTCGGCTCGCCCTCAGCGGTTAACTACTTGCAGACCCAGAACGCGCTTGCCCACGGTGGCGCGCCACGATGAACTTTCGGTGAACGCGCAGTACAGCCACGAACCGACCGCCAGGATCAGGATGAAAGCCATCCCCGTGGCGACCTTCGACACGAACGGGGAAATTCCCAGCAGACGGCCAAAACGACGGAGCACAAGATCGATGGCGAAGGTAAGCACCAGCGCTCCGCCGGCCTCCAAGACTACGTCAATTGCGCCAGCCCAGACGCGAAGCCAGAATCCGGCGTAATTCAGGATGAGCCACCTCGGTGGCTTCTGAAGAGGCCAGCGGCTTGGTGGATTGAGAAGACACTAAACCCTTGGGGTTGGACTCCGAAAGCAAGTCTCCGCAGAAGAGGCAGAACCGTCCATCCGGCAATCGTACATTGCCACAGGTGGAACAGACCTGGTTCAGCACCATCTCCATTCGGATGGGAATACTACGCTGGACTCGTTGCCCTGTAAAGGGTCGGTTCTGTCGTTCCGCAGAGATGGCTGTCGCCCGGAAACCCGGCTCACTGGGCAAGTTTATTGCACATGATATGCAAAAGTTTTGCACTCTGCTCAGTCACCTTCAGGCCTACACCTTCACTAAATTTGAAGTACTTATGCATCAAAACAGTGGTAATGTACCTGCAGTATTGTCTTCTGGGACGCAAGTCCCACGGTCGGAGAGGAGAAAGCTCGTGATGCGCAAAGTGTCTGGGTTGCTGTGCTTGGTCTGCTAGCTTCCATGGCAGCCGTGGCCGGCAGCATTCCGTTCAGCGGATCGGGATCCAGCGGAACCATCAATCCGGGGCAGCCTTTCAGCTACGACTTCTGGCGCGATTCGAACGGATGGGGAGTTCCAGGTGTGGGTGCCGGTCTGGCGACTTGGAGTGGACCGACCGTCGATCAGTTCACCATCACCTTCGACCTCGCCGCCGGGAATATCCATCGATCCCATGAACCTCGGAACGACCTGCAACGGCGGGCCTTTCGGCGGAACCGTATTCTGCGCTTCGCCTTACTCGCAGCCGTGGAACGTTACGACTCTGACGACGGATTCGATTACGTTCACCGCTCTCGCCGGGTGGCGACCTGCTGATCAATGGAGATCCGTTCTTCATCAACATCTTCTTCACCGGTGGCGATCCTAACGGCGCCAGTTTTAGTGGTGACTGGGTGACGCCCGTTCCCGAGCCCAGCGACGCTCGTGTTGTTCGGTTCTGGAATTCTCGCGCTGGCCGGAGTTGTTCGTCGCAAGCTTTCGCTCTAACCCTCCTTGTCTTCGGGATGATCGAGAAGCCGGAGTCAGTTGACTCCGGCTTCATTTTTTGGAGTGCTTACTTAACCGGGGTGCTCGTTGAGGGAGCTGTGACGCGTGCGACCCTTCGCTTTTGTCATCCCGACCGAGGACTTCAGTCCGAGCCAAGGGACCTGCGGTTCGATCCTCCAAACGAGACTCTCACCCTTCGGCCGCGACGGCCACGCTCGCAGCGGCCGCGGCTGGCGCAAAATCCAGTCAAGTTGAGTTGCACTCCTCCGAACTCCGGGATGCTCGTTGTAATCCACGGTGAAGGCCAGGTCGAGGGAAGCTGCCCAGCACCAGCGACTCTTGCGTCGCGACGCTCCGCCATGCGCCAGCCCAGGGCATCATAGCGCACGCTGGAACTTGCATGCCGTTGGCGTTCCGGCCGTTGGCTACGACGCGCAGCTTCAGATGTTTCTCTTTCAGCACCCGAGGTGGCTGAACCAGCTTCGCATTCCGGGCAACGAAAACCGGCACCGGATTGCCCGAGCCGAACGGCTCCAGCTTCTGCAAGAGCATCCAGAAATCGTGCTTCACATCGTCGAGCGAGATCTCGGCGTCGTAGTGAAGGACGGGAATGAAGTCCTGCGGCGTCAGCCGTTCGCGGGCGAAGGCATCCAGCCGCGATCGCAACTCGGGAATCTTCTCCACCGGAAGTGAGCAACCTACCGCGTGCGCGTGTCCGCCAAAGCGGGTGAACAACTCAGGACACGATTCCAGCGCTTGCAACAAGTGGAACGCTTCAATGGAGCGGCCCGAGCCATGGGCTTCGCCGTCTTCGCACGAGAAGATCAACGTCGGACGCCGATATCGCTCCACGACACGGGTGGCGCAGATGCCGATCACCCCGCGATGCCAACCCTCGCCCTCCAGCACCAGGCAGTAGGCCTCTCGCATCTCGGGAGACGCTTCAATCTTGCGTTGAATCTCTTCCAGGATGCGCTGTTCTTCCTGTTGCCGGTCGCCGTTGAGTTGGTTGAGCCGAATCGCGATGTCCGCTGCCTTGGTTGCGTCCTTCTCGGTGAACAACTGAATGACGTGCTCGGCCACGTCCATGCGGCCGGCGGCGTTCAAACGCGGCGCCACGCGGAAAGCGATATCGCTGGCGCTCAGAGGGCGCGAGCCGTCCAGTTGGCAATTCGCCAGCAACGCACGCAGGCCCGCATTGACTGGCTTTCGCAGCCCTTCCAGACCGAGTTTGGCGAAGACGCGGTTCTCGCCGATCAGCGGCACCGCATCGGCGATGGTCGCGATGGCAACCATCTTCAGAAATGACGGCAGCAGTCGCTCGCGTCCGGTCTCTTCCAACAGGGCTTGCGCAATCTTGAATGCCACGCCAGCACCGCACAGCGACTTGCAGGGATAGTCACAACCCTCCTGGTTCGGGTTCACCACCGCCAGCGCTTTCGGCACTCCGTTCGCGTGCGGCAGGTGGTGATCGGTGACGATGAGATCGATGCCCCGGCGCTGCGCGGTTTCGCCGGCCGCAAACGCCCGGATGCCGGTGTCCACGCTGATGATGACGCGAATGCCGCGATCGGCGGCCTGCTCGATGACCTCATCGCGCATCCCGTAGCCTTCACGGATGCGATGCGGCACGTGGTGTTCCGTCTGTCCGCCGCAGAGTTCGATGGCCGTCTTGAGAATCACGATGGCGGTGGTGCCGTCCACGTCGTAGTCGCCGTAGATCAGGACGGTTTCGCCGCGCTCGATCGCCGCGCGCAATCGCTCGACGGCGACGCGCAGGCCGGTCATCAGGCTGGGCGAGTGCAGGTCTTGCAGGGAAGGGGTCAGGAATTTGTGCGCCTGCTCGGCTGTCTCGTATGCCGCGAACCGCCAGCAGCCGGGCAGTGGAGATGGGCAGCCCGGTCTCCAGCGCGAGCCGCTGCACGTCTTGCGATTCGGCATTGCGGAGGGCCCAGCGCACGTCAGCGTTCGTCGTCCGAGTCGGTCTCGTCGATCGCCATGCTGCCGAAATCTTCCACCAGGTCCAGCAGATGCTGATAACGCTCGTACCACTCGGTGGAGACTTCGTAGAGAAACATGATGCCCTGATGCGGCCAGCCGAGCTGGATGAAGCCGGTCTTGCCTACGATAGTTGCGCAGCCAGCGCGCTTCTTCCAGGTCTTCATCGCTGGGATACTGGGTGTGCTGCAGACGCTGGATGAGGTAATCGAGTTCGTCGCGCTGAAGCACTTCCTCATCCATGGAGAGGAACTCGGAGCCCGCTTTCTTCGCCAGCTCGACAAAATCCTTCCAGCTTTCGGGATTGTCGCGCGGGTCCCACATGACGCTGTGCACATCTTCGGTGACGTATCCCTGGAAACGGCTGAGCCCGTGCCCCAGGATGAAAGCGTTCATGTCGTCTTTGAGGCTGGATAAATCGTCTGGCATGGCAGTCTCTCGCTGCCGCGCTCAAAATTCACGGCGGCGAAAAACATCATACTCCGATGCGAGCCTGCTGACACAAGTCGTGGGCTAATTCCCTGCCTCTATCGTAGTAAACTTAGCCGTAGCGTTCAGGGTTGTTCACCTCAGGGTTGTACGACTTCGAACCGCTTAAAGGGCCGCTCTGCGTCGGGGGAAACGGAGCGGCCTTTTTATTGCCTGACGCAGCCTCAGCTCTCAGCCGCACGCCCAGCGCGCCGGAATTGCTGTGTTAAACTAGCTGTTTCAGCTACCTGATTTCCAACAATCATGCTCTTCTCCAAAGAATATGTGGGCTATCTCGCCCGCGAAGTCACCAACAAGCTGATCGCGGGCGAGTTCATCGAAACCTCGGAAAAACCCGAGGTGACGGCCCGCATTAACGCCGCCCTGCTCGAAGAACTCACGCTGGAAGACCGCATCAATGACGAGGTCCGCATCATCCTCGAGACCTACGCTGACGAAATGAACCGCAGCGGCGCCAATTACCAGGAGATGTTTAAGAAGATCAAGAACGAACTGGTGCGGAAGTACAAGGCGGTGCTATGAGGCTCAGCCGCGAAAAGATCAACAAGCTGGCGCACGCCGTGGCTGACACCCTCGCCGAAATGGACAACGTGGACTTCGTCGAGGACCGCAACAGCATTCGCCTGGAAGTTCGCCGCGTTCTGGAACTACTGATGGCCCAGGAAGCCCGAATCGATGCTGCCGCCCGGCAGAAGATCGAAAGCCAGACGCCGCACCATCCTCGAAGGCTCCCAGGAATGGGACATCCTCTACCGCAAGTACTACAACGAAGAAGTGAAGAAGCTGGGAATCTAGCCAACTAGCGACTCGCCACTGTAAAGTGCGCCTGATCCCAGCTAAGTTACAAGCAAGCTGAGCCTGTCAAAAAGGTTTGACAACCTCTTCACTTCGATTCGACAACTCCTCGCTTCGCCATCCGTAGAGTACAGAAAGCTTATAGCAGCAGCGCAAGACGCTGTATCGCTGCAAGCAATTCAACACTAGAAAAGAGAAGGAAAATCTCATGAAGAAGGTTACCTTGTTTGCAAGTCTCCTGGCTCTGACGCTCAGCGTCAGCGCGCAAAGTCGTCAGTCCGTGGGCCCGACTGCGGTCCCCTCCAATGCACATGGTGGTGAGCCCCCGGTCGCGGTTCACGGCGTCACCAGCGTTTCACCCAATGCCGTCTCGCAGTCTGCGAATGCAGCTGCCAAGCCGGCCGCCGACGCCACAAAAGTCCCGCCAACAGCGAAGGTGCCCCCGACCGCTGTGGGCTCTACAACGAAGAAATAACCATCGCTTTCGTCGGATCTTGTAAGAAGCATGACAGCGATTTGGATGAACATGAGGCGGACTCCCTGCTCCGCCTCTTTTTCATTGGACTGTAACCCCATCGAATTCTGAAGCACGTGGCATTTTGGCCGGTCGAATGCCGCGACTCGAGAATTGCATGGCTCAGTTATTCTGCTCCCATCCTCGCGGACTGACATTGACGGCTAAGTGTTAATTGCCAGATGCGGAGTGCTGACGACATGCACCCTCCTATAATCGTCCCAGCATGGCTAGCGGTTTCTCTCTATCTGCAATCAGCAACGACGTCAAACGCCTTGCGACTGAGGCAGGCTTCGATCTCGCGGGCGTCGCCGGTGTGGCCGACACGTCTGAGCATCGATTCTTTCCCCAATGGCTTGCCGACGGCCGCGCCGGGGAGATGAAGTATCTCGAGACACGCAACCAGGCAAACGACCTGAAGCGTGCCTCCCTGGCCAACGTCGCGCCGTGGGCACGTTCAGTCGTGGTGTGTGCTCTGAATTACAACACCGACGAACCCTACTCCACGCATGCCGGCACGACGGCACAAGGATGGATCTCGCGCTACGCCTGGTCGCAACGCGATTATCATGATGTGCTGCTGGAGAAGCTCCGCGCTCTGGAAGCCCGGCTGCTTGAAACCTGCTCGCAGCAAAGCCTGCCCGCGCCGCGCACCTGGTGTTACGTCGACACTGGCCCGGTCATCGAACGCATCTTCGCGCAGTACGCAGGAATCGGCTGGATCGGCAAGAACACCTGCATCCTGAATCAGCAGCTGGGCTCGTGGCTCCTCCTCGGCGTCATGCTGACATCGCTGGAGCTGACACCCGACCTGCCTCCGCCCGACCGTTGCGGTTCCTGCACGCGCTGTCTCGATGCCTGCCCCACCGACGCCTTCCCCGCTCCGTATCAACTCGACGCCACAAAATGCATTTCCTATCTCACTATCGAAAAGCGCGGTGCGATACCAGAAGATCTCCGCCGTGGTATCGGCCGCCAAGTATTCGGCTGCGATATTTGCCAGGACGTTTGCCCGTGGAACCGTGAAGCTCCAGTGACGAAAACACCGGAACTTCAGCCGCGCGCTCAGTTGGTAAATCCTGACCTGGAGTGGCTGGCGGGCTTGAGCTTGGATGAGTTCCGCGAAGTGTTCCGCGGTTCACCGGTAAAACGTGCACGCTTCAACGGCCTGCGCCGCAATGTCGCGATCGCCCTCGGCAATAGCGATGAAGAGCGGTTCTTGCCCGTACTGGAAGAGCTAAGCTGCGACGAAGACGCCACGGTTGCGGAGCACGCGCGCTGGGCGCTGCAGAAATTGTGCGAGAGAGCCGAACGGCCGTAATCCTACTGACTACAACTCATCTCAAACATCATAGGTACTGGTGGAATGCGCTCCTTGGTTGGAGCCTCCACGTTTATGCGGGGAAGGAGCGCTTCCGCGCTCCGGAAATAGTTCGACGTGGATCGCGCGCTTTACCGCTAGGATCGCGACATGCCGCGGCTTAAAGCCGATTGCTGACACAGAAGGCTTGTCCGCTGGACTGAAGTCCGGATCCCCCGCTGAAGCAGAGGGCTACCAGCGAGAAGGTTCTTGAAGTTTTTCAGCAGTCCTGAAGCCGTGCCCATGCAAACAAATCTGCCCAAAAATTACTCACCTCAGGTAGGAATTACAACGCTGGCAGGGCCAGCGATTCTTCCAACCCCGCGCTGACTGACAGTTTTCGATGTGGCACGCCTATTGCACAGAACAAGTCTGTAAGCGAAGCAGGCAGAGTTCGTTGATCCTCCAGTACGTTTGCGTACTGGAAGCAATAATTTTCGCGTGGTTGCTGTCGACGGAAGACAGGTGAGTTTCCCGCTAACCGTCAGGGCGACCACGCTTAACAATTCGGGGTGCGGAAGTCCCCCACCGCGCTGCCGTTCGATGCCCAAACCGCACCCAACTCGGGGTTGAAGTTTCTCCCCGGGGCATCAGCCCTCCGGCTTCGGCCGGAGGGTTTTTTCGTTCGCAGCGAACATCGCTTCCGCTTCAAGGTCGGGTGTGACAAGCGTGCAGATTCTGGCTATAAAGAAAGCATGAGCGAGGCCCTCAGCCGGCGCATCAGCCAGTCGCAGTTTTCCGATCCCCTCCAGGAAGCCCTGTTGAGTCTTCTAGTGGCGGCCAACACGCTGAATGATCTCATGGACGAGTTCTGCGAAAGGCACCGCATCACCCGCCCGCAGTACAACGTGCTGCGCATCCTGCGAGGCGTCCATCCCCAAGGTCACCCGCGTTGCGAGATCGCCCGGCGCATGATCGACCGAGCCCCCGATGTCACTCGCCTGGTGGACCGTCTGCAGGCCCGCGGCCTTGTCAAGCGGGCTCGCGGAAATGACGATCAGCGCCAGGCCATGACCAGCATCACCGCCAAAGGACTGAAGCTGCTCGCCCGGATGCAGCCGGAAATTGACACCGCCATTGGCGACCGCCTTAGTAAGCTGAATGACAGAGACTGCCGTGAGCTGAGCCGCCTGTGCGGGGTCATTCTGGAAACCGCTTCGCCGGAAGAAGAAGACCCCTCGACTTCGAGATAGGCGCGCTCTGTTTGGGAGGCCTACCGGTCCTCCCGCGCTTATTCCCCTTCGATCCGACGGTTTTGAATCCTTGCCTTTGCAGCCTCATCTAACAATGTGTTACGACACATATTATTAGTGTTGCGACATATACTTTGGATGGGGCCCCCTGGCCTCAAGAGGTAACGACCATGAATACCCTGCTGATCATCAATTCCAGCCCGCGTAGCAATTCGGTCTCGCGGCGTCTGACCGCGCACTTGGCCCAGGAGTGGAAGGCCAAACACCCGGAAACTCGCATCGTTGAACGAGACCTGGCCACGGATGCCCTGCCATTCGTCACCGAATCGTGGATCCAGGCGTCCTACACGCCGGCGGCCCAGCGGACTCCGCAGCAACAGCAAGCGCTGGCGCTCTCTGACACGCTGATCGAGGAAGTGATGGCGGCTGACGTTATCGTCCTCGGCGTGCCCATGCACAACTTCTCGATTCCGGCTCCCCTGAAGGCGTGGTTCGATCTGGTCGCCCGCGCTGGGAAGACGTTCAGCTACGGCGAAAAAGGGCCGAAGGGCCTGATCGACTCCGGCAAGCGCGTGGTGGCGTTGGTTTCCCGCGGTGGGGTGTACGACGACGGAGCGTCGGCGGCCGCTCCCGACTTCCAGGTTCCCTATTTGCGACACATGCTGCATTTCCTGGGCCTGGAGAATCTCACGGTCATCGCTGCGGACAAACAAGGATTCGGCGAGGAAGTGGCGCAGCACTCGGTAGACGCTGCGATTGAAAAACTCTCGACGCTGGCGGCGCAATTCAATGCCCCAGATGCGGTCGCCGCCTGACGCCGGATTTCGAAAGGCTGCTTACCAAGAAAGAAACCCTCCCGGGGCTGGGAGGGTTCAGTGGTCTTGGCCGCACTCGGAAGCCTCAAATCTGAAGCGACGCGAACGTGACCGTAGCTTCCGCGTGGCGAGACGTCTTACACGCGCTGCACGTTAGCGGCCTGGAAGCCTTTTGGGCCCTTGGTGAGGTCGAACTCGACAGTCTCGCCCTCGTTCAGGCTCCGGTATCCGTTCTCCTGGATAGCTGAGAAATGCACGAACACATCCTCGCCCGTGGACCTCTGGATGAATCCGTACCCTTTGGCTCCGTTAAACCACTTGACAGTACCTTTCTCTCTCACAACTTACTCCTTTCAACTGGTGAGCTTGGAATAACCCCTGCTTCGCGGACGGTCCGAGCACAACCCTGAGGAGGGCTATCGGAAGACGTCTCGACGTTGCCGGGAAACAAGGTTGCGGCTCAGCTCGCAGCTTTCCTGCAATGGAAAAGCCCCCGGAATCAGTTCTGGCGGACTAATGCGCCCGCAACAGAGCAGATCCCTGGAGCCGATACAGTGCGTGAAGTTCGACTGCTGACAGAAACATCAACCCAAATCCGCGTTTCGGTTGCACCGAAAACTCCTCCCTCGCCCAATCGAGAGGGGAGCAGGAGATGATTACAGGAACTCGTGATTCTGGCAAGTGTTTTTATCACAGAGGGTTCCGGTCGCTCCTACATTGGAAACACCTAGGCGAACAAGCAGGCTGAAGTGTGCAACGGCCGAGCCGAGAGGTCCCGCTCTGTTACGATTGAGGGTCGATGAGCAGAGACTCTGAAGCAACTCGCGAAGGTATCGAAAAGCCGCCAATTTCTCAATCTTCGGCTACGATTGTGACAGCCTCGCTTAAGTCTCCAGATACAAAAGAGTTACCAGATCCTTCCCCGCTTGGCACGACGGCTAGGCGTCTGCTGGCGGAGGACGACCGGCACGACCTATTTCAACACCTGCCCGAAACCTACAGCCTGTCACACCGCTTGCGCCGGCACGGTTGGTCCACGCTTCGCTATCTGACGCAAACCGAGGTGCATACCTACGCTTTTTCAGTGGCGGCCAATGCCATCCTCTCGTTTTTTCCGTTCATCGTTTTGCTGCTCACCGTCACCCGGAGGGTCATTCACTCCGAGGCCATGTACAACGTGGTCCTTCAGTTGCTGCGCGACTACCTGCCGAGCAACAAGGATTTCGTCATCCGCAACTTGCAGTTCCTGGCCAGCGTCAGAGGGCGGGGGCAGGTGTTGTCCTTCGTCATGTTGTTGATCACCTCGACGGGAATTTTTCTTCCGCTGGAAGTGGCGCTCAACAGCATTTGGGGCTTCAAGAAGAACCGGTCCTATCTGATGAATCTGCTGGTCTCGCTGGGGCTGGGCCTGGCATGTGGGTGCCTGGCGATGCTCTCGATCGCGTTGACGGCGCAGAACCTGAAAATGCTGGGGCTCATGATTGACGGCCAAAGCATCGTCTTCCAGGGACTGGGATTCATCGTGATGAAGGCTTCGGCGATCGTAGCTACGATTGCGATCTACTTCCTGATTTATTGGGTGCTGCCGCATGGCAAGGTCCCCGCGCGAGCAGTGCTCCCGGCGGCGATCATTACCGGCCTGGTGTCGGAGGCGGCGAAGTATATCTACATCCTGCTGCTGCCGTGGCTGAATTTTCAGGAGGTGTACGGGCCATTCTCGATTTCCGTGACCTTGATGTTCTGGTCATTCTGGAGCGGCATGCTGTTACTGGGCGGCGCGTATCTGTCGGCGGCCGAACATAGCGCGCGCGTCCAGGCCCGCCGCGATACTGCGGCCGCGAACCGCTAGGACGACTCCGGTCGGGGGTAGAACGGACCTTCAGGCCCACGTTCAAATTATGCGCCGAAGTTCTGGCTTTCATGAATCGCGGTGTTGACGCGACGCTGAAGCGTCGCTCTACCCGGTCTTCGGGAGTGCAGACATCCCTCAAGCGCCCTAGACCTGCCTCTCGCGGCTGGATCGATACTCTGCCCGGCGTGGCCGAAAAACTTGACAATCACAGCAGCCCCGACCATACTTGCGCCGCTCAGCCGGAGTGGCTGTTTGTGAGGTCTCTATGAAGAAAAAGACACCTGTAAAAAAGACCTCCACCAAGAAATCTTCCGCGAAGAAACCCCCGGTGCGCCGTCCAGCGAAGCGAGCGCCTGCGAAGAAGGCCAAATCGCCGCGGAGTAAGACGTCCGCTCTGGTTTCCGCTGCTCCTCCTCTGGACACTGGCGAGAAGCTCACCTTCAACCACGCCATGATCTACGTCAAAGACGTGGAGCGCGGGATGCGCTTCTACCGCGACATGATGGGATTCAAGCTGATCGAAGACTTTCGTTATGAGGGGACTCCGGTGTATGCGCGCCTGCGCGCACCGGGCGGCGATGGCACCAT
The DNA here is from genome assembly GCA_963840905.1 of uncultured Acidobacteriaceae bacterium. Lineage (GTDB taxonomy): Bacteria > Acidobacteriota > Terriglobia > Terriglobales > Acidobacteriaceae > Bog-257. The sequence goes on from CAWJAO010000003.1 coordinate 129,400, forward strand.
CGCTCTGCATCTGGCCGGGCCGGGCGCCCCGATTTCCAGCGAGGGAGTACGCCTGTACTTCGAAGTCCGCGACCTCGACGGATTCTGCCGAAAGCTGCAGCAAAAGGGCTTTTACATCACCCAACTGCCGCGCATGATGCCCTGGGGCTGGCGGCATGCTTATCTTAACGATCCCGATGGGCACGAGATCAGCCTCTATTGGGCCGGCGAAAATCGTATGCAGAAGACGGTGATGAGGGCGGCGCGCGAAGCTGCTAAGAACTAGTCCGCATTCGCAGCGACGATCACTGCGGCTGGTGTCGGCTCGCCCCCCCGATGGGCAAATCTGATACTCGATGACATGACCTGCGACGGCTTCTCGACCAGTTGATACATGATCCATGCCGCCAGCCCGGAAGCCACCAGCCCCACCACGTCGAGCACGCCGATGTAGCTGCTGGAATACGGCAGCCAGTGCGACAGGCAGCCAATCACGCTGACCCCGATCGGCAAGTGCAGCAGGTACAGCGAATAGCTGATGTCTCCGACGAAGTCCGCGGCGCGGTTGTGAAATGTGGACAGCGCGATGATCAGCCCAGTGGCTACTGACACACCCGCTACAATCCAGCCAATAGGCCAGAACATGGCAATCGCCATCACGAACGTGAGCCCCAGCATTTCGCGTAACCCGATCAGCCGCGCACGGTACTGAAAGACGAAGACGCCAATCAGGAAAATCGGCAGCCTGCTAAACACTAGATGTTGACTAGGGACCGCGAAATAAGCCGCCATCATTGCTGCCATAGCCATGAAACGCGCCCACCGGCTGTAGCTCGCTAACCAGGGCAACATCAATCCCACCAGGATGTACCATTGACACTCGATGGCCAGCGTCCAGTACGCCACGTTGACCCACGGCACACCCACCAGGTCGTTCAGGTAGGTGAAGTGGAGCAGCAGCGAGCGGCCTGTGACCGTCAGCCGTGGAATATGGAACAACGGCACCAGGATCAAGTTGGTGGCAAGTACCGTCACCACGATGGACGCGAGATAGGGCGGGTACAACCGCACATTCCGCTTGAGAAGAAAGCGGCCGTAGTCGCGCAGGACATAGTTGGACCGATACAGGCTCCAGGGAATCACAAATCCGGAAATCACGAAGAAGATGTCGACCCCGAGGTAGCCGTACTTCCCCGACAGGCCAAGATATTTCCCTTGGCCGGCGACGAAGTGGCCCCAAGCCACAAACGTCGCGGCAAAGGCCCGCAGGGCATTGATGACGTCAATGCGTTGATTTGGGCTTTGTGCCTTCACGCTTCATCCATGTTACATGTGAAGCCTCCGCGAACGCCTCACCCGGAGGTGTGACACCCGCTCCGGCGCGTATCCCGACATGGCAGGCGGTCTCGGCGGCCAACCGGCGCATCCAACTTGCAGTGGAGGGCTACGATGATTCGCAAATTGAAGTCCGGGGAGTACCGGCTCTACTCACGGAAGAAGGACGCAAAAACGGGAAAACGGAAGAACCTGGGGACGTTCGGCAGTCGCGAGAAAGCTGAGGCGCACGAGCGCGCGGTGCAGTACTTCAAACGGGCGTAAAACGGAATCCACTCGTCTTCGGGTAGAGCGGACTCTCGAGTCCGCGTTCGAGCGGCCCCAAGAGCTAAGGCTTTCCATCCACTGCATCGCAGTGGGACGGAAAGCCTGATCAACAATACAGTACTGACGCGGCGCTGAAGCGCCGCTCTATACAACTCAACGAGAACTTACGCTTTCGGTTGCGGCACGATCCGCAGATACGGTCTGGGCGCCTTCCACCCTTGCGGATAAGTCTTCTTCGCCTCGTCGTCGGACACGGAGCCGGCTATGATCACGTCGTCGCCCTGCTTCCAATTCACTGGGGTCGCGACCTTGTGCTTCGCGGTCAGCTGCAGAGAATCGATTACCCGCAACACCTCGTCGAAGTTGCGGCCCGTGGTCATGGGATAGACGATGAGCAGCTTGATTTTCTTGTCAGGCCCGACGATAAAGACGGTACGCACAGTCTGGTTGTCGGCTGCCGTCCGGCCTTCACAACTGCCTTCGACACCGGCGGCCAGCATTCCGTAGAGCTTGGCGACCTTCAGGTCGGTGTCGCCGATCATCGGATAGTTCGGCGCGTGTCCTTGTGTCTCTTTGATGTCATCGGACCACCGTTTGTGGTTGTCAACCGGATCGACGCTCAGGCCGATGATCTTCACGTTGCGCTTGTCGAACTCCGGCTTAAGTTTCGCCATATATCCGAGTTCGGTAGTACACACCGGCGTGAAGTCTTTGGGGTGGGAAAACAGCACGGTCCATGAGTCGCCCATCCACTCATGGAACCGAATGAGGCCATCGGTAGTTTGAGCCTCGAAGTCAGGAGCTACATCGCCAATCTGAAGCGCCATTACACACTCCTATATTTGCGTTTTGAAATGCCTAGAGATTCTATGCAGCCACTGAGCCTTGAGCAAGAGGCACGACCTGCGCGGCGAGAACCACTCCGATTGCCCGCCACGACGAGCAGGTTACAATAGCGGTATTGGTGAGGAGTTATGTCAACCGCGACCCGAACCCCGGTTTCCGTCGGCGAGTATCTGCACAGCAGCTACAGCCCCGATTACGACTATGTCGATGGTGAGCTGCAGGAGAGAAACGTTGGTGAACTCGATCACGCCGAGGTGCAGGGCGCACTGGTGCAGTGGTTTCGCAATCATGGCAAGGAATGGAATATAAGGGCTTTCACAGAATTGCGGATGCGCATCAGCCCGACGTGCTTTCGCATTGCGGATGTGTGCTTGATTTCCCGCAGCGAACCAGCTGACCAGGTTTTACAACGGCCTCCCATTGCCGTCATAGAGGTGCTGTCGCCGGAAGACCGCATCTCGCGTTACCAGGAGCGCTTCGAGGATTATCGCCGCATGGGAATCCGAAACATCTGGGTGGTTGACCCTCAAACTCGCCGGGGATACGACTGCTCTAGTGGAAGCTGGATCGAAACAACATCGTTCGCGATCGAAAATTCGCCCATCGCCGTTGACCTAGCCCTGATCTTCTCGGAACTGGGATAGTCACTCACCATACGCCATTCAAGGTCATTGCCGAGGGACCTCTTTAATCACGAGATGACGCTGCATTTCGCTCGGGTCGGCAAAGAATGAGCCGTCGGGTCTGCGTTTTTGAATCCCTACGACAAGGACTCTTACCGACCTGGCCGGACTCCAGGACCGCCGGTTCCTGACAGTTAGGTGATAGTAAATGGTCTTCAGACCGTCCCCTTTCACATTGAGATCACCATGATTGTCGCGCAATGACACTGTGACCTTAGGGCCAGCGAAGTGCGCTTTGATCCAGTCGCCCCAAATCGCGACGACGGCAACAAGGACCGTTCCAAAAGCGGTGAATAGGGCAGCCCAACTGTCAATCGTCAAGCCACACATGAAGTCCTTTGTCCAAACTGACGTCCAAAACTGCGTGCCACTAGTCCGGCCTCCACGTGACGGTGGGTGCGTCCCGGCCTATTTTTCCTGCTTCGTCCACTGGTCCACCCAATCGTTCACTGTCTGGTACCAGAGACGGCTGTTCTGCGGCTTCAGGACCCAGTGGCCTTCGTCGGGGAAAGTACAGCATCTTCGAAGGAACTTTCAGCCGCTGCGCGGTGGTGAACAACTGGAAGCCCTCCGACACATCGAGCCGGTAGTCGAGCTGCCCATGGACCACCAGGATCGGCGTCTTGAAGTTTGTCGCCGACAGATGCGGAGACCACTTGCGATACATCTCGCGGTTCGTCCACGGCGTGCCCTTGAATTCCCACTCGTTGAACCACAACTCTTCGGTCGTGCCAAATGCCGACTCGGTGTTGAACATGCCGTCGTGCGAAACCAGGCATTTGAAGCGCGTGGTGTGGCCCTCGATCCAGTTGATGGCATATCCGCCGTAGCTGGCGCCCAGCGCGCATTCACGGTCTTTATCCAAAAACGAGTACGTCCTCTCGGCGTAATCGAGGCCCAGCATCAGGTCCTGATACGGAGCACCACCCCAGTCCCCATTGATCGCATCGATGAACTTCTGTCCGTATCCGGTCGAGCCGTGGAAGTTAATCGTGATCACCACGTATCCATTGGCGGCGAACAGCTCGGGGTTCCAGCGATAGGACCAATCGTCGCCCCACGCGCCTTGCGGCCCTCCATGGATGAGGAACTTCACCGGATATTTCTTGTTCCCATCGAAATTAGGAGGCTTCACCAGGAAGCCCTGGACCTTCTCCTTCACCGCACCGTTGAACCAGAAATTCTCCAAAGGCTGCATCTCCACTTGCGAGAGGATAGGGCCGTTGAGATTCGTCACTTGCTGGGCCCTCGACATCAGGCAACCCGGGACCTTGTATGCGTTCGGGGGCGGCGCTATTCGGCATTGGGCAAACAGCAGTGGCGCGCTGTAAATTTCGTTCGGTGCGGCGATCGACATGCGATCGAAGAGCAGCATCTTCCCGTCGGGCGTTGGTGTGGGACTGTCGTTGAAGCCGGGCACCAACTCCTGCGGCCACGGGCTCGGATGGGTGATGTTGATCGTGTAGATCGGCGCTTCACCCTCGTTCTCGGCGGTGAAGTAAATCGTCTTTGAATCGGGCGCCCACGCCATCGAATCCACCCAGCGATCGAAGTTCGGCGACACATCGGTGATCTTGCCAGTCGCGCGCTCATACAGCATCAGGCGGAATCGGTCGCTCTCGTACCCGCCACGCAGCTGCGCGCGGTAGGCGAGGTATTTTCCGTCGGGCGAGTACATCGGCGTACTATCGCTGCCGGGATTCGTGGTGATCTTCTTCGGCGTCCCGCCTGCAACCGGCACCAGGAATAAGTCGCTGTTGGTGCTGATGGCTTGCACTTCGTCCATATTGCTGGTGAAGGCAATCTCCTGCCCGTCGGGCGAAAATTGGTACTGGTCCTGCCCGCCGAGGCTGAAGGGCGGCACGTCATGCGCGCCGGGCGTCAGGTCACGCGCTACGCCTCCATCGGCGGAGACCACGAACAGGTGGCTGTACTTGCCGTCGAAGTAGTGGTTCCAGTGGCGAAACATCAGTTGGGTAAAGATCTTCGCCTTCACCTTCGACTTGGCTTGTTCGTCGTCGCGCTGTTTGTTGCAGGCATCGTCCGTGCAATCGGGAAAGACCTCCGAGACAAACAGGATGCTCTTTCCGTCAGGCGACCATATTCCGCCGGAAGCCTCGGTTGAAATATTGGTCACCTTGCGCGGATCTCCGGTCAGGGCTCCGCTTGAGCTGTCGAAGTCCTGCACCCAGATCTGCGATGCCCCGTCGCGGGTGGCTTCGAACATGACGCGCTTGCCATCCGGCGCGAAGCGAATGCGGTCCTCGCCGGCGCCGCTAGCGGGGGTGAGGCGGCGCGCGTCGCCGCCCGCTACCGGGACGATCCACAAATGGGAGGTCTTCGTGTTGGCCTCGAGGTTCACGTCCACCGCGCTGAACCCGACCCACTTGCTATCCGGCGAAACGATGGGCTCGCCGACACGTTTGAGCTGCATCATGTCTTCGAAGGTGAAGGGACGTTTGCCCTGCGCGAAACCCCACAGTGAGCAGAGCAGTAGGAACAGGACGACACGACGCAGCATGAGGCCTCCGGGAGCGGGCACGGCAAAGGCAGGAGCAAGGAGTGCGCGCTAGAAACTGGTTAGTCTAAATCACTGGGACGAATAGACGAAACCAGCGGCGGAATTGGGGGTTCTATTGGTGAGCGCAGCCGCCAACGGCGCGCATCGAATACAATAGTGTCAAAGGACCATTCCCAATGAAGTTCCACCAAGTCCCCTCGCGTTTTCTGACGTTCGTCGTTGTTCCTGCTCACGTTGTGTCTGGCGTGCCCGGCTCTGGCGTCCGACCGCGGCGAAGGCCCACTCGACCCTTCGCAGCCGACCGGCATTACGGTCGACGCAGATCATCCAGAACTTTGCCGCCAAGGAGAAGCAGTTCAAGGTCGCGCGCGAGCAATACACCTATCGCCAGGACGTGATGGTGGAGACGCTCGACGGCGACACCGTCGACGGCGAGTACCGGCAGGTGGTGGATGTGTTGTTTGACGATCAGGGCCGCCGGATCGAGCAGGTGGTGTTTGCGCCGCAGTCGACGCTTGCAGCGAATTTCCATGACGCGCGAGGATTTCGACGACATCCAGCATCGCCTGCCATTCGTGCTGACCAGCGACGAAATTTCTGAGTACTCGATTCTCTACGTCGGCAAGCAGAAAGAAGATGAGCTGGGAACCTACGTTTTTGACGTCGCGCCCAAGCAGATCGAAAAGAACAAGCGCTATTTCCAGGGTCGCATCTGGGTCGATGATCACGACTTCCAGATCGTGAAGACCTACGGCAAGAACGTTCCCGACATCGGCGTTGGCAAGCATCACGGCGATAGCGAGAACCTGTTCCCCAAGTTCACCACCTGGCGGCAGCAGATTGACGGGCAATACTGGTTTCCGGTTTACACCAAGGTGGACGACGAGCTTCACTTCTCCAGCGGCGACGTTCACGTGAAGCAGGTGGTGAAGTACACCAACTACAAGCGCTTTGGAGCCAAGTCGAAGATCATCTACGAAGGCCAGGAAATCTCGAAGGACCAGCCGCAGCCGGGGACGCAGCAGCCCGCACCGACGCAAGACCACCGAAGAAGTGAGGTCGCTGTTCGCTGAATGCGACCCTTCGCCCTTAGGCGACTGCGTTGAGGTTCCCTGAAGAGCGAAAGGCGAAGAGCGAGAAGCGAACGCAATCCTCCCGCACGACCCCGCCCGTTCAGTAGAACAGGTACTTGCGCCACTTGGAGTCGGAGCGCCCCATCATGCGCATGATGTGCCGGCTGGTGTGCAGGTTGAAGGCGCGCGGCTCGCGCATCAGTTTCATGCTGGCTTCGTGAGGCAGCAGGTTGCCCTTCCGGCGATTGCAGGAGTGGCAGCAAGCCACCAGGTTTTCCCACGTCGAAGCCCCGCCTCGCGAACGCGGGATCACGTGATCGAGGGTCAACTCGCCAGCGGCCAGGATCTTCCCGCAATACTGGCAGGTGTTGCGATCGCGCAGCAGGATGTTCTTGCGCGACAGGGCGCGCGTCTGGTGCGGAATGCGCCGGTATTCCAGCAGGCGGATCACGGACGGCACATGCATGGCGATACGCGCCGCGTGCAGATAGTGTCCGTTGGCCTCTTCCATCATGGCCACGCCCTTCAGCACCAGGATGATGGCGCGGCGGGCGGCGCACACGTTGATCGGCTCGTAGGACGCGTTGAGCACCAGCACCGGTGCGTGCATCGCCGTCCACTGCGGCGGCTCGTCGCCGGCGACGCGGGCGTGATGCATACATCCGGCAAGCGACTTGCCGTATCGGGACGCTGCGCTATGGGCCGACATGGACATACCCGGTTAGACCGAAGCGGTGACAGCCACCGCTTCGACTTCCTCCTCATCCCCGTGATTGGCAGCTTTCCGTGGAGCCGCACCCTGAAAAGCGCGGGCCACGGTCGCCGCCCAAACTCGTTCTGCGCCAGCCTGCTTCAGCACGCGGGCGCACTCCGAAAGCGTGGTTCCGGTCGTCATGACGTCGTCCACCACGATCACGGTGCGGCCCTGCACCCGGCGCTGGTCGCGAACGCGAAATGCGTCGCGCATGTTGGCGATACGCTCTTCGCGGGTGAGGCCGACTTGCGAGATGGTCGCACGCTGGCGGACCAGCACTTCGGTCGCAAGTTCAACCTGCTCGCGGCAAGCGCTTTGACCGCGGCGCGAGCGATCAACTCGGCCTGGTTGAATCCGCGCTCACTGCGCTTGCTCTTGTGCAGCGGAACCGGGACGATCAGCGGACGGCGCATCGCCGCAACCGGGGAGAAGTTCCGCGATCGCGCTAGCCAGCATTCCACCCAGCACCGACGCAACCGGAAGAACGCTCTCGTACTTCAGCAGATGCACCAGGCCGCGAAGGCCGCCTTCGTATTCGCCGAAGGAAACAGCGCGCGCGAACTCCGGTTCAAAGTCACGGCAGTTCTGGCAGCGGCCATCGCCCATCAGCAACTGCGCGCTGAACAGGCGATCGCCGCAAACCACGCACTGCGGCTCGCGCACCGGAGCAATGGCGGCCAGACATTCAGGACAGACCGGAATCCGGGAAATGTTATTGAGCGGGGTGTTGCACAGCCTGCAATCAGAGGGGAAGAGGACGGAAAAAACGTTGCGAAGGAGGGCTTGCAAGGGCGCGAAAACTACGGCACGTTGCTGGGCGCGCTGACTTCGCCGGTCTCGCTCTAGCGTCTCACGACTGCTGAAGACGACCTCCAACCATCCCATGACGCACCGGTTCGGTGCGCATCGAGGACCCGTCGCCGGTGCCTCCGGGTGCCAGAGGAGCGATGGTTGACGCCCGCCCGATCACCCCGACGAGCCGGAGCTCGCCGGGGACCCTGATCCGGTCCCGAAGCACCGTGACAGCACAGTATATGAGCTTCGATACGCAACGTGCAATGCCGGAGAAGGTTCCGCTCGCAGGATTTCACTGAGATTTCATCGTTCGTCGCGCACGTTGCCGCGCTCACTCGCCGGTCAAGACCTGGTATTGCGCCTTGGTTAGCGGCACCACGGAAAGCCTTCCCTGGCGCACGAGTGGCGACTCCTCGAAAAGTGAGTTGGCCTTGATGTCCGCCAGCGGCACCGGCTGCAGGAGCGCCTTCCCGACCTTGATCTTCACCATGGGGTTGCGCGGGTCGGCAAGGTCAACAGAAACAACTGTCGCGGTACCGACAGCGCTCTTGCGGTCCCCAGTCTCGTAGATAATCAATCTGTCTTCGGACTTCATTTCACGCAGGTGTTTCAACGCGACCGGGTTTGACACTCCGTCCCAGACTGTCTCCTTGTCCCGCTGCAGATCGGCAAAAGAATATGTCGAGGCTTCCGTCTTGAGCAGATAATCCGCTGCCATGCGATCTCCTTGGTTTGTGATTCCCAACATTCTAGCCGTCCAGCCCGATGTCATGGGCTACGCAATCGTTCCGCCGGGCCGCCATCTCCGCGAGCTTGCACTTGTAACAAGTGCCACTGGCGTGCTAACTTGCGCCGTCGCCCCTTTTGATGCGCCGCGCGAGGTCTTCTTACATGAGTACTACCATTAGCGCCCCCGAAAAAAAGTTCCGTTCCTATGTTCCCGACAACACAACGATGCCGGAGTTTACGCTCCGGGCTGTGCTTCTCGGCTTGATCCTGACGGTCATTCTGGGAGCGGCCAACGCTTATCTTGGTCTGCGCGCCGGCATGACCATCGCCGCCACGTATCCTGCCGCCGTCATCGGCATGGCTGTGTTGCGGCTTATGAAGGGCTCGATTCTGGAGGAGAACATCGCACGAACCGTGGGCTCGATCGGCGAGTCAGTCGCAGCGGGCGCAATCTTTACCATTCCGGCTTTCGTCATCTCCGGAGCGTGGCCGGTTTTTGACTTCGAGCACGCTTACTGGAAATCGTCGATCCTGATGCTGGTAGGAGGTGTGCTGGGCATTCTTTTCGTGACCCTGCTGCGACGCGTAATGGTCGAAGATCCCGAGCTTCCCTTCCCGGAGTCAGTCGCCGCCTCGCAGATTCACATTGCCGGACAACAGGGCAGCCGCGCAGCGAAGATTCTCTTCGGCAACATGGGTTTTGGCGGCCTGGTTTACTTGCTCGGGCAGTTCAGCCTCTTCAGTGCCAGCCGGGACTTCATCGTGAACGTCGGCTCCCTCGGTACCAGTTTTGTCCGCATGGGCCGCAGCGCTGGAGCTCCCAAGCTGCCCGCTGGGGCTGTGACCACCGTATCCGCGCCGGCCATCAGCCCGGCTTATCTTGGCGTCGGCTACATCATCGGTCCGCGGCTGGCTTCGCTGAACTTCGCCGGCGGCGTCATTGCGTGGGGACTGCTCGTACCGTTGATTTTGTTCCTCGGCGGTCCGACCCTAGTGGCCCAGTTCGCTCCGGCGGGCACGGCCTTCCCCGACAATGCATTCTGGACTGGGCAGGCGGGAGCGGTCTGGAGTTTTATCGTGCGGCCGATCGCTGTTGGAGGCATGCTGGTGGGCGCGTGCTTCACCCTGTTCCGCATGCGTAAGAGTTTGGGCTCGGGCATGGCACGGGCGGTTTCCGACTTGAAGAAATCCGCCGCAGCCCATGCCGGCACGGCCCGCACGGAGCGCGACCTGAACGCCAAGTTCGTATTCAGCGGATTACTGGTGGTGTTGATCAGCATGGTCTTTTTGTACAAAAGCTACGCCGCGTCGTGGGGTCCAGGCATTGTGGCTGCGATCGTGATGATTATCGTCGGCTTCTTCTTTGCCGCGGTGTCGGGCAATCTGGTGGGACTTATCGGCTCGTCCAATAATCCGATTTCCGGACTGACACTAGCGGCCCTGGTCATCTCGGCGATCCTCATGGTGCTGATGGGCGTCTCGGGAATTCACGGTGTCGCTGCTGTACTTGGTGTAGCCGCCGTGGTCTGCATTTCCTCCGCCGTAGCTGGCGAGATGTTGCAGGACTTGAAGGTAGGACACATCCTCGGCGGCACTCCCGCAAAAATGCAGATTGGCGACTTCATGGGCATTGCCGTCGCCAGCTTTGCGCTGCTTCCGGTGCTGTTGCTGCTGAATCAGGCCAACATCAACAGCGGCGGCATCGGCTTTGGCGACCGCCAGCTTCCCGCTCCGCAGGCGGGTCTGATGGCAATGCTTTCGCGCGGGATCGTTGGCGGCGAGATGGCATGGCCGCTGATTGTAGTCGGCATCCTGATGGGCATCGCGCTGATCATGATTGAAGTGAAGAGTCCGATGCTGTTTGCCGTTGGCATGTATCTGCCGCTGGAGACCACCTTCGCCATCTTCCTGGGCGGCATGATCCGCTGGATCACCGACAAGATGCGCGACAGCAAAAACTTCAACGAGGCGCAGAAAGCCCGCGTCGAGAATGCCGGGGTGCTGACCGCTTCAGGATTCATCGCCGGCGAGGCACTCATGGGGATTGTGATCGCGGTCTTCAAGTACAAACAGTGGCCACTGCCGGTGATCTTCCAGCATCCGAACGTAGTTGCCGGGTTCATCGTGCTGGTAATTCTTGCCGTGGTCATGATTCGCGTGCCGCTGGCCAATGCCGGCAGCCCGGATGAGCCGGCGCCGCCAACGGCGATCATGTAGCCGATTTGATCGCTGTGAACACATTCGGCATCGCCGGCGATTATTGTGTCGAGATCGCGTCGCGATTGTTTCCCGCCGAGCACCAGTCCCGCCTGCGGGACGGAACAAGAAAGCCCACCGCTTCAGCAGTGGGTCAGCGGCCCCGGCAATTCGAGTGCCCCGGGCACGCCACACACGCTAGTGCCGTCCCCGGGGGACTCGAGTACGAAGACAAAACCTACCCAGCGCTGAAGCGCTGGGCTACCTTCTTTCGCGCCCGCGGCGCTCGGGTATTGACGACTTCAACAGCAAGAGTTTACTCACGCATCCCAGTACGTGCGACGCTGCATTCATGACCATCGCCTCCGACCTTTCCGCCCTCCATGAGCGCATTGCGCGCGCCGCTGCGCGCGCGGGACGCAACGCTGAAGATGTTGCATTGATGGCCGTCTCAAAGACCCAGCCGGCAGACAAGATCATCGAGGCTTACGAAGCCGGGCAGCGACTGTTCGGCGAGAACCGCGTGCAGGAATTCTCCGAAAAGGTAGGTGGTCTCGCGCACTTGAGCGATGCCCGCTTCCACATGATCGGCCATTTGCAGTCCAACAAGGCCGCGAAAGCCGCCGAGGTCTTCGCCTCAATCGATTCCCTCGATTCCGCGAAGCTGGCCGAGCGCCTGAATGCCGCTGCCAAGAACCTCGGCAAGACGCTCGATGTGCTGATCGAGATCAATGTTGGCGGCGAAGAAGCCAAGAGCGGCATCGCTCCGGATTCGCCGGAACTTGAAGGCATTCTCGCCGGCGCTCCCGCCTGGACGAATCTGCGCATTCGCGGCCTCATGACGGTCCCGCCATTCACAGACGATCCCGAAGGCGCGCGTCCATATTTTCGGCAACTGCGCGAATTGCGCGACCAGCTCGCAGCCCGCAATCTTACCGGCGGTCCAACTGAACCAGCTTTCCATGGGCATGTCGCATGACTTCGAAGTCGCCATCGAAGAAGGCTCGACCTGCGTGCGCATCGGGACCGCCATCTTTGGCGATCGCCCCAAGCCATGATCCCCATCCGCGACACGCCGTCCGGGCGCGACCTTTCACGTAAAGGTACATCCCCGCGCCAAGAAGAATGCCATCACCGGCGAGGTTGGCGACGCACTGAAGCTCGCCTTGACTGCGCCTCCGGTGGAAGGCCGCGCCAATCAGGCTTGCATTGAATTTCTGGCGGAAGTTTTGAATGTGCCCCGTTCGTCGGTTACGATAGCCGCCGGGGAAAGCAGTCGAAATAAAGTGATTCGCGTTGCGCGGGATGTCGGCCGCGCAAGTCGAAGCAAAGCTGTCGAGAAAGTAGGCCGCGCGCCGGGTGCCGAGTTAGCCGGTCTTGGCTGACAACTGATAGCTGACGGCTGATAGCTGATTGAGGAGAACACTTTGAGCTTTGCGCAGCGTTGGCGCGACATTCGCACCGGCTTCGAGCGTCCCTTCTGGGTCGCCAACATCAGCGAGTTGTTCGAGCGGCTTTCCTACTACGCAGCGTTCGCCTCGCTGGCGCGCTATCTCCACGAAGTCCTGAAGTTTCCCACCGAGCAGGCCGGCACGCTCACCGGATTCTTTGGCGGGCTGGTGTGGTTTTTGGCGGTCTTCGGTGGAACAGTCGCCGACCGCATGGGCTTCCGCCGTGCGCTCTCGGTGGCCTATCTGATCTTGAGCTGCTCCTATTTCCTGCTTGGGATCCTTGGGAGCGCCATGGCTGGCGCCGATTCGTGACAACGTACCGCTGGTCGCTCTGGCAACTTTCGTTCTGGCTTTGCCCGCATTGGGAATCGCGCTGGTAAAACCCAGCGTTGTCGGCACCACCGCCCGCGCCTCGAAAGACAACGTCCGCTCCATCGGCTATTCGATTTACTACACGCTGGTCAACATCGGCGGAGCAGCCGGACCCTATGTTGCGTCCTACGTTCATCAGCGCATGCGCGTGGAGAACGTCTTTCGCGTGGCCGCGCTGAGCGTCTTCGTGATGTTTCTCGCCGTGCTGCTGTTTTTCAGGGAACCGCGCCGCACCGAAGAAGTTCAAACCACCAGCCTCTCGCAGGCAGGCAGGAATTTCTGGACCGTCCTTACCAATCCGCGTTTCATGCTGTTCCTGCTGATCTTCACGGGCTACTGGATCGTCTACTGGCAGGAGTTCATCACCCTGCCGCTTTATGTTCACGACTACATCAATCCCCAGCACCGACACCGAACTTCTGCTCGTGACGGGGCCGCTGGTGGTGATTGCGCTGACGCTGGCGATCAACATCTTTACCCAGAGGATTCGCGCCTTCAGCGCCATCATCATTGGCACGCTGCTTACCGCGTTGGCGTGGATCATTCTGATCATCAGGCCAACCGTGACTGGCGTTGTCCTTACCTTGATCGCGGTTGCGCTCGGCGAGATCACGCAATCGCCCCGTTACTACGAATACATTTCGCGGCTCGCGCCTTCCGGACAGCAAGGGACCTACATGGGCTTCGCGTTTCTGCCGTTGGGTATCGGGTCGCTGATCGGCGGGAAGTTCGGCGGATTTCTTATCCACCACTACGGCGAGGTGAAGCACCAGCCGGGAATGATGTGGTGGGTGATCATGGGAGTAGGCGTCCTGACCGCGATTCTGCTGTGGGTTTATGACAGGTTCCTGATGCCAAAACCAGCCGGCGAAGCGTGGTCGGGACCAGTTGATAGACACGACTCTGCCGCTATTCGGCACGAGTTACCAGTTACTGGGAATGCCTCCGGAGATGCGAGGTCGGGTGGTGCGGCGCTTCAGCGCTGCGCGTGAAGCACGTGAGAAAGAAACGGACTTTAGGCCTGGGGACATTTCAGGCAGCGACTACGTTACCGGCTTCGGACAAAGTACCCAGGGCTAAGCCCTTTCACATGAACCAGCGCTGAAACGCTGGGCTTGAAGGCGCGCAGGTACGCCCAGTCTTTTGTCGGCAGGGATCTGGTTTTGTCAGCAACCTCCGAAGTCGTGTCCTGATACAAATCGCTATCGGCCTTGCCGGGATGGAAACCAACGCGGCATTTTTGATAAACACGGAAAACCGTCATGAAGACTCCAGCCTATATCGCCAAACACATCCGCACGGTACTGAAGAACGGCGGCTCGGCGCCGCACACCGTCGAAGTTCAGCGCTTCTTCAAGCATGAGGTTCAGTCGCGCGGCTGGTACACCGATGAACTGCGCAAGGTGGCCAGACGATTTCGCCGGACGATCATCGCGGAGAATGGTCTGCCGTTCCTGCTGCAAGTTGCCGATCAACTTTTTCGCGGGGAGGTCCAGGAAGAGAAGAACTTCGCCGTTATGCTGCTGCAAGATTCCGTGGGAGAGTTCGGCAAGCCGGAGTTCAAGTTATTTGAGAGCTGGCTTGATCGTGTCAGCACGTTGGGCCGATCATGACGGGCTGGTGCATTACCTTATCGGCCCCATGATCGCCGCTGACGCGGCATTTTTGTCGCGGCCGCCTCGCTGGGCGAAGGCGACAAAACCGCTGGCATCGGCGCGCCGCAGCCGTGAGCCTCATCCATAGCACGCGGCAACACAGGAACTTCGGCGAAATCCAGCGCATCACCGAGATGCTGCTGACCAGCGACGACGACATGGTCCAGAAAGGTCTGGGCTGGCTACTTGCGCGAGGCGGCCAAGGCAAATCCGAAGCAGACGGTTGAGTATCCTGATGACGATTCGCGACCGGACACCGCGGCTGGTGCTGCGAACAGCCTGCGAGACACTGCCGGCAGCCACTCGGACGCGCGTGTTGACCAGGGCTTAGCTCTCGCCACAGAGACAATCTAAAAGCAACCACGGATTTTAGCGGATGAACAGCGGATTTGTCATCTAGAAAAGAGCTAACGGCTAAGTGCTAATTCTCTGCTAGTTGCCTCTCCTCGCGTCTCTGTGGTGAAGCCCTCTCCGCTAGTTCTTCGTTTACAATAGAACACGCATGAATCTCTCCGATATTCAGGCTGCGCTGCGCGACAGCCACAACGATTGCTGGCTCTTTTACGATCACCATCACCGCGATGCGATTGCCTACAGCGTATTGGGCCTGTCGCCAAAAATGATGGTCACGCGCCGCTGGTTCTACGTGGTTCCGGCCAATGGCGAGCCAGTAAAGCTGGTGCACCGCATCGAGAGCCATCATCTCGACTCGCTGCCGGGGAAGAAGCTGGAATACTCGGCATGGCAGGAGCTGTGGCAGAACCTCGAGTCGATGCTCAAGCCCTACAGCAACGTGGTGATGCAGTACTCGCCCAACAACCAGATTCCCTACATCTCGCTGGTCGATGGCGGCATGCTGGAACTGGTGCGCAGCTTCGGCAAAGAGATTGTCAGCTCGGCGAACCTGGTGGCACGCTTTGAAGCTACCCTGACCGACGCGCAGATCGCCACCCACTTCAAGGCCCGCGATGCGGTGGACAAGATCACCGCCGCCTTCTTCCCCGAGATGGCACGGCGCGTCCGCAACGGCGGCACTCATGAGTTCGAAATGCAGCAGTGGGTGATGGAGGCGTTTAAGCGCGAGAACCTGATGACCGACGATCCGCCCATCGTCGGCGTCAACGCGCATAGTGGCGACCCGCATTACGAGCCTACCGCAGCCACCTCCGCCCCCATCCGCGAGGGCGACTTCGTGCTGCTGGATCTCTGGGCCAAGACCAACGATCCCGATGGCGTCTACTACGACATCACCTGGACGGGCGTGGTCGGCAGGCCCAGCGACAAGCATCGCGAAGTATTTGAGATCGTCCGCGACGCCCGCAACGTCGGCATCAACAAGGTCAAGCAGGCCTTTGATGCCAAGCAGAAAATTCAAGGCTGGGAAGTGGACGAAGCGGTCCGCGGACCATATCGCCGGCAAGGGCTATGGACAGTACTTTATCCATCGCACGGGACATTCGATCGGCCGCGACATTCACGCCAACGGTGCGAACCTGGATAACCTCGAGACCAAAGACGATCGCGAGATTCTGCCCAACACCTGCTTCTCGGTCGAGCCCGGAATCTACCTGCCGGAATTCGGAGTGCGCAGCGAGATCAACATGATGATCCGCAACGGTAAGGGCGAAGTCACCGGCCGCGATACAGAACGAGTTGGTGCAGGTCTGATGGCGAATCCGCAAAATACAGCAACTGTGGCCCGGCGTCCTGCGAAGGCAACCGGCACCAGCGAAAATTCGATGGCGATTATCGCCCCGATCGCGGGATGGCTCTTGCCCGGCCTCGGACACTTCATTCAGCGCCGCTGGATTCGCGGGCTGCTGCTGATGTCGGCGGTGTTCGTGATGTTCTTCGCCGGCCTCGGCATGCAGGGCAAGGTGTACTCGCTTAACACCGGTGACCTGCTCGACATGCTGGGATTTGTCGGCGATTTGGGCGCAGGGGCTCTCTACTTCATCGCCCGAGCCATGGACTGGGGAGATCGGCAACATCCATCGCGCCGTGGCGGACTACGGCACCAAGTACATTGTTGTAGCGGGATTGCTGAATGTAATTGCCGCGGTTGACGCTCACCACATCGCGATCGGCAAGAAACCATGACCTTCGAACTATCCCACTTCAATGCCGCCCTGCTGTTTGCGCTGTGTGCCTCAACCGTGTTCGGCATCACGCAGCGCAATACCCCTCGCGACATGTTCCGCTACGGCTCATACTGCTTTGCGCTGTTCGTTGGCGGGGTGATCGTCGCCGCGTGGGCGATGTGGCTGATCAAGCACTAAAGAGTTGTCAGTGATCGGTTGCCAGTTGCCAGTTTAGCTTGTGGGACGTCAGCCGTTGCCGATGAGTTCTTGAAGTTGGGGTTGCTACGGGCTCAGCACTGCGATAGCTGCTGTACGAATCGGTCGTAGAGTTTGTTTGCAGTGAGTGTCGTGTGACACCGAATCGCATAAAGCCTGACAGTCGTTTGGGAGAAGACCTGAGCGTTGACGGGGACGACGCAAAGGAGCAGTAGCCTTGGACGGAACAGCATCCACTGACAACCGACAACCGGCGACTGACAACTGCCTTTCACCCCTCCCACACGAACGCATCGAACACCCGCAACTCGTCGAAGCCCAAGGCGCCGATAGAGATCCACCGCGCGATGGTTGGCCTCGGTCACGGTCAGTGACAGCGCGCTGAAATTGCGGTGTGCGCAGCGAGTGATGGGTACTGGCGATAAGGCCCTCTCCAATCCCCAGTCCGCGATATTCCGGGAACCAGGCACACCTGCGTGACGTGCCCCACGTCATCCTTTACTCGCGAGCAAAGAATCAGTCCTATCAGGGCATTAGATGGCCGATGGATGGCGACAAACGAGGAGTCGGTGTCGAAGACGCCGCATCCGGGAAATCGCACAATGTTATTCAGGAAGCGGTTGGAACCGGCATTGGTGCGGTACTGGTCATTAATCTCGGAATCGATGTGGCCGCGATAAGCAGCCGTGATCACGCCCGCTGCCGGCTGATAGTCCTGTTCAGCCCATCGCCGAACCAGAATATCGTGCGGCACGCTCACCGGCGGAATGCGTGGAGCATTGGCGCCCTCGCAACTGCAAGGCCAGGAAAAGCCTGCGGTAGCGCTGAAATCCTGAAGCAACAAAGTTGGCGGCAAGGTCTCCCGTTTGATGCGTCAGCATTTGAGCTTCCACCCGCAAAATGCCGGGGGACTGCTGCAGGGTTTCGATCACATGCTCCACCATTTGCAGCTCGATGGCGCGGGCATCCGCGCGGCGCGGCGACACGAAGAGATCGCCCACCACTCCTTTGCTGCCTTCATACACGAAGAACGAGTAGCCGACGATGCTTCCCCGCTCGACGGCGGCGTACCCCGGCAGGATCTTGGCGTCCACGTAACGCAGGATCATGTCCGCCGAACCGCGATAGTCCCAGGCGAGCAGGCGGCCCCAGACTTCGACCTCTTCGTCGAGCAAGGGACGCAAATCGGCAGATGAGAAGTGCCTGAGGTCGAGAATCTCCACGTTAGTCAGATGATGCGAGCGGCGAAATACAGTGGCGGCCATAGAACGCGTCGTCCAGAGGCGCTGAGTCAGTCTAGTGCGGGTTGGCGTCTGAGGCAAACCTTAAAGACCCTGGCGGGGGTTGCCTGCGAAATGTGCGAATCAAAAAATTTGCCGATGGCGCGTGATCGTTCTGGTAGCAACTAATTCCTGACAATCCGATTCGAACTTATGAAGCAACAGTTTTCGTGGCGTTGCGAAGGTATTGAATTGAACGCGGACGAAGTCCCAAGAGACGTTCCCCGCTGCATTCACGCCACTGGCCGGGCGCGGATAGATCACGAAAGGCAAAATATGCGTATCCTGCGTTGTAGCCGGTTGTACTTGTTAGCTCTCCTGATACTTGCGGTATCTATATCGTCATTTGCGGGAGTATTTATTTCGGTGGCAATCGCACCCCCTCCCCTGCCGGTGTATGAGCAGCCTTACTGCCCAGGCCCCGGTTACATCTGGACCCCCGGCTATTGGGCGTACGGTCCAGATGGCTACTTTTGGGTGCCTGGAACCTGGGTGCTCGCTCCTCAGGTCGGCTTTCTGTGGACGCCAGGTTATTGGGGATGGGGCGATAACGCCTACATCTGGCATGCCGGATACTGGGGCCCGCAAATAGGCTTCTATGGCGGTATTAACTACGGCTACGGGTACTACGGCAATGGATATCAAGGCGGGTACTGGCGTGGCCGGAATTTCTATTACAACCAAGCTGTCAATCGCGTGAACGTGACCAACGTCCACAATGTCTACAACACTACCGTGGTGAACAACGTACACACTGTGAATCGCGTCAGCTACAACGGCGGCAACGGCGGAATCAATGCCCGTCCGAATGCTGCGCAGGAAGCTGCCTTGCGATGAGCGGCACATCGATGCAACCCGGTACAGACCCGAGCATGAGCAGATGGCGCGCAGCCGATCGCTCGCAATGGGCGTCGGTAAATCATGGTCGGCCTGAAGTAGCCGCGACTCCCAAACCAACGGCCTTCCACGGTGCTGGAGTAGCTAGAGCGAGTAATGCGCCGGTGACGAACAATCCCGCGGTAAAGGCCCCGCAACCAAACAACGCAAATCGGGAAAATACTCGACCAGGCAGCAGCAATGCGAGCGGTGCGCGACCAACCAACAACAACGTTCCTCGGCCGGCGGAGCACACCAACGCTGCCAATCGCAACAACCCCAGCACGCCCCACGTAAACACGTCGAACCCAACTACGGCGAACAACGCGCCGCACCCGAACAATTCAGTTCCACGTCCGCCGGAGCGGGCGAACGAGCCTCGTCCGAACAACTCTACCGCTCCGCGCCCCAATAACGAGCCGGTTGCGCACAACAACGCTAACCCTGCTCGACCTGAAGCCCCCCGTCCGCAGCCGCAACCTCAGGCTCACGTGAACCAGCAGGCCCCGCCGGCCCCTCACGGCAATAACGCGGCGAACGTGCCGCACCCGAACAACAACGCTCCACGTCCGCCAGCTGAGAGCGCGCAACGTCCGCATAACGCTACTGCTCCACGTCCGGAGAATCCAAATGTCGCGCACAACATGGGGCATCCCTCTCCGCCGCAAAACAACAGCAGAGAGTCGGCCCCCGCGCCACATGCCAATCAGCCGGCTCCGCATGTAAACCAGCCTCCGGCACAACACCAGGCCGCGCCGCACGAGAGCGCGCCTCGTCCCCCAAGTGCGAATCGCCAGCCGCACGGAGGCACGGAGCCCCACGGGCAAGGACTAGTTCACGCTTGTACGTCGAGGCTTGAGTGAGACCCCATGCCGGCAAGAAGCTCGGGTGGGGTATTTTCCTATGGTTTAGTCGGTGCTGAGGCTCTTCCCCGACACCACGTAGAAATCCAGGTGCTGTGGTGCGTAGCCACCCACACGGGTGACGCTTCGTCCGGGGAGACGATACTCCAACTCCTTCTGGGCACCGCTGGCAGCCACGACCAGATGATCGAAGGCAGGAATTTCATTCTGTTCGTAGCTGGCGATCGGTTGGTTGCCGTAGAACCCCAAGCCGTATCGCACTGCGGGAGGCACATCGTAGACCGCGATGACCGGGATCGATCCGAGAATGTTCTGGTGAATCGCAGTCTCCACCGGGCGCGCCGATTGGAATAGGTTCACGATCGGCGCCGTACCGCGCAAGACCAGTGCAAACGCGATGACAACCGGAACCAGCGTAATGAAGCGCAACACGCGGTAGCCCTGGATTCGCAGGCTCAGCCACAGCGCAAGAATCGCGCTGACTGTGAGTGCTCCCCCGACGATGATCACGTTTCGTGGAAGGTCCAGCTTGAGCATTTTGAACGGCACCACGAGTGCGGCCAACAGCATGGCGGCGCAGAGCAAGGCATGCAGCAGCCCTATCCACTCGCTAGGCTTCTCGCCATCCTGTTCGCGACGCCAGATAAAGTCGGCCAGCAGAATGGTCCCGGCAGGAATTGCCGGAAGAATGTAGCCCGGCAGCTTCGACTGCGACAGCGAGAAGAACGCTATCGGGAGCAAGAACCATACCGCGAGATACGTTCGCAGATCTTCCACCCCGGGTGGTTGCTGTACCGAGAAACGCCAGTCGCGAACAGCATCCACGAGAGCCGCGATTACAAATACTGTCCAAGGCACCAGTGCCAGCAGCGCGACCGGCAGGTAATACCAGAAGGGCTGATGATGGTGATAGAGGTTGCTGCCGAAACGTTCCAGGTTGTGCTGCAGGAAAAACGTGCGAAAGAACTCCGGATTGGCGCGCTGCACCGCCAGGAACCAGGGCAACGTCACCACGAGGTACAGCAGGATTCCGGCCGGCCAAAGGGTACGGAGAAGCAGATGCCAGTCGCGGCGCAACGCAGCAAAAACTACGATGATCAACCCGGCAAGCAGAATGGCAACCGGCCCCTTCGCCAGGGTTGCGAGTCCGGCAAGTAGGTAGAACCCGAGCAGCCAGCCGCGGTTCTGGTTGGAGTACCATCCATACCAGCACAGCATGGCGGCGGTGAACGTCGCCGTCAGAGGCATGTCGGTGGATGCACTCCTCCCGAACCCAATGATGATGGCAGAAGCCGCGGTAATCAGTGCAGCGTCGAGTTGCATCCCGCGGCGAAAATGGCGAGCCCAGACGTAGATGAAGAAGATCATCAGCGAGCACAGGATTGCCCCCGCCATCCGCGCCGCCCAGTCACTGGCGCCTCCGGTCGCCTTGTAGGCGAGCATCGCGCTCCAGTAATAGAGCGGCGGCTTTTCCAGCCAGGGATGACCATACAAGACCGGAGTGACCCATTCGCCGCGTTGCAGCATTTCGCGTGCGATTTGCGCATAGCGGGGCTCGTCGGCGCCCACCAGTCCGAGAATTTGCAGTCCGGCAAAAAACAGGAACCCGCAGAACGCGATAAGGGCAAGAACGTCGGTAGAGCGGCGGGCACGATCGTTCAGGCTGGGAGAAGTAGGCCTCAAAATGAATTATTCCGTCCGCCCGGTTGAGATTTGTATCAGGGCTCTTGCACCTTATATACGGGGCGCTATAGCTACTGCACGGCCGCGTCATAACCGCGGATGCGAAATTGCGCCAGCAGTCTCTCCGTCGCGACCGACAGAGGCCCGACCATCGCGCACCCGCTTGCGCACTCGTGGCCGCCGCCGCCAAACACTTCCGCAACCGCCGCCACGTTGACCGCGCCCTTGCTGCGCAGGCTCACGCGGAAACTGCCGTCCGTCTGTTCCCTGAAGAACAATGCCACCTCGATGCCTTCGATGGCCAACGCATAGTTGACCAGTCCTTCGCAATCTTCCTCGCTGGCCTGGCAGCGTTCCACGGTTGCGCGGTCAACATGCATCCAGGCAAGACTGCCGTCGCGGTGAAGGCTGTTGAGCGCCGCGCCCAGCAAACGCATCTTGGAAAGCTGGCTCGAGAAATACACGTTATGGGCAATTCGCACCGGGTCTGCGCCGCAGTGCACCAGCTCTTTGGCCAGCGCGAAAGTCCGCTCGTTGGTCCCGCTGAAGCAGAACGATCCCGTGTCGGTAAGCACCGCGGTATAAAGACAGGTGGCGACTTCGGGGGAGATCTGGACCCCTGCTTCGCGCGCCAGGCGGAAGATCATCTCCGCCGTCGCACAGGCGCTGGGATCGATCCAGTTCACGTCGGCGAAGGGACGCGCGGTCGCATGGTGATCAATGTTGATGAGGTAGTGCTGCTCCAGGCCTGTCAGGCGCGTGCGCGCGACGCTGTCGCACTCCAGAATGATGACTGCCTCGGCCTGCGGAGCGTTCTCGGTGGTCCGCAGCACTGAATCGCTGAAGGGCAGCGGGCGATAAACGCCAGGCACGCCATCGCTCAGGACCACGTTCGCCTGTTTGCCCATGCTGCGCAGGATCTGGCAGCAAGCCAGTGTCGATCCGACCGCGTCCCCATCCGGCCGGGCGTGCGAGGTGAGAATAAACTTCTGGCGTCTGCCAATCTGATTCAGAACTTCGTCCAGCATGCCCATGGCCCCGAGTTCGAAACCTAACGCTTTCTTTTCTGAATGCGATGCAACAGTTCTTCGATCCTGCCGCCAGCCTCCTCCGAGCTGTCCAGCACGAAGATTAGCTCGGGTGCCTGACGGATACCAAGACGGCTGACCAGTTCATGCCGAATGTAGCCCCCTGCCGCGTTCAACCCCTTCAGGCTTTGCTCGGCCTCGCTCTCCTCCCCGGCCACTGAGACCAGCACGCGGGCCGTCCTGCCATCGGGTCCCAGCAGAACCTCGCTCACACTGACCAACCCGATGCGAGGATCGCCCAGTTCCCCCTCCACCAGGGCGACGATCTCTTCCCGCAGAGCTTCCGCCATGCGGCCACGATGATATTTCTGTCCCCGGTTCTCCATTGCCTTCTACTCTGCCCGCCGAAAATAGGGGAACGTTAGAGGATACGCCCACCCGTCAAGCTGGCGTGATTAACAATCACGATTCCTCGGTGACGCGTCCGCCGAATTCCGCTTCCGACAGAAAATCCAGAAAAGAATCGGTGACTTCGCCGCCGCTGTTGTTAGCTGTGCGCACCGCGTGCCGCTCCACATTGCGCATGAGGCCTTCCAGGTAATCGCGCGAGTGCGAGATGGCGACCACCCCCACGGTGGCGCGCTGCCACGCCTCACTCGGATCAACCTCGGCCACCGAGACGTTGAAGTGGGCCCGCAATCCATCCTTCACGCTGCGCACCACCTGGCGCTTGTCCTTGAGCGAGTGCGCACCTTCAATGCGGATCTCGAGTGTGAGATACGCAATCATTCTCCGTCCTATTGCACATCGTCCCGGACAAGACTTCCTTTAGTGCCAGGAAGCAATGTTCGGGACGAGATTGATACCTCTGAAGCCTGCGTGTAGCCGGCGCTTGGGTACCGGTTGCCTATATGGCTGGGGGCGCGTGCCTAATGCACGTCTTCAAAAACTGTGGTCGTGCCGCCTCAGTCAACTCCCAGGCCGCGCTTCACTATCCACTAGCCCCTAACCCCTGACCACTGCTCTTACACGAACGCTTCGGCGGCCACTCGCTCGGTAACGAACACTTCGATGACATCGCCCACTTTGATATCACCGTAGTTCGCAATCGAGATACCGCATTCCATGCCGTTACGGACTTCGCTGACATCTTCCTTGAACCGCCGCACGGAACCTATCTTGCCCTTGAACACGACCACGTTGTCGCGCAGCAGGCGAGCTTCCGCATCGCGCTTGATGACGCCGTCGGTGACATAACAACCGGCAATCGTGCCAACCTTGGGCACCCGGAAGGTATCGCGGACGTCCGCGCGTCCCAGGTAGGTCTCTTTGATGATCGGCTCGAGCAGGCCGGTCATGGCTTTCTTAATCTCGTCCGCCAACTCGTAGATGATGGAGTGCAGGCGAATGTCGACCTTCTCCTGCTCGGCCAGCTCCTGCGCCTTGCGCTCCGGCCGCACGTTGAAGCCGATGATGACGGCGTTCGACGCCGAGGCCAGCAGCACATCGGTCTCGGTGATGGCGCCAACGCCGCTGAGCAGGATCTTGATCTTGACGCGGTCGTTCGACAGCTTGGTCAGTACGTCGCTGAGTACCTCGACGGAGCCTTGAACATCACCTTTAAGAATAATGTCCAACTCTTTCTGTCCTGCGGACTTCAACTGTTCCGCCAAGCCTTCAAGCGAGACTCGCGAACTCTTGGCCAGCTGCGCTTCACGCGCCTTGCCTTCGCGATATTCGGAGATGCCGCGCGCCTTCTCGCGGTCTGCCACCGCCACCAGTTGATCGCCAGCTTGCGGCAAGCTCTCCAATCCAAGAATTTCCACAGGGGTTGCGGGAGTAGCGGCATCCAGTGCAACTCCGCGGTCGTTGAACATGGCGCGCACTCTTCCGAAGACGTTGCCAACCACGAAGTTGTCGCCCGTTTTCAGCGTGCCGTTCTGCACCAGAACCGTTGCCACCGGGCCGCGGCCACGATCGAGCTTGGCCTCGAGGACCGTACCCTGAGCCAGACGGTCCGGCACCGCCTTCAGGTCTTGCAGGTCAGCGACCAGGCAGATCATTTCCATCAGCAGATTGAGATTGGTCTTCTGCTTCGCCGAGACATCCACGAAGACCGTGCTGCCGCCCCAGTCTTCCGGCATCAGGCCACGATCGGCGAGTTGCTTCTTCACCCGCTCGGGCATGGCATCCGGCTTGTCGATCTTGTTCACTGCGACGATGATGGGAACATTCGCAGCTTTGGCGTGATCGATCGCTTCCAAAGTCTGCGGCATCACGCCGTCATCGGCAGCCACAACCAGCACTACGATGTCGGTCACTCTCGATCCCCGCGCACGCATGCGGGTGAAGGCCTCGTGGCCAGGCGTATCGAGGAAGACAATCTCACGGCCAAAAGCCGGCGAGTTGGGATCGGTGATCGCGACTTTGTATGCGCCGATGTGCTGCGTAATGCCTCCCGCTTCGCCGCCCGCGACGTTGGTTGAGCGGATGGCATCAAGCAAGCTCGTCTTGCCGTGGTCCACGTGGCCCATGATGGTGACCACCGGCGGACGCGGAACTCCCTGGGCTGCCGTGCCCTCTTCGCCCGCACCTTCGGCCGGCACGGTGTCTTTGGCGAGTTGCTCTTCGAAGGTAATGACAGCCGTCTCTGCGCCGAAATGACGAGCCATGTCGGTCGCCAGATCGGAGTCGAGCGTCTGGTTGACGGTGGCGAAGACGCCGCGCGCCAGCAAGCGCGCAATAAGGTCCTTGGCTCGAATTCCCAACTTCTCCGCCAAGTCTTTCACACTGATGCCTTCAGGAATCGTGATGCTCCGCGTGATGGGCAACGGCTCGCTGGAAAGCGAGAGCCGCGGCGGCGGAACGAAGCCCTTCATCGGGCCTTCCTTCACGCCTCGCGGAACGTAGCGCTGTCCCGGACGCGCAGGACGGCCGGCAGGACGTTGTCCTGTAGGAGGAGGCGGAGCGGCGCCTGCACCGGCTCCAAAGCCGGGACGCGCTCCGGGCGGTCCAGAACGCGTTGGATGCGGACCACGGCGCTCTCCCGGACGCACCGGCGGTCGCGTCTGTCCTGGCACCGGCGCTCCACCTGGGCGCGGGCGCTGGAAGATCGGCTTGCCACGCTCCGGCATGCCAGCTCGCGGAACTATGGGAGCTCCGGGACGCGGCGGGGCCACGGGAGGCGCCAGATACACCGGACGCGGTCCGGTCTGGGGAACGATCAAACGGCGGGGCGCATGCGCAGCGGTTCCCGGTTGTCCGGGACGCGCTGGGGCGCCGGGACGAGCAACACCTTGGCCACGGCAAACCTGGATGACCAGGAGCAGCACCACCTTCCAAACCGGGTTGCACTTCCAACAAAGCTGCCGGAACTTCGCCCTCTGCAGCAGGAATCTCGGACTCAATGGTTGCGGAGGTAGACGGCAATGCGTCACTTTCTTCGAGTGCCGTTATCTGGTCCTCGATCACTGGCTCGGAAGGTTGCGCTGTGCCAGCCGCGGAAGACACGTGCGCAGGCGTGGCCGTAGCAGTCGCTACCGGCGGCTTCGGCGGGATAACGATGGCGGCCGGTGGGCGCGCCACCGACTGAGGCGTAATGAAACGAGGCGCAGGCTTGGGCGGCTCCGCAGGAGCCACCGGCGTTGCACTTGCAACCGGGGTGACGGGTTTCGTAACGGTAGACGCGGGACGGACAGCCGAAGGAGGAGCGACGGTCTGCCGTGGTCCGGCGGGAGTGGCCAAGGTCGGAGGAGTGCCTGGTCGTGCAGCCGAAGGCTGGGCGGCCCGCTGCGTGACCGCCTTCAACACATCGCCGGGCTTGGAGATGTGCGACAGGTCAAGCTTGGGCTTGAATTCGTCCGCTGCTGCGCGCGACGAGGCGCGAGTAGCACCGGGTTCGGCGTGCTCCGCAAAGTACTTCTTGACCTTCTCCGCTTCATCCACTTCGATGGAACTGGAGTGCGTCTTCTTTTCGGTTACGCCGACCTTGATGAGAGCGTCGAGGATCATCTTGCTCTTTACCTCGAGTTCCCTTGCCAGGTCATTAATTCGAATCTTCTGCATTCCGCCCTATCTCCTCCGTATTGTCCCGTCCGGTTAAGCCTTCATAGCATCCTCACGGTAGAATTTCGCCGGCCCGCCTGAGGGCCGTGTTGCTTACCTTTGCTCGCCAGGTTTTTCTTCGTCAGGAACGTTCTCGTTCTCGGTGGCGGGACGCTCGTGGGTCGTCACTTCAGCTTCGTCGGCCAGGGGAGCATCCTCGACCCCTTCCACGACTTCGGCCTCGTAATACTGGCCGCTCTCCACCAGTTCTTCCACACTCTCGGAATCTGCTTCCGGCTCCTCATCCAAACCCTCAACATCGCCCGACTGGCCGGCTGAATCGGATACGCTGGCGATGTCGTCGCCACCCTCTTCCTCTTCCGCGGAACTCTCTTCTTCCGGCATTGCAATTTCTTCATCGCCGGCATAAGCCGCGTTTAACGCGGAAGCCTCGTCGTCCGAAGTGGAAGCCTCGTCTTCGGCGCGGGCAGCTTCTTCGCTGGCAGTGCTCGCTTCCTCCGGTACGGCAGTTCCTTCGCCTGCGACAGTAGTTTCCTCCGGCGCGGCAAGCTCTTCGCCGCCGGCCTCTGCCGCTGCATCCAGGCTGGAAAAGTAATTATTGACAGCGATACTGATTTTTTCCACCGTCTTGGGACCGATGCCGGGCACCTCTTCGAGCTGCTCTGGAGTCATGTCGGCGACGGCTTCGACGGTCGTTATACCGGCGGCAACCAGCTTCTCGATGATGCCAGGCTCAAGATCGGGTACGCTTTCCAGTGGCGTGACCGGCTGGTTCAACACCGTGTTCATCCGGTCTTCCACTTCCTGGCGCTTCTCTTCCTCGCTCTTGATGTCGATCTTCCAGCCGAGTAGTTTGGCGGCAAGGCGAACGTTCTGCCCCTTCTTGCCGATGGCCAGCGACAGCTGGCTGTCGTCGACGATTACTTCCAGGTGCTTTTCCTGACCTTCGAGGACGGTCACGCGGCTGACTTTCGCCGGCTGTAACGCCTTTTCGGCGAAGGTCACCGGGTCTTCGTGGTATTCGATAATGTCGATCTTTTCGCCGCGCAGCTCGCGGATGATGGACTGCACTCGCATGCCCTTCATCCCCACGCAAGCGCCCACCGGATCGACGTCCTTGTCCTTCGACATGACTGCGATCTTGGTGCGCTCGCCGGCTTCGCGGGCAATGGCGCGGATGACAACCGTGTTGTCGTAAATCTCCGGCACTTCGGTCTGGAACAGGTGCGATACCAACTCCGGCACGGCGCGCGAGACAACAACCTGCGGGCCCTTGGAAGCCTTCTCCACGCGGACGATTACCACCCGGGCACGCTCGCCGGGAGCAAACGACTCCAGTCGCGATTGCTCTTTCTTGGGCATGCGCCCCTCGGCCTTGCCGAGGTCGACGATGACGTCCTGGCCTTCCTGGCGCTTGATGGTGGCGTTGATTATTTCGCCGACGCGGCCAATGTACTCGTTGTAGACAGTGTCCCGTTCGGCTTCGCGAACCTTCTGAAAAATGACCTGCTTGGCCAACTGCGCTGCAATGCGGCCCAAAACTTCTGTCGGCTTGTAGGTGCGCAACTCGCCACCCACCTCCGCGGCCGGGTCGATACGCTTGGCATCTTCCAGGGTGATCTGCGCCAGGGGATCTTCCATCTGATCAGGACCATCCACGATGGTTCGCACGGCGAACGCGCGAATCTGGCCGCTTTCTTTATCGAGTTCAGCGCGCAGATTCTCCTGGGTCTTGTAATACTTTCGGGTGGCCACAACGATGGCATCCTCAACCGCGCTCACGACGATCTGCGGATCGATCCCTTTTTCGCGGCTCAGAGCGTCGATTACGTTGTACAGTTCACTCGCCATAAAATGTCGCCACCTTTACCCGCTGAAGAGTCTGTGTAAGAACCGTGCCGTCCCTACGGGACTCGATCTCATTTTCCACCCGACCCAGGACTCCGCTGCGCTCCGTCCTGGGCTAACTTCACTTCCGCCCCCCGCGGGGCTCGAACTCCGTGTGTTCTACTCCACCAGCGGAGTCACGGCCTAAAACTCGGGGACCAGGTTCGCCTTCTCGACGTTGGCCAACTCGATTTCCACTTCGCGTTCCCTGCTCCACCGCCTGGTGCTTCTTTGACTTTTTTCTGCCGGTCAATTCCAGGCCGAGCCGCCCATCGTGAAACGTCCTCAGCCGTCCTTCAAAGTGCCGGTTTCCGTTCACCGGGTCCCGGGTCATCAACTTCACCAGGCTGCCGGTGAAACGCTCGAAGTCCGCGGGCTTTGTCAGCTTGCGATCGAGTCCAGGGGACGAAACCTCCAACAGGTACGAAGCGCCCGGCACAGCGTCCTCAACGTCCAAAATGGTGCCGACTTCGCGGCTGAAGCTGGAACAATCCTCGTGCGTGACCCCGCTCGGCTTGTCGATGAAGATGCGCAGCATGCGGGCCTTCCCGCCCCCCAGCAGCTCCAGATCGACTATTTCCAGGCCGCTCGACCGGGCCACCCGCTCTGCGATCTCCCGAACTGTGTCCACACTGGCTGCCATCGTTCGTTCTTGCCCAAAAACCGTTCCCTGGCGAATAAGCACAAACCGCCCGTCAGGCTCTCGTTGCCGCCTGGACTCGCCGTGAACCAGCGGATTACAGGGTGGAAATAAAAAGTGGGCTCGCGCCCACCGATGTGCTTCGCCGATTATGCACGGGGTTCGCCGTCACGCCGGGAGGGGGTGACAGAACCCTCAAAACACAACAGTACTTCACCGAGTATACGCCGGAAGGGGTCGAAAATTCAAGGATCGCGGGGGCACAAACGCCGCTACATGCGGCACGACGGGCGGGCCGTCATTCATGCCACCGCGATCGGTTTGCTTAACCTCCGGCGCAACTCTACAATGAAGGATTATCCTTCCGCGGACCCAAAGCCATGATCCATTTTCCTGTCCCTGAGGCGCTTACCTTCGATGACGTGTTGCTGTTGCCTGCCAAGTCCGATGTGGTACCGGCCACGGTGGAGACAACGACGCGCCTGACCCGCAACATCGAACTTCGCATTCCGCTGATCAGCGCGGCCATGGACACGGTCACTGAATCGCGCATGGCGATTGCCATGGCGCAGCAGGGCGGACTGGGCATTATCCATCGCAACCTCACGCATCGAGCAGCAAACCAGCGAAGTGGACAAGGTGAAGCGCTCGGAGAGCGGCATGATTGTCGATCCCATCACCATGTCGCCCGACGAGAAGATCTCCGACGCGCTGGAAGTGATGCGCCGCTACCGCATCTCGGGCGTGCCAGTGACCAAGAACAAGAAGCTGGTCGGCATCCTGACCAATCGCGATCTGCGCTTCGAAACCCGCACCGACATCCCCATCAGCGAAGTGATGACCAAGAAAAACCTGATCACGGTCCCGGTCGGCACCACGCTGAGCGATGCGGAAGCCATCCTGCACCAACATCGCATCGAGAAGCTGCTGGTGGTGGACGATCATTACAACCTCAAGGGACTGATCACGGTCAAGGACATTCAGAAGCGCCTGAAGTATCCCACCGCTGCCAAGGACGATCATGGCCGGCTGCGAGTAGGCGCGGCCATCGGCGCCACCGGCGACTTCCTCGAACGCGCCCAGGAGTTGGTGCGGGCCAAAGCCGATTTGCTCGCCATCGACAGCGCCCACGGACATTCGACGCGTGTGATCGAAGCCATTCACGCAATCAAGTCGGCACTGCCCGAGGTCGATGTGATTGCCGGCAACGTCGGCACCTTCGATGGCGCCTGTGAGCTGGCGCGCGCCGGAGCCGATGCCATCAAGGTCGGCATTGGCCCAGGATCGATCTGCACGACGCGCATCGTAACCGGCGCCGGAGTTCCGCAGATTACCGCGATTGCCGAAGCTGCCCGCGCCGTGCGCGACACGCGATGTTCCCATCATCGCCGACGGCGGCATCAAGTATTCCGGAGACGTCACCAAGGCGATCGCGGCGGGCGCAAACTGCGTCATGATCGGCTCGCTGCTCGCAGGGACGGAAGAGAGTCCGGGCGAGACCATTCTCTATCAGGGCCGCTCCTTCAAGGCCTATCGCGGAATGGGATCTCTGGCTGCG
This sequence comes from uncultured Acidobacteriaceae bacterium, assembly GCA_963840905.1. Lineage (GTDB taxonomy): Bacteria > Acidobacteriota > Terriglobia > Terriglobales > Acidobacteriaceae > Bog-257. The sequence goes on from CAWJAO010000003.1 coordinate 160,233, forward strand.
ATGGCCCAAGGCTCCAGCGAACGCTACTTCCAGAACTACCGATGCGGACTCTTCGGTTCCGGTGCTGTCGGAGGACGGGAGCGACGGCAATCGTCTCGGGAAACTTGTTCCTGAAGGCATCGAAGGCCGCGTTCCCTATCGCGGCACGGTCGGCATGATCGTGTACCAACTGGTGGGCGGAGTGAAAAGCGGAATGGGCTACGTGGGCTGTTCCTCCATTGCCGAACTGCAACAGAAGGCGCGTTTCGTGCGCATCAGCGGAGCCGGACTGCGCGAAAGCCACGTGCACGACGTCATGATCACTCGCGAAGCCCCCAATTACCGCGTTGAGTAACCACCAGCCCAGTTCGGCAACCATCGCGAGTCAAGACCGTCAGCCCTCGGAGCCCGGCCACAGGCTGAAACCCTCCTTCCGCATGCTGGCCCACCGCTGGTGGCCGGTGCTGGTGTGGCTGGGAGTGATTCGGCTGGAATCCACGGACTTCGCTTCCGCGGAGAATACTTCGACGGTGCTCTACACCGTGATTGCGACCGTCGCGCCGCAAGTGCAAGAGTCCTTTGTGTCGCAGCTCGATGAGGTCCTGCGCAAGACGGGACATTTCACCGGTTACGGCATCCTCAGCGGGCTGGTTTTTCTCGCGCTCAAGAACACCAACTACGATCGGCTTCGCCCGCTGCTTAAACCGGCCTTGGGGAAGCTACTGGCGCGATTTCTGGCGCTGGGATTGGGTGCTGCTCGGCATGCTGGTTACCATCGTGACCGCTGCGGCCGACGAGATCCACCAGATCGTCTATCCCGTCCCGCACCGGACGATGGCAGGACGTCGTGCTCGATACCTGCGGCGCCGCGGTGTGCAGGTGATTGTCTACTTCGTATCGCGGCGGGCGTTCAGGCGCCGACAGGTCTAAGCCAACTCGGGATAGTGTGGCGCTTCGCGCCGCCCGAAGCCGTTCACCCCTGCCCTCAGGCATCCGGAAGCAGGATTCTGTCATTCGCACTAAATATCCTACTATCACGATCGTAGATGTGGACTGCGTTGCGATATCGGGATACTATACGGGGCCATCGCACTCGAAACGCGAACCAGGTTTAGCTTGAACTTGCCCTATAAGCACGCCGGGCTCACCTCACCGTCCAGATAAAACAGTCTGTCTCACGGCGAAGCGTCAAGCTACTGCGCAAAACCGGGACCGGAGTCTGCTCCGGTTGCATGGCGCCGCCGCCGACACAGCGGTGCACACCTGAACCTACAGGACACAACTTTGTTTGGTCCTGATCTCAACCAGCCCAGGAGGGACCATGGAAAGAAAATGGTTTGTCACTGCGTCACTCGGCGTGATGTTGCTAGTGGTCGCGATCGTGCCCCTTGCAGCCCAGACAACGTCTGGCGGAGGACACGTATTTCGCACCCCAATTCAGATCGTTTCACAACCCAACGACGGATTTGCCAGCCAGCCTTCCGGATATTTTCCGGCGCAGATGCGGGCAGCCTACCGGTTTAATGCGATCCCCAACCAGGGCCAGGGCGTTACCGTCGGAATCGCGGACGCCTGCGACGACCCGAACATTGAAGCTGACCTGGGAGTTTTCTCGGCCCAGTTCAACCTGCCGTCTTGCACCACTGCAAATGGATGCTTCCATCTGATCTCGCAGGACAATCTCTGCAGCGGGCACACGGGAAACTGGGCGCTGGAGCAGTCGCTGGATGTGCAGTGGGTACACGCCATGGCTCCCCTCGCCCACATCGTCCTAGTGCAATCCTCGCAGCCTGACGACAGCCTGTTCATGGCCGTGCAGCAGGCAGTAACAGCAGGGGCGAGCGTGGTCAGCATGAGTTGGGGCGGAGGCGAATTCGACGGCGAACAGGACTATGACACCATGTACTTCTCCACACCCAACATTACCTACCTGGCTTCCACCGGTGACAGTAGATGCGGCGCTCAGTATCCGGCGGCATCGCCCAATGTGGTTGCCGTCGGCGGCACCACGCTGAGCTTGATTAGCGCCGCTCCGCCCCTCTCTGCCCTGGGAACCAACTATGGCAGCGAAAGCGCTTGGAGCGGCAGCGGTGGGGGGATCAGCGCGTTCGAAGCGACACCGGCCTATCAGATGGGGGTTCAGAGCACCGGATTTCGCACCGTTCCCGACGTATCCCTCGATGCCAACCCAGCCACCGGTGTTCCTATCTACGATAGTTACGACGGTATTCAGTGGATCAAGATTGGTGGAACCAGCCTGTCAGCGCCGGTGTGGGGGGCTTTCTTTGGCATCGTGAACTCGATGCGAGGAGCGCCGATCGAGCGGCCGTTGCCCGATGTGTATGCCATCTATGGAGCGCCGCAGTATCACACCGATTTCCATGACGTGACCACCGGTAGCAGCGGAGGAGTCTGCGTCGCGGGAGTGGGCTACGACTTTGTCACCGGGATTGGCACTCCCATCGCCAATCACTTAGCAAATGACTTGTTGAACTTGCCATAGCCGGCTGTACAGAATCGCTTTGAAAAATCCCCACTCAAGCCAAGTGGCCTGGGTGGGGATTTTTGTCTTTAGGTCGTAAATGCCCCACCCAAGCCAAACCGGCTTGAGTGGGGCATTTAATTTTGCTTATTACTGGTTGCTGAAGGTTGCTCTCGTACCGTCAAACTTCGTGATGTGGATGGTGAACGGTTCAGCGTAGGAGTTGGCGCGATCCTTCAATATACTGATTCCGACCTGCTCGCCCAGCAGGATCGAGTAGTAGGTGGAGCTGCGGAAGTGGATACCGGCATGGATGCCGTGTCCGGCGCTGATGTTCCAGGCAAGCTTCGACAGTTCGCCGTTGATGGTCAGGCTGTCGCGGTCGGCGCCAGTGTACGGCGTGAGGCCCAGACCGTCCGGGGTGGGCACCATGACGTCGGAACCGGCGGCCAACAACAGCGGTCGTATGCGCTGACTGCCATCGAAGAAGAACTTGATAGCAGTGATGCAGGCTCCGCCCACGGTCCCGTGTCCGGTGGGGTAACAGGGATGTGCCGGCGCTCCCTCGGGGAAGGCTTGTGGTAACAGATAGCTGCCGTATCGTCCGTGAATGATGGGCAGCACGGCCGAGTTCAGCAAGTCGCGATGCAGTGCCTGCGCCGCCTGCGGCATCGGATGCTGGTTGGTCATCCGCGCCTGCAGCAAAGCGCCAATCTCCTCCGGGCGCTGACGCAGGTTCACAACCCACTTGTGGAACCAGGCGGCTTTCAAAGCCCGCGTTGCCATCTCGGGGACCGTTCCTTTAGCGTCAATCGGACCGCCTGCCTGTGTGCCAAAGGTGCCGAAGCCATGTTGGGTTAGCGAGCCGTTGTAGGGGTTACCGGGATTGACCGGGCATCCGATCTCGGCCAGCACCAGGCAGGCGACAAAGTATGCCTGATGGAGCGCGTCCACGTGAGTGTAAGTGGTCAAATCCCGGCCCATGCGCATGTGACGGTAGACCGGATCGTACTGCAGGGCGAAGGACGGCGGGAAGCCGCTCTCCACATTCTGGTACTCGACCGGATCGGTTAGGTAGTCCGCGCCGCCCTCGCTGACCGACAGGAAGCGCAGCATCTGCTGGCTCATCGGCTGTACACCCATGAAGGACGGCTGCATCAGCAACTGTGAGAGGTACGGCCCCTGCACGCTTCCATCGCCGGGAACAATCTGCCCGCGGAAGAGATTTTGCGGGGTGACGGGATAGGGAAATTCGATGTTCTGGTGGCTACGAATATAGGACATGTTGTTGAGGTCGGCGGAGGCCTGGGCAGCCAAGGAGCTGCTCGAGTAGCCGTCAAAGGGCACGTCGCGCATCAGAGCGGCCCAGTAGTGCTCGACCTCCTCAGCCGCGGTCTGCGCACTGGCAACGCTCGGCGCAGGCGGGATCACGGTCGCGAAAGGATCCAAGCCTTCTAAATCAAAGGCCAAGGCACCCATCGGACCATTCAGGGTTCCGGTGAAACCGGGACCGCCCGGATTTCCGACCAGGATATTTTCGAAATCGGAGAAACGACCCGTCTGCAGTGCGTGTACTAAGCTCAGCCAGGAAGCGCGGTTCACGATGCCGAGGTAGTCATGCTTCAGGCATTTGCTCCAACTGCCGCTGTAGTCCGTGAATCTCTGCGCATCGCCGTTGTCGGGCAACACACCAACGTCGATTTTCTCGGACTGAGCCACGCTCTTGCGGTAATTCCAGCTATCGTTCGTGCGATTGTTAGATCGGTAAGAAACCACCGAGGCCTCGGCCTCCCCGTGCTTTCCCTCCAACAGGGGCTCTAAGGGAAGGCCGACAGTCAAAGCCATCGCGGTCGCACCGGCTGTTCCCAGAAACGTGCGACGGCTGGGGGTGGCAGCTACGCCCGGACCGCCACTTTTCTGTTTCTTTTCTTGCGAGTTACTTGCGTCCGCGCCATTGAGAGGCACGGCGTCTGCAGAAGATCCCTGAGAATCTTTCATGGAAGTGCTCCCTTCGATCCTTGCTATCGCGCGAAACAGGCCCGCCGGGAAAGTGGGTTGGGAGGGGTGGGAAGCTGCTCAGGCCTGCATTTTCCCACCACCGCTCTCGGAACGGCTCCGACAAGCATGCAAAGTGACTGATACCTGACCGTTGTACTCCATAAGCAAAATCACGAAAAAGCGGAGAATACTGGCAAGCTAAGACATGTTCACAACAGCGTTACTGCGTGATCTCCCAGACGAGACCAACGCCGATTCCGCCACGGGAGGCAGTACCAAACAGGTTGCCTGACGCATCGGGTAACGCGGTACTGTAAGGAGTAGCCCCGTCACTACCTCCAGTGAAGTCGTGCAGAGACGTGTACGTCCAACCGCCGCCAGATGGCGTTAGTTTAAAGACGTTGCCAAGGCCAAAAGCACCATTGCACAGGGTTGTGTCGTACAGGTTGCCCGCCGAGTCCAGGGTGGGACTGGCCCACGGTCCACAATTGGGGTTTCCGGTAAAGCTGTAGAGCAGGTTATGCGTCCAACTGCCACCGGATGGTGTCAGCTCGAAAATCGTGCCGCCGCCCCCCGTGCCACCGTTACTGGTGGCGCCGTAAAGGTTGCCGAACTGGTCGAAGACCAGGCCGGCCGTGGGACTGCTCCCGTCGCTGCCACCCTGGAAACTGTAGATGACCTTCTCCGTCCAGCCACCACCCCCCGTGGGCGACAGTTCAAAAACTGTGCCGTTCCCGGACGAACCGCCTGCCGTCGTCGTGCCATAGAGGTTGCCGGCGCCGTCGAAGATGACGGAGTTAAAAGGATTTGCTCCGTCGGGGCCGGAGAAGGTGTAAATAGGCTGCTCCGCCCAGCCGCTACCCGAACGCGTCGCCTCGTAAACAACACCATCGCCAGCGCTGCCCCCGAGGGAAGTAGTACCGTAGAAGTTACCCGCCTGGTCGAAGGTCAGGGTACCAAAGCGGGGTGTAGCTCCGTCAGCACCCCCGGTGAAGGGATATACCACCGCTCCGGTCCAAGGGCAGGCTACGCTGGCGCAGATAGCCGAAATTGGGCGCCGGACGCTATAAATATAACCAAAGCGAAGGCCGGCCAGGTTATTCGGGCTGGTACCGTAGATAGTGCCGTCGGGGCCGAAGGCCACTCCGGTCGATAAAGTGCCGTCGAAGATCACCAGGTCCTGATAGATCCAGCTTGACCCGTTGCGCCTCATCTCGAAGATGCTGCCCCAATTAACGCCCTCATGGCCGGCATAGCACGTGCCGAAGAGGTTTCCTCCCCTCTCCGTCAAGCCGGCGCGCGGTTGTGCTCCATCCGTTCCGCCCCTGAAGGTGTAAAGCACCTGCAGGCTTTGTGCATGCGCCGCGTTGGTGGTAACGACAGTCAGCACAAACACAATCGCCAGCGCGGCGGCGATCACGCCCATGCTTAGACCAGGCATCAAACTCCGAACTTGACTTAGCTTCGCCATGAACATCCTCCCCTCTAATGTTTAAAGTTATACAGCAGATTCATACAGCCCTGAGGCACAGCTGAAACCTTCTGGGACCGGAAGGTGTCGGGCCAAACTACGGCGGGTCGCCACCCAACCAGTCTCAGTATCAACTGTCCCTCGTACCATGAAGACACCCTGCTGTAGCCGAGGGCCGTCGGTAGGAGTCGAAGTGGCTGCTCCCAAAACAGCACCAAGAATCGGGCATGAGCAAAACGAGGTGCTCGTTTTTAGTACTTCTTAAGGAGCAGTGACATTAAGACTGGTTAGGGGCCAAGTCAATAGCGCTGAAGTGGGGTAACAAGTTACCATCGGCCGCGCCGCCATCAAACAGTATCGAGGCTGTCCGAGCGAGTTCAGAAGGCGGGTAGCCGAGGCTCACAACCTGCGGGTGTAGAGCCGACGCCAGGCGGCGCACCCAACCGATACGTGACCGTTGATTCCAGAAGAAGGCCGAGAACGGGGCTTGCCATTTCCTTTACAGTCGCACAGAGGAAGCTTCTCAGTGCTCGCGGCAATGCCAGGCGTTCCACCATTGTTCGGACTCGCTGCTGCCTTATGGAATGCAGTCTCTGGACGTAACAAGGCCCAGCAAGCAAGTTCGCTCATGCTGCATACGCGCGTATGGAACTGTAATCTTCGGAAGCCTGCGGCACCCGGCGGCGCAAATTATGTGTTTCATGCACGACGGAGGTCTCATAGAATGTCTCGTGCTCAAACGCTCTCTCCCGAGAGGTGACCGCAGATGAGTCAAGGACTCTCACGCCGGCAGTTCCTGAACACTTCGTTGGGTGCTTTGGCTGGAAGCATCGTGCTCGACCACGGCTTCGCCGACGCAGCTTCCTTCCTTCAGCAAGCAGGACCGCAAGCTGACTCGACGGCCACCACCATCCGGGCCACGAAACGCACATTGGAGATCAATGGCAAGGCGGCCAACGTGATGGGGCTGTTACAACCGAACGGCACCCAAGGCATGAGCTCCGTGGTGAACCAACCCTTTCGAGTGACGCTCGACAACCAGCTACCGGTGCCGACGGCCATCCACTGGCACGGCTTGCATCCACCGAATAATGAGGACGGCGTTCCGGGCGTGACACAGCCTGTAATACGCGCCGGCGCCAGCAGCTTCTACAACTTCCCGCTTCAACCGGCAGGCACGCATTGGATGCACTCTCATCAGGGATTGCAGGAGGCTTTCTTGCTGGCAGCCCCCTTGATTGTTCACGACCCGGCTGATCACGTTCGCGATGAGCAGGAGATTGTGCTGTTTCTGTCAGACTTCAGCTTTACCCCGCCCAAGGAGATCTACGCCAAGCTGCGCCAGGGCCAGAAAGGCGTCACGGTCGCCGGCCAGCGACAGCCTCCTCAAAGCATGAACATGAAGGCAAAGCCGGACGCTAACGATGTGAATTACGATGCGTACCTGGCCAATGATCGCACCCTGAATGATCCCGAAGTAGTCAAGGTGGAGAAGGGCGGACGGGTACGCCTGCGGATCATCAACGCCAGTAGCGGCACGAATTTCTTCATCGACCTGGGATCGTTGACCGGTGAGCTGATCGCAACCGATGGAATGCCGGTGAAGCCGGCTCGCGGCAGTCGATTTCCGCTGGCGATTGCGCAGCGCATCGATGTAAATCGTACAAGTGCCACGAGACGGAGGCGCCTTTCCGATTTTGGCCTTGCGCGAACTTGCTGTCGAACGGACGGGAATCGTGCTGGCAACTTCCGGCGCCAAGGTCCCACGCCTGCCGGTTACGGGCTCTTCGCCTACCGGCCTGCTCACTTTGGACCTGGAAAGTAAGCTCACGGCCGTGAATCCGCTAAAGGCCAGGCCGGCTGATCAAACCAGCAATTTACGCTTGCAAGGGAACATGAGCCGGTACGAGTGGCTCATCAATGGCATCTCATTTGACGTAGCCAATCCAGCCAGCGAGAAGGCGCAGGTGAAGGTGAAGTCCGGACAGCGTGTGGCACTGAAGTTCGTCAACGAGACTCCTATGTCACATCCCATGCACCTTCATGGGCATTCCTTTCAGGTGGTCGCAATCAATGATCGCCGGTTCAGCGGGGCCCTTAGAGACACCGTATTAGTGCCGGGCTTAACGAATGTAACCGTGGAGTTCGATGCCAACAATCCCGGGCTATGGTATGTCCACTGTCACATTCTGTGGCACTTGGACGCCGGCATGGCGACGCTTGTAGAGTATGAGGCGTAGGTAGGTTGATTTTCGGCAAAAGCCACTTGTGACTGCACCTTGGCTGCAGACATCATCTGTGACACGCTATTCCTGCCGCTTATTACCGTTAAGCTGCCATCTGGAATCAGGACTGCAGATCCTGTATGACTCTTCCGAAAAACAAGAGGATCGCAACCAGGGTGGTGTTGTTCACGGCGGCGTCAATGATGGTACTAGTAGTCGCCTCAAGTAACGTATTCTCGCAGCAAGCACCCTCCGTCGGTCCTACCGCGGAATCTCCGAACAAGGACAAGACAGACGCAAACCCGCAAGCGCAAACCTCCTCGGGACAAACATCGCGCCCGGCCGGAGCGGTTCCTCCCAGTCGGAGGCTCGATTGCCAGCACCCGGCCGATCCGCACCGTCGTCACATGGGGTGCAAGGATGAGGAATTCGATTGGGACGAGACCCTTTCGCAGGATTGGACCGGCATTCGTTCCAAAATGCGGCAGGTCGGAATATCGCCGTCCTTGTCCTATACGGGAGCATTGCAGACCAACGCGACGGGTGGACCGCATCAAATTTGGTCCTATGCCGGCCAGGTGGTGGCCGGGCTAAGTGTTGACCTGGAGAAGTTGCTCAAGGTGCCGGGAATGTCAGTCTACGTTGGAGGCTCCTGGGGAACGGGCAGCAACTTGAGCGGCTCTTTGCATAATCTATTTCCCGTTAATTCGTTCTACGCCCCAACCTATTATCTGGGAGAGATGTACCTGCAACAAATCTTGCTTAACAAGAGGCTGACATTGGTAGGGGGCCGTTTAGCCGCGGCGAATACCTTCGCAACCCTCCCTGTGCTCGCAAACTATGTCAGCTATGGCATGAACCCTAACCCGTATCCCCTCGGCGGGAACGATATAACCTTCTTTGGTCCGCCAACTGGAACCGAGTGGGGCGCGCAGGCGACCTACAATGTCACGCCTGTAATCCAGGTCTCCGCGGGACTCTTCAACACCAGCCTTAACTCGGCGAATGGCCAGAACCATGGTACGGACTGGACCTTGCAACAGGGCAACAAGGGGGCTCTGGTGGTGGCGGAGGTCAGCTACTTCCCGCACACGATCGCCAGCGATCAGGGTCGGCAAGGTGAGTACACTGTGGGCTTTCTGACCGATAACAACTCGTTCCCTACGCTTCCCGGCGGCGATGCGAATAGTAGCGGATACACTGGAGTGTTTGCCATGGGCCAGGAGATGGTCTATCAGCCCGATGGTCCCGGGAGTTCGCGTGGCCTCACAGTCTGGGGAACTTGGGCCTACAACTCAAAGCCGCTCATCAGTCTCATACCTTTGTTCTGGGGCGCGGGCGCGAGCTATCAGGGGCTGATACCGGCACGCAAGAACGACGCGGTTTCGGTGGGATGGATTTATGGACGGGTCAGCAACTACGTACCTGGTACCAGCGCGGAGCAAGTACTGGAGGTGAACTACCGCTGGGCTTACCGCCGCTTCCTGGCCATCACTCCCGACTTCCAGTACATCTGGAAGCCAGGCGGATACAGCGTTCCCGGGGCAGCAGTCGCCGGCGTTCAAGCGTCGGTTACGTTCTGAGCGTGGATCACGAATGGTTCTGGACGGGAAACTATCCCTGCGAGAGCCGGACGAGACAATCCGGATATGTTTTCCAAGTCTCGAACAGCGCGAGACCTGGGCCACCCAGCGTGTGAGGAAAATCCCCACCCACGCAAAACCGGCTTGGTGGGACGCCCTCAAAATGGTAGGCTTGGCCACCCACCGATTTCCCCCGGAGGCCAACGTGCAAATCATGCTTGGGACATCGCTTGCCTTGGCACTGCTGTTCGCGGCCGGAGCGAGCAGTTCCGCCCAATCGAGCGCAGCCACCGCGCCATGCGGGTCGCAATCCGCTGACAAAGCGCCTCAGCCCGCCGCCTGTCGCGATGCCACACCTCACCTGGAGAAGTGTGTGGAAGTCGACAAGGGAGTCGAGCTCCAAGTGCTGGATTGGGGCGGCGCGGACAAGCCACATACCATGGTGCTGCTCACCGGGCTGGGCGACAACGCACATATTTACGATCAGTTTGCCTTCCAGTTTACTGATTATTTTCACGTCATCGGAATCACCCGTCGAGGGTTCCTTCCGTCGAGTCAACCCAAAGAAGGCTATGACGTCGATACCAGGGCACGCGACGACATCGGGGTCCTCAAAGCCTTGGGCATTAGCAAGGCGGTCTTTGTCGGGCATTCCGTTGCCGGTTCGGAATTAAGTAAGATCGCGCTGACGTACAAAGATTACGTGGATAAATTGGTTTACCTTGACGCTTATGACTTGTCAGAGCGTTTCCAACTCCCCGAGATACCTACGGCGCCCTATAAAGAAGGCCGAGACGACAGATCCCTACAGGTCTTTCAAGCCGCCGAGGCACGTTTGGAAAATACCATCAAACCGGCGCAGGCCGTCTGCATAGGTATGCAGTTCAATGCCAAGGGAGTGATTGGGGACAACACAACACCCAAATGGGTCTCGGACAAGATCCTTGCGGGGGTAAAGTCGCCGGCAAGTTCACCGACTGACTGGGCACACATTCAGGCGCCCAGGTTGGGCCTCTTCGGTATACCGTCCGTTCAAGCTAAGCTTCCCTTGTACTGGTATCTGAGTCCCAAGGAACAGGAAGCATTCAATAACAATTGGCCAGCCCTTGTTCAATGGTTCGGAGATACCGTTGACAAGTTCGCCGTTGCCTATCCCAATGGCCCCAAACCCATCGTCTATAGACTGCCCGACGCTCCGCACTATTTCTTCATTAACGATCAAGCCTTCGTCGTTCGGGAGATGCGGGAGTTCTTGCTGGGCACAGTTGGACACTGACGGCGGGTGGCCCAGCCCACGGTCTTATCGAGGGGCACCCTTAAGATGATAGGCTGGGCACCCGCCCGGACCGCAAGTCTGCAAATTCATTTATTTATCCTGAAACGAAACGCACAGGTTATTCACTACTATGCAGCGAGGTAAAGTCCCAAACGCAATGTAGGGCGGCTCGACTTCGATTCGACGCCACATCGCGATCAAGAAGGTCAGTACGAAGAAAATAGCGTCAGAGAGGAGAAACAAATGATTTTACAAGCATGGATCGCAGAATTGCTGTGGGCTGCTGGATTTCACGCAGCTAGTGTGCTCGGCATACAGAGCCACACCGTCGCTGTGATGCAACACGTTGTCCGCATCATGGCTTAACGCTTAACCTTACGACCAACAAGGTCAGTAAGAAGTAGCGTCGGAATGGGAGAACAGATGCTTCTACCAGCGTGGATTAGAGCAGTCTTGTTCTTTCGTGCCAAGCGGCACGCGATCCCGGACGCCCTTGGCTCCACTCAGCAAAAAGCTCGAGTGGAGCTTTTGGTGCGCGGGTGGCCCATCCTATTGTCTTAGGCGAAGCCGAAGGGTGGCGCAGTTCCGCTATGACAACAAAAATCCCCGCCCCAGCCAAGAAAAGGCTGGAACGGGGCACACTGCGATCGTTCTACTCGTACTACTCTTCTTTTTTCTCGTCGCTGGCGGACTCTGCGGCCATCTGCTTGTTCTCGGCTTCGGCAGATTCCATGGCCTTGCGGGTTTCTTCGGCGCGCTTGGCACGAAGTTCAGCACGCTTCTGACGCTTCTCGTCGAGCGTCTTCTCGCTGCCCAGTAGTTCGACGAAAGCGATGTCGCCGCCATCTCCCTGGCGGAAGCCTCCATGAACGATCCGCAGATAACCGCCTTCGCGATCGCCGTAGCGGGGCGAGATGGTGTCAAACAGTTTGTCAACGGCATCGCGCGTCATGAGGTATGACGCCGCCTGCCGCCGCGCCGCCACATCGCCGCGCTTGCCCAGGGTGATCATCTTCTCCACGTGAGGGCGCATGGCCTTGGCCTTGGTTAGGGTGGTTTCGATGCGCTCGTCCACGATTAGCGAGGTCACCAGGTTGCGCAGCAGCGCGCGCCGGTGTTCAGTATTTCGTCCTAACTTCCATCCTGCTCTACGATGACGCATTTTCGGTAATCCTTGAAAATCAGTAGTCAGTTGCCAGTAGCCAGTTGTCCGTGACCAGCTGTCAGTTTCAAACTGCTGTCCGCAACTGACTACCGACTACTGGCGACTCATTAAGCTAGAAATTCGGATCGTTTCCGTAGCCCGACGGCAACGACCGATGCTCGATGAGCTGCCCGGAACTGCATTGCCCTGCTCGTCGATCTTCATGCCCAGGCCGAGGCCCATCGAAGCCAGAATTTCCTTGATCTCGTTCAGCGACTTGCGACCGAAGTTCTTGGTCTTCAGCATCTCGGCTTCCGACTTCTGCACCAGCTCGCCAATGGTCTGAATGTTGGCGTTCTTCAGGCAGTTGTAGCTGCGCACCGAAAGCTCGAGCTCTTCCACTGAGCGATTGAGGTTCTCGTTGCGGATCTCCGGCTTGTCGCCAAGTCCGGCAGCCTGCGCCTCGAGCTCCTCTTCGAAGTTGATGAAGATGTTCATGTGGTCTTTCAGCAACTTCGCAGCCAGGCCCAGCGAATCGGCCGGGGTCACCGAACCGTTCGTCCAGATTTCAATGGCCAGTTTGTCGTAGTCGGTGATCTGTCCCAGACGGGCCGCTTCGACCGAGTAGTTGCACTTGCGGACCGGCGAGTGCACTGAGTCGATGGGAATGAATCCCAGCCCCAGGTCCTCGTCGAAATTCTTGTCCGCCGAAACATAACCGCGGCCACGCTTCAGCCGCATTTCCATATCGAGCTTGCCACCTTCGCTGATGGTAGCGATGTAAACGTCCTTGTCGAGCACCTCAACGTCAGCGTCGGCTTCGATCATGCCCGACGTGACCACGCCCGGCTGATCGGCGCGCAGATAAATTGCCTTGGCCGCGTCGCCATTGAGCCGGAAGGGGATCTGCTTCAGATTGAGGATGATGTCCGTGGCATCCTCCACGACTCCGGGGATGGACTGGAACTCGTGCAACACGCCTTCAATTTTGACCGCGGTGACCGCGGCGCCCTCGATGGACGATAGCAACACGCGGCGTAACGCGTTGCCGATGGTTGTACCGAAACCGCGCTCAAACGGCTGCGCCCAGAAGTGACCGTACTGATCGGTCAAGGTCTCGGTGTCTGTCGCCAGCCGCTTCGGCTTCTGAAATCCTTTCCAAAGCATTCGTAACTCCTGTCTGTCAGTTCGGCCATGCTGCTCGGTTGGCGTCTCAGGAAACGCGTACCGGCTGATCTGGCTCGAAGATTATAGGAAAAGCGACGCAGATCGCTCCGCGCCGCGGGTGCACTACTTGCTATAAAGTTCCACGATCAACTGCTCATTGATGGGCAAGTTGATGTCACTGCGCGTCGGCAGGGCGATCACCCGGCCCTTGTAGCCGTCACGGTCGACTTCCAGCCATGCGGGCGGCGCCTGATGGCTGGCAAAATCCTTGGCAATTTCCAGCAGTCCCGAGCTTGTTGCTTTTCTCGCGCACTGCGATTTCTTCGCCGGCACTCACCTGGTAGGAAGGAATGTCGACCTTCCTGCCGTTTACCTGCACGTGACCGTGGCGAACCAGCTGGCGGGCCTGGCGCCGCGCTACCGCAAAGCCGAGGCGATAGACAACGTTGTCGAGGCGGCGCTCCAGTTGTTGCAGCAGGACTTCGCCGGTGACGCCCCGGGTGCGGGCGGCACGTTCGAAGTAGTTGCGGAATTGTTTTTCCTGGGTGAAGTAGATGCGCTTCGCCTTCTGCTTCTCGCGAAGTTGCAATCCGTAGCCAACGATCTTGGCCTTGCGGTCCTTGCCGTGCTGGCCGGGAGCGAAGTTGCGCTTCTCGACCGGACATTTGTCGGTGAAGCACTTTGCCCCCTTGAGAAACAATTTCATGCCCTCGCGACGGCAAAGGCGGCATACTGCGTCTTTGTATCTTGCCAAGTTACCTTCTCCTTGTGGAGCAGAGCCTGTCTGCCCTTGTATCGATCGGTTTACGGGCGCTTGGCGTGCCTGTCGTCCCGAACGAAAACCAGTTGTTACGGGCTAAGTTTCACGGGTAAGCAATTAGATGTTGCTGCCAACCGTTTCGATCCTAGCCAGCCTTATTGACATACCGATGTATCGCCCCTGAAGGGGCTGACATCTGAAAATTTCATGCTACCCAGCACTCCGCCTGCGGCTCCGTGCTGGGCTAAACTGAGCCGCGCTTTACGGCGCTGGAGCCACGACGAGACCAAGTTCCTCGGTAACATCCAGGTTTCAAACAACTCCCATACCGGAAAGCCTTCTGCCGTTCCTGCCCGAATCCGCGGCTTCATCGACATCCGAAACGAGCCGCCTAGCTAGTCGCTCGACGCTAGTTGCTTCTGGCCCCTAGCCCCTGGTCCCTAGACTCTACTCCGTTTCGGCGGACGGCAGCCGTTATGCGGAACCGGCGTGGAGTCCTTGATCGAGCGCACGTCGAGGCCGGAGGCCGACAACGCACGCACCGCCGACTCGCGTCCCGAACCCGGACCGCTGACCCGCACATCCACCACACGCATGCCGTGATCGCGCGCCTGGTTGGCGGCGTTGGCGGCAGCCTGCTGCGCGGCAAACGGCGTGCCCTTACGCGACCCGCGGAAGCCGAGCGAACCCGAACTCTTCCACGAAACCGTGTTGCCATTCGGATCGGTGATGGTGACGATGGTGTTGTTGAAGGAAGCCTGAATGTGCACGAGCCCGTTGGGAACGTGCTTGCGCTCCTTCTTCTTGAACTTCTTGCTCTTGCCTTTTTTGTCCGCTGCGGCGGACCCAGCTGGTTTCGCCATGTTCTATGTCTTCCCTGCTGCTTTCTTCTTGTTGGCCACGGTGCCCTTGCGCGGACCTTTACGGGTGCGAGCATTGGTATGGGTGCGCTGTCCGCGAACCGGCAGGCTGCGGCGGTGACGATACCCACGATAGGAGCCGATTTCGATGAGCCGCTTGATGTGCATCGAGACGTCCTTGCGGAGATCGCCTTCGACGTTGCCGCCCTCTTCAATGACCTGACGGATGCGGTTTACCTCATCTTCGTTGAGGTCGCTGACCTTCTTGTCGGTCTGCACGTTGGCGGAGCCGAGAATGCTCTTGGCGCGCGAATTCCCGATCCCGAAAATGTAGGTCAGGGCGATGCTGATGTGCTTGTTGCGCGGAAGATCCACGCCTGCAATACGTGCCATAGTTGCTCCAAAAACCGCTTTTCGCTCGTTAGCTTTTAGCTCTTGGCTAAATGCCACGCTAACCGTTGCTTCTGGTTATCCTTGCCGTTGCTTATGTTTCGCGTTTTCGCAGATCACGCGAACCACACCGTGACGGCGAATCACCTTGCATTTATCGCAAATCTTCTTGACTGATGCCCGTACCTTCATGAAAACCCTCAGTTGTCGTTGCCAGTTGTCAGTTCGATTCCAGTTGTCGTAGCCGCGCAGTCAACTGGCGACTGGCTACTGGCTTACTTGTATCGATACACAATGCGGCCCCGGGTCAGGTCGTAGGGCGATAACTCCACCGCGACCCGGTCGCCGGGAAGAATACGAATAAAGTTCTTGCGCATCTTGCCGGAGACATGCGCCAGCACCTGGTGCTTGTTCTCCAACTCCACCTTGAACATGGCATTGGGCAGTGGTTCAACCACCACCGCCATCACTTCAATCGCGTCTTCCTTACTCATTCAACCCCGGAAAATCAGTTGTCAGTAGCCAGTTGTCGCTTGCCAGTCATGAATTTCGCGTTTCCAAAGCCGCGTGGTCAACTGGCTACTGACCACTGGCTACTGGCAACTACTCCGTCAGAATCACGGGGCCATTCCTGGTCACCGCGATGCAATGCTCGAAGTGGGCGCTGTAGCTGCCGTCTTCGGTCACTGCCGTCCACTTATCGTCGAGTACCCGCGTACCTGGGCTACCCACGTTCACCATCGGCTCAATCGCCAGCACCATGCCGTCACGCAACTTCGGTCCGTGCCCGGGAGTTCCGTAGTTCGGAACCTGCGGGTCTTCGTGCAACTTCGTACCGATGCCGTGCCCAACAAACTCCCGCACCACGCTGAAGCCGTTGGCTTCCACCAGCTTCTGCACGGCCGCTCCGACATCTCCGACGGTGTTGCCGACTCGCGCCGCTTCAATGCCGTGGAACAGCGACTCGCGCGTCACGTCGAGCAACTTCTGCAGCTCCGGCGTAATCGTGTCGCCTACCGGAACGGTGATGGCCGCATCGCCGTAGTAGCCGTCCAGCACCACGCCGCAATCGATGGAAACAATATCTCCGGCCTTCAACATCCGCCGGGCCGACGGAATACCGTGCACGATCTCGTCGTTCACCGAGGTGCACAGCACGCAGGGATAGTCGTAATACCCCTTGAATGCCGGCTTCGCCCCTAAGTCCCGGATCTTGCGCTCGGCGACGCGCTCCAGATCCATGGTCGAAACACCCGGGCGCGACCACTTCCCGTGCGGCCTCAAGTACCTGACGCACGATGCGCCCACTGCGGCGCATCTTGTCAATTTCCGAGGCCGACTTACAAACGATTGACATTCTCGATTGCACTGAACGTTTGCGCCATGACCGCTTCCACCGGCTGATCGCCGTTCACTTCGATCAACCGGCCCCGAGAACCGTAATATTCCACCAGGGGCAGGGTCAGCTTCTCGTAGGCCTTCAGCCGCTCGGAGATGACCTCTTCCGCATCGTCCGGACGCGCCACTAAGGGCGTACCATCGACATCACAGATGCCCTGGACTTTGGGAGGCTGGTAATAGACGTTGTAAATCAGTCCGCAGGTGGGACAAGAACGACGCCCGGTAAGCCGTTGCAGTAGTTGATTATACTCCACCACCAAACGGATCACAACCGGCGGCGCGCATGCCTGCTGCCCCTTGCCGTCCTTACCTGCGCGCATCTTCTCCAGCTGCGCATCCAGCCACTCGGCCTGCCGGACGGTGCGCGGAAAACCGTCCAGAATGAACCCTCGGACGCAATCCGCCTGCACCAGCCGGTCGGCGACCATGCCGCATACCAGTTCGTCAGGGACCAAGTCGCCGCGTCCCATGATCTCCTTGGCCTTCAACCCCAATTCGGTCTTGCGGGCCACGTTGTCCCGCAAAATGTCTCCGGTGGAGATCTGCGGGATGCCGTAGGTTTCAGCGATCAGCTTCGCCTGCGTTCCCTTGCCTGCGCCGGGCGGACCCAACAGCACAATCGGGACCGACTGCGCGCTGGTTCGTCTTAACGCCTACTGCCGAGGAAGTCTGCACTTCCATGCCTCGTACCCTGAGCCCGAACGTCGAGCCCTTTCTCGCCCGCCACGGCGGGCCGAAGCCTCCCGGTAGCCCCGAAGCGCAGTTGTCAGTAGTCAGTTGCCAGTTGTCAGAAGCCGACTGCGTCCAACTGACAACTGACTACTGACAACCGACAACTGCTCTTACCACGTTGCCCTGCGCCCGCGGATACGTCCGCTGCGCGGGGTGAAACCCTCATAATGCCGCATCACCAATTGCGACTCGACCTGGTTCACTGTGTCCATGGCGACGCCCACCACAATCAGCAGCGAGGTACCGCCAAAGTAGAAGTTCACGCCCAGTCCGTTGGTCACCCACGTCGGCAAGTGTTCGAAGAATGCTCCGACGGGCCCATACAGGTGGTTGAGGTGAATGCCGGTGATCATCCATTCAGGAATGAAGGAGATCAGGATCAGGTACAGAGCGCCTACCAGGGTGATGCGCGTCAGAATGTCGTTGATGTAGTTCGCCGTGCGCGCGCCCGGCCGAATGCCGGGAATGAAGCCGCCGTACTTGCGCATGTTGTCGGCAACCTCAGTCGGGTTGAAGACGATGGACACGTAGAAGTAGGCGAAGAAGATGATTCCGACCGCATACAGCAGCGTGTACAGGGGTTCGCCCCAGGTCAAGGCGCGCAGCATACGGTCCGAAATAGCGGTTGTCCTTGAAGAGGGCGCCCGCGGTCTGCGGCAGGGTCAGCACCGACGATGCAAAGATGACCGGCATAACGCCGCCGGAGTTCACTCGCAACGGCAGGTGGGTTGACTGGCCGCCCATGATCTTGCGGCCGACCACCCGCTTGGCGTACTGCACCGGAATGCGGCGCTCGCTGCGTTCGACGAACACGATGAAGGCGACCACCGCGATCATCAGCACAACCAGCAGCAGCATGGCGGGAACGGTGAAAGCGCCCCATGCCTGGGACTGCGCCTTCTCGTACAGATCCATGACGCCGCGCGGCAGGCCAACCACGATGCCGGCAAAGATCAGCAGCGACATGCCGTTGCCGACGCCGCGCTCGGTGATCTGCTCGCCCAGCCACATGATGAAGACGCTGCCGGTGGTGAGCGTCAACATGGTCATCAGCACGAAGCCGATGCCCGGATTGTTGACGAAGGCCATACCACCGCTCATCGTCTGGCGCTGCAGCGTGATGGCAATGCCCAGCGACTGCACCGCGCTCAGCAACAGGGTGAGGTAGCGCGTCCACTGGGTGATCTTCTTGCGTCCCAGCTCGCCTTCCTTCTGCAGCTTGGCCAGCGGCTCGTACACGACCGTCATCAACTGCAGAATGATGGACGCGGTAATGTACGGCATGATGCCCAGCGCGAAGATGGTCAGACGGCGCAGTTGGCCGCCGCTGAACAGATCGACGAAGCCGAGGAACGTGCCCCGGTTCTGGTCGAAGAACTGCGACAGCAGATCGGCGTTGATACCCGGCGTGGGAATGTGTCCGCCGAAGCGGTACACCGCCAGCAGCCCAAGCGTGAACAAAATGCGCTTGCGCAGATCGGGAACGCGAAATACGTTGGCCAGCTTCTCAAGCATAAAGCCTCAAAAACAGTTGTCAGTGGTCAGTGGCCAGTTGAGAACCACTGCCCTGCGACCACTACGCAAAACTAAAAAACGTCCCTGCCGGATTCAGGAGCGGCTTATCCAACCGACAACTGACAACCGACAACTTCTCTGGCCACCGACCACTAGTCACTGACCACTTGTATCTTGCCGCCGGCCTTTTCGATCTTCTCCTGGGCCGACTTGGAAAACTTATGCGCGTGTACCGTGATCGCCTTGGACAACTCGCCCTGACCGAGCACCTTCACCAGCGTGTTCTTGGAGCTGACGACACCGGCTTTGCGCAGCGACTCAGGCGTGATCTCGCTCTCGCCCAGGCCGGCCAGCCGTTCCAGGTTCACGACTTCATACTCGACCCGGAAGATGTTGGTGAAGCCGCGCTTCGGCAGGCGGCGGTGCAACGGCATCTGGCCGCCCTCGAAGCCGCGCATCATGCGCGAACCGCTACGTGACCTCTGGCCTTTGTGGCCCCGGGTGGAAGTCTTGCCCATACCCGAGCCCATACCGCGGCCTACACGCTTCTTGTTCTCCGACGCTTTTCGGGGTGCACGTAAATTGCTGAGATTCATTTTGTACCTTCAGTTGCCAGTTGCCAGTTGTCAGTTGCCGTATTCAGTCTGTCTAGTTCCGAGTTGCCAGTTGCCATAACTGACAACTGACAACCGGCTACTGACAACTTATTTCACGATCTCCACCAGGTGCGGGACCTTGGCCACCATGCCACGGATGGAAGGCGTGTCCTCGCGCTCGACCACCTGGTTCAAGCGGGTGAAACCCAGTCCCTTGACCACCAGTTTCTGTTTGACGGGCGCTGCAATTGCCGAACGCACCCACTTGAGCTGCATCTTCGTGCCCGCCTTTGCCGGCGTTGCTTGTGCCTTCTTACGAATACGGGCCATAGTTAAAGCTCCTCGACAGCTTTGCCGCGCGCGCTGGCCACGTCTTTACGGTCGCGCAGCTCGCGACAGCGCGTTAAACGTGGCCTTGATCACGTTGTGCGGGTTGGTGGTACCGATGGATTTGGTCAGCACGTTCTGGATTCCCGCCGAAGTCATGACCGCACGCACCGCGCCGCCGGCAATGACGCCGGTACCTTCGGGAGCCGGCTTCAGCATCACCATGCCGGCGCCGTAGCGGCCCAGCACCTGGTGCGGAATCGAGGTCTGCGTCAGGTTCACGCGCAGCAGGTTCTTCTTGGCCGCTTCGATTCCCTTGCGGATCGCCTGCGGAACTTCCTTGGCTTTGCCGGAGCCGTATCCCACCACGGCGGAGCCCGGATCGCCCACCACCACCAGCGCCGCGAACGACAGGTTCTTGCCGCCCTTGACGACCTTGGTGACGCGGTTGATCGAGACCACCTGGTCTTTCAGTTGATACTGACCGGCGTCAAGCTTTCTCTTTACTGTTGGCATTCCCGTTGTATCTCCTGGCGTCGTCTCCGGCGCCCTTCAAATCTTGTCATCCCGAGCGAACCGCTTCAGCGGGTGCACGTTTCACCCAGCGCTTACGCGCTGGGCTAATGTTATTTCGCCCTTCGGGCTGGCTTTTCGCGCCTCACAGGGCATTTCTTGCTTGCGCCTCATTCTTAGCGTGCGGCCAGACCTAGTTCGCGCATGCCAGCCACTCGACCGTTCTAGCTAATTGCCAAATGCTAACGGCTAACGGCTGACTAGAACTTCAGCCCAGCTTCCCGTGCCGCATCGGCCAGGGCCTTGATCCGCCCGTGGTAAAGATAGCCACCGCGATCGAAGACCACCTTCTCGATGCCCTTCTGCTTGGCGCGCTCGGCGATCATCTTGCCTACATCTTTCGCCGAACCCACGTTGCCGCCGGTCGGACGCTTCTCGCCCTTGTCGACTTTCTTTACCGAGGTCGCCGACACCAGGGTCACGCCCTGCGCGTCATCGATTACCTGCGCGTAAATGTGGTTCACCGAACGGTAGACGTTCAGCCGCGGACGCTCCGCCGTGCCCAGAACCTTCTTGCGGATTCGGGAGTGGACCTTCTGCCGCGTCTGATCTTTTGAAGTCTTCGTAATCATCTTTTTACCCTCTCAGCCGTCAGTCGCTATCAGCCGTCGAGCTATTCGCTCAGGTTCAGCTCTTCCAGCCACTGGCCACCGGCCACTAGCCACTGTTACTTCGCGCCGGTCTTGCCGACCTTCTTCTTCAGGCGCTCGTTGGTGTAGCGAACGCCCTTGTTCTTGTACGGATCAGGCGGACGAAGACTGCGCATCTCGGCTGCGACGAATCCCACCTTCTGCCGGTCAATACCGCTAACCGTCAGGTGCGTCAGCTTGGGATCGATCAGCTACTTCGATGCCCGCCGGCAGCGGGTACTCGATCGGGTGGGAATATCCCAGGGTAAACACCACGGTGCCTTTGCCCTTCATTTCCGCGCGGTAGCCAATACCGACGATGTCGAGTTCCTTGGTCCAGCCCTTGGTGACACCTTCCACCGAGTTGTTGACCAGGGCGCGCACCAGTCCGTGCACCGCAGCCTTGGAGTCGTCTTCGCGAACTACGGTGAGGATTCCGTCGTTCAGTTCCAGTTTGACGCCGGCAGGCATGTGGGTCGTGACTTCGCCCTTCGGCCCCTTCACCCGAACCGTGTTGCCCTCGACGGCGTAGGTAACGCCCTTGGGCATCGGGATCGGCTTCTTTCCAATTCTTGACATAATCTTTAGCTCTCAGCTGTCAGCTTTCAGCCGTCAGCTCGTTTTCTTGCTCTCAGCTGTCAGCTCAGCCGTCAGCTCGTCCTTGTTGCCCGGGTGCAATCCGCGGGTGAATCGTGGTCAGGCACCTGCAAGTTTTAGCTGACAGCTGATAGCTGACGGCTGACAGCTGCCTAGTAAATCTCGCAGAGGACCTCGCCGCCCACGCCTTCCTTGCGCGCCTGGCGTCCGGTCATCACGCCTCGCGGAGTGGTCAGAATGCTGATCCCCAGCCCGCCGAGGACGCGCGGAATCTCGGTGTGCCCGACATATACGCGGCAACCGGGACGCGAAACCCGCTTCAGGTCAGAAATCGGCGACGAGTTGTCGGGGCTGTACTTCAAGTACACCCGCAGGACCTTGCGGCCCTCTTCTTCGGTCGCCTTGAAGTTCGCGATGTAGCCCTCTTCCTTCAGGATGCGGGCCATCTCGACCTTCAGCTTGGAATGCGGAACGTCCACCTTCTGGTGCCGCGCCTTGATGGCATTGCGAACGCGGGTCAAAAAATCTGAGACCGGATCGGTCAAACTCATGCTTTATATCTCCTCAAATCGTCGCCCGTTAGCTTTCACGCGAACTCTTCGCGCCAGCGCTTCTCAGCGCCGAGGAAAGAACCAGCCGCGACGGACTAGCCCAACCACCAACTTAGCGCTCTACCAACTCGACTTCATGACCCCGGGAATCTCACCCTTGAGGGCCAGACCGCGGAAGCACAGACGGCAAATGCCGAACTTGCGCAGAAAGGCGCGCGGACGTCCGCAGATATGGCAGCGGTTATGCTGCCGGACCGGGAATTTGGGCTTCTTGTTCGCCTTCGCAATACTGGATGTCTTCGCCATTGTTTCCTTTATTCGCTGTTCGCTATCAGCTTGTCGCCATTCAGCTAAACGCTTGTTCTTCGACTAGCCACTATCCACTACGCCTACTACTGCCTGACTACTGCCGGAACGGCATGCCCATGTGCTTCAACAGGGCACGCGCCTGGTCGTCGGTGCCGGCCGAGGTCACGATCGTAATGTTCATGCCCTTCAGCTTCTCGACCTTGGAGTAATCGATCTCCGGAAAAATCAACTGGTCGCGCACGCCCAGCGTGAAATTGCCGCGTCCATCGAAGGACTTGGTCGGCACTCCGCGGAAGTCGCGCACCCGCGGCAGCGCCACGTTCACCAGGCGGTCGAAAAATTCGTACATGCGGTCGCCGCGCAGCGTCACCATCACGCCGATGGGCATTCCTTCGCGCACCTTGAAGGCCGCGATCGACTTGCGCGCCCGCGTAATCACCGGCTTCTGACCGGTGATCTGGCCGACTTCGCCCACCGCCGGATCGATCAGCTTGGCGTTTTGCGTCGCCTCGCCCACGCCCATGTTCACAATGATCTTTTCCAGCTTGGGAGCTGCCATGGGGTTGTCGAGGTCGAACTCCTTCATGAGCGCCGGTAAAACGTCCTTGTAATAACGGTCGCGCATGCGGGCGGTCTGGCGATTGGTCGCCTTCGGCCGCGCCGGTTTGCCCGAGGCCGCCTCTACGGCTACTTCGTCCTGCGCGGGTTTCGCCTTCTTGCCCTGAGGCTTGCCCTGGGCTTTCCCGTCGCCACCCTGCTGTTGCGCTTTCGGTTTCTTCTCGTCTGCCATTCCCTGCTTCTACCTTTCTCACGGTTTCGGCTTGGTTACGACTACCGGTTCGTGAGGAAATCAATTTGGGCAATTAGCATCTTAGCAATTGGCATTTAGCCAATGCTTTGAACTTCCTGCTCCCGCCCTAACCTCGATATTCCATTTGCGCAAACACGTGTCTTGCTTTGGCTAAGTGCTAAGTGCCAAATGCTAAGCTGCTCCTACTTCTCCAACGTGGCTCCGCAGCTCTTACATACGCGAGACTGGCGGTCGCCGTGCTTCTCGTGACCCACCCGCACCGGACGCGCGCAGGAGTTGCACATCAGCATTACGTTGCTGATGGAAATCGGGCTCTCCTGCTCGGCGATGCCGCCCTTGATGTTCTTCTGCGGGTTGGGCCGCACGTTCTTCTTCACCATCATCACGTGCTCGACCAGCACCTTGGACTCGTCCGGCATGACCCGGAGCACGCGGCCTTCCTTGCCCTTGTCGCGCCCGGTAATCACCCGCACCTGATCGTTGCGGCGGATATCTACACTCTTCTGCATTTTTACCTCAAGCAATTAGCAACTAGCAATTAGCAACTAGCAACTAGCCAAATCCAATTCTTCCCCATTTCTAACAACTAGTTACTAGTAGCTAGTTGCTAGTGCAGCTGCCTACAGCACTTCCGGCGCCAGAGAAACAATCTTCAAAAACTTCTTCTCACGCAGCTCGCGGGCGACGGGCCCGAAGACGCGCGTTCCGACCGGCTCGTGGACGTCGTTGATCAACACCGCCGCATTCTGATCGAAGCGGATATAGGTCCCGTCGCGGCGGCGATGCTCTTTGCGCGTGCGCACGATCACTGCCTTCACCACCGTGCCCTTCTTGGCGGTGCCGTCGGGAGAGGCTTCCTTCACCGAAGCCGTAATCACGTCACCCAAATGGGCAACCAGTCCGGTGGAACCGCCCAGCGGCAGAATCATCTGCAGCTTGCGCGCGCCGGAGTTGTCGGCGACGTCGAGCATGGTTCTCATCATCACTGCCATAATCTTGTCTCCTTGCTGCCCCGCCGGAGCGGAGCCACAGCCGTCGGGCTTTAGCGACGCCGGCGGCGTCTTCGACCGGCGCTACCAGCGCCGCGCGCTGCACAATTTCCTTCAACTTCCACCGCTTCAACTTGGAGAGCGGCCGGGTCTCTTCCAGCTTCACGAAATCACCGAGATGCGCCGTGCCTTCCTCGTCGTGCGCGTAGTATTTCTTGCTGCTCTTCACTACACGCTTGTAGAACGCGTGGGCCTTCTGCCGCCGGACTTCGACCACGATGGTCTTGGCCATCTTGGTGGAGACCACTTTGCCAATCAGGGTCTTGCGACGGCCGGCGGCTCTTTTCCGTACTGGTTGCTGTTGTTTCGGCCATGGCTTACTTTTTCTCCGTCGCAGCCTTCTTGCGTGGCCGCCTTCTTCGCCGTTACTGCCTTTTCCGCGGGCATTGTCTCTGTCGCCGGCGCTGTCTTCTTCACGGGATTGCTGGCACGGGCTCCCGCTCCGTTGCCGCCCGCCAGCTCTTTCTGGCGCAACACCGTCTGCACGCGAGCGATGTCCTTCTTCAGCTCGCGGATCTTCTTCAGGCTCTCGGTCTGCCCCATCTTCAACTGGAACTTCATCTTGAAGAGCTGGTCAGCCAGGTCCCGCTGCTGATGCGCCAGTTCGATATCGGTCAAATTACGAATCTTGTCTACATTCATTTGTTTAGCTCTCAGCTGCCAGCTTTCAGCCGTCAGCTTGTTTCCTATTATTCGAGCATCGTCGCCCGACTATCCAAAGCCTTAGTCAAGCAACGCGACGCCTTTACTGAGAGGCGGACAGCTGATGGCTGACAACTGTGCGACGGCAACTGCTTCCCTAGTGCACGCCTTCGCGCTGCACGAACTTGGTGCGCAGCGGCAGCTTGTGCGACGCCAGACGCATGGCCTCGGTGGCGTCGGCTCACCGATACCCCTTCCATTTCGAAGAGGATCTTGCCCGGACGCACCACCGCTACCCAGTGGTCCGGCGCGCCCTTGCCTTTGCCCATACGGGTTTCGGCCGGCTTCTTGGTGACGGGCTTGTCCGGGAACAGCCGGATCCAGATCTTCCCGCCACGCTTGACGAAGCGAGTCATGGCCACGCGGCTGGCTTCGATCTGCCGATCGGTGATCCAACCCGGTTCCATGACCTTCAAGCCGAAGTCGCCGAACGACAGCTCGCCGCCGCGCCACGCCTTGCCGCACATGCGACCGCGCTGCTGCTTGCGATACTTCACTTTCTTTGGCATCAACATAATATTCAGTGGCCAGGGTTAGTCGGCTAGGTCAGGTTGCTTCCAGTTTCAACCAGTACCGCCAGCTTCTCCCAGTTCAGGGCGTTCTGACACTACTCGCCTGGCCTCGCGCCTGCTAATTGCTCGTCCTGGCTACTAGCCCTGACAACTGGCCCACTGCTCTTAAAACGCTCCGCTCTGGTACACCCTGCGGCTCGCGGCGCTTCTCCTTGAAGATCTCGCCCTTGTACACCCAGCACTTCACGCCGATGATGCCGTAGGTGGTGTGCGCCTCGGCAAAGCCGTAATCGATGTCGGCGCGCAGCGTGTGCAGCGGCAGACGGCCCTGCAGGTACCACTCGGAGCGGGCGATTTCGTTGCCGTTCAGGCGGCCGCTGACGCGGACCTTGATTCCCTTGCAGCCGAAGCGCAGCGCCGAATCCACCGCCTTGCGCATGGCGCGCCGGAATCCCACGCGCTTCTCCAGTTGCAGCGAGATGTTCTCCGCCACCAGTTGGGCGTCGAGCTCCGGCTTGTGCACTTCCTGAATGTCGACAAAGACATCGCGATTGGTGCGCTTCTGGATGTCCTGCTTCAGCTTGTCGATCTCCGTGCCCTTGCGGCCGATGATGATGCCCGGACGCGCGGTGCGGATGATGATGCGCAGCTTGTTGCCAGGACGCTCGACCTCGATGGAGCTGACGCCTGCCGACTTCAGCTTTTCCTTCAGCTCGGCCTTCAGCTTCACGTCTTCCAGCAGCAGTTTGTCGTAGTCGCGCACCACGAACCAGCGTGACTTCCACGGCTTGGTAACGCCGAGGCGGAATCCGTATGGATGGACTTTTTGTCCCATAGTCTCGTTTCTTCTCCGCGACGACCGCACACTGGCATCGCCGCTGTGTCAATCTCTACTTCTTCTTGGCCGCCTTCTTGGCCGCCGGTTTCTTCGCCGCGGCCTTCTTCTTGGCCGGCGCTTTCTTCACAACTCTCTTGCGAGCTGCCTTCTTCGCCGGCGCGCCTTCCTGCACCGTCTGCGCCAAAGCGGCATGACCGTTGCCGGCCGCCTTTTCTTCCAGGGCGATCTCCACATGCGAGATGCGACGCTGATAGCGATAGGCGCGGCCCATCGGCGCCGGACGAATACGCTTCATGCGCGGCCCGTCGTTGGCAATGGCGCGCTTCACGTAAAGCCGGTCAACATCGATGTCCAGGCCCTTTTCGGCGCTCACGTAGTTGGCGTTCTCAACCGCCGAGCGCAGCAGCTTATACAGCTTCGGAGCAATGCCCTTCTTGGCATACAGCAGCGTGTCCAGCGCCTCTTCCACCCGGCGGCCCTTGATCAGGTCCAGCACCAGGCGCGCTTTCTGCGGCGAGACGCGCACGTAATTCAGTTTGGCTGTGAATTCCATGTCGTTTTCCTTATCTCGCCGGAGCCGGCTTGGCCGCGGTCTCCGTTGCCGCCCTGACCGAGTGGCCCTTGAAGCTGCGGGTCATGCTGAACTCGCCCAGTTTGTGGCCGACCATGTTCTCGGTCACATACACCGGAATGAACTTCTTGCCGTTGTGCACCGCCAGGGTGTGTCCCACCATCTCGGGGATCACGGTGGAGCGGCGCGACCAGGTGCGCACAACCTTCTTCTCGTTGCGTGCGTTCATGCCGTCAATCTTGGCCTGCAGGTGCGAATCGATGAACGCGCCTTTTTTCGTTGAACGTGCCATATCGTCTCAGTCCTACTTCTGTCTGCGGTTCACGATGAACTTATCGGTCCGCTTGTTGTTGCGAGTCTTGTAGCCACGCGTCGGCTTGCCCCACGGAGTCACCGGGTGACGTCCGCCGCTGGTCTTGCCTTCGCCGCCGCCGTGCGGGTGATCGACCGGATTCATGACCACGCCACGGTTGGTCGGGCGGATTCCCAGCCAGCGCGTACGGCCGGCCTTGCCGATGGAAATGTTTTCGTGATCGATATTGCCAACCTGGCCCACGGTGGCCATGCAATCGACCAGCACCTTGCGGGTTTCGCCGGAAGGCAGCTTGAGCAGCGCGTAGTCGCCTTCCTTGGCGACCAACTGCGCCTGCGCTCCGGCCGAGCGCGCCATCTGCGCGCCCTTGCCGGGCTTCAGCTCAATGTTGTGGACCGTGGTGCCGGGAGGGATGTTGCGCAACGGCAGCGCATTGCCCACCAGGATGTCGGCCTCAGGACCGCTGACGATCTTGGCGCCCACCTGCAGTCCGATCGGGTACACGATGTAACGCTTCTCGCCATCGGCATAGTTCAGCAGGGCGATACGCGCCGAGCGATTGGGATCGTACTCGATGGAGGCGACGGTCGCGGGAATTCCGAACTTGTCGCGCTTGAAGTCGATGATGCGCAGCTTGCGCTTGTGTCCGCCGCCGCGATGCCAGATGGTCAGGTCGCCGGAGTTGCGGCGTCCGCCGGTGCGCTGCTTGGGCTCGGTCAGCGGCTTGTACGGCCGGTTCGTCGTCAGGTCATCGTTGACCGTGCTCGTGGTGAACCGCCGCGTCGGAGTAACCGGTCTGTAAGTTTTGATTGCCATGTGTCTACTCGTTTCTCGTGTCCAACTGCTGCCGTCCCTACGGGACTCGGGCCTCACCTTCCGTCGGCTGGCTAACTCTCCGCCCTCGGGGCTCGGCTCCAGCTAAATCTGCCTGTCCCTAGCCACTAGCCCTGACTAGAGGTTCTCGGCGTACTCGGGCATCTTCTCGCCCGCCTTCAACCGCACGTACGCCTTCTTCCAGTCGGGGCGGTATCCCGTGAACTTGCCGCGCCGGCGCTCTTTGCCTGCAAAACTGGCGGTCCGCACCGAGTCCACTTTCACCTTGAAAATGCTCTGCACCGCCTGCTTGATCTCGGTCTTGGTCGCCTTCAGGGAAACTTCGAAGACCAGGGTCGCTTCGGTTTCCTTGACTCCCAAACCCTTTTCCGTAATCACCGGGCGGCGCAGGACCTGATATGCCGATTTCATTACGCCACCTCCGCATGCTTGCGCTTGGGCGCCGTGGCCTTCAACGAGTCCTGCAACTTCTCCAGCGCCGGGCGCGCGAAGATCGTGGTTTCGTAGCGCAGCAGGTGAAAAGGATGAACCTGATTGCCTGCCAGCAGCTCCACGCCCGCAAGATTGCGCGAACTCAGATGAAGGTTATGGTTTTCGCTGGCCGAGCTTTCCACCAGCAGCGTCGTGCCCTTCGCATTCAGCTTGTGCAGCGTCTGGCGGAACTCTTTGCTCTTCGGCTCCTTCACGTCGAAGCTCTCCACCACGACCAGCTTGCCGTCGGCCAGCTTGGCCGCCAGCGCCGAGCGCAACGCGCCCAGCAGCTTCTTGCGCGGAAAAGCGTAATCGTAGGAGCGAGGCTGCGGTCCGTGGACCGTGCCGCCGTGCCGCCACAGCGGCGAGCGAATGGAGCCCACACGCGCGCGTCCGGTGCCCTTCTGCTTCCACAGCTTCTTGCCCGCGCCGCTTACCAGCTTCTTGTTCTTGGTGGCGTGGGTACCGGCACGCTGTCCGGCGCGGTAGTGTTTCACCGCTTCCCACAACAGGTCCTCGTTCACCGCGCCGAATACTTCATCGGCCAGTTCGAGGGAACCTACCTTTTCGCCGCCGAGATTTACTACATCAATCGTCGCCATAGTCTCTTCCAGTTGGCTGTCAGCTATCAGCCGTCAGCTACTAAACTCGATCGCGTTTCTCGACGCTAATCTGCTGATCAAACCTTCTAGCCTGTAGCAATCACTAGCGCCCTACCCCGACCCTAGCTACTTCTTCTTCGCCGACGGCGCGCTTCGAAGCCTTCAACGGATCCACCGTGCCGGCCCCGCTAAATCCACGACGCTCTCTGGGCGGCTTCTTGGCCTTGCTGATCATCACGTAGGCGTCCTTGTGCCCCGGCACCGCGCCTTCGACCACCAGCAGGTTCTCGTCCTTGTCGACGCCCAGCACGCGCAGGTTGCGGACGGTCACGCGATCGACGCCCATGTGTCCCGACATGCGCATGCCTTTGAACACACGCGAAGGGAAGGCGGATGAGCCGATCGAACCGGTGATCTGGAACATGGAACCGTGCGAAGCAGCGCCGCCGCCAAACTTATGACGCTTCACCACGCCGGCGAAACCGCGGCCCTTGCTGGTCGCAACCACGTCCACGAACTTGTCGCCGTCAAAAATGTCCACCAGGACTTTGTCGCCGACCTTGGCGCCATCCTGGTTTTCGGCATCGACAATGATCGGCACCTCGCGCAGGAAGCGCATCGGCGGCAGGTTGTTCTTGGCGAAGTGGCCCTTCATCGGCGCCGTCAGCCGCGACTCCTTCACGAACTCGACCAGCCCGATCTGGGCGGCGTCGTAGCCGTCCTTGGTCACCGTCTTGCGCTGCGTCACCACGCAGGGACCAGCCTGCAGCACGGTGACCGGGTGAACATCACCCTTGTCATCGAAGAGCTGCGTCATGCCGACCTTCTTGCCTAAAATTCCACTGACTGCCATTTCGTTGTCCTCAACTCCGCTTCCCATGTCCGGTGATGTGCTCGCACCGGGGGCTTTCGCCACGGAAGCTTTGTTTTTTCCAGCTATCAGCTATCAGCTGTCAGCCCTCAGCTAATGCGGCGTCGCTTCCCGGCTTTAGCTGAGAGCTGAAAGCTGACGGCTGACAGCTCCTACTTATGCTCCTTGCCGAACGCCTTGATCTCGACATCAACGCCGGCGGGAAGCTCAAGTTTCATCAGCGCGTCCACGGTCTGCTGCGTGGGCTCGAGAATGTCGAGCAGGCGCTTGTGCGTGCGAATTTCAAACTGCTCGCGCGATTTCTTGTCCACGTGGGGCGAGCGCAGAACGCAATACTTGTTCTTCACCGTGGGCAACGGGATCGGTCCCGCAATCTGCGCCCCAGTGCGCTTCGCCGTATCGACGATTTCGCCGGTGGACTGGTCGAGAACGCGATAGTCGTATGCTTTCAGCCGGATTCGGATTCGTTCTTTGCCAATCACGTTAGTTTCTCTCTCTCTCAAAGATCTCTGTTAAGGCAGCCTGCGTCTCCGCAATCTGCCCTGCGGCTTATGCCGCGGTTATCTGGGTGCCCCACTCATTCCAGCTTTTGGAATGAGTGGGACTGAACATTACGCAATAATCTCGCTGATGGTGCCGGCGCCCACGGTGCGTCCGCCTTCGCGAATCGCGAACCGCAAGCCCTTCTCCATCGCCACCGGCGTGATCAGCTCAATCTCCAGGCTCACGTTGTCGCCCGGCATCACCATCTCCGTGCCCGCCGGCAACGTCGCCACTCCCGTCACGTCGGTCGTGCGGAAGTAGAACTGCGGCCGGTAGCCCTTGAAGAACGGCGTGTGCCGCCCGCCTTCGTCCTTCGACAGCACGTACACTTCGCCCTTGAACTTGGTGTGCGGCGTGATCGAGCCCGGCTTGGCCAGCACCATGCCGCGCTCCACGTCTTCCTTCGCCGTGCCGCGCAGCAGCAGGCCGGCGTTGTCGCCCGCCAGACCTTCGTCCAGCTGCTTCTTGAACATTTCCACGCCCGTCACCACCGTCTTGCGGGTCTCGCGGAAGCCGACGATCTCAACGTCCTCGCCCACCTTCACCTTGCCGCGCTCGATACGGCCCGTCACCACCGTGCCGCGCCCCTGAATCGAGAAGATGTCTTCGATCGGCATCAGGAACGGCTTGTCGATGTCGCGCGCCGGCAGCGGTACGTTCTTGTCCACCGCGTCCATCAGCTCGTCGATCTTGGCTTCCCACTGCGCTTCGCCATTCAACGCGCCCAGCGCCGAGCCGCGAATCACCGGCAGATCGTCGCCCGGGAAGTTGTACTTGGTCAGCAGCTCGCGGACTTCCATCTCCACCAGGTCGATCAGCTCGGGATCTTCCACCGCATCGCACTTGTTCAGGAACACCACCACGTAGGGCACTCCGACCTGGCGCGCCAGCAGCACGTGCTCCTTGGTCTGCGGCATCGGTCCGTCGGTGGCCGCGACCACCAGAATGGCGCCGTCCATCTGCGCCGCGCCGGTGATCATGTTCTTGATGTAGTCGGCGTGACCGGGACAATCCACGTGCGCGTAGTGCCGGTTGGCGGTCTCGTACTCCACGTGCGCCGTGGCAATGGTGATGCCGCGCTCGCGCTCTTCCGGCGCGTTGTCGATCGAGTCGAAGCAGCGGAACACGATCTTGGGATTGTGCTTCTGCAATACCTTGGTGATGGCCGCCGTCAACGTCGTCTTGCCATGATCGATGTGCCCGATCGTGCCTACGTTTACGTGCGGCTTGCTGCGGTCAAATTTCTCTTTCGCCATTGGAGCTCCGTATGTCTTGCAGGGGCTAAAGCCCCGCTGTATGTTATTTCGCTGTTCGTACGGCACGACTAAAGTCGTGCCCTGACACAAACCTACTTCGTTCCTGCCGGACTCTTGCCCTGCACCTTGGCCACAATCTCTTCGGCCACGGCACGCGGCGCTTCTTCGTAGCGCGAGAAGTGCATGCAGAAGGTCGCGCGGCCCTGCGTATTCGAGCGCATGTTGGTGGCGTAGCCGAACATCTCGGCCAGCGGCACCATGGCCTTGATCACCTGCGACCCAGCGCGATGCTCGATGCCCTCGATGCGTCCGCGGCGGCTGCTCAGGTCGCCGATGATGGTGCCCATGTACTCCTCGGGCACAACCACTTCCACCGACATCACCGGCTCCAGCAGTACCGGACTGGCCTTGCGCGCGGCTTCCTTGAACGCCATCGAACCGGCGATCTTGAAGGCCATTTCGTTCGAATCGACATCGTGATAGCTGCCGTCGTAGAGCGTGGCCTTCACGTCCACCATTTCGTAGCCGGCGAGAACGCCGCCTTCCATGGCTTCCTTGATGCCCTGGTCCACCGGCTTGATGAATTCCTTGGGGATCACGCCGCCCACGACTTCGTTGACAAATTCGTAGCCCTTGCCCGGCTCGTTGGGCTCCAGCCGGATGCGCACGTGACCGTACTGGCCGCTGCCGCCGGTCTGGCGAATGTACTTGCCCTCCGCCTGCGACTGCTTGCGAATGGTCTCGCGATACGCGACCTGCGGCTTGCCGACATTGGCCTGCACGTTGAACTCGCGCATCATGCGGTCGACGAGGATTTCCAGGTGCAGCTCGCCCATGCCTTCGATGATGGTCTGGCCGCTGTCGGGATCGGTGCTGACCTTGAAAGTGGGATCTTCCTGCGCCAGCTTGCCCAGCGCGACGCCCATCTTTTCCTGATCGCTCTTGGTCTTCGGCTCGACCGCAACCGCAATCACCGGCGCCGGGAAACTCGATGGATTCGAGCACGACCGGATGATCTTCGTCGCAAATCGTGTCGCCGGTGGTGATGTTCTTCAGGCCAACGCAGGCGCAGATGTCGCCGGCGTAGATCTCAGTGATGTCTTCGCGCTTGTTGGCGTGCATCTTCAGCAGGCGGCCAATGCGCTCGGTCCGCGAACGTCCGCTGATCAACACGCTGTCGCCCTGCTTCAGATGTCCGGAGTACACGCGAATGAAGGTAAGCTGACCGACGAACGGGTCGGTCATGATCTTGAAGGCCAGCGCCGAAAACGGCGCGTTGTCGTCGGCCGGGCGTTCGCACTTCTTTCCCCGTGTTGGGGTCGATACCCTTGACCGGCGGAACGTCGAGCGGCGAAGGCAGATAGTCGACCACGGCGTCGAGCATGGGCTGCACGCCCTTGTTCTTGAAGGCGGTTCCGCAGATCACCGGGAAGACCTTCATCTTCAGCGTGGCGCGGCGCAATGCGGCCTTCAATTCGGCCTCGCCAATGGTTTCGCCTTCGATGTACTTGTGCATCAGCTCGTCCTGATCGTCGTTTTCGACGACGGTTTCGATCAGGATCTGATGGTAGGCAGCGGCTTTCTTCTTCAGCTCTGCCGGAATTTCTTCGACCTCGTACTCGGCGCCCATGCTCTCGTCGTTCCAGATGATCGCCTTCATGGTCATCAGATCGATGACGCCTTTGAACTTGTCTTCCTGGCCGATGGGCAACTGAATGGCGACGGGGCGGGCATTGAGGCGCTTGCGGATGGTATCGATGGCATGCTCGAAGTCAGCACCCATCTTGTCCATCTTGTTGATGAAGCAAATGCGCGGAACGCCGTACTTATCGGCCTGGCGCCACACGGTCTCGGACTGCGGCTCGACGCCGTGCACGGCATCGAACACGGCGCAGGCGCCGTCGAGCACACGCAGCGAGCGCTCCACCTCGGCGGTGAAGTCCACGTGGCCGGGCGTGTCGATGATGTTGATGCGAATGTCTTTCCAGAACGCAGGTGGTGGCAGCCGAGGTGATGGTGATGCCGCGCTCCTGCTCCTGCGCCATCCAGTCCATCGTCGCCGTGCCTTCATGGACCTCACCAATGCGGTGCGTGCGTCCTGTATAGAACAGGATGCGCTCCGTGGTGGTGGTCTTACCGGCATCGATGTGGGCCATGATGCCGATATTCCTGCAACGATCTAATGGAACCTGTCTGGGCACAATCTTTTCCGTTTCCTGCTAGGCGACTCTTCAGTCGCGGTGAATCAGATAGAGCGGGCCTTCAGGCCCGGCGTCAAAATCTGCAATCTTGTTCCGTTTTGCGGTTCAAACCGCGTCCGCGATTTGAACCGCAAAACTTACCTCTTAACGCCGACGGGCGCTGGCCTAAAGGTCAGCCCTATCTTTACCAGCGGTAATGCGCGAAGGCCTTGTTGGCCTCGGCCATGCGGTGCACGTCTTCTTTCTTCTTGATGGCTGCTCCCTGCCATTGGCCGCGTCGAGCAACTCATTCGCCAGCTTGTCGATCATGCCCTTCTCGCCGCGTCCGCGGCTGTAGGTCAGGATCCAGCGGATGGCCAGCGAAGTACGGCGGTCGGCATTGACCTCGACCGGGACCTGGTAGTTGGCGCCGCCCACGCGACGGGTCTTCACTTCCAGCACCGGCTTGGCATTCTCCACGGCCTTCTTGAACAGCTTGATGGCCTCATCGCCGCCCTTGTCTTCCAGCTTCTTCATGGCGCGATAAAAGATGTTCTGGGCGGTGCTCTTCTTGCCGTCCCACATCATGGAGTTAACGAACTTGTTGACCAGCGTGGACTGATAGACCGGGTCGGCCAGGGGTTCACGCTTCGCGATATGTCCTTTTCTCGGCATAAATCCTCTAAGCCTTCGGCCGCTTGGCTCCGTACTTGGAGCGGCTCTGCTTGCGGTTGGCGACGCCCACGGAATCCAGCGTGCCGCGCACCACGTGATAGCGAACACCCGGCAGGTCCTTCACGCGGCCGCCGCGGATCAGCACAATGGAGTGCTCCTGCAGGTTGTGGCCGACACCGGGAATATAAGTCGTGACCTCGATGCCGTTGGTCAGCCGGACGCGCGCGACCTTGCGCAGCGCGGAGTTCGGCTTCTTCGGCGTCTGGGTGTACACGCGGGTGCAGACACCGCGCTTCTGCGGGCAGGACTGCAGAGCCGGACTGGCCGTCTTGTACTTCGGCGCCGTTCGTCCCTTGCGCACCAGTTGATTAAATGTAGGCACTCTTTGCAGCTCCTTCGTTCGTCACGCCAGTCTCGGACTGGCCTGTCGCAGGCTAAAGCCTGCTGCAAACTTCACGTGCCCGCTGGACGCCAGCCCTTCGGCAAGCTCAGGGCGGGCCCTAAAGGTCGGCTCTACCCGAGCTTTGCGCGCTCAGCCGGCGCAAGAATTGCAATCCCATGCAATTGGGACTGGGCAGCGTTTACGCGTGGCCGTTGCGGGCCGCTCTGCCCATGCTTCCCCTCACAGCAACTCCGGGGGAATATCGGTTTCCGATCAGGTTAGGCGAACGACGGTGGCGCCGTGGTCGTTCCGCAAACCAGCCCGAAAGCCGGTGCGGAGATCAGGAACGAGGGCACTCCGTTTCGTTGCCTCGGCCTGCATACCCACTGGAAAGCTCCAGCGGAAGCGCAGACACGTTTCAGCGAGGACATCCTGCAACTTAATTCTACAGGATAGAGATCGATACAGCACAGCCAGACACTACAGGCAGGCCAAATATGACTCGCAGAACCCACTAACTATAGCAAGCCGGGAACTCTCAGTCAACCGGACTGGGCAATATTTCACGGCCACACCCACCCGCCGCGACGCGGGCGTCCAATCACAACTCGATTCCCTTGCGAGGGTTTGATAAATCGTCGAAAAAACGAGACCAATGAACGAATGGGACGTCTCCAGCATCGAAGATCACAGTGGCAGCGTCGCTTGCCGAAACGGTGAGTAGCCTCTACACTGAGGGCTTTCCGTCAGAAATTATTCTTGCTTTTCATCGATCCGCCGGCAGGTTGGTTCGGCGGGGAGGGTACATGCAGCAGTTTTCCGCGGTCCGTGTCGTGCCTGCACTTTTAGCGGTCCTATGTCTTTCCCTTCTCGCCGGTTGTGGAGGAAGTAGCACAAATACCGCCTCCGTCGTGACCAAGATCGTTCTCTTCCCCACCAGCCTTTCCTTGAACGAAGGGGATGTGTCCGGAATCTCGGCGATAGCCCAAAATTCGGTCGGGAATACGGTTCGCCGCTGACATCACGTTTACCAGCAGCAATCCCGCCATCGCCACCATCTCCACCGGCGCAGTGATCTGCGCAGGGAAATGGGACACCAGTTTCATCGTTTGCACCCCGACCATCGGCGACGCTGGGGTCGGTCAGGTCACCATAACCGCCACTTCGGGCAGCGTGAAGTCCACGATGACGCTCTACGTCCATCTGAAGGTGGACCGCGTCGTCGTCAATCCGCTCAGTGGCTGCACCACGATGGGCCAGGTGGTGAACGCATCGGCTTCCGCCTTCAGCACCTCCGCCGCCTGGATGTTCGACGGCATCGCCATGCGATATCACTTCCACTGTCGGGCCCATTGGCTTCAGTTCCAACGACGTGACGATTGTCGCGACCTCGTCCGGTATAGAGCCGATGTACTCCTCAACTACGAATAGTCCGACCTATACCTCGGGCGGAACGATCACCGGTTCCAGCGGCCAGACTTGCAACCTGTCCAACTTCAACGGTGTGAGTGGCGCGACCGCAACCGTAACTCTTGACCAGCAAGAATACGATCGCCAGCGGAACTCACCTTACGATCACGGCGGAGGGAGTCGGGCGGCACGGCGCCACCAACCACGGCCACGCTGGGCAACGGTTCAGCCACCTGCAGCGGCACGGCTAATGTCATTACCGCTCTGGTCGGCAGCGGCGGTCTCACGGCTGAGAACCCAGGTTCCACCACCATCTTCGGCAGCGTTTCGGGGGTGAACAGCGTCGCTGTTCCTTACCTCACGTGTCCCGCGGCTGTCATCATGGTGCACGACGCCAACTCTTCCAACACCTCATTCACGATGAGCAAGGCCAATACGCAGGCGCTTACTGCCGACGTTTTCGATACTAACGGTCAGTACATCAAGCCGATCCTGACCTGGGGCTCGTCAGCCAACGCGAGCGCTACCGTCGCCACCGGCACCAGCGGCAATAATCCGGCGACGATCACCGCCGTTGGTTCCGGAACCGCCTACATTACCGCCTCTTGCAGCTATCCCGATTGCAACCGGAATGTGGCGGCGCAGTACAGCCTCAACGTAGCGACCGCGACCGTTACCGGCGGCGTTGCGACGACGGTCTACGCGGCCAGCATCGAATTCCACCAGCCTCGTTCCCATCAGCACTTCGACCAACACGGCGGGCACCGCCATCACTTTGCCACACCTGCCGAACTCGATCGTCTCTGACCCTGCCGGCACTATGCTTTACCTGGGCTCCGCCTCGGGCTTGATGGCGGTCAACCTGGCCACCAGCGCGATCAACACCTACAACGTAAACGGAACCGTTGTGGCGATCACACCCGATGGGAAGTACCTTCTGATATCGGACAGTGTGGCGAACAACATCTACTACTTCAGCGTCCGCCACCCTCGCCGTCCCCTTTACCCAGTACGGCAACATGACAAGTTCGAGCGCCTACACGCCTGACAGCAAGTACAACGAGTGGCTTGAAGGGACCGAACTGGGTGTCGGATTTCCGACGGGATTCGTGAGCGCAACCGACGCTGCCGTATACCGGCAATGCCATCGACATCAGCGCCCAGGGCGGCCTGACCTATATCACCAGCAGCAGCGGATCATCGATTGATGTGCTCGCCACCTGCGACCAAAGCACAGTGCAAGTACCGGCTCTTACCGCGAACCATCCGACCCTGATCAAGGCGATTCCCAATGGAACGGGCGCCGTGGCCGCCGATTCGCCGGCGGTCGATGTGATCACAACCGGCACCATTACGCCGGGATGTCCGCCGTCCGCGCCGAATTCGATTGCCAGCTTCGATTTGGGAGCAGGACCATTCAACGCTCAGCAGATGTTCATGAGCGCCAATAGTTCGAACGCGTGGATCGTCACCGACCAGCCGCAGTTGCTGTACTTCGAGCTCGCCACCTCGACTCCGCACATTATTCCGCTTACGGGTGGAGCGGTAGCTTACAGCGGCGGCGTCACGCTGGATAACGCCAATGTCTACCTTGGCGCCAGTGATGGCACGGTCCACCGCATCGACGTAGCCAGCGAACACCGACGCTCAGCAGATCGCGGTTGGCCTGAAGGACGCCAACGGAGCTGCCGTTGCGCCGGGCCTAGTGTACGTGCTGCCGTAAGACGGGATGATTCCCGAACGTGTGTGTCATCCTGAGCGCAGTCGAAGGACCTTGCCCTAAGCGGGTAGTGTCGCAGTTTGAAATTGTGACTTGTGAATTCGGTAGAGCGAACCTTCAGGTTCGCGTCAAGCCAGTCCTCTTCGAGCGGGAGCCCCGGCAGGGGCGGCACGGCGAGCGTAGTTTGTGCCGTGCCTAAAGGCACTCGGATTTTCATGACGTTCGGACGCGGGCCTGAAGGCCCGCTCTACCTTCAAATCGTCTTCTCAGATTTCAACCTGAGACACTACCCCTAAGCGGGATGACTCATAAATGCGCTCATGTCATCCTGAGCGACGAGCGCAGCGAGGAGTCGAAGGCCCCCTCCAAATCCCTAAGCTCTTGGTGGGCCCCAGCGAGCTTGACTTCAGTCCAGCGACGTATGAAATGCCGCCAGGCCTAAAGGCCTTTCAATATTGCTCTCTTGACGGGACTTTGAAGCGCCGCACTACCCAGACTGTTTTTCAGCAAACGATTGCGACGTAGGCAGGAAACTCACTCCGCCCGCTTTGCTTCTCCCAATTCGCGGGCCACGCTGTCGAGAACGCCGTTGATGAATTGCACGGACTCCGGCGTGGAGAAGCGCCGCGCAATTTCCAGGGCCTCATTGATCACAACCGCGGGCGGGGTTTCCGGAAAGCCCAGGAACTCAGCCACTCCGGCACGCAGAAGGTTGCGATCGACCGCCGCCATGCGCTCCATCCGCCAATGCTCGGCGTTACGCTCGATCAACTTGTCGATTTCTTCCCGGCGCTCAGCCGCAATGCCAAAGAGATCGTCGGCAAAGCCACGCACCTTGTCATCGAGGTCCTGGCGTTCGCTCCAGAACGATTGCCGCACGTGGTCGGTGTCCTGTCGTCCCATGTCGAGTTGAAACAACATCTGCAGCGCCAATTCCCGTGACTTCCTGCGAGTGCCGGCCTTGGTCATCGCTTACCGTCCGCCACACTCGGCTACCTGCTGCCGCAAGGATGCCATTTCCACCGCCGCCAGTCCCGCCTCGTATCCTTTGTTGCCGGCCTTCAATCCTGCGCGATCGATGGCCTGCTCAAGCGTGTCACAGGTAAGCACTCCAAACGCGTGAGGAACTCCGGTCTCCTGCGCCGACTGGCCCACCCCGCGTGTCACCTCGTTGGCGATGACCTCGTAATGTAGGGTGCCGCCACGCAGCAGACAGCCAATGCAGATGACGGCGTGATAGCGTCCGCTCTGCGCAAGTTGGCGCGCCGCAGCGGGAATCTCGAATGCCCCCGGCACGTGAACGAGGGCGATGTCGTCTGGATTCGCGCCGCACTGACGCAATGCCAGCAACGCTCCATCGAGCAGGCGCTCGGTGATGAAAGAATTGAACCGGCTCACCACGATGGCGAAGCGCTTGCCGGCGGCATTCAGCGAAGCTTCCAGTCCGCGACTGCTCGCCAGCTTTCTTGGCATACGTCAGAAAGCCTACGCGCAGGCCGCTTACTTCCACTTCGAAGAGCCGCGCACCGTAAGGGGTGTCGCCGACTTCGCGACGAATCTTCACGCCGAGCTTTTTGGCAATCTGACATGCACCATCGGCATCGGAGACTTCCACCATGGCATCGACGCTGGGTTCGTCCGCCGCAGCAAGGAACTCGATCCCACCGCTGGGGGCTAGCATCTCGACGCCGTGGTTGCCGCCCTCGTGCCACTCATTGCCCGGCGCAAAGCCCAAGGCGCGAAACAACTCCAGCGCCGGCTGCAAGTCGTCCAGCGACTTGCCGGCGACGCGAGGGAAAACAATCGATCGGATCATAGGTAGATTTCTATTCTAACTGGCAGCCGGAATGAGGACTCGGTGGGCTGGTGTCCCGTCTAGACGTTTTGTGAAACGGGCAGACGGTAGCCCGCCTTCAGGTAAAAGCGGGCACACGGTAGAGCGGGCCTTTCAGGCCGCGTTGAAGCCGCCACCAGTAAACCCGAGTGCCGTAGGCACGGCAGGTCCTCGCCTCACTTCTGCCGCCCTATGGGGCTCGGATTCGAGAAAAGCACGGGACGCGGGTCTGAAGAGACTGTGTCACAACCTCTGCCGTCCCTACGGGACTCGGTCTCATTTCCCATCTTACCCAGCGCTGAAGCGCTGGGCTAAGCTCTTTCGCCCTATCGGGGCTCGTTCTTGACCGCTTCATTCCACCGTGGCCAACCAAGACACGGTTGCGACACAGTCCCGAAGGCTCGCTCTACCCGAACAATGGCAAACTAGGACGCTCGACGGAGACCGGCAAACTGCCTCCAGACGCGAAACTGCCGCTTCGGAGAGGAAAAAGGCGAAGATCAGGGAGCATAATAGCACCTAGATGCTAGCCAATAATCGGAAGGGGAAAATGCCGCCTGGGGAACTCCTAACGCCGACGATAGTAGCCCCTAGAAGGCCCCAGGATCGATGATCGGCTTGTGGATGATAAGCGTGGCCTAGAAATCGTGCCGGAGGCTCGTATACGGGCCTGTAGACGCAAAATCGGGGATTTCCTTTTCTGGGAAGCCGAGGCATTAATCACGTGATTTAGTTATCACTAAAGTGCTATTCGGCAATTGGGACTTCGCGCCGGCGACCTGAGCTCTTTGCTTATCCGTGAAAATCCGCGTGATCCGCGGTTCGCTTTTCTCGCTACTCGTAGCGCAGCGCCTCGATCGGATCGAGCCGCGATGCCTTGATTGCGGGCAGCATCCCGCTCACCAGGCCGACCAGCGTCAGAATAATCGTGGCGACAAATACGATCTTAGGATCGATGATTAATTGGATATCGGCGGCCTCGGCATTCTTGGCCACCGCGCTGTAGAAGGTAAGGCGGCCCACGCCAATCGAAATCGCATAGGCAATGGCGATGCCCGCTATGCCGCCGGCAAAGGTGATAGCCAAAGCTTCCGCGAGGAACTGAAATAGAATGTCACGCCGCCGGCCGCCAAGGGCTTTTTCCACGCCGATCTCGCGCGTGCGCTGGGTCACCGATACCAGCATGATGTTCATCAGCCCAACGCCGCCAATGCCGAGGGTCAGAGTGCCGATGAAGGCCAGCAGGACCTGCAAGCCCGCCGTGATGATCTGGAACTGCTTCAACTGCTTCATCATGTTGAAGACGAACACGGCGCGTTTGTCGTCGGGCTTGAAGTTGTACTGCTGCGCGAGGACTTCGCGCACCTGGTGCTCGACCAGTTCGTATTCGTTGCCTTCGTAGTCCAGCCAGATGCCGTCCAGGTAATGCGTGTCCTTGAAATCGCTCATGGTGCTGAAGGGGATGTAAATGACCTTGTTGATGCTGTCGTCGCCCTCCTGCATGTGCGGCGAAAGCACTCCGACCACCCGGTAGCTGATGCCGTCAATGCGGACGTACTGACCCAGGGCCTGCTGTCCAGAGAACAGCTTGGTCTTGGCCTCAGAGCCGATGACTGCTACCCGCGCGCGCGATAGTTCGTCATCCTCGTTCATCAAACGCCCGTCGCCCAGGCCCAAGGCTTGAATCTTGAACATGCTGGGATAAACACCGTTGATGGGCAGCGTGTAGGTGCGAACATCCTGCTGCACAACGCAGTCCTTGTTCACCACCGGAGTTATGCGATGGACGAGCGGGGCGGCATTCACAATGCGCTCGATGTCGTCGAAGGTGAACTTGATCTTGGTGCCGGCCTTCTGGCCGCCGGCCTGTTGCGAGGTGCGTCCAGGAAAGACGCCGATGATGCGCGTACCCCAGTTAGCGAAGATGGTCTCGATAGCGCGGCCGAATCCTGCACCGTAGGCCAGCAGGAGCACGACCGTCGCGATACCCCACGCCATTCCAAGCATGGTCAGAGCGGTGCGGCGCCGATTGTGGCGCATGGCGCCGTAGGCTTGTGACATCAAATCTTTGACCATGACTACTCCTGCCTCAGTGCATCGACGGGCTGCAACATGGAAGCCTTACGCGCGGGATAGAGTCCGGCAAATATTCCAGCGAGTGCGAGCGTCCCGATCGCGACGGTCGCGGACATGTAGGACATAGTCGGAGGATCGAAACCGGGCACCTGCCCCATGCCGCTCATGGCGTGCATCAGCAACGCCGCGCCCCCCATGCCGATGGCTCCGCTCATCAGGGTGAGGAAGGCGCCTTCCAGGAAGAACTGCAACAGAATGCTGCGGTTGGTGGCGCCCAGCGCTTTGCGCAAACCGATCTCGCGCGTGCGTTCGCTCACCGCCACCAGCATGATGTTGACGATGCCGATCGCTCCCAGGGTAAGAGTAACCAGACCGACTCCGCCGAGGAAAATATCCATCACATCGAAGATCTTGCCCACCGTCTCCGCGTTCTTGACCGTGTCCCAGTCCTCGAAGGCATCTTCGTTGCGCCAGTCGAAGCCGTGATTGCGGGCGACGATCTTCCGCACTTCCTGACGCGCGATATCATGCTCATCGCGCACCCTCGGCCGATAGTTCAGGAACGAGACAGCGTCCTGCTGCTGTTCGCCGGCCAGGGGAAAGAACTCGTGCATCATGGTGTAAGTAAGGAAAACGCGGTTGTTGGTGGAGTTGTCGTCGCCGTGGCCGACGCGCTGGACCACTCCAACGACCTCGAAACGGATGCCGTTCAGGAGGATCGCACTGCCGACCGCAGTTCTCCCGCCGGGAAACAGGTTCTTCACCATCTCGTCGCCAACCACGCACACGAACCGCTTCTGGGTATCGTCGGCTTCATTAAGCCAGCGGCCGCTATCCAGCGGCAAGTAGCGAATGGTGTTGAAGTGCGGCGGCACTCCGACCACCTGCCCGTTGGTGTTGCCGTAATCGCTGACCTCGCGGATGTCCTGCCGCATGAGCACCGGCGCCACCGCCCGCACATGCGGCGCTTCGCGCTGTACATCGATGTAATCGCGGTAGGTGATGCGATAGGCGTGACCGGAACTCATGTTGCCCGCTACCGCCGGGGCGCGTCCGGGGAACATGAACATGATGTCTTCCCCGAGCGAGTTCAGCTCGCGGCGGTTGCCCGAGCGGAATCCCTCGCCCAGTCCCACCAGCAGCAAAAGCGAGCCGACTCCCCACGCGATGCCAAACATGGTGAGAAACGAGCGCAGCTTGTGCGCCCACAAGGTCCGCAACATCTGCCGCAGAATTTCGAAAAATAGCATCGCAGTGAACGGGACTCCGCCCCTTAGGTTATACGCGCGTGCAGGGAGCTAAGTTCCTGAGTCATTGACTCCCAACGCCTATTGGACAGGAACGAGGAGGGAAACGATAGCAACCTGTGATGAGTAACAGAATGTTCACCGTGAATTGCTGAAAGTTGTGGAAAAAGGTACCTGGGCGCTGCGGAAAGCCTGCTGATTCGTTTATAGTTAAGACTGTAGTGAACGGCCGCGACTGCCGGTTGAGCGCGGACCGGCTGCAAATTTAATAGGTCTAGGAGTTAAGTACGATGCCGAAAGCAACACGAGCCAATGATGGCACCACGCCGAAGAAACGGAGCCGCAAGACCACTCCCGAGGTCGGGAATGGTACCTCAGCCTGAGAGCGTAAGTGGCGTTCAGGCGGCGAAACCGGTGACGACGTCGCCCCAATTCGCTCATGCGTCTCAAGCCTCGCCGATGGTGGAGGAGAAAATCCGCGTGCGCGCCTATGAGCTGTATTTGCAACGCGGAGGCAAGGGCGGTTCTCCCGAACAGGACTGGTTACGGGCGAAGGAAGAGGTATGCGGTCAGCAGCGTTCGGCCTAGGCCGTGATGCCATCCGTAAGTCGTTCTTAGGATAGGAGAAAGCCCAGTTTGGCTTTGGATCAGCCAGTAGCCTGCGGTCGAAGTTGAGCGGTACGCCATGCAGGAGGTGTTTCCCTGCGTGGCGGCAGGCGGCGACCCTCGCTTTCTCCCGCCTGACCAGGCCGGGAGATTCCGCGGGGAGATGGTAAAGACGAGGATTTCTTGAATCAGGTCCTGCTCGTTGACGACGACCCCTTGCAACTAAGGGCCCGCGAAGCAGTTTTGCGGAATGCAGGGTTTCACGTGTCGATAGCCACGACCGCCGAAAGTGCATTGGCTACACTGCGTGCGATTCGCGACCGCATCGGCGTCATCGTTACCGATCACCTGATGCCGGGCTGCAGCGGCTCCGATCTGGTCCGCCATATCCGCGCTGAAAACGATTGGATTCCCGTCATCGTCCTCAGCGGCCTGCCGGAGGCCGATACGGAATACGAGGGTCTGGAGGTCGTATTCAGGGCCAAACCCTTACCCCCGCCCGAATTGATCGAGCTGGTTCGTTCGAGCTTCGCCACCGCGAATCGCCAGCGCGGCGCCGCCTAGACCTC
Organism: uncultured Acidobacteriaceae bacterium; assembly: GCA_963840905.1. Taxonomy (GTDB): domain Bacteria; phylum Acidobacteriota; class Terriglobia; order Terriglobales; family Acidobacteriaceae; genus Bog-257. The sequence goes on from CAWJAO010000003.1 coordinate 204,870, forward strand.
TTGCCGGGGCGGCGCCGGCGTTCTGCCGCCTGACGATAGGAAGGGTCACCGGGCCATGTGATGTGAATCACATGGCGCTGTGTCGTCAAAAGCGCTATCCTTGACCCGTTCGGAAGATATTTCAGGAATGGCCTGGCGCTTCCGCGATCGAGGCATTCAGAGGTTGAGTTCAATGTCGGATCAGGGACGCAGATACGTGCGCTTCGGCGCGGTAATCGCGGTGATCGTTGTGGCCCTCGGCTATCTGGCCTACACCGGCGTGCAGGATAGCAAGAGCTACTACGTCACCATCAAGGAACTGGACGGCATGGGCAGCGGCGCCTATAGCAAACGGCTGCGCGTGGCCGGAAACGTCCAGCCCGGATCGATCAAACGCCAGGGGACGCACCTGGAGTTCCTGCTGGTTGAGCAGGACCGGACCCTGCCCGTGGTCTACAACGGCAGCGAAGCTCCGCCGGACACCTTCAAAGATAATGCGCAGGCCCTGGCAGAGGGAAAGTTTGGACGTGATGGCGTCTTCCGGGCCACCAACATTCAAGCCAAGTGCGCCTCAAAGTACGCTCCCAAACCTGGGCAGCCGGGCGCTGCTCCAGCGGCTGAGGGCTCCGCCCAGAAGGCCGCGCTCTAAAGGAGGGTAGAATAGCTCTGTGAGCAACACCCAGTTCTTTACCGCGTTGTGCTTGCCATTGGTTGTGATTCTCGTCGGGTTTTACTTTCAGAACACCGACATTCGCGATCTGCGCTCCGACATGAATATGCGCTTCAGTCGTTTCGATCAAAAGTTCGACGATCTTACGAACAAGGTGGTAGACGTTGACAACCGCCTGGTTCGCGTTGAAGAACGGCTCAAGCTCTGATTACAGAACCATGCCGATTCAAGCCGCGATTCCGCTTTGGCAGCTGCTCACGCTGACGGGTGTTCCCGCACTAATGATTCTTGCTTGGATCCTTCTCAATCGCTGGAATTACCTCAAGCTTGAAGCTAAAGCACGCCAACTGCATAACTATCTCCTGCGCGAGTTCGAAGGTCGGCTCAGCAAACTGGAATCGCGCCCGTAACGAAGGAACAGGTGATCGGAATCGGACCGTCATCTCCGCCTGTCATCGTTCTCGATAATCTAGTGAAATTCTTTGGGCGCTTCGCCGCCATTCGCGGAATCTCCGCCAGCTTCGCGCCCGGCCGCCTGTACGTGGTAGTGGGCGACAACGGCGCCGGCAAGAGCACGCTACTGCGCATGGTCGCCGGCTTGATGGAGCCCAGCCAGGGCAGCTTCACGCTGCTGGGAACGAAGAACCATCGCGAGGTCGCTCATCGCGTGGGCTACATGGGCCATGCTCCGCTGCTCTATGACGAGCTGAGCGGCATGGAAAACCTGCGCTACTTCGCCGGACTGTACGGGCTCGAGGATGACACGGTTTGCCGCACTGCGATGCAAATGGTCGGCCTCGACCCGGAGCTTTCGCGCCGCATCGGACAGTATTCGCAAGGCATGCGGCAGCGCCTGTCACTGGCGCGCGCAGTGCTGCACGATCCAGAGTTGATCCTGCTCGACGAGCCATTCTCCAACGTCGATGTGCACTCGGCCCGCGAAATGGCGGCGGTGCTGGGGCGTGTCCGCGACAAAGGCAAGACCATCTTCGTGGTGACGCACCAGGCCGCACTGATGGAGGGCGTGGCCGACGAATTCGTGCACATGGCTGCCGGACAGATCGTCTCTCGCGAGGAAGTGGCCCGCAAGGCAGCGATCCCGAATGCGGAGTGGACGCCGCGATGACAACCCTCAGCGTAACCCGCACCACCCTGCTGAAAGATCTGCGTATGGAATGGCGCTCGAAAGACGCCATCAACTCCATGCTGTTCTTCGCGCTGCTGGTGGTTGTGATCTTCAGCTTCGCCTTCAATCCCACGGCGGAGGAATCGCGCCGCATCGCTGGCGGGCTGATCTGGGTGGCTTTTCTTTTTGCTGCGGTGGTCGCGCTCAACCAGACGTGGGCGCGCGAGTTGCGCAATCAGGTGCTCGACGCCTACCGCGTGTCACCGGCCCCGGCAAATGCGCTCTTCCTGGCCAAGGCAATCGGCAATTTCTTCTTCGTGGTGGTTCTGGAAGCCCTGATGGCACCCCTGTTCGTCGTCTTCTACGATTTGCGATCGGTTGGGCCGGTGTGGCAACTGATCGTGGTGGCGCTGTTGGGAACCTGGGCGCTGGTGGTCAATGGGACGTTCTTCGCGGCGCTGTCGATTCGCACGCGCAGCCGGGAGATCATGTTGCCGCTGATACTCTTCCCTATTTCGATTCCGGCACTGCTCGCGATGGTAGATGCGACCACCTCGATCCTGACGGGCGAGGCGTCACCCGATTTCTGGATCAAGATGCTGGCGGTTTACGATGTGGTGTTCACCGCAGTCTGCCTGCTGCTGTTTGAAAGTGTGCTCAACGCAGAGTGAGGTTAGTGGGCAGTGGGTAGTGGGTGGTGAATAGGTGCTTAGTGGTCAGTGAATAGGGATTTGGTTTTCGCCAATGAAGTGGAACGCGTAGAACTCGAACCCCGGAGGGGTGAAATTCCCACAACGGAGCGCAGCGGCGTTCTGGGTAGGGGGAAAAGAGAGCGAGCCCCGTAGGACGGCAGAGGCTGCGAGGCATTCGACAGCGAGGCAGATTGCTGGAAGACTGAGAACCGCAGATTACTAACCGAACAACGTCGGTTGAGGATGGCAATAATTAAGGACTTGAGGCGCGCCTGAAGGCGTGCCCATTCAGGTTTGCTAAACACGGAATGAAAAACATATTCATAGCTTTCGTGTATCTTCACCCTCGGCTTGCTGGCCTTCAGCACCTACCAGGCCCTCTACGTCGCTCCCACCGAGCAGACCATGGGCGAGGTGCAGCGCATCTTCTATTACCACGTCCCCTCGGCATGGACGGCGGGCGTGTGCTTCTTCGTCAACTTTCTCGCGTCGGTCGTGTACTTGTGGAAGCGCAATCTTGCCAGCGACGCGCTGGCCGCGGCCTCTGCCGAAGTGGGAGTGGCGTTCTGCACCATCGTCCTGATCACCGGGCCCATCTGGGCGCGCCCGGTGTGGGGCATCTGGTGGACCTGGGATGCGCGGCTCACGACCACGCTGGTGCTGTGGCTGATCTACGTCAGCTATCTGGTGTTGCGACGTTTTTCCGCAGGCGGACAGACGCAGGTCCTGGCGGCAGCGCTGGCCATCTTCGGATTCGTTGACGTCCCGATTGTCTACATGTCCATTCGCTGGTTCCGTACACAGCACCCTTCCCCGGTCATGGGCGGAGGCGAAAACTCAGGCCTCGATCCAGCCATGCTGCATGCCTTCTTCTGGAACCTGGCGGCCTTCACCTGTGTGGGAATTGTGCTGATGGTGGTTCGTTACCGCTTGCAGGTGCTGGAGGAGAAAGTGGAAGCCGCGCATGCAGACCTGGCCTTGCAAGGAGGCGCACGATGACCGGCGCAGTCGCATTGAAGGCTGCCTACATTGTCACCTGGGCGATTCTGCTGGGCTATCTCGGTTCGCTGGTAGGCCGCTTCCGCCGCGTCCGCGAAGAGATGAAAGATTTGCGGCGGGAGAAGTAGTACGGATCACTACAGAGACGCAGAGGCACAGAGAAAGTCAGAACGAAACCGCAGTTTGGAGCATTTCCAGTACGACGATGAGGGTTGGTTTTCCAACTAGGCCTTCAAAAGTTTTGAAATAATTTCTCTGTGCTCTCAGTGCCTCTGTGGTGAACATGTTTTCCAAGGTGCGCGCTTGACCAGCGAAAGAACCGGCCTTCTGCTATTTCTCGGAGTTGCCAATCTCATCCTGTGCGCGCTGTTCGTCATCTTGAGCCTGCCGTTTTTCTGGCGGCAGTACCAGGTGCTACAGACCTGGCCTGAGACCCAAGCTCAAGTCCTCCGCAGTGAGGTGGTGACGCAGCCGGCGCCTCCGCACGAGCAGCTTTACGCCGCCAGTTTGCAGGTGCTCTACACCGTCGGCGGCAAACCGATGACCGCCGACCTGATCAGCTTTCAGAGCTCGAACTACCAGCAGACCAGTGACCGCGTTGCGCAGTATCCCGTCGGAAGCCGCCATCCCATCCGATACGATCCTCATTCGCCCACGCAGGCGCGCATCGGCGCCGGCTGGAACCTGCGCTTCTTCCTCGTGCCGCTGGTGATGCTGGGGATGGGCGCAATCTTCGGTGTAGCCGCGGCGGTGTTCCTGCTCGCGGCAAAGCACCTTCGATCGCGGCCGTTGGTTCCGAGCCCCCCAGCTTCCGACTAGTCCGCGTAACCAGTGAGCTTCAGGTCGTCGCTGCACGTCGCGAAGTCTGATAAAGCTGCCAGGCAAGCGCCCCCAGGCCCAGGCACATCACGCCGAAGTGGACCAGTTGCCCAAGGTATGGGATGAACCGGACAATGGTGAGGATCAGCAGGCCCACCAGTAGTCCTATCAACCAATCGCTGTTCGTGGTCCCGGCTGGCTTTAGCAGTATCCGTCCCAGAAACGCTCCAACCCAGATCTGTGACAGGTAGATCGCGGTCAGATACATTGCGAGCAATATCAGCGAGGAAGGTAGACCAACCAGCGTGATCGCCACCAGGATGATGGCCACAGGCATCCCCACCAGAATTACGACTCCAAGTCCGAGGCTGCGCCAGCCTGAGCCGACCGCCTGAGTGCTGGCCCGGAAAAAGCTGGGAAAAAGGACCATCATCAACCATCCCACCAGCATGGCGGCGGCCAGCCAGACAGCCCGGTAGAAGTAAAATCTGGGGCTGGCGAATCGGTTTTGCCTGACGCGCACCTGGATGTCACGAGTGCCCGCAATCGCCGCGCCTTCGGCAATGTGCACATTCGCCAAATGGCGCACGCGAGCGCTCAGGTCACCGCCGATTCGGGCCGTGCTCGTCACGGTAAGGCTATCTCCGGCCATGGCCAGTGAGCGGCCGATATTGCCGCTCACATCGGCCTTGGCGGCGTACATGGTCACACTGCGTTTTACCTCACCTTCCAGGGTGGCGTCACCGCCGCCAACCAGCATGCCTCCGCCCACGTGCGCCCGGTCGTCCACTCGCAAGGACTGCGTCAACGCGTAAAGGTTGTGGCCTAATTGCCCGTCCAGGTCGAGCGAATTCGAACCGTTGTAGATGTTCCCTTCCACGGTTCCGCTCACCACGGTTCGCTTGGCAAAACTCACCAGGTCACCTTTGACGGTACCGCGCACTTCCACCGACTCGCCAAAAGCCAGCAAGTCCCCATTGATGACACCTTCCACCCGCACGTTTTGACCGGTAGCCAGGAGGGTATCGTCCACCGTCTCGTTCGCCCCTACGGTAACGAAATCACCGTGCCGCCGCTCCAGGGCAAACCCCGGCAGCGACAGCGCAAGCAGCATGATCAGCAGGCGCAGGCCCGGCTGCGGCGGCCGCCATCGGCGTCCCAGCAGCACGGCACTCCCAACCACCAGCAACACCAAAAGAAGTCCCCCGACGACGGCAGCGTAATCAGCTAACATGGCAGCACCTCCGCGTGCAAAGTAGTAAGAAAGGTCGAAGATCAGGTTCGTGCGGCCGCTCAAGCTGAAGGGATTCAACCATTGCAGCGCCTCCGGAATGCTCACCTTATCGATCCAGCCGGTAACGATCGAACCCAGCGCCAGCACCGCGGCCACCACCGCCACGTCACCCCACCCCCAAGACCAAGCCAGGCGGGAGTAGTCCGCCGGAATGGCCGCTTCTTCCGGAAGCTCTTGTAGGCTTTCGCTCAGAGCGCGGTTCTCAGCCCGCAATGCGTCCAACAGTTGCCGGCATCGCCGGCACGTGGCCAGGTGGTCTCGTAAGAGCTGCGCTTCTTCTCCCGGCAGTTCGCCATCCACGAAGATCGAGATGACCTGTTCCGAACAACATTCCATGATCACTTGCTCCCGTGGCCCAGCTGGCGGCGTAGCTCCTGCTTGGCCCGAAATATCAACGTCGCCACGTAATTCCTCTGCAGTCCCAACTGTTGTGCGATTTCGTCATAGCTCAGCTCGCCGTAGTAGCGCAGCACCAGCGGTAGGCGATAGTTCTCAGGCAGGCGCGCAATGGCATCCCGCACCTGGGTTCTCTCTTCGGCGCTAAGGACGGCACCCAGCGGCGATGGCTCCGCGCTGGCCGGCTCGATGACCGCCACTCCTTCTTCCGCTTCCACAATCACCTGCCGTCCCCGCTTCCGGCGCCGCAAAACGTCGATGCATTGGTTGCCGGTTACATGCAGCAGCCACTTGGGGAACGGTATCGATCCGTCGTAGCTCTCGATGGAGCGCTGCAGCTTAAGGAAGATTTCGCTGGTGGCATCTTCTGCGCTCTCCCGCGACTCCAGCATGTACCGGCACAAGCCGAATACGCGCCGGGCATAGAGGCGATAGATCTCCCCTAACGCCTCGGCATCATGGCTTTGTGCGCGCTCGACTACGCTCTCCAGATCCCGCCCCTCCATTTGCGTGGCTTGGCCCTCGCGGGGCTGCGATCCTTTCGACTTGTCTTTATCCGCGTCCATAAAGCAGTACGCTACCGATGGAAGAAACTTACATAAATTCTAGTCAGCAAACCGGAATTGGCCATTTTCCCTGCTTGTTCCCGTTTAACAGGACTTTCACTCTCCTTTGATAGAATGTCCGCCCATGTACCCCGCGCGGCAACCCTCGCAACTCCGCCTCAGCGGCTTCACTTGAACGCTCTCCCTCTAATCGCGGGCCGATTTTCCATCCGAAACTGACCATCGAGAGCAGGAGATTTGTCATGAAGCTACACGTGTTGTCGTCGCTGCTGCTGGCCTGTATGGCGGTGTCGTTTTGCAGTGCGCAGTCGGTCACCAGAGAAGCCGAAGTTCAGCGCAACCCGTCCGCAAGTTCCGCTTCACCTACTCCTTCACCGTCAAGGACATTCCGGCGGGAACGAAAGTAGTGCGCGTATGGGCCCCGGTGGCGCATACCGATGAGCACCAGACCGTGCGTCTGGTAAATCTCAAAGCTCCGGTGCAGACGGAGATGACGCAGGAAGCGGAATACGGCAATCGCATGATGTACGCAGAGGTCCGCAATCCTGCCCAGGGAACGGCGGAGTTCACGCTGGAGTACGAAGTGACGCGCCGCGAATACTCGCTCGGCGACTTTGCGCAACTCGAACGCAAGGACAGTAAGCCCGGCGTGGTACCGGCGTCCATGACCCGATTCGTCCAGCCGGACAAGCTGATCCCCATCGATGGCAAGATCAAGACCCTGGCCCAGGAGGTGACCGGCAACCAGGTTGGGACGGTGGCCAAGGCCAAGGCGGCCTACGACTACCTGTTCACCACCATGCGTTACGACAAAACCGGAACCGGCTGGGGACGCGGCGATGCGCTGTGGGCTTGCGATGCCAAGCACGGCAACTGCACCGACTTCCATTCGCCGTTCATCGGTATGCTGCGCGCCGACGACATTCCCGCGCGCTTCGACATTGGCTTCCCGCTGCCCGAGAACAAGGACAAGGGAGACATTCCCGGCTATCACTGCTGGGCTGAGTTCTATGCGTCCAAGATCGGTTGGATTCCGGTGGATATCTCCGAGGCATGGAAGGCCAAAGAGAAGCAGAGACTATTTTTTCGGCAGCCTGGACGCCAACCGGGTCAAGTTCTCGACCGGCCGTGACATAACCCTGTCGCCCAAGCAGGACGGGCCGCCGCTGAACTATTTTGTCTATCCGTACGTCGAGGTGGATGGCAAGCCCTACGAGGTCGGTGAGCAAGCAGTTCAGCTTTGAAGAGCTGAAGCCCGATGAGCAAAAGGCGTCCGGTTCGCCCGCCGCCGCCGGTTCGGCGGGCAAGTAAACTGAACGGCGAGGGAGTTGGCACGTGGAGTTATTTATATTCGCGCGTTTTCACGCCGCTCACGGCAATGAGGACGCCGTCGCGGAGGCGTTGGCCGACGTTGTAGGCCATTCGCGCGAGGAAGCCGGCTGTCTGAGCATTCACGCTTTTCGTTCGATCCGCGATCCGCAACTGTTCTACATTCACTCGCGCTGGAAGGACGAAGAGGCATTCGAGATTCACGCCGGCTTGCCGCACACTGTGCGAGTTCATCGAACGGGTCGGGCCGCTGATCGATCACCCTGTCGACGTGACGCGGACCGAGATGATTGGGTAAGCTGGGCGCGGCGCTGAAGCGCCGCACTAACCGAACTCGCTCCCTATTTGTCGCCCTTCCCGTGCTCCTATACAACGAACGTCCGGAACGGCTCTACGATAAAGAAGTCCAACTTTACGGAACTTTACGTTTCGCCCAGGGGAAATACTCATCGAAACCAGATCGAGTTCACCCCTTGAGGTGGCGTTGCTGACCGACCAAACCGACGAACAGCTGCTCGCGCAAGCGCTGGCCGGAGATGAAGATGCCTTCACTGCCCTCTATCGCAGGCGGCAGGGGCCCGTCTTTCGCTTCGCCTTGCACATGAGCGGCTCACCGCTGATCGCGGAAGAGGTGACCCAGGACGTTTTCATGTTCCTGATCCAGCGGGGCCGCGACTTCGATCCGGCCCGCGCTGCCTTGGGAGCCTACCTGTTCGGCGTGGCCCGCAATTACGTGCGGCGGGCCATGGAGCGGAATTATGCGGAGACGGCGTTGAACAGTCCGGTGGATGACGAAGCGCAGTCGCTGACGGTCAACAGCGATCCCGGAGAAGGAATCGCCCGGCAACAAACTTCGACGGCGGTGTGGAAGGCTGTGCTTTCTCTGCCGGAACATTATCGCGAGGTTGTGGTGCTCTGCGATCTACAGGAATTGAGTTATGCGGATGCGGCGGAAGCGATTGGTTGTGCGCTGGGTACCGTCCGTTCGCGGCTGCACCGGGCGCACGACGTGCTCAGCCGGAAGCTGCAACATTCGGCGGCGGTTGCACCCGGAATATCGAGCGTTACGGCGAGGTGCGTATCATGACATGCCGTGAATTCGAACAGCGGACTACGTCGCTGAGCCTGCGGGAGGTGTCGCAAGCCCAGGACCAGCGGATTCTGGACCATGCGGGTGAATGCGGGAAGTGTGGCGGCTGGCTGCAACAGCAGCGAACGCTTGCGGCGACGATGCAAACCCTGCAAGCGCGAACCGCCGACTGCGAGGCTGGTCCCGAACGTGGAACAGGCATTGCTGCGGGCTTTCCGGCAAGGGCCGTCGCGAGACTCTGCCAGCCGGAAATGGCGCGGCGAATTACTCCAATTGCTATTCAGTCTCAGCCGGTTCTTCGAAGTTGGAGCGTATGTCGCCGTGGCAGCAGCCATCGCGATTGCCTTGTTCCTGGGAGTGCGGATTTGGGAGGAGCGCTCGGGGAATTTGCCGGTGAAGAGCCACGCAGTACAGCCGAGCGTCGAGTTCGCCAAGGGTCGTGGCTGCAGAGTCTTCGTCCGAGGTCCCGCAGCAACAGCCAGCGGTGTTCGCGAAGCAGCGTTGCCCGGTCGAGACAACCGCATGTTGTCATCGGCGAGCCAGTCGAATTCGGAGCCAGCTGAGTCATCGCAGATCAGCGCCGACGCAGGCTACGTTGCCCTGATGTTCTGCGACCCGCTGAGTTGCTCCAGCGATGCGCAGGTGGTGCGGATGGAGCTTCCCGCCGCCGGAACGCACGGGTTCGGGTGGAGAGCAGGATGCCCAGATGCGGGTCGCCGATGTGGTCGTGGGCTATGACGGGGTGGTGCGGGCGGTTCGGATTGTGAACTGAGGAAACAGCAATATTCAGTTAAATCGAAGTCGAGGATAAAACCAATGCGTACGATGAAATCTGTGGTTCTTCTTAGGGTCGGTAACGGGCTGCTGCTAGGGCTGTTGTTAGTCGGGCTGAGTGCATTCGCGGCAGCGCAAAACGAGGCTCCGGCGCCACCGCCGCCTCCTCCGCCGCATGAAATGAACATGGTATTCGGCATGGGCCCCATGGGCGGCATGGGTCATGACGGAATCGGCGAAGGCAAGACAGTGAAGGGTGTGCCCATGAGCGGGGAGATGATCGTGACCCGCGACACCACTCTGGCTGACGGAAACAGCATTCACACGCAGAACCAGACCATGATCTACCGCGACTCGGAGGGCCGTGTCCGCCGTGAGATCGGGTTTGAGCTGAACACTCCGTCTACCGGCGTTGCCAAGCGGACCATGATCGTGATCACCGATCCGGTCTCGGGCAATCGCTACATGCTGAATCCGGAAAACAAGACCGCGCACCAGATGCCGCTTCATCCCGGCAAGCCTGGATCGGGGGATGCCACGGACGCAAAGATGGCGCCGGGCCCCCATGGCGATGGCATGCATGACATGCCCGGACCAATGGCGATGAACCCCAAGAACGTGAAGACCGACCAGTTGGGGACCAAGACGATCAACGGGCTGCAAGCGACTGGTACGCGCATGACCCACACGATTCCCGCCGGCGAGATCGGCAACGCCAACCCCATCGAGGTGGTGACCGAACGGTGGTATTCGTCCGACTTGCAACTGCCGGTGCTGACGACTCACAGCGATCCTATGATGGGCACCATGACGACCAAGCTGGTCAACATCAATCGCGGCGAACCCGACGCTTCCTTGTTCCAGGTACCGTCCGACTACAAACTGGTCACCGGCAAGCCCGGTGAACCGCTCTACATGCCGATGAAGCCGTAGCGCTCTGCACTCCGCGGAGGTCCGTCATGGGCCTCCGCTTGTTTGTTTGTGACCTGTCTTTGGCCCGGAAGCGTCTCTCCTCCACAAAACTTTGACATCTATCGCCTCCGGATTGCGGTACAATCCTCCGCAACAACCTGCCAGTGCCGGTTCAGGGGGCGTTTATGTTCCGGTCGAAGCCAGCTCTCCTCGTACTGTCGTTTACGCTTGTCTGTCGTTCAGGTCGGATTCGCCCAGCGCGGCTCGCGCTCGCAACCCAACGAAGTTGACATCCAGGTCCGCGTAAGCTTCGCCAACGAACGGCCGGCGCCCCAACAGTTGCGCGTGGACCTGCTTAATTCTGCCGGCATATCTTTGACCGAAGCCTTTACCAACGATTTAGGGCAGGCGGATTTCCTCATTTCCGGATCAGGCAATTTTCGCGTGAAGGTCTCCGGCATAGGCATCGAGGACGCCGTTTCGGATGACTTTCAGGTCATGCAAGAGGACCATTTCAAGCTGATTTACGTGCAGGTGCATGCCAAGGGCGATGCCGACTCGAACTCCACGTCAGGCACGGGCGCCATGACCTCAGCGTCCAACTTGAAGATACCGCCCGCCGCTCGCAAGTCGTTTGAAAAAGGCCTGGACGCCCTGCAGCAGAAGGACTACAAGAAGGCGGTCGATCAGTTTCAGAAGGCGACTGCCGCCTATCCGCAGTATGACGCGGCCTATGACAACCTGGGCGTCGCCTTCATGAGCCTGGGGCAAGCCGATAAGGCCCGCGAGGCTTTCGAGCATGCCGTGCAGTTGAACGACAAGAACGCCGATGCTGACCGCAATTATTCGCGAATCCTGATCAGCGACAAACAGTATGCAGCCGCGAAAGACCTATTGCAGAAGGCACTTATGGTCAATCCACAGGACCCCTCGTCGCTCACCTTGCTGGCCGTCGCGCAGTTTAAGACCGGCGACTACGACGGCGCGCTGGAGAGCGCGATGAAAGTCCACAAGATTTCCCATGAGGGGTATGCCATCGCCCACTACGTTGCCGGGCGCGCCTTCGAAAACAAGCACCAGTACGAGAACGCCACCACCGAATATCAGATGTATCTTCAGGAGAGCCCCAATGGCGCCGAGGCCAGCCAGGTGCGTGCCAGCCTGGCGCGCGTCACCGCCAGCGCCAAAACCACGGCGCAATAGTCCAACGCATTCAGCAGGATCTCTCTGCCGAATTTTAAGGTGTCATCCTGAGCGGAGTGCCTGTCCGGCCCGCTTGTTTTGCGGGTCGGACGGGCGCGCAGTCGAAGGACCCCTATACCTGCCGTAAATCCCGACTCCTCACGGCGCTCGTCGCCGGGGATGACACCTTGAAAAACAACTCGCGATCGGATTCCATTCCCACAATGTATCGCTTCCCTTTTCCGCCCGCCAATCACCCCTCGCCGTGATGCCCGACACAGAGTTCTTGCCCAAAGAGGTGGAAGCTTGATGTGCAAGGGAACCAGTCAGCCACCTAGGCGAAGTGCTCAACTTCCTTGTTCCTGATGAGCCGGGAATCGTGCTGAGGAGTTCCCACTGGAGTGCTGGTCTCTGCCCCAGAAAGGAGCGCCACGCACATGGCTACTGCTCTACTTACTCTGGAAAGCGCCGAACAGGCCTTCATTGATCAAGTCATCACCCAGCGCAGCGGACGTCCCGGCGAGTTGCTCGGAATCCTGGAGGCAGTCCAGGAGCATAACGCCCACAAGTATCTTCCTCCGGAAACCCTGCAGTACATCGCCAACAGGCTGGACATTCCGCTCTCCCGCATCTATAGCGTAGCGACCTTTTACGCGCTTTTTAATCTCGAACCGCAGGGTGACAACACCATCTGCATCTGCCGCGGGACGGCATGTCATACGCGAAACTCGCGCGCGCTGCTGGAGAGCCTTCGCCTCGAGCTCGGCATGGGGCTCAACGAAGACGAAGCGCCCACCGACGCTGACAAGCTGGCGCTGACTACCGCCGACAAAAAATTCACGGTCCGCACGGTGGCCTGCTTCGGACAATGTGCCCTGGCACCGGTGGTCGAGATCAACCACCGCATTTGCGGGCACGTCAACGAACGCACTCTGCAACGCGAAGTTCGATCGCTGGAACGGGAGAGTGACTGATGCCGCGCATCGAGGATATCGGCGCATTTAACGCCGTCCGCGAGACTGGGTTGGCCAAACTTGTGCCATCGGTTCCCCGCATCGCCATCGGCATGGGTACATGCGGCCGCGGCAATGGCGCGGAGGCCTTGTACCACGCTTTCATTGAGGTAATCGAACGCAGCGGCACCGACTTCTACCTCACCAGCGTCGGATGCTTCGGCGCGTGCTACCAGGAACCGCTGGTCAATGTTCGCATTCCCGGAAGTCCACTGTTAATCCTGCAACGAATTCAGGCCAACGATGCCGGGCGCATTGTCCACGATATCTCCGCTGGGACGATTGGAAGCCCTGAGCTGGCCTATTGCAAGATCGAGGAGTGGGACCACATTACTGGCTCCATCAAGTATGGGCACGGTTATCCCGACGTGCCGCTGTGGAACGAGGTGCCTTTCTTCAAGGGCCAGAAGAAGATTGTTCTGCGCAACTGCGGCCTCATCAATCCCGACGATATTGAGGAGTACATCGCGGTCGGTGGCTACCAGGCGCTCTACAAGACACTCATCGACGAAAAGCCGGAGAGCGTCATCGAGCAGATCAAGGCGTCCAAGTTGCGTGGGCGCGGCGGCGCGGGGTTTCTCACCGGCAACAAGTGGGAGTTCCTCCGCAAAGCAATTGCCGATCAGAAGTACATCATCTGCAACGCCGACGAAGGCGACCCCGGCGCTTACATGAACCGTAATGAGATCGAGAGCGATCCGCACGCTCTGCTGGAAGGCATGATCATCGGCGGCTATGTCATGGGAGCGACGCAAGGCATCATCTATGTGCGCGCCGAGTATCCCCTGGCGGTCCACCGTCTCAATCGTGCTCTCGAGCAAGCTCGCGAGTACGGATTGCTCGGCGAGAACATCCTGGGCCGCGGTTTCAAGTTCGATGTCCAGTTGGTGGAAGGAGCGGGGGCCTTCGTCTGCGGCGAAGAGACTGCGCTCATCGCATCCCTGGAAGGTGAAGCTGGACGCCCGCGTCCACGTCCTCCCTTCCCGGCGCAAAAAGGCCTGTGGGGCAAGCCCAGCAACATCAATAACGTCGAGACCTGGTACAACATTGCGCCTATCGTCACGCGCGGGCCGGCGTGGTTCACCGAGACAGGAAGCCCCAAGAGCTCCGGCACCAAGGTTTTCTCGCTGGTCGGCAAAGTGCATCGCAGCGGACTGGTCGAGATGCCCCTGGGCACGCCGCTGAAGACCTTCATCTACGACATCGGCGGTGGCGGCGTGGACGGCCGCGCCATCAAGTCGATGCAGACCGGAGGCCCTTCCGGCGGCTGCATCCCGCACGAGATGTTCGACACTGCGGTGGACTACGAGAGCCTGGCGCAACTCGGCTCCATCATGGGGTCGGGCGGCATGGTGGTGATGGACGAAGACAACTGCATGGTTGACGTCGCCCGTTACTTCGTGGAGTTCACCAACTCCGAGTCCTGCGGCAAGTGCGTTCCCTGCCGGGTGGGGCTTGAACAAGTGCCTGCGCATTCTGAATCGCATCACGGTGGGCGCGGGCCGCATGCAGCATCTGGAGACGCTGGACGAGTTGAGCCGCTACATCCGCGATTGCTCTTTGTGCGGTCTCGGCCAGACAGCGCCGAACCCGGTGCTGACCACCATGCGCCATTTCCGCCAGGAGTTCGAAGACCACATCGTGGCCCATCGTTGCGTGGCCGGCATCTGCACCGAACTGGCGCTGGCGCCCTGCGAAAACAGCTGCCCGCTGCACATGAACATTCCCCGCTTTCTCCAGCTCTATAAGGAGAACCGCCTGGAGGAAGCGTTCGAATCCGTCATCATGGACAACCCGCTGCCCTGCTCGACCGGGCGTGTGTGCCAGCATCCTTGCGATCAGCGCTGCCGGCGGCAGACGGTGGACGACGCCGTGAACATGCGTGAGGTCCATCGCTTTATCGCCGACAGCGTTCTTTTGTCGGACCGCTTTGAAGACGTCGGTGCACCGCATCGCCGCCCGCAAGCTGGAACCGACGGGCCGCAAGATCGCCATCGCGGGCGCTGGGCCAGCAGGACTCACGGCCGCGTTTTACCTCGCTTTGTTCGGACACGATGTCACCGTCTTCGATTCGCTGCCGGAGGCCGGCGGCATGTTGCGTTTCGCCTTGCCGGAATATCGCCTGCCGAAACCGGTGCTGCGCCGCGAAATTGATTTGATCGAACGGCTGGGCGTCAAGTTCGTCTTCAACACGCGCGTCGGCGTCGACATTTCGCTGAACGATCTGGACGACCAGTTCGACGCCGTCTGCCTTGCGATTGGCACCTGGAAGGAATCGTGGGTTTACCTGCCCGGCACCGAACTCAAAGGCGTCTATCCGGCACTGCCTTTGCTGGAGTCCGTTTCCAAGGGCGAGTCTGTCGAACTGGGACGCAAAGTGGTGGTCATTGGTGGTGGCAATGCGGCCATCGATTCGGCACGTACCGCACGTCGCATGGATTCGGAGGTCGTGGTGGTTTATCGCCGCGAACGCAAAGACATGCCGGCCATCGAGGAAGAGACTGCGGCAGCCGAAGAGGAAGGAGCGAAGATCGTCTTCCTGGCGGCGCCGCACCGCATCATCGGCGACGCCAGGGGGCACGTCAAGGCGCTGGAAGTGGTCAAGACCCGTCTCGGCGAATACGACCGTTCCGGCCGCCGCAAGCCGGTGCTCACCGACGAGGTGCAGCGCTTCGACTGCGACTCGGTCATTCTCGCCGTCGGCGAAACTGTGGACCTCGACTTCGCCAAGGCATCAGGGCTGCAGATCAAGGAAAGTGGCACGGTCGAAGTGAACCACTTCACGCTGGAGACCAGCCGTCCGCGCTTCTTTGCCGGCGGCGACCTGGTGACCGGCGCCTCCAATGTGTCGAATGCCATGGCTTACGGAAAGCAGGCGGCCCGCGCCATCGATGAACAACTGATGGATGCCAAGCGTTGGGAGATGTTGTTCGAACCCATGGAGTACGAGCAGACACCGCCGAAAGCGCCCAGCGAAAGCCGCAGACATCATCCTCGTTCGCTGCCGGCGGCAAAGCGCGCCGCGACGTTCGACGAGGTCGTCATTGGCTTGTCGGCAGAAGAAGTCCATGAGGAATGCTGCCGTTGTCTGCGTTGTGACGCGAAGGTGGCGGTATCCCGCTAGAGGGGAGGAGTTTCGCCTTGCCGCAAAAGAAAATTTCGCTTCGTATCGATGGTGAGCTGGTCAACGCCCTCGAGGGACAAACCATTCTCGAGG
The DNA here is from genome assembly GCA_963840905.1 of uncultured Acidobacteriaceae bacterium. Lineage (GTDB taxonomy): Bacteria > Acidobacteriota > Terriglobia > Terriglobales > Acidobacteriaceae > Bog-257. The sequence goes on from CAWJAO010000003.1 coordinate 220,928, forward strand.
TCGCTCGCGCCAGCGGAAAGTACATTCCGACTCTCTGCTTCCTGGAGGGCCTCAGCTGCGTCGGGGCTTGCCGACTCTGCATGGTCGAGATTTCCGGCATTGACCGGATCTTCCCTGCTTGCACCACGCCGGTCCAGGATGGCATGTCGGTCATCACCAGTTCTCCCCGGCTTGCGCGTTACCGCCGTATCACTGTGGAACTGCTGCTGGTGGAACGCAATCACGTCTGTGCGGTCTGCGTGGCCAACGGGCACTGCGAGTTGCAGGACATGGCATACGCGCTGGGCATCACCAGCGTGCGCTTTGCCTACAACTTTCCTCGCCAGCCGGTGGACATCTCTCATCCGCGATTCGTCCTCGACCACAATCGCTGCATCCTGTGCACGCGCTGCGTTCGCACCTGTGCCGAAATCGAGGGCGCGCACGTGTGGGCGATGGTCTCGCGCGGCATTCATGCCCGCATCGTTCCCGACCTCAACCAGACGTGGGGTGACTCCACGCACCTGTACCAACTGCGGCAAGTGTGTGCTGGCCTGTCCCACCGGCGCTCTGGCCGAAAAAGGCAAGGCGGTGGAGGAAATGGTCCGGTCCAACGCTGCCCATCACTTCCCTGGCTCACCGGAGAGGAGCTCACGTATGAGGAAGATCAAGCTGGCTACGGTCTGGCTGGATGGCTGCTCGGGATGCCACATGTCGCTGCTCGATCTCGACGCGGCGCTCATTCCCATCGTGCGCAAGGTTGACATCGTCTACGGCCCACTGGTGGATGCGCAGGAGTTTCCCGAGGACGTGGACGTCACCCTGGTCGAAGGCGCCATCAGCACCCAGGAGGACGTGGACAAGCTGCAACTGATCCGCCAGCGCACCAAGACGCTGGTCTCGCTGGGCGACTGCGCGGTCACCGGGCAATGTGGCCGGCCTGCGCAACACGGTTCCGGTGAAGAAGCTGTTGCAGCGCATTTACGTCGAGGGCGCCGACGACAACCGGTGCATTCCTACCGACGGCCTTCCCCAACTGCTGAAGCTGGCGCGCCCGGCGCAGGATTTCGTGAAGGTTGACGTTTGTCTTCCCGGGTGTCCGCCTCCCACGCGAATCATCGCAGGGTTGTTGAACAACCTGCTCGAGGGAAAAAAGCCCGAAGCCAACGCCAAGATCAAGTTTGGATAGGAGTGGCGATGAAGCGCATTACGATTGAACCGGTGACTCGCGTGGAGGGCCACGGCAAGGTCACGATTCAGCTCGACGACGCCGGGCATGTTGCCGACGCCAAGTTTCAGGTGACCCAGGTCCGCGGCTTCGAGAAGTTCACCGAAGGCCGCCCCTACTACGAGATGCCGGGCATTACCTCGCGCATCTGCGGCATCTGCCCCATCAGCCATCAACTGGCGTCGTCCAAGGCCTGCGAAGCCATCATGGCGGTGCGCATTCCGCGGGCTGCGCAACTGCTGCGCGAGATCGTGCACTGCGCGCAGATTGTGCAGTCGCATGCGCTCAGCTTCTTCTATCTTGCCGCCCCTGATCTTCTGCTCGGCATGGACGCCGATCCCGCAATCCGCAACGTCGTCGGCGTCATCGAGGCCAATCCCGAGCTGGCGCGGGCCGGCATCGAGCTGCGCAAATTCGGACTGCAGATCATCGAAGGCCTTGCCGAGGAGCGCGTCCATCCGTCATGGATCGTGCCCGGTGGAGTCAAGTCGCCGATGCCGGTGCAAACTCGCGACCGCTTCCTGGCGGCCATCCCCCAGGCGATGGCGACCACCGAAAAAACTTTGGGCATCTTCAAGGGCACGCTCGATTCGTTCCCGGAGGAGATCGCGCATTTTGGGTCGGCGCCCACCATGTACGCGGGAATGGTGGACCATGCCGGCAACATCCAGCTCTACGATGGAGTGCTGCGCTTCCGCGGCGCCGATGGCGAGATCGTGCAGGACAGGATTGCGGCCGAGCGCTACAGCGACTTCATTGCGGAAGCCACCGTTTCCGACTCTTACCTCAAAGCCCCGTACTATCGCTCACTCGGCTATCCGCTGGGCAGCTACCGGGTGGGCCCGCTGGCGCGCCTGAATGTCGCCGACGCCCTGGGCACGCCCACGCGCCGACGCCGAGTTGCGAGAGTTCCGCCAGCGCTTCGGGCGCACGCCGCACAGCGCGTTTCTTTATCACTATGCCCGGCTCATCGAAGTGCTGTACGCCATCGAGTGCACGAAGATTCTGCTGCTGGAGCCCGACGTTCTGGACACGCATGTTCGCGCCGTGGCCGGGGTCAATGCCCTGGAGGGCGTAGGCATGATCGAGGCCCCACGCGGCACCTTGATCCATCACTACAAGGTGGACGACAACGGCGCCATCACCTGGGCCAACCTCATCGTCGCCACCGGTCACAACAACCACGCCATCGGCGAGAGCGTGCGTCAGGTCAGCGAACACTTCATCAAAGGCGATCACCTGGAAGAAGGCATGTTGAATCGCGTCTCCGCGGTGGTGCGCGCCTACGATCCGTGCCTGAGTTGCTCAACCCACGCGTTCGGCGTTCCCGCGCTGGAGATCTCGCTGGTGAGCGCCGATGGTGTGCTGCTCGACCGGCTCCGCAGTGACTAGGGCGATTGTCCCGGTAAAGCCAACCTTTAGGTTGGAGGCCCACGAAGGGCCACCCAATACAGCTTGAGCCAGTGCGGGCATTTTCAATAACCGCACTGGCTCAAGCTATTCGCAATTGACGCGGACATGAAGGTCCGCTCTACCACGCCCTACTGCCCCTTCAACCCATATGCTGCGGCGATCCACGCCCACGCTGCCTTGCCCACACCCGCCAAGATCGGACTGACGATGGCCGTTGCCACCGTCCCCACAGCCACCGTGACCAGCGGTCGCGCGGTGGTGGCGCCTTTGATCTCCTCGCTCAGTTGGGCGTGCTTCGTCTCGTAGTTCTTGCTCCACTTGGCGGCGGCGTCCTCCAACGTCCCCGGCGGCCGGGCTTGCAGATCGTCAATGATCTCCTGCAGTTCGGTCCGGAACTTGGTCAGGTAATCGAAGAACTTCCAACGCGGGTCCAGGTCACGGGAGTGGCGATAAGCCTCCACCAGAGGAGCGGTTTTCTCGGGAAAGTCTGCCGGCCGGTTGGTCTTCCAATCGTCCAACAGCATGAGCTGGTGATTCTCCTCGACGGTCTGCCGTTCGCCGGCAACTTGATCGCGCAAGGCAGCGAGCTTGGGCACGTAGAGGGAGCCGGCCGGCGTCTCCAATATGTCGGCGAGGGCGCGCACATGTTCCTGCCTCTGCTGCAGCAGGGCCAGCCGCTTCCGCTTGCCTCTCTGGGTGCCGATGAAATAGGGAAGGAGAATCAACAATCCGAAGTAAGCCACCAGGATCAGGGTGACCCTCAGGGAGAACGAATGCGACAGGTTGCCGAAGGACACCGGCAAGTCGGCTCCCCCAACCCCAAACGCCCACAGCGCCAGTGCCGCGAACAGCGCAGTCGGAATCAGTCCGGTCATTTGACCGATGAAGATTCCCTGACGCGTATCTTCATCCAGATTTTCTGAGGTAACGGTGGCGATGATCTCGGTGATGAGGAAGGGATAGCTGCCGATAAAGAAAAGCAAAGTGTATTTGACGCTGGCCGACACCAGCTCAGGCGATTCCCAGGGATAGCGGAAATGGACGATGGCGGCAGCGATCAGATAGGCAATCCACAACACCACCAGCATAAGCCAGGGCGAAAATGGAGAACTTCGCATACTTCATTCCCAGCTCGCCACCGCCGGCAAATACCCGCGAGGTGAACTTCTCGCCTTGTGAGCCCAGCAGTGAGTTGAGCACCAGGGCCATGATGATGCTCAATTGCCCCGCCACCACGAACAGGATCACCAGGCGCAGGTTCCACATGCCGGACAGGAGATAGATGAAGACGAAAGAAGCCGGCATTGCTGAGCAGGGTTGCGCTCTCCGTCTTCCAGAACAGGCTGTCTTTTCCGATGTCTTGGGAGATTCTCTTGTTGAGGTAGTTTCCGCCCCACATCCACAGCCCAACCGCGCACAGAAACATCAAGAAAAACAGAATCTTATGCATGACAGAAGCCCATCCTGTTCGCCCGTTTGCCTTTTGCTATCGCGAGCAAGGCGACGGTCGGCGAGATAGCAAGATTTTCCCTGTGGAACGAGACTTTAGCAGAATCGGGCGCGGAAAGGAAGATTTTCAGCAGCGATGACAACGGCGGAGAGACGAGCCGACAATTGTCTGCAGCCGTTTCAGAGTGGGTTTGCCCGACACAAGACTTGCCTGCATCATTCACACGCCGCGGAGAAGCTCTGGAACACTCTTGGTGGGCGCAAAATCGACGTAGCCAGGAAGGACACCTGCTTTGAAATCGCTCGCGTCCAGCCCTGCTCTGAACAAAAGGGGCCATGCCTCCTGTCAGGAGAGCATAGCCCCAGTTGGTTGACGGCAGATGCTTCTCTACCTCACTCCTATGTTGTACTTGGGAGAGGCAATGCCATTGGCAACCACTTCCAGGTAGGTCTGTCCCGTTTCCATGTTCGTCGGTATATCAACGTGGGTAAATGCAGGACCAGGATAGGCAACGGCCATGGTGCTGTGGTCGTGCGTGCGGCAGTAAAAAACGTGGCCCGTGCTCACGTTGGTCAGGCGCACGATCGGGTAGTTGGTCGCTTCCTGGGCGTCGTCTCCGTAGGAAGCCGCCTGCGAATAGCCGTTGAACTTCCTGCCGTTGAGGGTAATGGTGCTGCCCCGGCTGATGATCGGCGAGCTGATGCTGAGGACTGCCGACGGGGCCCAGCTGGGATTAGCAGTTCCGGCGGCAGTGTAAATTTCAACATCATTGCTGCCGTCGGTGTAGAGCACCTGGCCGGTCGGGAGGACGAGCATGCGTCCATACCACGACGAGTTGCTCGGCGAGTTGGGTGTGGCCGGAACCGGATTCAGGTTGGTCCCATCCCACTCGAAGAAGACCGTGCCATTGCGGTAGATGCCCGGGCTGGCGCTCACCAGGACGTTGCCATCGGGCAGCAACGCCGCCGGACCGTCGGCAACATCCAGAGTGCCCGGAAAGTCCGGACCGGGCGTCCAGCCATTCGTGCTTGGGTTGTAGATTGAGGTGTGACCTGCGCCTGCGCCGTTCGCACCGGTGGCGAACACCGTGCCGTCAGGCCGCAGCATCGCCGGACCCACTTCGTACGAGCCGTGGGAATCCCAGAGTTGCACAATCGTGCTGCCGGTGCTCGTCCAGGAGCCGGTGCTGGGATCGTAGATTTCGGAGTTCTTGCCGTTGGGATCGCCGATGTCAGTGTAGGCGTCCACCGTCAGCACTTTGCCACCGGGGAGCAAGGTCCATCCTTCCTCATCGTTTTCGTCGAACTTGCCGGAACCGGTCGCGGTCCACGTCAAGGTCGATGCATTCAGCAGCGCCTGCTGTCGGGTGCAGCAGTTGGCCAACATGAATGTTCCATTGGCCAGAACCGTGCTCTGGGCATCGCCAATGGTAGTCCATCCACTGGGCGGGTTCATGACCGTCCATGCATCTGCTCTCGGATCGTAGATCGCGCCCTTGTTGGTCCAAACGTATTGCGCGAAATTCTGTTCGCCGCCTTCAACGATGACTCTGCCGTCGGGCAGCACCGCGGACGCGAAAAACAGAGGGTCCGTAATTCGATGGCAGGGACGCCAGCTGCGACCAGGTTCCGTTGACGTAGCTCCCGTTGATGTCCGGGGTCAGCTTCCACCAATCAGAAAATCCGTCATTCGGATCTTCGTGGTGGACCATGACCGTGCCGTCGGTAAGTAGAAGGGCATGACCAGCAGTGAAACTGGGTTGATGCGCCAAAGGCTGCCACGATTGCGCATTGGCCAGGGCGGAGGCCAATAGCGCGACCGTAGCGAATCCGAGCATTCGCGAAAGCTTCATTTCTCTCCTCAAGTTGTTCTTGGTTGAAGGGCGGGTTCCGATGCGGACCTGACGTCCCAAGACGTCGAGGTATCAACTACATCGACTTAAGTAGGGGCGCTAAAAAATCTACTCTGGACGGCTCGGGGCTGTCAATTCAGGCAAGCCGGGCTAGTTGACTGTCGGAGGTTAGTCGGCATCGCCACGGCCGCCAAGCGGCTCCTTCTCAGGAACGCAAGCCAGGCGCATGCCGTCGCAGCGCTGACCTTCGCTGCATCCGCCATCGCGTCCATAACAGGTGCATACTGCTTTTCCGTTGTCGTCGAGGACCCCGAAACCGCGGCAGGGTTGGTTATTGATGCAGGTCCCTCTGCTACCGCCGGGATAGCGAGGTGCGCAATCTCCCTGGCTGGCGACCCGCGGGCGAGGCGGCTTGGGCACCGCGGCGGGCGGCAGAGGCTCCAGCTTGGGCGAACTCTGCGCCACCGCATCGGCGTTGTTCTCTTTGCCGGACTGCGGCTGCTGCGAACAGCCTGTCGCCGCGACAGCAGCCAACAGTCCAAGCGCCAAAAGTGTCCTGCGGAGCCCCCGTAAATCGATTTTCATAATACTTCTCTCATCCTACGGCTAGAAAACGTAGTTCACCTGCTGAATGTGTTGCGTGTCACCCAGGAACTCCCACCTTGTGAGACATCCTTGCGACGAGTCAGTAAGGAACCGCATCCAGATCGAAGAGCGGCCGTCCGTTCGCACTCGCAGCATCGCATCGTAATCGCCCCAGTAACCCCTCCCGTCCGAACACACCGGCGTCTTTTGCAGGATATCGATAGGAATCACCGCCAACGGATTGTTGGTGTTTGCGTAGTACCCCAGTGTCACTCGCGAAACATTGACGGTCTTGGTGGTGCCGTAGTGATAGGCCCATGTACCCTGCCATGCAGCCGGCACATCTTTAGCGCCCGCCCACGCCACGACTTCGGGATTGAAAATGTCGACCACGGAGTTGTTCGGGCCGCCGCCCTTGAAACTCCACTCCGACACTTGAAAGCAGGCATGCAGATCGGCGTAGCAGGTGCTGGCCGCAACGTATCGCGGTTCGTAAGGGTAAGTATCCGGTCGCCGCATGTAGAGCATCCGGATCGCGTCTTTACCGTCAGGCGAGGACGGTCCAACATCATACGAGAAGCTGGGCCCTGTGCGTACGGTCAACTCGGAACCATTCACGACCGTCCCGAAATCAATCCCGTCGTAAAAGACGGAGGTCAGAGTGGCCCGCTGCGGGGTTCCCCAGGCCCCACCTTTATAGCGATTGATATAGACGTAGTAACCACCGTAGTCCGAGCAGTCGCTGGCCTGCGCAGCCACGTACAGTGAGCCATCGGAGCTGGTCCGCAAACGCGGATGCGATCCAACGCACAGGCTGGGAAACGGGGGATCGATGCGAGTAAACGTTCCACTGTCATTCGGGCTGCGATATACATCAATTTGATTGGTGTAAGCATCGATCCAAGCCGCAAAGATTTCTCCCGTATTGGACCCCACCACGCTACCGCCATCATAAAAATGCCCCTGAGTGGCGTCTGGATAATCCACCACCGACCCCTTGTTGCTAACGCATTGGTAGAAACCGAACGTCTTGCCGCCATCGGTTGACTTGGCGAGGCAAGCGCCGCCGAGGTACGACGTCTCGGGCCCCGGATATCCGATGATGACCGAACCGTTGATTCCACCTGCGGGAAACTTCGACGTGGGAATCGCAAGGTTCGACAGAAAAACTACGTTGGAATGGGTCTTGGACACTCCAATGGCCGGGTCGCCCCACAGGACGGCCCAGTTCTCGGGCGGCTTGACGTTGCCGCCGTAACTCCAGCTGTTGCCCCCATCGTCGGAGTAAGACCAGCCCATGTTTGAAGCGCCGGAGTTGATGACGCGATTGGACACGGTGTAGGTTACCGAGGTTCCGTCATGCGTGTCGTCGTTGTAGGCGACGACAATGCGCGACGTTTTGCCGTCGACACCTATCGTCGCCGACGTCTCTGACTGCTCTCCGGACGCGGTCGCGTCACCTTTGCCTCCAGTCACGGGCTTCTTGGTGGAACAACTGGAACAAGCTTCCAGGAGCAGCAGGAGAAACAAAGTCAGGATGGTAACAACCTGGGGAAGTGAAAGAGCCCGTGAGCCTGTGCGCATGGCCTCCTCCTTGATGTTGCGCATAATTCTACGCCTGTTCCCGGCAGGAGACGCGCAAACGGAAACGACTGGATCAAGGTCAGTCTGGTGATCGTGAACAATGGGGGTCGGGTTCCCCCACTCAATCCGCCTTTGCTTGCGTGAGGGTGTTTGACGGGTGAACGACCATCGCCACTCACGGCGACACTTAGGTAGTTATCGCCCCCTGCTACCGATTCTCTCGTCAAATCGTCCACATGTCTGAGCTCTGGGACGAATCGAGAGCAGGGTGGGGGAATAACGCGGATGATTACTCGACGAGAGGCAGTTCGCCTGTTAGGCACGGGCGCGATCGGAGCGTGGTTTGCAGCGGCGCAAACAGGTCTGAATCTTTCGCTTGCCCCCTCGGCGTTACCGGAGCCCGTCTCTCCCCCCGGGCTTGCGCCGGGAGCCCCAATGTCTCCGGAAAGAATCGCGCTCATCGATTCGTTCAAGGAAAAATCCGCCGGTCTGGAGAAGAGCTACGAGGCGCGAACCTACAAGAGCGACTGGAACATGCCCTATCGCTTGTTCCGTCCAACGGCCAAAGGAAAGCTGCCGCTGGTGCTGTATCTGCATGGTAGCGGCGGCTTGGGCGACGACAACCTGAAGCAACTGGGCTTGGGCAATATCTTCGGCACGCGCGTCTGGTTGCTGCCCGAGAACCAGAAGAAGTTTCCCTGCTACGTCGTAGTACCCCAGACCGATCGCGGATGGGTCCGGTACGATTCCTCGCAACAGCCGGCGAAACAGATTCCCGGCTTAGGCGACGGGGCTCGCGTAGCGCTGGAAATTGTAGGTGCTCTGTGCCGCGAGTTCGCAATCGACGAGCGCCGAATCTACGTCACGGGTCAATCGATGGGCGGCGCGGGCACCTGGCACATGACCGCGCAACGTCCGAAACTCTTCGCCGCAGCGGTGCCGTGCTGCGGCAGCCACACCAGCGAGGATGCGTCACAATCGATCAGCACTCCCTTGTGGGACTTCCATGGCGAAGCTGACAAGACGGTTTCGGTGGCCTTGTCGCGCGACCGCATCGCAGCGATGCGGAACGCCGGTGGACATCCTCTTTACACCGAGTACGCTGGAGTCGACCACAACGTCTGGGAGTGGGCCTACACTGAACCGAACCTAGTGAGCTGGGTTTTCGAACAACGTCGAGCAAGCTAAACGAAGAGTACCAGGACATCCTCCCGCAGGATGTCGGTTTGCGCTTCGCCCGTTCAGCGTCTGCCATCCAACTTTACAGGTGGTAAAAAACTCGGGACTGGCAACCGTTCGGGTAGTGCGGGCCTTCGGGCCCGCGTTAGTGCGGTTTTGTGAGAGACGGGTCAGCCCCTGAGGTACTTCGCCCAAAGCCGCTAATAGAGCCGAGTTCTATAAAATCTCCCCCGGCCCAAAGGCCGTTTCACTGTTACTCGTTTGCCGCGGCGCTGAAGCAGCGCACTACCCGAACTCGCCTCTCAGGGGGGCTTTTTCAGCAAACTGTTTAGCCCGGGTTGTCTGGTCCACGGCGGTAAGCGCGGGACAAAACTGACGCTCAGCCTCGCATAACTCGCGCAAGTAGAGTGTTCGAACAAAAGGCTTCCGGCCCAATCCCAATGTCAGCATCCTCGCGAGGCCTCTCGAAATATCTGTTCAACCTCTCGCGCAGCCGCATCCGGGCTTGGAAGAGGCGCTCCCGTGCTGTAGTTCGGCTTAGGCCTAGGACGTCGGCTGTTTCGCCAAGCGAGAGACGCCCGATCTCACTCAACACGAACACCAACCTCGAAGTGGGGGGCAGCGACCGCAGGGACTTCATCAGCGCCTCTTGCAATTCAATCGTGTCGTAGAGTTCCTCGGGAGTGGTTATCCAATCGACGATCTTCAGCGGGAAACTCTCACTATCGTCCGCGGGGAACGAATCGAGGAACCGTCCTCCAGCAGAAGGCTGCACCGCCAGCCTGGAGAGCGATTCGTGCACGGCGATCCGCAGAAGCCACGTAGAGAACTTTGCGCCTTCTTGAAACTGCCTTAGTTGCTCGTGGGCCGTAATGAAGGCCTCCAGCGTCACACTGTGGGCTTCTTCACGGTTTCCTAAGATGCTATCCGCGACGGCCAACATAACATTGCCGTACTTGCGTACGAGGTGCTCGAAGGCTGCAAGCTCTCCATCCTTCGCCTCCCGGACCAGCGCCAGATCATCATCTATTTCAGGGGTCACTTCGCTTTGTGTTGCGAATGTCATTGTTTCCGTTTCCACACTACCTTCCCGTTGATCGAAGCTCCAAAAATCTAAGGAACGAACTTGTAGCCCACCGCGTGCACGGTATGAAAGTGCAGCGGATGGGCCGGATCTGGCTCCAGTTTTTGCCGCAATCTCCATACATGGCTATCCACAGTTCGGGTACACGGGTAGTTGTCGAATCCCCAGACTTCGTTGAGCAGTTCGTCTCGCGAAATCACCTTGGCGGGATTCGAAATGAAGTATCGAAGTAGCTTGAACTCCCGTCGCGTGAGGGTCACTGGTTGTCCGGAGCGAACGACTTCCATGGTGGAGAGCTTGACGCGGATTGCGCCGAAACCGACGACGTCATCCGTCTGGTTTGACTTTGACCGGCCGACTTCGGCGCGCAGACGGGTCACCAGGTCCTTCCAGGTGACCGGCAGCACCAAAACCGAGTTCATCCTGGCAAGTGCTGGGGCGTCTGGACCTGACTGGTTCATCAGGTCAGGTAGCGGAATTAGCGCAATTTGATAATTGCCCGTATCGACTATATCTGTTCGCTTGCGCAGAACGGGCAGTTCATCCGCGAAGCGACGCATCGCATCTCGTAAGAGGGAATCAGCGGAATGCTGTAACTCTTCTCCGCCCTCGGGGAGCTCCATGCGGGTCATTCCCGGCGGCCATGGAATTGGTTTGTCATTGGCAAGTTCTGCAATCTTGAGCGCCACGCTCTGCACCTCCTACGCGCTTCACTTCTGCTAGCGGGCTATACGTCCGCCCTTGATTAATACGAAGACGACTTGTGCAGTCGCACTATGAATGATGTAAATCGACATCCTCTGATCCAGCTCGAATGGTTCGATATTGTTTGTGGCTCGAGGTCGGGGGATCGGATTACGCCAAACGACTTCCAGTGCCATGTGTTCCTCACGATTCCATTAGCTATTTGTGCAATTGCTGGACCGAAATCGTCGCGTCGGCCCAGCCCACTGCACGCTTCGCCAGTGTAAGTTTCTGCTCGGTTGACATCAGGTCGCCGAACGCGAGGATGACTACTCCCTGAGCAAAGAGGTAACGGTCCCACTTCCGCAGCCTGATTTCGCTTGTTGTCCGCACGACCCCATCCTGCTCCGCTCCCAGCACGAGGGTGACTTTGGGATTGAGTGGACGACTTTGTCCGAATTCCTGCTGCACGGTTGCGCACGCGGAGAGGTAGATTTCTTGGGCTTCCTCAGGCAGCCGCTGCTTACCCTTCACCTGAATCGGTAAACTGTCCTGGGCTGCACAAGCGGTTGCGAGAAGCAGAATCACCATCGCAAGCCCGAATTGTTTCCTCATACTCTCTTCCCTTCCAACGGCCTCTGACGCGAGAAACCTCAGACAGTCTCGAGTTACGTTTGCCCCTGGTCAGGTGCATCACGTTTGGTGACCATCTCGTTGTTTGTCATGGGAAGCTCACGAAAGCGCTGGCCCAGAAATCCCAGCAGCTCATCGACGGAGTGGAATTTCAATTCCTCTCCGGAATCGACCTCTTCCACCCAGCCTTCAAACAACCCGCTAGCGGGTTTGGTTCCCGGTCCCAACCGCACTACAAAAGCTCCTCGCATAACGTAGTCAGAGTACAAAAGCGGCGAAAGGAAGGTGTGACCGAGCGGTGCCGTTTTGGTGAAATTTTTCTGACAGGCGCAGGAGGCGGTGACGTTCTTGACTCTAGCTTGTCTCGTGAACGCCGAGTCACATGCTTGCCCTCCAAGCGAAGGCCCTCGATATCTTTATAATTCAGTAACTTACAACCGCTATGAACCGCTCGGCCGGTCTCAGCGCCCCGAAGCTCTCAGCAGCCGGCAGCTCATGGCGGCCTCGCCTTACCGGTTCAAATTGTTCTGAGCCCGCCGCTACATTGAGACATCAATTGCGGTAGACTTTGTAACATTTCTTGGTCACCTAATGTCCGGGGGAGCAGGGCTTCCGGAAACCGCTGACAAAAAAATGGTGTCGCGATGAGGCTATTTCACTCATTTCGGCTTGACACGGTGAATCACTGCTTGTGGCGCGACCAGGAGCGCGTGCCGGTTACACCGAAGGCCTTCGATGTACTCCGTTACTTTGTGGAACATGCTGGTCGACTGGTGACCCAGGACGAACTGCTCGAGGCATTGTGGCCGGAGACCTACGTCAACCCGGAGCTGATCAAGAAGTACATCAAGGAGATTCGCAAGACGTTAGGGGACAGCCCTGAGAGTTCGGCCTTTATCAAGACGTTTCCGAAACGAGGTTACGAGTTTGTAGCTCCGGTCTCTGACGAGCTTTCCGCCATAACTGCCCGTGCCGGCGCCGAAGGAACGAAGATCGTTGGCCGCGAGACTGCGCTTACCAACCTCGACGGGCTGCTTGACCAGTCAGGGCGTAGCCAGCGCCAGGTGGTGTTCGTCACCGGTGAAGCAGGCATCGGAAAGACAACGCTGGTGGACGCTTTCCTGCGACATGCGGGCCGTAAGTCTGATTTGCACATTGGTCGCGGACAATGTGTCGAGGGATTCGGCGGTAAGGAAGCCTACTACCCGGTGCTCGAAGCACTGGGTCAATTGCTGCGGGCCGATGCCGGTGGCCCGGTCTTCGAGGTTCTCTCGACACAAGCGCCCACTTGGCTGATCCAATTTCCCTCGCTGATCAAGCCCGAGCACAAAGACATGCTGCAGCGCGAAATCCTTGGCAGCACGCGTGAGCGCATGCTGCGGGAGATTTGCGAGGCCCTGGAAGTGCTGACCGCGGAAAGGCCCCTGTGCCTCGTCTTGGAGGACCTGCACTGGAGTGACCCATCCACCCTGGATCTGATCTCGGCCATGGCTCGCCGTCGAGGACCGGCCCGGCTGGTGGTTCTTGGCACCTTCCGTCCCGTGGATGTCGTGCTTTCACAGAGTCCGCTCAAAGCCATCAAGCAGGACTTGCTGGTTCACCAACTATGCTCCGAAGTCGCCTTGGAGCGGCTGGAAGAATCGCAAGTAGCCCAATACCTTGTCGCTGAGTATGGTATGGCCAATCCGGCCGGACTGGCGAGCCTGGTATATCGCCATTCAGGCGGCAATGCTTTGTTCATGGTCTCCATTGTCCAGGAGTTGACCAAGCAAGGTGTGATTGCGCAGGGCACGGACGGGTGGAAGCTGACTACGCCAATTACGAAAATTGAAGTCACCGTGCCGGAAACGCTGCAACACCTGCTGGATCTGCAATTCGAGCAATTGAGCGCGCCGGAGCAGCAGGTACTGAAAGCCGCCAGCGTTGCTGGAGAGCGTTTCTCCGTATGGTCAATCACGGCCCCGCTGGACATGGATGCTGAACGCATTGAGGAGATCTGCGAAGGGCTCGCCGAACGTGGCCAGTTCATCAAACCCGCGGGTGTCCACGAGCTTGAGAATTGGACGACATCCACCCATTACGACTTCAAGCATTCGCTCTACCGGCAGGCGGTATACCGAAAGCTATCGAATGCGAATCGGTCGAGGTTACATCGGAGCCTGGGAGAGCGGCTCAGTGCTCTCTACAGCACCAACGGACCGGAACTGGCCTCGGAACTGGCATTGCATTTCGAAGAAGGTGGCGACTACGAGCGTGCCGTCCATTATTTGTTACTCACGGCGGAGAATGCGGCCAAGAGATTTGCCCACAGAGACTCCATCCAAATATTGCAACATGCCCGACAGTTCTTTCCCAGACTCAACGCGGACGTCCGTACCGTGCAGGAGATCTTGGCCTGGAAGCTCATCGGAGATGCTCATTATGCGCTTGGAGAAGTGATCGAGGCGGCCCAGGCCTACGAAATGGAAGTGGATCATGCCGCCCAGTCTGGTGGCACGGAAGCCCAGGTCAGTGCGCTGAGCCGGCTCGCGTACGCGTCCGCTATCACGGATGCCGAGCGGGGCATTGCCGCCAGCGAGCGTGCCGTACAAGTAAGCACGGGCGCCGCCGATCATTTGTTTCTGGCTCGTGCACAAGTGCTTGCAGCCGGTTTTCGGATTGTCCTGGATCGCTGGCGAAAGGAGGATGCCGCCATCTGCACCGCAGCTAAGTTAGCAGTCGACCCTGTGCTGGGCACAGACGCTCCGGCAGGATACGAGATGCTGTACGCATCGCAGTCTCGAATCTTCCGAGGCGACTATAGCGAAGCTGTCCGAACTAGCGAGGCGGGAATTTCTGAGGCGGCCGGGACCACAAGCTTAATGCGGTATTTGGGCTCGTGGGGAGGGATGTTGGCTCGCTTGCACATGGGTCAGTTCGGGGAGTTGCTCCAAGCCTTACGGACGGCAATAACCATGGCCGAGAGGAACGGAAATAAGCTGTGGTTCTCTGCCTACACGGGCATCGAGGCCTGGTTACGCACTCTGACTTCAGACTTCGTTGGGGCGCGGAAACTTTGCGAACCCGTCTTGAGACTCGGTCCGGAGCGCGCTGCGCGAACCCCCAAGGCCGTGGCTCTGCTCTTCCTCGGGTATGCCGAAATCGGGCTGGGGAATAGCAGCGAAGCAATACGACACTTTTCTGCGGTCGAGGAGATGACCAACGAGAAATTCTACTTGTACTGGTATTGGCGGTTGCAGGCCCAACTCGGCATGAGTCGGGCGCGATTGGAGACTGGCGATCTAGCCAACGCCCGTCGCGAGGCAGACAGCTTCCTGGAGTCCGCGCTTTCCACTGATGATCCCAACCTGCAGTCGCTCGCATGGGAGATGAAGGCCAGAATCGCGATCGCTCGTGAAGAATGGAGCGAGGCAGAATCATTCGTGGCGCAAGCCATTGCAATCTTGCAGCGATTTGAGGTCCCCATCGCGGCCTGGCGAGTCCATGCCACAGCGTGGGATGTGTATCGCCAATTGAAACAAGAAGACAAGGCAGAGCAGCAGCGGAACGCCGCAGAAACCGTTGTTCGGGCCATCGCGAATTCTTTCGCGCCGGATGAACCGCTGCGAGAGATCTTCCTAACCTCCGATCCTGTTCGTCGAGTTCTAGTCGGAAGTTCCTAAGACAGCAGGAATACTATCGACGCGGTGTGCATTGCTTCTCCAGAAAGCCCTCCTCCGAAAGCGCGCGGTGTCCATGGAAGAGCCCCTCGAGCTGGTCGGCCAGCTCTGGACGCTGGATGCGCAGCCAGGACAGCCAGTGTTAACGGGGTCGCGCTCGACGACCTCTCCCAGACCGTGGAGGCCATCAAGGCGGCGCTGAAATCGCTGGGCACGCGAGGACTGGCGGAGATGATTGAACGAAATTGTCAGATGGCTGAGCGTTTCGCCGGCGGCCTTCGCCAAGCGGGCTACTCCATCTTGAACGACGTGGTTTTGAACCAGGTGTTGGTGTCATTTGGTAGCGCGGAAATCACTCGCCGAGTCATTGCCGACCTTCAGGATGACGGCTCCTGTTGGTGTGGGGCCACGGAGTGGCAGGGTCACACCGCGATGCGCATCAGCGTGTCAAGTTGGGCCACCACGGAAGCTGACGTCGACCACAGTTTGGCAGCCATGGTACGCATAGCCAAAGCAGCGGACAACCGCTGATTGTCCGAATCGGCAAGAGCTGAGCATGCAGGCGGTGGCGGCGTCAGGGTGTCGGACGCTTCGGCTCTCCATCTCGCATCAGCTTGTCGCGGAGCAGATCGTCCACGTCTCCAATCTTGTCGGAGAGCAGGTTCATCTTGTGCGCCAAACCTTGAATCTCGGCCTCGGCGCGGCGATTCACGTCATAGTCCAGCTCACCGCGCAGGCGGTCCTTCTGGTCCTGGCGATTCTGACTCATCATAATGACCGGCGCCTGGATGGCAGCCAGCATGGAAAGGAAAAGATTCAGCAGAATAAACGGATAGGGGTCCCATGCCCTGCCTCGCAGAGCCACGTTCAGCGATGAATAGATCATGAGCACAACACCGAACAGGATGATGAACGTCCAGGATCCACCGAAGCGCGCAACCGAGTCGGCAATGCGCTCTCCCAGGGTCGATTCGTCCTCAATCACCTGATTGGCATTGCGGCTGGCCCGCAGCCGCACCAGTTGCTGGGAAGCGTGGAACTGACGGCCCAGCACCGTCAACATATCCATGCCTGCCATCGGCTTGCGCTGCAGCAGAATAGAAATGTCATGCCGGTCCACCTCCAGACAGACGGTTTCTTCCACGGCGATCGCGTTGGTCTGGTGGGGCGTTTGCTCAAGCATGGAAGCGAAGCCGAAGAAGTCGCCATGGCCCGGCTGATCGACCAGGACCTCCTGATGGTCCTCGTCAACGGTGGTGACTCGGACGCATCCCGACAGCATGACGTACGCCTGATCGCCGGGATCGCCGATCTTGTAGATGCGCTGCCGCGGGGCGAATCGCTTAAGCTCGACCTGTGCAGCCAAGACAGCGGCCTCCTCATCATCGAGCAGCGCAAACAGCGGAACGTGTCTCAACTCTGCTGGGTCGCAGGCCATCAGTCACCTCGTCGTAATGTTGATAAATCGCGCCCAATCCGACTTGAGCGCTTGATCAATCTGCGACAGACAATAACAGAGGGCACGGCAACTGTGGTAAGGGAGAGAGCTCTTTGGTTCGCATCGCGTTTCCATTTGACTGGACTGATGCTTGTTCTATGCTATGGAGGAGTTGTGCTGGGTACGGTGGTGGCGTGGCGGCGTCTAAGAGCCTCAGCGATCCGTATGAACGGAATTATTACCTTGGCCTGCTCTGCGCGCGCCGCGGCACGCAATTAAGTAAATGTGATCGCGCTCGAACAAGGAAAAGGACATGTGTTGTGGCAAGAAGAGGGCGCAACTGAAAGCCGATGCGGCGAACGCCGCGCGCACCTCGACCGTTGTGAAACAGGCTGCTTCGATCTCTCGTGCGGATCCTCCCGGTTCCCAGCGTGAGAGCCTTAGCGCTCATCAGCACTCTACGATTGCCAACGCTGGGGATACTACTCGTCAGGTTGCAGTGAAGAGAATCTCAGGCGCGAATGTTTCTTTTGCATACGTCGGCAATACAAAGATGACAGTTATCGGACCCGCAACCGGCTATCAATACAATTTTGATCGTCCTGGCGCTCGGCTCTACGTGGATCCGCGGGATCGGGCCGGTCTCGCCTCGATCCGACAGTTAAGACAGGTGAGGTGAGCGGCCAAAGCCGCTAACAGGTGGACCTTCCCCCTATCAAGAATTCTGTTTGGCGGCGGGAAAGTCGTTATACCATAGCCGGAAGCGAGCCAGCCGTCATGCGAACGCGAGCGCGAGCACCGCAGCGAACCGAATTCCGTTCTAACCAACCCGTCGCTACTGTGCCTTCCGCGAGGGTTGGCAGCACCTCCTTGTCCACGACGCTGCTCAACATGCAGCACTCGGTGGGAAACCAGAGCGTGCTTCATTCGCTTCGAGCTCTACAGGCAAGAAACGAGAGTGAGCTTGAAGCGCAAGCTGATAGCGCCGCCACGTCTGGATACCGGCCAGCGCAACTGTCCCATCCGGCGTCTGGCTCTATGACAGAAATCGGCGCTACTCTTCGTGACACGAGCAAGGGTGCCGAGCTGGACCCGCAAATCCGAAAACCCATGGAGGCGCGACTGGGTGCAGACCTGGGCCAGGTGAGAATTCACAGCGGAACGCCCGCCTCGGCGATGAACCGGGATCTTAACTCACGGGCCTTCGCGTTGGGCCAGAGCATCTACTTTGGCGAAGGCGAATATCAGCCTGAGACAGACCGTGGGAGCCGCCTATTGACTCACGAATTGGCACACACGGTGCAGCAGCAATCGGGGGCGAAGGCGATCCTCCGGCAACCGAAAGACACTCCTCAGCAGCAACCCGCGATCACGGCGCAACAGATTATCGGATTGCCTCAAGGCAGCAAGGTGCTTCTGGGCCGGACGATGAATGAGTTCTTCTTTGGCAAGGTGCAGTCGCTTGCGCCGGATGTGGCGGCCTCACTGCAGGTGATCGATAAGCAGACGGCCACCCTGACCACCGTGAACGACGACCTTGTCGAGGTGAAGTTGGACAAGAACGTCACCATTCCTGCGCGAGATAAGCAGCCCGAGGTGACCTATCAAAATGTGACGATCAAGCTGGCGCGTGCATCTGCGGGAGCTCTTCAATTTTTCAGTTTCGGGCACGCCCAGCGATCCTTCAGCGCCCGCCCTGGCCTACACGGAGCAGGGTTTGAGCGCGCGTCAAGACAGCGGCAAGTTCATCCTCTCCATGGGCACGGAACCCCATTTTCGCATCACGCCAGGTGGCGGTCCCGAAGGCACGGTCAGCATCGAGGCCTTTGCGGGAGCTTACGCGCCAGCCCTTTCATTCCTGGGCCCACTCAACTTGATTGGGATGACGCGACTGAAGGATGCTCCCGCCGGCTCGGCTGCTCAACAGCAACAAGTGGAGCGAATCGTCAAAGAGGTTGCTGCCAAACGTTCATCTACAGGACCACGACAGGACATCGCCATTGGCGGCGGCCTCATCTCCGGCGCTCGCATTGATCCCTTGCTTACGGCATCGTGGAGCTATCGGTTCAGGGTTTCGCCCACAACGAACAACCTTTTGCAGATTCCCGTAGAAGCCGAACTTCTGTATGGCCCCAGCGCGTCGGTGTTGGGTACGGTATCTTCCGGTGTGCATGTCTCCTTGTCCGACTTGAAGATTCCAGTGAATATTCGCTTGATCACAGGTTTCGGAGGCGGGGAGGTTTTTGGCTCAGAACCTGCCGGTGGAGGTCCCAGCCCGCAGTTCCGCGTTGCCGGACCGACACTAGGAGGCGGCGTTGGGCTAGAGAAGGGATGGTTCCGCGCGGACATTCGCTACGAACATCTCTTCGATGTTATTCACGGGAGCCCTGACGTCAATGTTCTCGGATTTCGCCTGGGCGCGGCGTACTAATTGAAGCCCCAGTCTTAGGGTTTGAAGCGGGAGTGTAATTCGCGGGAAGTCATTATGAGCAGGCATCGTCGCATCTTCGAAGAAGCTCGACCGCGCTCCTCCGGGGCTGCTGATCAAAAGCGGCCGGTCCAGTACCATCCTGCCTTGGCACTGCAACAACGATTCGGAAATCAAGTTGCCACCCGGCTCCTGCACTCCAAACCGAGACTTGAGTCTGCCGCCGACGAGCAGGAGAAACAGGCAGCACGAGGTGAGATTCCGTCGGGCATTTCCCCCGCCCCTTCGACGCGACTGCTCAGCGGTGGGCAACCTCTTCCCCAAAGCGTGCGCACGCCGATGGAGAAGCGATTCGGACAGAGCTTTGCTCCGGTGCGGGTTCACACTGATCGCGACGCGGCCAGAACCGCCGACGCCGTGAATGCCCGGGCATTCACCTTTGGTGAGGACCTGATTTTTGGAGAGGGGCAATTTTCTCCGTCAAGTGCGACGGGGCGATCGCTGTTGTCGCACGAACTCACGCATGTCGTGCAGCAACGTGAAACGGGTCCCGCAATAGCCCGCCAACCAAAAGGTCAGGGAGATGAACCCACCTCGGTCACCGGAGAAGTTTCGCCATTTCCTCCTGTGCACATCGGCGGCGCGGGGCTGACGCTCTTTCCGGGAGCGTTGAAGTCCGGTGTTCTCGGCAGTCCCATACCGCTGCCCGGGACCTTGCGGCTCACGAATGCCCTCGACGTTGGAGCGGGGCCGGCTTTTGTTGCCGATCTGGACCCACATCTCTTTGTCGGACACATTCTGGGAGAACTCGACCTGTCATCCTCGCCGCGAGCGGGCACTCCCGAAGGACGGCTTACAGAGCCGGGTGCGCAACAGCGCACGCGCTTGCGCAATACTCTACTGCGTCTTGATACGGCTACGGGACGCATTCGTGGGTCGGCAAAACTGCTGGTGGGTTCGGAATATCCCGAGACGTTCAAGTCTCCGATGGAAGTCGACGTTGAAATCGAATCTACCGAACTCGGCGCCTTCACTGGCAGGTTGGGATATGGTCCGCTGCATGCCGACTTCACGTTGAAGTTGAGCTACGATCGTTCTCGCCTCGAGCGTGCGGCCAGTCCGGTATTTGCACCCGAAGGCGGGTTTGCGGGCTTCTGGAGCCGCTTGGACGCGATTGTTCGAGGCGCCGCTCCCGGCATCGATCTGTCTGGTTCTGCCGGCGATAGCTTGATGAGTCTCGTTCGTGAGGTGCTGGCCGGACGATTCAACGGAGAGCAGTTTGCAATCCAGACGCTATCTCTTCTGGGACAAAGTATCCCTGCTACAGCAGACCTCGCTCAGCTGAAGAAGGCGCTCTCCGAACTCGCGGAAGAGTTCTCCCATCCTGGATTCCACCTGGTGGGAGGCGTAGGTCTAGGACCGGTTCCGCTGTCGCACTTTGAGGTGACCGCTCCGACCACGCGACCGCTGCGTCGTCCATTGCTCAACGCGCCAACTTCCTTTCCCAGCACGATCAGCGCATATGGCACGGTCATCGCGCCTGCCGGCAGCATCACCCAGGTTCCGGTCCCGGCGTTCGGCGGACTGTATTCGAGATTTGGCGAACGAGAGGGCTTCTCGGCAATCGGAGGCTTGCTGCCAACCATATCGCCCGAGTCCATCAGCTCGGGTGCGCCGCTCGCGGCCCAATTCCCGGTGTTCCTGTTTGCCGAAGTGTCATACGTGCGTAGGGTCTCCGACAGCCTCGATCTCGGCGTGCGCGTCTCTGGGCAACTGTCGACGCCGCAGCTTCTGCCGCCGCAAGCGCCGTCGACCGATCCGGTGCAGCGCTTCGGCGACTTCCAGAAGGCCTACCAGGACGCCAGTAACCCGCAGCAGAAGTTGTCAGTACCCAACATCGGTGTAACGGTGTTCGGCCGGTTTGGTAGCGCGAAAGGACCCTTGTAGGCCAACGTCGGAGTGGCAAATGTACTATTTTCCAGCCAGCTAAATCGCTTTCCACGCCAGGCAGCGGCACCAACCGCTTGCGTATGTTCTGAGGCTGTGAATTTTTTGTAAATCACCACTTAAGCGTGGTTGACAAAGGTGCTTTTATCTATAAAATCTAAACCCAAGTTTCAGGGTCTCTCCTCGCAAGCTACTTTTCGGTCCACTTCGTCTAATTAGCACGGAAGCTCGGTCGTGCTGTATGAGATTGGGGCGGGCAAGGTATATCGCCACCTTGCCAACAGTCCGACAGCTTCCCGCAACCTCAAAATTTTGGCGAGGCGCGCATGCCGACTAGGCTCCTGTTGATCGAGGACCAACCTTTAGTCCTGCAGGACAGTGTGCGCCCGCATCTGACCTTGGCACGTGGTTTCCTTTGCCAGCAACAAGGGTGGTCATCAATCGATCCCTACAGGTTGCTTCCGTCCGATGTGGAGCTCATGGTGCTCGCCGGTTCGAACAAGCCGGAGCAGCCCATGCGACTTTTCGACTGGCTCCGAAGCCATCCGATCGGCAAGCCTACTCTCGCAGTACTACCACAGAATGCAGGAGACGAAGTGTTTCGTTCTGCCGTGGAGACGGTGGACGACTTCGTGGTTTCGCCGGTCCGCGAAGAAGAGTTGCACTGCCGGGTGAAACGTATTCTGGGCAACTCCGGCGCCCCGAGCGAGGAGGTTCTAGCTCGGCAGCGATTGA
The DNA here is from genome assembly GCA_963840905.1 of uncultured Acidobacteriaceae bacterium. GTDB lineage: Bacteria > Acidobacteriota > Terriglobia > Terriglobales > Acidobacteriaceae > Bog-257. The sequence goes on from CAWJAO010000003.1 coordinate 242,806, forward strand.
AGCAGGAGCTCGGACTAACGCAATTCGTCGGGCAGGACTCGGGATTCGCCGGAATCATCAAGAGTATTCCCGATATCGCTGCCAGCTCGGCGCCGGTGTTGTTGCTGGGCGAGACCGGGACCGGCAAGGAGCTTTGCGCCCAGGCTATACACAGTCTTAGCCCTCGACATCCCGGCCCGTTCATTCCGGTGGAGTGTGGGGCCATTCCGGAGAACCTGGCAGAGAACGAGTTGTTCGGACATATTCGGGGCGCATTCACCGACGCCCATCGCGACCAGAAAGGACTGGTCACCATGGCGGATGGTGGAACGCTTTTCCTCGATGAAATTGATTCCTTGCCTCTGGCGGTGCAGGCAAAGCTGCTGCGCTTCCTCCAGGAGGGCACGTACCGGCTGCTGGGCTCGCAGAAGTTCTGCCGATCCGACGTCCGCTTGATCACCGCCAGCAATCGAGACCTGGAGCAGTGCGTGCGCGAAGGTCAGCTTCGCGCCGACCTCTATTTTCGACTGAACGTCCTGCGCATGCATCTGCCTCCGCTGCGCGAACGCCGAAGTGACATCGCCGTGCTGGCTCACCATTTCCTGCAGACGCTGGCTACTGCTGGCGAGCGCCCGGCAAGAAAAATTTCGCTCGGGGCTTTACGGCTCTTGGAGGCTTACGACTGGCCCGGCAACATTCGCGAACTCTACAACGTAATGCAGAGAGCAGTAGCCTTCTGCCACGAGTCGCAGGTCTTGCCTGTGCATCTCGGCCTCTCTTGTATTCCCGAGCAACCCGAGGAAGAAAAGGACTTCCGGGAGGCGCGATCGCGCGCCATCGAGAACTTCGAAAAGACCTACGTACAGGAAATGCTGCGGAAGAACAACGGTAACGTCACGCGCTCCGCATTGGCGGCGGGGAAAGATCGCCGGGTCTTTGGCAGATTGATGAAAGCCTACAAGATCAATCGCCGCGATTATGAATAGCCGACGCTGTTTCAAGTGGGACAGTTTTGTCTCAGTTGAGGCCGGCTGCCTTTTCGGCCGCAAGTCTTTATGTGCTCAACTAGTTTGCTTGGGCACCGGGATAAATGACGGGACCGACTAGTCCCACCCCACCAAACTCCTATCCGATTTAAGTCAGTCCTATTCAACTTGTTCCGAACGGATTCCATGGTTGGGAGTTTGGCCAAATTCGTGCGCTAACCCCCTCGGAGTTTCCCACTTGCAACCAGGGGATTCGGATGTCGACCTCGACGTAGCCCGTGAGATCTTGCGTTTTTATCTTCGCAATCCACAGGCGGCGGATTCGGTCGAAGGCCTGGCGCGCTGGCGACTGCTGGATGAAAGGATTTACAGCACCTTGGACAAAGTCGCTCGCGCCGTGTCGTGGCTGGTTTCCCATGAGCTGTTGGTGAAGGAACCCACCTCTCCGGCTACGGCTGTCTTTCGGTTGAACGAATCGGAACGGACGAAGAGTGAAGGGTTCGTGCAGAAGGGAAAGTTGTCGGAAGAAGATCACGCAGCGAAGGAAGAAAACGGCAGTCAGGCGCAGAGTTAATCGAAGGGGCGCACATAGTCGCTCGGCGGCTAAGGCGGAAAGAACCAGAACCGGCAGATGAGCGATTTCAGGGTTATCAGCGGAGTTACCAAAAGCTTCGGTGCTTTTCTCAAGGCGAGCACCGGCATCGATGTCGACACGGACAAAGCCCCGTCGGACACGATCGCCGATACCACGCCGCTGATTCACGTGTACCTGTACCGCGTGGAGTACAGCCCCTTCTGGATGAACGGCGATGAGGTGGTGAGCTCACCTACGCTACTGACCGGACCGCCGGTAGGACTAAACCTGTTTTACCTGATTACTCCCTACGGACCGGGGCAGACCAACCTACAACTCACGCTGGGCAAGGTGATCAACGTGATCAATGATTCTCCTTCCGTGCCGCCGACCGACCCCAGTCTCGCCGGGATCGTGGAAGAGCTGAAGATCATTCCGCATATGTTGAGCCTGGACCAGATGACTGAGCTTTCGCGCGTATTTGGCCAGAGGCATTACCGGTTGTCCGTGACTTATGAAGTGGCCGTGGCGCTTATCGACAGTACGGTCACCCAAAGGGTGCAACGTGTAGAGGAACGGCACGTCGCCATGAGGCAGTTGCGATGAGCGCACAAGTGCACGAGCGGCCGGCCGCTGAGCACGCAGCGTCCCCATACAGTAGCGGGCTGGAGCTGCTCAACGATCTGTGCCGGCTTCTGGACGAGCGGCTGGCCGCCCAGGTGGACAGCTTTCCCGCGGGGCCGCAAAGGACGGAAGAACTGAACCTGCGCGGGCTGGTGATCACCGATGCAGAGGCCAAGAATTTGCTGCGCGACCCTCGCAATCTGGATACCGGCTACGGCGCGGGAAGCCTTTGGCAAGCGATTGAGCCGCGCGTAGTGGCCAGTCGTAATCAGGGAGTTACTCTTCCGCTGGATCTGGTGCGCGAGCGTTTTCGGTTGAGCGATTTTGAGACCGAGTGCATGGCTGTCTGCTTAGCGCCGGAGCTACACACGAAATATCAAAGGCTCTACAGCTATCTGAACGATGACGTTACACAGAAGTATCCCTCCGTTGATCTGCTCCTGCGGTTGCTGACCCCAGCCGACAAGGCCCCACAGCACCGTGGCTTTCTGGTGCCGTCGGCGGCGCTGTTGCGCAGCGGGCTGCTCGCCTGGACGGATGAGAATGCTTCAGGGCCACCCTTGAACCGCTGCCTGAAAGTCGATCCGGCCGTGCAGCAGTACCTCTTTCAGGATTACAAGCTCGACCCAGAGTTGGAATCGGTGTGGCTGGAGCGCGACTCTCCTCCTGAGGCAGAGATCCTCTGGGCTACCGACAATGCTGCGGTGGACACCATGAAGCCGCACATTGCCGCCTACCTCCAGCACGACGGCGGCAAACGCGACCGGCTGTTGATCCTGCTGACCGGACGGCCCGGGTCGGGCCGCCGCAATGCAATAGAACTAACGTGTTGGCAGTCGGGCCTGGGCCTGATCGCCCTCGATTGCGCGAGGCTCATTAAGCATCCGCGAATGGAGCAGGTACTCTTACGAGCCTTTCGCGATTCCTTGCTGCACGCCGCTCCGTTGGTGCTTGGGAATTTTGAGGCGGCGACACAGAACGCAGAGCGCGGACCGGAGTTCCGCATTGCAATCGAGCGGCTGACGGAAGAGCGCGGCTGGATCCTGTTTGTTCTGCGCGAAGAAGCGGACGCAGGCAATGGATGGTTCCCCCGCCCACGGCGTCTCGAGTTCGCAATCCCCGATTTGACCGATGAGGCGCGCAAAAAGTTATGGATGCTTCTTCTGTCCGAGCGCACAGAGCTGGATCAACCAGACATCGACGAGATCGCGGGAGCGCTGGCGACAAAGTTCCGGCTTTCTCCCGGGCAGACAGCTGTCGCCTTCCGCCGGTGTGCACACGTCCTCGATAGCGAGCGGAGCGGTGCCGAAGACTGGCGTACCCGCCTGCATGCCGAAGCAGCAAAGATGTCAGCCCCGCACTTAGGAGTGCTGGCGCGCAAGATCAAGCCCATTTACCGCTGGCCGCAGTTGGTCCTTCCGGAGAGGAAGATGGACCTGGTCAGAGATGTGGTGCGACACATGCAGCAACGGCGCAAGGTCATGGAGCAGTGGGAATTCGAGACCCTAATGAGCCGGGGCAAGGGGCTGACCGTGTTGTTCTCCGGCCTGCCGGGCACGGGCAAGACCATGGCCGCCGAGGTCATCGCCAATGAATTACAGATGGACCTCTACCGCATTGACCTCGCAGGGCGTGGTCAGCAAGTTCATCGGCGAGACGGAGAAGAACCTCTCCCGCATTTTCCGCGAGGCTGAATACTCGGACGCAATCTTGTTCTTTGACGAGGCGGATGCCCTCTTCGGAAAACGCTCCGAAGTAAAGGACGCACACGATCGCTACGCCAACATCGAGATCAACTACCTGCTGCAACAGATCGAGAACTTCGAGGGCGTAGTCGTGCTGGCTACCAATATGCGCCAGCATCTTGACGAGGCTTTTCTGCGACGCATGCAGGTGGTGGTGGAGTTCCCGGTGCCGTCGTATGAAGATCGTCTGCGCATCTGGCGGCAGTCGTTTCCGCCGCAAGCCCCGGTTTCCTCCGATGTGGATTTCCATTTCCTGGCTCGCCAGTTCGAGCTGGTGGGTGGGCACATCGCCAACATCTCGCTGTGGTCGGCCCTGTTGGCAGCAGAGGACAACTCGGAGATCACGATGCGTCATTGCCTGCGGGCCACGCGCCGCGAATTGGAAAAGATCGGGCGGCACTGCATGAAGGAAGAGTTTGGTCCGTATTCGAGCCTGCTGGAGCCGGCGCTTGCAACACAACCGTCCTAGCCAGGCAATGCGGTAGTAGGAGGACATACAAAATGGCATGCCGAATTCAGAACCTGGGGAAGCATCGCATGGCGCTGGACCTGCGCGGCGGCAGGATCCTGTACTTGCAACCCAACGAGATTTCACAGCCGCTGCGGGAAGAATGGCTTTACGAAAACGTCCATCTGCCCGGATGGCTGCAACGGGGAATGGCTCGGCGCATCGACGCCAAGATGTCCGAGGTAGTCGCGCACGAAGCCGCTGTTGCAGCGAAAAAGCGTCCACCAGTTCCGGCCGAAGCAGCCGACGGCGATGCCTCAGAGTCTCGAGATAAGGACAAAAGCAGCAAGACCGGCAAAGACAGCAAGAAAGCCGCCAGTGCGGCAGCCCCTGCGCCGGACAAGAGTGAAGGCGACACGGACCAAGCCAGCAAAGATGCGGGGCCGAAAGACAAGCCCGCGGCATGAGGTAGCAAGTTTTCAATTCCCCAGGGCGTACTCAGAAATCGTTAGAGAACAACAAGAGGAGGCATTATGGGACAGTACCTGCACCCGGGCGTTTTTGTTGAGGAGGTATCCAGCGGAGTTCGCCCTATAGAAGGCGTTGGAACTTCGACCGCCGGCTTTGTTGGAATTACGTCCAAGGGCGTGCCCAACCAGGCGACCTTCATCACCAGTTGGGCACAGTTCGTCAGGAAATTCGGATACCTGATTTCCAACAGCTTCTTGCCCTACGCGGTTTCGCATTTCTTCAACAATGGCGGCAAACGCTGCTACATCGTCCGCGCACTGAACGTCATCACTTCGGTGACGGCCTCGCGCGACCTGGCGGACATGGAGACCAGTGGAGCGCCGCGGAATACGTTGCGCATCAGCGCCAACGGCGCCGGAAGCTGGGGCAACGGCCTGCTGGTGACGGTCGACAACGCCACGGGAAATACCACCGGCGAATTCAAGCTGATTATCGCCCAGGACGATCCCACCAACATCGTTGAACTGTTCGACAACCTGTCGATGGACTCCAGTTCGGTGGATTACGTGGAGACGGCGATCAACGACGTCTCCGAGTTCATCACGGTGAAGGACTTGGGGGCGTCCATCGCTCCGGCGAATGCTAATCGGGCAACAACTGGGGGACTGGCTGATCCGGTGCCGTTCGCCGGCGGAGCCGGTGAAGCCGTGACGATCGAAATGCCCGACGGAACGACCAACAGCGTCACCTTCGTGGGAAACGTGGCGCGCGCCGACACGGTCTCCCGTATTAATACCGCCTGGTCGGCATTGAACGTCACCGCGTCGCTGGACTCCACCAACCACCTGGTCATAACGAATAACGCGTCCGGGTTCGACAAGTACTTCATTCTGAGCGGCGCTGCCACGGGCGCTGGGCGTCCGCTGGCGGGTCTCGCTGGATTTGCGCAGGGCAGCGGAGCGGCGATCGGAGCGACGGAGAAGAGTGCCGCCCAGGCGACCTTCGACACGACCGGCGGCAACAATGTGCTCTCTCTTACCGTGCACGGTGATGCTGTGCCGCTATCACGTCTGACGCCAAATGCAGCCCACACCGCCACGACCATCGCCGCTGAGATCAATGCCGCGCTGACGGCTGGATCGAATGCCCACGGCTTGCTGAATGTGCGCACGGAAGGCCAGCGGGTGGTGATTTCCACCACCAACCAGGGCTCCGCCGATAGCCATCTGGTAATCAGCGGTACGGCGAATTCAAAGTTGCTGTTCAGCAAATTTGACCGCTCATCTTCTACCACCGACGGCCAGGGACGCAGTGAGGCTGCCTTTGCACAAAGCGGCACGGGTCCATTCGCGCTCGCTGACAACTCGAACTTCACCATCACTGTGAATAACGGTGCATTGGCTGATCCGGCGAACGATGTTGTGGTCACGGTGAACCTTAATGCGGGCAACATCGCCAATCTTGCGCAGGCGACCCCAACGGAAATCGCGGACGCGATCAACACCGCGACCTCGGCAGCAGGCCAGGGGAACATGGCCGCAGTCGTCAGTAATCGAGTGGTGATCAGCCAGGGCCGGCGAGGTCCGTTCTACACGCTACAGGTACAGGATGGACTGAAGTCGCCCAATATCCGGCTGAAGTTCAGCGGCCAGGTGAATCACGGGTCTCGCGGAAGGCGACGCCTCGTCCTCTTTCTATCGGCCGGCTCCCAATCTCGATGCACTGGGAGTGAATCAGCCCTGGCAGTTGCAAGGAGGCGATGACGGTGGACCGGTGACGAACACCGACCTAATCGGAACCTCGGACCTCAAGACCGGGTTACATGCACTGGATGACGTAACCGATGTCAACTTCATCGCCATCCCCGGGGCGAGCGATGCGGGAGTGGTCAGCCAGGCGGTGGGCTATTGCAGCATCCGGCGGCGATTGCGTCTACATTGCCGACTCTCCGGGCAAGGTCACCAAAGATACGCCGACGACCGATCCCTCGCATGTCGCCGATTTTCTCTCGAACCATGTCACTACCAAGACCAGCTACGGCGCCTTTTACTACCCGTGGATGCAGGTGAATGACGATGTGGGTGCGGGCAAGAACCCCACGCGCTTTGTGCCGCCTTCGGGATTCGTCGCCGGCATGTACGCGCGCATCGACAACTCGCGCGGGGTATGGAAGGCCCCGGCGGGTACCGAGGCAAACGTGATTGGTCCGCTGGCCCTGGAATACTCCGTGACCGATTCGGAGCAGGACATCCTGAATCCCATCGGGGTGAACTGCATTCGCCAGTTCCCCGCCTCGGGAATTGTGATTTGGGGCGCGCGCACCATGGGCACGTTGTCCGATGCGGAGTGGCGTTACGTTCCGGTGCGGCGGTACGCGATTTACCTGGAGCAGAGCATCTATCGCGGAACGCAGTGGGCGGTTTTTGAGCCCAATGACGAGCGCCTGTGGAGTTCCTTGGCCGCCAACATCACGGATTTCATGATGGGAGAGTTCCGCGCAGGCGCACTCGCCGGATCCACTCCCCAGCAGGCCTTCGACGTGAAATGCGACGCGGACCTCAATCCACCGTCGGAGGTGGACGCCGGCCGCGTCAACATGGAAGTGAAGTTTGCTCCCTTGAAGCCGGCTGAGTTCGTGATTATCCGCATAAGCCAGAAGGTGCTGCTACCGGGGTCATAGCACATGGCGCGAGCCTCGATCTTCGATCCGTATCGCACCTTCAAGTTTCGAGTGCGCTTCGGTGACACAACGGTAGCGGGCATCACCAAGGTATCGGCGCTGACCCGCACCGTTACGCCTAACGAGCTAAAGGAGGGCGGGGACCTTTTGTCGCCGCGCAACAACCCGGGTGGAGTCCGTTACGAGGATGTCGTTTTGGAGAAGGGATTGAGTGTCGATAACGCGTTTGAAGAGTGGGCGAATGCGGTGGTGTCGCTGCAATCCGATCCGGGCTCGACTACGGGATTCAAGCGCACCGTGTACATCGACGTCTTCGACCTGAAGGGCAATCCCTGGGACCGTAAGAGCCTGCCGATTGCCAGCTACAAGCTGAATCGGGCCTGGATTACGAAGTACACAGCGTTGCCTGAGCTGGACGCTAGTTCAGGTGGATTTGGAATTCAAAGTGTCACCTTGCGCCATGAAGGTTGGGAACGGGTGATCTAGCAACCAGAAAGGAACTTCAATGCCGCCAAGAGCCTCATCAGCAGATCCGTTTCGTAAGTTTAAGTTTCGCATTCGTGTCGACAACAAGGTGGTCGCCGGACTCACCAAGTGCTCGGCCATCACCATAAGCGTCGCCAGCCAGGATTTCCGCTCGGGTGATATCGACAGCTTCAAACACAAGCTGCCCGGGCAGGCTTCCTTCGAGCACATCACGCTCGAGCAGGGGATGACCAACGACGCCGTCTTCGAAAAGTGGGCGACGGCGATGAGCAATTTCCTGGGCAACAAGGGCACCGACGCCGAGAAGACGCCGGACGATTTCCGCAAGGACATCGACATCGAGATCTACAACCTCAGCAACGTGAAGATCAAGGCCTATCGCGTTTACAACTGCTGGGTGTCGAAGTACTCGGTGGGCGACCTGGACGCAAACTCCAATGATGTGCTGATCCACACGCTGGAGTTGCAGAACGAAGGCATTCAGCTATTGACGCCGTTGGCAGCGTGATCGTATGGCAAGCGCAATCATGGAACCGCAGATCAACTCCGCAGGCCTGATGCCCGTCGAGGAAGACTGGGCAGCAGGCCAACTGGTCTTGCCGGGCGGGATACTCGATGGCAAGGGAAACTGCCTCAAGGCCGTGCGAATTCGCGAGCTTACCGGTCGCGACGAGGAGTTGCTTGCCGACCGCCGTTATCGCAACGCGGCCGAGCAGGTCACGGACTTTCTCGCGCAGGTCATCGTAGAAGTTCCGGAGCTGGACAGGCCGGTGAGCAAAGACCTGGTGGCAGAGATGCTGATCGGGGACCGTGACTATCTCCTGTTGCGTCTGCGGCAACTGAGCCTGGGAGACAAAGTGGAACAGGTGATGCGCTGTCCTTCCACCGCCTGCGGAAGGAAGGCGGATGTGGAGTTTCTGATCAGCGAGCTTCCAGTGCGTCGCGTTCCGGTGGTGCAGCCCTGGTACGAATTTGATTTGTCCGCTCCGGCGAAGCCGGACGATGACAAGTCGAAGCATATCGTGTTGCGGTTGCCGGTCGGACGGGACCTGGAAGCCGTTCTGGATTGCAAAGATGTGAATCCTGCGCTGGCGAATACGCGCCTCTTCGCCCGCATTGTGAAGACAGTGGGACGCAGCGGCCTTGACGAAGCTGGCGCGAGAGATCTGCCGCTGCGGCTGCGCTCTGAGATTACCGAGTTGCTGAGAGGCATCACTCCGGGGCCGGACTTGAGGATCGAGATCCAGTGTCCGCATTGCGGCACCGACATGACGTATGGATTCGATCTCTACAGTTTTTTTTTGCCGAATGGATGACCAGCAGGGACGGATTGTACGAGGAGATTCATCACCTCGCCTTTCACTATCACTGGGCGGAGCGGGACATTCTGGATATGTCTCGCGCGAAGAGACGCCGTTACTTAACGCTACTGGCGAACAAGCTGGAGCAGATGCGCAAAGGGATTGACGGGTGAAGAGCCGGGAAAAATCGTTTTTGCAGCATAGCGGGATGCCGTTAAAGGTTGCTCCAAACATCGGCAGGCCGCGCTCGGTTGTGGCGCCGTGGCTGGAAACGTTTGCGTCCAGGCCAGCCGGAGGTGTTGCCGAGAAGAGTGCCGGTGTGGGATTCGATCTCATCCCGAAGACTCTCGCCGGTGAGGGAGATGATTGGTCGATGGCCGGTGAGCAGGACGTTGTGCCAAGCAGTCCTAAGTATTCGTCACCACGTGGCCCGGATCCGCAAGGCATGGCGCTGCAAGAGCATCCCTTTTCTGCAACGCCACAGGCTGAGGCATCGCTCACGGCGTCTCGCCCCGCAAGCTTTCCGATGAAGGAGCCGGAGCGAAGGTCCGAAGCGAATGAGGGCGTGGGGCACGCAGTCTCCTCTACGCTCCGCGGCACAAGTTCCGGTGTCGCCGAACCAAGCAAGCAAGATCGGGCGGTACCGCCCGCAGCGTCGCAGGAAGCGCCAGCACCAAGGGCTTCCGAAGCAAGAGCGAGAACGGTGGCAGGTCAGCCGCCGGCTTCCCAGGTGTCGGTAAAGAAAACAATCGAGATCAGGACGCACTCGGTAATGCAGGGGATGCCCGACCTCAGTCCGTTGCCGAAGTCGCGGGATGAAAGACGGTCTCCAGAGAGAACACCACAATCCTTCACTGGCGGCCGACTTGAGAGTTCGGTGATGTCAGGGCTGCTCAGGCCAATGCTCGGGCGTACCCGTGAGGCGGCCGCACTTGGTTCAGGTTTCTCTGTTGCCAGCGGTGCTGAGGTAGTCAAGACGGAGGTCCTCAGCATGGAAGGTCCAACGTTGGAGACGCGCTTGCCGCAAGGCAGCCCAAGCAATTTGGCTGGCCAAAGTGACGTCCTGGAGAGACTGAACCAGCAGAGTTCGCGGGAAGAGCGGCAGGTGTCGCCGAAGCGAGTTCACATCGGCAATGTACACATCACGGTTATGAGGCCGCAGACTTCCGCGGCCCAGACTCCGGCAAGTCAGGCACCGCCGCAATCTTCGCCAGCGGTAGCACCGTCGCAAGTGTTTGTAAACCCGTGGGACCGCATGTACACGATTTTCGATTGAGCCATGTTAAGTGAACTATTCCAGCAGGAGCTCGCAAGGTTGGCGAGCCAGTCGGCAGGCGTTCAGCAGCAGCGCAACCAGCGCGATGCGTTCATCGCGGTCCAGTTCCCATTGCTGGACGCCTCCTTCGTCGCCGCCGTCGACTCGATCGTCGGACATGACAGCCATCTCACGGTGACCCACACTCCGGCGACCGACCACTTTACTAACCACACGTTCACAAGTCTGAACAAGACCATCACGGCCGTGCAGTCCACGTTGTACAGCTCACCCGAGACAGTGACCTTTACCCCGGCACTGCAATCGCTTGACCCTGCTCAATTCGGGGTCATCAGCATCACTACCGACGGTCTGCCTGACAGTGTCGTGGCCGATCCGGGTGAGCCGATTTTCACCGCGCTCTTGCAGCAGGGCATTTGGATGCGCGGTACAACGGTAGGGAGCCTGGTAATCCCCAGTGGCGCGAACTTCACCGCGTTCAATTCAGAATTACTGCAGGATTTCCTGGCCGCGCTATTCATTCGGAGTTGAGAGCGATGCGGATCACGATCAAGAAAATGGAAGTGATGGTCCCTGACGGAAATCGGCAGATGCAGGGAGCGCAGACAGCCAAGATCTTTGAGCGCGAGTTGGAGCGGATATCAGAACGGACCGGCGACGGCGGCAAACAAACACCATCCGCAAGGCCGCATGCCGAGAAATGATTTGAACACCCCCCGCCGGGAAGGAACAGGGGTTTGGGACAGACTGGCCAACAGTGAGTGACAAATGGACAGTGAAGATAACGAGCCTGAAGTTGAGATTGATCGGTTGGTGATGGAGCTTCCCGGCGAAGACGATCCGCTGGCGGGCGAAGCGATGGCGCAGCATCTCATTCGCCGTTTGGCTGTGCTTTTGGAGGAGTAAGACGCGATGGGCAGTATTCCAACTTATCCGATCCGTCCCAAGCTTTTGCGGGGCGCGTTCATCGAGTATGGCTTGAGCCTGCCGCCGCTGGCGTTCGCGTTCCAGTTCAATCCGGAAACGCTGACCCGCGGTCGTACCGCCAGCTACACGCCACGAGGCGCAGGCGGAACCGGCACCGGCTCCGGCGGATGTCGCCAAGGCTCCGAGCAGATGGACCGTTCTTGTCTGGCGCAGGTCTCGGTGACGGAAGAGAACATCAGCCTGACGCTGCAACTGGATGCGACGGACGACTTGGATAGCGGTGACGAAGTGACCCAGACTTTTGGCATTGGGCCGCAACTTTCCGTACTAGAGCTGATGATTTATCCGAAAACCGACCAGTTGCTCGGTCTGCCGATTGGGAACCTGCTGGGCACTACCGACCAATTTGGTGCGGCCCAGGCTGAGGTGATCCCGATTCTGCTGTTCGTATGGGGACGCAAGCGGGTGTTGCCAGTGGTGATGACCAGTCTGCAGATTACCGAGCAGGAGTACTTTCCCGATCTTAATCCCAAGCGAGCGAGTGTGGCGGTGCAGTTGAAGGTGCTGGAAGGATTCAACCCGCCCTATCTTTACACCCACGCCGCACGCATAGTTCTGGCAGCAACGAACCTGGCCCACATAGGAGACATGAAGAGTGTTCTTTTCTGAGTCGCGGTACCTGAAAGTCAAACAATACTCGGTGCAAGATGCACGGGGACGCAACGTGACGGTGGTACGCACGCGCCCGACGCTAGACCTTACCGGCAGCTTCCAGTACACGGTGACGTCGGGCGATCGGCTCGACCTGCTGGCGCAGAAGTTTTACCAAAGCCCGCGAAGCTGGTGGCTGATTTGCGACGCGAACCCAGACCTGATGTATCCCGATGATCTGCTCGAGCCGGGGCGAGTGCTTACGATTCCCCCGAACCAGGGGCTGTGAGAAAGAAGTGCGGACTAGCCAAGACCGGAAATAGTGAATGCCGACACCTGCTGACAGGAAGTTCTCATTATCGGTGCGATTCAACGGGGTGGAAAAACCCGAGCTGTACAAGTGTGCGGAGACATTCCGGATCACGGAGGAGCTGGGGCAAGGTTCGACACTTCATATGGTGATCGCGCTCTGCCGCAACGATGATGGAAGCTGGCCGCACCTGGAAGAAGCCGAGATGGGCGCCTGGCAGCGAGTCACCGTGACCGCAACTGTGGGGAAGCATAGTGATGTACTGATGGACGGGTACATCAGCAACATCTTCATCACCACTACGGACCAGACTGCGACGCTGAAAGCTACGTTTACCGTAGTCGATGCTTCGTACGTGATGGGTCTACGGCCACGTTGCAAGGTATGGCCTGCAGGAACCACCTACGAGCAGATTGCGAAGCAGATCATTACAGACGCACCCTACAAGCTCACCGCGGTGATCGAATCCAACCCGCCGGCGGCCGATGCTTCCGCTGAGCCGCGCAGCGTGACCCAGCGGGGAACGGATCTGGACTTCCTGCGGGAGTTGGCGCGCCGCCGCGGGTACGAATTCTATGTAATGGGGGCCACGGCCTTCTTCCGCAAGCCGGTGCTGACCGGGGCGAGGCAAAAAGCCATAGTCTCGAACTTTGGCAACAAAACTAATTGCGAATCGCTGCAAGTTTCCGTCGATGGTTCGGCGCCGGCGAAAGCGATCGGCGCCAGAATCGATCCACACACCGGCGAGATCGTTACGCAGCAGGAGCCCTCGAACGGCGCTCTTCTGCCCGCGCTAGGGGCCAGCACGCCTGCTCAAAACTCCAATGTTTCTGAAGATGGTCCGGTACCGCCGCCCACGGTCGTGGTCAAACGAACGCCCACGTTGAGCAAAGACGAGCTAAGAGTCTACTTGCAGGGCGTACTGATTCGCTCCGCTTTTTTTCTGAAAGCGCAGGGCACGCTCAATGCTCTCCGGTATGGAGCCATCCTGCGGACACGCAAGATCGTAAGCATCTTTGGTGTCGGCAAGCGATACAGCGGCCACTTTTACGTGCGAAGAGTGACTCATACGCTCACACCGAAGACTTATCACATGGAATTCGAGGCGTTTCGCAACGCCATGGACGAGGTTAGTGCGCTCGATCCGTCGGAAATTGAAGATCCGAGTGTCGCCTCTCCGGTGGCCGTGGGTGATCCGCCGGATACCGATGTCATCGCTGTAAAGCAGAGCGGAACCAGAGTAGCTCCGTAATAGGAGGTTGAGGAAGATGGCTGCAGCACCGCATGGAATGGCTTCGCGATGGGCAGAGCGTGCCGAGCAGCAGTACTTCGGCAAATACAGGGGAGTGGTTGTGAACAACGAAGACCCATTGCAGTTGGGACGGCTCAAGGTGCGCGTGCCCAGCGTCCTGACCTGCGATCCAGCCACCGCCGACAAGGAAGACTCGGTGACCGACTGGGCCTTTCCCTGTGTTCCTAGCGGTGGCGCGAGCGAACAAGGTTTCTTCTTCATACCGGATGTGGGTGCGCACGTTTGGGTGGAGTTCGAAGAAGGCAACATCGATCACCCCATCTGGGTGGGGACGTTCTGGGCGGCTCCCGGTGGCACGAGTGAGGTACCGAAAGATGCACGGGACATGGCTGGCAGCAAAGATGACAAGACGCCGCTGCGACGGATGCTAAAGACCACCAGCGGACATTTCCTGGAGTTCTGCGACATCAGCGGCAAGGAAAGTATCACCCTCCAGCATAAGAGTGGCGCCGTCCTCACCATGGATGAGAAAGGAAGCATCACCCTTGCCAATCACACAAGCTCAAAGAGTTCCCTTTTGTACTTGAATGCCGATCAGGGCGAGATAACTCTCGCGGACCAGAACGGCAATAACGTGGCCATGAAGGACGGCGGAGTGACGGTTACGAGCAAGGATGGATCCATTGTGGACCTGGGCAAGGATGCAGTGCAGGTGATCGCCAAGAACGTCCACATCCGCAGCCAGACGGTGTCGTTAGGCGAAGGCGCACTGGAGCCGGCGATCCTGGGCATGAAGTTTGCCGCGATGTACGATGCGCATATTCATCCCACATCTCTGCCGGGCGTGCCCACGGGACCACCAATACCTGTGCCCATGCCCTTGTCGGTACCGACGAATCCTGCGCTTTCGCAGTGCGTGAAGGTGAAGTGATGAATCTCTGCCAATTGCCGTCGCTGCCGTTGCCGAAGCTGGTGATCCCGATCCCCATTCCGCCGATCCCTGCGCTGCCTTCCCTGCCTAAACTGCCGGCATTGCCCAAGTTGAATCTATCGCTGCCATCGCTCCCGTTGCCGAAGCTGGTAATCCCGATCCCCATTCCGCCGATTCCATCGTTGCCTTCATTGCCTAAGTTGCCGGCTTTGCCCAAGTTGAATTTGTCCTTGCCCTCGCTGCCACTTCCGAAGTTGGTGATCCCGATCCCCATTCCACCGATCCCGTCGTTGCCGCAATTGCCGAAGCTGCCGTCGCTGCCGGGATGTCCGTCGGGAGGAGGCGGGTCATGATGATCCCGGGAAGCATTGATGGGAGCAACAACTGGAACGAGCCTACGAGCCTCGCCCGTGCCGTCGAAGACGCCATGGTTGCGGCTGGAGTCCTGAACGTGACCAAAGAAGCCCGCGCCACAACCAAAGACCGGCGCAATGGTTTTGCGGCCATCGCAACCGGATTGATCAACTATTTGCAGCAACACATGGACTTGCAAATTGCAGAAGGAGCGTTGCGGTCGGCGACCGATCTTCAGCAGGAAGTGCCTTCGGCAGCTAAAACTCTGAGCCAGGTGGTGAAGTGACCATGAATGGCGGCACCTATCTCGATTTTCCATTTGCCCTTGCGCCCGACGGCTCCGTGGCCGCGGTGACCGAGGACCAGCACATCCGCGAGCGTTTGGAACAGATCTTGTTTACATCTCCCGGCGAGCGCGTCATGGTGCCGGAGTTCGGCTGTGGGGCGCGTGACCTGATTTTTGCGGGCAACAATCAGACATTGGCTGCGGCCACGGAATTCAAAGTCGCGCAGGCCCTGCAAAGCTACATGGGCAGCCAGGTGCTGATCAACGGCGTCGATGTGGTGAACGACGAAGAGAAGTTAATCATCACCATCGAATACACGAAGACGAAGGACCTACAGCAGCAGCAAGTCACCTTCCAACTCTTGCCGTCGGAGGTCCAGGGTGGCGCCTAGTCTCATCAATCCCGCGCAGTTGCTCCAGTGCAACACGGTTGATTGCCGTCCACCGGTATCGCCTTCGCCTGCGAACGCCATTCCGCAGCAGGCGCAGAGTATCGACTATCTCGCTAAGGACTACGACAGCTTCCTGCGCGGAATGTTGGACCTGATTCCCTCGCGGCTGCCGGGGTGGACGACGCGTACCGAAGCCGACCTCGGGATGGCTTTGCTGGAACTGTTTGCCTATGTTGCCGACCAGCTCAGCTATTACCAGGACCGCGTGGCCAACGAGGGGTTTTTGCGCACTGCCGTGGAGTACGAATCGGTTCGGCGACTGCTGAGCTTGATCGATTATCAGATGTCCCCCGGTGTAGCGGCGCAGGTTTTGCTGGAAGTCACGACCACGTCGCCCAAGGCGGTCCTCGCTGGTTTCCAAGTGACCACCAAGGCCACGGATAAGCAGGCGGCAGTGGTCTTCGAAGTGACTCAGGAACGGATTGTTTATCCCGACCTTAACTCCATCCTTCTTGAATCGGATGTAGCCGCACAGGCGACGCAGGCGGTGCTCAGCGGCGAGTTCGATCTTTTTCTGCTGCCTGGGTTGTGGGTGCGACTCAAGTCTCCGGCGAACGCGGAGTGGGCCCAACTCGTTGCTCCGATTACGGCGAATACGGTCCTGCACACTACAACACATCAACTTCGCGACGCCGCTAAATGGTCACTATGAGGCGGCCACCGCCCAAATCAATGGCAATGGAGTAGTTGGCGGACATGGTGAGCGCCACGACCAGCAGGCTACCGGCACGGGACTGGCTAATCAGCAAGTGGCGCTGGATTTTGCTCCGCTGACCTATGTGCAGACGGCCGGCGGCCAGGTCCAAAGTTCGTTGGTGGTGAAGGTGCTCGGAACACCGTGGATTGAGGTCGCAGATTTTGTGGACAGCGGGCCCACGGACCTTCACTACACCTTGACTCGCGATAACGAAGGTTTCGCGACGGTCAACTTTGGCACGGGACAAAACGGCCGGGTGCCCGACGCGGGCGAGCCGATTGCGATCACCTATCGCAGCGGCATCGGCGAAGCCGGACTGGTGGCGCCCGGCACATTGACGCAGTTCCAGGACCCTGACGGCGCCATTGTGAAGACCACGCTCATTCCAACCCCGATCAGCAATCCGGAACCGAGTTTTGGAGGCGTCGATCCTGAAGGCCTGGCGGATGCCAAGCTGCTCGGTCCTCAGACTGTGCACCGCCAGAACCGCGCCGTCACGGCGCAGGATTATGCGGACGCGCTGCTGCAAGGCGTGACTTCGGGGAACGGCATGGTTCAGCCTCTGCATGGGAAAGCGCAGTTTGTATGGACGGGAAGCTGGACCAGCGTTGTCGTGAGTGTGGATTTTGCCGATCGGCAGCCCCTGGCTTCGGTGCCGGGAAGGCGTGAGGCGCTCCAATCCGCCCTGCAAGCCAAGAAGCTGGCAGGCTTCGACGTGCAGGTGGAAGACGCGAATTACGCGGCGATGCACATTGCCCTGGTCGTCCATGTGAAGCCACAGTTTTTTGCCCGGCAAGTACGGCAGGTGGTGGAAGCGGTAGCCGGACCACAGGGATTTTTTGCGCCGTCGCACTTTGGATTTGGAGATGCTGTGCGGTTGAGCGATCTATATTCCGCGGTGCTGTCGGTGCAAGGCGTGCAGTACATCAGTGTCAGCCGCTTTAAGCGGCTGGGCGACCGTTATCCAGACCATTCCAAAGACGGCGTCATCGATGTAAGTCCGCTGGAGATTGCCCGCTGCGACAACGACCTGGCCCATCCGGAGAACGGAATCTTCTACGTTCGCACCTGTGGAGGCAAGGAAGGGTGATGCTCAATCTTCCCAGCATCAACGCGCACGACGCCGAGCCGATTACGGCGCAGAACGCGGCGTATCAGAACAAGATCGCCTATCGTTCCGACGATTACAGCAGCTTGCGCTACAAGCTCCTGCAGCACCTGGAGGATGCCTTTCCCAACTGGAACCGGATGTTGGCCAACAAGCAGGGGAGCCAGGATTTCGGTGTCGCACTGATCGAGATGTTCTCCTATGTTGCCGACATTCTTGGCTTCTATCAGGACTGCCGCGCCAATGAAGCTTACCTGCGCACGGCGACGCTGAAGGCTTCGCTGATCGAGCTATGCGAACTGATCGATTACAAGATACCGCCGGGCGTCAGCGCCAGCTCGTTGCAGGCATTCTTCTGCAAGGATGGAGGCGCTGGAACCATTCCGGCTGGATTCAGGGTAAAGAACCAACCGCAAGGCGGCGAGACTGCCGTGACGTTTGAGACCTTCGCAGATCTCGACGTGAGTTCAGCGCTGAACCAGCTTTACTTTTACGGATACGACCGCTCCGAATTGCTCCTCAGTGTCAGCGGAGCGCAGCCGGAGACTTCGGTCCTGCTCGATCAAGGCTATGCGGGACTCAAGGCCGGAGCCTTTGTCGTTATTACCTGTCCATCGAAGCCTTCCATTCCACTTCAGTTGCTTGCAGTTGCTGATGAGGGCACGCTGAGGCGTATCAGTTGGAAGCCGGGGGCACTACCTGCAGATCAGAACCTGCCGATTGCCGATGTGGTGATTCTTGGCAAGCCGACGCAGCAGATGCAGCTTGCCGACAGCGTGCGAGCGGACGAGATTGCGGCAGGACAGATCTCGGTGGCGGTTGAGGACCCGGCAGCATTTCCGCAAACCTGGATCCATTGGCATCATAGACACCATCCGATAGTCTTCGTCGCGCCCGGGTTCCAGCAGGCAGCCCAGCTTTTGAGTGTCGTTGGACCCGTCATTTCCTGGGCGCCGGCCCTTGGCATCCCGCTCCGGCGTTCAGAAACGTCGGTTTACTACGCCCGGCAACTCGCGGACCACGTTTATGCTCCCGTAGCCCCTGGTGATCGCACCTTAAACTTCTCCGGGGGACAACTGAACGTCGGCGACATGGCGGTGCTCACCGACGAAACTAACCTGGCACTTGTACGGATCACGCGGGTCAGTGCCTCGAAGTACACTCTTGCGGATCCAATCATCCAGGCCTTCCCCTCCGGCGGATTACTCTTCTCGGTGTCCTTACCCGATCCGGACTCAGGAACCAGCGGCAGTGATTTCTCTGCCGTGTCGCCCGTGCGCTTGCCGGTGGGAACAAGCCAGTTGGTACTCGACCAGACCTACTCGAATTTGTTGCCAGGGCAGGCTGTGGTAGTCAGCGATGGGGAGGTCGACACCGTTTGCGAGCTCACTGCCGTGGACATCGACAACAATCAATCCACTGTGCTCACGGTATCCCCGGCCCTGACTCATGCATTCAAAGTTGCGACGACGGTTGTGTCCGGGCCCTTTGAACTGCAAATGCGGATCGATGGCTACAACCGTTCCGTCAGCAGCGTGGCCGCCGGCAAGACCGCCGTCTCTCTGGATGGGCAGGTCCAGGGGCTCACACCCGGACGCTATCTGATAGTCGAAGACTCCAGTGGCGCGGAAGCGGTGCGCATCATGACCATCTCCTACCAGGGCGGTCATACCGATATCGATTTGGATGCAGCGCTGTCTCGCGAGTATGCGCTGGCCGATACCGTGGTTCTGGGCAATGTAGTTGAGATTACCCACGGCGAGTCGGTCCTGGAAAACCCGCTGGGCAGCGGAGACCAGTCGCAGGCCAACCAAACCTTTCAACTGAACCAGTCCCCCACAACGTTTGTTCACGATCCCGAGGGAGCGCGCGGCATAAGCGATACGCTGCAGGTATTCGTCGGCGATGAGTTGTGGGCAGAAGTTGACAGCCTGGCGAACAGTGGCGCTGACGATCATCACGTGATGGTCACCATCGACGAAGACCAGAACATGTCCTTCGAGGGCGGCGACGGTCGCTTCGGCGCCAAGTTCCCCACCGGGCTGAACAACATCAGCGCTCAATATCGTCATGGATCAGGAATTGCGGGAAATCTCGAACGCAACACGATCACGGCGATGGCCGCGCCTCTGGCATTCCTGCAGTCGAGCCGCAACCCTGTCGCAAGTTCCGGCGGGGCTGACCCTCAGGACTTGGAGACCACCCGGCAGATGGCGCCAATCGCGGTGCGTACGGTCGACCGGGCGGTCACGTTGCAGGACTACCAGGACCTTGCGCTCTCCTACGCAGGAATCGCCAAGGCGAACGTGCAGTCGGTGCGAATTGATGGCCGCAAGATCATCGATCTGGTGGTGGCCACAACCGGCGGGTTCCCTCTCTCCGGCCCGCTGCACGATTCCTTGAGCGCATTTCTCCAGGACAACAGCTCGCCAACCCAATTGGTCCAGATTCGCGATTACCAGCCGGTCGCGGTACGGCTTTCTCTCGAAGTACACGTTCTGCCGAACTATCTCCGCGCGGAGACCGGCGTACGAGTGCAACAGTCGCTAGGTTCGGGGCTCGCCGCTGATGGTACCCAGGGCTACTTCAACTTCGACCAACGAAGTTTGGGTGGGGCCCTCTACCTGAGTGATATCTACGCCCAAGTAGAAGCCATCGAGGGCGTCGATTTCCTGATCGTACGGGAGTTGCGCGCGGAATCTGATGCGGCCTCGGCAGGGTCGGCCAAAGATGTCGTGCAAATGCCGGCAGACGGAGTCGCGACTGGAGGCGACGCGCTGGATCCTAGCGTGGGCATCCTCAATATCAGCTTGCTGGGAGGCCTCGCATGAACAGTCTCTCCCAGTACGAGGCCCAGTACCAGGCGCTGATGTACCAGCTCCTGCCGCAGCTGTATCGCAGTCGCGACACCCAGGGAGACCTGCAGACATTTGTTGCGCTGTTCGGTCATGAGTTTGCGCGTCTACGCAGCAACCTGGACCAGCTCTGGCAGGATGCCTACATCGACTCGTGCCAGGAATGGGTAATTCCGTACATCGGCGAACTGGTGGGCACGACCATTCTGTTCAATCAGGGCGCACGCAACCGCGCCGATGTCAAGAACACTATTCAGTGGCGCCGGGAGAAAGGAACTCTGGCGGGCCTGGAGGACATTGCTGCCGAGATCAGCGGTTGGGGAGCCCTCGCCAACGAGATGTTCCAGGAGCTGATCTGGAGCCAGAACCTGAACTATCGCCGCCCGCAGGCGATCTACGCCCTCGATCTCAGCGATGGAGCGAAGGTGGACCGGGTTGGGACCGCCTTCGACACGGCGTGCAGAACAGTGGACATTCGTCCCGCAAGTGGCAGGGTGGGACTGTACCAGATCCCGAATGTGGGTTTCTGGTTGTGGCCGATTCCGTCCCAGCCTTGGGCAGGCGCCGATCCGGTAGGCGTTGGCAATCGCCGTTATTTCTTTAGTCCGTTGGGGCGCGATCAGATGCTCTACGCCGGCGGCGACAAGTCAATGATTTGTACGAGTGCCAGTGTCAATCCTGCGGATATCTGCTCGCCACATGCGAACGATGTGCCGATCAGGGGGCGCGACTTTCGCGACAATACGAGCCAATACTGGGGCACTGCTCCGGGATTCAGCATTTATGAGGATGGAATTTTGCTGTGCGAGCCGGGTGCGCCGGTGAGCACCGCCTCCATCAACCCATCGATCGATTTTTCCGAGCTTGCTGCGCTCAACGGAATGATCGTGGCCGATCCGGGCCTGTTCGGGGCGAAGCAGTTTCGCGTGAGTGCTGTTCGGCTGGGGTCCAAGACCACGATCATCGATGGCCAGCCCGCGCCACTTCCGGTGATACCGGCCGGTCCCTTTGCCAATAACTACGTGGTGGATGGACTCAACGGCAACGTTGACATGCCGGGGAATGTTTATGCCAAGGGTCTTCCGTTTAATCCTGACACGCCTGACTTCCACCAGCCGTTCACGCTGGTGCGCATTGAGCAATTGGGCGCCGATCCGAACTTTCCCGAGTGTGAGGTGATCTTGCAGAGCGCCGCCGGAGAGGCCCTGCTGGTCTTCCTGCCTGCGGTTAGCGGATTGGCTATGGGCCAGCAGATGCATTTCTACGTCGCCGACGACGGCAGCGTTTATTTTGCACGCTCCACCCATGACGTGGGGGATGTGGACCTCAATCCGAATTCATCGTTCTTCGGAGCGTATCTGCCGCGGCATCTTGCGCGCGGCCCCTCGGACCAAGTCCGGCCCCGGCTGGGCGTACGGCCGCTGGCGCACAGGAAAGCCGTGTATCGCTCGCTGTGCTGCTGGGACCATGACCTGCAAAAGCCTCCGGCCGCGGGAGAGGTTGCCATTGACCCGGAGCGTGGACGTTTCGTCTTCCCGGTGGGCGAAGAGCCGACAGGAAAGTTGACAGTCGCTTTCCGATTTGCCATCGCCGGCTCCATCGGTGCAGGGCCATATTTCCGCGAGCCTCTTCCCGCAGCCACGCTGAAAGTCGCCAAGAGCTTGGACGCTCCTTTCCGAACGATCCAGGCGGCGCTCAATGCCGCTCCCGGCGGTTCCGTGTCGCCGGTAGTGGTGGAGATCCAGGACAGCCACACCTACCAGGAAGCGCTGGTGGTGAATCAAGCCTTTCCGGGCGGGCTGGTCATTCAAGCCAAGGCGTTGGAGATGCCGGTGGTCCAATCGCCGGGCGGAGATGTTCTTCAGGTGACGAGTGACGTTGCCAGTTTCACGCTCGACGGACTGGTATTGGCGGGCGGCAATGTCACCATCGGCGGCGCTTCGCCACTGGTTTCTCTGCGGTTCTGCTCGCTCGATCCCCAGACCAGCGGCATCCAGTATTCGCCCTCAGTTGCAGGCGCACAGCTTAATCTGACGAACGTCATTACCGGTCCCGTTATTACCTCCGCAAATGTAGCCACCGTGACACTGAACGGCTGCGCGGTGCAACGTCCTGCCGGCGGCGCCGCTCTGACGATTGCGCATGCCGCTTTGCTGGAATACGTCACGCTGATGGGAGACCTCTCAGCGGAAACGGTGACCGTTTCCAACAGCATTCTCTGCGGAAAGGTGTCGTTCACCGACACCGCCAACACCTGTTTCCGTTATAGCCGTTATCCCAAGGACACCGCGGCCGCGCGCAGCTTCCTTTGCAGCAACGCCTTGCCGATCTTTGTGTCCTTGCAGTTCGGCCATCCGGGCTATCTCTACCTTAGCCTCAACACTTCCGCCGATTTGCGGAGTGGCGGAGAGGATGGTGGAGAGATGGGCGTCTGGTACGGCGCGGGCATTCCCTTACGGGAGCAAAACGTTCTCTTGAAACTCGGCGAGTACATTCCGGCAGGGCTTAACGCCGTGCCGGTGCGGGCGCTGCCGCGAACTCCGTTTGTGGGGGTCAGAAGAATATGAAAACCGAGATATCGAAACTGCCTCTTAAAGAATGGAAGCATTCCCTGGGAGTGTTTCTCCAGATGGGTCGGGTGCAGCTCGATTCCGACTGGAACGAGCAGGCCGAGCTTTCTCTGCGCCTGCTGCAAAGGCAGACCGAAGATTCCATCGGCACCGGCAGTTCCAATAACGGCTTTCACGTCGATGCCTATGTCCTCCTGGATGCGATGGACTCGCAGCAGAAATGGAGCGCGGAAAAGGCTGCGCCCGGCGATCCAGACCCCGTGCTCTACGTCGACTACACCGACTTCCAGACCGGCGTGGGCAGCTTGTCAGCGGAAAGCTCGGCTGTAGTTACGCAGCACCTGAAGGGCGCACATGATTTTTCATCGTGGAAACAAATCATATTCGCGGCTAAAGGGTCGTTTACCAGCGCACAGATCGCATTTTTCCTGGGACAGGCAGGCACTCGCGGAATACTGACTACAACGGAGGATGCAGCCCCGGTGAATGGCTGGCGCATTTTCCGTGCCGACCCCGCGACCGCTGCTCCGGCGGTTGATCTCACCAAGATCGACGAGTTTGGTTTCGCAGGGCTCAGCAACGCAGCCAAGTATCAGTTCGATTACATCAAGCTTGATCGTTCTCTCCGCCAGGTGCTGGTGAACACCGCCTCCGCCGCTCCGTTTACCTCGACGACAGCCAATCCTAATGATGTTCCGAGCCTGGGCATCAACGACACCGACCGATTTCAGCACAGCCTCGTGCTCGAAGTCAGCAACGTCACGTCCGTTAGCTATGAACTCCCGGCGGTCACTGATCTCAGCCATTCCCGGAGCTTGATCGTGGCGGCCCGGACCAGCACCGCCGCTCCTCCCGGCAACAACTTCTCCGTAACGGACGCGGCAAACGCCACCCTGTTGCCGGCTGGAGTGTCCGTCAGCGTTGGAAACTGGCAAGTCACTACCTTTGCGCTACAGCCGCCTCCCGCGGGTGTGGACTGGACAAAGATAAAGTCCATCACCTGGGGCGGGCTGGTTCCGGCCACTACCTACCGCTTCGCGCCGATTCTGGTTGAGTCCGATCTCCACGGGAACCTGGTCATCATGGGAGGAGACGGCACCGCGGAAGGGGCAGGCCGCTTTTATGGCGATGGTCTGGCTGCCATCAAAGAAAGCCACGAAACCTACTTCACGCAGAAGGATTTGCCCGAGGCCAATCCGCTGCCTGTGGCCGCTCCGCCAGCAGGCTCGCAGCGAATCGATCTTGCCTATCTGGACTTGTGGGAACGCCCCATCACCTACATCGAGGACCCTGACATTCGGGAGATTGCGCTGGAGGGGCCCGACACCTGCACGCGCACCAAGCTCATCGCCCAGGTGAGGGTGCTGCCCGGTCAGGAAGTGCCGTTGGCCGGAACTCCCGAACCGCCGCAGGCCGACTTCAACAATCTGCCCGCATTCGGCAAAGGAGTACTCACCACCAAAGACAAGGCCGATGTGGTAGTCAATGCTTGTGCCGATCCTTGTGAGCCCGCAATTGCCGGAACTTTCCTGGGCGAAGAGAACCGGCTATTTCGGATTGAGATACACACTTGTGGAAACATCGGCGCCGCGGGTGATCCGGGGACTGCCACCTTCAAATGGTCGCGGGAGAACGGTGCCGTCGCGACAGCGCTAATTGCAAACGCCGCCGCTGGTGACTTCGCGGTGAAAGTCGAAAGGCCCGAGCTGTTCCAGATCGGCGACCTGGTCGAGATTTCCAACGATCTCATCGAGCTGGTGACCGGTCCGTACGAAGATCGCGCCAATCACCGTTGCCACCAGCGCGGTGAGCTGCGCAAGATCAGCTCCATCAGTCTGGTGGACCGGCTGATCTCCTGGCAGGACGCCGGTTCGCCGGAGCCCCAGTTCCATGCGGCGCTGCCACAACCCGAGCGGCTGGTCTATCACCCCAGCATGCGCCGTTGGGACGGTCTACTGCCTGCCACCTCCGGCGACATCGTTCTGGATGACGGGGTGGTGATCGAGTTTGGCGGATCGGACATGATCCCCGGCGACTACTGGGTGTTCACCACGCGAGTGGTGGATCGCAGCGTGGAACGGCTGGTTGAGCAGCCGCCGCACGGCATTCTGCATCGCTACTTTCCGCTCGCCTACCTTGAACGGAGCAATCCTGCAGGGACGGAGATTGTCTCGGTAAGTGACCTGAGGCCGCGCTTTGACGCGCTCAGCAAGCTGAAGGCCACCGACATCGCTTTCGATCCCGGCGAATGCGCCGTGGGCGATCCCAGCTGGGCGGGCGTCGACAACGTGCAGCAGGCGATCGACGCGCTGTGCCGGTTGGAGGGCGGCCTCAGCATTGAAGACCACAACAAGTATCTGCATGGCTCGGGAATTGTCTGCGGCTTCCAGGTGCATTGCGACCCGGACCGCACCATGGTGATCGTCGAGCCAGGGTTATGCGCTGGATTGCGAAGGGCATGTAATTCGTAACCGCGGGCAGATTATCTACGATGTGGTTACGAATGCGCAGGCCCTCAAGGTGCTGGACGGCCTCGGCGATGGGACCGTGTGGCTTAGCATGACGCGCGGCATCGGCGAAGACGCCACTCTGCATGTGGAGGGAGCCAAGAGTCAGACATTCTGGAACACCGTCCTGGAAGGAACACTGCTGAAAGACTTTTACGAGAGCTGCATTCAGGACCTGATCGACTTCGTGAAGCTGAATTTCCTTCCGATTTCGAACGTGGTACCGGTAACGGACCAGCAGAAGCGGTTGATCAGCTTGTTGAACCTATTATGGCAGCTAGTACAGCCCGGAACGGGCCGGTACATCTTCCTGTCACAGCAGGAAGCGGACGATCCGCGGCCCCTGCCCGATGCCCACAAATTTCTGCGCAAGCTTTACGAGGACCTCAAGGCCCTCATAGCCAGCCAAACCTACTGCGCTGAGTTCGACAACGTCACACCCTTCCCCGATTATCCCTATCTTGATCCGCCGCCCGGCATCGACACGGTGTTCGGCCTGTTCAAGTTTCACAAGCGGGTGCGCCTGCATCCGAACGGGAAGCTGGCCTACACCTGCGGAACGGGCAGCCAGATCGGCGTGTTTGATATGAGCACCGGCAGCATGATCCTGTCGCTCGATTTCCCGGGAGGAAGTAATGCGCAGGTGCAGGACGTGGCCATTTCGTCGGACGGGAACACGCTGTATGCCGTGGCCCTGTTAAACAATCAGGATTCCGTATTCGCCCGTGCCAGCATCAACCAAACTACTAACGCACATACCTGGGGACCAACCAACGTTGTGTGCGACATTCTGTTTGTCACTCTGGGAACGTGTTCGCTTCCTGCCAATAGCCTCTATGCCATTGGCCGGTCCCAGGGACTGTACATTCTCGATCCACTTAACATTCCGCTGACTCCGGTGGCAAATGTCGCGTTCAACGCAACCGGCATGATGGAGATATCGGTTCAAGCCAATGTTGCGGTGGTTGGCGAAGCCTCGGGCACGGCCATCGGCACGGTGAACGCCAACTTCAATCGCTGTTCGCTGATCAACCTCGTGGCTCCGGCTGCTCCTGTGGTGTTCTTCAACTGCACCGGCGTCGACGCGGAGAACGACATCGCCTTTGTGGACAGTACGGTCTACATCACCGGCTTATCAGGTCCAGGGAGAGGTCTGTTCCAGTTCACGCAAGCAGGCGCGCTGATGAGCACCGTGCAGGTGACAACCAACTCGATCGCTCGCATCTCACCCACGGCCGACAAGCTCTGGATGCTGGTGACGGTGCCGGAGCAGCACAAAGTAGAACGAATCGATATCACCAAGGCTCCCCCGGTCCTGGACACGAACTTCCGTGTACCGGTACAGATCATTCCATGCGATATCGCAACCAACACCACTAGCAGCGCAGTCTACGTAATGAACCTGATCAGTTGCACGCTGACGACCGTCAACGTGCCAAAGGTATTTGTCACTCCGATACCACCTTATACGGCGGAGCCGCCGGTGACGCTCAGTGCGTATCGCACCCAGATCATCAAGGCCTTTGGCGACCTGTTGAAGCTGTTCGGCCAATACATGAAGGATTGCTTCTGCGAGCGCTTCCTGGTGAACTGCCCGGAATGCGATCGCGAAGACAAAGTCTATCTAGGGTCGGTCGAGATCAGGGGCAACAAGGTCTATAAGATCTGCAACTTCACCAAGAGGAAGTACGTAAAGTCGGAGCAGATGGTGGAATACTGGCTGTCGGTGGTCCCCATCATTCCAATCTTCAAGAAAGCGTTTGCTGATTTCTGCTGCAAGGTTCTCTAAGGAGGTGAGCACGTGCCAACTCGTACCTTCAGAATTGTCGGATCGGTCAGCGATGTCAAGACCCAGAAGCCCGTTCCTAATCTTCTGGTGCAGGCGACTGACACCAGCGAGACGCAGTCGGTGCTGGGCTCGGGCACGACGGATGACCAGGGAAGGTTCCAGATCGGTGCCGAAGCGGAGGTCCCGACCGACGGCATCATTCCTGCCAACCTCCGGGTGTTTCAGGGGACCCAGCCGCTGGCTGCGACCGGGGACACGTCGATTCCGAACCTGTTTGGTTTCGACCGCACCGCTGTGCTGCAAGTGCAGATCGCGCCGGTCGATCAGCCACTGAATGACCACGTGACCGTCAACCAGGTGTTCACCGCCATGAATTTCGTGCAGCAGTCGGATTTCGTCGGCACATTCCGTGAGAGCCGCGATCGCACTACTGCGGTTGGCTCGGTGCTGATGGATTCGCTGAAGACTGCGGTGAAATCCATCGGAATGCCAAGCCCTCTGCAACCTTCGACGATAAGGAACCGCGACGTCATCAACCAGGACCCCACCACTGCGCAACGGCGGCTCGAGGAGCAAAAAGTTAGCGTCACCAGCGTGCAGGCGTATCAGCCCGGGCTGGGAGCTTTGGGAAATGTCACTTCCATCGGCGGCACCATCCAACCGGGCGACAAGGTTGATCTCTACACGGAGAACAATGTGGTGAAGGCATACAAGATCACGCGCAGCGGCTCGACCACTGCAACACTGCTGGGGATGGGCGGACCGCAACCGTCCATCATCAAGGAGACGGTGAATCTCACCAGCAACGTTAACGCCCTTCAGGCCAACGTTCGGGACTTACAGGCCCGCACCCAAGACATCGAGCAAGTGAAAGTCGATCAGAAAAATAACGCTGCGCAGCTGGCCGCGCTGCAGCAGAAGGCGGCTGCATTCGATCAGGTGCAGGCGCAACTCGCGAAGGTACAGGCAGAATCCGCCCAGAAAGACCAGGTGATCACAAAACTGCAAAGTGACGTTACTACGCTTCAGACGACGCAGAAGTCGCTATCGCAGATCACTCCGGAACGGTTTGCGGCGTTGGAGGCCAACCTGAAAAAGCTGCAGCCTAAGTAGGAGCGCTTAGCTTGCGGAGTGTCGGGCGGGCGAACACGAGCGCCAGTGAGCCGCGAAACCAGCTGGAGAGGAAGGTAAGGCGTTGGCGAAGCGTGCGGAAATGACGCGAAGTGAAAGCCCGCAGCGCGAATCGTCCGCTGAGCCCGCTCGGCAGCCGCCGTCCCTGTCGGCGCTACCTGCGTTTCTAGGTGCTCTTGGAAATCAAGCCACACTACGATACCTGCGGCGGAAGTGCGCCTGCGGCGGTTCCAGTTCAGTGTGCAAGGGCAGTTCCGACCACCACGGCGATGACCGCCAGCAGCATAACGCCAATCAGCCGGATTCGACGCTGAAAATCAACCAGCCCGGAGACCATTTCGAACGCGAGGCCGATGCTGTCGCCGAGCAGGTGATGCGTGCCACGGCGCGGGGTCCCTACAAACCTGCTGCATTCAGCCAAAGCCCCGGCTTGCAACGCAAGTGTACCCGTTGCGAAGAGGAAGACGAGCAGCGACGCAAGGTTCAGCGGACGGACACTGCCCCCGGTCCCGATGTGGCGCCGCCGATTGTGCATGAGGTACTGCGCTCACCTGGGCGGCCGCTGGACGGCGGGATCCGCCACCTCATGGAGCCCCGCTTTGGACATGATTTTCGCCCGGTGCGAGTCCACACCGACGCGAAAGCTGCAGCATCAGCGCAGGCCGTGAATGCTGAGGCTTACACTCTGGGACGCGACATCGTGTTCGGCGAAGGTCGCTACGCTCCAGGCTCTCCGGAGGGACAGCGGCTCCTGGCGCACGAACTCTCCCACGTTGTGCAGCAGTCACGGCCCGGGGTGGAAGTAGCCATTCGCCGGCAGCCAAAGCGGTCCCCATCCACTTCAAAACAAGCGGCATCCCATGGCCGCGTTCTCTTCGTGCAGGTGGATCGCACCGCAAACACTATCAGTTTCATCACCGAGTCCGGCACGCTCACGTACAACTTGTCGACGCCCACCGAAGTACCGATAGGTTCCTACACCTTCAATGTTTCGGTGACCGGCAACAACCTGAACCTGACGGCGACCAGTCCGGTCACCAGCTTTTCGGGATTCCGCTATCGCATTGCGGCGGGACAGCCGAACCCCGCAGATCTGCTGCGCGGCCAGAAGCAGGTCAGCGTGATGGTGCTGGAGGGGGGAAGCGTCGTTCCGTCTTCGACAACGACAAACGTCCCGACGGGCACTAGCGGCGACGCGGGACCGGGCCTGTCGATACCGGTAACCTTTGTCGCAATTCCTATTGGTGCGCCGACTGGCGGCTCGTCGCGCCTTCCAACCATTACGCCTCTGACCACTGGCACTGGTATGGGGCTGCACAATCTCGCGTTCAACGATCTTTCCTGGCTGAACAGTCCGGTGTCCCGGCCCTACTGGGAATCGCTTTTCCCGCGGCCCGGAATTCCACTGGAACGGTCGCTGGTCGGTTTGGATACCCCGGCGAGCGCTCTGCCCAGCCGGCTTACGCCGCGGTTGCAAACCTACCTGTCGGGGCGGCCACCGGGCGCCCCGCTGCGGTGGATCAACGAGTATGGCGCCCCGCTCGAATTCCAACCTGATCCCGCATCCCCCTTAACGCGCGAGTTCACCGCACAGGAGCTGTTGTCGATCGAAAACCTGGCGCGCCGCTACAACGCCAACCACGCGAGTCTCAACCCAGCCGAGCTGCAGCTCCTGCGGGAAGCGGCAAGAATTCATATTGGCGCCCCCACTCCGACCGCGCCATTCACCTCGTATTCGGTGCCAGGCCGGCCAGTAGCCTGGACCGGCGATCGCCAATTTGTCGTTCGCGTGAACGTTGACCGCAGCGCTGCCCTCAATGTCAGCGAGCCGAACGCCTTCAATCTCGGCCAGGACGCAATCACGAATGTTGAAGAGGCAGAATTCCTCGTCGTAGGCGATCAGTCAGGGCGCATCATTAGCGTTCAAACTGTGAAATCGCTTGAATCCGGCGGGCGCAGCTGGATTTTCGAAAACGCCGGCGCAATCCGCTGGGGCGGCCGAATCGTCCTCGTCGCCGGGCTCGCCTATTCGGGCTATCGGATTGCGAGCGCCTCGCCTGAGGAGCGCCCCAGGGTGGTTGGCGAGGAGGCTGGAGGACTAGGTGGAGGACTTGCCGGCGGCGCACTTGCCACCGCAGGCTGCATCGCCTTCGGTATCGTCACAGAAGGTATTGGGCTTCTACTGTGTGGACTGGCAGGCGGTGTGGTCGGCGGGGCGGCCGGTTCTTATGCGGGCGGGGCATTCGCAAGTGGAGGCTGGATCCAACGCTGGGCCGAAGAAGGCGCACGCCGCGAGTACGAACATTTCAAGCAACTCAACCCCGATGCTACGCCAGCTGACTATGACCGGCTACAACAGGTGCAGGAAGACTTTGACACTTGGGGGCTGCCGTGATTCCGGCTCGTGAGCTTACGCATCATGTCTTGACCACAACCGCTCTCGCGCGGGAATGGCGCAACACCCCACAGATGAGGCGACCTTGACGAGGCAGACACGCGGGCGCGATGAACATCAGCGGCGAGAACCTGCTGCGGAAGCTGTGCCGCAGCAGGTCTTACGCGCGGCTCCTCTGCCCGTTTGGAGGACTCTCGGCAACCAGGCCGCATTGCGTTTCCTGCAACGGAAATGCGCCTGTGGCGGCTCCTGTTTAGCATGCCAAGGGAGTACCGGACACCCCGATGACCGGCACGAACATGAGACCACTCAGCCTGATTCAACCCTGAGAATCAATCAGCCTGGCGACCGTTTTGAGCGGGAAGCCGACGCGGTGGCCGAACAGGTGATGCGCGCTCCGCTCGACGGCTCCCGCGATCCTCTTGCATTCAGCCAAACCCGCGGCTTGCAGCGCAAGTGTGCCCATTGCGAAGAGGAGGACCAGCGGCGCAAGGTGCAGCGTGTGGATACCGGCGCTGGTCCCGATGTGGCGCCGCCGATCGTTCATGAGGTATTGCGCTCACCTGGACGGCCGCTGGACGGCAGGCTCCGAAGGTTTTTCGAGCCGCGCTTGGGTCATGATCTCAGCCAGGTACGCATCCACACTGACGATCGGGCCGCCGAGTCGGCGCGTGCGGTCACTGCGCAGGCCTACACAGTAGGACCTCATGTTGTCTTTGGACATGGTCACTATTCGCCGCACGCGGCTGCTGGACAGAAGATCCTGGCGCACGAGTTAGCCCATACCATCCAGCAGGGCGCGAGTCCCGGAGCGATAAGACAACCACCAGGTCCGCAATTACAGAGACTCACGTCGCCAATCCTGCAACGCCAGACGGATGCGACGGTGGAAGCAGGGACCGGTGTTGGACCAGGCATCACCGCCGGGACGATGACTGCCGATAAGGCGATCGACAAGCAAAATGTGAGGGCTGATAACTGCTTTGGCAGAGAGGGCTGCAATATCGATTTCCACTTCGACAAGGCCTATGTTGGTGACTACAACTATGTGGGTGGCGGCGGCAAGACGGTCCGCGGCGTCTATGTAAAAATCTCTGTCCGCTACAACGCGGCCGCTTGCGGTCCCTGCGAACAGGTTCAGCTGTTGCAGGTGTTGCGGAATATCACCAAGACTGACGGCAAGATGGTCTCCGCCGATCCGGGAAGCGCAACTCGCCGAGAGCGTTCCGGATGGGGTGATCCCAAGTCGAAATCGCGAGGCTGGCGAGTAGATGCGCTTGAGTCAGAGACTAAGCCCTACTATTCCTCAAGCTGGGTTGGAAAAACTGGATCGGCGACCACGCCCGCCGTCCTGTGGGACACCCCCGGAGACTGGTCCACAGATACCAACGCCGGCAAAGAACTGGAGACGTGTGCCATATGCACTCCGAAGGCCGGGCCGTCCACCGCGCTGGCCTGCGTTCGTTGGGGCTACTACATCGACAGCACCGGTAACGTCGCTTTCCGTCCGTCCGTGCCGGTGGCGTACTGCGGTGTCACCCAGCCGCTCAACGATGCGACGCTACGCTGGGGCGCAATCGCGGGCAACACCCCAGCCAACATCGATTTCAGAAAGCAGCCGCCTCCACCGGCAGAGAAGTGAGGACGCTTCGGTATGAGCGAATCACAATTGCTCTCGGATGCGGCGCTACTTGCCAACATACGGCGGGCGGTGAGCGAAGGCGTTTCGCCCGAGGATGTGGAACGCGAGGTCGGGCAGCGCGCGTGGATCAACACGATTCGTCCGGCGGAACGCTTCGCCCTGAACACGGCGAATATTGGGCCGGATGAAGCGGCCGGGGATCCACTGCCTAATCTACGTAAGGCCCGCGACGTGGTTTATTGGGGCAGACCTATCGAGGCGCACGATCCGCGGATTGCCGGCATTTTATGGCACGAGGACGGTTCATCGGTGATGTTTCTGGGCGTTTTATATCCGCCGTAGCCACAACGCTCTAAACAGCCGAGCGCTCTCGGCCTCAGACAGCCAGGAAGGTGTATATGGTGCCAGAGGAGAATCAAAACACAACGTCAGCACAGACTGTTACCGCCCAGGGAGTCTTCGGCTTCCCCGAAGGCTGCCGGGTTGTGCTGAATCGCACCATGTCGGACCTGGCGCTGCAGATGATCGCATCGGCGGCGCCCGAAGTCGCCGGCACGATGCAGAACGTCAACGGCCAGACGGCTATGCTGGCTATCGCGAATGACGATCTGGTGGAATTGCACTTCGAGAATCCAATCAACCTGCCCGCCAGTGGAGGACGGCCGGCTCTGTCCTGCCAGAACGTGGTAGCTCGCCTGCGGCGCACCGAGCAGGACAGGTTTGAGTTCTCGACTTCGGCAACAAACCCCGATCCGCAGGGAGCGCCTCTTTCCTTTGTGGTTGATGGGCTAACAGCCGGAGCGCAAGTGGGGAGCGTCATTTTCTCTTCCAATAACGAACCGAAGCTGCGATCGACGCCTGCTTCGGCTTCCGGCGCACCTATAAACCTGGAAGCCTTCACCGCACCCTATTTGAGCAAAGCGCCCGGGTTTCTCCGGTCGTTTATTCCCGATGTGATGGGATTGGTGAGCCTGACGCAGGTGTTCGAGGCGACATCGGTACCGCCTTCAGACTCGACATCGACAGGGCCCTCTGATTCGCAATCCCACACTCCAGCAACGGAGACCACAGAAACGCAATATTAGCGCGCAATGAGGTAATGCCTCAAGGAGGCAAGGTCCTGTGAGCTCGTCCGTGTCCCATGCGGAACAGGACCTCGCTATGGCCGCCGCGCAGCGAATTCTCTGCGCAGACGGCTTGAGTGTTTCGGTTATCAAATATCTCGTGTCAGGCTCGGGCACTAGGCCCGCCTGTTTTGCCATTGCCGCTGGCACACGACGAGTTTCTCAGGGGCAAAGCAAAAGGCGCCGAAAAGAAGGTACGTCTACCTTTTTTTCGGCGCCATGTTCAAGTTAGTACATTGCGAGGGAATGGAATAGGAGTTTCGGGGAATATTTGGCGTATGATTCCCGAAACGGAACTACGGGACAGGCAGGCGCGATTCCTGGAAACATCACTATCCGAGAACAATGCGGACCTGATGATCCCCACCACTATCGTCAAGCGGGACAATCGGGGGGATGGCCAGGGGCTTGCCGTCCATTGAAGCTGAAACGATGCCACGCGAAACACCAGAAGGGTTTTCTACTCTAATTTTGTAGACCGTCGAGTGATAACGGAAAGTCATGGAATAGTCTGGCCAGCTTTTCGGAATGCAGGGATCGATCGAGAGTGTCGCTCCGCGTATGCGGAATCCGAGGATCCATTCGATGGCCGCGCGATAGAGCCACCCGGCCGATCCGGTGTACCAGGTCCACCCCCCGCGCCCCACATGTGGAGGTTCGGAGTAAACATCGCCGGCCACCACATAGGGTTCCACCTTGTACCGCTGTACTGTCGCTCGCGAAGCCGTTTGATTGATAGGATTCAGCATACGAAACAGTTCCGCCGTCTTATCTCCGTCGCTGAGTGCGGCAAATGCCAGAACCGCCCACACGGCAGCATGCGTATATTGTCCACCGTTTTCGCGAATGCCCGGCAAATACCCTTTGATGTAGCCGGGATCGTGGGGCGTGTGATCAAACGGAGGCGTGAACAGCAAAACTAGCCCCTCGGGGCGCCGTACCAAATGCTGATTGACCGCAGCCATGGCGCGCGCTCCACGAGCCGGTTCCGCGGCGCCACTTATGACTCCCCACGATTGAGCAATGGAGTCAATGCGACACTCCTTGTCCAACGCGGTGCCGAGCGGCGTACCATCATCAAAGTAGGCGCGGCGATACCACTCTCCGTCCCAGCCTTCCCGCTCGAGCGCGGCCTTCAGCGCGCTGACATGCAGCCGCCAGGTTTCGGCGCGTTTGTGCGAACCACGCGCATCCGCCACCTTGGCGAACTCCCAGAGTATCGTGTGCAGGAACCAACCCAGCCATATACTCTCGCCCTTGCCCTCCTGCCCCACGCGATTCAGGCCGTCATTCCAGTCGCCAGTGCCTATCAGGGGTAGACCATGGCTACCCACGGCGAGGCTCCGGTCGAGGGCGCGCGCGCAGTGCTCAAAGAGGGTGGCTCGTGTCTGTGAGGTGCGCGGTTGGAAGTAGGATTCGGTCTGTCCGTCCGCGAGCACGTCGCCTTCCAGGAACGGCACGACCTCATCCAGCAAGCTCCAATCGCCCGTCACCTCGATGAAGTGGATTACGGCGTAAGGCAGCCACAACAGGTCATCCGAAATACGGGTTCGCACGCCTCGTCCGGATGGGGGATGCCACCAGTGTTGGACATCACCCTGGATGAACTGGCGCGAAGCGGCTCGCAGGAGATGCTTCTGAGCGACGTCGCGTTTGGCCACGGTCAGGGCCATCACGTCCTGCAGTTGATCGCGGAAGCCATAGGCCCCGCTGCTCTGATAAAACCCCGTGCGCGCCCACACCCGACAGGACAGGGTCTGGTAGAGCAGCCAGCGATTGACCAGGATATCCATCGACCGCTCAGGTGTGGTGATTTGCACGGTCCCCAGCATGTCATCCCATTGGCGGGTCACTTCGAGTAAGACCTCGTCGAGGTCCGCAGCGCGATAACGACCAATCAATTCCCGCGCCTCTTCTTTACTCTTCCCCTGGCCCAGAAGGAGCACCACCTCGGCACGCTCCCCAGGACGTAACTCGAATGTCGTTTGCAGCGTGGCACATGGATCAAGGCCCGCGCCCACTCTTCCCGAGAGCGGGCCGCCTCGCTGAAGGGCCGCAGGACGCTCTGTCGTTCCGTTGCGACCCAGGAATTCGGTACGATCGCCCGACCATGAACTCTGTCGTCCGCAGAGATCGGAAAAGGCAACCCGCCCGCCGAACTCACCACCCCAGACGCTTCGAGCAAACAGAGCTTTCGTCTGCGTATCGAGTTCCGTGACAATGTGCGGTGCCGTAATGCTGCGCGAATTCCCCAGCACCCATTCCGTAAAGGCAGTCACGGATAGACGACGAGTGCGCCCCGAACTCGTTCTGCAGAACCAGGCGTGAGATCTTGATCTGGTCCTGTATCGGCACGTACTGAAGCAGTTCTGCCAGAATTCCTTCTGAGCCATTCTTGAAGCGGCTATAGCCCTGGCCATGCCGCACGATATAGGACGAACCTTCGTGCCTAACCGGCAGCGCCGTGGGACTCCACACGGCCCCCGTTTGTTCATCGCGGATGTAGATCGCCTCACCCGGCGGGTCAGTCACGGGATCGTTCGACCAGGGAGTAAGTTGATTCTCCCGGCTGTTGCCTGACCAGGTGTACCCGGAACCGGATTCCGAGACCAGAAAACCGAATGAAGGATTTGCAACCACATTGATCCACGGAGCCGGGGTCCGCAATTCTTCCCCAAGGGCGATCACGTATTCACGGCCCCCGTCGCCGAAGCCTCCCAGTCCGTTGAAGAATTCGACGTCCGGCGTGTTCAACGGCACGTCTGCGTCCTTACCCCGATGAGGTGGGCGAGCAAAGGGGCGCGACCCGGCGTCGGAGCGCTGCGATCGGATAACTTGCTCGGCCAACGTACCATGACGGCTAAGCAGCACCGCGCGAGCCGCGGCCTGCAGGAGAGCGCGTTCCTGCGAAGAGATCAGGTCTCCGCGAAGGAGAATCACTTTCCCTGGAAGGTCGTCCCGGTATGAGGAGCCGTGCGGCTGGCTAGCGCGCACAAGATCGTCCAAAGAACCTTGGAGCTCCTGTTCGTAGGATGGTGGTTTCTCATTAAGAATAACGAGGTCGACGGCCAACCCCTTCAAACGCCAATATTCGTACGCCCGCAGCAACTGCCGGATGATCCCAACATCTGCGGCTTCGTCGATCCGTGCCAGGACGATGGGTACATCACCCGAAATCCCGTGCGCCCATAGAGCGGAACGCTCCAGCGTGCTCTGACTCAGGACATCGGAAGAGGGTCGCAGGGAAGGATCGGAATACAGCACGGTATTGGCGAGTCTTTGGAACAAGTGAGCTTCATCCGGCGTGATGCCCAAATGATGGAGTTGCACTTGAGCCTGCGTCCAAGCCGACGTTAAAGTACGCTCATAGTTTCTGGCATCCCGATACTTATCTGCCAGGTCGAGTACCTGCGTGCGTGTCGGAGCGACCATGGTGGAAAAGACAATCCGAACGGTTGTGCCTGGCGGGATTCGCACCGTCCGCCTCAAGCTGAGGACTGGGTCCAGCACCGGACCAACGGTGTTCGAAAGAGGACGGCCATCCCTTATCGATACCGCGTCGCGAACCTGATGTCCTCGTCCGATAAACTTGGCGCGATCCGTCTCGAATTGCAGATTTCCAGTGGACTCGCCTTCCACAACCGCAACGTGAGCAAGCCAGACTATGGTTTCTTTTTCGGATTGGTGGCGACGTGTTGCCACCAACGCGTCCTCGCTTGCTGCGAACTCCGTCTCGACGAACAAATTGGAGAATGCCGGGTGGGCCTCGTCGGTTGCCTGAGGTGCAATCGCAAGTTCGGCATACGAAGTGACTTGTACCTCGCGAACGCGCATCCCCAGATTGGCAATTGAAACCCGGCGCACCTCGGCATCGTCTTCGGGGGAGACAATCACCTCCAGCTGCGTCGTGAGGGTACCGTCACGGCGACTGAATTCGGCGCGATCTTCACTAAAGGTCACTTCGTAGGCATCAGGTTCGGCGCCGCTGGGCTGGTAACCAGCCGACCAAACGTACCCCGTGTGCACATCGCGAAGAAAGATATAGGAGCCCCAGCAGTCCCGCGTAACGTCCTCGCGCCAACGCGTGATCGCGAGATTCTGCCATCGGCTATACCCCGAGCCCGCCGTTGTTACCATCACCCCATAGCGCCCGTTGGAGAGCAGATGTGTCCGAGGAACCGATTCGTGCGGTGAAATGAAGCGGCGCACGACCGGCGGAACGAGGTCGCGCACGTGCGCCGCAGCAGAGACTTCTTCCGCTCTCGGGCGGGCGACCAGCACGTCACGCGGCGTGCGCTCCTGTAGCAGCAACTCGGTGGCTCTTACCATCGGTTCAGCGTGGAAACGGGTCCGCATTGCCTCCTGGTTCAGTACGTTGGCGAGCGCAACCAGAGACATTCCTTGATGGTGCGCCAGGTAAGCCCGCACGATCGCCTTATCTTCGCCTTCGGGCACCCGCGTGCTGGTGTAATCGAGCGCTTCGTAGAAACCATAAACACCCTTGCCACCGGCTTCTGCGAGTCGCGCAAAGTTCTGTGTCGCCGCATTTGGATCAATCATCGCCGCCAGCGCAGTGGCGTAGGGTGCAATAACGAGGTCTTCGCTGAGTCCGCGCTTAAGCCCTAATCCAGGTACACCAAAAGCTGTGTATTGATATGTGAGGTCAAGGTCTCTCGCGTTATAGGCCGACTCCGAGATTCCCCAAGGGACTCCTCGCTCCTTGCCGTAATCAATTTGCCGGCGCACCACGAGTTCGTACGTCTCGTGGAGCAGGCTGCCGGTCGGTGAAATCATCAAGAGCGCCGGCATTAGATATTCGAACATGGAGCCCGACCACGAAATGAGGGCGGACCCGCGGCCCACGGGAGTGAGCGGCCGACCCAGGCGGAACCAGTGGGAGGCTGGAACGTCGCCCTTAGCGATCGCAATAAAGCTGGTGAGGCGCGCCTCCGATGCCAGCAAGTCGTAACAATTGGCGTCCAGAGTATTGTCCGCGACACGGTAGCCGATGGAGAATTGTTTGCGCGTGTTATCGAAGAGAAAGCCGAAGTCCATGGAGTGAAACATGTCTTCAGCCTTCTGCGCGACGGAAGACAGGCGACGAATAAGTGCCTCGGCGTCTTTCGCGGATCTCTGCAGGGCTTGTTCCAGGACATCGATGCGGGACAGGCGGTCGGCAGTCGTCGATGGGTCATTGAGCAAGCCGGCCCGCAAAACGGCAAGCCTCCGAAGCGCAGCCTCGCAACGTTCGGGTACACCCGCCAGCTCAGGCAGAGTCTCAAAGAAAGGCTCGATCGCTACCCACTCCGTTACTTGCTCCCGACGCCGTTCGACCATTGCCATAATGGTTTTCGAGTCCATGCGCATCCACGGAATAAGGATCTCAGCGTCCCGTGCATGACTTTCGACACACGCTCGAACGCTGTCGGCCCAGGTGCGCAATTCGGAATTGGGAGGGTCGCCGCGCTCCTGGGCGAAGGCTTGCGCAATGTCAGCTACGGTGGCCGCACGCGTCTTCAGCTCGACGAAGCGCGCCGCCCATTCCGCTGCGTTCTCCGGAACAAGTTCCAGTGAATGGGTCAGGGCGTCGATGGCAGTATTGAGTTGCTTCCTGGTAACGATGTTCGTCCGTTTCGTTTCCGAGACCTCGCTCAGCGCTTCCCGCAAGAGTTCGATCGCGTCCTTCACGCCAACGAGCGCACGCTCCCCAAGAGAAGGTTTCCAGATGAGCTCGCGGCAGCCGTTGCCCAGGCACAGCAAATGCCCGGCGAGGTTTCCACTGTCCACGGACGAGACATACTTTGGATTCAGCGGATGAAGATTGACCGTATCGTACCAGTTGTAGAAGTGTCCCCGGAGCAATTCGAGCTGGCTCATTGTTTCGAGTGTGGCTTCGACTCGCTCAACTGTATCCAAAGTGCCCAAGTAGCCTAGATCGTGCGCTGCCAGCGTGGACAGCAGATAAAGCCCCATATTCGTTGGCGACGTTCGATGCGCCACGACTGGCCTCGGGTCCTCTTGAAAGTTATCGGGAGGCAAGGCATGGTCGGTCGGGGTGATGAAGGTTTCGAAGAAACGCCAGGTACGACGCACAATCAAACGGAGAGCCCGGGCATTCTCGGCCGAGAGCGGTTCGGCACCGGTGCGGCGCGAAGGCAGGCTAATCTGGCGGGCGATCGCTGGCGCGGCAATCCAAAGGATGATGAACGGAAGCATGAGTGCCCAGGCCTGGCGACTTCCTAAAGCGATGACCACGAGCGCCGCCACTGCCAACAGCAGGCCCCCGGCCATGCGCCTATACATCGCCGACAGCTTCAGATCAACCGCGTTCTTTGCCTGGGTTGCAGTCACCCACTCCAGCAGATGCCGGTGCGTGATGAGCATGCGAATCAGCGTGCGCACAATTGCGTCAAGCATGAGCCAGGTCTGGTATGACAACATCGTCAGCGTAATGGCAATCTGGGAAACACCGAGCGAAAGCTCAGTAAATATCGCCCGAAAATGTGTGCGTTTCGAAATTCCACGTCGCGGAGGATTGATCCCGATCAAGAACGGTAGCAGGGCAGGAAGCGCAATCGTTGCCAAAACAAATCTCGTCCACATCCAGGGAGACGCCGCCGGCAGCACGCAGCTAACTACCAGCACAAGAAAGGCGGCCGGCGCTGCCAAAGAGCGGCGCAAATTATCGAACATCTTCCACCGCCCGATGACAGGAATGCTAAAGGGATGCCGCTCCCCCGGCGCTGCTGGGCCATGACCCAATATCCAAGGCAGCAGTTGCCAGTCCCCACGCACCCAACGATGTTGCCGCGCGGCCGCCGCCTCATAGTGGGAAGGAAATTCCTCGAACAGCTCGATGTCCGATGCGAGTGCAACGCGTGCAAAGATTCCTTCAAAGAGATCGTGACTCAACAACGAGTTATCCGGAACTTTGTTTGCCAGGGATGCCTCAAAGGCATCAATGTCGTAGATCCCCTTGCCAGTGAAAGAACCCTCGTGGAATAAGTCCTGGTAGACATCGGAAACCGCAGACGCGTAAGGATCAATTCCGCTAGGGCCGGAAAACAGCGTTTGGAAAAGCGATTTCTCGTCGTCAGGTGCGAGCGAATGGGTGATACGCGGCTGCACAATCCCATACCCTTCTACAACGCGACCCACGCGGGCGCTGAATCTGGGTTGATTGAGGGGATGTGCCAGGGTGCCGACCAGGCGACATACCACGCCTCTCGGTAGACGGGTATCGGCATCGAGCGTGATCACGTACCGCACTCCGGTGGGAGCTTCCCCTGCGCGTCCGCTGAATGGAAGAAACGTAGTGTTGGTGCTGCCGCGAAGAAACTGGTTCAGCTCACGCAGCTTTCCACGCTTGCGTTCCCAGCCCATCCATTTGCCCTCGCTCTCGTTCCACACCCGCTTTCTGTGCAACAGCAGGAAGCGCTCGCCACCGTCGGAAGTCGGACCATGGATCCTGTTCAGCCGTGCAATACCGTCAACTGCAATAGCCAGCAGTTCGTCATCCCCGGGGATGCTCTCGCTCGCTGCGTCCGTCCAGTCTGAGATCAAAGCAAAACGCAGATCACCATCCGAGTTCGCCAGGTAGTGGACCTCCAGTCGCTCTACCAATTGTTCTATGTCATGCTGGGAAGTAAGCAGAGCTGGCACCACCACAATCGTTCGCAGCTGCTCTGGCACA
Source organism: uncultured Acidobacteriaceae bacterium (assembly GCA_963840905.1). GTDB lineage: Bacteria > Acidobacteriota > Terriglobia > Terriglobales > Acidobacteriaceae > Bog-257. The sequence goes on from CAWJAO010000003.1 coordinate 284,050, forward strand.
CCGTCCCGCAACTCCAGGCGGGGCAGGATTTGCGGGACGAACAGGTCGGTCACGAGCCGGTTGACAAGCGCGATGGCCAGCTCGGAAGCCGGCACAATAGCCAGGAGTCCGAGCATAACCAGGGCCCAGTCCGTAACTCCTGCTTTTTTCTCATGGAGCAGTGGAAACGCCACGATTAAGGCGGTAGTGAAGGCGATCGTCCCCAGGTAACTCGCCGCAGCGCTTCGCATGTAAAGGCGCCGCAACCGGCTTTTCCACGGCACATGGAAGCCGAGTTCATGCTCAAATGCCTGGCGGCCGCTCGAGATCAGGTAATAGCCGGGATCAGCACGCCGGTCGTCGTGTTGCGGCTCCTTCCCTGACGGCTCGGCGCGGCCCCGATGGATGCGCCGAACAACACGTTCCGCTATTTCGATTTCCGAAATGCCGGAGCCTCGCGAGAGATCCTCGATGGCATGACGGTAAGAATCTCTGGTGGCAAAATCCATCTCGGCGAAATTGGTGTGACTGCGTAAGATCTGGTCCGCCAAGCTGACGTCTTCGACGAATTCATGCCAGTCAAAGTCCGTCATCAAACGCATACTGGGGATGATGTTTCGCACGGTGACATTCATTGCCGTTTGTTCCTGGTGCTCAATACGGACAATTTCGTCAGCCGTGGTTCCCTGCTCGGCCAGACGCTGGTCGAGCCAGCGCAGCACCGCTCCCACGTTCGGGTCGACGTCGCGTAGACGTTGAATAAGCTGCACAACGAATGCTCGGGCGAGGGGCGTTCTCTCGAATTTGCGCAGAGCCGTTTCCGTCGGAATGGAACGTTGTCCGCCGGTGCCGAGGAGGCTGTCGGCCAACATGTCGGCGTCCTCGCGTTCGGTGCGGCTTTGAACAATTCGATCGGTCAGCCGGCGCAGATTCTCCACCAGCACCACGCGCAGGGTTATAGCCACTGCCCATAGCTCCCCGATTTCGAGGGGTTGTACTCCCTGGTAGGCCTTCACAAAGCGGCGCAACACTTCCGGATCGAAGCGGCTGTCGGTGTGCGCCACATAGGCCCATGCCACTCCGTAAACTCGCGGGTACCCTTGCAAATGACCGGAGGCGAGCTTCGGTAGCTTCCGGTAGTAGCCGGTGGGCAAATCGTCGTGGATTTCGCGGAGCTGCTCTTCGACGATGTGGAAGTTGTCGACCAGCCACTCCGCGGCAGGCGTTATCGCGCGTTCCTCCTGAATCGCCCGGGCAATTGCCCGGTACGAATCCAGCAACACGCGTCCGTTTTCGATCACCCGCGGAATGAGAGGACGGCCCTGGTAACGTTCCTTGATAACCGTCTGCGCCGCCGCAAGGCTCTCGGCGTGCTGCTCAAGCCGCTCCACACTGAACAGTTCGGCGCGGATGGGCTCTTCCAGAGGGGGAATCGTCATCGATGGTTGGTTCTTTTGTGGAAGTGCCGTCACCCACCTCCAGACTGGCGGCAATTCGGAACTGATTGCCTTCTTGGTTCCATTCTACCGTGGGTGAATGTCCGAGCCATCTCCGCCTCGGCATCATCCCTCTCTTTGCGTGAAGCCATCACTACTTGCGCCATGCCATTGGAAGAAGCTTGTCGCGTCAGGAGCTAAGATCATCGTCCGAGCCGCTGCGGTTGGCCAGAACCATGATTTTCGGGAAAGCCGGGTTGTGCAGGTCTCGCTAGTAGTGGCCTGGGACTCTTAGCTGCTTGTGGATCGGGAGTTTTATGTGATGAGCAAGTAAAAATTGGCAGCCTTTGACTTTGGCTACTTAGGGCGTCTGCCCCACTCGTGGTTGTCGGCCAACCAGAAGTTGTAGACCTACGGTCTATAAGGCTAACCATGCGGAGCTTGTGATCGTCAGCGGTGCGCCCGGTCAATGGGGTACGGTTACAGTAGTCGCCCCCGAACCGCGATTGCCGGCAAAATCGTCGGCGCTGACGGTGATCGTATACTTCCGGCCGTCCCCGTTGCCTACCTTGCTCGACGCCTGAAGGGAGACAGTGAACGAGTAGCTTCCTCCGGAGCTCAAGCTCACAGATCCGCTCGGTTGAACCTGGCCGTATTCGTCGTGCACCGTGAAGACCGCAGTGCTGGGATCGATGCCCGACAAGTTGTCCGCGATTGTGCCGGAGACGGTAACAGGAACCATCCTGCCATCTGCCGGCCAGAGCGACGAGGAACTGGCAGAGACCCTCACGGCAGGAGACTCCAAGTCAATATTCACCGGCAGGCGTACCAATTGACTCACGTTGCCGGCGTTGTCGCGCGCGCGCAGTCCCACCGACTGCGTGCCCGCACCACTGATTTGCGTCGAGGCACTGCTCCCCGCGGCTACCATCACCTGACCATTGTCGATCCAGTACCGGAGCTGTTCGACTCCGCTGCCTGAATCCGTTGCGCTCAGGTGTACCGTGACCGGGCTGGTGTTATACCAACCGCTTCCGCCCGGGGCAGGAGTAGTTGTGATCGAAGCAATCGGCGGCGCCAGGTCTATATTCATCGGCGCGGGCAGCAGCAGGACGCCAGTCCGAGCCGCGAGCGTGACGGTCACCTTTCCGCCACTCACCGAATAGTGTGCTCCGGTCAGCGCGTCCTGCAACTGCGTGCCATCGGCGAACAGTCCCCTTACGGGGATGGCGGCGCGGTTGGTGAAAGAGCCGTTATTCATGGCCACAATCGCACTGTCGGCGCCCTCAAGCACACGCCCGTAGGCGTAGGTGTTTCGAGCGAGATTAACTTTTGCAGCCGAGTTCGAATCCTGCACGTCGCCGGTGAACAAGGTAACGAACGATCCATTACGTAGCGCAGGATATTGTTTGCGCAGGTGAGCCAGGTTTGTGTAGTACGACTGGACACTCGTATCGGGCGGTCCATAGACGGTGGGATCGCCCGGCTGATCCAGCCATGGATAGGGTGGCCGGGTGTAAGGATCGCCAATCGGGCCATTGCCGCTACTTGCCAGCGACGGCGAATTCACGGCAACCTCGTCGCCGTAGTACACCATGGGCGCGCCGATGTAGGTGAACTGGAAGAGCGCTGCCAGTTCCAGCCGCTGCTTGGCTTGTACCAGACCCGTGTCGCCGTCCTCGGTCATGACATACAACGCGCGATTGACGTCATGCGAGTCGAGCAGGTTCAGCATTGCGGCGGTCGCCTGCGGTGGATAGTCATCGCGCACGGCGCGAATGGCATTGTCGAACTGGCTGGGTGTGAGTCCCGGAATGTCGTTGCTGCCGTTGTTATTGTCGTCGTGCCATTCCGCATTGCGAGCGAATCCGGTGATGTTCTTGCGGAAGCGATAGTTCATCACCGCGTCCATCTGGTCTCCGGCCAACCACTGACTGGCGTTCGGCCAGATTTCTCCAATCAGCGGACCATTGCCGTTGTAGCTCTTGGCATAGCTCCGGTAGTCGACCCACCAGGAATGCGGGAAGTTGCCGTCGTCGGCAACGTCGAAGCGCCATCCCGATGCGCCCTGGCCATACCAGTATTGGGTGACGTTTCCAGGCGCCCGATAGAAGAAATCTTTCACCGCATCGACGCCGTGGTTGAATGTCGGCAGGCTGTCGAGCCCGAACCATCCGATGTAATCGCCCGTCTGGCAGGGCACGTTGTCGTCGGTAAAGTTGAACCAGGAACGCCACTCCGATCCTAGCGACAGGCAGGCGCCGATGTCGGGGTCCGACCCTCCATAGCGGTCGTAGCGGTCAAAGTACTTACCGTCCGACGATGCATGATTGAAGACGCCATCCAGAATCACCTGCATACCGCGCTGCTGCATTTCGGCGGACAGCGAAGCGAAGGCGGCGTCGCCGCCCAGCGCCGGGTCGATGTGCAGGTAGTTGTCGGTATCGTAGCGGTGATAAGAACGCGCCGCGAAAATCGGGTTCATGTAGATGGTATCGATGCCGAGCGACTGGATGTAGTCGAGTTGGTTCTGCACGCCACCCAGATCACCGCCATAGAACTGGTTTCCGTACTCACCGTAGCAAGGGGAGCTCGGATCGCGAGGGTCGCAGATCTGGGTGTTCCACAAGTTATAGGTGAAGGCCTGCTGGCCTCCCTGGTCGATGGGTCCGTAGAAGATGGGACAGCCTGTGGTTCCACCGGGACGGCAGTAGTCATTCGTCTGGTCCCCGTTGCGGAAACGGTCGGGCAGAATGTGGTACACGTTGGCATTCTGCAACCAGGCCGGAGTCTGGAAGTTGGGATCGTATACGGTGATCTGGAACGATGGGAACGGCTCGCCGTCGGTTGCTGTACCGGTGCCGTCCTTGTGGACATTGTCGTTATCGTCCACATAGTCGTCGCTATACCAGCCGTTGGTTTGATCGCGGTTGATCTTAAACTTGTAGTAGTAAACCGTGGTTGTAGAAGGCATCGCGAGAGTAGCTTTCCAGACATCGTATTCGACACCATTAATCGAAATGTTCTGCTCGAAGGGCATGGAAGTGTCCACCGGACCGGTGGTGGTCCCGGATGCCGTGTCGAACAAGTAGGCCCGGGCCGTCAAGCCCCAGATACCGCTCGAATGCAAAGTGCGGAAGCGTACCGTGACTGGCGTGTTCTCTGGGACAGCGCCTTCCTGATCGCGATAGAACGGGTCAAAGGTATTGTGATAGAAGCCTGCTTTGTCGGCGCCGCTGAAGCCTGCCGGCTGCTCGTTGGAGAACGGCGGCGTGCTGGTGCCGTCGCCGGTGTTCACGATTGCGTAGTACTGGGTCGCCGTGGCGCCCAAGCCAATGAACCCTCCGATGTTGTTGTCCGTCGGAACCTGTCCGTAGACATAGCCGCCGCTGGAGGTGAGATAGCCAAAGAAGACAAAAGACGAGGGAATTCCCCCGCCACTGGTGATGGCATTCCACGGTATGGCAACTTCGCGGGTATTTTGGTTATTGGGATTGTCGGCATACATGCCATAGCCTGAAACGGCCCCGGTCCATCCACCAGCGCCGTCCGAGTTACGGTACTCGCGGTAGTCGGTCTTGACGTAGGTCACGAACTTTGCGCGAAAGGGCAGGGACGCGAAGTTGGTGTTGTCGTACTGAAAGCCGGTGAGGTTACCGTCCGCGTCGGTGCAGCACGTTGGAGGACTCTTGGGATCGCCGGTGGCGTAAACCACCGCGCCTTCGGACAGGTTGGCGTTGACAATGCCGATATAAAGGTTGTTGGCGTCCCACGTCATGTACCAGGTCTGCCCGGTGCCTCCCGCATTGGAGAGCGAGTTGTTGTCTCCGTATTCACCCGGGGTAATCTGCCCGTCAATCGTTGGCGTGGCCCACTGCGCGTTAACTGGCGCAACGGCGGCAATCAGTACTGACAGACTGAAGACAAGCTTCAAAACCATGGTCCGGGCCATCACAAATCCTCGCAAGTTCTCTGACCTTGTACATGCCAGCGGCAAAGGGTATCAGCGTTGTTGATGTGACTTGGGAAAGTGCAATATCGGGGATTTTACGAAGGGCCCATCGAGCAGGAATCGCCCCGACGCCTGGCGAATCCAGGCAGTTCTGTTGCAGATGTTGTCGCACATCTGTCGCCCAATTGCAATCACTAACAACCTTAGGCCAGCAGGCGTAGGACGTTAGTGCTACACGGGCCTTGGCAAGGGCAAGACAAAACAGTTCGCTCAAGAGAACTGTTTCTTGAAGGCTTCGCTACGCTCGCGAGCGGTCTGCAATTCCTTCTGGAAATCCTGTTTCTGACGAACATTGGCCATCAGCGGATCGCGTACAAAGTACGGATAGGGGAAGAACCCGCTAGCCACGCTGTGCCGAAACATGCGTAATGCGGAAGCAGTATCGCCGAGTTCGGCGTACGCCTGGGCCAGCTTATAGATCGCCTCGGGATCACCAACACCCCGTTTCGTGATCTTACTTTCGGCGGCATTCAACAGAGCAATGCCTTTCTCGGTCTGGTGACGAATGCCAAAGCTAAGGGCCTTGCCTACCTGCGCCTGCAACATCGAGGGGTCGAGTTCATAGGCGTGATCGAGGGCCTCGGCTGCGCGGTCCCATTCATGCATGTGATAGAGCGTGAAGCCACGATAGAACTCGACCAGCGCAGAATCGTTCAACAGCGGCAGGCTGCGGAGAAATTCGTCGTACTCTCCGAGGTAGAGATAGCCATTCATGGCCGAAGTTGCCAGCTTGACTCCGGGATCGAGTTCGCGAGCACGCCTGCACTCTCGAATCGAATCTTCCAGCATGCCTCCGTGCCGGTACGCATAACCCAGCTCCCAGTGCGCCTCTGCGAGGTTCGGATTCACGCTTAGCGCTTGCCGCAACAACGGCACAGCCTGTTCCGCCTTGCCTGTATCGGTCAGCAGGTTTGCCATGTAGATCCGGGCAGGCAAGAGGTTAGGTTGTAGCGCGAGCGCTCTCTGGTAAGCGGCCTGCGCCTTACTGTAGAGTTCGGCGCCTCCAAATTGAAACGAAGCGCTCGCGGTATAAGTCCGGCCCAGATGGGCCCAAGTAAGCGCATAACCGGGGTAGATGTCCGTTGACCTTTCCAGCATCTTGATCGCCATGGGAAAGTCGCTTCGCGAATAGAGATCGACACCGCGCAGGTAGTACTCATACGCCAAGGGAGAGATGGGTTCCTCGTTCTTCAGGTACGCGGCTTCCGAGGAAGACAGGGGCAGGGCCAACGCGTTGATCACCTGCGCGGAAACGTCGTCCTGGACGGCAAGCAGATTCTCATACTTCAAGTCGATCGTTCCCTGGCGCAGGACACGGTCACTTCTGACATCGACTAACTGATAGGTCACCCGCAAGTTCTCGCCCTCGCGAATGAAATTCCCTGTCAGTAGCGTGTCAACGTCGAGCGCTTTCGCCACCTGCTGAACGTCAGGAATTTCGCTCCGGTACTGCTGCACCGCGTACGAAGGCCGAATCGTCAACTCGCTCAGGTATCCCAAGCGGCTGATAATCGCGTCGGCAAGCGAGAATCCAAGGAAATCGCTGGCGGAGTCGTGTCTGAGATTTTGGAAGGGAAGAACGGCCAGCCGTCTTGGCGAAGCAGAAAGCTGGCTCGGCGTTTTCCATCGCATGAAACCAACAACACCGGCAATGACTGCCACAAGAAATGCCGCGCCAATCAAAGCGGCGCGGAGGGTCGGCATCCGGGAGAAGCCTTCCGTGGCGGAGGGAGAGCCGAAAGCCGGGGGCTCTCCCAATGCGAAGATAGGCGCGGGCGGAGTAGAGTCGCTCGTAAGCTGCGATGGCGGCGGTCCAACAATTCCGGATGCAAGGGGCTCCTGCGAGGTGTTCGCGGGAAACGCGGCGGGGCTCCGCTCCCTGCGGCGCGTCGTCGGCTGTCTCTCCCGCAAGGGGCAAGCCCTCCACTTCGGCGACACTCGCCGTGAAGCGGTAGCCCTTCTTGGGTACGGTATCGATATACAGGTTTTCGCCGCGCTTCTCGCCCAGCGCCTTACGGAGCGCGGAAATCGAGACTGTCAGGTTGGCTTCCTCCACGAAGCTGCCCTGCCACACCGCATCGAGAATCTGGTCCTTGGTAACCAGGCGTCCCCGGTGTTCCACCAGGAAGACCAGCAAGTCAAAGGTCCGGGGAGTTAGAGGGACAGGTTGACCATCGCGCAGCAGGAGGTGCTCCGCGGGTGCCAGCTGAAAGCTGCCGAATTGATACAACTGCCCTGAGTGCAACGCTTTACGACGACGCGGCGGTTATTGGATTTCTTTTGCAATTTTCTTGGAATTTTCTTTCCAGCGCTTAAGTACTTCGCCCCTCCAGCAGGAGCATCGTGCGACAGTCGCACGGCGCTGCTCCTGGAGCATCCTGATTCTATGACAGGAACCTATCAGGAACAACGACGGGTGCGACAAAATTCCAAGAAGAGATGCTTAAGGAGTAGATGTGATGAAATCCTGGTTACACCTAGCGGTGTTATCCGTCAGTTTGGTTGCCTTCACCCCAGCCTGGGCTCAGCTTCAACAGACTCAATTTGACCTTACGCCGGAAAGGGCCGTGCTCAACTGCCTCAGTGCAGGAGACGGATACGACCCGACGGCACAGGTAACTGTAACCCGTGGCGAACTGAATGATGTCCTTACGCTGCACGCTGAGCACCTGAAGCCCAATACCGGCTTCGACATGTTCACCATCCAGAACAGCAACCTGCAGGCGGACGGCACCGGCGATCCCAACTTCCGCAACTTTGGACTTGCCTGGTATCAGAGCGACATTGAGAGTGACAGCAATGGAACCGCAGACGTCACGATCCAGACGGTCCTTCTAGACCAGATCTTCGGATTCGACCCGGCCGTGGCATTGCCGCCAACCAACACCTTCCACGTCGGGTTCTGGTTCAACAACCCTCAGGATGCGGCGCCTTGTGGCTTCGATCCCAACCACCCAACTCCGTTCAACGGAGAGCATAAAGCCGGCCCGGCGGCCATGATCTCTCTGCCCGATGCCCGGACGAAGCTTGGACCGCTCTGTACCAATCCAATCCAGGTAAGTGCGACCACCTTCGCCTGCCATCCCTGATAGTCGCACATCAAGGGCAGGACCGCGATTCCTGCCCTTTTTCTGAGTAAAACACAGCTAATAGCAAATGATGACGCGACCAGAATTGCATCTCGTGCAGGCTGGCTTTCAACCCGAATCCTCCCGTCACCCCACAGAATGACCAGCGCAGCGCCAGAATTTTCGGAGGCGCGCAGGGCCGTGGCCGCGCAGGTGAGCACAAGCGCGTGATGCAAGAGGTTTGTGAGGGCAAAGGCACGCGATAGCAGATGGTTAGTGGGAGTTTGGTTCGGCGAGAGCTTGGCAAGCAATTGATTGCAGAGGTATTAAGGTCTGGTAGCGCTACCGGGAATCGAACCCGGGTTTGAAGATTGAGAATCTAGCAGCTTAGCGAACATTGTGAATGAGTTACGGCCCGCTGGGGCCAATCTGTATACCGCTGTGTATACCAGACCTGCAAAAAGGCCCTTGGAATGTAACGTCAGAAGAAGCACACGGTTGACGGGTTGTGGTTCCTGATCCCCACGACTTAGTAAGTTCTCGCACCGAGATACGGATAGAGCAAGCTAGGATACTCACAAGCCAACATCGCTGCCAGACCAATCCGCCTCGTTCGCTACTCAATGTGTTACGGGCCAGCCCACATCAAGCTCGTCACCGCCGCGCCCTGAAATTGCTGATCACGGCAGTTTGAGCCGATCGCCTTCTTTGACCACCCGCGTACTGGTATGTCCCTGGTAGGTGTACTCAACCTTCACGGACTTGTCCGCACCGGTATTGGGATCTCCGCCCATATTCTTGTTGTTTACCTTCACATCCAAGGAGTTGTTCTGTATCAGGGAGCGGAGATGGTTGGTTACGTCCATGCCCTGTCCGTTCTTGCCATAGATGGCCTTTTTGATGTGAAGCTGACGACCCTGCGCCTGTGCAGGAACCAGCGAAACTGTTGTTGCAAAAAGTAAAAGCGCGATCATCGGGAAAACCAAACGGGCAATTCGCATGTTCGTATTCCTTTCCGTGTAAGGCCAACGCCTTCCATTTGAAGATAGGTTCGGACCTGAGGTTTAGGTATTCGGAAAACTACTCGCTGGAAGCACCGAAGAACTACGGTGTGTCCCAGCGAGTTAGTCATCGTCAATTTCGGCGGTTTGCGATTAGTCCGTAAGACTCAGCATGGGCTCTACTTCTTGAGATACGTGATCTTCGTCGTGCCGATCGTGCCGTTAAACGCGAACGGCGCCTGGTCGTAGTAATCGAGCGATACAGGCGAATCCAGATCGGCGCCTATATCAAAGGTCGCATTGGAGGTGAAGTGTAGCGACATGGCCCGCGGCACTTGGCCTTGTGCCACCGTCTGACCGTTCACCTTCAGTGTCACGTTCATCGCTCCCCCGATGGGGCCAGCCAACCTCGATTCGACCTCAATCTTCGCCTTGCCTGCGGGGATCTTTTCCTTAGACTTGATCTTGGTGCGCTCGACCTCAAACAGGTTGAACTCATAGCTCAGGATGCCGTCCTTCATGTAACAGGTCACGCCTCCAGAGAAACCGGCCAGAGCATACAGCACACCGTTGGCATTCGCCGGAACGTCGACATCCATGCTCACCAGGCTGCTGTTCTTTCCGAGTTTGGGCGCAGCCGATTCGGGCATCCGGGTCATAGGCCCATCGAAAGTCCATTCGGTGAGGGACGAGGCGGGAGCATCTTCAGGGTGGAACATAGCGGTGGACCACATGCCGCCGCCGATCGGAAGGTTCTTGTTCTTGGTCGATTCCATCAGAAAGAGGTCCTTCATCTCCTCGAGTTTCTGTGGATTCGCGGCGGCGATGTCGTTCGCCTGATCCCAGTCAACATCGATGTTGTAAAGCTCCCACTGGTCCGTGAGGGGAGACCATTCCTTGATGCCTTTCGGCATGCCGCCCACCCAGGGATCGCGCGGTCCCGGGGCTGCTGCGTACCATCCGTCGTGGTAGATTCCACGGCTGGCCATGATGTCGAAAAACTGAGTGTGACGCGTTCCCGGCGCCTTGGGATCGGCAAACGTATAGACCATGCTGACGCCGGCGATCGGATCCTGCTCGAATCCGTTCACGACACGGGGCGGAGTGATCTTCGTAAGTTCGTAGATTGTTGGCACGATGTCAATCACGTGGTGGAACTGCGGCCGGGGAGTGGGGTCTGGCTTGATGCGATCTGGCCATGACACGGCCATGGGCTGACGCGTGCCGCCGAAGTAAGCAGCCATGAGCTTGGTGCCCTTGTACGGAGTGCTACCGGCCCAGCCCCATCCGGCGTGATACATGTTGTCGGTCTTGGGGCCGCCCAGTACATCGAGTCCACCGAGTTCATTCAGCGCGGCGATGTGTTCGCGCGATCGTGGTCGGAATTCCATTCTGTGCCAACTGCTCGCTGATGGTGCCGTTCAGGCCTTCGGATGAGGAGCCGTTGTCGCCCCAGATGTAGAAGATCAGGGTGTTGTTCAGCTTTCCTTCCCGTTCAATCTCGTCGATAACCTTGCCCGCGTTGTAATCGGCATGTTCGGCAAATCCGGCGAAGATTTCCATGAGCCGACGCTGGAACGGCTTCTCGGAGTCGGGGATGGAATCCCAGGAAGCCATGGTGGCGGCGCGAGGGGTGAGCTGCGCGTCCTGAGGAATCCAGCCCATGGCTTTTTCGCGTGCGAAGGTGCGTTCGCGGTAGGCATCCCAGCCATCGTCGAACTTGCCCTTATACTTGTCGGCCCATTCCTTGAAGATCTGGTGCGGACCGTGTGCAGCGCCCGGAGCCCAGTACATGAAGAACGGCTTATCGGGCGCGTAGGCGTTTTGCTCTCGCAGCCATTTGATGGCGTCCCGAGCAATGTCCTCGGTGAGGTGGTAGCCCTTGGGCTTCTCCTCCGTGACCTCGGTGGTGTTGCGCGTCAGGGTCGGTTCGTACTGCGATGCCTCCCCGGCGAGGAAGCCGTAGAAGTACTCGAAACCATAGCCGGTCGGCCAATAGTCGAACGGACCCTTGGAGGTGATCTGATCTTCGGGCGTGTTGTGCCACTTGCCCCAGGCACCGGTGTTGTAACCGTAGTCCTTCAATACTTCGGCGACTGTCGCCGACGATTTCGGGACGATTCCGCTGAACCCGTCGAAGTCATTCGCGATTGCCGAGATCTGACCGTTGCCGACAAAGGTGTGATTGCGTCCGGTGAGCAGTGAAGCTCGTGTGGGCGAGCACATGGCGGTGGAGTGGAAACGGTTGAAAGAAATACCCATCTGCGCTATCCGAGAGAGGGTAGGAGTATTGATCTCGCCGCCATAGGTCGAGGGCGTGCCCGGACCGAGGTCATCCATCAAAATGATGAGGATGTTGGGAGCGCCGTCGGCGAGGTGCTTGGTGTCAACTCGCTTCTTGTAGGTGGAATCCTTCATCGTCAAGCCCGCAGTAGAGGCGGACGGCGTGGGCGGGAAGGGCAGGATTTCCTGAGCACCTGCCATGGGGGAGAATAGAGCCCCTAACATCAGGTTGGCGGCGGTCAAAATGCCGTAGCATTTCATGTTCATTTCGGAGACTCCTCACGCTGTTGCTTGGGCACTGGTTTGCTAGAACTTGAGAACAATCTTGATGAAGACCGTGTTCCCTTGTAGCCGGTTCTTGACGTAGAACTCGTTGAGCCACTTGAGGTCAGCGATGAAGTCAAAGTGGCCATTCTTTCCTTTCGGTTTCATGTAGGACAGAACAGGACCGATGCCGACGGTGGTGCCCTCAAACTTGCCGAGGGTTGCGCCGGAACCACTGTCGCCGGTGAGTTGCGTGTAATAGAAGGGGTTCACACCGATTCCGGCCAATCCCTTGAACAGGGGCAGGTGCTGCGCCAGCGTTCCATCCAGATGGAACTGTGTGCCGGTCTGGTAGTGCGTGGCTGGTTTTCTGTGTTGAAGTCGAAACCTGTGTACAACACGGCTTCACGGCCATTCTTTTGGCCGAAGTACTGCAGACCAAGCTCCGGTTCAGTGGTGGTGTAGTTTTTCCCTGTGTTGGCAAGACGCCCGACGGCGTAGTTGCCGGTCGGCAGGTAAAACCCAAGCCTGCCGTTCACGCTGAAGTTTGGATTGACGGCATAGTTGACCATCACCGGCATCACGACCGTATCGCCAAGGTCATTGCGGGTTCCGGTGCGCGAAACCGTGGCCAGCGTGCCGTTGCCGTTTGGGATCGGCACCACAGCGCTGGCCGAGACGCTGATTTGCATAAATGGAATGGTCGTTGACATGGCATAGCTCCAGTGCTTTCCCATGTCCAGGTCAGGCCGCCAGACCAGGGTAAGCCCTTCTCCCCACGAGGTCGCTACCAGACCGAGCGCGGTCGTGCCGCCAATCGGAATCGGCCGGTTGGCGCCAACCGCCCCGCTGTAGTAGATCTGGTTGTAACGGACAATGAACGTAGGTGACGCGGGCACCGCATCGGCGAAATCGGAGATTGAACCGGGAAAGTAATGACCCGAACCGCCTTCTTCGGCCACTGCCGGACACGAGGCAAGAACCAATGCGATACCACAAACCGCGACGATTAACGGGGAACCAGTCTTCAACTCAAATTCCTCAGCTCTCTTATTTTTGCGGCGTGTACCAGATGGGCGACGACCACGCTCGTTCCTGCACGGTCGATGCTTCGTCGGCCAGCAAGGGCAGTCCAGCCCGGACCGCGTCGTAGGTGCTCCAGCGTGGAGTCGGAATCAGCAGTACGCGAACGTAGTACAGCGCAGGCTGCTTCGGGTTGAAGTTCTTGTCGGTCCAGGTGCCCATCAGCTCCTGGCTGCCGATGGTGTTCGTGTAGGTCGCTTTGGTTAGATCGACCGTATTGCCGACCGCCGGTACCTTCCCGTTGGCGCCGCGCGCTCTTTTGCCCGACCAAACCACGTCGAACACCTGGTCGTGCGGCTCGCCCTTGGCATCGACCCATCCCTTGACGATCTGTATCCGGTCAAGGTTCGCACCGTCTACTTCCTTGACCGCCCATAGGGTAAAGCTGGGAGCGCTTTTGCCAGGGCCTTTGAGGGTGCCGCCCATGGGAACGCCCTGCGCGTATCCTTGCTCGACAAGGCTCTTGGCATCGCTTGGAGTCGCGAACGTACCCAGTTGGCCGAAGAAGCGCACCTTGATGCGCGGGCCGCTGGTGGCGAACGTCTCGCGGGCCTTCAGGCCGTCCCAGATCGCCTCGCGAGTATTCTCCGGCGCCCAGACACCAGTTAGTGCGCCGGGATTCAGGTCTTTGCCCTTAATCCAGCCACCTACTTCGCCGGTCCGCCGTTTCTCCACGGTGTTGTCGGCGGCGCCGTGACTGCCGACCTGGAAGTTGTCCTCAGCGACGTTTGCCATCAAGCCATCGTGGTTGTCCGTGCCGCCAACGAATCCGTAGTGGAAGGGATTTACCCCGAGCGAGTTTTGGTAGGCGAGGCCTTGGTCACGCCGTAGCGCACCCAGTTCGTCTTCCCATATTTCTTGTAATCGCGGTCGCTGTAGTCACCGATGGAATCGGCATTCTCGAAGTTGGAGAACTCGTCGGCCGCCCAGAACCAGCGATGCACCTCGGAGTTGCCCTTGATCTGCATCATCTCGACGAGCGGCTCGAAGCGGCTGCGCATTTCCGCGTACTCCATGGTGAGCGGGCTGCCAGCGGAGTCCGTGTCGGCAAACATCTTGCCCTTGCTGGCATTGGAGTTGTGCGGTATTGCGATGACATGCATTCCCGCCTTTTCCAGGCTGGCCATCCACTTCCACAAATCTTCTTCGTGATTGAGGTCGATGTAGCTCATCGGCCGGTCGGGCACGTTCATGTCGCGGAAGAACACGTTACGATGCAGGTTCGCGCCCTTCCAGGCGCAGCTCCACTCAAAGGCTGGAATGGTGGTGAACTTTCCCGGCTCGTAGGCTTCCTGGGTAGCGGCAAGGATCGCCTTCCAGGCGTTCAGCGAGGTCTCTGGACCGGCGTAGAACGGCGGATGCTGCGGGGTGGTGGAGCGATTGCTCTTGACCACGTAGTCGAGAAACCATTTCTCGCGTTCCTCCATCGTGGTCAGACCGCGTAACTGCTTCGAGCAACTCCTGATCGTGGCCCGGAGCCCCTTCAACCATGGTGGAATACATTTCGCCGATGTACTCGGCGTGGTCGGTAACTGCGGCCCAGTCGAGAGGCTTGGCAAGCTGGACTTTGACCCCGCCCACTTCTACTGCTTCGCCCTTGGCAAAGCGGTAGGCGTCGGACGGCATCAGCCGCGCGCCGCCGATGTAGGCATCCAGTGAATAGGCCGTATGTAAATGCTGCTCGCCGAAATAGGCTTCCTTCAGGCGATTGTGCGGGATCGCATCCGTTGACTTTTGTGGGGCGGCAGCTAACACTGCAGCCGTTTTCGCTTCCCCGGCCGGCTTGCTACACGCGGTCGCGAACAGGAGGACAGCACTCGCCAATGCCATCCCTGTCAGTTGGGTGGTTTGCTTAATCTTCACAGCCTTGCCTCCTGCTTCTTCGTCATCGACTACTCACATTTGATCGGATCTCTTCATTCATCCCGGAACACCGCGGATGTTCCCCCGCATTCGCGGCATTTTCAGGATGCGCGAGAAATGTCAAGTCACCCGGGTTGCAGCTTCTGTTCAAGCTGCGCTGCCCGAGTACTATCCCGCAGTCTGAACTGTGGAGGACAGACGCGGTTTCGCCAACCCGAAAACCTACAGAAAGCGCGTGCAGGAAAACTACGGTGTCAGTGGCTGTCGTCTGGCGAGGTAATACTGATCGGAGAACAAAGGGAGTGCCGGCAATTCCAAAGGGGGATGGTGGCCGACTCCAGCGACAACTTGGTGCTGGCTATCGTAAAACTACGGTAGTACACTGACGTGTAGCCAGCCTTGCTGCGTCCACCCGGCTGCAATTTTCTTTCAGCGCGAAGCTAATTTTGCGATCGGGCAGTAGACCTTCAACTACTTGCTCGCGGAGAAAACCATGCGGCCCACCCTGCTCATAGCTGATGACCATCAGCTTTTTGCCGAGAGCCTTCGCTCGCTGTTGAGTCCCTTTTACGATGTGGTTGGTATTGCTACCAATGGGCGCGAACTCACCGAACTTGCAATGCGATTCAAGCCAGACCTGACGGTGACCGATCTCTCTATGCCGGTCTTGAACGGACTGGACGCGATGCAAAACCTGACAGCAATGGGTCTGCGCAGCAAGTTCATCGTTCTGACGATGCATGCAGACATAAGCCTTGCGGTACTGGTGTTCCGGGCGGGAGCGTCGGCCTTCGTCCTGAAGACAGCCAGCGGCGACGAACTTAAGGAAGCGATAGCAATCGCCCACCGCGGCGGATGCTACCTGAGCCCGCAGTTTCCCTGCGACCTGGTCACGGTCCTCGCCGAAGCAGCCCGTCGGCCCATGTCGGACAAAGGCCCCCAGCTCACCAAACGACAGCGCGAAGTGCTGCAGCTCGTGGCTGAGGGAAAGACGATGAAGGAAGTCGCGACCCAACTGAACATCTCAACCCGAACCGCGGAATCCTACAAATACAATCTAATGAATGTACTGGGAATCCGTACCACCGCAGAGCTGGTTCAACATGCCATCAAGATTGGGCTGATCACGGTTCGACCGTTGGAAGGCAGTGTTTAGTGCGTCTCGATCGTTGATCGTGAGCCTTGGCAAGCAGCGAAGGCACAGTCCAGATAACTCCACCGCCAGGCCAATCTCCAGGGAGGAAGAAGTGAAAGCCGATGCTGTATCGCCAAGCTGGGACTACAGCCTTCTGCATTCCTTCATTGAGGCCCTGCCTGACGCATGCGTAATCATCGATGGCGCCGGCCGCGTGCTTGCCGTTAATCGTGTGTGGAGGGAACTTCCTCGAAGGAATGAAGCGGCCATTGCGGCCAGCGACCCAGTCGGGATCGACTACTTGGCGCTCTTCAAGTCCTCAACGGCTGATGAAAGTGTGGCCAGGGCGCTGATGGGTATAACAGCTGTCTTGAACGGGCAACGGGAGCACTTCGAGCACGATTACATCCGCCCTATTCCTCCCACATTTCGCTGGTTCCGCATGACCGTGCACCCATGGCGGGAGCTAGGTACGAACGCCATAATCTTCCATCGGGACATTACGGCCGAGAAACTTGGTCACGTTACTCCACATTCAGTGGATCAGGAATTTCGCTCGCTGGCTGACGCGGCGCCCGTCATGATCTGGATGTCCGGTCCAGACAAAGGGTGTATTTTCGTAAGTCGCCAGTGGCTGGAGTTTACCGGAGCGCGGCTGGAGGACGCACTGGGAGAGGGCTGGCCCCATTTCGTACATCCCGATGATCGCGAGCCGCTCAAAAGGACTTTTTTTGCTGCCTTCGACCAGAAGTGCGAGTTCGCGCATGAATATCGTTTGCGACACAAGGATGGCGACTACCGCTGGGTCCGAGACCGCGGATCGCCACGCTACAATGCGCAAAACCAGTTCCTGGGCTTCACCGGCTCAGTGTGGGACCTGAGCGAACAAAAACAGGCAACCGATGAATCCCAAAGGGCGACTCGCGACGCACACTTAGTGCAGAAAGTCGCCGAGATTGCGAACTCCGCAACCACGATGCGAGAGGCGCTCCAGCGCTCGATCGACGTCGTCTGCGAAACCATGAAGTTTCAGGTTGGTCACGCCCTTCTCATCCACGATGACGAGCCGGAGTTAGCCAAGTCCGCGCACATTGTATACGTCAAGGACCAGAAGCGTTTTGCCACCCTATTCGAGATGAGCAATCGCATGACGTGGCCAACTGATGTGGGTTCGCCTGGAGAAGTATTGCGCACGGGTAAGCCGATAGTTCAAGACATAGCGAAAACCGCTAAAGATCCTGAGCGCTATCCGCGAGCGCAAGCGTCCTATGACGCGGGGCTTCGCACGGGCATTCATCTTCCGGTGCTGGCAGATGACAAAGTCGAAGCCATCATCGAATTCGGAAGCGAAGACGTGCTGATATCCGACCGTGAACTCCTTGCCACGTTGGTCGCCGCCGGCGAACGGCTTTCCCGTTTCTTCGAACGACGCCGCGCCCAAATTAAATTCCTGATGCAGAAGGAAGAGCTGCAGTCCTCCGCCGAACGGCTCTTCGCCGTTGCCGGACGCCTGGTTGATTCGCAGGAAGAAGAACGCCGTCGAATCGCGCGTGAAATTCACGACGACTTCACGCAGCGCCTGGCGGTAGTATCCATGAAGATTGAGAACCTAGCTGGCCGTGATCGAGCTTCAGTATCCGTTGAACTGAATGCGGGTCTGGAGGATGTCAGGGAGTCAATTGTTGCGGTTGCTGGGGACCTGCGCGATCTATCCCACCAACTGCACCCCACTATGTTGGCATTGCTGGGGCTGATCCGCTCCTTGCGAGCGCTATGCGAAGAGTTCCAGCGTGCCCGTGGAATCGAGACCATCTTCGAGACGTCAGCTTCCGACGAGGACGCATCCGAGCAGGCTGCGATGTGCCTCTACCGTGTGCTTCAGGAAAGCCTAATGAATATCGCTAAACACTCCGATAGCGCGCGCGCGCACGTTAGCCTTACCCGAAAAGCAGACCAACTGGAAATGCGGGTCCGCGACGAGGGCCGGGGTTTCAATCCTCAAGCCGAAGGTCGCCAAGGCATCGGTCTAATCAACATCGAAGAGCGCGTGCGACTCCTGGAGGGGACGTTGCTCATCAATAGTCATCCAGGAAACGGTACCGAGATCGTCGTCCGAGTTCCGGCGGTGCAACAAACTTAGAGCCCTCCTCTCCACAGAGGCGATCTCGTAACATGTTCCTCACCTTGGGCAGACGATAGGTTGTTGGGAGAGATGATGGCGCTGACGTTGGGTACAACTATTTCGGTCCTGACGGCCGCCACGATGCTGGCCGTGGGGTTAGAACTCGAGGTTGGCGCCATCCCTAAACTCGCCAAGCGAAAACTCCTGCTGCCAGGAATGCCGCTGGGTCAAATCTTTCTGCTTCCCGTGCTGGCGATCCTCATCGTTCGCATTGTGCCCATGCCCGAGCAAACAAGGTTTGTGGTTCTAATGCTCTCGGTATGTCCCACCGGCAACGTCGCCAATTTCTTTACTTTGCTGGCGCGCGGCAACCTCGCGCTCTCCGTATCGGCCAGCGCCTGTTCCTGCTTGCTGGCGCCTATCGTAATGCCCTTGACCTTTGCGTTCTACCGCAAGTTTTTCGGTGCAGCATTCCCGTTCATGGTTCCGTCGAGTGTCTTGCTCGCCCGGATCTTCGTTCTCACCTGGGCACCAATCTTTTTGGGAGTAGCGCTGAGAAACGTCGGGGCCGCCCGGATCACAAGATTCTCAGCCCTCCTGCGGAACGCCTGCGCCGGTGGCACCGTGGCTCTTTGCGTGTTTATCTGCGTAACGCGAGCCGGCCAGTTGACAACTGACTTGAGGACTAACCTGATTGCGAGTGCAACGTTAATCTTGACTGCCTTGGCCGGGGCTAAGGGGATCGCCAGAGTCCTGCGCTTGTCCACGTACGATGCGATACCTTATGTGACTGCATTTCCCGCACGTCATATCGGTGTTCTTGCGGTGGTTACAGTGGCGACGCTGCATCGGTTCGACGACCTCGATTTCATCCTGGTTTATTTTGTCCTGGAATTGGTCTCACTTCTTGCAGTGGTAGTTGTCTATCGCTGGCGCAGCGCTCTGCAAACAATTTCAGCCTAGACTCTCGAAGCGGCTTACCACGGATCGCCGTCCGCCAGGCGGCAAGCAGCCACCGCAAGCACAGCTACTAGGTCGCAAGGAAACTGCACGCTCAGATAACATCCGCCCCCCTGCACAACTGCAAGAGCCTTTGTAAATTCGTCGCTGCTTGCGGTCTTTAAGAGGAATGCAGACGCTCCCAAGCGAAACGCGTCCACCGCGAGGCTAACGTCCCGGCGTGTAGTTAGAATGATGAACTTGCTATGCAGGCCCATTCTCGCCAAGGCGTGCACCGCTTTAAGACCGTTCAACAGAGGCATCGAGTGATCGGTCACGATCAAATCCGGCTTAAACCGTATCGCCAGTTCTGTGAGCTTTTCTCCATTAGTGGCGATGCCAACGGTCTCATAAGCTGGACCCAACATTGAGCGAAGGGCCTCAGCATAAAGCCGGTGGTCATCGGCAATCAGGATTGTGGTTCGCATGCTGTCTGCCCGAAAGAAGCAGTGGGACTGAACTGTGAGATCACCCATTAAAATTGGAAATACCCGCGTTCCCACTTGTTGTTTTCTGCATGCTCGCCTTCTATGTCACGGTATCGCCGGAACGTCGATGGGTTTTCTGAGCCTGCCGTCTTCAACCGATGACAGGCTCAGGCCATCCAGCGCCGCTCTAGTTTTTCTTTCCGAGCAATCCGCCCACCGCCTTGGTTGGAGCTGCTGTCGCCGCACCAGGGACCGCTCCGGCTCCAGAGACCGCGCCTTTCGCCGCACCGGTAGCGAGGCTTCCGGCCACGCCTCCGACATCTGGAATGAATTTCGGGTCAGAAGTCGTACCCTCAATAGCGAATGGGACGCCGCCTTTGCCGCTGCCAACTGATGCCACCTTGCTGACGCCGCCTACCATTCCTCCGCTCAGATTAGCCAGCATCTTGAAGGCGAGATCTCCCGCCGGGCTTACCGTGCCCGCTCCTGTGATTACGCCGATGGCGGGAACATCGAGATTGATGTTGTCAGCCTGCGTGCCTGCGGGCGAGATCCGCGCGTCCAGGCTGAAATTGTGAATCGAGGTGTCGGGATTCGACACTGCCTTTCCGGCGAATGCCGACATTGCTCCCATCTTCGATCCCAGATTAAAGCCAGACAGGCTGGTATCGGAAAGCCTTACTGGCCCCGTAATGACCAACTTGTCGACCGGGCCAGCGATGTCCAGCTTCGCCGACAGAGTTCCACCCTTGAGCTGCGAGCCGGTCGGAAGCACTATGCCGAGCGCAGGTGCCATCGCCTCCAGTTCCTCCACTGGCATGGCAGGCGCGTTCAGCTTCAGGTTCACTACTTCCGTCTCGCCCTGGGTGCGGAATGTTCCGGTCAGATGGGCTTGCGCCTTGCCAATGGAAATATCACCTTGTGTAAGAGTGCCCGACTCGCTGTCGAGATCGATCTCTACCGCATGCTTGATTACAACGGTCTTGGGAGCGGGTGATCCCTTGGGCGACAACTTCAGTTTTGTGCCGGTGAAGGTTCCGATGGCCTTTGCCTGGCTTCCATTGGAGCTTAGCGTCCCATCAAAGTTCGCCAGCCCTGCGATACCGCTTGCGGGATCGATGAATCCGTAGGCTGCAATATTCATGTTGTTGACCTTGACGGCGGTCTCCAACGGAGTCTTGGAGGTATCGGCCGCATTGATCGGGCCGGCCTTCCCGGAGATGTCCGCATCCCCTCCCCCCGGCAGTAGTGCTGTCAGCTTGAACGGGAATTCTGAAGTGGGTGAGAAATTAGACACCTCTATGTTGACCTTGTCGTAGACCCGGGGTTTCCGAGAGGAGTTCAATCGTGCGACCGTCACCTTGGCGTCGTTTACGTTCAGCTTGCCCACCGAAATGTCTGGTGGCGCAGCCGACTCGCCGGTCTTGGGTTGCGCTGGCGTCTTGGTAGCAGCTCCTCCCAGGCTCGAGAAATTCCATGTCCCGTTGGCAGCCTTGAGCAGGTTGATTTGCGGCTGCTCCAGCACGATCTCGGTCACCATCACCTTCCTCGAAAAAATGAGTGGCATCATCTCGACGCCAATTTTGAGTGACTGCGCGGTGACGAACGGCGACTTGCTGAAGGCGGGGTCGTCCGCGATCGCGATGTTGTCCGCCTCGACGTGACCGGAGAAGAGCGACAAACTCAGATTACCCACCGTAACCTGGCGTCCCAATGCAGCGCTCGCCTCCGACTCGATCTTCGGACGGAAGCTGTTCACATTAATCAGAAATGGGAGTGCAATCAGAATCAGCACAAGAACTGCGAGCCCAATCAGCGTGATGCGTAACCAATGTTTTTTCATAAGAGGAATTCCTGTTCTTCCGGACTGTTCGTCCGATGGATGTTCGGTTCTAATCAGCCTGTTTCAAGTGCGCGCTGCCTTGCCTCATTTGGCTTGGAGTCTCTAGCGCCGCTAACTCGGCATCGATGTGCGCAAGCATTTCCCGGAGTTGCGCCTGAGAATCGTCTGGGGTTCCGGAACAGTACAGCCAACGCTCGAGGACTTCCCTCTGCCATCGCAGTTCCATCAGTTTCTGCAGTCTGGACTCGGAGTGGCTGGATTGTTCAGAACTCATACCCAAACCTGTGAAAATGCGCGGGGTGGACCCCGCTTGGGATATGGGTAGAAGGAGCGATGTAGCATCCGACCGACACTCACCTGGACGAGCCATTTGTCACTTGGTGACCTTTGACCTCGGCCACTCCGACCTTTACCCACTTCGGACGATACGTTTGTGGCTGAGCCCTGCGGTATTCGGAAAACTACTCGATTGGTCGCCCGTAGAACTACGGTGTCACGGGCTTTTGGAGCTATGGAAGCTGTGCCACAGAAACTGCAGGCCACCCGGAGTGACTCGAGGGTTTGTCGATGCCGTAATTCTTCGGTGTTCCCGGCGAGTAGTTTTCCGAATACCGGAGTGGTCAGCGGCAGCCTATTTTCGTTATGAGGAAGGCTATCTGCCGCGAGCCAGGCACTTAGTAGGTATAGAAGAGCGTCCACTCGCACCGGAATTTGGCGATTGCAAGCAGCGTTCCGGTTCTTTTGTTTGAGATCCACGGCTACTCGCGACGACTAAGCCGCCTTTTTGAAACCGAGGCGCCGCCCGCACCAAGTCAGAAATGGAGAACAAATTGATGAAACGAACCATTGGATACGCAATCGCGTTGCTCGCGCTCGCAACTGGCCTTTCTGCGCCGTTGCCGGCGCAGCAGCCCAGTCCCCAGAAATCGGATTTAATCGAGCCTGCGGCGATGGACGCCCTAAACAATATGGGCACCTACCTTCGCTCGCTCAAGGATTTCCAGGTCAAGGCTGTCGTCACTTCCGAGGATGTCCTGGAGGACGGCGAGAAGTTGACGTTCACTCACACCACGGACATCCTGGCCCAGTTGCCCAATAAGCTTCGGGTCGAGGTCGAAGGAGACCAGAAGTCTCGTCTGTTCCTCTATGACGGGAAGACGTTTACCCTGTTCGCCCGTCGCGCCGGATACTACGCAACCGTCGCTGCGCCATCTACCATCGGTGAATTGATCGACGTGGTGAGCGACAAATACGGAATCGATATTCCGCTGCTCGATCTGTTCCTGTGGGGCGGTCCTCGTGCCTCCACCAATGAGATCACGGAAGCCACCGATTTTGGACCGGGCGACGTCGGCGGAGTTACTTGCGAACATTACGCCTATCGCCAGCTCGGTCTTGACTGGCAGGTCTGGATCCAGTTGGGTGATCATCCGCTTCCCAAAAAACTGGTCTTGACCACCCTCACCGACGACGCACGTCCCCAACACACATCGGTTCTTACCTGGAACCTCGCGCCGTCTTACAACGATGCAGCCTTCATCTTCGATCCTCCAACGGATGCCCACAAGATAGTCTTTGCCGAAGAGAGCGCAGCCTCCGCAGGCAGCAACTAGGAGCTACTACATGAAACTCTATATTCACCCCTTTCTATCGTTCGCACTCGCGCTCTTTTTGACCGTTCCCTCCGTTGCCGGAACGCGCGGCGGTGGTAATGCAAATAATGGAGCCGTGCGTTCGAGTTCGCGTGCCAACGTTAACCAGCCGAGTGGAGCGAAGAACGCCGCCTCGAACCGGAACTCCAGCTCCAACACGAATCGCAACGACAAACGTAAACAAGAACGCGAACGTTAACAAGAATACGAACGTTAACAGGAATACGAATGTCAATCGCAACACCAACGTTAACGTCAACCGCGATGTCAACGTGAACACCAACAATAGCTACAACTCGGGCTATTACGGTGGCGGAGGTTGCTGCTACCACAGCGGGGTTGGTACGGCCGTGGCGGTTGCGGCAGCAACAACAGCGACTGCGGTGGTGGTCGGGTCGATGGTGCACACCCTGCCTCCTAATTGCACAACAATCGTCGCCAATGGCGTCACCTACCAACAGTGCGGCAGCACGTACTATCAGCCGCAATTCTCCGGCGGAAACACGACCTATGTTGTGGTCAACCAGCCGTAGCTAACCACTAAACGCGATGAGGGGTCCCTGAGAGAAGAATCGTGGGACCCCTCATGTCGGGCGGTAGCATGTGACCCTAATTCGTCGATCGCGAAAGAAACCCATCCAGATGAATGATACTCCGATTAGCGATCCCCGTACTGAGTTAGCGGGCAAGCGCACCATGCTGGCATCATTTCGAACCGCGCAGGCACTGGATCGCACCACTCTCGCCTGGGTCAGAACCACCTTCACCATGGGGAGTTTTGGGGTTGGGATGATTGGCTTCTCCCGCACGCTCCTGGCAGGCGCTTCCTACTGGAGTGCTCTTCGTCGTATGGCGCGCGGCGAGTTACCGAAGGCAGCGCGCTGGCCACTGAGCATCACCATCGCTCTGTTTGTTGCGCTTCTCGGCATGGCCGGGCTCTGGCGATTAGCTCGCTTCGTAACGGGATGGGCTTTGAGCTCGTCGGTTGTCACTGTTTAATTGTTTCCTCGAGCGGGGGTTGAATTCATGCATCATGCGACAAACTACCGAAGCCACTCGTAAGCTTTGCTTCTGCAGCGTGCCTAGCCGTTTGCGTCTTCCCGACTAGTCTGTTTGCGAGTCAAGGTCCGGTGCTTTCCAGTGCTGCCGCACCCCACACCGTGACCATTACGCAAATGTTCACGTTTCTGTTCTTGATGCTGGGCCCCATCAAAATCCTGGGACCCTTTGTTCAGCTGACGCGCGGTGGCGATGCGGCTTTTGCGAAGCGCCTGGCCATTCGCGGTTTCGTGTATTCCTGCCTGGCGCTTGCGTTTGCCGCCTTCATCGGTGAGAGATCAATGCGGAAATACCATATCTCCGTGCCGGTGCTTGCCATTGCCGCAGGAATCATCCTGTTCTTGGTGGCGCTGCAGACCGTGATGCACCAATTTGACTCCAGCGCGCCAGCGGGAAAGCACGCATATGAGCCCTCTCTGAGGTTGGCTGTGTCACCGCTTGCATTTCCCACCATCGTCACGCCATATGGCGTTGCCGCGGTGATTGTTTTCATGACCTTGACCCCCGATTTTGTCACCCGAAGCGAGATTTTTCTCGTCTTGCTGGGACTGATGTTGCTGGATCTCGTAGCCATGCTGTTCGCTAAGCCGATCCTGAAATATGCGGGCATGCCCCTGCAACTTCTGGGGACGGTGTTGGGAATCATTCAGGTGGCGCTGGGGCTGCAAATTATCGTGATCGGATTGCGCGGGTTGGGATTGGGGTCAGCAGGATAGGCGAGCTGTAGATAACGTCTCCCCTTCAACAGGAATTCGAAAAGTCTCCACGTAAACCCTCTCTCCAACTCTCCAACCAAAATCCGCGCAATGGCTGAACTACCGAAGCCGATTAACGCCGTCTCAATTGACGAGCCTTCTTGCTCTTTGGTTCGGCCCACCTTGGCGCTCCGCTTGATCGCTGAGTCAAAGGCGGCGGACCATCCCATTAGTAACCCGCCCGGAGCGAACGCTGAGTTTATGAAGTGCTGGATACGAATAGTTGTCGACGTAAGGGGTTACCGCGCCTGAAAGTTTCTGGTGAAGTCGTGAAGTCACGGCGACATTAATTCGGCCTGGGTTCCCTCAGACCAGCACCGCGGTTTGACGCTGGCTGCGGACTCGACCTGTCACCCGTTGCTTGCTCTGACGTTTACAACTTGAGCGACAAAGTACAATGCGGCCTGCGGCGAGATTCGGGTCGTGGTGCTTCTTGACTCTGCCGAGGAAAAGCTGGCGAAGGTGCTCCTCGACTGGAGCGCGCAAGACGGGGAAACCGCTAAGCCCCACTCTCGCGTGAACCTTGCTCTCACGCATGACTAGATGGCCAGATGATCGGCACATCGCGGGAAACCATGACTCGCTTGTTCGCCGAGCTAAGAAAGCGGCTGATTGTTCACACCAAGGCTCAATCGTGCTCATACGGAACAAGACGGCACTGAAGGCCCTGGCTTTTACGCAGTAAATACAAACCTGTTGCTTCGCCTCTTATTGACCCGCCTTATTGCCCCCTACTGAATTGCAGCGCTCGCCTTGGGGAACGCGGCGGCCAGTCCCTCTGCCACCTTGCGCGTCTGGTACTCCACGAACTTGCTGAACCCGGCGGCGACGTGCACCTCGGTGACGTGAACGTAATAGCGGGCCGCAACAGCAGGTGAGCTGTGCCCCATGAGCCGGGCAAGTGTGAAACGGTCCATACCCGACTGTGCAGCCCGTGTGCCGAACGTGTGACGCCAGCAGTAAAATTCGAATGGCGCTAGCTTGGCATCCACGACAGCATCATCGTGCGGGTGTTGCAAAGACGTGAGGTGCCCGGAGTTGCCAACGCCCGCAAATACGAACGGGGATTGGCTCCGCTTTGCCTCTCTCTCGTGCTTGCGCCGTTGGAGAACTTCCGCCGCGCGCGGCGTGAGCGGCAAGCTGCGTTGCGCGTTCAGCGTCTTGCCGAAGCGAACGTGAACCACCCCATGCGGAGACTCGGGGCGCGCCGTCAGGTCAACATCGGCCCTGAGAATACCCATTTTCACCTCGCCTGCAAACGGGTTCTCCAGATCCCCCGATAGCGAACAAGTTGTGCGTAAGCCGCGCTCAGGCTCTTGTGCTTGTCCTTGTACTCCCATCCGAAGTAGCCGCTTCCAAACGTCGGCAAAGCCCTTCCCTCTCCAGGGTGGAGACGCGTTTCTCAAATGTGTAAGTATTGCCACTGCGATCCGCCGCTGCCGGATGTGGCTTTCCTAGAACTTCGCGAAGGTCAATGAAGTGGCTTTGAGCGGCGACGCACTCGGACAGAGTGCTTGCTTTCCAGCAGTGCCAACAAGAGTACGCCAGAGAAGCCGACAAGGCTGTATACCATTTTGTGTACCACGAATCGCGCCAAGGGCCGCTAGAGAGTGACAACAGCCATTTGGGCAAAAATGAAACCCGCTGATTTAGCGGGCTTTAGCGGCTGATAGTTGGTAGCGCTACCGGGAATCGAACCCGGGTTTGAAGATTGAGAATCTTCCGTCCTAACCCCTAGACGATAGCGCCCCCCTTCGGAAAGGCTTCTTATTATAACAAAACACCAGCGTTTATAAGCGTTCCATGCCTCCTCGTGCATTCCGTGCATAACACACGATTCAGTGCAGTGCATCACTGCGCACGTTCCCCATCGAGTGCTAGCCTCTCTTGTCGGACTTTAAGAAAGCGATGCCGGTGCGCTACTCTACCTATAGGATCCACTATTCGACTTACAGAAAAGAGGCCCGCCCATGAGGCGGCCGCTTGCGCTTTTGGTCCTATGGTTCGCGCTGTTCTCGCCCACGACATCGCGATCTCAGCAAACACCCACTACTTCGCCGCCGGTCCCTCAGGCATTGCCGGCGAAATCGTTTGCGCCTCAAGAACCTTCCTCAAACCAGGGCAATCCTGATGTTCAAGTTTGGGTCAATACCCACTCGGGCGTTTATCACTGTCCCAATACCCGCTGGTATGGAACGACGAAATCCGGCACTTACATGAAACAATCCGAAGCGCAGCATAAGGGGAACCGTCCGGCCTACCACCGATTTTGCCAATGACAGCTACCCTTGCCAATCCGCAAAATCTCACCCAGGATTTGCGAAGCCCCGCTTTTATAGCGGCCCTCACAGAGGGATTGACAACCTTTGGTCCCTCGTAGCAGAATCTCACCTGTAGGCGAATAAAAAGCGAAAGTCGCGATTCCCTGCCCTGTACCCGCTTCGCCCGCCTTGAGGTCCTTATGCCGTCTGCTGCCACGCTTCGTGCCCGCATTGAGTCTTCGCTGGGCGAGCACCTCTCCTCCACGCTGTTGCTGCGCGAACGCGTTGCGCCGTTGATGGTCTCAACCGGACTGGCCGCGCTCGATGCGCTTACCGGAGGTCTGCCGCGGGGAGCGCTCAGCGAAATTGCCGGGCCGGCTTCGTCGGGACGCACCGGAGTCATGCTGACCGCGCTGGCGCAAGCTACTGCTCGCCAGGAGATGTGCGCGCTGGTGGACGCCAGCGATAGCTTCGATCCCGCTTCGGCAGCAGCGGCAGGCGTGGCTCTCGATCGGTTGCTGTGGGTGCGTTGCAGTGAACGCGCAAATTCGTCAGCGCAGAAAAACTCTTCACCGCGCTCTGCGCTCGGCCGTCTGGAGCAAGTGTTGAAGGTGACGGACCTGCTGTTGCAAGGCGGAGGCTTCGGTATGGTGGTGCTCGACCTCGGCGACATTCCCACCGAAAGTGCGCGGCGCGTGCCGCTCACCTCGTGGTTTCGTTTTCGCCGCACGGTGGAACCCACGGCAACCGTGTTGTTGCTCATCGAACAGGAGCCGTGCGCGAAGACCTGCGCTTCGCTGGTCGTGCGCCTGGAGCGTACAGCGGTATGCACCCGCGATTCCGTGCCGGTTCCCGCGCGTATTGGTCCGGGAGGCTGGCAAATTATCGCGCAAGGTGACGCCGGAATTCCCGAGAACAACGCCGTGGGCCATGCCGCGTTGTTGCGCGGAATGCAATTGCGGGCCGAGGTAATACGCTCCTCCAGCCTGAGCGCAAGAGCGGCCCCCGATGGAGACCCCGGATCTTGGAAGCATCGCAAACCAGCACAGCGGGCCGACACCAGCTTTGAACTACGCGCCGCCTGGTAATTCTTCAATCTTCGACTTCGAGGCTTGAATGTTTGCTTGTATCTACATTCCCGATTTTCCGGTGGCGGCCATCGTTCGCAGTGAGCCATTACTGCGCGAAAGCCCGGTGGCCGTGCTGGAAGGCAAACCTCCACTGGTGCGCGTGGTGGCGCTGAACGAAAAAGCGCGTTGCCTGGGAATGGAAGCGGGCATGACCAAGCTGCAGGCCGCTGTGTTCTCGGCCCCTGCCAATGAGGCCGTTTCTTCCCGCCGCCAAAGAAGCAAATCGAGGCTTGGTCTGGCGATCTTGCGCCAGCGCTCGAGCTGAGCAGGAAAATTCGGCACATGCCGCACTGCTCGATGTTGCCCATGCTTTTACTCCACGCGTGGAAGACACAGCGAGCGACACGTTGCTGCTCGACTTGGCCGGGCTGGAACGCCTCTACGGTGCGCCGGCGGCCATGGCGCGTGACTTGGCGTCGCGGGTAAGCGCGGTCGCTTTGGAGGCGAACATTGGGCTGGCCGCCAATCCTGAAGCAGCCTTGCATGCCGCGCGGGGATTCAGCGGGACTACTGTTCTCTCCGCCGGCGAAGAGGCACATCGACTTGGTGTGCTGCCGTTGCCGGTGCTGCTGGATTCATTCGACATCTCGCTGAAAAACGGCCCTGCTTCCGACCGTGACCGGGAGAAGCTGCATGAGCAGATGCTCGACACGCTGGAGCGATGGGGAGTGCGCAACTTTCGCGCTCTGGCGCTGCTGCCTGAGCATGCATTGGCTTCGCGGCTGGGTGCAGTGGGAACACATTTGCAGCGACTGGCTCGGGGAGCAGGCATGCGCACGCTGGCGTTATGCGAGCCAGCTTTCTCTTTCGAAGAGGCCATGGAGCTTGAATCTCCGGTCGAGACGCTTGAGCCGCTGTCGTTCGTCCTGAACCGGCTATTGGAACAACTATGTGTCCGGCTGGCAGCGCGGGCCCTGGCTGTGCAGGAATTGCACTTGCGTTTACGGCTGGAACGGCGGGTTGCCGATGAGGAAACAACTACTACACAGGAATTGACCGGATATTCATCCCACGTTGTGGGAGATCTAAATACCGTGCAACACATTTTGCGCCTGCCGGTGGCCATGCGCGATACCAAGGTATTTCTCAAGCTGCTGCAGCTCGAATTGTCGGCCCATCCGCCGGGTGCTCCCATCACCAAAGTATGGATCACCGCCAAGCCGGCGCCTCCCCGTTCGGCGCAACGCGGGCTCTTTCAACCCGTTACTCCCGAGGCGGAGAGGCTGGAGATTACGCTGGCGCGAATCGGCGGCATTGTGGGCGAGCGGCGCGCGGGAATCGCGCGGGTGGTGGATACCCACAGGCGGGACAGCTTTCTTATGGATCGCTTCCTGGCTTCCACGAGAAGAGTCGAAGAAGACAATAGCTCTCACAATGTCAGATAGCGAGAGGCAAAATTGTATAGCGTTGCGCATGTTTCGTCCACCCGGGCAATTGCGGGTCAAGTTGAAAGAAGGACGTCCGGTTGCTTTGACGGCCGGGACGAAACCAACCCGGCGAGGAGAGCTGCAGGGGAAGGTGTTGTGGTCGGCGGGACCGTGGCGCTCCTCCGGAGACTGGTGGACAGAAAACGCAAAAGCGGAAAGCACAGATAAGGAGCAGGCATGTGCGTGGGACCGTGAAGAATGGGATGTAGCGCTCTCTGCTGAAAACGGCGGCGATGTGGCCCTCTATTGCATTTATCGCGATCTCGCGAGCGGGCAGTGGTTTGCGGATGCGAGCTATGACTGAAGAGTGTATGAGCATTCAGCATTCAGCATTCAGCATTCAGCATTCAGCATTCAGCATTCAGCTAATGCTTAGATTTCGTTGTCGCAGTTTTTTACTAGAGCTGTTCCATAAACGGCAGCAAATCAGATTTGTATCAGGGCACGGTCTGAACGGGCTGCGGAAAACTTACTTGCGAGCGTTCTGTATCAGGGTACGACTTCAGTCGTGCCGATAAGCTCTCTTTATTTTTGTCATCCCGAGCGGGCTTTAGCCCGCGAGGGATCTGCTGTTTTGACTTTCCCCGTAGCCTGTTTAGCCGGACTAAGAAGCTACTCTCGATTGGGCTTTAGCCCCTGTCTTCAGCAGCTAAAGCCGCTTATCTGGCCCTGCTGTTAACGGCACAACTGGAACGGGTTGCTGAAAAAGTCCTCTCAGGAGCGAGTTCGGGTAGTGCGGCGCTTCAGCGCCGCGTCAAGTGAGTACAGTGAAACGGCCTTTAGGCCTGGGGACATTTGTTAGAAGCGGCCATACTTGCGCTCCGGACAACGTACCTCAGGGCTAAAGCCCTCTTCACAAAACTAATTGAACGCGGGCCTGAAGGCCCGCACTACCCGGGCGTTGTCAGTATGGAGTTTTTCGGCAGCCTGTGGGAGTCGTGCCCTGATACAAATCGCAGCCTCATGTCATTTATGAGATGGGCTTTAGAGAGGGACTTTATTGATCTAATCTGGGCCGCAACCGAACCACTGACAACTGACAACTGATCACTGACAACTGCTTTCATGTACATCGAACTCCACGCGCGCTCTGCATTCAGCTTTCTCGAAGGAGCTTCGGTTCCTGAGGAACTGGCCGAGGTGTGCGCCGCTTACCAGATGCCGGCAATGGCGTTGCTCGATCGCGATGGAGTATATG
The DNA here is from genome assembly GCA_963840905.1 of uncultured Acidobacteriaceae bacterium. Taxonomy (GTDB): domain Bacteria; phylum Acidobacteriota; class Terriglobia; order Terriglobales; family Acidobacteriaceae; genus Bog-257. The sequence continues at coordinate 315,048 of CAWJAO010000003.1, forward strand.
GCGCGCCGCGCTTTCATCTGGCGGCCAAGAAACTCAAGATCAAGGCGCACATCGGAGCAGAGATCACTTCCCTGCTGCCGCCCCGCTCTGAGGCCGGCACCCCTGCGACTGCACGCGTGTCATTGTTGTGCGCCTCGCGGGAAGGCTATCAGAACCTCTGTCGCCAGGTGACTCGCGCGAAGCTGCGTGCGCCGAAGTATCCGGCCACACTGCCCCGTCGCGCCAAGGCGGCGTCGGAGGACGAACTGCTTCTTAGCTCGCAGGCGATCGCTTCTGTGGCCGACCTCAGCGAATATGCGGCTGGACTGATTTGCCTGACCGGCGGTGACGAAGGTCCGCTGGCGTACGCGCTGGCTGACGGCGGACTGGAAACCGGCCGCATCACACTCGACCAATTGATTGCGATCTACGGACGCGAGAATGTTTACGTCGAACTGCAGCGCCACTACAACCGCGCGCAGGAGGCCCGCAACCAGGCATTAATTGAACTGGCGCACAGCCTGCAATTGCCACTGTTGGCCACACAAGGCGCGCAATATGCCCGGCCGGAAGAGCGCCAGATCCTGGACGTCTTCACCTGTATTCGCAACCATCGCACGCTGGACACGGCCGGCCGCCTGCTGGCGCGCAACAGCGAACGCTATGTCAAGCCGCCGGAGGAGATGCTGCGTCTCTTCGCCGATCTGCCCGAAGCCATAGCAAATACCCTGGAACTGTCCTCTCGTCTTGAATTCACGCTGAACGATTTGGGATATCAATTCCCGCGCTATCCCGTGCCCGACGGCGAAAGCATGAACTCATTTCTACGGACGCGAACCATGGAAGGCGCACGCGACCGCTATCTGCGTCCCGGGCAAAGCGAATTGTGGCAACGCGCGCAACGCCAGATTGAGCGTGAACTCGCTCTCATCCAGAAGCTTGATCTGGCGGGCTACTTCCTCATCGTCTGGGACATTGTGCGCTTCTGTCGCGAGGAAGGCATCCTGGTGCAGGGCCGGGGATCGGCGGCCAACAGCGCGGTCTGTTATTCCCTGGGCATCACCGCGGTCGATCCGGTTGGCATGGACCTGCTGTTCGAGCGCTTTCTGTCCGAGGAGCGCGGGGAATGGCCTGATATCGATCTCGACCTTCCCAGCGGCGACCAGCGCGAGCGCGCCATACAGTACGTTTATCAGCGCTATGGCAAGCTTGGCGCTGCCATGACCGCCAACGTCATCACTTATCGCGGACGTTCGGCGGCACGTGAAGTTGGCAAGGCGCTTGGCTTTGATGGCGAAAACCTGGAACGCCTCGCCGGGCTGGTGAGTTCCTGGGAATACAAAGATCCGGGCGACACGCTGCAACGGCAGTTTCGCGATGCCGGCTTCGATCTGCGGCATCCGCGCATGCGCAAATTCTTCGAGCTATGCGTGGCCGTACAAGATTTACCCAGACACCTCGGGCAACACTCGGGCGGCATGGTGATTTGCCAGGGCCAGCTTGACTCTGTCGTTCCGCTGGAGCCCGCAACCATGCCCGGACGGGTCGTGGTGCAGTGGGACAAGGAAGATTGCGCGGACATGGGCATCGTCAAAGTCGATTTGCTGGGGCTGGGGATGATGGCCGTGCTGGAAGATTCCATCACCCTGATTCGCGATCATTATGAAGAGGAAGTTGACCTGGGAAAGCTGCCGCCCGACGATCCACTGGTCTACGGTGCGCTGCAGAAGGCCGATACCGTGGGCATGTTTCAGATCGAGAGTCGCGCGCAAATGTCGTGTCTGCCGCGACTGCATCCCACGCGCTTCTACGACATTGTGGTACAAGTGGCAATCATTCGTCCAGGGCCAATCGTCGGCCAGATGGTCAATCCTTTTCTGCAACGCCGGCAGGGGCGGCAGGCCGTCGTCTATCCGCATCCGTCGCTGCAGCCGGTACTGGAGCGCACGCTGGGGGTGCCGCTCTTCCAGGAGCAACTGCTGCGCATGGCGATGATCGCCGCTGGATTCAGCGGTGGCGAAGCCGAGGAACTGCGTCGCGCCTTCGGCTTCAAGCGCAGCGAACTGCGCATGCGCGACATCGAAGTAAAACTCCGCGCAGGAATGGAGCGCAACGGCATCGCGCCGGAGGCGCAGGAGCAGATCATTCTTTCCATTACTTCGTTCGCGCTTTATGGTTTTCCCGAGTCACACGCTGCCAGCTTCGCGCTGATCGCCTATGCCAGTGCCTATCTCAAGTGTCATTACCTGGCAGCTTTTACGGCAGCGCTGCTGAACAATCAGCCGATGGGATTCTATTCACCAGCAACCATTGTGAAAGACGCACAGCGGCACGGACTGAAGGTGAGGCCGGTGGATATAACGCGGTCGGAGTGGTTGTGTACCCTGGAGCCGGAATCTAGTGCCACAACGTGGGAATGCCTTGAAGGGGTGCGGCTTCAGCCGCGCCGTACCCAATTAACCGTAAAGTCGGCTTCAGCCGCTGAGGAAAATCGCGATTCAGAAGACACCAAATCCCCTCAGCGGCTAAAGCCACCAGGCGAAGAGCAGCCTTGCGACGCGCCTGAAGGCGCGCCCCTTCAAAACCATAATTGTCTAAGGGAAAACATTTCGGACGAGCCCGAAGGTCTATTTCTTCAAAACCAAAATTCCGACAAACCCTTTGCCCTGCGCATGGGATTTCGTTATGCCAAGGGGTTGCGGGAAGAGGCGGCGCAAGCCATCGTGCGCGAGCGCAGCAAGCGGCCGTTTGAATCCATCGCAGACCTTGCCCATCGCGTGCCCGAGTTACATCGCAAGGAACTAGTGCTGCTGGCCTCGATTGGCGCGTTGAATTCGATTGGCTGCAAAACCGCTGGCAATGTCGCAGACCAGGGTAGAGCGGGTCTTCAGGCCCGCTCTACCTTGCATCGCCGCGATGCGCTGTGGCAGGTCGAGCGCGCCGCACGTTTTGCCGGTCCCTTGCTGGACGGAATTCCCGAGAGCGATACGGCATCGCCATTGGCGCCCATGACGCCCGAGGAGCGGTTGGTCGCCGACTTTCGTGGTGCGGGGCTGACCGTAGGTCCACATCCCATGGCTTACCGGCGGGCCGATCTACGGCGTGCCCGCGTCTTTTCGGCGAAGGAACTCACGCAGGTTCCGAACGGCACTTATGTTCGCACGGCAGGATGCGTGATTGCGCGACAGAGGCCGGGGACAGCCAAGGGCTTCGTTTTTCTCAGCCTGGAAGATGAAACCGGAATCGGCAATGCGATCATCTCGCCCGATGTGATGGATCAGAATCGCATTTTGATTCAGTCGGAAAAGTTTCTACTGCTGGAAGGCGTGCTGCAGAACCAGGAAGGTGTAATTTCTGTGAAGGTCAGCCGGGTTGCACCCATGCGCGAAGCGTATGCCGCTGAGACCGTAGACGTGACCGATGCTGATGTGCGCTCGCACGATTTTCATTAATCGTCTGCGTAGGCAGATGCGCTGGCATTCATAGGGATCCTTCGACTGCGGCGTCGCAAGCGCCGCCTCCGCTCAGGATGACACGCGGTAGCAACCTCATCCGCTCCCACGGTAACATTGTTATTTCTTCTCCGCGACTACTGTTTCCGACCGCTCGACCTTCTGCTCTGGATACTCATACACCCCGCGCCCAGCCTTGCGGCCCAGGCGTCCGGCCTTGACGTACTGCACCATCAGCGGCGCAGGACGAAACTTCTCGCCCAAGCTCTTATGCAGGTATTCCAGAATGTGCAGGCGAGTATCGAGACCGACAAGATCCACCATCTCGAAAGGCCCCATCGGATGGTTCAATCCCAGCTTGAGCGCTTTGTCGATATCCTGTGCGGAAGCAACGCCCTCCTGCAACATGTAAAACGCTTCGTTGCCGATCATGGCATTGATGCGGCTGGTGATGAATCCCGGCGATTCCTTGATGACCACCACTTCCTTCCCCATGCGCTTGCCCACATCTACCGCAGCCGCAAGCGTTTCGTCATCGGTCTCCAGTGCGCGCACGATTTCCAACAGCTTCATCTTGTGCACGGGATTGAAGAAGTGCATGCCAACGCATTTTGGGGCGCGATAGGTCACCGAAGAAATTTCCGTGACACTGAGCGACGATGTGTTGGAGGCCAGGATGGTGCCCGGACGACTAACCTTGTCGAGTAGAGTGAAAATCTCGATCTTCGATTCCATCTCCTCGGGCACGGCCTCAATCACCAGATCCGCTTCGCGCGCGGCCTGTTCCACCGAAGAGGCATACTCCAGGCGATCAAAAGCTTCGTTGGCAACGTCCTGCGAAACCTTTCCGATTTCGACAGCCTTGTCCAGGTTGGCGCGGATCTCCGTCTCAGCCTTGCGCAGCGCGGTGGGGAGAATATCCTCCAGGATGGTGCGATAGCCGCCCAGCGCTGCGGCATGAGCGATACCGCGGCCCATGATGCCGGCGCCGATCACGGCAATGGTGCGGACCTCAGCCATCGATTACTCTCCCTTTTCCAGCATCTCGACGACGTTCAGAAAATTGGGATCGGCCTTGCGCATGTATTCCGCGAGGCGTCTCTTTTCTTCTCCATTGAGCAGATAAAAGCTGCTGTTAATGCGACGGAGCGTCGCGGCAATGTCGTCCACGAAGTTCATCATGCGAATCAGTTCACCAGTGGCGGCCATACCAATCCTTTCAAAGCGGTAGTAAAGCTGGGGGAGTAATGCGTTTTGGTCCGGTCGACGCGTTATCCGGGAACGCGGCCGCCACGGAACTCAATAGCAAAGGCTAGGGCAAGCTCTTATTCTCGCCGCCACCCGCGATTAAGTAAAGGAGGCCACCCTCATTCGCGGGTGCCCACTTCGTCGCGCAATACTTTTGAAGGGATGTTTTGTTACCTCGCGGCGCCGGGCCTGGAACAATAAGCGACCGGCATCGCCTCTCCGAGTGGGAGGCACGCACTTCGCAACCTCTACCGGCGAAGTGCTGACCCTGGCAGAGAGCGCCGCGTTATGCTGCGAAGTCTGCGTTCACTTCCTCGTGGCTCTCTTCACTTTGCGCGGACGGCTGCTTCAGATACCCGTCCCGGTCCGTGACCTCCACCATGGCTGCCAATTTCTCCGCCAGCGGAACGGTCAACGCGCCTGGTCGCAACCGCCACGACCAGTTCCCCACCGTCTGGCTGGGGACGTTCATGCGTGCCTCGCTGCCCAGCCCCAGCACATCCTGAACGGGTATCACGCTCAGATTCGCCACGGAAGTCAGCGCCGCGCGAATGAACGCCCAATGCACACCGTCTTCCCCAACTCCTAGATAGTCAGAGGCTGCCCGCTTCTCTTCCTCGGTCGCACTCGAGTTCCACCAGCCCACGGTCGTGTCATTGTCGTGGGTGCCGGTGTAGACAATGGAATCGCGCTCGAAACGATGCGGCAGATATACGTGGGCGCCGCGATTGCCGAAACCGAACTGCAGGACCTTCATCCCGGGCATCTCCAGGCTCTTGCGCAGGTCGTCCACCTCGGCGGTGATGTAGCCAAGGTCTTCGGCAATGAACGGCAACTTGCCCAGCGCGCTCTTGAGAGCCTTGAACAGGCCGGCATTCGGTCCTTCCACCCAGCGGCCGTGGGTGGCGGTGGGCTCGTCGGCGGGAATTTCCCAGTACGCCTCAAAGCCGCGGAAGTGATCGAGACGAACGATATCGCAAGTCTCAATCGCCCAGCGCATGCGCTTGATCCACCAACTGTAGCCGCGAGAACGAAGCGCGTCCCAGTCATACAGCGGATTGCCCCAGCGCTGCCCGGTTTCGCTGTAGGCGTCGGGAGGCACTCCGGCAACGAACGCCGGGGAAAGGTCTTCGTTCAGGCGAAAGATTTCGGGATGGGTCCACACATCGGCGCCGTCGTAGCTGACAAAAATTGCGACATCGCCGATGACCCGAACGCCACGCTCACGGCAATAGTGGCGCAGGGCGGCCCACTGCTCGGAAAATGCGAACTGCAGAAAGCGTTCCTGGTCGAGTTCCTCGCGCAGCTCGGCATGAAGCTTCACGATGGCGTCGGGACGCCGGCGAACAATTTCCTCCGGCCAGCTATTCCAGGGGCGATTGCCGAGGTGCTCGCGCAAGGTGCTGAACAGCACATAGTCTTCCAGCCACCAATGGTTCTCGCGGCAGAAGTGGGCATAGCGCTCGCGCGCCGCGGCCGGCGCCGACAACAGGAAGTTTCTCGCCGCCTCGCGCAAGAGAGGAAGCTTGTGCTCGCGCACACCTTCAAAATCGACTGGAGAGCCCAGGTCAGGTGTTGATGCGATTCGTTCAGGATCAATCAGGCCGCGGTCTGCGAGACGTTCCAGGCTGATCATCAGAACGTTGCCGGCAAACGCAGACGTGCTGGAATAAGGAGAGTTACCAAATCCCACCGGGCCAAGCGGAAGCACCTGCCACAAGGTCTGCTTGGCGGCGGCCAGCCAATTCACAAACTCATAAGCGGCAGGACCCAAATCGCCGATGCCACCACGCGAGGGCAGCGAGGTGGGGTGCAAGAGAATCCCGGATGAGCGTTGTGAAAGCATGAGCAAGCATCAGACTGACTAAGCCAAACAAAGGTCTCCAGCAGGCGGCATTTCGTTGCGGCTGCTCAAGACAAAGCAGGCCAGCAGACTTCTCCGCTGGCCAAAGATCGAGGCCGGTTGCTGCGTTACGATCCTTCAGAAGAACTAGACAGGCGCTGCATCTCGGCCTTGTTGATCTTGATCTTGCCTTCCTTCTCCAGCCGGTCACGCAGGCCTTGTACGTACAGCCCTTCAAAAGTGGAGCGCTTCTGTTCCAGTAGCGCGTCTTTCGCACGGTCCCAGTTCTGCTTCATTTCTTCCGGCGAAGGCGCCTGAATTTCGAGCACGCTGAGCACGGCACCGTTCGGACCGCCCTGAAGAGGACCGCTGATCTCGCCCGGCTTCATGCTGAAAGCAACAGCTGCGGCACCATTCATGGGACCGATTTCAGGGACCTGCGCGTTGGAATCCACCAGGTCACTGGTCTTAATCGTCGCTCCCAGATCTTTGGCTGCCTTCTTCAGATCGTGCTCCGCATGCGCACGGTCCGCGAGTTCCTGGGTCTTTTGCGCCAGCAGGGCCTGAGCGCGTTGCCCTTTGAACTGCTCTTCCACCTGCGCCTTGATCTGTTCAAACGTCGGAGTTTGCGCGGGCTGAATCTCGGTCACCTGATAGATCGCATATCCCTGCAACGTCGGCGCCGTTGCTGCGGGATCGTTCTTCTTGGCCGTGAACAATGCGCTGTTGAGGTCCTTGGCATTTCCGACGCCGGGAAGAGGGTCTGTCTGCGCAACAAAATCCGTCGTGATAACGGTCAGCCCCTTTTCGTTGGCAGCTTTCTCGAACCCAACTGTACGGGCCAACGTCTGCACTGTATTCGCCAAAGCCTGGGCCTGGCTGCCGGCCTGTTGCTGCTTAATTAGCGGCTCGATCTGCGGCTTCACTTCATCGAGCGGCTTCAACCGTGCCTGCTGTTTCGCCTCAACATGAATAATGTGGAAACCGTAGCTGGTGCGGATGACCCCGGTGGTCTGGCCAACCGGAGTACTGAAGGCAGCCTGGTCGAACTCTGGGACCGTGCGGCCATGCGTAAGCGGCGGCAGCAGGCCACCACTCTCTGCGCTACCCGGGTCGTCAGAGTACTTCTTGGCAAGGTCGGCGAAGTTCGCTCCCGCTTTCAACTGTTTCTCGACATCTTCCGCCTTTGCCCGTGCCGCGTCCACGCCCTTCTGGTCGATCTTGCCATTGGCATCGGCCGGCGGGGTCTTGATCAGAATATGCCGGACCGTCACCGTATCTGGAAGGCGGTAGTCATCCTGGTGCTGGTTGTAATACTGCTGTAGCTGCGCGGGAGTTACCGCGATTTTGTCGGACAATTTGGCGACATCGACAACGATGTAACGCGCCCTCCGTTTCTCCGGGATCGAGTTCGCGTACTGCGCCTTGTTCTGCTCGTAAAACGCCTTCAGTTCGGCATCGGTCGGCTTGATCTGCTTCTTGATGTCGTCCATGGTCAGCACGGCATAGTCGAACTTCACCTTCACGCCCTGCTTCTTCACTTGCTCGGCAACGTCTTTGTCGCTGACCGAGACTGCGCCGTTGATAAGCGCCAATAGTTTCTGCTGTGCAATCTCCGACTTCACCTCGTGCTCGAACTGCTGCACGCTCATGTTGAACTGGTTCTGAACGAAATCCTCGTAAGCCTGCTGTCCGATAAAGTTTCCGCCCGGGAACACCATCTGCCCCATTTGTCCCTGGTGCATGTAAGTGCGGAGTTCGTCGTCGCTGACGCCCAGACCCATGCGGTCGGCTTCGTAGACCAGCGCCCTCTGCGTGATCATGCCTTGGGCAGCCCGCTGCATCAGATAAGGCATGAGTTGCGGAGGAATGTTTCCCTTGAATTGCTGGCGGCCGATGAGGCGGGCTTGCTGCGATACTTCCTGTAGGCTGACATCCTGATCGCCAATTCTTGCGAGTACGCCGCTTTGCGTAACCCCGCCGCCGAACAAGTCATTAAGAAAACCGCCACCAGGGATGAGGGTGATCACCATCATCACGCAGATGACGAGAAGGATGCCGCCCAGAATGATCTTCTTGAGAGGGCCGGGCGTTTGCAGAAATCGAATCATCTTTTTGGAAACTCCAGGGTGGATAGCTGAATCATTTGATTATAAACCAGCATGGGCTAAGCCGGAGGTTCGCGGCCTTCAGCCAATATCGCGTAATTATGGACCGATGCGCCGCCACCTGAATGCCGTCTGACCCCACTCGCTGCTGGAAATGCACCGAACAAAGGCAAGGACTTCCCACCTGTGGTGGGGGGTATGTTGTAATAGACACACTATCCGTATGCCGAAATCGTCAACAAGGGCACACCGGCGAATTGTGGCCTACAAGCGCCGGGCTCGGGAATGGAAGATGATCGCCAAGGGGTTGGCTTCGACTGACCACCCAGTGTTGGCGCACATCATTCCTATTCGCCGCTGCAACCTCGCGTGCACTTACTGCAACGAGTACGATGACTTCTCCAAACCCGTTCCCGTGGAGACGATGAAGCGCCGTGTCGACGAGCTTGCACGCCTGGGCACGTCGATCATTACGTTCAGCGGCGGCGAGCCGCTGTTGCATCCTGAACTCGACGAGATCATCGCCCATGTTCGCACTCATCCGATCATCGCGGGGCTGATTACCAACGGGTACCTGCTTACTGCGGACCGCATCCAGCGCTTGAACCGCGCCGGCCTTGACCATCTGCAGATCAGCATCGACAACGTAATGCCGGACGACGTCTCCAAGAAGTCGCTCAAGGTGTTAGACAAGAAGCTGCAATTGCTGGCTGAGCATGCGGATTTTCACGTCAACATTAATTCCGTTGTCGGCGGAGGCATTCACAACCCGCATGACGCGCTGGTAGTGGGCAGGCGCGCGGTGCAACTCGGCTTCACTTCCACCATCGGCATCATCCACGATGGCGAGGGACAGTTGCAGCCATTGGGCGAGGTCGAGCGTGAAGTATTTCTGAAGATGAAGGACCTCGAGAAGCACCACTATGCGCGCTTCACCTGGTTCCAGAACAACATCGCGAACGGCAAGCCCAACGACTGGCGCTGCCGTGCGGGTGCGCGCTACCTCTACATCTGCGAAGACGGATTGGTGCATTACTGTTCGCAGCAGCGCGGCTATCCAGGCATTCCGCTGGAAAAGTATTCCGTCGCCGACATTCGCCGCGAGTTTCTGACCGAAAAGGGTTGCGCTCCTCACTGCACGGTCTCATGCGTGCATCATGTGTCGTATATGGATTTCTGGCGAGCCCCACAGATCCTTCGTACTCCGCAGTCCCCGGTGGACGCTGGGCAATTAGTGCAAATCGAGTAACGGCCGGTTGCAAGTATCGCGGACGGACATGCGTGCCCGTGTTGGGTTCGCGCGGCTCGATAGTTGGCTCAACTGCGATGGTATAATTCGGTCTGCCCTTCCGCACCATTTCCTCCTAAGCGGGCGCGTAGCTCAATTGGCAGAGCAACTGACTCTTAATCAGTAGGTTGAAGGTTCGATTCCTTCCGCGCTCACCACTTAACTCTCAATCGGCCGCTACAGTTACCTGCTCTTGTTGTTGCGGAGCGGGAGGAAGCTGTTTTTCGTGGTGACCAGCCTCGGTGACCACTTCTCCGCGATTGCCGAATTTCGAGAATGCAGCCTCGACTGCATCGGCCTGAGGATGGCAGTACCGTTGCGTGATCGTGATTGAACTGTGCCCGGCGATTCTCGCGAGGGTGAAGGGGTCACAGAACGGAGCCATGCGGGTTAGGGCAGTGTGGCGCATTACGTAAGGCTCGAAACGCTTCAGTGGCAGCGGGAGATTGTTCTTGATAGCCTCTGCGTTTGCCTTGGCGAGTGCTGCCGCGTGCTGCGTCTTGGCTGTTCCCTGCTCCAAATGGCCGCATCGTGCGGTCGAAGGGAAAACCCATCCATCAGTGGGACGGCCTTGCTGCTCATGGCGCGATTTCAGAGCGTGGTAAACATCGGGAATCATCGGCAGAATGCGCCGTGCTGCTTTGGATTTGCCGTCTGAGACGTGAATCAGGCCGCCCTGCCCAATTGAGTAGCACAAACTCCCAGCGCAGCCTAAAAACCTCACCTGGGCGCATTCCTGTTCCGAGCATCACCGTGGCCGCGTCTCTCCACGGCTGCCGACAGTTTTCCAGATACAGTTTGATCTCGGTATCCGTGAGCACACGTTCCCGCTGATGTTCGCCCTTCGCAAGCGGGATCCGCGGCATTCTGTCGAGCTTGCCCCATTCAGCAGCCAACGACAGAGCACGTCGGAGGGTGCGAAGCCCACAGTTTATCGTCGAAGGCGAGAGATTGGCATTGCGGGCCGCGAACTGCGCCGCATGTTGTCCCGTTACTTCGTCGAGTTTCAAATCCGCAATGTCCGATTCCAGCAGCCGTGCCGCCCCATACTCGTAATACTGGCGGGATTTCACTTTGCCCGCGAACCGGGTGCGGGTAAAAGGCAGGAAGTCTTTCTTGAAAAACTCGCCCAGCTTAGGCGACGGCTTCATTTCGAGGATGCCCCAGTTGCCCTTCGCCAACTCGGAGCGCATCGTCGCCTCGATTGTGCGGGCATCGTTTTTCGTTTTCGCCCGCGTTGCTTTATGAATCACTTGCCCTTGGAAGTGGAATTTCACTTTGAAATACTTCCGGCCCTTCGGCTTGTAGATCATGGCTTCGCCTTTCTTGTTGTCTTGCTGCCCTTTGGTCTGCCGCCCAGCTTGCCGTTCTCGCGTGATGCAGCGGCTTTGCGCTTCGATTTCGCTTCACCGCGACAGGCCGGGCAGTAGCAGACCAGCGGGATGTTGTGGATTGGACATTTCATGTGCTGATGTTAACCTAACACGTTAGGTTTGTCAAGAACATTTTATCAAAATCTGATTCGACACGAGCCTGAGAAAAATGGAGTCGAGTAGAATCACCCTCGTTCGTGAGAGGGAACCCTCCGATGGCAGATGAGGAAAGTTATATTGTCAGATATCGAGACCTCGCAAAGATTATTCGCGGGCAGGACGCAACCACTCTGGAAGAGTTTCTTGATCAACCCCTTCAAGTAATTGCCGAGATGGTGACCGGTGCCCTCGCGAGTAAACCTCAAGAGCTAGCGCCGATCGCTGGCAGATTGGTCCAGGGGGCGCTTAAGGGAAAGCTGTTCGAGCAAGTATCGCGAGAGATCATCAAGCTTCGTGATGCCGGTAAGATAAACCCAAACTTCGCGGAGGAGAAGACCGGTTATCAGTCCTGGGTCGAGCTAATGACGATCATCGATTCTGAATTGCCTGACGAAGACAAGCTCGAAGCACTAAAGGCAATGTTTTACTCGGTCAACAGAGTGACCGCTGCTGATAGCGAGAGAATTGCGGCCTACCAACTCTTCCAGATCGCCAAGAGACTTGATTCTGCCGCTCTGATGGTTCTAAGAGCCTGTTGGGAGTTATATAAAGTGCAGGCGTTTCAGCAAGGCGGTTTGAGATACAGCGTGTGGGCAGCGAAAGTGGCAGAGAAACTGAACTACGGGCTTGTGGGATTGGTAGGTTTGGGAGAGAAAAGTCTCGTAGACAATGTGTTACTGACAGATAGACTCACGGCACATCGCGACAACGTGGACGGCGAGAACTGTAGGCTTACCGATTTGGGCATACGTTTCTGCCAGAACATTCACGAGTACCAGATAGAGATTGCGAGTATCAGCGACGCATTGAGTGGGAAGGAGAAATGACCTTAAGAGCTTCTAACAAAACTCCGTGCCATTAATCCAGCGTTCCCCGACGCGCCGCTTGCCACGTGTTAGGATGCGATTCCATGAGCGGACCTTTACTTCCCGATCCCTTGTGGAACCTGATCGAACCGATGCTGCCGTCCTTACCACGTCGGCCCAAGGGTGGCAGACCGCGCTTGCCGGACCGTGCTTGTCTAACTGGTATTCTGTTCGTCCTGCGCAGCGGAATTCCATGGGAAATGCTGCCGCAGGAACTTGGTTGCGGTTCTGGTATGACCTGCTGGCGGCGTCTGCGTGACTGGCAGGAGACTGGTGTGTGGCAACTGATCCACTTCGCTTTGCTGGACTGGTTGGCTCGCTGCGGGCGGATTGATTGGTCGCGGGCAGTAGTGGACGGTAGCTCGGTGCGAGCGGTTTTTGGGGGGCGCAGACGGGCCCGAATCCAACCGACCGGGCCAAGCTGGGCAGCAAGCGTCATCTGATTTGCGACGGTCAAGGGGTTCCGCTCGCCATCCAGCTCACCGGAGCCAATCGCAATGATTCGCAACAAGCACTCGCGCTGGTTGATGCTATCCCACCCTTAGCGGGAGGGCGAGGGCGACCGCGCCATCGTCCTGACTGCGTGTTAGGCGACCGCGGTTATGACGCCGAGGCAATCCGCCAAGGTCTGCGTGCCCGCCACATCGTGCCTTTGCTCGCGAGGCGCAATACCGAACATGGCAGTGGTTTGGGCCGATGGCGCTGGATAGTCGAGCGGACATTTGCCTGGTTGAACCAGTTCCGGCGGCTTCGTGTTCGTTACGAAAAGCGGGCCGACATCCACGAGGCGTTCCTGTCGCTCGGTTGTGCGCTCATCTGTTGGAACTTTCTATCGACCGCCCCGCAGATGAGATGCTGAGATCATTCACCCTGTTAATCTACTCCTTCCACATTGCTCAGTCGGGTAGCTTTGCCAGAGCCAATTTCCCTGGTGCTCAATCGGGAACAATGAGAGAAGGATGAATCTAGAGGGAAGCAACCGATCCCGCAGCCTAGTTGGGATAGCCATTTTGGTCACCACCGATGGAGAAGGCAGGCCGAGAGCCGAAGTCCGCTTCAGGCGCAGCGGGCGTTTCACCGACTGTAGTCGCAGCCCTCCGCAGCCCTCGGCGTGCCTACGTCCACCTGGGGTATTTGTTGCTTTTCCCAGTCGGGGCGGAGCCGAATGCCGAATAGCAGTTCCGCCCTGACAAGTAATCGCCGGTCGAAACTAATCGCGCGGCGCGACTGGTTGGCCTGGAAGGTGATAGCGCCGCATCATGTTGCGGAAGCGTTCAGCTGGGCTTAGACGCGAGTCTGTGTCTTGCTTCGTTGTCGTCGGATACTGCATGTCCGTCTGCTCGGCGGTTATTCTGTTTTGGCTCGCTACGATTCTGGCTTCGTTATCCTCGTCGCAGTCGCCGTCGGGAACAAGCATGAACGCGTGCCCGCAGCCGTCATCTACATCGTTGCAACCCGGGGGTCTCGCGGTGCCGCCAATGATCCCTCGGTCATTGACCACGATGGCGTACTCTAGCGTCAGGGCTGAGTTCCCAGGGATCAGGTCGTTCAGATCAGCCATAGGACCACCCTTTTCCCAAAGAAACGCGTGGATGGTACCGTCGGCCAGCCGAGAAGCGCCCACGACTTGCCCATTATTATTGTTGGCATGCGCGAAGCTCGTCCTTCCCAGATTGCCCAGGTCAATCATTCTGTCGTTCTTCCAGAGAACTGCATCATGTATTTGATCGCCGGCGAAATCGGCAGCACCGACAATTTCGCCGGCTTCGTTGATCCATCGAGCTTCGCTGGTACTTCCTCCGAGGGTCCCCAGGTCCTTGAGCCTTCTGCGATCCCAGAGGAAGGCGTGATAGATTTGATCGCCAGCGAGGTCGGAGAGGCCAACCACTTGACCCCGGTTATTCATGTCATTTACGAAGCCCAAGACGCCACCCAGGGTGCCGATATCCGTCATCTTACCCTTGTCCCAGAAGAAAGGATCAATTGTCGGAAGTCCGGTCGTCTCATTCGGGATCGAGTTGGTGTAGGAGTTCCCGGCTATCTGGCCAGCATCGCTAATCGCGACGGGAAGGGTGTCACTCCCACCGAGGGTCCCCAGGTCTTCCATGTCACCACCCTGCCATAGGAATCCGCGGGTTTCGGTCGAGTTGGTCGAGCCAAGAAACAGGAAGCCGTAATAGGAAAACGGGTCCGGAACTGCATTCAAAGCGAAACCCGTCACCTGTCCGCGGTTGTTGATACTTTGCGCACCACTCGCATTTCCACCGAAAGTCCCGAGATGGAGGAGTCTTGCGCCCTCCCAAACGATCGCACGCACTTCATTCATGCCCAGAAGCGGGTCAACCACGCCGTTCTCCGAGACGCCGGCGATCTGGCCGGAATTACTTATCGATACGGCGTTGCTGCAATTCTGGTCGGCCGGGAAGAGCGCTCCTAGATCTCTTGTTGCACCCCTCACCCACGCAAAAGCGTGGTTAACGTTCGGGCCTCCATAACACGCAAATGGGTTGCTGTACGGATTGAGGGGCTCGGGGTTTTCGGCCAAACCCACGACAACACCTTCATCATTGAGCGATCTTGTTATGTCATTGATAAGACTTGCCGGCCCTCCAAACGTGCCCAAGTCGACGAGCCTGTACTTCTGATGCTTGGGTTCGGGATCTCGCGATGGGTTGTCTTGTGCTGCCATGCCAATCGGTATTGTCAGCACAGCAAACAAGGTCATTGCTATAATGCGTGTGACTTTTCTGGATTTCATGTCGCCTCCCCTTGACGTGCTTGCCATTCTCAGCCGGAAGCTACGCCTTCGATGTCGTCGAATATGGTTCCTGAGTAAGCAAAGGTCAATGCACTCAAGCTGGCATTCTTATGGCATTGTTATGACATTGCTAACATGCTGGCTGAGCGTGTGTTAGCCCATCTAAGGGAACACTGGTAAGCGGGCCGAAAGCGCTTGTTGCTGGTCAGACTTAGGTAGTAAACTCCGCCCCGGAGTATCCCTTGCCGCCTGTCCCATCCCCGCACGTCGTCCGCTTTGGCGATTTCGAGGTGAACCTACGCGCACGTGAGCTACGCAAGAACGGAACGAGCACCAGGCTGCCAGAGCAGTCCATCAAGATTTTGGGGATGCTGCTCGATCAGCCGGGGGACGTGGTGCTGCGCGAGGAAATCCGGAAGAAGCTCTGGCCGAATGGCACTGCCGTCGAGTTCGACCAGGGCATCAACGCTGCCATGAAGCGGCTACGCCAAGCGCTGAGCGACTCTGCAGATACTCCCCGTTATATTGAAACTCTGGCGCGGCGAGGGTACCGCTGGATTGCCCCAATCAAATCCTCTGAGCCGAGCCCGGAAACACCCTCTGGTTCCGTTGTCGCGCATTCGCAGTCTGACGCAAAAGAGCAACACATCGGTAATCTGATTGGGAAAAGGGTTTCACACTACCGTGTTCTAGAGGTTATCGGCGGCGGGGGCATGGGTTTGGTTTACAAGGCGGAAGACCTGAAGCTGGGCCGTCGCGTCGCCCTGAAGTTCCTGCCGGAAGAGTTGGTCAATGATCCCGTCGCGCTCCAGCGCTTCGAGCGCGAAGCGCAGACGGCTTCGTCTCTGAATCATCCCAACATTTGCACGATTCACGAAGTCGAGGAGCACGAAGGGGAGCCTTTCATCGTGATGGAGCTGCTGGAGGGCGAGACCCTGCGTGATCGGGTGGCCTCATCCGCAGATGACGCTATTGCGCTCGATCAGCTGCTTGACATCGCCATTCAGGTTTGCAGCGGGCTGGCAGCCGCTCACCAAAAAGGCGTCATTCACCGCGACATCAAGCCGGCGAATATCTTCGTGACTACCCACAGGCAAGTGAAGATTCTTGACTTCGGATTGGCGAAGCTGCTGAACGTTGAGCAAGGGTTCGAAATATCGGCTGCAGCAGAAGGCGACCAACGAGATGAGGCGCGCGAAGGATCCACGCCGCTCGGTCTTACCCGAACAGGAGTCGCGCTAGGTACCGCGTCGTATATGTCGCCGGAGCAGGTGCGCGGCGAGAAGCTGGACTCGCGGACCGATCTGTTCTCGTTCGGGCTCGTGTTGTACGAAATGGCATCGGGCCAACAGGCATTCGCAGGCACCACAGCAGCGATTGTTCATGACGCCATCTTGCACCAGCAACCTGAACCCGCGCGGCAGGTTAACCCAAAAGTTTCGACTAACCTGGAAGCCATCGTCTCCAAGTGCCTGCAGAAGGAGCGGGGGAAAAGGTATCAAGATGCCGCCGATATCAGTGCCGATCTGAAGCGCCTGCAGAGCGCCCACCAAAAGGCGAGACGGATTTGGCTGCTGATTGCCGCTACCGTCGTTATCCTGACGACCGCCGCAGGCATCGTTTGGCTGTTAACGCACCAGCGGACTGCGCGGCCTGAACTAAAGCTTCGGCAACTCACTTTTGACTCAACTGAGAATTCAGTCCGGTTGGGTTCCGCGATATCGCCGGATGGCAAGTATTTGGCCTACTCCGATTCCCGTGGTACTCACGTGAAGGAGATTGATACTGGTGAGATTCGGGATGTTTATCTGCCCGAACCTCTCAAGAACAACCCAGATTTTCAGGTAATCCAGTGGTTTTCGGACCAGACGACACTCCTTGCCGGCGCGGCCTCCGACAAGATTCCGAGTTTGTGGGCACTTCCCGTTTCGGGAGGGGCTCCACGTAAGCTCCGCGACAATGTGCTTGCGTGGTCTTTATCACCCGATGGTTCTCGACTTACCTTTACTCCGGCGTCGGGGGGACTGTGGTTGATGGACGCGAATGGGGGAAACTCAAGGAGACTGTACCAGCCGGACGAGAATACTATGCTGGTCGATGTCAACTGGTCCCCTCATGGAAAACGGCTGCTCTATACCAGGATGGACAAGTTGGGAGGGAGGCTTGAGAGTCGCGACCTGGAGGGCGGTCCTGCGGTCGAAATTCTTCCTGCTCTGAAGGACGGGTTAATGAATTACCACTGGCTGCCTGACGGGCGTCTTCTGTATGTCGTGATTGAGCGCAGCTCGAATGAATACACTTGCAACTACTGGGAAGTGGGCATCGACGAGCACACCGGAGCGATTCTGGGACAGCCGCGGCGGGTGACAAACTGGACCGGCTATTGCATGGATGATGGCAGCGTAACGGCAGATGGCAAGCGCCTCGCATTCCGGCAATGGACCTCTCAACATAGCGTCTATATCGCTGACCTTGAAGCGAACGGAACCCGCATCAGTACGCCAAGAGAGCTTACTCCTACAAAGAACAAGAACTACTTGTCGTCATGGGTCGCCGATAGCAAAGCTGTGATTTTCAGCAGCGCAGGAAACGGTGTTTGGGGCATCTACCAGCAAGCCCTGAACAGCGACACAGCGGAACCAGTTGTCAAAGTACTCCCCGAGTACCATGTCTATGAGGACCCGAGGGATGTCGCTTTGCCCCGAACTTCTCCCGATGGAAAATGGATCCTCTACACGTTGCGGGGAGACCTTCACCCATCTGTCAACGAAAATGGGCCCTACGAGTGGACAAAGCTTATGAGATCTCCATTATCGGGGGGGCAGTCGGAGCTCGTAACGACAGGCAAGTTTTACGGGCCGCCCTCTTGTGGGAATTTTCCGGTAACGTTGTGCGTGATTGCTGAGCGCACCCAGGACCATAGGCAACTCATATTTACAGCGGTCGACCCGCAGAACGGTCGTGGCCGCGAGCTCTCGCGAGCTGATGTAGAACTCGGGCAATTTGACATAGAGCCTCAGGGCGACTACGTCTGGGCGCTATCTCCGGATGGCAGTCGGATCGCATTCCTCAATAAGTCGGGAGGACCGGTGCACATCCTCTCCGTAGTCGGAAAGCCCGAGCAGCAGGTCAACGTAAAGGGCTGGAGCAGCTTGGGTTCGGTTAGCTGGACAGCGAATGGTAAGGGTCTGTTCGTTTCTGGCAACACGCTGCGAGGCTCAGTCCTGCTGCACACAGACTTGCAAGGCAATGCGCAGGTTCTATGGCAGCAGGAAGGCGGGCGCGGAACTTATGCTATTCCATCCCCGGACGGCCGCCATCTGGCAATAGAGAGTTGGACCATGGATAGCAATATCTGGATGATGGAGAACTTTTGAAGGCGCCGGTTGCTGGGCAAACCAGGTTATTGAAGACGAGCCTCGCGTACCTTGGGGCGCTCACACCACATGACTGCTCCGGATGGGTTTTGTTAGACGCTCTAAGGAGAGTGGTGCTCAGTGTTTGCCAACTGAATCGAATCGGAACAATGTGCGAGAGTTGGCAGACTCTGACAAGCTGGCTGACTTCTTAGTAACTTAGCTGGCTTGCGTTTTCAGTGTTTGCCAATATGCAAATTTGGCAGGCTCTGGGAACATTTGGCAGACTCTGGGTGCGCCATGTTAGTTGCAAACGGTTTCCCTTCGCTCGCCAAGCTCCTCCAGCGAGTAGAATGCCCGATTGAGGACGGGAGAAGCTTCCTTGCGCCTAGATGTCACTGCTCCCCGGCAAGCTGGGCAGTAGCAGAGCAAGTCGATCTTGTGAATGGGACATTTCATGTGACCCGATATTAACCTAACACGCTAGGATTGTCAGCCATCAAATCACTTTCCCCCAAAGTGCACCACTATTGGAGTCGCTCTTTGTTTCTTAATCGGTTATTCGCGGCCACTTTGGGGGAAAGCAACACCAGAGCCGCGCAACAGCTCGACTGCGCGGGGTGACAATCCAGCGTCGCCGTTCGTGGGCTTCTCGACTAAGCCAACCAATTCGAGGTCTTCCAATGCCCGATTTATGAGTACCGGGGGCAACTCCGCCGAGTAGGGACTCCGGCCTGCGATGAAAGCCCGCAAAACTGCGCACCTAACCGGGGGGATGCAATCGAATGCCGCACGCCGGACGAGTTGCATTCCCGCCCCAGTCACCCTGGGGCTTCGTTCCACAACGGCCCAGCCGCGCCCAATCTGTGCGAGTTGCTGGGGCAGGCGCGTGTTGCCCTCCGGCGCAGGCTCCGCATCCAACTCGTGCCGCTCTCGTGTTCGAGAAACCTGCGCTCTCGCGAGTGCCACTAACTCCCCGAGGTGAGCAACACTATCCTCAAACAAGGGGTCCATCTCTGGGGCAGGGACAGCCGTTTGCGAGAGGATAGGCCGGAGCAGATCGTGCACAGCGGCCCGCAATTGCGTTGCAACACTCGACTGTTGGCGCATCGCTCTAAGCCCTGTCGATACTCCGCCCGCACGCGGCCAGCGGACGCGCACGAATCGCTCACCGAGTGACTGAAGCAAAGTGAAGTGCTTGTCCACTTCCGGCGTCACTCCTGCCAGCAAGGTGAGTCGGCCTTTCCAGGTGCTCTCAGACAGGTTTTCGCCTGTGCCAAACTCCCGCGAGAAATGTCCATCGTAGATTCTTCGGAGCTGGGCGAGGATCACAGGGCGCTTGCGTTTGTCCATCGCAAGCACGGTGCTGAAATCGGCAGCTTTGAGAATCGCCTCTTGCCCCAGCCTGTGCAGGTAGCTGGCAGGTGCACGTGGTTTCTTCTCGCGCTGCTGCTTCTTATCGGTCTCATCTTGCTTGCCTGTGTACCCGGAGATGAAGGTGTTAGCGGTCACTTCATCGACGAAATGCACGCTAGGCAAATCTTGAAGTGTGTCCAGCAGCGCAGTTTTCATCGAACCACTTGGCGCAATTGCCATGATCCAAGCGGGCGGGTATTGCACGATTCGGTGAGCTGCTACAGAGGCAAAGAGGAGCTTCGCGGCCTCAATATCGGGCTTCTCGAAATTCCTTTGCAACTTGTCCTCTATGGCCATCCATAGCGCAGAGGAACTTTCAGAGCTGGGGAACGGACTAACGGCTGCTGTTGGCGATGTCATGTGTTCACCAGCCTTAGCCGTTTATTCGTTGAATTGGCTTCTCTGCGCTCGACTGGGCAGCAAGCCATTGATCCAGCGCTTCACGGTCGAAGCGCAGCGCTTTCGATCCGACCCGGCAATGCGGAATGGCTCGATTGCGAACCGATTTGCGAATGAAACCGACGCTCATGCCAATGTGGGCCGCCGCTTCCCTAACGTTCAACCACTTCTTAGACTCGCGTTCCACCGGTGACCTCTCGTTGTGATTTGGTAGCTGGCAGGGCCACGTGGGCTGTTTTTTCCCGTACTGCATCCATACGCTGAAATTCAGCAGCAATGAGGGCAGCCTTCTCCATTTCAGGCTTCAGGGCTTGGTTGATCGCGGCGATTTCATCGGGACGCAATTCGAGGCAATTTGCTTCCGCCATGCAAAGCCGGAATCGGGAGACATTTGCTCTTTGGGAAAGCTGGACCTGAGTCAGCCCAGCCGCTTTTCGGATTGCCCTGAGATTGCTCACTTGCGCTGCTCCTGCGGAAACATTTCTGTCTTGCATGGAACAGTTATACAAATCGAAAGGTGTAGAAAGGTGTGCGCTATCGGGGTATTTCGAGGGACTCAGGGTATTTCGAAAGAATTCTAACCACGAGCGGGGAGATTGAGCCGGTACGTTCCCCTGCGGTTTCCGCTAATGACTAGCGTCTGCCATAGCGGGGAGCCTTTGAAAGAATCTTGTACTCGGACGTTGTTGGACTCAATCGCAGCAAGCAATTCGGACTTGCCTACGCTCGGCGTTCCTCGCTGGAACGCTTCATGCAGAATCTTGATGATCGCTGCTTGGTTGCGAGTTAAAGTGTGGGACATCCCGTTGAACCGAATACTGCGATAGTCGGCGGAATGAGTGAATACAGGGTTCTCGGCTTCTTCTGCTACTCCCGGCGTGGCCTCAACATCCGCTGTCTTGTGCTCCGCCTGGTTCTCGTATGCGCTGAAGAGAAGCGTCAGGCGAGTGATGAGTTTAGATTCACCGCGCTCGATTAGGCGATCATTACTCGAATTCTTGTAATTGGCGGGTTTATTAGAGATTTTTGTTCGGAGGAGTTGGAGACGCTGTTTTGCATCCTCCAACTTCACATTACAAAGGTCGCGTCCTCTGCGGGCTTGCTCGGCGCTCATCTGCCGAATCAATGCGAGAGAATCATCGAGCTTGTGGTCGTCTATTGGGAGCATGTCACCCTTCCGTGACCTTCCCGATTCGCCACTGCGGAATGACCTTGGAAGGCGGGGACGGGAAGGCGCCCCGCCTTATCGCTGCTGGTGATCGGCCAGCAGCTATCCGGCTATCAAAATATTACCTCACTAACATGCGGCGGGTAGGTGACTGCATTTGTGGGTAATGTCCTAATTTGGGTGATTATTGACGTGACTCGCCCATAAGCGTGTAATGTCTTTGATTGCCGATGAATCCAGAAAAGGAAGATTCATCGTGCAAGAACTACCCATTTGGGAAGCAGAATCCCCCTGCTGGTGGGACTCTATGGCTTCGGTAAAGCGCCAGTATAGCAAGGGCCGGATTGACCGCGCCGGAAAAGAGTTGGTCGAACTGCCCAAAGATGACCCACGCCGCGACGAAGCGATTGCTGTAGTTGATAACTGGCGGTCGTGTCATGCCTATCCTTTGCAGATCATCAAGATGACCTTGCTCAACCGTGCCAAGAAGATCGACAAGGATGCACTAATTGCCCAGCGATTGAAGCGTAGACCGTCGATCGAAATTAAGCTGCACGACAACCCGAACATGAAACTGTCGCAGATGCAAGACTTGGGTGGCTGTCGGGCCATTGTGCATGAGGTTTCTCACGTCAAGAACCTAGTCGCTGAGTACAGGAAGGCCGATGCAAAAAGTCCAAAGGATAGGTCGCGATGGGATGGTTTGGAAGATTCAGACTATATTTCTCGCCCCAAGCCGGATGGATATAGAAGCGTACACCTAATTTTCAGGTTCCAAAGCCGCAGCGCGGAATTGCAGTGCTTTAATGGACAGCGGATAGAAGTTCAAATTCGTACTCAGTTGCAACATCTATGGGCAACCGCCGTAGAAACTGCTCAGGTATTTACTGGGCAAGCGCTAAAATCACGAATCAAGAACGCGAGTGAGGATTGGCTGCGATTTTTCGCCCTGATGAGCGCTCTCTTCGCTATCCGAGAGAAAAGCCCTATCGTCCCTGGCACTTCGGAAGATAGAGAAGAATTAAAAGCGGAGCTTCGAGGGATCATAGGCCACGTCAATATTATGGACAGTCTCCGGGGATGGAATACTGCCATCCATTTCTTCGAGGAGGGTAAAGCTGTAGCCGACGACGAAAGCCCCGCTATGATGGGAACGAAGCGGACTCCGCTAACTAATGAGCAGAAGCAAGCCGCGACTCTGCGACGGGATGCTACGCTGTTGAGAAAGTATGGTGCCGTGCAAGGCGCTGAGAAGTTGGAGGCAGAGGCCAATAGAGTTGTCCCGGCAAAGGTCGCAGAAGCCGACTCGTTTGTCCTTGAACTCGATCCTAGTATTAGCAATCTGAAGATTACGCCCTTTCGGAGAGACGAAATTGGAAAAGCGCAGGAGCTATACGAAAAGGCAGAAAAGGAAGCCGAAAACGACCCTAGCATTCAAGTCGTTTTGGTGGCAGTAGAAAACGTAGACGCCCTGCGGAAGGCTTATCCCAACTACTATGTCGATACTGAGGCCTTCCTATTGGCGGTAAAGCAGGAGATGGAGAACTAAATGACAGAATCCCGCGACAACCCAGAGTTTGCACGCTTCGACAATCTAGTCCGTAGAGTATTTGCAGTGCCCCGTGATGAGGATTCTGACTCTGATCTGATACGCAACAACATTCAAACCGTCGCCATTTGTGTGTTATAACTCGGATTGAGAACTCAATTCACCGGGCAGAAACCTCAGATGGTGAGTAGCGAATGAACGCAAAATCCCCAAGGCAGTTGCAGCAATTCGCCAAGGCAGTTGCCAACGGCGACACTCTCCAAAACGCGATGATCTCAGCCGGTTACAGCAAGTCAACAGCCAAGCGCGGGAAGGCGTCACTTTCCAAGCCCATGCTGGCTGCACTTGTAACCGAATCCTCACGTTTGGCCGAACTGGGGAAGATAATCTCACCCGAGCATCAGGAAAACTTAGTACGTGGGCGGCTAGTGCTGAATACGGTTCGGGGCAAAGATGAGGGAGTCCAGAGCGCCAAGCTGCTGGGCAGCGATAAGACGGTCGCCATGTGGAAGAATGATTCGATTGCAGGACTCATTGTCTTGCAACTTCCGCCTTCTTTGAGCACCATTGATCCGACGACTGTGCTCGAAGCCGAGCTGGAGGTTTAAGGGCATCCTTCCAACTTAGAGCGATTCAGCGGCTTCTGGTCGCGAATGACAGCCTTCCCATGTGTTTGATGCTCAATCACGAAAGATTCAGATCGTTGGCGCGTCAAGATCGGGTCACGTTCTTCAGCAGACACTTCGAACAAGTTCAGCAGCGCTTGGGTGCCCAGCAAGCCGTGACGCCTGATCCCATCCCAACTGTCGCGGTCCGCCATGTGGTAGAGACGCGGATAATAAGCGGCGAGTTTAACCCGACTTTAACCCCATCCAGCGAGCCTGGTCCAAAGTGAAACAACTCTTGCGGGGGGTGAAGGCCCGAGTCCTGCAACAGCTCGAACCAGCGATCGCCCAGGCCTTGGCTGCCATCACGGCTCAAAACGCACAAGCGTTCTTCCGCCACTGCGGGTACGGGATACAGCAACTATGAAAATGCTCTAGATTTTCACCTTTCGCCGAAGGACCCCAGCGCAGGCAAGCAAGCCCGAACCCAAGGTGATGAGCGTGCTCGGTTCGGGGGTAGTACCTCCAGAAGACGCTCCAATTGTCAGGTTGTCCAACGCGAACGACTGGCTCGTTGTGGTACCGCAGTCTGCCGGTCCAAAACAGATGTGGTTGATAAGATCCGGGTTGGTGATACCCCAAAACGAACCCGGAGGCGGCAAAGCGTATTGCTCTTCGGTGCCGTTGCCGAGAAAGACCGTCGCGAAATAACCCTCATTCACATCCACGATATCGAAGCCGACGCCGAAAACACCGCTTGAGGTTCCGAAAGTCGTGTTGGTGAAGTCAAGAATGAACGACCCGTTGCAACCCGCGCAATACGAGTGGTTACTGCCGACATCGTTGAACACGATGTCGAGGTTGGAAAATCCGGTCGACATATACGAGGTTTGACCCTCCACCGCAGTCATTTGAGAGTCGCTCTGGATGAACTGGTAGCTTGGATTTTCGTAATCATCCGTGAAAGAGCTGCTCAGCGCGGTGAGAAACGTAGTGCGATCGCTGTAGATCGTTGACGACGCTCCCGCGGGCAAGGCGATGGCAGCCAACAAACTGAGCAAGACAACTAGCCTTAGCGACTTTGGCATGGCAATGCTCCTTCCCCCGTAACGAGGGACTTGGATCCAGGCTTAGAACCTAGAAGAAGGCGGTCTCCACGAACCGCTGCGAGTCTCCGCGCACGTTTGTTGCCAACTTCGTCATTTGGAAACAATAGCTTACCGTTGAACCACCTTCATCTTGTGCAAAGTCTCGCATACATGAGGAAAGCTTCTTCCCTCCCACTGGCGCTTTTTGCGGATCCCGAGAATTCATCTGTAGGAGAAACAAGAATCGATTTTGGGTAAGGAGACGATCAACCCAGTCTTTGCTGCTGGACGTTAGGCAGTATAGGCCAAATATCAGTTTATGACTTGGACCGGGATTTCCTTTTTGCTCTCGAAAACGGCACCATAGTACACCCGTCTCGCCTAATCGCGACACTGTGAAGCGATTTGTCATCGGGAGCGCTCCCGACGGTCTGCCATCCGCAGTAGCACAGCCCAAAATTGCCCCATTTGTTGCCTACTCTTGCAACACCTCTCCTCCCCCAACTTGCTGTAGACAGATTGTGCGCGACTGACTTGGCCACCAGCTCGCTATCCCGTCTCTAGCGGCAGCAGCCCGATCCGGCCCAGCATCGCCCCGAACCGTACCGCATGCGGAAACACCGCTGTAAGGAGGGCATTGAGGATTGCTGATACCGCCGCCAGCGGTCGTGCCATGTCCCCCAAAATATTCCAGTAGCGCGGGCATCCACGCACATTCAGGCGCGCCCCCGGCAGGGGTGTCCCCACGGGGGGTGTCAATGGGGTCCCGGGCGAAAAACATCGACGTGCAACGGAAAGTGTGCCCGCGAATGCTGGGAAGGAAAGTCCACCCGCCCACACGTAGGCGTGAGCGGTGACCACCCTCGGTGACTACCCTCTGCTGCTTCTACGTGCTGTAATGTGTCTCGCTGTCTCGGAAACCCGCATCATTGCAGCAGAAAGACAGCGTTAGAGCACATGGTCACATTTCGTGCAACTTGTTGATTCCCGGTCCACGGCCAACTCTTAATCAGTAGGTTGAAGGTTCGATTCCTTCCGCGCTCACCACATTTTCAATCACTTACAGGCCGTATTCGAACGACCGTCTCCTCCGCTGTAGGCGAATTTCGTAGACGGTCAAACCCTTCGAGATCTCCCGCAATGCGCCGGACTCAACCACTTTGTACAAATTCGTGTCGCGGCCCTTGCGCCGTTCCGATGAGAATTGCTCATTGATGAGTGCGCTGTGCGCCAACTCTTGCACCCGCAAATAATCGGTGATGCGACCGACATGGGTGCGCGGAATTGTGCTGCGGAATGCTTCAGTGAAGTTCTGTCAGCGCCCGCTCCAAGCTGACGGCCGATAAGTCGTTTTTCGATCAACTTCCGGGTTGCTCATGATCCACGGCAGATCAGGGCGTGTCGGCGTGTTCACGTCAGCCTCGCCGCGCTGCCTCGATGGCGGCGATGTCGATCTTCTTCATCGTCATCATCGCCTCGAACGCACGCTTTGCCTCACCACCACCAGCCGCAAACGCATCGGTCAGCGCGCGCGGGGTGATCTGCCAGGAGAGGCCCCAGCGGTCCTTGCACCAACCGCACTGACTTTCCGCGCCGCCATTGCCGACGATCGCGTTCCAGTAACGGTCTGTCTCTTCCTGATCCTCCGTCGCGATCTGGAAGGAGAAGGCCTCGGTGTGCCTGAAGACCGGGCCACCGTTGAGACCGAGACATGGAATGCCCAGGACGGTGAACTCCACCGTCAGCACATCGTCCTTCTTGCCGCCCGGATAGTCACCGGGAGCCTCGTGAACTGCGGTTACCGCACTGTCTGGAAAGGTGGCGGCGTAGAAGCGCGCCGCCTCATGCGCGTCCTTGTCGAACCAGAGGCAGATCGTGTTCTTTGGCTTCATATTTCGTGTGCTCCTTGTGCTTGATCAGGACGAACGACATGGTCTCTGAGAGGTCCGTATCGGTGACCCACCCGTTCATCTGGTGGTCTGCTGCCGCCGACGTCTCAGATTCGTCACCACACGTCCTGCCCTTATGAATCATATCGCCGGCAGCGTCCGACTTCGAGATCCGGAGCGATGACGGGCCGATTTCCGAATGATCTCGATTTGTTCCTCCTTCGGAGAGGTCGCCCCAAAACGGCGTTGCGCTAACCATCATTCCTGGATAATCGGCAAACAAGAAGCTGAGAATCTGGGTAGTGGGTCAGCTTGAATCTAACAAATATCTGCGCTCGCAAACGCGTGAGACGAGACATTATCATGCGTGATGCGGAGACATGATTTTAGCTTGTACCGTAACCGGATTGATCTAGTCCTTGCCTGCGCCTTTCCGCTGACCGCTAGTCATGACCAAGAGGAGTGTCTGATGGAACCATTTCGGATTCATGTCCCTGATGAGGTGCTCGATGATCTGCGGGTACGGTTACGCCAAACAAGATGGCCCGACCAGATCCCTGGCATAGGGTGGAAACAGGGCACCGAACTGGACTGGTTGCGAAACCTCGTGTGCTACTGGAGCGAGAGGTTCGACTGGCGTGCATGGGAGCGGCGGCTCAACGCCCTCAACCACTTCACCTGGGAGGGCATCCACTTCGTGTACCAACGCGCAGCGTCCGGTCGGGGTGTGCCGCTGATCCTGACGCATGGCTGGCCCGGCAGTTTTCTCGATTATCTCGACATGCTGCCGATGCTTGAGGACTTCGATGTGGTCGTACCGTCCCTGCCGGGGTATGGATTCTCTCCGCGGCCGCCTAAGGTGGGTATCAACTACCGATACGTCTCGCAGCGCTGGCACCAGCTCATGAGCGACCTTGGGTACTCTCGCTATGGTGCGGGCGGCTATGACTTTGGGTCCGGAGTGACAACCGTCCTTGCGCTAGACCATCCCGAGTCTGTGACTGGGATCCACCTCACTACATTGGAATCCGACCTCACTCCGCTAGTGAACGACGCGGAGTTGTCCCGTGCCGAGCGTTCGTACCTCGCAGTGACCCGGCGCTGGGACGAAACAGAGCGAGGCTACAGCGCGATCCAGTCTACTAAGCCGCAGACCGTCGGCTACGGACTGAACGACTCCCCCGCGGGGCTGGCCGCGTACGTGGGCGAGAAGTGGCACTCGTGGAGCGACGACACGCCGTCCGACGATTTCCTCTGCGCCACACTCACCCTGTACTGGGTCACGCAGACCATCACCTCGTCCATGCGCGATTATTGGGACAATCGCTGGCACCCGATCGAGCGCGCCTATGTCGATACGCCAACAGCATTTGGTGTCTTTGCGCGCCAGACCGTTCCAGAGGGGGAGCCGCCCCGCTCGTATCTGGAGCGCGTGTACAACATCCAGCGCTGGACAGTCTTTCCACGCGGCGGGCACTTTGCCGCTGTTGAGGAGCCGGCGGCTGTCGCGCGGGACCTGATCGCTTTCTTCCATGACCGAAGCTGAGTGCCGTGCCGACGACCAGCGATTGCCAAAGCAACGTCGCCGGGCAGAAGTTCGAGGCTCGTCGGCAAACCGGAACTTTCACGTCGATTCTGTGTGCGAATGGGGTGCCAGATTTCCGCGGATACTCAGGTTCAGAAAGGCGCTAATCTCACTTGCGGCCGGTCAGTGGACGTCCATCAACACAAGACATTACAGTGCCAAGCTGCCGTTAGAGTTGATGTACACCGGAACGCCACCGCACGACGTTTTACCGTAGATGCCGCGACCTAAGTCGCGGTTTGCCTGCCATAGCCACTGCCAACGCCGCCCGATACGGATCGTGCTGGACTTCATCGTCCGTTTTTGTCCTAAGAGTTGAAACGGAATCCCTCTCACAATCACTACTTACTGCACGCGACTAACTCAGTTCGCCGCGGTAGAAGCGCGCCGGACGAACTCGCGGTGCCAGAGGAGAAAATGTATGAGTATCACCATGCAAGGCGGCTGGACCGTTTCGGTCAAGTCGAAGAGCGCCGCTTTCGCGCAGCGCTTCGTTGTTTCCCAGCCCGGCAGCCCGGACATTATCATTCCCGGAAGCGTCGGCCACTCAGTTTTTGTCAACTCAGCCCAGTGGTCCGTCAACATCCAGAACCAGTCAGGCGCCGGTCAGCCGTGGCTGGATTCCCGGCAGCGCATCGGTGTCCCGTCTGTCTCCGGTGGCACGCTCAGCTTCGACATCAGGTCCGACGATAGCGCTGGCGATGGTGACTTCAACGATCTCATCCTGACTTGCAGTATGCTGTTCTCGGCGACGGATTACGTCCTTTTTGGTAATGCCGAAACCTACACTGGCCCCTGTCTGTGGAATCCGTGTCGGCCATGGATTGTGATTGAAACGGCTGCGGCCTTGCAGCAAGCGTTGCTGAACCCGGCCCTGCGCCCCATCATCCAAAAGCTGTATCCCAGCCGAGTACCCAAGCGTCCGGGCCCGGTTCCTGATCCGGGGCCGCTCTTCCGCCCGCTGGTCATCCCCACTGGAACGCAAGCGCAGAATAGCGGTCTGGTCTTCCACTCGGCGGCAGCCGAGGCGGCCGCGCCACAGCTCGAAATCAAGAGCGTAGCGGACGTTAAGAAATACCATGAGGCGGCTTCCGCTCAACTGCGCGCTTCCGCATCACCGGTTGTGCTCGACGGCTCTGTTCCGGGCAGCTCCTCGTTGGATTCCACCGAAGCGCTGGCCATCGCTCGCCTTCGTGAGGGCGTCGAAAGGTTCTGGAACTGCAGGACGTTGCCCGCTCCCGGTTTGCTGCTGAACTTCCAGGAATACACCCAAACCAGCGCCGAGCAGGCTGGCGGTCCGTATACCGGTACCGGTGCACGCGAAGATCTTGGGCTGGCCGTGACCGATGAGTTGGGTAACTATATCTTCCGCTTCACCTACGCCGCCTGGAGACGCTACTTCCCGGTGCTCGCCGAGGAGTCGTTGGGTGCCCTCTCCGGCGAGATACTGTTCCCCCCGCTCATCCATCCCAACGTAATTGTGCAGGCGCTGGGTGCGTCCATGGACGTGGAATATGAGACGACGCCGTATTACAACATCCCCAACCTGCTGCGCATCAACCTCTGCATTCCGCTAGGGAGTATCACCAACCCTGGCGCGGGCTGTGCCAGCTACGACCGCACCATCTATCAGATCGGAGACATCGTCGTACTGAACACCGCCTTGGGCGGCTCGCCGAACACGCTGGATGTCAGCGGACGCATTACCTGCCGCAATGCCAATGCCCCGCAGGTGGATTGTGCCGGCTGGCGCGGCGGCCTTCGATTGTACGGCTGCTTCGGCGCCTCAGGGGTAGTCAACTATACCGTCCGCTACAGCTTTGATGGCGGTTCGACCTTCAGCTTCGTCCACGAAGGCTTCGACCTGAACTATATTCCTGACTTCGCGCCGGGATACACTGGCACGCCCGTCGGCCCCACTTATCTGGCCGTTCAGGTGGATGGCCATCCGGCACAGGTCGCCCCCACTTACGCCAACCACGAGGGCGACTCCAAGTGGCTGGACAATTCCCTCAAGCTGATACTGAGCAGCGGATACTATCAGCCCCCCGCCGGTCCCGGGCCGGTGCTGTTCAAGATCGAGGGATATAACGCTGCCGGTCATCATGTGGCCTCCAGCGTGGATAGCATTACCCTTTACATCGATAATGTGGCCACGAGCGGCTCGATTGAATCGGTCAGCCTGGGATCGCCCGTGGGCTTGGACGAGTGCGCACTACTGACTCTTCCCTCAGCTAACTCGCCGCTCACGGTGCAGTATCGGGTGGACAATGCGCAAGGCATGCTTGCGGACTGGGAGCTTTCGGTTACAAGGGGCAATAACTACGGCCTGCCGGTCACGGTGGTTGGCGGGGTCACTCCCCAAAGCTATCCCGCGGCTGGTCTCGCGTATCCCTGCAACTTCCGCGGATCGCCGGACTATCCGCTGGACGCCAGCTTGTTCACCGAAACCACACTGCAGCCCGCGCCGCACGTTGACCCGGGTACCACTACCTCAAACAGCAATTGGCTGCCCGATGGGTTCAGCTTCTGCGCTTTCGCCTTCACACTAACGGCGCACGACCGGGTCACCGATGGCAGAAATGGCTATCCGGAGACAGTGTTCTGGCAGGACTTGGTCGGGATTAATGCCCCGTCGTCCTAGCGGATCTTTGGCGGCTGGGATGAGCGAACCTGCCTCCCAGCCGCACTCTTGCTGGAACGGAACCCTTGCCTCATGGACTTTTTCTATCTCACTCTCGGCATCCTCGGCGTCTGGCGGATCACCCATCTCCTCCAGGCCGAGGACGGGCCGTGGGACTTAGTCGTCCGGGTGCGGCACACCCTTGGCAACCGATTCTGGGGCCGCCTGCTCGACTGCTTCTACTGCCTCAGCCTCTGGATTGCGGCGCCCTTCGCTTGGCTCCTCTCCCCGGATCTCAGGCATTGCTTTTTACTCTGGCTCGCGCTCTCCGGCGGAGCCATTTTGCTGGAGCGTGCGACGCAACCAACGTCGCCCGGTCCAGCGCCGTATTGGAAAGAGGAGGATCTCCATGCCATGCTGCGGACAGAAGAGATTGGCTCAGTCACCGGCCAGCGCGCCGGCGAGTAACCAACATGGGATACGCCCCGTGGCCAGAGTCAGTACCGCCATATTCGAGTACCTCGGACATCGAGTCCTCACCGTCGTCGGACAGGGTACTGGCCGTCAGTACCGGTTCGTAGGACACGGCTCGAGGCTAACGGTGGACGGGCGCGATCGGTCTTCGCTCGCAGCTGTCCCTGGCCTGCGCGCGCTCCCCGCTGGTACATGGTTTTATTAATCAGGCAGGAACTGCCCCGCCCTAGCCAACAGAAGGCCAGAACGGGGCACCCATGTTTGAAGATGCTGTTCAACAAGAAACCGCTAGGCCGGGCCACCCGTCCGGACGTGACCAAAGACACCAGCAAAGATGTGGCTCACGGGACGACAACAGCAGCCAAGAAGACCGGCTCAGCCGTGGATACGGGCGCCAAGAAGGCCGTTGATGCGGTGAAGCAGTAGGCGCGAACGTCCGCTAAAGGTCGAAGAGACGACGTTGTCGGGAGTGGCGCCGCATACCCACACATTCGAAAACCGCGAATGTGTGGGGCAGCCGGGCTCTCGCCAGGAGCCGTCGAGAAGGGCGGGGCACCCGAGATCGGGAGGGCAAGATTCCTGGGTCTCGAAAACCGCGAGACCTGGTCCACCCGCCCGCCGATTATCGCTGGCGACAGGTGTTTGTAAGATCGTAATTCACCCTGGCGTCAGTCCATGGAAGCCAGCGATACGTGACGTTCGCGGCTAAATCGTAAGTGAAACATGACAGTATCGCAGCACCGGTGCTCGTGGATCCGCCCGACTGGCGGTCGAGTTCATATCCCGTATAGACTGACGCGCCAGCTGTCAGAACACATAATGTAGCTGGGGCCGCTGCGGTTCCGAATGTAGCTCCCCCTGACGTTAAAAGGCCGCCGGCTCCCGTGAAGCCGCCGTAAGTCAACGCAGTCCCCGCCCCATACAGGAGGTTGGATCCGCCCACACACGTGGCAAACGTGCATCCGCCAGCATAGATCGTTGCGGTTGGATCGCGATGACAATTTGCAAGGCCTTCAACTATACCTGGACTGAAGTGCAGTACGACAACTCCTCCACCGCTAGCCCGCTCCAACCCCTGAGCCACACCAAACAGACGATATGGAGCCCGATATTTGTCCCACGGGTCTTGGGGACGCAAACAATTTCCAGGCCTGACGCGTGTCACGACAGTCCGATCCATTTCGCCAGCGGCCTTTTCATCTGCTAGAAATTGCCTTAACGCCCCCGGCGAGGTACCCCCAAGCTCTTGCTTACCTTTCTCAATTTCCAGCTCACTGATTTTCAGTAGACCTTTATAAAGATCCACTACTTCTTGCTTGGTCTTACCAGGGAAGGGTGAGGGGACAGCGCCAGATTCTGCGTCCCGCAGTGCTTGTTGGAGCCTCTTTTGTTCGCTTAACCCCCATTCAAGGAAGCGCCTGCGCCGCTCGACAGACTCGTCTCCAAGCCCGGATGGATCCACCAGATTCGTCGGGCGGTTGCCAACGTATGGGTAAAGGTTCGGATCGCCTCCGCCATAGTCCTTGGGATCTCTGCTAGTGAAACGCCCAAATGACGTTGAGTTGTAGCGGTTCTTGTAGTACAGCAGCCCGGTCTCCGGATCGAAGCGCTGGCCGGTGAAGGTAAATGGGTTGCCGACGGAGCTTTTCGCGCCGGGTGTATAGCCATCGTCGGAGTCGAAGTCGAGCTTTCCATCCGGACCTGGCAGCACGATTGTCTGCATACCATAGGCATCGTAGTAATAACCTTCTACTCCGTCGCCCGAACTATCGGTCAGTGCGTACGTCGACCCGAGTGTGTTCTGGTGGTAGTAGTAGGTATGACCGCCTCGATCCATGGTCAATGCTTCGTCAAGATAGTTGCCGAAGACGTAGGTCGCCTGGGTTACACCTGCCGGCGACTGCTCCTCGATCGTCCGCCAGCCGTCGTAGTAATAGAGCGTCTGATTACCGAGCAAATCGAGCTTGGAGACGCGCCTGCCAAAGGCGTCGTATTGATATTGACCGCGGAGGGTCTGAAGGGGGCCGGCTACCGCTTTGATGAGCCGGTTTTCTTCGTCGTACTGATAGCCGCTGGGACCATAATTCGTGGTGTTGCCGTTGAAGTCGCTCACCACAGGCCCACCGTTGATGGTGGCGATTTCATTGGATGGACTGTGGGTGCGCGTCTGGGGGACGCCATCGGTCGTCTTGCTGTTCCAGTTGCCCAGCTTGTCGAGGTTGTAGGCAGTCTGGGTGACGGGAGTAGGCACGCCTACTGCACCGGCCGGGCAATCCGGCGGAGGCGAACTCGACAACGTGCCTACCTGATAGTTCACCAGGCGATAGACAGAGTCGTAGGTATAAGCCTCGGAGCGGCCCGGTTCGTGCAGCTTCTGCTCGTAGAACTTGTTGCCTTCGTTGTCATAGGCATAGGTGAATCCGACAATCAGGTTCGGACCGGAGGTATGCACCAGGGAGCACACCCAGTTGTTGGCGTTGTAAGTGGAGGTGGCCACCGTTCCGTTGCGATAGCCGCGGGTAAGCACGTTGTTCGCCGGGTCGTAGGCATACTGCACGATCGGACTGGAGCCGCCGTCGTTGATACTCATCAAGCGCGGGCGGTAGTCCCACATCTCGGTAATCATGCGGCCGCCAGGATAAGTCACCATTCGCGTGCGTCCGGGAATGTCATACATATAAGAAATAGCCTTCCCGTTCTGGAGGCTCTGGGTCAGGCGGTCAGAGCCGTCGTACTGGAAGGTCTCATTCCAGCCAAAGCCGCGCGTGGTGTTGCCGGTAAGTACTCTTCCGGACAAGTCGTAGGTGAAAGAATCGGTGCCACTGGGGTAGCTACGACTTTGCAGGAAATATAGATCGCTGTAGCTATAGTTCGTTACCTGAGACCTCTGGTCGGTACGGGTCTTCACTTTGCCGACCATGTCGTAGGTCCAGGAGACGGTATTGTTGGATGGGTCGGGATAGATCTCCGCGATCTTGCGATTTACCGCGTCATAGCCAAAGCCCGTGATGTGGCCGTTGGCATCCGTAATGGAAAGGAGATTGCCGACGCCGTCATAGGCGAAAGTAGTCGTCGCCGGTTGCGCATCGGTGATGGTGATGCGGCGATTATCAGCATCGTAGGTGTAGATAGTGGGATTGCCGTTGCGATCCAGAACGCGCAGCAAATTGCCGACCGGATCGTAAGAATACCGGGTCATCTTGTCCAGCGGATCGGTCATGGTGATGCGGCGATTCAGACCGTCATAGTCGTAGGTAGTCAGGTTCCCGTCGCCGTCGGTCGAGCCTATGACATTGCCAACGGCGTCATAGAATGTATTACTGACCAATAAGTCCTTGTCGTTCTCGCTAACCCTGCGGTTGATAGTCGGTCTGATACTTGGTGGTGAGATCGAACGAGCCGTCGCCGTTCTTGACGAGCGTCTCAAAGTATCCGGGTGATGTCTGGTAAGCTGCCATCGGTCTGCAGGGCAAAGCGCGTGATGCGGCCGTCAGGAGCGAGGCGGAACATGTCGCCGCCGTGCTGGGTGAACAGCAAGTCGTTGTAGGTATGGGTCCAGCCGTCGCCGATGACCGTATCAATCACCCCCGGCACCTTGGTGAACATATTGCGCGAGCCGTCGGCGTCGTCGGTGTTGTAGGACGTGGTCAAGTCAAGCGTTACCCCGAAGCCGCTGCGGACTTGCACTCCGGCGAACTGCTGGCTGGAGTTGGCTTCTGTGAGATAGATGGACGAGTCGAGATACGTCTGACGCTGCACACAAGGGGTGGGTGGACAAGTGGGGCACGAGTTGGTGGCGCAGGAAGAAGGCGGCGGATCGGCTGGAAAAAATTGCGCCTGTAGCACACGCGAGGTGAGCAGAAGCGTAGCAATAATGGCAAACAGACAAACGGATGTCAGCAGACGAAGCAGGCGCGCCATGGGAATGCCCTCCCCTTGTGTGACAGGTTGACGTAGCAGGAGAGGAGACAGCCATTCGCCGCGACCGGCCAAGATCAAGCGGTAAACGGGATCGCACTGAAAACCAGCCTC
The DNA here is from genome assembly GCA_963840905.1 of uncultured Acidobacteriaceae bacterium. Lineage (GTDB taxonomy): Bacteria > Acidobacteriota > Terriglobia > Terriglobales > Acidobacteriaceae > Bog-257. The sequence goes on from CAWJAO010000003.1 coordinate 350,306, forward strand.
AGGTGCGTATCTCGCTCTCCAAGATCCAGGGGCCCGCCGAACCAGAATCGTTCGGCTTTAAGTATTTCCGGGGAAGAATTCTTACTTCGAAGATAGGCCGTACTATAAGCCCAAAAGCGGGATAGGTGTCAAGAAAATTCATCACTTGATGGTGAGGCAGTTGCCTTACTTCCCATCACTTAGGTGTAATCGGCCCAGAATTCCATCGCTGGCCATCTCTCTGCCGATGGTCATTAGTCATTGCGGAGTTGCGTTTCCAGTACGCTGCGAACCGTGCAACAGGCGCACGTCTTATGCCGTGACTGCCACCATGCTGCGATACCAGGCGACGGTGCGACGCAAGCCTTCTCGGAAGTCGACTTGCGGCCGATATCCCAGTTGCGCTTCGGCACGCGAGACATCGGCAAGCGAGTGTTTCACATCTCCTACCCTCGGCGGGGCGTATGCGGCCTCACCAGAGTAGCCGGTCAACTCCTTCAGGATGGCGAAGGTCTCATTCAACGTGAAGCGATGTCCGGTTGCTATGTTGAAGGTCTGCCCTGCGACCTGCGATTCAGGCCGCGTCACTGCCAGGAAGTTCGCTGCAACCACATTGTCAATGTAGGTGAAGTCGCGCGACTGTTCGCCGTCCCCATGAATCGTGGGTTTATCTCCCAACAACATACCGGTGATGAATTTGGCGAGCACTGCCGAATATTGTGAGTTGGCGTCCTGGCGCGGTCCAAAGACGTTGAAGTAGCGCAGGCTCACTGTGGGCAATCCATAAACTCGATAAAACGAGGTCATGTAGAGCTCGCCCGCCAGCTTGGATACCGCATAGGGCGATATCGGATTGGGGGGCATGCCTTCCTGCTTGGGCAGGGTTGGCGTGTCACCGTACGCGGAAGACGAGGCGGCATAAACCACGCGCTTCACTCCGGCGTCGCGTGCGGCCATCAGCACATTCAGAGTGCCGTCGACGTTTGCCGCATTGCTCCGCGCCGGATTAACCATCGATCGCGGCACCGAAGCGATCGCCGCCTCATGGAGCAGGTAATCTACTCCCTGGCAGGCGGAGCGTACGGCCTCGATGTCCAGTATGTCGGCTTCCCGGAAATCAATTCGTCCGGCGACCTCCCGAATATGCTCGCGCTTCCCGGTCTCGAAATTGTCGAGGCCACGGACCTGTTCGCCGCGATCGAGTAACGCGCGAACGAGAGCCGAGCCAATGAATCCCGCGGCGCCGGTCACAAGATAGTGGGCCATATTTTGAAGATTAGCATGAAGGGCTTGCCTTCCCTTGCTCACGCTGAATCCGCTTTCCGAAACGACGAGCCGCCTCGAACAGCGGCTCAAGGGAAACCGTGGTCGCCGTCGAACCCGGAGCTTCTGATTCCCGGCTCTAGGGAATGTCTCGCGCGTTCTCGTCGCGAAGGTTGGTTGTCGAGGGCGGCGCCACATACTTCGCCACCGCCATCTCCAGATTGAAATGCATCGACTCACGCCCCAGGACCTTGCCCAGCGGCGACCGCTGGACCATGGCCAGCACTTGTGGACTAAGCCCCACCAGCCACAACGATATGCCGTATTCTCGCTGTCTCTTCTCCGCCTCGGTCAGCATTTTGAGCGCCGTGTACTCAACGTCGGGCACTCCACTGAGGTCGAACACGACCACACTCGGCTTCGGCTTCGCGTCCTCGACCAATGGCTTGACCTTCTGTGCAATATGCGCCGCATTGGCAAAGAAGATTCGCCCCTCCAGGCGCACCAATAACAGGCCGGGGAAGGTCTCGTCCTCAGGATTGTCTTTGGTAAGTGGGCGGAACACGTTGGTTCCTCGCTTGCGTCCCAGTACGTAAACCGGCGGATCGACAGACTGGTACGCGAGCGCCACCAGTGACACCGCGATCGCAACGATGATTCCCTTCAAGGTCCCCAGCAGCACCACCCCCGCAAAGGCGGTGAGCGCCCAGATAAATTCTGTTCGCCGCACAGTGAGGATGTCGCGGAATTCAACCGGACGTATCAGCCCGATAGAGTAGACGATGACCACCGCCGCAAGAGTGGCTTGCGGCATCATCGCGATGAGCGGTGCCAGGAAGACCATGGTCACGAGAGTGATGCCGGCGGTTACGAGCTCGGCCACCTGAGTGCGAGCTCCCGCAAGGCTATTGACAGCCGTTTGCGTAGTACCACCGCCGGCGGGCATCGATCCCAGGAAAGCTCCGCCCGCATTCGCCAGGCCCGTCGCCAGCAGCTCACGGTTTGCCTTGGGAGGCGGTTCCCCGCTCTTAGCGAAGGCCCGCCCGGCAGCGATCGTTTCAGTGAAGCTCATCAAGGCAATGCCCAGAGCCCCGGGCCAGAGCTGCGCGGCCAGGGTGAAGTCCGGAATCGTGATGGGAGGCAACCCGTGGGGAACCCGGCCGACCAACTCCACTCCCTGAGCCTGCAGCCCGAGGAGGCTTGCTCCGGCGATCCCGGCAGCCACCGCAATCAGCGGCGCGGGAGCACGCGGGAAGAACCGTTCAGTACCCACCAAGAGAGCAATCATGACTACACCAACGGCCAACGTCGCAAGCGAGGCGTGCGGAATGCCATGAACGATGGCGAGCAGGTTGCGAAGGAACGGACCTCGGGGAAAGTGGACTCCAAGGATCTTCGGGAGCTGATCGAAGACGATGACAAGCCCTATCCCCGCCTTGAAGCCAATCAGCACTGGCTCCGAGATAAAGTCGGCGATGAAGCCCAGCCGCAGCACGGAAGCCACCACCAGCATGGCCCCCACCAGCAGAGTCAGCATGGCCGAAGCTCGCAGCAGCTCCAACGGATCGCCTGCTGGGACAGCTTCGCCGAGGTCGGCCGCTGCCAGGATGGCAAGAGTTGTGGTGGTGCTCATGCTTAGTACGCGAGAAGTACCTAATATCGCGTAAATCACTATGGGCAGGAAGGCGGTGTAGAGCCCCACCTGCACCGGCAGCCCGGCAATGGTGGCATACGCCATCGCCTTCGGAATCACCACCGCTGCTGTGGTGAGTCCGGCGATCACATCCGGCCGCAACCAGTCCTTCTGGTAGCCGGACAGCCAGTCCGGCATCAGGCCGTAGGCGTGAGGTTGACCGTTGGTTGACAAGTCTCTTCCCCCGTCAAGATATTCTTATACTCGCTCCCGCACTACGGCTCTAGCAGATGGCGGCCGCTGATCAGCGACACCAATCTGTACGATTTGCCGCCGCTGCTTACAAAGTAAGGTTACCTTCTCCCAATCTCGATTGCCAGGCGCATAATGAATCTTGAGCCCACTGGAGGGTAACCATGGAGAACATCATCCCGCGATGGGAATGGAGGACCTTCGGCGACAGCTTTGGCGCCGTCGACGGGCAATTCGCCGCGCTCGAGCCGGGCAGCGTGCAGGAGAGCGACGAGACTTACTTGCTCTCTCCAGTCACCGATGAGAACGTCAAGATCCGTGATCTGCTGATGGACATCAAGACGCTGGAGCAGGTTAACCCGGATGGTCTGGAACAGTGGAAGCCCGTGATGAAGGGCGCCTTTCCCTTACCCGCTGCCCAAGTCAAGGATGTCTTCGCCGCGCTGGGTGTCACCCCGCCGCCGTTGGCGCGCACAGACTATTCGCTCGAACAGTTTGTCAGTGAACTGGCCGAGCCCGGCGAACGATTGCAGGTTGTACAAGTTCACAAAAAACGGGCCCGTTACAAAGTGGACGGCTGCATGGCCGAGTTAACCGACGTCGTCGCAGACGGCAAGAAGACACGCACGGTCGCGCTCGAATCCGAAGATCCCGCTCGTGTAATCGCTGCGGTACGCAAGCTTGGTCTGGACAAGTTTCAAAACATTAGCTATCCACGGGGCTTGAAGCAGCTCGTCGGGTAGGAGCCTGAGGAGATTAGCCATGCCACGCTACGCGGTCATCGACGTCGGCACGAACTCGGTGAAGTTCAATGTGAGCGAGAAGGCCGGCGATGGAACCTGGCGCACGGTAGTCGACCGCGCCGAGATCACTCGACTGGGCGAGGGATTAGAAAAGACCGGTGAGATCAGTAGCGAAGCCATGGAGCGAACGGTCTCCGCTATTGCGGCGATGGCCACCGAGGCCCGCGACAAAGGCGTAACCGAGATTGCAGCCGTCGGCACGATGGGGATGCGGACCGCCCGCAACAGCCAGGACTTCATCGACGCCGTCCAGCAACGCTGCGGTGTTCGCATTGAAGTCATCCCCGGTGAAGAAGAAGGGCGGCTGGCGTATCTTGCCGTCAAATCTGGTCTGGGTTTGGAGAAAGGCTCGCTGGCGATATTCGATACGGGGGGTGGAAGCACGCAATTCACCTTCGGCCGCGGTTCAGCAGTCGAGGAGCAGTTCAGCCTCAACGTCGGCGCGGTTCGCTTCACCGAGCAATTTCGCCTGGGGGGTGTGGTGTCCGCTGAGCAACTGCGCGCCGCGCTCGATGCGATCTCAGCCGGCCTCGTCCGCATTGACAATAGGCCGTCGCCCGATGCCCTGGTCGGAATGGGAGGCGCGATCACCAACATGGCCGCGGTAAAGCATGGGCTCGCCAAGTACGATCCGGACATCGTGCAGGGCTCGGTAATTGAACGCGCCGAAATAGAGAGGCAGATCGAACTCTACCGCTCCCGCTCGCTCGATGATCGCCGCCAAATTGTCGGGCTACAGCCAAAGCGGGCTGATGTGATCCTGGCAGGAGCCTGCATCGTGAAGACCGTGATGGACAAGCTCAGCAAAGACAGCCTCTCGGTCAGCGACCGGGGACTCCGCCACGGCCTGCTCATCGACCGATTCGGGAGTTAGATGATCTGCCGGCCGATGCCGACTTGAGTTGTTGGTTTGGGCGGCGGGTGTATATATTACTCAGTTAGAAATCTCAGCCGCGCGATTTGGTTTGATGCGCGATAAGCGAGTCCTCCGTGTCCTACTTGCGACAATCTCTTTCTACGTTGCTCAGCCTCAGCCTAATCATTAGCGTGATGGGCCTCGACGGCTGCAGCAAGAAGACGGAACAGGCACAGTCTGGGCAGGCGCAGTCTGGACAGGCACAGCAGCCGCAGCAAGGGCAAGCTCCCGCGGTAACCTATGCCACCCCCACGCCGGACCAGCTCTACCAGTTGGTCGCTCCCATTGCTCTGTTTCCAGACAATCTAGTGGCCATGGTTCTGGCGGCTTCAACTTTTCCGGACCAGGTGAATACTGCCTATCAGTGGCTGCAGCAAAATTCCGGCCTCAAGGGCCAGCAGCTCAGTGAGGCGGCCAACCAGCAGCCATGGGACAACAGCGTCAAAGGACTGACCCAGTTTCCTGACGTGCTGAGCCAGATGGCCACCAACCTGTCGTGGACCTCGGCGCTGGGCGACGCCTACTACAACATCCCGCAGAGTGTGATGAACGCGGTGCAGGTGATGCGCCAGCGCGCCTACCAGGCCGGCAATCTGAAGACGACACAGCAACAGAACGTCACCGTGCAGAACCAGGCGCCAGGAAGCGCGGCGCCGGCGCCGGCGTCGTCGGGCGAAGCGCAGACCACGATCGTGCAGCCTCCACCGCAAACCATCATCATTCAACCGGCACAGCCGGAGGTGGTCTACGTGCCCACCTACAATCCAACCGTGGTTTATGGAGCTCCCGTAGCGGCGTACCCCGGTTACTCCACCGGGGCGATGGTGGCCACCAGCCTGCTGTCATTCGGCGTTGGCATAGCGGTCGGAGCAGCCATCAGCGGTGGCGGGGGATGCTGCGGATGGGGTTACAACTCCTGGGGATCTAGCTGGAACAATTCCACGGTTGTTTACAACCATAACACCTATATTTCCAACTCCAATACGTTCGCCAACCGGAACAATTACTACAATCGCAACAATGCGAACTTCAACAACGTTAACCGCAATAACATCAATACCAATAACATCAATCGCAACAACCTGAACGCCAACAACATCAACCGCAACAACGTCAATAACCGCGCCAACAACTTCAACAGCGGTAACGAGCCGCACTTCAATCAGAATTTGAACCAGAAGCAATTCAGAAATGAAAACGCACAGAACCTGACGGGCCAGCGCGGTGGCAACGTGGGACAGCGCGGCGACAATCAGCCCAATTTCAACCAGAACCAGAACCCTGGCGGCTTGAATCAGCAGCAGAACCGTGCCGGCATGAATCAGCAAAACCGCGTCGGTAACAACCAGAATCAGGGCCGCGCCAACAACTTCAATCAGAACCAGCGGCAGCCACAGCGCGGCTATGGTGAGCAAGGCAACCGCGGCGCCGGCACCAGCGCATTTGGCGATTACAGCAAAGGTGGCAACGCGCGAACCAACAGCGCGCGCGGCCAGCAAAGCCTTTCCGGAAACCGCGGTGGTGGTGGTGGTGGTGGTGCGCGTCCCGCTGGTGGCGGTGGTGGTGGTGGTGCGCGCGGTGGTGGTGGTGCCGCGGCGCATGGTGGCGGAGGAGGCCGGCGCCGGTAGTTGAGGCGAATGGCCGGCCCTGGATCGCGGGACCGAAATCTAAGGAGAACACGCACTGTGAAATTCATCGCGCAATCTTTGCGAGTACTTGCCCTCCGGCGGTCGCTGGCGCTGTTCGCCGTGAGTCTGCTCGTTCTGCTGAGTGCCCCAGGCTTGCTGGCGCAACAGGGCAACGAGAAGACCTTCAACTCCCCGGGTGACGCGGTGTTGGCCCTGTATAACGCCATCAAGTCCAACGATGGGCAGGCACTGAGCGCCATCCTCGGTTCCAACTCCGGCCCGATCCTCCACACCGGAGACGAGGTTGCCGACAAGAAAATGGGAACGGACTTCATTCGCCGTTACGACCAGATGCATCGCGTGGTGATGGAGCCGGACCAGACGGTTACCCTGTATGTCGGTGCGGACAACTGGCCGATGCCCATTCCCCTCGTCAAGAACAACAATGGCGTTTGGTACTTCGACACTGAGACCGGGAAGCAGGAAATCCTTTACCGCCGGATCGGCAGAAACGAGAACGACGCCATCGAGATTCTGCACACGCTGGTTGACGCTCAGCGCGATTACGCCTCCGAGATGCACGACGGCGACAAGGCCAAACATTACGCCATGAAGTTCATCAGTGATCAAGGCAAACAGAATGGGCTCTATTGGAAGACCAATGACAACGAAAGCCCGAGCCCAATCGGGCCACTCCTCGTGGGCGCCACTGCTGAGGGTTATGCCATGAAGCAGGGCCAGCAGGAGCCCTTCCATGGTTATTACTACCGCATCCTCACCAAGCAGGGAGCCGCGGCCAAGGGCGGCGCACGCGACTACACGGTGAACGGCCAGCTCACGCGCGGCTTCGCATTTGTCGCCTACCCATCCGAGTACCGCAACTCCGGCGTCATGACCTTCATCGTCAATCAGGCCGGCTTGGTCTACGAAAAAGACCTCGGGCAAGATACAGGCAAATTGGCCGGGGCAATGTCCGAATTTGACCCTGACAACACCTGGCAGCCAGTAGACTAATACTGAGTCGTACCAACTTTCCTGCAGCGGTCGCAATCAGCAAGCCACCGCCTTGCCCCGTGTGTGCGCACATGATCGAAATACTTCCTGCGGCATTTCGCAGGCTGGAGGTTTGTCTTGTTGATGTCCGTGCTTTCGAAGTCAATTGAAGCGCGCGCGTTTCCCCTATTATTTCTTGTCTTCTCGATGCTGAGTGCCCCGGGCTGGGGCCAGACTTTGCCAAATGCGCCCAGCGCGCAGAAGTCCACAATTCAGAAGGCGAAGGCCTCCGAAGCTAATTGGCCCCGGACCATGACCAGTGGGGCCGACAAGTTCGTCATTTATCAGCCGCAGGTGGACAAGTGGGACGGCAACCGTGTTGACCTTTATTCCGCCGTCGAGCTGACGACAGGAAAAGACTCCAACTATGGGGTCATCTGGTTCGATGCTCGAACCGAAGTGGACAAGATCAACCGGCTGGTGACGCTCGACCAAGTTAAGGTCACGAAAGTGAAATTTCCCGTGGCGCCCGACAAGGAGCCTGAGTTGACAGCGCTCCTGGAAAAAAAGCTGCCGGGCACCACCAAGACGATTTCGCTCGACCGCCTACAGGCCTCGCTGGAGGCGACCGATGAGGTGATCAAGGGCGTCGAGGTCAAGAACGATCCGCCCAAGATCATCCTTGCTACCAAGCCTTCGCTGCTGGTGCTAATCGATGGCATGCCGCGGTTGAGCGGTATCGAAGGTACCAGCCTGCAGCGGGTCATCAACACCCGGGCCGTCCTGCTGTTCGAAAACGGCAAAAAGACCTACTACCTCCGGGTCCAGGATTGGTGGCTGCAGGCCAAGGCCCTGGAAGGACCCTGGACCTACGCAAACAAGCTACCGGACGACATGAAGAAGGCAGAAGAGTACGTCGTCAACAATACTCCAGCGCAGACCCTGGAAGACCAGCAGCAGAAACCGCAGGCGTCGCTCAAGGAAGCTGGGAAGAAGGCCGAGATCCCCGTGGTGTACGTCGCCTTCGGACCGGCTGAGTTGATCGAAACCAAGGGCGAGCCGCAATACAAGCCGATTCCGGGCAGCGGTCTGGAGTATGCCGAAAATACCAATGGCAATCTGTTTCGCCTGGGCAGCGAATACTACATTCTGATCTCGGGTCGATGGTTCAAGGGCACCTCCCTCGATGGACCGTGGACCTTCGTCGGCGGAACGGAGTTGCCACCCGACTTTGCCAGGATTCCGCAGGACAGTCCCAAGGCAACCGTACTCGCCTCGGTTCCCGGTACGCCAGAGTCGAAAGAAGCCTTGATCGCGAATTCTATACCGCAGACGGCAAGCATTACTCGTGCGGAAGCGAAGCTCACGGTGCAGTACGACGGCGAGGCGACATTCTTGCCCATCGAAGGCACCTCGATGACCTACGCACAAAATACGAGCGCCGCGGTCATCAAGGTTTCCGATAATAATTACTATTGCGTCGAGGCCGGAGTGTGGTTCAAAGGACCTACGCCACAAGGACCATGGCGTGTGGCAGACACAGTGCCAGCCGAGATCTATACCATTCCGCCGAGTTCGCCGCTGTACTACGTGACCTACGTGAAGGTCTACGGCTCCACGCCTGAAGTGGTGTACGCCGGCTATACGCCGGGCTACTACGGGACCGTAGTTTCCGCCAGCACGACGACCGTGGTTTACGGCACGGGATGGTACTACCCGCCCTATATCACTCCTACAGTGTGGTACGGATGGCCTTACACCTACGGTGTGGGAGCTGGGTTCACCTACAGTACGGTTTCAGGATGGAGCTTCGGTTTCGGCTACGGCTATGGCTACTATCCCTGGTATTACCCGTGGTGGGGACCGATGGGATACTACGGATACGGATGGTATCCCTACTACGGGTGGGGTGCGTGGGGCGGCGCGGCGGTCAGCAACGTCTACGGAGTGTGGGGCAACACGGCCTACTCGCGCACCGCAGCCGCATGGGCTAATCCATACACCGGCAATTACGGAGCGGCTAGCCGTGGAGCCTACCACAACACGCAGACCGGCAGGACCACCGTCGCTGGTCGCGGCACCAACACCAACATCTACACAGGAAACACGGCCGGCTATCGTGGCGGAGCGACCTACAATCCAAACACCGGTATCGTCGCCGGCGGAGGGGCAGGTTACGCGGGCAATATCTACAGCGGCCAGGGCACAGCCGGTCGCGGCGGCTTCGCTTATAACACCAACACAAACACGGGAGTCGCGGCGGGGAAAAACAACGTCTACGCCGGCAAAGACGGCACCGTCTACCGCTACAACAGGAACAGCGGCAGTTGGTCGAGCAACAGCGGTAGCGGCTGGCAGTCTACGTCCAAACCAGATGCCAACATGCAGCGTCAGCAGCAAATGCGTACCCAGGGGGCGCAACGCAGCCAGAACTTCAATTCCATGCGCAGTTACGGCGGAGGCGGTGCCCGTATGGGTGGAGGCGGAAGACGGAGATAAAGTCAACTCTGGGCCAAACTTCCTGGGACGGCGAAGTATGCTCTCGACGAGAGGGGGAGTGTCATGTCTAGCTGGCCTCGATATCCGACGGTGTACGAGATTAATACCTGGGTGTGGCTCAGCGACCTGAGCCGCAAGACCGGCAAGCCTGTTGATTTGGGCTCGGTCACCTCCGCCGAATGGGATGCCATCGCCGCCTTTGGCTTCGACGCGGTTTGGCTGATGGGAGTCTGGGAGCGCAGTCCCGCGGGTATCGCCATCGCCAATAAGAACGAGAACCTGTTGGCCGACTTTCGCCGGGCGCTTCCCGATTTTCGGCTTGAAGATAATGTGGGCTCGCCTTACTGCGTGCGAGGCTACGTCGTTGACCAGCACCTGGGAGGTCCTAAGGGTCTTGCCCGTGCGCGTAAGGAACTTGCCAAGCGCGACATGCGCCTCCTTCTGGATTTTGTCCCCAATCATGTGGCGCCTGACCACCCATGGGTCAGGGAGCATCCGGAGTACTTCATTCAGGGAACCGCCGACGACGTACGGAGCGACCCGGCGTCTTACATTCAGATGGACCAGGTCGTCTATGCCTGTGGCAAGGACCCTTATTTCCCGGCGTGGCCTGACGTTCTGCAGCTCAATGCCTTTCAGCCGGGTCTGCGAAAAGCGGTTGCCGCAACTCTTGCCGACATCGCGGGGCAATGCGACGGCGTGCGTTGTGACATGGCGATGCTTGTGCTAAATGCGATCTTCGAACGCACCTGGGGAGCCCGCGCGGGAGCGAAGCCCGACTCGGAATATTGGGTTGACCTCATCCCCGGCGTCAAGCAAACGAATCCTGACTTCCTGTTCATCGCCGAGGCATATTGGGATTTGGAGTGGGAGCTGCAACAGAAGGGTTTCGACTTCTGTTACGACAAGCGGCTGTATGACCGTCTGGAGCATGAAAACGCGGAGAGTGTTCGCCTTCATCTCTGCGCCGATCCAGCGTATCAAGACAAGCTGTTGCGCTTCCTCGAAAACCACGACGAGCCGCGCGCGGCCGCGACGTTTCCTCCCGCCAAGGAGCGGGCCGCGGCGGTGGCGACCTCGACCTTAACAGGCGCAAGACTCTTCCATGAAGGACAGTTCGAAGGCCGCAAGGTGAGACTTCCCGTCTTTCTGGGCAGGCGACCGGACGAGCCTGTCGACACGGAATTGAAGCAGTTTTACCGAAAGCTGCTGGCCGCAATTAACCATCCAGTATTTCGTGAAGGCCAATGGAGCCTGTGCGAGCACACTGGCTGGCCCGATAATTCTAGCGATCAGAACATAATTGCCTGGCGTTGGAGCAAGGATGACGAGCGTTATCTGGTTGTGGTGAACCTGAGCGATAGCCCATCGCAAGCGGTTGTTCACACTGGCTGGGACGATTTGGCTGGTCAAACCTGGGTCCTGGCCGACAAGTTGTCCGGAGCAACTTACGAGCGCTCAGGGGACGACCTGCGCTCAGGTCTATACGTGGACCTGGCGCCTTGGAGCTGCCACTTTCTTGAGCGTCGCCGTCAGAAAGCTGCGCGGTCAGCGGCCGGCAAATTGTAGCTCGCACTCCTTCTGCAACTGGCCAGACGAGTGGATTGCAACGGCATCGAGAGCCTGCCGCAGGTCGGCGATCAAGTCCTCGACATCCTCAATCCCCACGGAGTAGCGCACCAAGCCGTCACTAAAGCCCGCGGCACGCCGGTCCTCCGGCGACATGCTCGCGTGTGTCATAGAGGCGGGATGTTCGACGAGAGTTTCCACGCCTCCCAGCGAGACAGCCAGGGTGGCCAAGCGGACTTGGTCCATCAGGATTCGGCCCGCCTCCATTCCGCCCTCGAGTTCAAAGCTGATCATGGAGCCGAAGCCGGTCATCTGACGCGCAGCCAGCTCGTGTTGGGGATGCGACTCAAGCCCGATGTATCGTACCCGACTGACCTCAGGCTGCTCTTCCAGCCAGCGGGCGATTTCCATCGCGCTTCGCTGCGCTCGCTCGATTCGTATTCCGAGGGTCTTCAGGCCGCGCAGAACCAGGTAGGCCTGGTGCGGGTCCATGTTGCATCCGGAGTTCACCATCATCCGCCGGAGGCGACGGTAAACGTCCATTTCTTTCGCCACCAGAATTCCACCAACGACGTCGGCGTGACCGTTGATGAATTTGGTCACCGAATGCAGGACAACGTCGGCACCCAGATCCAACGGCCGCTGCAGGTAGGGACTGGCGAAGGTGTTGTCCACGATTACCAGGCAGCCGTGGGCATGGGCAATCTTCGAGATCTCGGCGATGTCGCTAACCTGCATCGTCGGATTGGAGGGCGTTTCGATGTAGACGAGCTTGGTGTTGGGTCGAAGGGCCTCGCGGACCTGCGCCAGGTCAGACGTGTCCACATAGGTGGACTGCACGCCGAAGCGCGAGAAATCTTTTTCCATGAGCCCGCGGCTGGGGCCGTAAACCGAAGCCGTGCTCACTATGTGCGAGCCGGCTTCGAGAAGCGCGAAATACACCGTGCAGATTGCCCCATTCCCGAGCTGGTGGCGATGCCGCCACAGCCGTTTTCGAGTTCGGCTACGCTGTCCTCCAAAGCACGAATCGTGGGATTGGCGATGCGGGTGTAAATGTATCCCTCTTCCTCGCCCGCAAACAGGGCCGCGCCGTGCGCAGCATCCCTGAAGGCAAATGTGGAGGTCTGATAGATGGGCACGTTGACCGAGCCGGTTGCTTCTGGCTCATAACCCGCGTGAATCAACTTGCTATTGATGCCCAGGTGCTTGGTGTTCATATATTGTCCTCTCCACTGTCGTGCCTTTCAGCGATGGGAAGCCGCGCTTTGGCACACGACTGCGACCAGCCAGTATCCGCCATAACCTCTGGGCGTACAGTGATAGCTGGCACACTCTACAGTGACCACCGGACGCTGTGCTCTATGTCACCCGCTTTCGTGCGGATTCGCACGGTGCGATGAGACGAGGAGCTATATGATTTGTGCGATTACACAGGCTGGGACACAGCAATGCCTACCGGTATGGGAAGCCTCATGAAAGAACACGGTCTCGAACATCTTCTCGACGATATCGGGTGGAAGATCCTCGGCGAATTGCAGCAGAATGCCCGCATTCCCTTCGCGGAGCTTGGGCGAATTGTGGGACTCTCCACGCCCGCGGTCACAGAGCGCGTCCACAAGATGGAAGAGGCCGGAATTATCGTCGGCTATCGTGCGCATATTGATCACGCCAAGGTCGGCCTGCCGATGCTGGCGTTCGTCAATGTCAAAGTGGGCGGAGAAAACCTGGGCCGGTTCATGGAATTGGCGGCAACGCATCACGAGGTACTGGAGTGTCATCGCGTCACCGGCGCAGAGTCCTTCCTGCTGAAGGTGGCGGTCGCCGACGTTGTGCACCTGGAGCGCCTGCTCGACGCGCTGATGCCTTACGTTGCCACCACGACTTCGATGGTGCTTTCCACGGCCCTGGCCTGGGGCAACATCGTCAAGCCCAGTCAGACGCCGCTTGCGGTAGGCGTCAAGGCAAAGAAGTAGGGTGTGCTTCCAACCCTCGCCTAACGAACTATAACTCAGCAGCTATCTTCGGTTTCAGCTTGGTCGCCAATTCCGAAAATAACCATACGTTCCTTATGTCTTTCCGTCTCTGACCTTCCTACCATAGTGAGATGTAAGGCCACGCAACCGGCGCCACATATGAGGCGAGATGGTCTCCTCACCAGCAGTACTTGATAAGACATTCTTTACCTGGAACAACCACGAGGTGGAAGTGGACGAAGATGGATTCATTCAGCAGCCGGAGCTTTGGGACGAGCAATTGGCTCTGGCATTGGCCGGCACCGATGGGGTCAGTGAGCTCACCGAAGCCCATTGGAGGGTCATCCGCTACATCCGCAGCTACTTCCAGGAGTTCGAGATTGCGCCGATGATTCGCAAACTCTGCAAGGAGACCGGGTTCTCTTTGCGCGAGATCTATGACCTGTTTCCCTCGGGCCCGGCCAAAGGCGCGTGCAAAGTCGCGGGATTGCCAAAGCCGACCGGCTGCGTGTAATCGTCGTTGCCAGGGCGTGGACCCCGGAAGAGCAAAGCCGATGCTGCCCATCATTCTTCTTTCGGTCGCGGTCATTGTCTTTCTCGCGGGCAATACTGTCCGCGTCGTCAGGTTTCTGCGGATGCCCACTCCCTTGCGCTGGGAACTCTATCCGATACCGAAAGGGCCCGCGCGAGCGCCAGCGTTACGGCGGCTCCTATTTCGAGGACTCCGACTGGTGGGCCAAGCCGCAGTGCACCGGTCATCAAGACCAACTGGCTTTCATGGCACGGGAAATGTTGCTCCTGAAGTCGGTATGGGACGGCTTCCGCGGATTGTGGTTGTGGTCGTGGCTTCTGCATTGGGGGCTGTACCTTTACGTGGCGGCTACGGTGTTCGTCCTTGCCGGCGCTGTCTTGCCACGCAGATACGAGATTGCTCGCTCTATCGTGGGCGTCGGCTATGCATCGGCGTGCGTTTTGGGCTTGCTGGGTAGTGTTGGCCTGCTGGTCATGCGCGCATGGCACCCACGCCTGCGAGGCTTCTCAGGCCGCACCTCGATTTTCAATCTGCTGTTATTGGGGTCGATTTTCGTGACCGGTGCGCTGTCACTCACTGCGCGAGCAAGCGGGTTGGAGGGTGCGATAGGGAGCTTGCCACACTTCCCTGTTTCTCTCTCGCCGGCCCTGTATGCGCATGTGACGCTGGTCGGATTCTTCCTCGTGTACTTCCCTTTCACGCACATGACGCACGCGTACATGAAGTTCTTCACCTGGCACCAGGTCCGATGGGATGACACACCTGCGATTCATGACCCTGGTATCGCAAGAGCGCTTGCCGTCAATCTGCAACGAAATGTCACGTGGGCGGCCCAGCACATTGCCGGGGGCAAAACAGCAACCTGGTCGGAAGTCGTGGCCGATCCCGGCGGAAGAGGAAGCGCCAAGCGTGCTTAAGATCAGCGACATCGCGAGTGCTGCCGGTCCGCTAAGCGAGTTACAGGCGGAGAACCTGATCCCCCTGCCCGCACCTTACGACGACGTCGCAACTCTGCCCCCTCGCAAGGTGCTCGACCCCAAAGTGGCCGCCACCGTCGACATCTCCCTCGATGGCTTCTCCGCTCTCGGGCTGCGCCGTCCACAGACGCCAGAAGACGAAAGCAGTTTCGTTGCGGCATTTCTGTCGGGGGTTGAAAAACTCCTGAACAAAGACAACAACTGGGCATTTCTGAAGCAGCTCCAGCTCTCACTGGATCACTGTGCCCGCTGTCAGACCTGTGTAGAAGCGTGCCCCGTCTATGTCAGGCAAGCGGCCATGATGAGGTCTATCGCCCGACGTTCCGCAGCGAGGTCTTTCGGCGACTGGTAAAGCAAGAAACCGGCGGCAAAGCTTTGGCGTGGCTCAAGGGCGAGATCGATCGAACTGAACGCCGCGACGCTTTGCCGGCTGCTGGAGTCGGCCTATCGCTGCACGCTGTGCCGGCGCTGTGCGCAAGCTTGCCCCATGGGCATCGACAATGCCCTGCTGACGCGCGAGATCCGCAAGCTCTTCAGCATGGAGCTGGGGATCGCACCGAAAGAAATCCACGAAAAAGGCTCGATGCTGCAACTGCGCACCGGATCGTCAACCGGCATGAACGCCCGCGCCGTGCGCGACAATGTCGAGTTTCTCGACGAAGAGAGCTCGGAACACACGGGGTTCAAGGTCGAAACTCCCTGGGACAAGGAAGGCGCGGATGTCCTGCTGATCCACAATGCTGGAGAAATCCTGGCATGGCCCGAGAATCCCATGGCGTTTGCCATCATTCTGGAAGCTGCGGGAATCAGCTGGACGATGTCGAGCGAACTCGCCGGTTACGACAGCGTGAACTACGGACTGTGGTATGACGACGCGCAGTTCGCACGCGTGGCCGTACGGCAGGCCGAGGCAGCCCGAAAGCTGAAGGTAAGGAAGATTGTTCTGGGCGAATGCGGGCACGGACACAAGGCGTCCATGGTGACTGCCGACCGCATTCTCACCGGCGATCTGAACATCCCCCGCGAGAGCGCGCTGGTGCTGCTGCGCGACATCGTAATTAGCGGGCGGCTGAAACTCGATCCCTCACGCAACGATTTTCCGGTCACCCTGCACGACCCCTGCAACATGGTGCGCATGATGGGAATTGTGGAGCCGCAGCGCGAGATTTTGCGGGCAATCTGCCCGCAGTTTCGCGAGATGACGCCGCACGGAGTCAACAACTATTGCTGCGGAGGCGGTTCGGGTTTTGCCATCATGGCAGGTCAAAACTTCGAAGATTGGCGATTCCTGGTCTCGGGACGAATGAAGCTCAAGCAGGTACTGGATGCCTTCGCCGATTGTCCAACCCCGGACGTGAAGAAATATGTCTGCGCACCCTGCTCCAATTGCAAGGGCCAGTTCCGCGACCTGTTTCGCTATTACGGGGTGGGGGAGAAGTCTGGAATTCTGTACGGCGGACTCGCCGAACTGATCGTCAATGCGATGACCGACGTTGGCGAGCCGTTTATTAAGTGGGAGTTTCACTGAGGTGGAGCAATGGAAAAGTCGCTGATCTACTTTGACAATGCGGCAACAAGTTGGCCGAAGCCAGAATCTGTCTACACGTTCATGGACGAGTTCTATCGTTCGCATGGGGTCAATCCCGGGCGGAGCGGCTACGACCTGGCGATGGAAGCGGGATCCTTGCTCGACCGCACACGCAGGCGCCTGACCAAGTTCTTTGGCGGCGACGTGGACGCGTCGGACCGGCTGGTCTTCGGCTATAACGTGACCGACGCACTCAACCTCATTATTCCGGGCCTCGTTTCCTCCGGCGATCACATCATCACCACGAATCTGGAGCACAACTCCGTTATTCGTCCGGTGAACCACATGGTGCGTGACCATGGCGCGGAAGCGACATTTGTTCCCTTCGACGCGGACGGGTTTGTCGATCCGCAAAACATCGCCCGTGCCATGCGGCCGAACACTAAGCTGGTCGTCATGAATCACGGCTCCAACGTGATCGGCGCGGTGCAGCCCGTCGCAGAGGTCGGAAGGACCTGCCGCGAACACGGTGTCACCTTCGTCGTGGACACCGCCCAGACCGCAGGCGTAGTTCCCATCGACATGAAGCAGATGAACATTGACGTAGTGGCCTTCACCGGGCACAAGGCGCTGATGGGAAGCATGGGCATTGGGGGACTCTGCATCCGCAAGCATGTTGATGTGAAGCGCGTTCGCAGCGGTGGCACGGGAGTGCGCTCCGCTCAATCCTTATCACCTCGAGGAGTACCCGTGGCGGCTTGAGTACGGTACTCCTAACCTCCCAGGCATTGCGTCATTATGGGCGGGACAGGACTGGCTGGACGAACACGGAATTGAAAAGGTGTATGCCCACGAGATGAAGCTGGCGCTGAAGCTGGTGGACGGGTTGAGGCCGATCGAAAGCGTGAAGCTGTATTGCTGCGACAGCCTCGACAATCACTTGTCAACCATCCTCATGAACATTGAGGGCATGGATCCCGGCGACGTGGGTGTCATGCTCGACGTGGATTACAACATCGCAACCCGCACGGGGCTGCACTGTGCCCCGCTGGTGCATAAGCAGTTGGGGACCGTCGAGGGGCACGGTGGCGTGCGCTTCTCGATTGGCGCCTTCAACACGGAAGACGACGTCGAGGCGGCCATAGCCGCTATCGCCGACATAGCCAAATGGGTGCGCGATCGCGCAATCAAATCACGTCAGGCGTTGGCTGACCCGATCCGTGCCTGAGAGACGCTGCAAAAGCGCACGCGGTAGGAAAGCTTAGAACCCACATCCTTCGCATCCCGCGCATACACACCCGCGTCCGCCAGCAACCCCCTTAGCTAAGAGAGAACATACAAACGCTCCGATCAGCAAGTGCTCAGGCAGCCTCCAACCCCACTTCACCACCGCTATGCGGATGGTGCATACTTTACCTATCTGAATAGCGAACCACCAGGTTTCGTAACACTCTCTGAAGCGCCCCTCCACCCGCGCTTTGCGGATAAACCCCCTCAATGTGACAATACTTGAATGAAGAAACCACTCACCTCGGCAATACATTTAGCGGTGGCCGGCACGATGCTGCTTGCGACCGCATGGGGTCAGCAGAGCGCGCCGGCTGCTCAAACCGACTCCCACCACCACAACACAATCGACAACCGCCCCCGATAACTCGGTCCTCAAGACCCAGAAGGACAAGGTCAGCTATGCGCTGGGCATGAACATGGGGTTGAATCTGCACAGACAGTCTGTCGACGTAGACCCGGCCATCGTGGAGATGGGCTTGAAGGACGGGATAGCGGGGAACAAGCCTCTCCTGAGCGAAGAAGAAGCGCGGGCCGTGCTTACACAACTGCAAGACCAGATGCGTAAACAGCAGGCGGAGAAGGCGCAACAAATGGGAGCGACAAACAAGTCGGAAGGCGACGCCTTCCTGGCCGCCAACAAGACCAAAGAAGGTGTGGTTACGCTGCCGAGCGGTCTGCAATACAAGGTCCTGAAACAGGGAACTGGACCAAAGCCTGTGGCTACTGACACAGTCTCGTGTAACTATCGCGGCACGCTGATCAACGGCAAAGAATTTGACAGCTCCTACGGACGCGGCGAGCCCACATCTTTCCCAGTGAATGGGGTGATCAAGGGCTGGACTGAGGCGCTGCAGTTGATGCCCGTGGGATCGAAGTACCAGCTCTTCATTCCGCCCGACCTTGCCTATGGCGAGCGCGGCGCCGGCGCCGATATTGGCCCCAACGCTACCTTGATTTTCGAAGTCGAACTGATCTCCATCAAGCCCAAGGCCCAATAGCGTCTCGACCGAATTTGTCATCCTGATATCGAGTCGCCGTGGCGGCTGAGGGTAGAGCGGCGCTTCAGCGCCGCGTTCGCAACGAACAGACAAGTTGCAGGAGCCACCGCGGTCATTGAAGGTGACCGCGGTGGCTCCTGCCTTGTAGTAGGGGAGACCTCTTGGACGCCAGCCTGAAGGCTGGCTCTACCCGGCAATCAGCCACTCACCGCCGGAAGCCGCCGCCGCGCATGCCGCCGAAGCCGCTTCCTCCGAAGCTGCGTCCACCTCCCCATCCTCCACCACCGCGATCGGCCCAACCGCCGCCGCCGGCGCCCCCGCCCCAGCCGCCGGAGTGGAAGTTGTCCCAGCGAGAACCTCCCGTGCTGCGCGATGAAGCCCAGTTGTCAGCCGACGAGCGATCGAAGCTGGACGACGGCGCCCCCCAGCCGCTGCTGCTGTGCTGCTGCCATCCTGACGACGGATTGTACTTGTACACATTGCCATCGTGGTCGGCATAGGTGTTATTGGCGGTGTGGGCGACGCCGTTGCCGGTGTTGGTGTTGTAGGCGAAACCATGGGCCCCGCTGGTGGACTGCCCGGTGTAGGCGTTGCCGTAGGTCCCAGCTGCTCCGCCCTTCACCACGCCGGTGTTTTCGTTGTAGTCCATGCCGTGAGCGCCGGAGGCATAGTTTCCGGTGTAGGCATTGCCCACGGTGCCGCGACCGCCCGCATACTTGTTCCCAGTCGACGGATTGTAGCCGCTGACGTGCGAACCAGCCTCGTAGTTGCCGGTGTAGGCGTTGTAGTTAGCGCCTCGCGCCGCGACGCCGCTGTTGCCGGTCACCGAGTTGTAGTAAGTGCCGCGACTGCCTGCACCGACGTTGCCGGTCCAGGGATTGGCCCAGGCCGCGCGTGTGCCCGCGTAAGCGGTGTTACCCCAGTGTCCATAGACGTTGGCTGCGGCAGCGCCTCCCCAGCCGCCCCATCCCCAGGCCGGCGCGCCGTAGTAGCCCCAGCCCCAGTATCCGACCGGGCCCCACCACGGGCTGCACCACGAGCCGATCGCCATGCCCATGCCAAAGCCGAGCGCCCATCCCGCCGCTGGGCTCCAGGCAAAGCTGGCTCCCACTCCGTAGGTGTATGGTGCTGGCACCCACAATGTGGTACCAACGTATGGCGTGTAGTAATAGCCCGTTCCGTAGACTACCACTCCGTCGGACGACACTACCGTCCCGTAGTAGCCCGGAGTGTAGCCCACATACACCACGCTGGGCGTGTAGCCATAGACCTGAACGTAGGTCACGTAGTGAAGCGACGAACTGGGTGGGATGGTGTAGATGACCGGCGGAACACTCGTCGCGACCAGCCATGGCCCCGTGGCCATCGCGGACGTAAACCACACTCCGTTCTCCACCGCATAGTAGGTATTGCCGGGAACATTGATGACCGGGGTCGTGGTATTGACCGCGTAGGTCATCGTCGTGCCCTGGATCGTCTGGAATTCGGGAGATCCGGAATAGTTCACGGTCAGTTTGGCAGCGCTGCGCGTAATGGTCGCCGTCTGCGGAATCGAGTTGGCGATCACCGCTTCTTTCGCTTGCGGCGTGCCGCTGACAGAAACCAGCACACTGGCCTTCGGACTGTATGTCGGAATCTTGGCAAAGTCCGGCGGCAGGCTGGCGTTGGAGACGTAGGTCCATGGGCCGTTCTGCAGGGAGTTCGTCTGGAACCAGCGGCCCGCAATCAGCACGTAGTAGGTCTGGCTGGCAGTCTCCTGAAAGATGTCAGCACCGGTGTTGGATATGTACTGCAGGCTGGTTCCCGGAATCGCCGCGAATTGAGGTACACCGGTGGTGACCAGCAACTCAGCCGGCACGGTGCTGACGTAGACCGCCGGCATGATGCCGTCCTCTTCCGCGTCCTTCAGGGACTGCTGCGGATTGCCGAGGGGCTGGTTCGAATTTGTGGATTCCGCTCCCTGCCGTATCTTGTCCAAGTCCTTCGTGGGCTCGTGCTTGGCCGGAGACCATGGCCCTTCAACCGTGTGGGCCTCCATCCAGCCATCCATCAACGCCAGGTAATACAGACTCTTCCCCGGGTCGAATAGGATAAGGGCGCGCGTGTTGATGACCTTCTGCATGTTGGAGGCCGAGGGCCTCAGCACGGGATAACCATCGATCAGCGCCAGCACCGCCGGGGTGGTGCTGAAGTAGATGACCGGCGGAGTGTTCTGCAGTGGGTATGACTTCTGCTGGACGGCAGCGGTCGATACCGCCAAGTCAGCCTCGAGCACGTCAAGGGGGACCGTCCTGTTCCAGTCCGCCTCCTTGGCGAAGGCGTTGGTATAGGCGGAGCCATTGTTCGCAATCGTGGGGAAGCTCTGCTTGGTCAACTTTAGGTCGGTCAGGGTAACCATGCGGTTCACCTTGTCCACTTCGGTGCGCACGGTGAACCAGATCACGCCGTAGTCGGTGTCTTGCTTCCCGGGAGTCTTCACCCGGACTGCGGCACGCGCGCTGAGCTGATTTCCCTGCCAACTCTCAATCTGTGGCTGATAGACCGAGATGGTCGCGCCTTGGTAGGTGACAACGCGCGGCCAGGGAGCGTCCGCCGGGGCGGCGGGGCGGGCTTGGCCGCAGTTGGTGCGGCCGCCGCAGCGGGGCTTGGCGAAGTTTGCGCAACTGCCAGACCCGGCGATCCCAGGGCAATGGTGAAGACAAGTAGAAATGCGACGAACCGCTCACGTATAGCTTTCATGATCTCCGTGGCCTCTTTATTATCTTTGGCTGCACTGAACCGTTGAAACCAAAATGACAGTAATTGGGGAGCAGGACTCGCGCTTGGGTGCGCTCCCTCGTGTGCCTTGGGCATGGCCCCCTAAGCCTATCCAGAAAAACACAATTTGGCCGCACCTGTCCACGTCCTCGCGCCGTTGGACGCGAGCCTCCGCGATCTGGCTGGCGTCTTGCGATGGATGTTTATGGGATGGTTCGAGACACTACTTTTGGAGCTGCTCTTCGGGGCGGCTCCTTCATGACGAAAGCAGGCTTTTCGCCGGTAAAGCAGAACACGCGAAAGTCGAAGCTCGAAAGCCGGGGTCCCCAGTTCGCCCGGCTTTTTGCGCGAACTGGGCCCACGGCAGGGGGACGGTGTCCCCATGATCTCTCAGACTAAAAGGCTGCCTCGCCTACAGCTTCATCTTACGGCGGAGCATCGCAGCCATCCCCACCAGCCCCGGTCCAAAGAGCAGGATGCTGGCAGGTTCGGGCGTGGTTCCGCCTCCTGTTGAGGCCGTGAACGTAGGCGTGCCACTGACCGAATCGATGATCACGTCGCCCAGGCTCGAACCGAGCGGCTGGCCCGAATCCACGAAGAAATAGCTGGTGTTGAGCGGGCCGATGGCGCTCTTAAGGTCATAAGTGGAAAACGCTGGGTTCGCAAGGTCCAGAATATCTTCTATCGCATCGTCTGTGAATCCGGCCACCGCAACGCCCTGATTGACGAATACGTTAAAAGGATCGGTAAATGTACCGGAACCGATTCCCTGTATGGAGAAAGTGGCGGTGCCAGCCGGCGTGCAAAAAATGCCGCTAACGCCGTCACAGTTTCCAAAAACCAGGGTGGTGTCGGAGGACAAGATGAACTGCACGTTTCCGTCGAACGGAGTTCCGTTCACGGTACCTGTAGCTGTGAAGGACCCGGTATAGGTGATGGGCCCGGCCGTCGCCGTCAGCGGAATCAAGCTGCACGTCAACGCAAGAAGCACAAGCAGAGCACGACGCAATGTCGTTGCCATGTCGAGTCTCCTTTCTTTCCCGAATTGGCGGCGTTATATAACGGCCGGCTCCCAAAGTCAACGTAATAAAATTTCGCCAAGTGGGCGGGAGGCGGCTCTCGTGACTGGTTGACGGCAGAGGAAGGCGAGGCCGAGATAGGGTCGGAATAAAGTGGGGGCGCGAGACGCTTGATGGGTAGGCTTACTGACCCACCCTCTCGCCGGAAGCAGGCGAGAAGGATGGGCTGCGCCTTTCTGAGTAACTGGCCGGATCATGCCGAAATGGTGGCCACCCACCATCGTAGAAGCTGCTTCACATCGTGCTTATTTTGATGTAGCGACGCAGGTCAGGCAGCGACGTGAGAACTATGTATCCGGCCATCAGTAAGGTAGCTACTCCGACTACATTTGTAAGGGTTGAGAATTTTTTCTTCACGAGACCTCCTGTGCAATAGGATGTCCCGCTCGCCCCAAGAGCAGCCTGGAGGTCAGCAAAATAATGGGCCGGACGCGCGACCCACCCCGCGCAGAAATAGTCGGCTTGTTCGCAGACTCAACCCAGATTAGCTGGTGACGACGAGCAGCTATTCTTCCTCCGGCGTCTGCTCTGACTTTTCCCTTCTCCGCAGCTTCGGCGCCGGGCATCAGGTTCTTCAAGGGCGCCTTGCGCTGCTCTTCCAGCTCGGGATGCGGCAGTGGCTTGCGCGGCAGCATCTGGTCGCGCATGGCGGTGTTGTACACAAAGATGGCTTCCACCGTCGCAGCCTGAGCCAGGTCCTGCGGTTGCAGCCGTTCGTAGGTATCCATGTTGGAGTGGTGCGTGCGTGACCCGTAGTCGAGCGGGTCCTGGATGAACTGGAAGCCGGGAATGCCGACGGCATCGAAGTTCTCGTGGTCGGTGCCTCCGGTGTTGCGCATGGTGAGCGTGGTGACGCCGAGGTCCTTCAGCGGCTCAATCCACTGCGCGAAGATCGGCGCGATGGCCGCGTTCTCCTTCCAGGTAGACGCCGCGGATCTTCCCGCTGCCGTTGTCCACGTTGAAGTAGCCCGGAAATCTTCTGCTGATCGGGCTGCAGCTGCACCGGACCGCCGGCCTTGCGCAACCATTCCGGCAGCTTCAGCTGGTCGGGCGCGGTTGAGCAGCGGCACATAGCCGAAATGCTGCTTGACGTATCCGGAGGAGCCGAACTCGCCTTGCTCTTCGCCCGTCCACAGGGCGACGCGGATGGTGCGCCGCGGCTTCACCTGCAGAGTGGTGAGGATGCGCATCACCTCCATGGCGACCACCGTTCCCGCGCCGTTGTCGGTCGCGCCGGTGGCCGAGGCCCAGGAATCCAGATGCCCGCCCACCATCACGATTTCATCTTTCAGCTTGGGATCGGTGCCGGGAATTTCGGCAATGGTGTCGAAGCCGTGCTCGTGGTCGCCGGTGAACTTGGTGTCGACGTTCATCTCCAGCGTGACCGGAACATGCGCCTTCAGCAGCCGGTACACGCGTCCGTAATTCTCGATGGCCATCACAACGACGGGCAGCGGATTCGCGGTCTCGCGCTTGTAGGCCTCCCAGCCAAAGCCGGCGCCGCTGTCGTCGAAGATGGTGCCGCCCGAGCCGCCACCGTCGCGCGCCGTCGCGACTGGGAGTGATGACCGCCAGCGCATGCTCATCGGCCAGAAACTTCCCAACCTTCTGGCGCAGCTCGCAGACGCTTCATGAAGTCCTGGACGAAGTCCTGGTTGCGCGGCTTGAGCGGATACTCAGTCAGCTTCTTCAGTTCGGCGTCGTCGAGGCGCACCCACAGCGGCTTGTCGACTGGAGGCACATCGCGCATGGCGCCATACAGCACGATCTTTCCCGCGAGCTTGCCCTTGTACTGATCGAGGTCCTTCTCGGCCTTGATGTCTATCCAGATCGCCGGCGCATTGACGGCGCCATTCGTCGCCGGAGACCACGGCGCTGCCTGCGCGATGAACACCGCCGTGTCCGGCGAGGTCATGCGCGCCCAGGTATTGAGCTGCTGCCATCCCATGCCGAACTCGCCCCAGTCCTCGAGGTGCGCGTTGCTGCAACCCATGGCGGTGAACTGATCGCGCGTCCACTCGTTGGCGTGCTTCAGGTTGGCCGAGCCGGTGAGGCGCGGCCCAATGTCGTCGTCCAGCGCCGAGGCATACTCCATCACGTGCGAGTGGGCAGATGCCCTCCTCGCGAATTTGCTGATACATGCCGAAGTCGAGCGTCTCGTGCTGCGGTTGAGGCAGTTCGTAGGATGGCCGGCTCGCGTTGGCGGCGGGCTTAGATTTGTCGGCAGCGGACGAGAAGAGGGTAAGAGTGAAAGCGACAAAAACAGCAAAGAAAACGCGGACGGTTCGAGAAGGCATCGGGCGAAGCACTCCATTCGAAAGTGAAAATTACAATCTTGCAGAGTATCAGACACCAAAACATCGCACCAATCCGGCTACGGTGCCCGTTCTCAAAATGGGACGCCTCCACGACGGTGCCCTTGCAGAACGCACATTTTGATTGACTCAGCTCCAGGATTGTTCTAATGTCTGTTGATCTCATGTCGCCATCCCGCCTCACGTCCCGGGTACTGACAACAACAACATCGTCGGGGACAGGTGTGCTCATAAGCACGGGCGGCGGGATCAGCAATAGTTCCTAGAGAAACTTCAAGGACAAGATCAAATGACCCACCGCCCGAAAGGCTGGTGGGTTTTGTGTTTATGGGCGAATTCAAGCCCGGGGGTCAGCATGATCGTAATGAAGTTTGGTGGAACCTCAGTAGAAAACGACACGGCGATCAGCCGGGTGGCGGACATCGTGCTCGGCCGCCTGGAGGAACGTCCCGTCGTCGTGGTGAGCGCGATGGCCGGAGTGACGGACACGCTGCTGGCGATGTCGAGCGCCGCCGCTTCCGGGTCGCTCCCCGAGGCGTTGAGGCTGCTGCGGAAAATCCGCCAGCGGCACCTCGCTGTTCTGTCCGCTTTAGTGAGTGGGCCCGCCGAAGCCGCCGTCCGCGAGGAGATACAGAGCTGCTTCTGGACTCGATACAGGACGTGCTGCGCGGTGTCTCGGCACTGGGCGAGCTGACTCCGCGGACCACCGACAACATTCTTGCCACGGGCGAGTTGCTCTCCAGCCGGATCGTCAGCGCCGCGTTGGCAGCTCGCGGAATCGACGCGGCGCTGGTCGATTCCCGCCGCTGCATTGTGACCGACGCAACTCACAACCGCGCTGTACCGCTGTTCGATCGCACGGGCGAACAGCTGCGCTCACAAGTAAAGCCCTTATTGAGCGCGAACCAGGTTCCCGTGATGGGTGGTTTCATCGGAGCGACAGCCGAGGGTGTTCCCACCACCCTCGGCCGCGGTGGTTCCGACTTCTCGGCCGCCATCATCGGAGCGGCGCTGAATGCCAGGCGAATCGAGATCTGGACCGACGTCGAAGGGATGATGACCACCGACCCGCGGCTGTGCCTGCAGGCACAACGCATCGATGTCATCGGCTTCGACGAGGCATCGGAGCTGGCCTACTTCGGCGCGAAGGTACTGCACCCGGCAACGCTGATTCCCGCGGTTGAAAAGAACATTCCGGTGCACGTCCTGAACTCGCGCCAGCCGGACAACAAAGGTACGTGCATTCGTGCCCGCGCTCCGCGCAGCCGCACGGTCTTTCGCGCCATCGCCGCGAAAAATGGGATGAAGGTCATTAACGTGAGATCGCCGCGCATGCTGATGGCGCATGGATTCCTCCGCGCGCTGTTCGAGGCCTTCGACCGCCACGCTTGTGCAGCCGACCTGGTATCGACTTCCGAGGTGAGCGTGTCCGTTGCGCTCGACTCTTCGCGCGACGTCAGTGCTCTGGTGAGTGATTTGAAGAAGCTGGGAGAGGTCGACGTCGAGGATGGCAAAGCCATCATCTGCCTGGTGGGCAAACATATTCGCGGACAAGCCGGCATTGCCGCCAGCGTGTTCAGCACGGTTGCGGCCGCGAAGGTCAACGTGCACATGATTTCGCAGGGAGCGTCGGAGATCAATATCAGCTTCGTGGTGGAAGAGGCGGATGTCCCTCTGGTGGTGAGACGGCTTCATCAGCGCTTCTTTGAGGCAACTGCAGTGCGCCGCTCGCGAGAGCCGCTTGCGACGTCGCGGGTGCTGGCCTTTCCGGTTCGCTCCAATACGCGCACGGAGGCTGTACAGCCATGACGACTTTATCTCCGGCATATTTCGAGCGGCCCGGATATTTTCCGGACGCAAGTTGCAAGATCGCGCTGGTTGGCTTCGGGACCGTAGGCAGTTCCGTAGCCCGCCTGCTCTGCGCGCGCGGCGACGAGCATTCGTTGCGGCTCACGCATGTCTGCAACCGTCGTGTCGCCCACAAGAAAGTGGATTGGGTTTCCCCTAACGTCGTGTGGACGGAGAATATCGACGAGGTGTTAGCGTCTGACGTTGACGTCGTCGTCGAACTGATGGGCGGACTAGAGCCGGCGCACGAGTTGGTGCAACGCGCCCTGCAGTCGGGCAAGTCCGTGGTGACTGCCAACAAGCAATTGATGGCGCACTTTGGCTCGGAGCTGCTGAAAACGGCCCGCGACAATGGACAATCGCTCAGCTTCGGAGCGTGTGTTGCCGGGGGCGTTCCGGTGCTCTCGGGACTGCGGGACGGGCTCTCGGGTGACCGGCTAACGAAGGTTCGCGGCATCCTCAACGGAACCTGCAACTACATTCTGACCAGGATCGAGCGGGCAGGTACTTCGTTCGCCGAAGCCCTGGGTGAGGCGCAGCAGGCAGGATTCGCGGAGGCTGATCCCACGGATGACATTGATGGCTTGGACGCAGGCGCCAAGCTGGTGATCCTGGCGCGCGTCGGGCTGAACGTTGAGATCCGGCCAGAGCAAGTCGTCTGCCGCTCGATCAAAGAAGTTCGAGCCATCGACTTTGAGTATGCCCGCGAGCTCGGCTGCACCATCCGGCAGGTTTCCAGTGCTGGAATGTCGGAAGGAAAGGCTCACGCGGTCGTTGAGCCTTCTTTGGTGGCGAAAGCCTCTCCTCTGGCGCGAGTTTCGGGGAGCGAGAACCTGGTAGTGAGTACGGGAGAATTTGGCGGGGATGTCGCCTTCTCGGGTCACGGGGCAGGAGGAAATCCGACCGCGGTCGCCGTGGTCTCCGACCTTCTGCAAGCGGCACAGTATGGATGGACGGTGTCAGCCAGGCCGTATCGCGGCACCACCATCCCGCACGTGCTGACCAGCGATCTCGAACTGCCGCAATATGTACGCTTCGTGGTCAGGGACAGACCGGGAATCATCGCGGCTGTGGCCGGCGTGCTTTCCCGATACCACATCAATCTTGATGCGGTGCTGCAGAGGCCGGGCTATTCGAAGTCGGAACTGCCGTTCGTCGTTACCTTGGAGCCGTGCAAGGAAAGCCGTGTACAGGCCGCGCTTGCCGAGATCGACAAGTTCGATTTTATGGTCGAAGCGCCGGTCCGAATGCCGATACTGAAATAGGAGTTATCTTGATGCATTTGCGTTGTAGTAATCCGGATTGCGCCGCAACCCTGGAACTCCATGATCGTGCGCTGGCTTGTCCAGCTTGTGGCGATCTGCTCGAAGTGGCGGTCGACAGGGTGGACAAGACGCCAGCAGAGCTCACACGCACATGGCTTGATCGACGAACTTCCTACGCTCCTCTCGATGCAAGCGGTGTCTGGCGCTTTCGTGAATTTCTGCCTCGTTGTTACAGCGATGTCGTCACCATGTCCGAGGGCAACAACCCTCTGGTAAGGGGACGGAGAACTGCCGAGTGGGCAGGCGTGCGCAATCTTCACTTCAAGCACCTCGGCTGGAATCCGACCGCATGCTTCAAGGATCTTGGAATGACCGTCGGCATGACCGAGGCGGTGTACGTTGGCGCCAAGTCTGTAGCCTGCGCTTCGACGGGCAACACCTCCGGGTCGCTCGCAGCCTATGCGGCGCGAGCCGGGCTGGCCGCTAAGGTTTACCTTCCCGCGGGACAGGTCTCACAAAACAAGCTGGCGCAGGCACTCGACTTCGGAGCGGAAATTGTACAAGTGGACGGAAGCTTCGATCTCGCGCTCGAGCGAATGCTTCGCGCGACGGACGGCGATCTCTACTTCCTGAACTCGATCAATCCATTTCGCCTGGAAGGGCAGAAGATGGCAATGTTCGAAATGATGGAGCAGCTTGGTTGGGAGGCGCCCGACTACGTCATCGTTCCCGGCGGCAATCTTGGCAATACTTCGGCGTTCGGCAAAGCGTTCGTCGAACTGCAGGCCGCGGGATTAGTGGACAAGCTTCCGCGGCTCATCGTGGTCCAGGCGGAGGGGGCGAATCCGTTCGCGCAGATGTGGTGCTCGGGTTCTGCTGAGCTCACGCCGGTTGAACAACCCGAGACTGCAGCCACCGCGATTCGCATCGGAAATCCGCGGTCGTGGAAGAAAGCACTGCGCGCCGTGCAGCATTCAAATGGCTTCGTCATGGACGTGACGGACGAAGAGATTGCCGAAGCCAAAGCCATGATCGGGCGCGACGGCATCGGCTGCGAACCCGCATCGGCGACCACGCTGGCCGCGCTGCGCAAACTCTCGGCGCAACGAAAGATCGATCGTGACGCCGTGATCGTCGCGGTCCTGACGGGCCATGCTCTCAAAGACACCGATTTCATCCTCAAGTCGCAGCAGTTCGAAGAGGCCCTTCAGGGAGAGTTGCACGCATGAACACGGTGGCGGAATTCGACGTTGCATCGGACGCTGCTCAAGGATCCTTCGAGATCAAGGTCCCGGCATCAATTGCGAATTTGGGCCCGGGCTTTGACACGCTCGCCGTCGCAGTGCAGTTGTACTTGCGGTTGAACGTGAGGACCCTACCGGGGCATGGCAAATTAGACTTTCAATTCGTCGGCCAGGAGCTTTGCGGTGAGAACTACATCGAGCGCGCCTTTCGATTCCTGGCGAGGCAGAATAGCACCTCCCTTCCATCGCTGTCGATAGAAGTGCGCAGCGACATTCCCATGCGCGCCGGACTTGGCAGCAGTGCGGCGGCTACTGTAGCGGGACTTCGTTTGTATGAAGCGTTAGCCGGGCCGTTGCCGATCCAGGCGATCATCAATGCGGCGTGCGCGCTCGAAGCGCATCCCGACAATGCCTCCGCCGCCGTACTCGGTGGACTAACCGCAAGTTGCCAGCTTCCCGATGGGTCGGTTTACGCGACGACCTTTCGCTGGCCGGAGTCGCTGGCGTTCATAGTATTGACTCCAAATATTCCTCTGGCCACGGCAGACTCGCGCAAAGTCCTTCCAGGTTTTGTTTCGCGAAATGACGTTGTCTTTAACTTACAGAGAATGACGTTGCTACTGCAATTGCTGCAGAGTGGGGATTTCTCGCTGCTGAAACAGGCACTGGGCGACCGCCTGCATCAACCCTTTCGCCAGAAGCTAGTGCCGGGCCTGGAGCAGGCGCTACACCTTGAACACCAAGATCTGCTCGGCGTCTGCCTCAGTGGATCAGGACCTTCGATCGTGGCACTGGCGGAGAACAATTTGAAGGGAGTAGAAGAACTGTTGGCCTCGGTTTACGAGCCACTTGGACTCGGCTACAGAGTTAGAACGTTGAAGGTCCACCAGGAGTCAGCCGCTGAGCACCAGCCCATCTTCAGCCGTGGGCTGGTTTGCTCGTAGAAGCGATTCATCTATGCTCAGTGGACGCGGCGCTGAAGCGCCGCTCTACCCGAGCTTTGCAGACACATCAATTCGAAAACCGCTGGGGCTCAACATCATGCCGCGACCACAGATTGATACTCCTCGTATGCGCCCTTGAAGTCGGTCACGTGGTGATCGCCCTCGAAATGCCAGATCCGGGTCGCGACTTCGTCGATCAGATCGTGGTCATGGGTCACCAGCAACACGGTGCCAGGATAGCGTTGCAGCGCGATGTTCAGCGCGTTGATCGACTCCAGGTCCAAATGGTTGGTGGGCTCGTCGAGCACCAGCACGTTCGGCTTTTGCAGCATCAGCTTGCAGAACAGCAGCCGCGCCGCTTCGCCACCGGAAAGCACTTCGGTGCGCTTGTTGCCGTCGTCGCGGGCGAACAGCATCTGGCCCAGCAAGCCTCGAATTTCTTCGTTGGCTGCTCCCGGGTCCCAGCGATGCAGCCACTCGAACGCCGTCATTCCTTTTTCGATAAGCGCGCGGTGGTCCTGGGCGAAATATCCGACGGCCGCTTCGTGTCCCCAGATGACCTCGCCGTCGCTCAGGAACTCGCCATCGTAGCCGCTGGTTTGGCGCAACTCAGCTTCCGGAACCGTCGGCGAGTTGGCCAGCAACGCATTCAGCAGCGTGGTCTTGCCGGCGCCGTTGCGGCCCATCAATGCGATCTTCTCACCGCGAGTCACACTGGCGGTGAAGCTGCGGATGATCTCACTGTCACCGTATGACTTGCTCACACCTTCCAGTTCCAGGATGTGTTTGCCCGATGGGCGCTTCTGTTCGAACTTGAGGTATGGGCGCTGTATGTTGGACTTCGCAAGCTCGGTGACCTGGAGGCGTTCCACTTCTTTGCGCCTCGACTGCACCTGGCTGGAGCGAGTGCCGGCGGAGAAGCGCGCGATGAAGTCGTTCAGTTGCGCGATTTTCTTTTCGCGCTGCGCGTTCTGGCCTTCGATCTGCGAGCGAATTTGCGTCTTGGCCATCACCATCTCATCGTAGCTGCCGGTGTAGGTGATGATGGTTTCGTAGTCGATGTCGGCGATGTGAGTGCAAACACTGTTCAGGAAATGGCGATCGTGCGAGATGACGATCACCACGCCGTCGTAGTTCTTCAGGAAGCTTTGCAGCCAGTGGATCGAGTCCAAGTCGAGGTGGTTTGTCGGCTCGTCCAGCAACAGCGCCTGCGGATGACCGAAGAGCGCCTGCGCCAGCAGCACGCGGACCTTCTGTCCACCTTGCAACTCACTCATCGGACGCTGATGCATTTCGTCGGGAATGTCGAGACCCTGCAGCAGGAGCGCGGCATCGGTCTCGGCGGAGTATCCATCTTCTTCGCCGACGATGCCTTCCAGCTCGCCCAGCTTCATGCCATCTTCGTTGGTGATCTCGTGCTTCTCGTAGATGCGGTCACGCTCTTCCATCGCCGCCCACAGCCGCTTGTTGCCCATGATGACGGTATCGAGCACGCGATAGGCGTCGAAGGCGAACTGGTCCTGCCGCAACACGCCGAGCTTCCGCGGACGCACCACGGTGCCCTTCTGCGGCTCCAGTTCACCGGTCAACAGATTCATGAAGGTGGACTTCCCCGCCCCGTTGGGACCGGTGAGGCCGTAGCGTTTGCCGGGAGTAAACGCGGTGGACACTTCGTCGAACAGAACTTTAGCGCCGTAGCGCATGGATACATTGCTGACTGAGATCATGATTTTTTTAGAGGAACTGCGGGAAAATTGCCTACAAGGAGGGTCGCAGCTATCTATATAAGAATATCATGAGCGGCGCATGGGCTTCTGGCTCGCCGACACGTGGACTTCTGGTCCGCAACTCTGCCTGTACAGCGCTTAGGAATTACTGTGGTCGAGCAAGTACGGACAGGGTGCCCTTCAGCGATATACGGGTAGTGCGGTTGCGGATAGAGCGGTTAGCGATGGTGCTGTTAGGGGTGGTGCGGTTACGGGTAGTGCGGCGCTTCAGCGCCGCGTTCGCGCTGATCCGTCATGTCCGAGCCGGCTTCAGCCGGCGGTACTCTCTGCAGTCCGACTACACAAACGCCACAAGCTATAAAGTAGCGATCCTACCAACAAAGTAGTTCTAACTTTTTCGCTAAATAGTCACTTATGTGGTCTTGACTTTTAAATCGACTTGGCACATTGTTCGCAAATCAAGGGAACTCTGGCCCCCCGCAAAGTGGTTCCCCGGTTCCGAACCCCTAGGTACGGCGCAGTTTTTCATAGTCGTTTCGGCCCCATCTTACCGGACTCATCGGGCAAATTGCCCCGGCCACGCAATACCAACTCTTCGATCTAGGAGTGCGCCATGTCTCGCCGCTTGCGTCTATTGCTCACCAGTTTCGTTTTTTTGTTGTTTTCCATTTCGATGGCGGCCCAAGCGCCGCCAAGCGCGAATAACGACGTAGCAGCCATGTCTCCTACAAAAGACCAAGGAAAAATTTCGACGCCGCCTGCTCCAAAGCCTCGAAAAGAGTTTCATAAGCTAACAGGCGACGAGCTCAAGGCGTTCAACAAAGCCGTCCTGGCGATGATGAAGCTGGACTGCAAGCCAGGTCAAACTGCGCCAGCGGAACAAGTGGCGGGCGAAAAGGGAGTGAAAGATAACAAGGACCTCAGCCCGATTGGCTGGAAGTATCAAGCGTCTATTCACGGAGCTTTGTCGGCACCGCTACGGGAAACTTGGAACACATGTGAACACTCCAGTTGGTTTTTTCTTTCCTGGCACCGAATGGAGCTCTACTTTTTCGAAAAGACCCTACAAGCATGGTCGGGAGATGATACCCTGCGACTGCCCTATTGGAACTTTACAGTCGCCGACGAGGACCTACAAAAGAAGTGCCCTCCGGCAAATCCGAATTGTGTGGGCGCCAGACTTCCGGCGGCATTTCGATCTGACCCAGCCAACAATCAACTCTATTGGCAGTATCGCAACAAACACCTGAATATGCCACCTGCCAAAGTCGATCCAGCGTTGCCTCTTTGCTACAAAGTAGTTACAACAAAGAACGCCTTCGCGCAAACTGCCTTTTCCACAAACGAGTGGGACAAAGGACCAATGAGCTTCGGTGGAGGAGCAAAAATGTGCGGCACACCTCCTAAGCCTCCTTGTTTCCATCCGCCGACTAGAGCAGGGGGGGGGCAGATCGAACGAGTACCGCATGACATGCTGCATGGTGCTGTCGGAGATGGCAGTGATATGTCACTGACAAATCCCGCAGGTGCCGGACTGGATCCTATCTTCTGGCCATTCCACGCCAACATTGACCGTGCATGGAGCTGTTGGCAGCTCAAGCATCCCGGATCTGAACCTAAGTCAGATCTGTGGCTGGATAAGGCGGAGTTTGCTTTTTTTTATGCCAAAATTGTGGAAAAAGGTAAGCCGCCAGAGAAGATGATGGCCAAGTTGACGGGCAGACAAGTCATTGACACAGCTACGCAGTTGAACTACACATACGGCAACGATCCCTGCCTAGGTTTCGAGCTTCCTGGGAGCGATGAAGCGGAGTGGGGGCCCGATATGCTGGCGGCTGCCATCGCGGCCGACTCCTTACCAACGCCTCTGAGCGCCACGGCCGAGTCACCATCCGTACTTGCCTCCGAACCCGTGACAGTTTCCATCAACCTCCCTAGTGAGGTGCAGGCTCGCATCCAAGGATTGGTTCTCGGGCGCGCTTCGGCTGGTTCGATTATCCTGACGGTAGATGGCTTGGCTGTGGATCGACCCTCCGGCGCTGCATATGAAGTCTATCTAAATCTTCCGCAAGGAATTTTACCGAAA
Organism: uncultured Acidobacteriaceae bacterium; assembly: GCA_963840905.1. GTDB lineage: Bacteria > Acidobacteriota > Terriglobia > Terriglobales > Acidobacteriaceae > Bog-257. The sequence continues at coordinate 384,404 of CAWJAO010000003.1, forward strand.
TATCAGAGCCCTTACTATGTAGGTGAGCTACCTTTTTTTGGGGTTGGGCACAGCCATGACCACGGGGACATGGACGACCGACACGTAGGTCCTCAGCCGGCACGTATGAGCTTTGACATAGCTGGCGTAGTCCGGCAATTGCTTGCCCACGGCGAATGGCGGGGAAATCAAGTTTCTGTAACCTTCTCTGCCAACACCATGGACCCAGCTGATCCCAAATGCGTTCCGACTGGCGGAGCGTCTCAGGACCAGCATGCCCGCTTTACGTCTCTGACGGTGACAGTGAACTAGCGTGGTAGCTGGTGTCCCGCCGAAGCTGACTTTGCTTGGGTGGGAATTCCCCTAGACGCGAGAACAGCTGACGATCGCTTAGATTTGCCTGAAGGCTGGTTCTACCCAGGACTGCCGAACACAGGTTGGCTCTTCTTGGTTACCCAACTGTAAGACTTGGCCTATTCAATTTGGGAATTGGCGGTTACCTCCGTGTTCGGGAGTGCGTTTTCTTGCCAGTCCAACTCGGTTTCGCATCGTAAACTGCGAGCACGGGAGCCAGTCTTCCGCATCGCCAGTCCGATGTTGGCGGCGGTATCCGATCTTTCAAAACTTGTTGGATTGACGGCGCGAGACGAGGTGCGCACGGGGTAAGTCATTATTCCGGAATACTTTAGATGTAACTCCTTTGTGCGGAATACTTTGCGAGCTTTGCTGCAAAGTATTGAAAAACAACGGTTTACATTGGTGTATAAGTTGAATTAACACAATACTTTGCGGGTAAAGTATTGAAAATAAGGATGCGATGAAAGGGGGGAGGGGGTGCCAGCACCGTTCGACACTGGAAACGAAAATCCCCACCCTAGCCAAAGGAAGGCTAGGATGGAGCACCCACTTCCTTCGAGCGCGCCCACTCCAAATGTAACGAAAAGCTCAGCCAGAATCGCGAATGACACTGAACCGCAGATCCCTCAGCCGACTGAAGTCGGGCTCGGGATGACAAAGATAACGCGTATCGGCACGACTGTCGTGCCCTGACACAAAACGCGCGTAAGCCTAGTTTTCCCGAGCCTGTGAAGTCGGTCCGGGATGACAGGGACAAAAAGAAGTCGTTCGTGAATGAGGAAGATAATAAGTAGCCGCTTAGCTCTCTCCCCGCTTGCGCAGGAACGCCGGAATTTCCAGGTCGTCCGCGTCGTAGCTGATGTCGACACTGCTGCTCACGGTTTCGATCGTAGGCGGCTCATTTCGAGATGCGGCCCGCGCCTGGATTTGGGCTTCGTCCATCGGCTCGGCGTGGCGAACGATCTCGGAGTCAATGTCGTCGAGATTGTCGGGGATGTACGGGACCACTCGCGGCCGTTCCGGCGCGCGCGACGATTCCGGCTCGGAAGACTTGGCGGCTTCCAAGCGTGAAGGCGCAGTCCTTCCCGACGCCGGCTGCAGCTCCCCTACCCCATCACGCGCAAAAACGGCGCGTGCTGGGGACCCCGGCTCCTCCACCCCATCACGCGCAAAAACGGCGCGTGCTGGGGACCCCGGCTCGTGCATGGCCGGAATTTCGTAGGTGGCATGCACGCTGGCGGTTGATGCTCGCACCTGGTGCACGACCTCAGCCACGGGGTTCGATGCGTCGCGCCGCCGGGAAACATCCCGGAAGCCGGTCGCGATCACCGTGATCTTGACTTCGTCCTTCATCTTCTCGTCGAGCACAGCGCCGAAGATGATGTTGGCGTCTTCATGCGCGGCGCTCTGGATGATGGTGGAGGCTTCGTTCACCTCGGCCAGCCGCAGCGAACTGGAGCCGGTGATGTTGATAAGGATGCCGCGCGCGCCGTCGATCGCACCGGCTTCGAGTAGCGGCGACGCGATCGCAGCCTGCGCAGCCAGGGTAGCGCGGCCTTCGCCCTTCGCGGTGGCCGTGCCCATCACGGCGTAGCCCATGCCCGCCATGATGGTCTTCACGTCGGCGAAGTCGCGGTTGATGATGCCAGGAATGGTGATGATGTCGGAGATGCCCTGCACTGCTTGCCGCAGAATGTCGTCGGCGACGCGAAACGATTCGAAGAAGCCCGCGTCCTTGGCAACCGCCAGCAGCTTCTCGTTGGGGATGACGACGGTGGTGTCCACCGAGTCGATCAGCTCCTGCAAGCCGCGCTCGGCCTGGTTTTGGCGGCGTTTGCCTTCGAAGGCGAAGGGCTTGGTCACCACCGCGACGGTGAGCGCGCCCATTTCGCTGGCCAGCGAGGCGATGATCGGCGCCGCGCCCGTGCCGGTTCCACCGCCGAGACCGGTGGTGACAAAGACCATGTCCGCGCCTTCGAGAGCTTCGATGATTTTGTCGGCATCTTCGAGCGCAGCCTTGCGGCCGACGTCGGGATTGGCGCCCGCGCCTAGGCCGTTGGTCAGCTTGACGCCGAGCTGGATCTTCACCGGAGCATTCGACAGCTTGAGCGCCTGCAGGTCGGTGTTCGCGACGACGAACTCGACGCCTTCCAGGTGCGATTCGATCATGCGATTGACGGCGTTGCCGCCACCGCCACCGACGCCGATGACCTTGATCTTCGCCGAGTTCAGCAGCTCTTCGTTGAAGTGGATGCGGATGTCGTTTTCGGGCTGGCTCTTGTCGTTGAAATCTTCGATCATCTTGACTCCGGTGAGCGCGGTCGCACAGCGCTGGTTTAGGTCTTGTCTTTGTGCCGTCCCTAGAGGGACTTGAATCAATTTTCAGCTTTACCCAGGGCTCACGCTCTGGGCTAACTTCGTAGTCGCCGCTTCACGGCTCATCTAAGTGCGGCTTGTACAACCGCAGCGGCCTCGGCAACCTTCGTTCTGCAACTTCCTTATGCGTTCTGCCGGGCGAACAATGCCTTGAGTTTCGCTCCCAGTCCTCGATCAATGTTCATGCGCGCCTGGCGCGCTCGATGTCCGTAGAGCACCATCCCGATCGCGGCGGCAAACTCCGGCTCCAACAGATTCGACGGCAGCTTGGCAATTGGTACAGGATAACCAAGGCGCACAGGACGTCGCAGGATGTCGTCCGCGACCTCCAGCAGCGCACTGAGCCGCGACGCGCCACCGGTAAACACCAGCCCCGCGCCCAGCAGGTCGTAAATGCCCGCCTGGCGCAGGTGATCGCGAAGCAATTCCATCAATTCACGCGCCCGCGGCTCGAGAATTTCGCCCAGCATGCGCTGCTGCATCAGGCGCGACGGGCGATCTCCCACCGACGGCACTTCGATTTCGTTGCCTTCCGGAATACGGGTCACGATGGCGCAGCCGAACATCTTCTTGATTTCCTCGGCGTTGGGAATAGGTGTGCGAAAACCCACGCCGACATCGTTGGTGAAGTGATCGCCGCCGATGGGGATCGCGCCGGTATGGATCACGACGCCCTCGTAATAAACGATGAGACTGGTCGACCCGGCGCCAATGTCAACCAGGCAAACGCCGAGCTCGCGCTCATCGGTTTGCAACACCGAGTCGGCGCAAGCCAGCGCTTCAAAGACGGTATCGTCAACGTGGATGCCCGCGCGGTTCATGGCCGAGACTACGTTTTGCGTCGCCGTGGTTCCCGCGGTCACCACATGAACGCGCACCTCGAGCTTTCTGCCCATCAGTCCGGCGGGATCGTGAACTCCGCCCTGCCCATCCAGGATGAACTCCTGCGGAAGCAGGTGCAGCGCCTCGCGGTCCTCGGGCATGGCGATGCTGCGGGCCTTTTCCACCGCCTGGCGCACATCGTCGCGACTGATCTCGCGCGAACGCGATCCCAGCGAGATGCCGCCATGACTATTCACGCCACGGATATGCGAGCCCGCCACTCCGACCACGGCGTGCTCCACTGGAGCTTGCGCCACGTTCTCCGCATCCTCGACCGCTTTGCGGATGGAGTCGACTGCCTTGTCGAGGTCGGCGATAACTCCCTTGCGCATGCCACGCGAATCGGAGATGCCGTGACCGCGATAACGCAGGGCGTAGTCGTTCACTTCGGCGACGATGACGCAGGTCTTGGCGCTACCGACGTCAATCACTGTAAGCAGGTTTTCCGTTTGACTTCCCATGTTTTACGCGTGCTTCTTTTTCTTTGGTTGCGCCGTTGGCTTCTTTTGTACTGCGGGCGGCGCCGACGCATCCATGTTACTCGCCCCGTTCGCCGGCACAGCATCACTCCTGGCGTTACCGGCTGCAGAATCGGGATTCACGATCACCTGGTGTTCATATCGCAAGTCCACCGATTCCAGCTTCTGGAACTGCGCTCTCCACTCCTGCACGTGGGCGACGTAGATCTTGAACCGCTCCAGAAAATTCGACGACCCCAGGTGCACCAGTACGGCCCCGTTCGGATCGGTGACGGTGGCCTTCACGTCGTCAGGATCGGAGAGATCGACGTCGCTGAGGTCGCGCGAGTAATGCGCGCCGCCGGCATCCAGCTCCTTCATCAACTGGGTATAGATTTTCATCCGTGCGGCTCGCGTCGACTGAGGCTCCGTGTCCGACATTCCTAACACCACAGGAAACGAATACTTGACCTGCTGGCCTGCGGGGGGATCGAGGATCACGCCGTTAGCGTCAATCAGCTGGATGCGTGAATTGATCGCAACGAAGGCCACCGGCACCCGCTCCTTGACCACGATCTGCAGACGGTTGGGCAGCAAGCGCATCACCGACGCCGATTGCACCCAGGGAATCTGTTCCAGCTGCTTCTTACGCACGTCCAGCGGGACAAAGAAGATGTTGCGATCAAGATCGCTGGCCATCAACTCCATCACCTGCGAGCGGCTGACGTTGCTGCTGCCGGCGACCTGGATGTCGTCGCTGGAATCGATTCGGAAACGCCAGGACTGCGTGGCATATTGATGAAGCGTGATCCATACCAGGGCAATGCTCGCCAGGACCAGGGTCAGGATGAGCGCGATCTTGAGGCGGCTGGCGGCCTTGCGGGGCAGCGCTCCGCGACGCACCGGCACGCGCTTCTGCCCGCGCAGAAATGGCGACTCGGCCTCGTCGTCGAGGTCAAGCATGCGGGCATCGAGTGGCGATTCGTCGAAGTTGCGCGAACGAGCGGTGGATTCACTTACACGCTCTTCGAGTTCCGCTTCCTGCGTTGCTGATGAGTTTTTCCGAGCCATGAAAACCGGGTGAAACGCCCAGAACTTCGGCTATTCGCCTCACTATAAACGTTTTCTCCGGGATTGCGGAGACGCTTTTGCGGCCAAACAACTGCGGGGAAGAACTTGAACCACAACAGTAAACTTGAAAGATGCGGTTGACGGGTCAAGCGGCTCTGCTGCGCCGCCTCCGACTTCATCTATCTATTCTGAAAGCCGGTCTAGCCGACGCGTTCCGCGGCGCGATCCTTCAGGCTGTCCAACACTTGCGGTCCGAGGTGAGAGACGCTTCCTGCGCCTAGGGTGAGAACCACGTCACCTGATTTTGCGGCGTTCGCCGCCAATTCCATGGCTTCGGTGAATGAACCAGCGTATCGTGCTTCCTGTCCGCCAGCTTGCGCGACGCGGTTCGCCAGCAACTGCCCGGTAATTCCGGGGATGGCCGGTTCGCTTGCTGGATAGATATCGAGCACGATGACCGAGTCCGCGTCACCGAAGGCGGTGGAGAAGTCATCAAGCAACAGTTGAGTCCGAGTGTAGCGGTGGGGCTGGAAGATGACATGCACCTTGCCGAACCCGCACTGCCGCGCCGCAGCCAGAGTGGCGCGGATCTCCGTAGGATGGTGCCCATAATCGTCGACGACAGTGACGCCGCCAGCGGCGCCGATAACCTGGAAACGGCGATCCACTCCGTTGAACTTTTCCAGCGCGCGGCGAATGTCCTCCACGGGCACGTCGAGTCCGATGCCCACCGCAATCGCCGCCGTGGCATTCCTCACATTGTGCTCCCCGGGAACGCGCAGATGAAACTCTCCCAAAGGGCTGTTACGGTAGGTCACATGGAAGCTGCCCAGTGCGGGAGAGCCTCCGCGAGGCCCGCAACGCACCGCTGAAATGTGAAAGTCGGATTGCTCGTGCGTTCCATAGGTCAGGATCCGCCGCTGCACCGAGGGGAGCAATCGCCGCAGGTCATCGTTGTCATTGCAGGCCACGACCATCCCGTAGAAGGGCACCGAATCCATGAACTTCAGGAAAGTCTGCTCCACGTCTTCCATATTGCGATAGCAATCCATGTGTTCGCGGTCAAGGTTGGTAACTACCGCGAGGATCGGCGAGAGCTTCAGGAAGGAGCGATCGCTTTCGTCGGCCTCGGCCACCAGGTATTGCGATTTCCCCAGCCGCGCATTCGAGCCCATCGCATCCACTCGACCTCCGACTACGACCGTGGGATCGAGACCACCTGCGGCCAGCACCGCCGCGATCATCGACGTCGTGGTGGTTTTGCCATGCATGCCGGCGACGGCGATCCCATACTTCAGGCGCATCAATTCCGCCAGCATCTCCGCACGCTGAATGACCGGGATATGCTGCTGATGTGCCGCTACGACCTCGACATTGTCACGCGTGATAGCTGAGCTGGTAATCACCACGTCGGCGCCGGATACGTTGTCCGGCTCGTGCCCCGCAAAGATCGAGGCTCCGATTCCGGAGAGGCGTTCCGTCACCGGCGAGGACTTCAGATCAGAGCCGGAGACCCGGTAACCCAGGTTGAGCAGCACCTCGGCGATGCCGCTCATACCGATTCCGCCGATGCCGACGAAGTGAACGCGTTGGATCTTCGCAAACATGGGAAAACCGCATTGTACGGCAGAGCGGGCCGTTCGGTTGGGTAGAGCCAGCGTTTAGAGACTGTGTCGCGCTGAAGCGCCTCACTAACCGGGTCAGTCGCTAACCGAGGACGCCTTATCACCGTACCTTGTAATGCCAGCGGCCCGGGCCGCAAGCGCCGCAATCTCGGCCGCTGCTCCGAGATGCGCAAAGCGGCGTGCCGCCTCCGACATCCGTCACCAATTTCGAACGGTCGCGCAGCAAGGCGGCAATTTCGTTGACCAGGCGCTCGCTGGACAGTTCCGCTTGCGGCAACAGCTGGGCCGCGTTCCCATCGGCAAGCGTCCGCGCATTCTGGGTCTGGTGATCGTCGGCGGCGGTTGGCAACGGGATGAAGATGGCGGGCTTCCCGGCCGCTGTTATTTCGGCAACCGTGCTGGCTCCGGAGCGGCACACCAGCAAGTCGGCACGCGCGAAGGCGCGCGGCATGTCGTCGATGAAGGGCGACACTTCAGCCGAAATCATGGTGCGCAGATAAACTGCCTGCGCCGGAGCGTAATCTTTCTCCCCGGTTTGATGGATGACGTGGATTGCCGGCACCGCATCCATCAGCTGCGGCAAGCTATCCAACACCGCTTGATTGATCGCATGTGCGCCCTGACTGCCTCCGAAGACCAGCAGCGTGGGGCGGGCATCCCGCGGACGCGATGGAACATTGAAGAACTCCTGCCGCACCGGCACGCCAGTTACGTGACAATTGCGAAAGTAATGACGCGTTGCTTCGAAGTGCACCGCGGCCACGCTCACCATGGGAGCAACGATGCGATTGGCGACGCCAGGGACCACGTTCGGTTCAAAGGCAAGCGTGGGCACGCTCATCATCGCGGCCGTCAACATCGCCGGGCCAGAGGCGTATCCGCCCACCCCGATCACGACGTCGGGGCGAAATTCGCGGATCAGCTTTGCCGACTCCGCGAAGGCACGCGGCAAATCGAGCAACGTCTTGAGCCGGGTCGCGAGATCCACACGGTTCAGGGCACCGACCTGGATGAGATGCAGCTCAAATCCCGCTGCCGGAACCAGCCGCGTTTCAATACCACGCTGCGTGCCCACGAACAGCACGTGTGCGTGGTAGTGTGAACGCAGTTCCTGGGCGATGGCCAGCGCAGGAATGACATGCCCGCCGGTTCCACCTCCAGCCACGATCACACGCATGGCTAGTCCGTCTGTTGGGTGATGTTGAGCAAGACTCCGACGCTGGCCAGAGTAATAAAAAGCGAAGAACCGCCATAGGAGATGAACGGCAGCGGAATGCCCTTTGCCGGCATCATGGCGAGGACGACGCTCATGTTGAACAGGGCCTGCACCACCACCATCGCTGTGAAACCAGTGGCGAGAAATTTCCCAAACATATCGTCAGTGCGAAGCGCAGTCCGGACGCCACGATAGAGGAAGATGGCGAAGAGGCCGACCACCAGCAGCGAGCCCCACAAGCCCAACTCTTCTGAGGTGACGGCGAAGATGAAGTCGGTATGCGGCTCCGGAAGGTAGAAGAGTTTCTGCTTACCTTCCATCAGCCCCAGTCCGGTCAGTCCTCCCGTGCTCACTGCGATCATGGACTGGATGATGTGGAAGCCCTTGCCCTGCGGGTCCTTGAAGGGATCGAGGAATGCCTGCACGCGACCCCAGCGCCACGGTACGCGCACGACCAGAAAGTACAGCGGCAACAGCGACGCACCCAGCGCGTACCACAGGTACTTCATGTTCATCCCCGCGACAAACAGCACGGCGGCGGAGATTGCCAGGCACGCGATTGCGGTACCGAGGTCAGGCTCTTTCACGATCAGCAACGCAAATAGGACAACCGGAGCGGCCGCCGGAAGCAGGACGTTTTTCCAGTCGGTGATTTGCTGCCAGCGTGACTCCAGAAAGTACGCGAGATAAAAGATGATTGCGGGTTTCGCCAGCTCCGAAGGTTGTAGCGAGAAGCCGCCGAGCTTTATCCAGCGGTGGGTATTGTGCGAATCGCGAAACAGGAAAACCGCGATCAGCAACAGCGAGGTGCAACCAAGAAAGCTGAAGACCACCGATGCCCGCCGGTATTTCCGGTAGTCGATGTTCATGATGACGAGCATGGCTGCGATGCCCCCGCCGGCCCAGGCCATCTGCCGGAGAAGGAACCCATAGGGCGAACCGAAGCGCTCCTTCGCCATCACCGCCGAGGCGCTGAAGACCATTACCAGTCCAATGAAGACGAGCAACAGCGTAACCGTGAACAGCCACTTATCAACGCTGACGCGCTTGGCCATTATCCCTTGCCTCCACGAGTGCCGCTGCCCACGTGCTCTCGCTCCTGCTCCCTCGACGCCAATTGCCGAACCAGATCTTTGAAGATTCGTCCGCGGTGTTCGTAACTGTCAAACTGATCGAAGCTGGCACAGGCGGGGGCCAGCAACACCACATCGCCCACAGTGGCAGATTCGCTCGCACGTTTGACCGCAGCTTCCAGAGTTCCAGCGCTCACGATCTCGGTTCCCTGCACCTGCGACTCAATCTTGGCGGCCGCCGCGCCGATGGTGTACACCCGCTTCACACGCTCCTTGAGCAAGGTGTTGAGCACGCTGTAGTCGCTGCCTTTGTCTTTGCCCCCGAGAATAAGGTGAAGGCGGCCCGGGAACGACTCCAGCGCTTTGATGGTCGCGTCAACGTTGGTGGCTTTGGAATCGTTGTAGTACTCGACGCCGCGAACTTTGGCTACGAATTCCAGGCGATGCTCTACCGCCTTGAACTGGGAGACAGCGCGACGGATCTGCGCCGGTCCGATGCCGGCCAGCATTCCAACGCAAACGGCCGCCAGCACGTTTTCGAGATTGTGCGCTCCCTTCAGCGAAATCTCGCTGATTGGCATGATCTCCCGCTCGCCATGACGGTCGCGCCAGAAAATGCGCTCGCTCCGCGCGAAAGCTCCTCGCTCGACTTCCTTCAAGCGGCTGAAACAATACACCGGCGCTTTCGACCGGCCGGCCATCGTCACGCAAGGCTCGTTATCCGCATTCAGCACCGCGAAGTCTTTCGGGCCCTGGTTCTCGAAAATACGGGCTTTGGCGGCAGTATAGTTTTCGAACGAATAATGCCGGTCAAGGTGATCGGGAGTCACGTTCAACACCACCGCAATCCGGGGATGAAAGCTCTCCACGGTTTCCAGTTGGAAGCTGCTGATTTCCAGCACGATCCAGGTGTCGTCGGTGGAGCTCGCGACGAAGGTAATCGCCGGGGTCCCAATGTTTCCTCCAACCAACGTCTTAAGGCCTCCGGCTGCAAGGATCTCCCCCGCCAACGACGTGGTCGTGGTCTTCCCATTCGAGCCGGTGATGGCGACGATCTGGCCTTTGAGGAAGCGCGCTGCCAGTTCGACCTCGCCGATCACGGCGATGCCCAACGAGCGCGCCTGGACCAGTTGCGGAACATCGAAAGGCACGCCTGGACTGATGATGATCAGGTCCTGATCGCGGAAGGTACGTTCGCCATGCTGTCCGGTCTCCACGCTGATGCCGTGGTCGAGCAGTAGAGGAATTTCCTGCCGGAGTTGGTCTTGCGACTTAGCATCCGAGACAGCAACTCGTGCGCCACGCTCCTCCAGGAACAAAGCGCTGGCCACGCCGGACTTGCCAAGTCCGACCACCAACACGCGTTTGCCTTTAACGTCCATCGTAGCCAACGGGCAAGGGTAGAGCCGACTTTCAGGCCGGAGTCCAATTGTGCTTTGAAGGGGCACGGCTTCAGCCGTGCCGTAACCTGCTGTCACTTATGGTGGCTTTAGCCACTGAGGAACTTCGGAGTTAAGGCGACGTGCGACTTCCCTCAGGGGCTGAAGCCCAATTCTCGGTACTCATAACGGCGCGGCTGAAGCCACGCCCCTTCAAAACTATCGAAACAGCTGAACGATTCGGCTAAAGCGCCGCTCTCCCCATTACCTTTCCCCAACCCGCCATTGTGCCACGTCTAACGTGCTTCTAGCGCAACTTCAAGGTGGTGAGAGCAAAGAGTGCAAACACCAGGGAAGCGATCCAGAAGCGCACGATCACCTTGGACTCGCTCCATCCCATCAGCTCGAAGTGGTGGTGGATGGGCGCCATCTTGAAGATGCGCTTCTTGCGCAGCTTGTACGAGCCCACTTGTAGAATGACCGACAGCGCTTCGATCACGAAGATGCCGCCGATGAACGGCAGCAGCAGCTCCTGCTTGATGATGACGGCGATTGTCCCAATGGCGCCGCCCAGTGCCAGCGACCCCACGTCGCCCATGAAGATTTCCGCAGGATGCGCGTTGTACCAGAGAAACCCGATTGCGGAGCCGACCATCGAGCCGCAGAAGATGGTCACCTCCGAGACCTGGGGCATCTTGGAAAGCTCGAGGTAATCGGCAAATACGGCGTGGCCGCTGACGTAGGTAAGTACCGTGAGGGCCCCCGCGGCAATTACCGTGCAGCCGATCGCCAGACCATCGAGGCCGTCGGTGAGGTTCACCGCATTGCTGGAACCCACAATAATGATGGACACGAACACAATGAACGGCAGGAATGCGAGCGGCGAAAGATAGCCGTGGTGTAGCCGGCTAATCACCAGGTCAGGCCGGAAATGCTTGAGGAAGGGCACGATCAGACGCGTGGAGTACAGACCATGCGTCTCCAGACCGCTCAAGATTGCACCAATCACAAACGCCGCCAGAAACTGGTAGAGCAGCTTGGCCCGCGCCGTTAGCCCTAGATTGCGCCGGTGCACGACTTTTAAATAGTCGTCGGTAAAGCCGATCACCCCAAACGACAGAGTCGCCAACACGGCGATCCACACGAAGCGGTTACTGAGGTCGGCCCACAACAGGGTTGGGACGATCATGCCCACCACGATGAGCAGGCCGCCCATGGTCGGCGTGCCGGCCTTCCTCAGGTGGTCCTTGGGGCCATCTTCGCGGATGTACTGGCCGATCTGGAATTCGCGCAGGCGGCGTACCACCGCCGGGCCAATGATGAGACCGATGAATAAAGCGGTCAGGCTGGCGAACACCGTACGGAATGTCAAATAGCGAAAGATTCGGAACGGGCCGATATGAAAGACGAGAAAACCCTTCTGGTATAGCAACCAATAGAGCAAATTCTTCCCCGTTCTAAACGATGTGTGGGAGCTGCCACCCTAGAGCAGCTGAATCGGCGAACTCCGGTGCGTACGGGTAGGCGGCGCTTTAGCGCCGCGTATACCGCCGGCGAACACCTGCGCATCAGCCACTGAGGTCACAACCTCAGTGGCTGATGCAATTTTCCCTCCATCCGCTAACGCGGGCCTAAAGGCCCGCACTACCCATACCCGCGGATCACCAATTTCGGGCCGTCCTATTGTGCAGCTCCCAGCGTTTTGCCAATCCAGACCTCGAGCGCGCGCTCCAGGCGCACGCCGCGTGACGCCTTGAGCAGAACTACGTCGCCGGCTTTGACTTCCCGTCGCAACCATTCACCGGCCTCCTGCGGCGTATTGACGAACTCCGCCTTCATTCCCGCCGCGGCTGCAGCTTCCACCATAGACTTCGCTAATCCCCGAACTCCCAGCAGCTTATCGATTCCGTAGCTCGCCATGTTTCGTCCGCAGTCGCGATGCATCGCTTCCGCCGCGGTACCAAGCTCCAGCATCTCGCCGGCAACTACGATCCGGCGCCGGGCAGGAACCTGGGCCAGCGACCGTACCATATTGTCGAGGGCCTTCGGATTGGAATTGTAGCAATCGTTGATGATGGTCGCGCCCTCGTGGTCGAGGATTTCACCGCGCTTGTCCCCCGGTGCCAAGGTTGCCAACGATTCGGCAGCCTCTCTCAGCGGAACTCCGTATTGCAACCCAACGGCAACCGCCGCAAGCGCGTTGTAGACACTGTGCTCGCCCAACAACGGGAGCGCAGCCATAGCGCACTCACCGCTGGCTACAATTTCGAAGACCGAGCCTCGCGGGCCACGTGACTCAACCTTCCGCGCCGACACCTCGGCCGGCTTCTGCAGTCCGAAGGTGACGACCTTGCCGTGAAAGTCGCGCCCGAACTGCGAAACATACTCGTCGTCGGCATTCAACACCGCAATACTTCCTGCGTGCAGGGACGCGATCAGTTCGTACTTGGCGCGTGCAATCGCCGCGATCGACTCAAAGAACTCCAAGTGAACAGGCGCCACCATGGTCACCACCCCGCAGTCCGGCTGCGCCAGCTTGGCGAGTTCGGTGATTTCACCCGCGTGCGACATCCCCATCTCGACTACCGCAATGTCATGCTCCGGCTCCAGTTTGAGCAATTGCAGCGGCATGCCGAAGTGATTGTTCAGATTACCCTGCGATTTCAGCACGCGATGCCTGGTAGCCAGAATATGGGCGATGGCTTCCTTGGTCGTAGTTTTCCCCGCCGACCCGGTCACCGCGATGAGTGGTTTTCCCCAAAGCCTGCGAACTGCCGCAGCCAGATGTTGCAATGCGGGGAGCGGCTCGTCCACGACCAGCAATCGATCCTGCTGCGTGAACCGTGCGAGCTGGTCTTTCCCGACGACAGCCCCGACGGCACCCTTAGCGAGTGCTGCCTCAACAAAATCGTGCCCGTCCAATCGCTCGCCGCGGACCGCGAAAAACAGGTCACCCGCCTGCAAAGTGCGGGAATCGATGGAATAGCCACTCGCGACCGAAGCGGGAGCGAACTCGCCACTGGCCTGCATGAACTCGGCGGCGCGCGACAGGCTCAACTTCATGATTTTGCCGACTGCGCTGTTTGAGTCGCTCTGTATCCGGCGCTCGCCAGCGCCTGACGGGCGATGTCGATATCGTCGAAGGGAATGGGGCCTGTCACCGTAACCTGCACCTTCTCGTGACCCTTTCCGGCAATGAGGACAATATCGCCGGCCTCGGCTTCGTGAACGGCCAATGCGATGGCTTTGCTGCGATCCGGTTCCAGAGTGTAGCGAGTGCCGGAGCGCTGCAGGCCCGGCAGCGCATCGTTCATGATGTCGAGAGGGTTCTCGCTGCGGGGGTTGTCGCTGGTGAGCACCACGAAGTCGCTGCCTGCTCCCGCCGCCTCGCCCATCAGCGGACGTTTGCTACGGTCGCGGTCGCCACCGCAGCCGAACACCGTGATGACGCGTCCAGACCCTCCGCGTTGCCGCAAAAAGTCACGCGCGACTGCGGTCAGGTTCCGCAGCGCGTCGTCGGTGTGGGCATAGTCCACGATCACAGTAAACGGCTGCCCTACATCCACACGTTCAAAGCGCCCTGGTACCTGCGCCAGTTCATCCGCCGCGAGGACGATGGCGGAGGGCTCGACGTTGCGCGCCCATGCAGCCGCGCAGGCGGCAATCAGGTTCAACACGTTCACTCGCCCCAGCAGCGGACTCCAAACTGGATATTGGCCCGTCGGTGTAACCAGCGTGAACTTGGTTCCACTCGTCTCGACGCTGAGGTCCTTGGCGCGGAAATCGCCGCCGTCAATTCCGTAGGTGATCAACTCTTCTTGCTTCTTGAGGAGCTTAATCAACCGCTGACCGTATTCATCTTCAACATTGATCACGGCCGCTCTCGGCGGTTCCGTGCCCAGGCCTTTGAACAGTAGCGTCTTGGAAGCAAAATACGCGTCCATGGTGCCGTGATAATCGAGATGATCGCGGGTGAGATTGGTAAACACCGCAACGTCGAATGGCACCCCATAGACTCGCTGCTGCTCCAACGCGTGGGAAGACACTTCCATCACCGCCTCGGTGCAGCCTGCTTCCACGGCGCGCGCGAAGAGTTGGTTCAGCTCCAGTGCTTCGGGAGTGGTGTGCGGGGCGGGAAGAACTTCGTCGCCGATGCGATACTCCACCGTGCCCACCAGTGCAGCTTTGCCTCCGGCGGCGCGCAGCATGGCATTCAGGATGAACGCCGTCGTGGTCTTGCCGTTGGTGCCGGTAATACCGGAGATGGACAGCCGTTCCGCAGGGCGGCCATAAAAGTTGGCGCTGAGCCGCGCCAGCGCTCGCCGCCCATGCGGCACCTGCGCCCATGCAACATCAGGACGTGGCGGCAGGGAGTCGCTGACAACCGCAACGGCCCCTGCACGGAGAGCTGCATCAATGTGTTGGTTGCCGTCCGTGGTTTCGCCGCGGATGGCCACAAAACACCATCCCGGTTGCACCCGCCGGCTGTCGTAGTCGAGTCCGGCGATCTGCGGATTGCCTTGCTGCGCGAGATATTCCGCACCATCCAGCAACTGAAGGAAATCCATTCTACCCGCATTATAGCTGCGCTTCAGGCGCGGGGGCGGGACGGAGTCGAGGACGTTCCCAGTAAGGAACTAGGGGCGCGAGAGCCACACGGATAATCATCGGCCGTCACTGACGGAGCTTACGGTCGCGGCTCTGCCTACAAGATAGACGCGATCGGGCAACCTGCCACTCCCGCTTCAGGCTGCGGCGGAGATCACTGAGCAGTGGCGTCGCCACAACCAGCGAGGCGAGGCAGGTTGACATCAACACGACTAGGTATTACATTCTTAATAAAGTAATGGATCAACATGGAATCTGCAATCACCAGCAAGGGGCAGGCGACAATTCCGAAAGCTATTCGCGAGCATCTCCACCTCAAGCCCGGCGACAAGGTCAAATTCTTCGTACACCCCGACGGTACGGTGGTGCTTCTGCCGAAGCTTCCCGCCTCGGCACTGCGGGGAATTGTGAAGACTACCAAGCACGCAACCCTTGAGGACATGGACGAGGCCATTGCCGCTGGCGCCACCGAGGGTTATCGGCGGGGCAGACATAGATGATTGGACTTGATACCAACATCCTGGTTCGGCACCTTGTCCAGGACGACCGCGTGCAATCGCCAAAGGCGACCGCTCTCATCGAAGAACGCCTGACAGAGGCCAACCCTGGCTTCATCAGCACAGTGGTAATGGTTGAAACCGCATGGGTGTTGGAACGCTCCTATGCTCTCGCGGCCCATGAAATCGCAGGCGCCATTGAGCGCATTCTCCAGATTGAAAGCCTTCTTGTGGAAAATCAACCCGAAGTCTTCACTGCCATGACGGCGCTCAAAGAAGGGCGCGGCTCATTTGCCGACGCTCTCGTCGGCGCGATCAACAACCAAGCCGGCTGTTCGCGAACTCTCACATTCGACCGCAAAGCGCTCCGGCTCCCTGGGTTCGAGCTTCTGTAAGCCGCCCTCGTTTGCCTTCCGACGGCCCGGCGAAGAGGCAAATACCAGCTTCGACGATTTCCAGCTTAATGCGTGAACCGCACCGTGATCTTCTGCCCGGAAGGAAGATGGCTGCCGGGGGCAGGCCATTGCTGGCGCGCGACCCCGCTCCCGATCGCGTTGATCTCCAACCCGGACTGCTCGGCGGTTTCCACCGCAGACCGTAGCGGCTTGCCCAGGAACGATGGCACCACCACTCCGCTGTCCACATCGAGAACAACCGTTCCCGGCCCGGCGGCCTGCTGCGCCGGACTCGGCGGAGACGGTGGAGGCACCACCTGCGCCACCTCGGCTGCGGAGAGGGTTTGTGTTTGCAGCACTGACGTGGCCGAGGCTGGTGGAACGAGACCTGCATCCGTTCCACCTGACGGCTTCGCAGTCGCCGCTGTTGCCTGCGAACTTGCCTGGGGTTTTCCGGTGGCGGTAGCGTCCGGCTCCATCTGCAAGGGAGCACTGAGCCGGTCGGACGGGTCATCCCCGGCATCATCGTCCTTCACCGAGGCGCGCAGGCTCAGCCGCTGCGGATTCTTGATGTCGGCATCGTGCGGGACGTGCATGTATTCCAGCACCTGCTCAGCAATGCGCTTGAATACCGGGGCGCAGACCTGGCCACCCTGGTGCAGTCCTACTGCAGAATCGAGAATCACCGCGATAGTTATGGCCGGACTGTTGACTGGGGCAAAGCCGACAAAGGACGCTACGTACTTCGTCTTGGAATAGGCCCCGGTGACCGGGTCTACCTTCTGTGCGGTACCGGTTTTGCCCGCATCGGTGTAGCCGTTAAGGATCGCCCGCCTGGCGGTGCCGAATAGCACCACGCCTTCCATCATCTTCTTCATCTGAGCGGCAGTCATCGACGAGACCACGCGGTGCTGTTGCGCCGGATGAAAGACTACGGGCTGCGGGTTTCCGTCTGGAGGCAACTCGCCGGCGACGATGCGTGGAGGCGTATAGACTCCGTCGTTAGCAATCGTGGAGACCAGCGAAATGGTTTGCAGCGGCGTCACGCCAATCTCCTGCCCCATCGAGATGGCGCCGATTGAGACCTTCGACCAGCGGCTTACCGGTCGAGCCAATCCGCGGGTCTCACCGGGAAGTTCGATGCCGGTCTGCTGGCCGAAGCCGTAGTCATGAATGTAGTGATAGAGCCGCTGGTCGCCTAGCTTCATGCCAACCTTGATGGCTGCCACGTCGCTGGAATGCGCCAGCGCCTCGGCAATGGTGATCACGCCCAGGCTCTCATGGTCGTGGATCTTCATGCCAAACACGTCAATCGACCCATGCTGGCAGTCGACCTTGTCCTCTGGCGTCACTACGTGCTGATCGATGGCCGCGGAATAGGTGACGATCTTGAATACCGAGCCCGGCTCATAGATGTCGCTGACCGCGCGGTTCTTCAACGACTCGGCAGGGACGCTGTTGAACACGTTGGGATTGAAAGTCGGCCGGTTGGCCAGCGCGAGAATTTCACCGGTGCGAGGATTCTCCACGACGACAGTGCCGGCGATCGCCTTGCTGTCCTCCATGCCCTGCTCCAGCTCGCGCTCGGCGATGTACTGGATGGTTTGGTCGATGGTCAAGACCAGGTTTTGTCCGGAGTCAGGCGGTTTCTCCACGCGGCTAAACCACTTGCCACGAGCGTCGAGCGAGACCAGTTCCTGACCAGGGATGCCGCGAAGATCATCGTCAAATCCCCGCTCCAAGCCGCCCAGCCCTTCGCCGTCCATGCCCACATACCCCAACACTTGAGCAGCAAGATCGCGTTTGGGATAGAAGCGCTTGGGTTCTTTGCGAAAGCCGATGCCGCGCAGGTTCAACTCGCGAATGCGAGTGCTGGTTTCGGCGTCAATCCTGCGGGCGATGAAGACGAAGGGACGCGCCACCTTGAGACGCACCAGGATGTCCTGAGGATCGAGGTTGAGCACCTTGCCCAGCATCGCCGCCGTGGTTTCTTTATCGTGGACTTCGCTGGGCACGGCATAGACCGAATCGACGTCAATGGACATGGCCAGCGGATGGCCATAGCGGTCGTAAATATTGCCGCGGCGAGGTTCGACGGGCACAGTGCGGGTGCGTTGCCGTTCCGCGAGGTCTTCGAAGAAGCCGAACTTTACAACCTGCAATCGAACCAGGCGAAAGCAGATGGCAAAGATCCAGACGAATAGCAGCACGCCAAAGATGTAGAGCCGTCGGCTTGGCGTCTTGGGAGCGCTCGCCCGCATTCCCTGTTCACTCCGTTCTGCTGCGCTCCGGCGTGCATGGCCGAAGGTCAAGAATCGCGTCGTACAGCTGGTGGCTTACATGGAGAAGGCGGTCCGTTACTGGCGGACCGCCGCTTTACTTCACCGTGCCTGGTTCAGCCGGTTTCGTAGGGTGGCTTGAGCGACCTCATTCTCAGGGGAGCGCCGAGACCACCATGATTCCGTTCGCCCGCGCCATCACCGGAGTAGCTGGATCGGCAATCGTCGTATCCATAGGCTGCAGTTGCCCGCCGGCCGGCCGTTGCATTCCCATTTGCTTGGCCAGCCTGTCGATTCGCGCCGGGTCCTTCAACGAGGCCTCTTCCAGGCTCAGCGCACGGTTCGACTCGGAGATAGTGTCGCGCTGCATCTTCAGTTGCTCGATCTTGTAGCCGTACTCGATTGCGCTGAAGTGCTGCCAGAGATACACCATGACGAACAGGAAGAGAACGCTCAAGGTGATGCCGAACGAGATCATCTCGCGGCGGCGCTTGGGATCGGCAACCCTCGCCACTCGGGAGTTATCGATGCGCTTGGCAAAATAGATTTCAGGAGTGCCGATGAACATGCCGCGCGGTTGCTCCGCCGGCTGCTCATTCCATTCACCAATCTGCGCCATGGTCGGGTAAAGAACTCCGGCTGCCATTACTCTCTCCTGCCGAACGGCCTGACGTCTGTGGCCTTTGTCCGGTTTGCATCGTTTAGGCGTAAGGGCCGAATTTCAGGGGCCCTGAATATTCACATTCCGCACAGCTTTTTCCGCTGCTGGCCTTACTCCAAAATCTACATTCGCTCCGCCGCCCGCAGTTTTGCGCTACGCGAGCGCGGATTACGAGCGATTTCTTCGTCGTCTGCCGTTGCCGGCTTCTTGGTCAGCACGCGGTACAAACCATCGCGCGCTCCATCCCGCAGCGAATCCTTCACGATGCGGTCCTCCAGCGAGTGGAAGCTGATGATCACCAGCCTGCCGCCTGGCCTGAGCACTTGCGGCGCCGCGTCTGCACTAAGCAGCGTCCGCAGGTCGTCGAGTTCACGGTTCACCAGAATTCGGAGTGCCTGGAAAGTTTTCGTCGCTGGATGAATTCGCCTTTCAGCCTGGTTCATTGGCCGGGCCGCGGCCGAAATCACCTCCGCCAGTTGTGCGGTAGTGTGAATCGGCCGCGCCCGAACAATGGCTCTGGCGATTCTCCGCGACCTCCTTTCCTCACCGAATTCGTAAATCGCGTCGGCCAGCTCGCGCTCGTCGAAGCGATTTACCACTTGTTCAGCGGTCATGCCGGACTGCGAATTCATTCGCATATCTAACGGGCCATCCGCCTGAAAACTGAATCCACGCGCCGCGTTCTCCAACTGCATCGAGCTGACACCCAGGTCGGCGAGCAAACCATCTGCGCTTGCCGGCGCTACGTGCTGCGCCACTTCCGCGAAGGAGGCATGCACCAACTCGACCTTCGGCCAATCGGAAGCCAGTTCCGGTGGCGCGTTGCTCAGCCGCTCGCGTGTCCGCTCCAACGCTGCCGGGTCCTTATCGAAGCCAATCAAATGACCCTGTGCGCCGAGGCGTCTTGCGATTTCCCAACTGTGTCCGCCTAAGCCCAGGGTCGCGTCGATATAGGTCCCGCCGCGCTTTACGGCCAGGAATTCGATCGCTAGCTTTAAAAGAACCGGTACATGGCCGAATTCTCTGCTCCCGCCATGTCCGCGCCCAGGGGCGCTGTCCGTCTCTGAAAACCCGTTGTCCATTCACTCCCATTCCGAGATCGCGAATGGAACCCAAAACCTGCGTCGATCTAAATGCCCAAGCTGCTGAGGCTCGCGTCATCTTCCTCGGTGAACGGCTCTGCCGCGATCTCCTTGCGAAGCTCCTCGGCGTTGCGCACCAACAGGTGCCTGAGGCTCCCCATCACCGCAACCTCGCCTTTGAGGTTGCCCTTCTCCCGCAGTTCGGACGGGAGCAGCAAACGGCCTTGACCGTCCATCTCCACCACGTGGCCGTAATAGTTGGTGACCTTCAGGAACTTCTTCTTGACCGGATGAGAATCCGGCGTAGCCGCCAACTTGCGCTCGATCTCCTCCCATTCCTGCATGGGATAAACTTCGGCAACAGTCCCGGTGCGGCTGGTGATGTAGAATTGGACGCCATAGTTCTCGTCGATCTGGCGCTTGAAGTCCGCCGGCACTTTGAGCCGCCCTTTTTCGTCCAGCCGGGTTGTGTGCGTGCCGCGAAACATAACTTTCAGCCCAGAACTTCTGGGCTTCTACTTCGGAGGTGAACATTAACGGCCCCATTCGGCAGCGACGAGTAGGTTACAAAGCGCTATGGGCGATGAAACCATTTCGAACTGATTACTCCCACTAGGGCTAACGTTCTTACCACTGCGTCCCACTTCTTACCACTTTGGACGTATCCTACTCCTAAACTGTTGCGTGTCAAGAGGAAATTAAGGTTTTTTGCGAGCGTGCGGTTTTGGCTTCGCCCGCCACAATCTCTGGTGGCGACGGAAGCCGGCACACCCAACGAATTGCGTTTACTAAGAGGGTTCAAGTCCGGCAATGTAAGGACAAAACAGGTAACCAGGCATGAGCCAGCGGTTTGAAGCCGAACAGTGGATCGCGGCGCCCCTGCCGCGTGTGTTCGCTTTCTTCGCCGATCCCCACAATCTCCCACGCATCATGCCGCCGAGCCAGGGCGCGCGGCTGCTGAAGCTCAATCTGATACGCCCGCGCCTGGCCGCCGGCGAAACTGCTCCAGACGCGGAGCGCATGGCCGGCGCCGGCACGGAGATCATCTTCAAGTTCCGCGCGATTCCCCACCTCCCGCTTCACGAGAAATGGATCGCGCTGATCACTGATTTCACGCTCAACCAATCGTTCCGCGACACGCAGAAGCAGGGGCCGTTCCGCCGCTGGGTGCACACCCATTCCTTTGAAGCGCGGACCGAAGAGGGCCGCGAAGGCACTCTTATTCACGATGTGGTGGAGTATGAAGTCGGCTTCGGCGTGATCGGGACTCTCCTCGAGAAGGCGATGTTCCAGCGCATGATGCGCTCAACCTTCGACTATCGGAAGCGCGCGCTGGAGAAGCTCTTTCAGGCGTAATAACCTTTCGCATTCGTCGCACCGTCTGCTCATGGTTGCGTCGTCGACGATGCTCTCGCTCAACCAGGATGGCCTATAATCGTGTCGATCTCGAAAACGGTCGACCTGATCGATTCGCGACCCGCAAGACGTTGGATCCCATGCAAACGCTGACCGCGCGCCGACAAAGCGTCACCGTCATGACCGTAAGTACGTTGCGCGCCCACTTGGGAAGCATCAGCAGTCCGGCGTGCAAGTACAGTGTCGACAAGGTGCATCGCGACCGCGTCTCGATTCGAAGTGATTATCTTCTGGACGGCAAGAAGAAACATTCGTACGTGCTGCTGCCCGCCTATCCCACGGGCTACCCTGACGACGCGACCTGTAACAACCTGAACGTAGTGCTCGAGCCGCTGGATTTTGTGGACATCGAGTCCTGCTCGGAACGCGTCATGTTCGCACCGCTGCTCGGCCTCGATATGCTGGCGTATTACGAGAAGATGCACCCGCACGCTGGCCTGCCGGTCTCACGCTGCTGCTAAGAGTTTGTGTAGCCCAGCTGAGTGGACGCCAGCCTAACAGGCTGGCTCTACCGCTCTACGCCAAGCCCAAGTCCCGTGGTTTTCACAGACCATCGGTCTCTGCAAACGTGTCGTTTTCGTCGCTGCCAAATTTTCTTTTGAATTCCGCAGCCGGTTCAGCATACCCTTGTGCGGCGCGGTGTCCCCGCGAATGCTTCATCGTAACTGGAAGGATACGACCTTGCCGGCAAGCGCCCCATCTTCCCCGGTTGAACAGGTAACCGCTCCGCAGAAACCGCAGCATCGTTTCCGGCTCCTGCTGATCACCGAGCTTGTCCTTATCCTCGGCTATCCCTTCACCGAAGGGACTGCGGTCCCGTCCGAGTTCTTCCGGCTGTTTGCAGTGTTGGTCTTTTCGGCCGCGCTGTATGCGGTCCTCGGACGAGGATGGGTCACAGTTGTTGCCTTCCTCCTTGGCATACCGGCCATCGTAATTCACATCGCAAATGCGACCGGTTTTATCCCGTCGCTACAGCTGACCTCCCTTTTCCTGGGTGTGTTGTACCTGGGTTTCGTCACCTCGGTATTCATCCGGGCGGTCGTTACCGCTCCCAGCGTCACCGGCGACACCCTAGCCGGGGCGATCGCGGCATACTTGCTGATCGGCATCACCTACGGTCTAGCCTATGGGCTGATCGCGCGCCTGGCTCCAGGGTCGTTCCGCGACACCGTGCAACCTGGCATGACCCTGTATCCGGGGGAATATATCTTCTTCAGTTTTGTGACCCTCACTACTGTGGGATACGGCGACATTGTGCCCTGGAGCGCGCACGCCCGCTCGCTGGTCATCCTCGAAGCGGCCACAGGAATCATGTATCCGGCAGTGCTGATCGGCCGTCTCATCGGTTTGCAAGTCGAGCGCCGCCGCCGCTCGTAGCGTGCTGGGCCTCTCAGCGTGGCATAATAATCATTAACTTTCCCGAAGCCGAACCGACAAGGAGGAACCATTTGCGCCGCGCGCTTTCCGGCCCCTGCGTGCCGATCCTCGTAACTCTTCTTTTGCTGACCGGGCTCTCCCACGTGGCGTGGGCACACGCCATCCTGATGGAATCCTCGCCCAAAATACATGCCACGGTGAGCGGCCCCGACGTACCCATCCAGTTGCGTTTCAACGTCCGCGTGGACGGCAGCCGGTCACGTCTGAATTTGCTTTCGCCGGACGGGTCGCTGCGATCTCTCCCTCTCGCGAAACAGTCCACTCCTGACATTTTGCAGTCGCAGGCCACCGGGCTGAAGCCTGGCGCCTATAAGTTGCGCTGGCAAGTGCTCGCCTCCGATGGGCACATCAGCAGCGGCGAAATCGCTTTCAGCGTGAACTAGTCACCAATGTTGCTTAAGCTGGTCAATATTTTCGGGTATCTTTCCGTGCTGTTGCGGGCGGGAACACTGATCTTCCAGTCGCTGCTGCTGGGTGGAGTCCTGTTCACTTTCTGGATTGCCCGTCCGTCATCAGAGCTTTCGGACAACAGTCTGGCAAAGGTGCGGTCCTCTTCGTTGCGAGTGTTCCGATTGGCTGCCATCGGGCTCGCTATCGTACAGGCCCTCTACCTCTACGTAAATTCGGCGATGCTCATGGCCTCCGCTGATATGGGTCTGCGCGACGTTGTGGGCGCAAACTTCTTCATCTCCGGCAGTATTGTTTTCGGTGCCGCCATTCTGGCAGCGTTGCTGGCGACCGTGCGCAGCAAGTTCGCTGCGATTTGGTTGGGGCTGCTGGTCGTGGCCATCCTGGCGGCTTCGGTGATGACCAATCACGCCGCATCGCGAATGGACGGGCGCGCGCTCCTGGTGAGTCTCAGCTTCCTGCACGAATTGGCCACCGGGTTCTGGATTGGCGGTCTGCCCTTCCTGCTGCTTGGGTTGTTCGTGGGCAAGACGAGCGCGACCCAGTGGCGTTTGACCAGGCGGTTCTCTCAGATTGCGCTGTTGAGCGTGATTCTGATCGCCCTCACTGGCGTGGCGCTCAGTTTCAACTACATTGGCTCCCTGCGCGCCCTCTTTGGCACGGCCTACGGCGTGATGGTCTCGGCCAAGGCGATCATGCTGGCGGCCATGCTGATCCTAGGTGCCATTAACTTCTTGCTGCTGCGCAAGAACAGCGCCGGCGAGATCGTCCCCAGGTTGCGATACCTGGTCGAGGCGGAAGTTGGGATCGGCATCACCATCATTCTCACGGCGGCTTCGCTTACCTCACAGCCACCGGCCGTGGACCTGGTGAACGATACGGTCGACTATGCGCACATCGCTTCTCGCCTCAAGCCCGAATGGCCGAGACTGGCAAGTCCGGAACTGGCGCAGCTTTCGTCTCCTTTTCCCGGGAGGAAGATCGACGTTCCGGCCGCGGCCCAATTGCCCGCGGCTTACACCATTGATGGAGCACCGCTGTCTCGCAACGAAGTGGCCGATAGCCAGTGGTCGGAATACAACCATCACTGGATGGGCGTGCTGGTCCTGGCCATGGGCCTGCTCGCACTGCTAGCCAGGACGGGTCACGCGAAATGGGCCGAATACTGGCCGCTGGTGCTGATCGGAATCGCTATCTTCATTTTCGTACGCGGCGATCCCGAATGCTGGCCGCTGGGGCCGCAAGGCTTCTGGATAAGCTGGACGAAAACAGAAGTGTTCCAGCATCGCATGGCTGCGCTGCTATGCATTGCCTTCGCCATCTTTGAACTGCGCGTCCGGCGGCGTCCATCGCACAATAGCGCTCTGGCCCTGGTGTTTCCGCTCCTGTGCGCCGCGGGTGGGGCCTTGCTGCTGACCCATTCGCATTCACTCACCAATGTTCAGGAGGAATTTCTGGCGGAGGCGAGCCACGTCCCCATGGGAATCCTGGCGGTCCTCTCGGGCTGGGCGCGCTGGCTGGAGATTCGCCTTCCTCCTGAAGATCGTACCGTTCCCGCGTGGATATGGCCGATCTGCTTCGCCCTCATCGGCGTCGGCCTGCTGAACTATCGGGAACTATAGTCACCGGAACTCGCCTCTTGCGCGGAGAATTTTCCCACGTAAGTGGATAACACTCGCACGCCCACTTGGCGTATGCTTCGTCCGTCTGGATTGCAGGTAGGAGGTCGCAAGATGGCCATTCCGTATAGCGCATCCAAGGTCGATCTTTATTTTCCTTGCCAGCGGGGGGAGTTCTTCCCCGATGGGCTTCCGGAGTCCGAGGCGGTAATTTGCGCCGAGATGTCCCGGCTTGCCTACTGTCGCACGTCAATGTCCGACTTCGCGCTGGATCGGAAAAAGCTGAAGACGGTCCTCAATAACATCGGATTTTCCGATCCCCAGTGCTTCGACACCAGCGACCCGCCCAAGAACCAGGGGTCTCACTGTTTCCTGATCACTCATCCCGGTCGCAAACTGGCAGTCATCGCCTTTCGCGGAACCGATGCGGACGATCCTTCTGACCTGACCGACGATGTCAAGTTCTTGCATGAGGACTGGAAGCCGAAGGGGCGCGTATTCAGCGGAT
The DNA here is from genome assembly GCA_963840905.1 of uncultured Acidobacteriaceae bacterium. Lineage (GTDB taxonomy): Bacteria > Acidobacteriota > Terriglobia > Terriglobales > Acidobacteriaceae > Bog-257. Next base: position 409,730 of record CAWJAO010000003.1, read on the forward strand.
TTGCGACAGCCCTGTCGGAGGTGAGAGACGGGCTGGAAAAGGCGCGGCCAGGCATTGACGGCAAGCTCCTCATTACCGGCCACAGTCTGGGCGCGGCGATGGCAACCTTGCTGGCAAGTGCGTGGCTCTCAGCTGCTCCCGCAGGCATGCAGCCTCCCTCCGCGCTTTACACCTTCGGCTCGCCGCGTGTCGGAGACGCTGACTTTATCGCTACCCTCGCGAACATCGCGAATACCCGCTACGTCGACTGCTGCGACGGGGTCGCTCGTGTACCGCCGCAAGTCATGGGCTACCAGCATCTGGGCGACCCTCAATACATAGACCGCAACGGCAAGATAACGCCCAACCCGGGAAACGACTTCATGCAAACGGACCGGCTCAGCGCCGTGGAAGAGTACTTCCTGCGGTACTTCTGGAAGAAGGGCAACGTCGCGGCGCGCGAACTCGCCGACCACGCGCCGATCAACTACGTGTCAGCCGTGATGGGGGTGCGGACCTAGCGGGATTCGGACAGCAATTCCGTAGTGATGTATCGGATTCAGGAGCCTACTCCGAACGCAACGCCTGCATGGGTTCGATCGACGCGGCGCGGAATGCGGGAATGTAAGCAGCAATCAGGCCCGCCAGCGCCACCGCGATACACACCAGCGTCAAAACCAGCGGGTTACGCGATCCTGTTCCGTAGAGCATACTCTGCAACACCGAAGCCGAGATCAGTGACGCAACTACCCCTACGGCAATCCCGATCCCAAGCAGGATGGCAGCGTCGCGCAACACCATCTTCAGCACGATGCCACGCCGCGCGCCCAAAGCCATACGAACCCCGATCTCACGCGTGCGCCGGGCCACCGAATATGTCATGACGCCATAGAGACCAACCACGGTGAGCACAATCGCCAGCCCGGCAAAAATACCGAGCAGCACCATCGCGAAGCGCGGCTGCGAGAGCTCGCTGAACATCAACTCCTGCATGGTGTGGACCTGCGTGACCGGCACGTCCGGGTCAAGAGAAGAAACTAGTTGACGCATGGTCGGCTCAAGACTGCGAGGCTCAACCGAAGTGCGGACCACGCTGTACAGGCAGCACCAGGTGCTAAGTTGTGCCGCGGCCAAGTACATGGCCGGCCTCATCTCGCGCTGCGTTGCCGACAGCCGAATGTCGCCGACGACACCAACAATCTCTCGCCACGGGGGACCGCCGGGAGCGCTGTTGCCGGCTCCTGGCTTCAGCTTCTTGCCGATCACATTTTCCCCAGGGAAGAACTTCTGGGCGAAAGCTCGATTCACCATCATGACTTGCGGGGCTTTGGCATCGTCCCGATCGGAAAAATCACGCCCCTCCAACACCGGAATCTGCATCGTGCTGAAGTACCCGGGCGAGACCGGAGTCAGGTCAGCGTACGGTCGTTGCCCTTCCGGCACCGGATGCTCCGGGTCCTCGAAGGTGATGACTATCTGATCATGGGTCATAGGCAGCATCATGCTGCCACTCGCCGATTGCACGCCCGGGATCGCGCGTACCTTCTCGAAGTAGTCACGATAGAATTCGGGCCGCTTCTGTTTGTATTGCGCGTCGGGCAGTTCGAAGAAGAACGTCAGCAGATGGTCAGGATTGAAGCCCTGCGGGGTGCGCAGCAGGTGCATGAAGCTGGTGATGAGCAGACCGGCTCCAGCGGTCAGCACCAGGCCAAGTGCGACCTGCCCCACGATAAGCGACGAGCGCAGCCAGTCGCGATGCGAGGTCTCAGTGCGTCCCCCCTCTTTGAAGGTCGTAACCAGATCGGTTTTCGAGGCGGTAATGGCCGGGACGATGCCGAAGATAAAGCCCGCCAAGAAGGAGAGAAGAACGGCAAATATCAGGACGCGCAGGTCCACTCCCGCACTGGCAGCTCGCGGTACGCTGTCCCCTATGAGCGCCAGCATGGCCGGGGTGGCGGCAAAGGCCAGAGCACATCCGGCGAGCCCGCCAACCGTGCTCAGGGTGAGACTCTCCACCAGCAATTGCCGGATGATGCGCTTGCGGTCTGCACCCAGGGCCGCACGTACCGCGATCTCACGCTGCCTTTCGCGCATGCGCGCCAGCAGAAGATTGGCGAGGTTGGCGCACGCAATAAGCAGGACCAGGGCCACCGCACCCAGCACAACCGTGAGCGCGGTCCGGGTGTCGCCGATCAGCGCTTCCAGTTCCGTTTCCACCGCCGCCGAATCGTGACGCGCGTTCGAGTTGGGGTACTGCTTCGCCAGATTCGCTGCAATGTGCTTGAGATCCTGGTCCGCTTGAGCGACGGTGACACCCGGCCTCATCCGTCCGATCGTGTTGAGAAAGTGCGCTCCCCGGTTCTTGGTTATCGGCTTGGGATCGCTGGGGTCGTCATCCATGGCGAGCGTCGTCCAAACGCCATTCTGCGGGACCGTCACCGGAAAACGAAACGAAGCCGGCATCACGCCGATGACGGTGAAAGAATCGCCGCTCAGCTTGATGCTCCGTCCGACAATGGATGGATCTGCCCCGAACTGGTCCACCCACAGAGCATGGCTGATGAGCACTACGTGCGTACCTTGCTTTTCCTCATCCGCGGTAAAGCCACGCCCGAGCTCGGGATTCACTCCCAACGTGGGCAGAAGGTCCCAGGAGACAACTTCCCCATCGACGTGGGTCGGCCGGGCCAGACCAGTGAGCGTAAATGTGTTGTCGTGGTAGGAGACCAGATGTTCGAGGGTGCTGTTTTGGGCGCGAAAGTCGAAGAAATCCGGGTAAGACATCGATCGGGCCTGCGGATTGTGCGTGCTCGATGACTGGGCGCTGATCAGGCGCTCCGGCTGGTAATAAGGCAGAGGACGCAATACCACTGCATCGATCACGCTGAACACAGCCGTGTTGGCGCCGATTCCCAGGGCCAGCGTGATCACCGCGACAGCGGTGAATCCAGGCGACTTGAACATCTGGCGGATGGCATGGCGGAGATCATCGAGAAAACTGCGCATCAGGGCTCCTTGGATCAAGGAGGGACAAGTGCAAGAGTCCTGCCACACTTGCCGCTTCGTAAGGCTCTGATTTTACTTCACTTAAATCCAATCAATTATCCCTGGCAGACCGGCGCTGTTCGCAACCGGACGGCGAATGGTCACTCCTGAACAGCGGCTGGTTTTGTTGCGGACGCCCTCAGGAAGCGTCTCTCAGCGAGCGGGCGGCTCCGCCAACCGTTTCAAAACCATGTTGGTCTTCAGTCCCTGCACCCTGCTTAATGAGAGTCCCTTACCCGTGACGAGTTGTTGCAGCGCGGTGTACGCCGCCGGTCCGGCGTCCGCCCCGACCTTGGTCGACACCTCCAGCGCGCTACCTGCGGGCCACTGCCAGAGTTCCAGCGTCAGCTTGTCGAATGGTGGCTGTGACTTGGTTTGCCACGCCGTGTAACGGATGTCTGCAACTCGCTTCACGCGGGCCCAATCAATCGGGACCCGCGTCTGTGCCAGCAGCTCCTTCTGCGCAGCATTGAGGAGTTTCGCAACTTCAGTTCCCGTCGCTGGTGGCGGCTCCGCACCGTACGCCTTCTGGATCGCGTAGGAGTTAGTGGCGCCCATCCCGGTTAGATCAATCTCGCACTTGTAGCGTTCCCGCCCAGCAGATGGATGGGCAAACTTCTGTCCGGTTGGGGGACGCAGCTTTACTGTGAGGTCGTTGTCGGCCCCCTGCCGCAGGCGCACGACCACGCCATGAGACAGCAAGTCAAGTGCCTCCGTGTCGTAGAAGTACACGTGCCCGGTCGTCTCCTTTTTGCCGTGGAGCGCCGAAACAGCAGCCTGGGTTTGAGCCGGCGAAAGCAGGAGCTTTGCTTCCTGGTCACAGACCTCCTGTGCACCCAGGCCGGCACAAAGGAGCAGAGCGGTGCAGGCCCAGAACATCCGAAAAAACGCACGACACTTTGGAGAGTTCATCAATTCGTTGCAGGGCCTATTTTGGCTTAGGCCAACTGCGCCTTGGCGCCGCAGGTTGAAGCCACGATCTCCACCGCCTGCGCGCACTGTTCGCGGGTTACATCGAGATGGGTCACGAAGCGAATGAGTTGCGGCGCGACCCCATTCGCCAGCACGCCCCGCTTCGCCAATTTGGCGGATAGCTCGTAGGATGTCATGCCCGTGCCCGACACATCGCAGATCAGGATATTGGTACGCACCTTGGCAGGATCGATCTTCATGCCCGGAATGCGAGTCAGCCCTTCGGCCAGAAAGTGCGCATTGCCGTGGTCTTGCTTCAGCTTCTGCGGTCCCTGTTCGAGCGCGATCAGCCCCGCGGCGGCCAGGATGCCCGCTTGCCGCATGCCGCCGCCGAGCGCCTTGCGATGGATGCGGCCACGGTCGATGAGCTCCGCACTGCCCACCAGCAACGATCCCACTGGCGCGCCCAATCCTTTCGACAGGCAGAACATCACGGTGTCGGCCTTGGCCGTCAATTGCGCTACCGGAATGCCGAGCGCGACCGACGCGTTGAAGATCCGCGCCCCATCAAGATGAATCGGCAGTCCCGCGGCATGAACGTTGTCGCAGACTTCGCTGAAGATCTCGGGAGGCGTGATGCTCCCACCGCCCATGTTGTGCGTATTTTCCAGCGAAACCAATCCGGTCTTGGCGGAGTGGTAGCTCTTACCTTTGAGCTTGGACCGCACCAGCGGCCAGGTCAGAATGCCGTCTTCGGCCCATACCGTGCGCGCTACGACACCGGAGAACTGGGCCATCATCGCCATCTCGTAGTTGAAGACGTGTCCGCGCTCCTCGCAGATCACTTCCTGGCCATGATGGGTGTGCAGCTTGATCGCAATCTGGTTGCCCATGGTTCCGCTGGGGACAAACAGCGCCGCCTCGCGTCCGAAGATCGCGGCGGCCATCGCCTCCAGGCGATTGATGGTCGGGTCTTCGGCGTAGACGTCGTCTCCGACTTCAGCCTCGAACATGGCACGCCGCATCTCCGGCGATGGCTTGGTGACGGTGTCGCTGCGCAGGTCAATCGCAGCCATCGTGCGCTGGAGGGTGACCGCATCGGCTTCAGGAGCGGAAGAATACATGAGTGGGCCTTGCGATCTAGTGTAACCAATCGAAGCGAGAATCCACTATCACGGGCCGAAGCGAGCCCGCTCCGGGCGAATTCGTTTGAGATATCCTATGGTCCTCGCCGTCTAACTGCGTGAGGAGATATCCCTCTTGACCGAGGCAGAAATCGTTCCGGCGCCGCCAAGCCCAGTGCAACGGGTATTCCATGGCCCTAGCGGCCTTCGGGCAGGCTGGCGGGTATCGATCTTCCTCCTGGTGCTTGCAGTCCTCGTGATGGCGTCCGGTCCGCTTCAGGCGCTCAGCCTCCGCAAATCGGGCTCGATCTTCACTCCCATGGGCGCGATCGGCCAGGACGGCATTTTCTTCGCCGACGTTCTGATCGCCACCCTGATCATGGGCGGCTTCGAGCGCCGCCGCCTCGCTGACTACGGTCTTACCTTCCGCCGGATGTTCCGCAAAGAGTTCTGGATGGGCGCGGTCTGGGGCTTCGCCATGCTGTCGGTCATCATCGCGCTCATGGCCATCACCCGAAACTACTCGCCGGGAACTCTGGCGCTATCCGGCGTGAGCATTCTGAAGTTCGGGGCGTTGTGGGCGATAGGCTTCCTGGTGATCGGCCTGTCGGAAGAATCTACTTTTCGCGGCTATGTGCAGTTCACCCTTACCTGGGGGATGGGATTCTGGCCGGCTGCGGCATTCACTTCCGTAATGTTCGGTCTGGCGCACCGCGGCAATCCGGGAGAGACCTGGGTTGGCCTGGTCAACATCATGTTGATCGCCGTCTTTCTGTGCCTGGCACTGCGCCGCACCGGCAATCTGTGCTTCGCCATCGGCTGGCACATGGCTTTTGACTGGGGCGAGAGCTTCTTCTATTCCGTGCCCGACAGCGGTACCCCGGCGGTCGGACATCTCTTAAACGCTACGCTGTCTGGCTCGAAATGGCTGAGCGGCGGCACGGCCGGTCCCGAGGCAAGCATTTTCGATCTCTTAGTGATGGTGGCTGGGATTCTTTTGCTGGCCAAGCTCTATCCCCACGCGAGGTATCGGGCGGCCAGCGCGACTGTCGCCACGCCGGTGGTACCGGCGGAGTTGATACCTTCAACGTCCCCGGATGACGCTCTGAGCTAAATGCCCAAAGACCGGAAGAACGGTTCACCCCAGAATTCCTCTGTGTCTCTGCGCTTTCATGGCTTCGTGGGGGCTTCTGTCTGAGCCGTCGCCTTATTGGCTTTCTTGGAAGCGAGGTCTGCTTTCGCCTTCGCGGATTTTGCCCTCATCTTGTCAGCGAACTTCTCGCGGGCACGGTCTTCCTGTGCTTTGCTCATGTCGAGATTTTACAGGGATTGCGGCGTATTCAGAGACTTCTCTGCGCCTCTGTGTCTCTGTGGTCAGTCTTTTCTTCCTGCAGGAAGCGCGCAAAGACCTCGTTCGAGAGCAGTCGTCCTCGCGCGGTCAGGCGTAGCCGCCCGTCTGCGTCTTCGAGCAGTCCGTCCGCGACCAGCTCGACAATCACTGCATCGCAGCTATTTAAGGCCTGATCGCCGAACTGCTCTCTCAGCTTGGCAACCGAAACACCTCGAGTCATCCGTAATCCCAGGAAGAACGACTCCTCCAGTGCAGCGCGCGCGTTGACTAGTGTGCGTGATGCGCGGAGTTGCTGGATTCGCGTCGCCGCAGGGTTGGTATCGTTCGCGACAGATGAGTATTCCTCCAGCGAGCCCGGGGTGGCAAAACGCACCGCTTCGATTCCATCCGCTCGCAGATCCTCTCTCGCAAGCAACATGGAGTGCGCATCTACGCCGAACCCTAGATAAGGCTGGCGCGTCCAGTACTTGCGATTGTGTCGCGAGTCGTGCAGCCCGATGCCGTGCGTGACCGGACGCGCGAAGTTGGAGATCTCATACTGTCGCACCCCGCCACTCTCCAAGCGCTCACAGGCAGCCGAATAGAGGTCCGCGGTGAGATCGTCGTCGGGAACGAAGTGCGCGTGGTAGCGGCTGCCTCCGGCGAGCAGTTCGCTACCCAGGCGCGATTCCTCATCCACTTCCAACATGTACACGCTGACGTGCGGTACACCTGTGGCGAGGGTCTCGGCGACGGAAAAATTCCAGCTCTCCTCCGTCTGGTGCGGCAGGCCTGCGATCAAGTCGATGCTGATGTTGCCGATTCCGCTGGATCGCAGCCGGGCGATGTCATCCAGCGTGATGGTTCGTGTGTGCAGGCGGCCCACCGACGAAGACTCTTTATCAACGAACGACTGCACACCAAGGCTCACGCGATTTACACCGCAGCCAAGCAGAACTTCGATGACCTCGCTGGACACGGTGCCGGGCGCGCACTCTACTGTGATCTCTGCCGCGCCCTCAACCTCGAAGTTCTCGCCGACAGCCCGAAACAAGCGCTGCAACTGATGGGGAGCGAGCACCGACGGCGTACCGCCCCCCAGATAGATGGAATCCACCTGGCGGTCCAACTGCCCGCCAAGCTCGCGTGTCATGTCCTCGGCAGCCGCGATCTCGGCACAGACCTGATTGACGTAACGGTCGAACAGCACCTGCGAAAACACGCCCGAAGCGAAGTTGCAGAAACTGCACTTGGTGCGGCAGAAAGGCACCGAGATGTAAATTCCTTGTGACATGTGATTCGCGGAAGGCCTTTCGAGTACTAGAGTAGCAGCCAGGGAATAGCAACGAGCAATTAGCACCTAGCTGTTAGCACCTAGCTGTTAAGATCGTGTGACTCATCGAGCCTGCCGTCGGGGAGGACGAGGAGGCCCCTTTACTGACGGCCGAACGCTAAAGGCTAATTGCTAGTTGCTAGTTGCTTTTATGAAAAAGCGCGTCGTCATCACGGGAATGGGCGTGGTCAGCCCCAACGGCATTGGGAACGAGGCATTCTGCCGCGCTGTCCTCGCCGGAACCAGCGGCGTGAAACGCATTCGGTGCTTTGATGCCAGCGACCTGCCGGTGCAGATCGCCGGCGAGGTGCAGGACTTCGACGAACTCGCGTGGGTTGACGCCCACGAGCGCAAACACGTCTCGCGAGCTGTGCCGCTGGCATTGGCCGCCTCGACCGAGGCGCTCCGCGGCGCCAGTATCGAAACCTCGCAACTCTCGCTGGAGCAGCAACGTGAAATCGGCGTAGTGTTGGGCTCAGGTGGCGGCGCACAGGAGTTCTCCGAGGAGCAGATCCGGCTGTGGCTGACCGGCAAGGTAAGGCAGGTCAGCCTGTTCTGCATTCCCAGCGGCACCATGGGCACGCTCTCCAGCGAAGTCAGCATGCGTTTCGGCCTGCGCGGCATGAGTCACGTCATCACCACCGGCTGCACTTCGTCGACCGACGCATTCGGCTACGCGCTGCGGCAAATCCAGTTTGGCTTTCTGCCCATGATGCTGGTCGGTGGCGTGGACGCTCCCATCGCTCCCGGAATCATGAAGGGTTTCACCCTGATGAAGATCATGACTGCGTCGTGGAATAACGAGCCCGAACGTGCCTCGCGTCCTTTCTCATTCGATCGCGACGGCTTCGTCGTCGCCGAGGGTGCGTGGATGTTCTTCCTCGAGGAATATGAGCATGCCCGCGCGCGTGGAGCACGAATCCTTGCCGAGGTCGCGGGATACGGTTCCACCTGCGAGGCCTTCCATCGCGTGCGTTTGCAGGAGTGCGGCGAAGAGCCGGCCCGCGCCATCCAGATGGCGATCGAAGATGCCGGGATCGCCGCCGCTAACATTGACTACGTCAACCTGCACGGTACTTCCACGCAGTTGAACGATCGCATCGAGACCCGTGCGTTGAAGCTTGCGTTGGGCGAAAAGGCTTGCCAAACGCCGATGTCCAGCTTGAAGTCGCAGATCGGTCATCCCCAGGGGGCCTGCGGCGCAGCCGGCATCGCCGCCACCCTGGTCGCCATGCATCGTCGGCAGATTCCTCCCACCATTAACTTGGAGCAGCCCGATCCCGAGTGCGACCTGGATTACGTTCCGGAAGCAGGGCGGCAAGCTGAGATCGAGTATGCCGTCTGCAATTGCATCGCGTTCGGCTCGAAAAATTCTGCCCTAGTCCTAAGGAAGACAAACGAAATCGGTGTTAGCCCGTTTCTAGACAAATCTAAGTCCGCCTAGCAGCTCGATTTTGCCGCAGAGATGTTTGCGTTTTAGGGCAGCACGGTGTCCATTCTGCACGGCCTTCGGTTCCGCTTTGCATCTAATGGCGCTGAGGAGAACCATATGAAACGGATTATCTTCGCTGCAATGCTGATGGCTTTGCTGACCGGCGCATGCTTTGCGCAACGCGCGGCTCCACAAGCTGCGCCAAATGCGAGAACCGCTCCTAGCGCGGCTCCCAAAGTTCCCACGATGCCTCCCAATGCACCTACCGTGGCTCCTAATGCGAGCACCGTGACCCCGAATGCAACTACAACTGCAGCACCTCCCAATGTGCCCACCGCCGCGCCGAGCACACCTACGGTGCCGCCCAATACGCCCACGGCTGCGCCCACTACACCCGCGGTAGCGCCTGAATCGCCTGGAGTAGCTCCGAATCCGCCTACCACGCCGCCGGACGCAGCTACCGTGCCCCCTGATGTGAACCCTGTGACTCCCCCAGCGAGCAGCACGGCTCCTGACACGCCGAAACAATAACATTTCGAGTACGAGGGATTATGCATGGGCTGGTTCCAGACCAGCCCATGCCTTAACAACGAGCCGAGAATTGCCCAATCGCGGCAATGCCGCACCGGCCGGCACAGATCCTCCGCTTTAACTTTTCCATCCCGGTGCCGCTAGTTCTCGTCTATATGGTTTCTAGCTCTTATTTACAATCTCCCAAGGGACATGGCTTCCATCCACGACGAAGAAATATTGGGCAAGGCGTATGACAGCAGACTGATGAAGCGTCTGCTGACGTACCTGCGCCCTTATCGATTACAAGTCGTAATCGCGCTGATCAGCATTGTGCTGAAGGCGGGCGCCGACGTACTCGGCCCCTATCTGACCAAGGTCGCGATCGACAAATATCTCGCCAGCCATACCGAATCGCATTCGCTGCTGGATCGTTTTCTCAGCCCGCGTCCGCTAACCGGCATCGCGCAGATCGCTGCCATGTATGTCGGCTTGCTGCTGTTCAGCTTCCTGCTGGAGTTTTCGCAGACCTACATCATGCAGTGGACGGGACAGAAGGTGATGTTCGATCTGCGCGCGCAGATTTTCCGTCACCTGCAGGGGCTGCACATCGCGTTCTTCGATCGCAACCCCGTCGGACGCCTGGTCACCCGTGTCACCAGCGACGTTGACGCCCTCAACGAGATGTTCACCGCCGGGGTGGTCTCCATTTTCGAAGACATCTTCGTGCTGCTGGGCATCCTGGTCATCATGCTGAACATGAACTGGCGGCTGGCGCTGATCACCTTTGCGGTGCTCCCGATCATCTTCTACGCGACCTCGATTTTTCGCCGCAAGGTGCGCGAGAGCTACCGGCGCATTCGCATCGCCATTGCCAGAATCAACGCCTACCTGCAGGAGCATGTGACCGGCATCGTCGTTCTGCAACTGTTCAATCGAGAAAAGAAATCCTACGAGGAATTCGAGAAGATCAACCGCACCCACATGGACGCGTTCAAAGACGCGATCATGGCCCATGCGGTGTATTACCCGGTGGTGGAAGTCCTTTCGGCGACGGCCATCGCCTGCGTGGTGTGGTTCGGCGGCGGCCAGGTCATGCGCAACCTGGTGACCCTGGGCGTGCTGGTCGCGTTCATGCAATACGCACAGCGTTTCTTTCGCCCCATCCAGGACCTGAGCGAGAAGTACAACATCCTGCAATCGGCCATGGCGTCCAGCGAGCGCATCTTCAAGCTGCTCGACACGACCCCGGAGATCGTCACCCCGGCATCGCCGAAGAAGCCCGCAGGGCCTGGTCGCATCGAATTTGATCACGTGTGGTTTGCCTATCGCACCATGGCACAAGCCGCGGAGGAAGCCGCCAGCAAAGGTGAAAAGCTCAAGTCGGCCGTTCCGGGAAACGGCGATCTCGCTTTGGAGTATGACTGGGTGCTGCGCGATGTGTCGTTCGCTATCGAACCGGGTGAAACGGTCGCTATCGTGGGCCATACCGGCGCGGGCAAGACCACGATCATCTCCCTGCTGCTGCGCTTCTATGATGTGCAGAAGGGCGCGATCCGCATTGATGGCGTCGACATTCGTGACATGGAACTAAACGACCTGCGACGGCGATACGGTGTCGTGCTGCAGGACCCGTTCCTCTTCTCCGGCACGGTTGCGGCCAATATTCGCCTGGGCTCGCATTGGATTGAAGACCAGGCGGTCGAGAATGCCGCTGAGCAGGTCAATGTCGCCGACTTTATCCGATCGCTGCCGGGCGGTTTCGCGGAGGAAGTGCGCGAACGCGGCAGTACGCTTTCCACCGGACAGAAACAGCTGATCTCGTTTGCGCGAGCGCTGGCGCACAACCCGAAGATCCTCATACTTGATGAAGCCACCTCCAGCGTGGACACCGAGACCGAGTTCCGCGTCCGCGAGGCGCTGACTCGCATGGTCGAAGGCCGCACCTCAATCATCATCGCCCATCGCCTCAGCACGATTCAGCGCGCCAATAAAATCATCGTGATGCATAAGGGCAAGGTGCGCGAGATCGGATCTCACCAGCAACTGCTGGCCAGTCGCGGAATTTACTGGAAGCTGTACCAGTTGCAATACAAGGACCAGGAAATCCCTACGCCGGCGGCGATCGCAGCCAACGAGTATTCCGAACCGGGAGTGAACGTCTCGGCAGACGACTAAGGCGGCGCAGGGCCCCCTCGCCCGTACGGTTACACTACCCTCGCATCCTAATAAGCATGGGAGCACGAGGTGAAGACGTGTGGCAGATCCATCCCTGGTTGGCTCTTGGCGTCGTCGCATCCACCGCCGCAACCGACGCCGTTTATGTCATGTTCAACGCAGCCGTATCGTCGCGCCGGCGCATACCTGCCGCCTCGTGGAGCAGCGTGTGGTACCTGCTCTCCGCCTTCGCGGTGATCAGCTATACGCGGAATTGGGTGTATGTCTGCTTCGCAGCCCTGGGATCGTGGATCGGAGCCTATGTTTCGATGACAGTGCTAGGCAAGCCGCGCAGTGATTCGCGGGACCCCGACCATGCCGGCCCGAAAGCAGCGGGATAGGCTACAGCCGTGAAGCTACGAAAATTCCCGCCCAACTCGTCGAATCGGTCACCAGCGACGGAGGCGAATCACCACCAGCAACGCAGAGCCCATAAGGAGAAGGCTGGATGGCTCCGGCGTAGTAGTTGTCGTGGTTGAGACCACTACGTTATCGAGCAAATCACCTATCCAGCCCGGCGTGTCGCTCACAAACAGGAGATAGCCGGGGGAGCTAAGAGTCACCGGCTGATTGACAACGATCCCGGTGCTATCGTCGTTACTCGCCAATGTGAACGTCTGATTGTAGTTCCCGAAAGTCACGGTTGTGGCCGCAGTAACGCCACGCTGACTGCCGATCAAGTCAAAGCTCAGCAGATAACTCCCGGCCGGAAATAGCATGTTCGACTGTAACTGCCCCTGCGCATCGCCAGGACCTTGGCCGCCGTCCATGTCGATGCAGTTGCCCGACTCGGGCGGCTGGCACAGGAAACCAAATATTCCGCCATTTGCCACGATATCAACATTCGTATTGTTGATTGTGCTGAAGGCGCCAACCAACGTTGCGCCTTCCCGTGGCGTCAGTTCGTCAAAATTTTCGCTGAGAATCACGCCGCCATAAAGGGACGTGGAGAGGCAGCATAGGGTGACGATTGCAAGGGTGAGAGAGAAACGCCGCATAAGGCCTCCTGGGAGCCAAGCAAATCGGAGATTCCGCACCGTCAAGCTCCGTTCAACTTCGTGGTCATTCCGTTGTTATTAGAGTCGAGGAAGCCGACGTTCTCGAATGCTTGAGAATGGAAATACCGTGGGTAGGCGCGCTCACGGTCTTCTACCTACAAGAGTGGGAATAAACTCAGGGCCATAGGCGGGTCAATGACTTGAATCACGGGTCACAGTGATATGACGCTCGTAAGGCGTAGACGGGCCGGCCCGGGAAGTGGCACAGATCGCTGACAGCCAATGGCTTGCTCCTGTCATAATCCAGTGGTGCAAATCCTCATCTCCGCAGGCGAGGCCTCCGGTGAGTTTTATGGCGCGAAGCTCATCGAAGCTATGCGCCACGTGGCCCCTTCCGAAAGCATGGACTTCTTTGGCGTTGGCGGTGACCGAATGCGCGCCGCCGGATGCGAGCTTCTGGTGGACGCTCGCGAGATCGCCGAGGTCGGCATCGTCGAGGTGGTCAAGCACATTCCGACCATCTACCGCCGCTTTCGCGAAGTGGTCCGCGAGGCGGGGCGGCGCCGGCCCGACGGGGCGGTACTCATCGACTTTCCCGACTTCAACCTTCGCCTGGCTCGCGAGCTGCAAAAGCAGGGAGTGCCGGTGGTCTACTACGTCAGCCCGCAACTCTGGGCCTGGAAGCAGGGCCGCATCGAGCGCGTTCGAAAATACGTTCGCACGATGCTGGTGATCTTCCCTTTCGAGGAGCGCTTTTATCGCGAACGTGGCATCGAGGCGCAGTTCGTCGGCCATCCGCTTGCCGACTTGCCTCTGCCGCCGGATTCGCGAGAACAATTTGCTGCCGAATACAAACTCGACCCAGCCCGGCAATGGATTGCCTTGCTGCCCGGCAGCCGGCGCGGCGAAGTTTCGCGCATCCTGCCGCCGCTGTTGGAAGCAGCGCAACTTCTCGGCCCGGAATACGTTTACATAGCTCCGGTTGCCTCCACGCTCGATGAAGGCTGGATAGCGTCGTTGTTGGGCGGCTATGCGGGGCCGAAGATTACGTTCACTCGCAACGCCCGAGCCAGTCTGCTGCATGCGCGAGCAGCGGCGGTCGCGAGCGGCACATCCACGCTTGAAGCAGCGCTGATTGGAACGCCGTTTACCATGGTCTACCGGGTCGCTCCGCTCACCTGGAGCCTTGGCCGCCGTCTAGTAAAGGTAGACCGCTTTGCAATGGTAAACCTGATTGCGGAACGCGACGTTGTTCCGGAACTAGTCCAGGCCGACTTCACGCCGCAAAGAGTATGCGCCGAGTTACGGCGGCTAATTCCTGAGGACAAAGCGCGAGCGAACATGATCGCAGATTTCGCGGAGGTGCGGCAGCGTTTGCAGCCCAGCGACGGAGGTGGCAATGCATCCGAGCGGGCAGCCAGGGCCGTACTTACTGTAATGGGCAAGTGACGGCTGAGGGCGAAGGCTTTCACCACGGAGGACACGGCCTCCGTGCTCTCGGTGCCCTCCGTGGTGAGAGATAATAGTTCTTTCATCATTTATAGTGAGAATAGTAGGAGCAACCTTTCCTGATGCAAATCGCAGCGCGATCGTTCCGGCGCTTCCTCATCGTGTTTTCTGTTTTCGGCTTGGTCTTCCCGTGTTTGGCGGTGGAGAAACCTCGGATCGAGGTCAACGACTACGCCATCCAGGCGGTCATCTCTCCGCAGACCCATCAGATCAAGGCACAGGCCCGCGTCCGCTTTACCGCACTCGACGACATCACCATTGCCATTTTTGAATTGCACAACGCACTGCGGCCGACACGCGTGCTTGAGGCCAGCGGCCAACCTCTTTCCGTAGAGCGAGTCAGCCAGGATTCGACCATCCGCATCTCCCTGCCCAATGGCCTGACCAAGGGCAGCAGCGACACCCTGACATTCGAATACGAAGGGGCCATCCAGTCGGGAGATGACAGCCCCGTGCCGGGCCTGAAGCTCGCCTACATCGGCGATCCCACTACGTACCTGCTTTACGCCGGACGCTGGTTCCCCATGGTCGGCTATGGTATTGATCGCTTCACTTCGACCATCACTGTCAGCGTACCCAGCGAGTACAGCGTGATCGGCAGCGGCAAACAGAGCTCCGGCGGCGCTTCAGAATCCGATAGCGGCTCGCGCAAGGGCGCGGCCCACGCTTCATCCGGTAAGTTGGCCGTTCCCGCCGGCTACAAGACCATCACCTTCAGCTACGAAGATAAGCCAAGCTTTCCGGGGACAATTCTGATCGGCAAGTACGAGGAGACCAAGAATAATGAAGGCGGCCTGAACGTAACGGTTTACACCACGCCGGAGCACAAGGCGCTCGCCACCCAATACGCCGACGCTGCGGTGAAGGAGTTCTTCTTCTACACCTCGACCTACGGCCCTCCGTTCAACAGCACGTTGAACGTCGTTGAGTTGCCCAATGACACGGTCCCGTCGGCCTGGGCGCCCGAGATCGCTGCGCTGGCTTCGCGCGCCTTCGTGGGCAAGATAAATTACCGGCTGTTGGCCAATACCGTTGCGCACCAGTGGTTCGGAACCATGGTGAGCCCTGCGACCAAAAACGACTGGTGGCTGAACGACGGCTCTGCCCGCTATTCCGAGGCCCTATACGTAGAGCACGTTGCCGGCGCGGCCGGCTTCCAGGAAGTCGCCAAGGACATGTCGGTGGGCGCGCTGGCCTACGTCTCGGTCCCCTTGGCGGATGTGGGCAAATTGGATGCATTCTCGCCCGAGTTCCAATCGCTGGTGACCGACAAGGGTGGCATGATCCTGCAAATGCTGCGCTGGGTGATCGGCGACAACCCCTTCGACAAGACCATGCGCACCTTCGTCACCCAGTACGCGGGCAAGTCGGCATCGGTCAACGATTTTCGCAAGATTGCAGAAGAAAGCTCGGGACAACAGCTTACGTGGTTCTTCACGCAATGGCTCGACTCCACCGGCGCGCCTGAATTCAAGAACAAATACACGGTGTACCGCACCCAGAAAGGCTTCCGGGTGGTCGGTGAAATTCAGCAGGACATGGACCTCTTCCGCATGCCGGTCGAGTTGAAGATCGACACCGACGGCAAGACCGAGATCAAGCGTGTCGAGGTGTCGGGCACGAACTCGGCCTATGCGGTGGAGACCTTCGGCAAGCCGCGTCGCATCACCATCGATCCGAACAATGACGTCCTACAGAACTCGCAGGAGTTACAGGTCCGCACCTCCATCATGCGCGGACAACAGGATGTGGAACAAGGTGACCTGACGGAGGCGCTGAAGGAATTCCAGAAGGCGCTCGACATCAACAAGAACAGCTCGCTGGCCCACTATCGCATCGCCGAAGTGTTCTTCCTCCAGCACAACTACCAATCAGCCGCCAACGCCTACCGCGAATCGCTGAACGGGGATGGCGAGCCCCGCTGGACTGAGGTTTGGAGCCACATCCAGTTAGGCAAGATTTTCGACCTGACGGGACAGCGCGAGCGCGCCACCAATGAGTACCGCCAGGCCCTGCAAACCAACGACAATACCCAGAACGCGCTCGATGAGGCGCGCAGGTATCTACAGTCGCCGTTCCAGCCCAGCTCCGACAAGCCGGGTATGCCGTAGTTCGGTTCAACGAGAAAGTTTCAGGCCGCTCAAAGTAGCGGCCTTTTCTCTTGCTACTCCCTGCGACATCAGGAGTACTTGAAAGGTCTCTCCCATGCCGCTGGGCGAGATCAAGTGTTTCAATTGCAAGGCCACCTTGGCGCGCTCTTGGGGAAGCGCGCAATCCTGAAAGGCATCCGCGAATTGCGTTTCTTCTGCGATACCGATGAGGAACTGCGATTGTGTAAGCAGCGCAACCGCCTCGAGCCTGCCATCAACGCCTCGTGCCTGCAGCGCCGTAAAGTTCACATGGGCGGTGATGTCCTGCTCGCCCGGCGCCTCATAGGGCGATGCGCTTACGGCGTGCTGACGGTAACTGAGGACGGTGTCACGATGGCGTCCGGCCAGTTGCTCCTCGCGCGTATACCCATAGTCAATCAATACAACAAACCCACGCCTGCATTCTTGCGATAAGCTCTCTTCTTCGCTGTCATCCGGACTGAGAACCTTAGTCCGAGCGGAGGGGCCCGCGCTTCCAGGAGAGCGAAACACTCCCGCAATGCGCTCCATCCAGCGCAAGGATGCCAGTGTCGCCTCCACGCGCTCGCCGGCTTCGGGATGAATGCCGTAGCGATCGAGGAACTCCAATTCCTCTGCGGTGGGCGGAACGAACATCTCCACAAGTCTCCCGCTCTGAAACCCAATCCGCAGCGCGCCGCGATGGTCCACGACCTCGACCGGCATCGCATCGAAAAACTCGTTGCCGAAGAGGATGACGTTTTCGCCAATCGTCGCAGCTGCAGCTTCAAGGGAGTCGAACACCTGCGCCCGTCCAGCCGCAACGCTGGCCGGTTAGCCGGTCCTGCAATCGGTCGCGCAAATGCGCTGACTGCTCAACCAGCGAGTAATGCAGAGCTCGCGAGAACTCCGGGAACTGTTTTGCCGACCAATCCAGCACGTCACGGGCGAACAGGCCTCGACCGGGTCCCAGTTCGATGATGTCGAGGCGCGCGGGAGAATCCAGCACGCGCCACATCTCCTCGAACTGCCGTGCCAGAAGCCGCCCAAACACGGCATGAACGTCACTCGAGGTGTAGAAGTCCCCGGCCTTGCCGAACTGTTCGCGCGAGCGCGAATAGTAACCAAGCTCAGGCTCATAGAGACACATCTCCATGTAGCGCGAGAAAGGAATCGGGCCCTGGCGGAGGATTTCGTCCACGATGCGCCGGCGCAGGGGCGACTCCCGTCCAACTCCAGACTGTGGCTCACCGGGATGACTGGTCACAGCTTGCCTTCGCGCTCCCTCTGCTGGTTCTCTTTGCGATGCTGGGGCGTACGCACGAACATCTCGACCAGATAATCGTGCAGGCAGTCGAAGATCTGGCGTTGAAAGGCCCATTCGAATTGCGCATCGTCCAGATCGCGCGGATGCAATTCAAAGTAGTAGGTGTGGACCGGCGGCTCGGTAAAGCGCGGCCGGATGATCACCTCCACCGCTTCGCCTTTGGCGCGCGCGTCGAACTCCACCAGCGGGTGCTCATACAGCCGCAACTGTTCGCGTACTCGCACAAGACGATCGGAGGCCATCGGGCGATTGTAGACGACAGCGAAGCGGAAGACGCTGGTATTCAGCGGGCAGCGTGTTCCGCCAGGCGGTCAGCAGGTTTTGACAAAGAAGTTACAATTTCGCGATTCCGCGGTGACAACTGGATGCCGCACCCTGGCTATTCTTCGATTGAAGTGCAAGGCGGATATGGCGGACGACTAAGTGAGCAACGATCACGATGCCGTCCGCCATGTTTTTGGAAGTATGTACCTTACGCAGAGTGTTGAAATCCGTAAGGCGGCTTGCATCCCGCTTAGGGCTAATCAGTCAGCGTTTTCTAGCGGATCGCCTCGCAATCGCCAGTCTTGTGATCTTCAATCTGGAATCGCAGGAAGTCGTGAACGGCATCTAGGGCCGGTTTGTTGTCCGCCGTAACGATGATCTTCGCTCCCCGTGGGGTCTGTTGCAGTTCCCAGTGAAGCTGATCTTTTAGCTGCGCCATCACAGCGGCTCCGGGCACGTCTTTCCGGTCGTGTACCAGCATGGGAGCGTTGAAATTGCCCGCGGAGAACATCTGTACGATGTGCTTAAAGTGCATCTGAATCTGATCGCGGCTTGCGGTATCTGTCAGGTCGTTGTCGCGAACCTCGATAATGCCGCCATCTTGGGTTAACTCGAAGTGGTGTGTTGTCTTCTCATGGGAGAAGCCCATTACATGGTCGCCGTGCTGGGCTAGTTGAGTGTCGTGGCCCTGCTGGGCTATTGCCAGACTTCCAGCGGCGATCACGAGGGTACAAAGCAGCAGTCGAATCCGCATCTCGGAAACCTCCGGTTGTCGGGTACGGATTCAGGCCGCTGAGAGTTCCACGAAAGTGACGCGGTAAGCAGCGCCCCCGCCAGACGGCGGGTTTTTCATTGCTCCATGATCCCAGAGATCGAAATTTGGCTTGGATGGCATGAGTCGCGCGAGCACTAAACGGTGCGCCTCAGCGCCCCCAACCGGCCGCTCCTTCAGTATCTCGGCGCCACCACCTGATGCTTTAGCTTGGGCCCTTCATACCCGTGCGGCTTCTGCCGGGCAGGCAGTTTGGGCGCGTGATACGGAACCTCCTCGTACGGGATCCGGCTCAGCAGGTCAGCAATGCAATTGAGGCGTGCCCGCTTCTTGTCGTCCGACGGCACTACCACCCATGGAGCCTGCGGAATGTCGGTGGCCGCCAACATCACGTCCCTCGCGCGCGAATAGTCGTACCACCGGCGGTGCGACTCCAAGTCCATTGGACTCAGTTTCCAGCGCTTGGTCGGGTCCTTGATGCGGTCCTGGAAGCGCCGGTGCTGCACCTCCTCACTGACATCGAGCCAGTACTTCAACAGAATGATGCCGCTGTCTACCAGCGCCATCTCGAAGCTGGGACAGCTCTGCAGAAATTTACGGTGCTGCTCCTTGCTGGCGAATCCCATCACGTACTCTACGCCGCCGCGGTTATACCAGCTGCGATCGAAGATCACGATCTCGCCACCCGCCGGGAGCTGGGCCACGTAGCGCTGCATATACATCTGGGTTTTTTCGCGCTCGGTAGGGGCCGGCAGCGCGACGAGGCGGAACACGCGCGGGCTTACCCGCTCGGTGATGCGCTTGATGACACCACCCTTCCCGGCCGCGTCGCGGCCTTCGAAGATAACGATGATCTTCGCGCCGCTCTTCTTCACCCACTCCTGCATCTTCACCAGCTCGACTTGAAGTTTGTAGAGTTCGCTCTCGTATTCCTTCTTGCTCAACTTTGCGGGAGCTTCAGTCGTTTTTGCAGCGCTGTCCTTTGTATCGGCCACGGGCTTTTTAGTGCGTTCCTTCTTCGAATGTTTCGCCATAGAGACCTTTCCCCGGTATCAAGATCAATGTCTACTTGAGAGACGCGATTCTACGCTCTGAGGGTAAGCAACGCTGTGACTGCACCAAGGACCCGCGTTGATACCACCGAAATCAGGCCGTATTCGCCGTCGTGGAGTGCCCGTCGGCTGCGCATTCTCGGCCCGGCGTATACCTGCTCCACTTCTTGAGGATTCTGACCCGCGTGGCAGATTCGACCCCGGCGAGGCATGGCAGTTTTCCAACCACCATCCACGATCTACTATCCACTGTCGCCTGCCTCCCTAGCCTGGCGGCCAAGTCATGTCGCGGCCGCCGAGCAGGTGCAAGTGCAGGTGGAACACCGACTGCCCTGACTTTGGCCCCACGTTGTACACGGTGCGGTATCCGTCCTCAATGCCGCGCTCACGGCCGATCTTCGCCGCAATGAGTTGGCAATAGCCGAGGATTTCGGCGTCCTCCGGCGTAGCTTCTTTCAATCCGACAACGTGCCGCTTGGGAATGATCAGCACATGCGTCGGCGCCTTGGGGTTGATGTCTTCAAAGACATAAACCTCGTCGTCTTCGTAAACCTTTTTCGATGGGATCTTGCCTGCGATGATCTTGCAGAAGAGGCAGTCGTCGTTCATGGACAGATGTTAAATGATTCTCCCGAGTTTGATTAGGCTCATTGTTGGTAAGATTGTCTTACTATGGTTACGAAGATCTCGACCAAAGGCCAGGTGGTGCTGCCGAGTGCTATCCGCCGGCGGCTCGGCTTGCGCGCCGGCGATTCGCTTGATGTCAAAGCGGAGGGTGATCGCATCGTTTTGACTCTACAGAGCAAACGGAGCCGCAGAAAGGCGAAAATTGTGACCGATCCGGTCACTGGATTCCCTGTCCTGACGCTTGGACCCGGAGCGCCGGTTCTGACCCACAAGCAATTGAAAGAGATGTTGGCGGACTTCCCGTGAAATGCCTTCTCGACGTGAGCACCCTAGTGGCACTTGGCATCGCCGAACACGAGTTTCATGGGCGCGCGGCAAACTGGATACGAGACTTGCGAGCGGCGGAGCATCTCGAACTGGCCACGTGTTCGATAACTGAAATTGGCTTCGTGCGCATTGTCGTACAAACACCGCAATATGCATTCAATGTTTCAGAGGCGCGGATTCTATTGCTGCGACTCAAGGCGAGGCATGGAGAGGTATTCACTTTTATCGCCGATGATCATGACGCGACCCAACTTCCTGGCTGGGTCAAAGGACCAAAGCAAGTTACAGACGGCCATCTCGTCCAACTGGCGAAGGCGAATGGAGCGGTGCTGGCGACTCTGGATCACGGAATACCGGGGGCTTTTCCGATCCCTTCAGGGACGTAGACAGCTATGGATCCTTGCGCTCCTCGATTGCTCACCGGTCTCAGGTCGCTGAGAACACCTCCCTCCAAAGAGAGCGTATCGACCGGAATCCAAAGGCTAGCCTGAAGTAGTGCGGTCGGGCCGGAAGAATCCGGCGCTGACAAGGCGAGTAATTATCCCCGCTGCTCTTTGCGGCGCAATTGCAGATACCCTCGAATCAGTTCGTTCAGATCGCCGTCGAGCACCCGATCGACGTCACCAATTTCAACTCGCGTTCGCAGGTCCTTCACCATTCGGTAGGGCTGCAATACGTACGAGCGAATCTGCGAGCCGAAGTCGATGTCGAGCTTGGAATCCTCGATGCCCTTGGTTACCACGCGCTTCTTTTCCAGCTCGTACTCGTAAAGCCGGGACCGAAGGATGCTCATGGCTCGTTCGCGGTTCTTGTGCTGCGAACGCTCGTTCTGGCAGGCCACCACAATTCCGGTCGGAAGGTGCGTGATCCGCACCGCTGAATCGGTGGTGTTGACATGCTGGCCGCCCTTGCCGCCCGAGCGATACGTGTCCGTGCGAATGTCTTCCGGCTTGATGTTGATTTCGATGGTTTCGTCAATTTCCGGCGAGACATACACGCTGGCGAACGAGGTGTGCCGGCGTTTGGCCTGATCGAACGGCGAAATGCGCACCAGCCGATGCACACCAATCTCGCTGGTGAGCAGGCCGTAGGCATGTTCGCCGTTCACGCCGAAGGTTGCGGACTTGATGCCCGCCTCGTCACCCGGCTGATACTCGTAGAGCTGCGTGGAAAAACCCTGACGCTCAGCCCAGCGCAGATACATCCTCATCAGCATCTCGGCCCAATCCTGGGACTCGGTGCCGCCAGCGCCGGGATGAATGGTCACGATCGCGCTGCGCTCGTCGTTCTCGCCGGAGAGCAGTGTCTCCGTCTCCAGCTTTTCGACCAGGCCGCGCAACCCATCGATTTCGCGCCGCAGATCGGAGGAGATGTCCTCCCCTTCCCGCGCCAGATCGAAATAGGCGGTAATGTCGCTCGATCGCCGCGCCAGTTCGGCCTCGGTGGCCAAAAGGCCGTCGAGGCGCTTCTTCTCGCGCATGACCTGCTGTGATTTTTCGGGATTCGACCAGAGCGTGGGATCGGCGGTTTGCTTTTCGATCTCGCTTAGTTTTTCGCGCAGCTTAGGCGCGTCAAAGATACTCCTGTAGATCGTGCACCTTGTCGCGGAGCGCTGCGTATTCCTGTTCTAGTTCCTCGACCATTTTCGCTCTTCGTTCTTCGCTTTCGGCCTTAGCTGTTAGCTTTTAGTTTGACCCGCGTTCTACCGTGAAATCTGCGGTTGCTTGGATCCTTGAATTCTCTGTGTCTCCGTGACTCTGTCGTGGATTAAGGTTTTTCGACTAGTGGCGGCGCCAACGATCCCGCAGGCCTGAAGACGCGCAACAACAGTCCCAGCAAGGTGATTATCGCACACACCCACGGGAACCAGTCGCCGTGGCGGGTATAGAACGTGGTCGTTTCTTCGAGGCCATACGCCGCCTGCAACTGCGTGCGCCGGTTGCGCGGAGCCTCGGCCACGACTCGCCCCAGCGGGTCGATGACCGCGGTGATGCCGGTGTTGGTGTCACGCAGCAGCCAGCGATTGTTTTCCACCGCGCGCATGCGCGCCTGGTTCAGGTGCTGCCACGGAGCGCCTCCCTCGCCGTACCAACCGTCGTTGGAGATATTGACGAACAGTGCAGCGCCGTTTTTCGCGAACTGCCGGACTTCGTCCGGGAACACCGACTCGTAGCAGATGAACGTGCCAATCTTCGCGTCCCCGACCTCAAGCGGGAGCCGCGAGGTGCCGCGCGCGAAGGTCCCGACCTGGTCGGTGAGGCCACTGGCGAAGCTGAACACCTTCGCGAAAGGTACATACTCGCCGAACGGCACCAGATGGATCTTGTCGTATCGCGCAATCCAAGCGCCGTTGGGCGCAACTACCGCTGCTGAGTTGTAAATGTCAGGCTGGCGATTCCGTTCGCCCGCGTGCTCAATTCCTAACGAACCGACGACGATATAGGAATTCGTGGCCCGGGCCAAATTGGCTACGGTGCTCCGCACATGCAGGTCGGTTACGAAAAATGGAGCCGGCGACTCCGGCCAGACGATAAGTCCGGGCGTGCCGGGCTTGTTGTGTTGCGGGGCCACGCTGAGAGCAGCCAGCGAGTCGAGCGTCTGTGTAAGCTGCTCGAGCGTCCACTCGCCGGAATTGAGAATAGGAATGTTTGCCTGCACCAGGGTTGCGCCGTCGGTGGCCGGGAGAGGAGCGGGCCGCACCAATTTGCCGGCGTGCAAAGCGATGGCCGCCGCCAGGGCCGCCGTAAGTAAGACCTTGCGTCGCGCGTAGGGCACCAGGAAGGCGGCGGCGACAGCGGTGTTCACCAGCACAATTTCGAAGGAAATACCGTACACCCCGGTGACCGTGGCGACACGTGAGAGGGGGATGTTGTCAATCTGCGTCGTGCCCAGCAGGTCCCAGGGGAATCCCGTGATGTAGGTACGCGCCAGTTCGACGACGACCCACGCGAACGGAGTGAAGACCAGCGCCCGCAGGCTGAATCCGTTGCGCCGTGCGGCGATGAGAGCGAGCAGGAACCCGAAGAGGCCGTGATAGAGCGCCAGATACAGCGAGTACATCAGCAACAACAAAACCGACATCGCCACGCCGATGTTGCCGTATACGTGCATCACGTAGAAGACCCAGTAATTGCTGCCGATGTACCAGATAACGCCGCTTACGTAGCCCAGCAGAAACCCCTGCCACGCAGTCGCGGGTGCAAGAAAGAGTCCCCCGTCCGCCAGTGCCAGGCTCACATCCTGGTCACGGCATTTTAGAATTGCATAGATCAGAGGCGCGAGGGCAACCCAACTAAGCAGGTAGAGGGCGGGCTTGGGGAAGATCAGCACCTGGAGAACGCCTGACAGGCAGGCGAAGATCCAGGCATTCGGGCGGATTCTTCTCACGTTGGGAGTGTAGCAAAGGACGATCCGACCGCCCTGAGCATGAAGCTTCCGTGTAAAGTGGGCCGAATTCCGCGCGCGTTGCACCATCCGGATCTTGTCCAAGATTGCCCATCTTGGACAGAGATGATAATTTTGAAGCATAGAGTCTTGAAGGCAGATAATGAATGTCCATCTAACACCCGAGCTTGAGACGCTGGTCCAGAACAAGGTCAAGAGCGGCCGTTACAACTCTGCCAGCGAGGTCGTCCGCGATGCGCTACGACTTTTTGAGGAAAGAGAGAGAATTCGAGAGCTGCAAATCAGGGAATTGCGTCACAAAATCAATCAGGGCTGGTCGTCCCTGGAACGTGGCCAGTGGGTGGACGGAGCAGAGTTCTTTAAAGAGCTGGAGCGAGAGGAACAAGACCTGGGACACAAGCGCAAGCGAGCATGAAACGCTTGAAACTCTCGCCCGAGGCTGCCAGCGACATTCGGGAGATTTGGGCCTATGTCGCCCAAGACAGCATCAAAGCCGCCCGCCGTGTCCGTCTGCAGATCTTCGACGCCTGCCGGAGGATCGCCGAAAACCCGGGAATTGGACATCGGCGGGAGGAGCTTACAGATAAGCCCGTGCTTTTCTGGCCGGTTGGCACCTACCTCATCATTTACAGAGCTGCGCCAAAGTCTGCAGAAATTGTTCGCGTGTTACACGGAGCAGTCGATATCGCAAGCCGGCTAGAGACTTAGTCGCCCGTAACGTAACAAAGGACCTCCCAAGCCGCCACTGTTACTTGCTGATGTACAGGATGCACCAGCCCTGTGCGAACGGATTGCACCCGTTCGCCGAGGCGAATGCCAATGACATTCTTGGCGACAACCTCGAACGCCCCCAGTAACGGGCTGAGACTAACCTGTGGTGGAGAATGTTCGTAGCCAACCACAAGTGCCGCCTTTCTCTCGGTCCCGGCAAGTGAGCAGAGTTTGAGGCAATCACCAAGTAGACTGGTGTTCCCTGCATAAGGGTGCAGTAGGTTAACCGACCAGTTCTCTGCGGGTTTCCCATTGTCGCCAAATGGCCGCGCGATCTTACATTCTATGGCCCATTTTTTTAGGAATTAACAGATCTGGTGTTCTTTTCGTGCAAATGACGCCCTCGCAAGGCAAGACAGCATTAAGGTGGGCTGCAACTTGCGAAAGTAGCTGGGGCTCGCCATACGGTCCTACCCCCGGTGAGAAGGCCCTAAATGGAATGCGGGAGGAGTCGATAACGACAAGCGCGTCAGCGAGATTCTCAACTATGCAAGCTAACGTCAAGTTCATTCAGAAAAGGCCCGTCGCTGACTAGGCTAGCAATTTCCCCAAAACGCGACGCGGCTAATTGCTAGATTGCCGGTTGCCCATCGCTGCCCTACTTAATCGCCACCAGCTTGTTCATCAACTCCGAATAGTCCTTCTTCTCCACGCCGTGAACTTGCTTGTTGTACTCGTCTACCTTGGCCGAGTAGTTCATGGAGCAGAACTTCGGGCCGCACATCGAACAAAACGCCGCTTCCTTGTAATACGCATCAGGCAGCGTCTCATCGTGCATGCTGCGCGCGGTCTCAGGATCAAGCGACAGCGCAAACTGCTTGTCCCAATCGAAGGTGTAGCGCGCGTAACTGATCGCGTCATCGCGGTCGCGCGCTCCCGGACGGTGCCGGGCCACGTCGGCCGCGTGGGCCGCAATCTTGTAGGCAATGATGCCGTCCTTTACGTCTTTGTCGTTGGGCAGGCCGAGATGCTCCTTCGGAGTTACATAGCACAGCATCGCTGCGCCATACCACCCGATCATCGCTGCGCCAATGGCTGACGTGATGTGGTCATAGCCAGGCGCGATATCGATCACGAGCGGCCCCAAGGTGTAGAACGGAGCGCCATAGCAGAGTTCGACTTCCTTCTCCACCTGCTCTTTGATCTTGTCCAGCGGAATATGCCCCGGCCCTTCGATCATGACCTGCACATCGCGCTCCCAGGCCTTTTTGGTGAGCTCGCCCAGGGTCTTGAGTTCGGCAAATTGCGCCTCGTCACTGGCATCAGCGATGCAGCCCGGGCGGAGACCGTCACCAAGCGAGTAGCTCACGTCGTGCCTGGCAAGAATTTTCGTGATGTCGTCGAAGCGTTCGTAGAGGAAGTTCTGCTTGTGGTGGTGGGCCATCCACTGCGCCAGGATCGCGCCGCCGCGACTCACGATGCCGGTGATGCGCTTGGTGATCAGCGGCAGATACTCGACCAGCACTCCGGCATGGATGGTCATGTAATCCACGCCCTGCTCGGCTTGCTCTTCGATTACTTCCAGCATGATGTCGGCGTTAAGGTCTTCGATGCGCTTCACACGCGAGACTGCCTCGTAGATAGGCACGGTCCCAATCGGGACCGGCGAGTGCCGCAAGATTGCCTCGCGGATTTCGTGGATTCCGCCGCCGGTGGAGAGGTCCATCACCGTGTCTGCGCCGTAGTGCACCGAGGTGTGCAGCTTGCGCAGCTCCTCATCGACATTGCTGGTGACCGACGAATTGCCAATGTTGGAATTGATCTTGCACTTCGAGGCCACGCCGATGCACATCGGCTCCAACTCAGGATGATTTACGTTGGCCGGGATGATCATGTGGCCGGCGGCAACCTCGTCGCGGACCAGTTCGGGCGCAATCTGCTCGCGCTCGGCGACGAAGAGCATCTCTTCGGTGAGCATGCCTTTGCGCGCAAAATGCATCTGCGACATGTTGGTGTCGCCGCTGCGCGCTGCCTCTTCGCGGCGCTTCGTGATCCACTCCGCGCGCGAGTTACCCGCGCCGTTACCTTTGCTGCCGTTGGTTCCACTCATAGGTTGGGAAGCTCCTGCGATATGAGCCATTATACCGCCATGTATCGCGCTGCCTCTCCGCTCACGAACGCTCTGCCTTGACAGAGACGGCGTCCCTGCCAATGGGCCGTCCCGCGCAGCTTTCTGTTATGCTTGCCCAAATTTCCCCCTTCGAAGGAGTCGCTGATGAAACTACGTCTGATTTTCAGTACCTGCATCATGATCGCCCTGGTCGCGCTCGGATCCGCTTCCGCCAGGAATCCCGGCGGCAGTTCCAACGACTACCTTGCGCTGGGTGATAGCATTGCATTCGGATTCATCGATCAGGCCGGATTCGAATACTACAATCCCACAAACTTCGTAGCGTATCCGGATTACGTCGGCTTGACGTTGGATTTGAACCCTGCGGACGCGGGTTGTCCCGGTGAGACGACCGGCAGCTTTCTGTCGTCGACCGCGCCCGATCTGGGATGCCGCTTCTATCGCTCACTGTTTCCCCTGCACGTTACCTATGCTTCTGCCAAGTCCACGCAGCTGGCCTTCGCCACGAGATACCTCCAGCATCATCCCGACACCGCGCTGGTGACCATCGATCTCGGCGCCAACGATTTGCTTCTGTTGGAGGAGGAGTGCAACGACGACCCGACCTGCATCGAGCAAGGCGCCCCACAGGTATTTGCCATGGCCGGAGCGAACATGCAGACTACCCTCGCCGCACTGCGCGCCACGGGATACAGCGGCGCCATCATCATCATGAATTACTATTCGCTGGACTACTCGAACCAATTCGAGACCCTGCTGATCGAAGGCTTGAACCAGGCAATCAGCGCGCCGGCAGGAGCTTACGGAGCCGTGGTAGCGGACGTGTTTTCGGCTTTCGGGGCGGCAACGTCGAATCCGTTCGCGGCGGGAAATACTTGTGTCGCTGGTTTGCTGAATGCCAGCAACCCGCCGACCAGTCCGCCGTCGTGCGACGTGCATCCGAGCCAGTCAGGTCACAAGCTGATCGCGCAGGTCATTGCTGGGGCGTACCAACCCCGGCACGGCACGGCTCGCGACTAAGCGCCGCGCCGCCGACTCCCGGCCCGGGGTGGAGATGGAAAATGCTCTGACGGCCATTGGTCTCCGCCCGCTCGAGGCGCGCTGACCAGCGTCCAAGGCACAGGTTTCCAGCACCAACCAGTGGGGCAGGATACGGAGTTCATCGACAATATTCGAGTTACCAACCGCCGTCCGCATTCTAGATACTGCAAAAAAGAGCCCAGAATCACCGACTGTTGATGGCGAGTTGAGGGCAGTTTTGCTCCCCTGCTCCGAAAAACACTCTTGGGGAAAGCCCCCGGCTTGAAGAGGAGCCGCGGGGGTGACCCGGTGTGCAGCATTGCCGCTTCTGAGGCCATCCCACCAGAGTCACCCGTCTCGGTGACGCAAATCACACTCGATCGTGAATGTCGAATCTAGGATTCAAGCTATCGGGACTCAGTGGATATCTGACCAAGCGCCTGGCTGCGCGCTTTGTTGTTTGCACGCACCTTTAAAATCCGTGTCTCGACCATGAGCAAACAAGCTCTTGTTAGGTATCAAGAGTTGAGGAGGCACCAATGAACAAATCTTTGAGAGCCTTTAGGGGGTCCTTTGCACTGCTTGTTTTGGCAGCGTGCGGACTCGCTGCCAGCGCAGGTGCGCAGGTGTCCATTACACCAGCGGATAGCAAGGCCATCGCGAAAGCCATGGACGCCGCCATGGAGCCGGGCGACCAACAGAAGAGGCTCGACTTTATGGTGGGCACCTTCGATGTGAGAGTGAAGGTGTGGATCGAACCGTCCCAGCCTCCGATCGAGTCGAAGGCGACCGCGGTTGCCAGCTGGGTGCTGGGCCACCGCTACATACAACAGATGCTCTCCGGATTCATCCTGGGCGAAGCCTGGAACGGCATCGGTTATGCGGGATTTGACAACGTCCAGGGGCAGTACGTGGTTTGCTACATGGACACGGGCAGCACCGGCATGGAGTGGTACACGGGAAACATGTCTCCGGACGGAAAGACCGCAAAGCTAGTAGCAACGATCTACGATGCGATCACCCTTAAGCCGACCAAGCTCGAGATGAGGCTGACCATGTCCCCGGATGGCAACCACGTCACGGAGTTGTGGGAGGCAGACGCGAGCGGCAAGTTGTGGGAGACCATGGAGCTCACGTTCATCCGCACGAAGTCATAAAGCTGAACAAAGAGGAGTGTCATGATGCGAAACCTATTGAGAAGTAACGTCCTGCTGAAGATCATGCTGGGCGTCCTCGTCGTGCTGATGTACGCGCCTCCGAGTTCAGGCATTGCCGGAGTACGGCGCCGGGCTGTCCGGAGGACGGCAATCGTGGTTGGTTCGACGGAAAAGAGTGCGGCCGAAAAGGAGCAGGCGGCGGCGCAGCAACAGGCAGCAGCGGCACAACAGCAGCAAGCGGCTGCAGCGCAGTCTGCGGCGGCCGCGTCTCAGGCTGCTGCGGCCTCGGCGGCTGCGGCGAGTCAGGCTGCGGCTTCCAGCAATGCCGCAGCTTCCCAAAAGTCGCCCGCCCAGCAGCTCAAGGAACTTCAGTCGCTCTTGGACCAGGGCTTGATCACCCAGAGCGACTACAACAACGGGAAGGCGAAGATCCTCAGCTCAATTTCACAATGAAGCAGTAAGCCGAACAGGGGCCTCCTTCCCAGCGGAAGGGACCTCTCTGCCTGGCTATCCCATGGCATCACGTGGAGATGATGTTGCATCCCTTAACTCTCAGCCTCGTCGCATTCGGATGCATTTGCGCCGGCGTGCTGCTTGGTACCCGAGTTCATTTCCGCTTAACTGACGAGCATCGACACCCCGATACCAAAGAAGCCGTGAGACTCAGCATGGCATTGGTGGGGACGATGGTTGCGTTGGTGCTTGGATTGCTGATTGGTTCCAGTAAAAGTTACTTCGACACGCAGAACTCCGAAGTGACCGAAGCCGCCGCAGGCGTAGTGTTGCTGGACCGGGTTCTCGTCCACTACGGACCAGAGGCGAGCGAAGTGCGTGCGCTACTGCGCCAGTCTGTCGCTGCCATGCTGGAGGGCGCTGGGCCCGGAGATGGTCAAAAGAAGAGCCATTTCGACCCTACCGCTGTTAGTGGCGAACGCCTCTTTGACAGGATTCAGGAACTCTCCCCGCACAGCGACAATCAGCGCGTGCTCCAATCGCAAGCGTTGGTTCTGGCGATCA
Source organism: uncultured Acidobacteriaceae bacterium (assembly GCA_963840905.1). Lineage (GTDB taxonomy): Bacteria > Acidobacteriota > Terriglobia > Terriglobales > Acidobacteriaceae > Bog-257. The sequence goes on from CAWJAO010000003.1 coordinate 440,037, forward strand.
AGCTGGGCCAGACACGCTGGTTGATGTTCGAACAGAAGAGCTCCTCTGTTCCCATGCCCTTGCTGATAATGCTGGTCTTCTGGCTTACGTTGCTGTTCACCAGCTTCGGATTATTCGTTCGCCCCAATGGAATGCTCGTGTGCAGCCTGTTGATCGCTGCGCTGGCTGTCAGTGGTGCGATTTTCCTGATCCTCGAAATGTACCAGCCCTATACGGGATTAATTCATGTCTCGGAGGCTCCGCTGCGCGCTGCTTTGGCGCAGCTCGCGCAGTAGTTTGAGTTGACATCTAAGGAGAATTAAATGAGCTTCGTTGCAAGGACATCTCGGGTTTACTTAGCGCTAATAGGGTTGGTCTTGATTGCACTTCTTGCGGGTTGCTCAAAAGCGGTTCCGGACTTTGCGGCGACCGCTAAGATGACAAAGTACGACAACCTGCGCGCCATGGAATACTGCGAGGTGTTCCTCATTGGCGGCAACCCAATCACCAAAAACTTGAAGGCGGCCGTCTATAACACGTCCTACCTGAACAACCAGGCTAATCCGCTTGTAACCTGTCCGGCTGACCTCTGGGCCAAGATCGATCCCGAAACACTCAAGAAGCAGTACGACATGCTCGGGGTTTTCAAGAATGGGCCGCGGATGTGGGTAAACGACTGGATTCAGATTCCTATTGCCCAAGACGTTACAACCTTCGACGGACTGCAGACGCACTGGTTCATGACGGTTTCGCTGCCCAAGGACATGGAGGTGGGCAAGAAGGGCGGGACGGCCTACAAGCCAACCATCGGCCATAGAAACTCCGTTATGGGATGGGTGGCGGGCAAGCCCGTCTTCATTCTGGAGGATCCGCAGGGCATACCGTGGGTCATGCAAGCGTCGTCTCAGATCGTCGATCCAAACCTGACTTATGAACAACTGGCTAATCTGGGCAGCAAGCTGCAACTGCCGCCGGGCTGGAAGTTCCGCGTAGTAGTCCTCGATCGTGAACTCACGGCGAAGGCGATCAACGGAGATGCCTGGATCGTGCAGGACGAACTGGAAAACACGTACGACAAGTGCTTCGAGGAAGCGGGCCAGACGGCTTGCTCGTATAAGCCGTAGTTGGCGGTTCACTTTGCGTGGTTGAGTTCACAAACGATGAAGAGGAGGGTTGTATGAAAGTTTTCCCCAAAGATAGTTTGGAAATTTGCGGGCGGTCGACTCGCACGCACGGTTGAGTTCGACCTTCTTGACCCGAGCGCCCATGGTAGCCTTCGCAGGCGCCAGTAACGGTACAGAACTGGAGGTCAATACTATGACCGGCCCAAGCGCGCACACGCGAAGAGCGTGGCTCGCGGTCTCCACAATATTGTGCGCGTTGTGCCTCCCCCACAGCGTCATGGAGAGAAGCTGGGCGCAGACCACTGAAAAGCTGGTTCGATTCGAACAGGAAGACCTATGGGGCTACAAGAACTCTTCCGGCCAAGTCGTGATCATGCCACAGTTCGTGATGGCGGAAGACTTTTCTTCTGAAGGGATCGCTGCGGTTGCGGACGTCAAAGGCTGGGCCTACATCGACCAGCGTGGGAATGTCGTGGTGCGACCTGTCAACTACGACAATGGGCCCGATCCCTTCGCAGAAGGAATGGCAAGGTGTATCGGGGACAACGGCGAGATCGGCTTTTTCGATAAGAAGGGCAGGATAGTTATTCAGCCGCAGTTTGGCTCCGCATTTCCTTTTCAGGAGGGACTGGCGGCCGTATGCACGGGATGCAGAAGCGAGAAGATGGGCGACGCCCACGTCGTCAGAGGCGGGAGGTGGGGATACATCAACCATAAAGGAGCAATCGTCATTAGGCCCCAGTTTGACTATGCGTTTTCCTTTGAGAAGGGACAGGCCAAGGTTTGCATGGGCTGCACCGAAGAAGCCATGGGCGAGCATAGCCATGTGACCGGCGGGAGTTGGGGATCCATAGACAAGCAGGGGAAAATCGTCGTCCCACTTCGTCCTCACCAGATGTGAGGGAGCTTCACGGAAGCCGCGTGCTAGTTATTCGGAGGACTGCGAGATCTTTTGCGGGCGCCTGCAATGTTCGCCAGGAACCAGCTGGCACACGATGACTGCACGGCGGCCGAAGAATACCTGGGCATGGAAGCTGCAATCGAGATGGACGCTCGCGCCAGGCGGCGATTGTCTCTACTTGGGCGTTTTCTTGCTGACAATGTTCAGTTCCACGATCTGACCATTGGGATTTTTTACCAGCAATATCTTGCCATTTAGTTTGGCGGGAAATTCTTTTCCGGTGGTCCAGTCAATAAAAACTGCAGCGGAGCCACTGCCGTGGCAAGCGTAGACCGTATCACCGAGGCGCATGGAAATCTTGTAGTTGTCCGAATTGTCCATGTGTTGGGCGTTCGCGGCTACTCTCTCGAAGGAGACAACTCTGGCCATTTGATAGCCTTCGTCCGCGTTTTGCGCGTAGGCGAGCGTCACGGCCATTGCGATGCAGCACGATAAAGCAACTAAGAATGTCCTCATCGGTGTTCCTCTCTGATAATCGAAGAGAAAGTATAGACCGAGTGCCTGATGCAGGGAGGAATAATGCAGCGCAGGGCAAATGCGGATGGGTCGGGTGCACCTTTGGGAGAATTCGACGTTGTGGGGAACCGCCCCAAAGGGCAGGTGAGTTATGGTAGGCACGAGGAGACGCGAACTCCTGACCTCCACCGTGGGCAGTCCTCTTTTTCCGCTGGCCTGCAAACAGGCAGTCCTACCGCAGGGCCCGGTGACGAACCGGACTTGGCGCCCTCAGTAGGCGCTGTAAAACGAGCGTGCAGACGCTGCCACACACAAACGAAAGCGCTACCGATGCGTACACGAAGTACTCACCCAGAAGCTCATGCCCTGTCGTGCTGGGGGACTTCATTCCCCAGATGACGCCCCAACTGCCAACCCAAAGGCCGAGCTCTGGAACCAAAGACTTCAGGAGCGCAACCGCGAGAAAGGCGAGCGCCGCGCCGTAGCCCACGACTGCGATTACAAAGACCAGCAGCCCCTTCGCTCCTGTAAAAGCGATGCGACGAGCGGCGCGCAGCAAGACCCAAGGAAGATAGCTGCGACTCTCGTCACGCTGGAGGGAGGCGGAAACCATGTGGTGCGCCAACTCCGTGGGATCGCCCAGTGCGGCCAAAGCCTCCTCGACTGAGCGAGGCGAACCTTGAAGACGCAATTGTTCGATGCGCTCGTTCAAATGGCTCCTGATCTCGGCGATTGTGTCCTGCCTGTCCGAAGTTCCCATGCCTGAGAGGCCTTCCCACACCCGGTTCATATAGTCCTCAAATGCGGTACTAGAAATACCGACTGCAGCATTCATCGAGATGTCTCCTTTGCTCCGTTTCTGACGGGTGCCAGCAGGACCGAGAGGCTCCGCGACAATGCGCTCCAGGTGTCGGCCATCTCATGGGCACGCTGACGTCCCGCGGGTGTGAGCCGGTAGTACTTGCGCGGATGCCCAGTTTCGGCGTCCACCCACTTGCTGTTGAGCATGCCTTCCTGCTTTAGCCGCATTAAAATGGGATAGAGAGTGCCCTCGGCAAGCTCTAACCCGGGCGCTTCTTGCAGCCTGCGCAGGATCTCGAGGCCATAGAGCTCGCCATCCCATAAGACGGCCAGCATCGCGAGATCGAGGGAGCCTTTGCGTAACTGGGACTCCCATCTGCCGTCGCGCTCTGTAACATTGCCCTGACTCACAATATACATTGTTATGCGATGTATGTTCCCTGTCAAGGGTAGTTCTGGGCGTCGAGAGAGGATTTCTGCTTGTCGGCCACAGGCGATACTCTCAGAACCCGTTCGCCGAGAGACTAGGCGCAGTGCGCCGGGATAACTTCCGGCTAGCGACAACCCACTCAGAAACATACTCGCGTCCCAGGCCAACTTCGTGTCCCCTTGTTTGACGAAAGGCTCCGAGTTAAAGCGATGCTCTGTCGTCATCAAGTGACATTTCGGCTCAACGGTTACAGCAGGAGCCGACACATTCGTAGATACCGCCGACTTATGGTTACGGATTCTGGCCGCCGGGGCAAGCCTCCACAACGGGTATCATAGAAAACATGGCCGAGACCGTCACGATCACGCGAGAGGAATATGAAAGGCTCGTCGAAAGTGCGGCCCTGTTTCGTCAGATAGCGGACTCAGCCCCGGTGCTAATCTGGCTTTCAGGCACAGATGGTCTCTGCACGTGGTTCAACGAGCCGTGGCTGGCGTTCCGCGGTCGAACCATGGAAGAGGAGTTGGGTAACGGATGGGCGGAGGGTGTCCACCGGGAGGACTTCGATCGTTGCCTGGCGATATACCAAACTAACTTTGAGAAGCGGACCCCGTTCCGCATGGAGTACCGGCTGCAGCGGTCCGATGGCGAGTATCGTTGGCTGCTGGATCACGGCATTCCCCGATTCACGAGCACTGGCCTTTTTCTCGGGTTCATCGGCTCCTGCATCGACATAACCGACGTCACTGAAATTCAGAATGCGTGGCATACTCAGCAAGAGATCTCGAAGCGGCTTGGTGAACTGGCGGCGATCGTTGAGTCCTCCGATGAAGTGATCGTCGGCAAAGACCTGAACGGCATCGTGACAAGCTGGAACGCAGCGGCGACGCGCGTCTTCGGGTATACCGCCGAAGAGATGATCGGGCAGTCCATCCTGAAACTCATCCCCGAAGATCTTCAGTCCGACGAGAAGATGATCCTCGAAAATCTAAGGGCTGGCCGTCGCATCGAGCACTTTGAGACTGTCCGGATCACGAAAAACGGAGAGTTCATCGATGTCTCTCTGACGATCTCCCCTATAAAGGACGGGCAGGGCAAAGTCGTTGGTGCCTCCAAGATCCTTCGAGACATCTCGCATAGCAAACGACTGGAACAGTCACTGCTACGGGCAGAAAAACTTGCGGCCACAGGCCGTATGGCGGCAACCATCGCACACGAGATCAACAACCCGCTTGAGGCGGTGATGAATCTTCTTTATCTGCTGCGCCCGACGATCGCAGGTGAGGAGGGGCGGGGTTATCTGGCCGCCGCGGAGAGCGAGCTGGAGCGTGTCTCGCACATCGCTAAGCAGACTCTCGGATACTACCGGGAACATGCATCGGCGACACCCGCGTCTTTGAGCGACATCGTGCAGCACGCCATCACCATCTACGAACCGCGCTGCCGGGCATCCGGAATTCAAATACATCAATCGCTGGAATCATCGCGGAAGCTGGCACTACGCCGTGGTGAGCTGATGCAGGTGATTTCAAATGTGCTTGCAAATTCCATCTACGCCATCTCTGGCGGTGGAACCATCGAGGTTGAGGTCCGCGACTGTGACACCGAGCCCCAGGGTGTGACGCTTACAGTGCGAGATAACGGCGTGGGCATTGGCCCGGAAGATTTGCCCAGGGTCTTTGACGCGTTCTTTACGACGTATGCAACGGTCGGCACGGGTATTGGGCTCTTTCTGGCGAAACAATTCGTTGAGGGGCATGGAGGCCGGATCACCATTGAGAGCAGCCGGGACGAGAAAGAACATGGCGCAACGGTTCGTGTCTTTCTTCCTCTGGTCACCACCTACGCGGGATCGTAGGACCGGTCTACAAGGGGCAATCGCATCCTTCTCGCAATCACTTACATCGGCCATCCATAAATAACGAGAAACGCCCTAGCATCCATCGACTCCGAGTTCCTACACAATCGGAGCCTCGCGGAACGACAGCCAGAAAAGGCAGGTGATTGAAGGAAATGGTAGGCACGAGGAGACTCGAACTCCTGACCTCTACCGTGTCAATTCCTTGCCCGATGTGAAGCCTGACGATACCGAGTGAGATGCAGCGATACCGAGAGGCAGGGTTCAAGCGGCCTTGGTCGCGGTTCGCCGTCTCTTGCTTGTCATAGAGCAATACCCACGCACATAGACAGACTCCGGTGGGAATCACGGGGTTAAGACACAAAGGACGACACAATTCTTGGCGGGCGTACTCTCATCCGGTACCTCTTGACACTCCCCGTGGGAGCACCCCTGCCGGGTGGCGTTTGCAGAGGCATGGTCGCACGCGCCACTGGAAACTTTTATGCCTAAGCTCCCGAGGGCGACAGGTTGGGGTTGCAGCCAAATCAGCGTCTATTGGGGTCGCTCAGTGCTGCCCCTTGGCAAGCTCGTCAAACAATTCAGTTGGAAAAAACAGTCGGTATTTCTCTCCGTCCACGGGCACGATGACATTCACGTCGTGAGAATTGTCGAGCTGGCCTCCGCTCGGTTTCGGAGCGCGTCCCCTCTTCGGCTTGGAAAAGTAGACATAGCCTCGCACCTGAGTTTTCGGCAGCAGTGTTTCTTTGCTAAGGCCAAGAGCCGCCACCGCGTTCGCCTGCTGTGCCCGACGCGAATCCGCCTCAGCGAACCGAGCTAACAAGTTTGTCCTCGCCTGTACGCAGCCAGCGTCGCAAACCATGTGTCCGGTCGTATTAGAGGCGTTGAACGTCCCGTCAAAGGTCACGCCTGACGACGTTTGTCCGTTGAAATTGCCGGATGTTGTTGTTGAGTCCTCTTGATAGGTCTCTTGGCTCGCCAAGGCTGCGCCACGCGCGAACCCTTGGCCAAAGCGGGCCCAGGCATTAGGCCTTCCCAGTTTGCCTCCAAGAGTTGAAGCAGGAAGATAGGTCAAGTACTTTCCCGCGATGATATCGAACGCTTTGACCTCGGATGGCCGTGGAATGTCGTAGCAGTCGCCGAAGCTGCCAGCTCGTAGCTCCTTCAACCATTATTTGTGATAACCAAGACTTGACCAGGCACACCACGATGTCGGATGGGGTCGCCACTGTTAGGCAAACCGTGTTGTTTTTGTTGCTGCTAGGCGAATAAACGCGTACAGTTGCGCAATCGCCTGATTAGGTCAGTGATCTTGACCGAATAACGGCTGTTACACGAACTATCTCCTTTTCCTTCTGGAAATTCTGGCATCCCCGATGTGAACTCCGGGGCTGTCACAGCACGGCAAACATCAACATTCGCGTTCTTGAAGGAGACTACAATGACGGACACGCCGGGACCTTCCAATGCGGCTCTGTGCAAACTTCGGTTACGGGGCTTCGCGCCAATCCTGCTCTGTGTACTAGCAATGATCGCAACGCAAGCGACGCAGGCGCAAACATTCAAAGTGATCCATAACTTCACTGGGGGAGCCGATGGGGCGGCACCTTTTGCGGGGTTGACGATGGATCAAGCTGGAAATTTCTATGGAACGAACCCGTATTTGGGCCAACACGGGCAGGGGACCGTTTTCAAACTATCAGGAGGGGACTCCGGCTGGGTCGTCAACCCACTCTACAGCTTTACGGGGGGCGGCGATGGCGGCAATCCCTTTTCCGCCGTGATCTTCGATGCCGCGGGAAATCTGTACGGCACAACGGCGTTCGGTGGAATCGGAGGCAACGGCGGCTACGGCACAGTTTTCAGCGTGAGGCCGCCGGGAACGCCCTGTTCAACAGCACTTTGCCTGGGGAAGCAGGCCGTCCTCTACACTTTTACCGGCGGCAGCGACGGAGCGAACCCCAACGAATACGGCGGTAGTCTCGTTTTTGACAAAGCGGGAAATATTTACGGCACCACCACTGATGGCGGACTGCAGGAGTGCGACAACAAGGGCGCACCACAACCAGGTTGTGGCACGGTTTTTCAGCTCTCGCCTTCGGGATCGGGCTGGACGGAGAGCGTCCTTTACCGCTTTACAGGAGGCAGTGACGGCGCGTGGCCCACGTCCGGGCTCATCTTGGATCAAGCCGGAAACCTGTACGGCACAGCGATCATTGGCGGAGTGCAAGGGGGATGCCAATTTGTTGGCTACTACGGCTGTGGCGTAGTCTTCAAGTTGTCGCCTTCCGAGTCAGGCTGGACGGAGAGCGCGCTCTACAGCTTTACCGGGGGAGCTGATGGAGGTTTGCCGGTGGGTGGTCTTATCTTCGGCCCCTCAGGCAATCTGTATGGCACTACGGAATACGGCGGCGATGGGGGAGGCGGCACGGTTTTCCAGTTGACGCCCTCAAATGGTACTTGGACTCTGGAAACCATCTACAGCTTTAATGGAGATGAGGGGGAGCTTGACAATCTGGCAATAGACGAAGCGGGTGATCTTTATGGCACAACCGGCGCTGACGGTGCTTATGGCCTTGGTAACGTTTTCGAACTCCAGCCATCAGACGGAGGATGGACGTACACCTCACTTTACGACTTTTGCGCTATTTACCCGTGCAATGACGGCGCTATACCAGTTGGCAGTGTGATATTTGACCAGCATGGCAATCTCTACGGCACTACCTACGGCGGCGGTTCCGCTGATCTCGGTGTTGTCTGGGAAATTACGCGCTAATGGGAATTCGGTGGATTCACGAGGACTGGCATCCCGGATTGGTGCCAGCCTTTTCTTGTAGACGCGATTACGCTGCACCGGAAACTGCCGGTTGTCGTTAATCCTGGTTTCATGTTTGTTAGCTGGCGAGAAATCCCCATTACACTCAAAGCCCACGGATCACAACCACTCAGTGTTCGAGAAGTGGAGCCTTGCCTAGGCTGGAAGCGAAGAGACAAGCCTTGGATGCCCTGTCCAGAGGGAGTGAAAGGCAGGGTTACGACACAAGGCACGACACAAACCGCGATTCTGGCTTTGTTGTGTCAGCGGAAGTGATTGAAAAG